>CAWILW010000011.1:0-168710 GCA_963837125.1 uncultured Acidimicrobiaceae bacterium | reverse complement strand
GGGACGTCGACCTCCTGCATCGCAGGATCCACGTCGAGCGCACGGCCTGCGACGTGGGCGGCCGGCTCGAACTCGGTCCGCCCAAGACTCAGGCTGGTCGCCGCACCGTGAGCATCCCGCCCCACGTCCTCCCAACCCTCGAACGGCATCTGAGGGGCTTCGTCGGCCCGGAGGCGTCCTCTCCGCTCTTGACCGGCCACAAGGGAGGGCGGCTCGGTCGGCACCCGCTGAACGCCGCCTGGCAAGCCGCTCGTGAGCACCTTGGGCGCCCCGAAATCCACTTCCACGACCTGCGGGGCGCCGGCCTCACATGGGCGGCGACGCAGGGCGCCACGACTCGGGAGCTCATGGCCCGCGCCGGACACGCCAGTCCGGCTGCTGCGCTTCGGTATCAACATGCGGCGGAGGACCGTGATGTGGTGATCGCCGACGCTCTGTCAGGTCTCGCCGAATCCTCCCGCACGGCGGCGTTGGCGAATCCGCCCGCGGGATATTCGCGGGATGACGGAGGAGACGAACCAGGCGGCTCCAACGCATCAACCGCCGTGAACTGCACTTCTGAAAAGAGCGGCCGACCAGGATCGAACTGGCATCATCAGCTTGGAAGGCTGAGGTTCTACCATTGAACTACGGCCGCGAATCGGGCAGCAGTCTAAAGCCCCTACTCTCATCGCTGTGGACGCGCTGTACGACCGGGTGGGCGGGGAGCAGTTCTTCGTCGACCTCGTGGATCGCTTCTACCTGGGAGTGGCTGGGGACCCCCTGCTGCGGCCGCTCTACCCCGAGGACCTCGCCGAATCGGCTCACCATCTCTCCCTCTTCCTGATGCAGTACTGGGGCGGTCCGGACACCTACAACGAGCAGCGCGGCCACCCTCGGCTCCGCATGCGCCATGCGCCGTTCGTCATCGGTCCGGCCGAGCGCGACGCCTGGCTACGCCACATGGAACGAGCGCTCGCCGGGCTCGAAGCCGAGGAGAGGATCGCGGCCGACGACGCCGTCGAGCTGCGGGCCTACCTCGACATGGCGGCGCGCCAGCTCGTGAACACCGCCTGAGCCCAGTCGGCGTCAGTCCTTGAAGTCGGGGGCACGGCCCTCCTTGCGCGCCGCCACCGCCTCCTCGAAGTTGCGCGTGGTGATCCGCACGAAGAGCTGTGCCGTGCCCTCGGCGTCCATGTGCGACTGCAGGCCGCTGGCGTCGAGGCTGTTCCACAGTGCTCGCTTCGTCAACTCGATTCCGGCCCGGCTCCAGCCGTTGATGCGGTCGGCCAGCTCGAAACAGGCCGGGAGCAGGTCCGCGCTGGGGACGACCCGCGACACCAGCCCGATCCGGTCCGCCTCGTTCGCGTCGACGTCGCGCCCGGTGAGCATGATCTCGGCTGCCCGCGACTGCCCGACCGCCCGCGGCAGCAGGAAGCTCAACCCCAATTCCGCCGCGGTCAGGCCGTTGTTGATACCCGCCGCCCGGAAGTAGGCGTCGTTGGCCGCGATCCTGATGTCGGCGGCCAGGGCCAGGCAGAAGCCGCCCCCGATCGCCGCCCCGTTGACGGCAGCGATCACCGGCTGGTGTAGCCGGCGGATGGTCGAGATCACGTCGTCGAGCATCTCCATTGACCGCAGTGCGATGGTCGGCAGGGTGAGGCCGTCCATGTTGGGCATCGTCCCGGGGTTCTCGTGGTCCGCCCCCGAGCAGAAGCCCCGGCCCGCACCCGTGATGACGATGACCCGCACCCCGTTGTCGGTGCCGATCTCGCGTAACGCATCGCGGAAGGGGATCATCACGTCGAAAGCCATGGCATTCATGCGCTCCGGCCGGTTGAGGGTGACCACGGCCACCGCGGGGTGTGGCCGGCTGACTTCGGTGAAGGACATGCGCGGCATCGTAGATGGGCTGAGGACAGCCCCCTCGAGACGCCCTACGCCGCGTGATCCTTGTGCTCGACTCCGTGGTGCTGGGGCCCCTTGCTGCGGGCCATCCAGCGCAGCCGGGCCGCCCGTGCGTCCCAGTCATACACGACGGCAGTGCCGGCGAGGAAGTCGTCGAGGGCGCGTCGCTCGCGTTGGTAGACGATGCCGAGGAACGGGATGCCGAGCAGGAGCAGGCAGAGCCCGAGCCCCAGCGTGCGGAGAACGGACTGGCGGTTGGTGATGGGCCCGCCCCGGGTGTTCACGACCTGAATCCCGAAGACGGCCATGCCCAGCGTCTTGCCGCTGACCGCCCACTGGTAAGCGAAGTAGACGAACTCCCAGACGGCCAGGATGACGGAGGTCAGGATCTTGTCCTGACCGAACGTGTAGGAGTGTCCTGTCACCAATTTGAGTGCGGCATTGACGAGCAACACCCCCACCGAGAAGACGCCCCATGACACTCCCACGTCGGCCCCGAACCCCAGGAGTCTGCTGACGGCACCGGCGTAGTGGCCCTGTCGGCCGACCGTCAGCTCGGGGGCGGGCATGGGCACGGTGCTCATGACGCCACCCTCGGCTCGACCAGTAGCGGCGGGCCCTCGGGCCAGTCCGCGACCCGCTTGCCCCGCCCGATCAGCCGGTTGCCCCAACGGAGGACGAAGTCGTCCAGCCCGACTCCCTGAGCCCGGATGACGTCGAGGACCTCGGTGAGGATGCCGGTGGTCGAGTGGGCGATGATCGATCCCAGCTCGGTGTGCTCCACCAGGGAGTCGATGTCGATCTTGTCGACGATGGCGTTGATGTCGACCTTTTCGAGGACAGCGTTGAGGTCGACCCGCTCGATGACGGCGTTGATGTCGACCCGCTCGATGATCTTTTCCACGTCGACCTTGTCGAGCAGCGCGTCGATGTCGATGGCGTCGACGATCAGGGGCACGATGCGCTCCGCCAGGGCCTGGGCCAGCTGCTCCACCCGTGAGCCGAGGGGGTTCGGGCTCATCGGGCCGGGCGGCACTGTGACATCCCCGTGATCATGGCATCCCGGACAGGCGCGAGCGCGACATCGATCGGGTACCGTCGAAGGGGTCGGACGTCGAGGCAAGGAGAAGGACCGTGGAGATCGAGCGCTACGAAGACGGAGTCCCCTCGTGGGTGGATCTGGGCAGCCCGGACCTGGCCAAGTCGCGGGAGTTCTACGGGGCCCTGTTCGGCTGGAATTGCCCCGAAGGGCCGCCGGAGGCCGGCGGGTACTCCGTCTGCGATCTGGGCGGGAAGACGGTGGCGGGACTCGGCCCCGTCATGAACCCGGACATGCCGACGGTGTGGATGACCTACGTCAACGTGGACAGCGCCGACGACGCGGTGGCCAAGGTGTCAGCCAACGGCGGCACCGTGTTCATGCCCCCCATGGACGTCATGGAGGCGGGCCGCATGGCCGTCTTCGCCGACCCCCTGGGTGCGGTGATCGGGCTGTGGCAGCCCAACCAGCACACCGGCGCGCAGCTGGTCAACGAACCCGGCGCGTTGTGCTGGAACGAGCTGATCACGACGGACCTGGACGCTTCGAAGTCCTTCTACAAGGCGGTGTTCGGCTGGGACGCCGAGGGGCAGGGCCCCCCGGGCGAGCCGCCTGCCTACACGGAATGGAAGCTGGCGGGGAGGTCGATCGGCGGGATGATGGCGAAGACGGCGGACATGCCGGCCGAGATGCCGCCCAACTGGGGCGTCTACTTCTCGGTGGCCGACACCGACGCCAGTGTGGCCAAGGCCCAGGAGCTCGGCGGCGCGCTGTTCATGGGCCCGACCGACATCGAGCCGGGCCGCTTCGCCGTGCTCGCCGACAACGTCGGCGCGGTCTTCAACGTCCTGCAGCTCAAGGCGTAGCGGGGGAGCGGGGGATGGAGCGCCGGCGTCTCGGACGGACCGGCCACGAGAGCAGCGTGGCCGTCCTCGGCGGTGCGGCCTGCTGGAAGGCCACCGTCGGGGAGGCGGGGGAGTGGCTGCAGCTCGCCCTCGACCGCGGCGTGAATCACCTGGACATCGCGCCGCAGTACGGCGCGGCGGAGTCGGTGGTGGGCCCGCACCTGGCGGCCCACCGGAACGAGATGTTCATCGCGGGCAAGACCCTGCGGGCCAACCCCGACGGGGTCATCGAGCAGTTCGACACCACGCGGCGGCTGCTCAATGCCGAGGTGCTCGACCTCTACCAGGCGCACGCGGTGACCACCCTCGAGGAGCTCGACCGCCGCTCCCCCGCGCTCGAGCAGATCATGAAGTTCCGCGACGCGGGCCAGACCCGCTTCGCCGGCATCACCGGGCACGACCTCGGGGTGCCGCAAACCCACCTCGAGGCGTTGCGCCGTTTCGACCTCGACACGGTGATGTTCCCGGTCTACCCCGCTCTGTGGGCCCGGCCCGAGTACCGCGAGCCTGCCGAGGAGCTGCTCGCCGTCTGCGTCGACCGCGACGTCGGCGTCATGGTCATCAAGGCGGTGGCGTGGCGGCCCTGGGCCGACGGCCACCCGTTGGCCGACGCGGTCGCCGGCGACGCCGCCACCGCCGAGCGCTGGGCCGGATCGTGGTACGAGCCTGCCGCCACCGACGAGGACATCGACCGCGGCGTGCACTTCGCGCTGTCCACGCCGGGCGTCCAGGCGTTCTGCACACCGGGCGACATGGCACTGCTGCCCCGGGTGCTCGACTCCGCCGAGCGCTACGCCCCGCTGGGCGACGACGAGCGCCGCCGGGCGGTCGACGCCATGGCCGCAGAGCAGCTCATCTTCCCGATGCCGCGCTGATCGGTCGAACAGCTCCGGGTCCGGCGGGATCAGAGTGCCTGCAGGGCGGCGATGACATTGGCGAACGCGGCGTCGTCCCCGCTCTCGGCCGGCGGCGACACGACGATGCCCGCCCCCAACCCCGCGAAGCGCTCGTGCAGCAAGGCCGGGAGCTCGTCGAAGGTGGCGCACGGGACCAGGGTGTCGAGCACCTCGTCGGAGAGCACGGCGGCCAGGTCGTCCCAGCGGTCGTGGCGGATCAGCTCCCGGAGCTGCGGACCGAGCTCGTCCCAGCCAAAGAGCTCCAGCGTCGGTGCGTAGGCCGGCGTCGAGTACAGGAAGGCCAGCAGCCGCCGCTGGCGTTCCCGCTCGGCCAGGACGGCCTGCCCAGAACCGCCGGTGATCACCGTCGTGCCGATCACGGTCTCGAACCCGTCCCGTTCGAGGTCCCGTCCCGCCGTGCGGGCCCCTTCGGCGAGGGCGGGCAGGCAGGTCTCGCGCAGATAGCGCGGGTTCGAGTTGGTGGGATGGCTCACGAACCCGTCTGCCACGGCGCCGGCGAGCGCACAGGCCCGCCGCTGCACGCCGCCGAGATAGATCGGGGGCACCGCGGTCTCGGCGTCGGGTCCTGGGTTGAAGTACGGCTGCATACGGGTCACGCGGTAGTGCCGGCTCTCGTACGACGGCGCCTCGCCAGAGGTGAAGGAGGCGAACGCCGCCCGGACCGCGCCCACGTAGTCGCCCAGGCGGGCGATCGGGTCCTCTCCGAAGGGCACGCCGTAGCGATCCTCGATGTTCTGGCGGATCTGCGTGCCGAGGCCCAGCTCGAACCTCCCGCCGCTCAGCCTCGAGATGTCCCAGGCCGCGTAGGCGAGGAGGGTCGGGCTGCGGGTGAACGCGAGGGCCACGCTCGTGCGGACGATGATCCGCTCCGTGTGCTCGGCGACCAGCAGGGCGACGGCCAGCGCGTCGTGGACCGTCTCGGCGACATGGAGCCCGTCGTAGCCGAGCCGTTCGACCCGACCCGCATGAGCGACTGCGTCGGTGAGGCTGAGCCGCGGGTCCATTCCCGCGTAGACCCTCACCCCGGCGCGCCGTCGAGTCCCGTGGTCTGCTCCCTGCCGCGGGCGACGATGTTCTCGCGTTCGGCGGACAGGCGCGCCTGGTCGAAGCGCTCCTCCATCCAGGCGCGCGACCACTTGGTCTCCGCGGCGAACGCCGCCTCCCCCGTCAGGGAGCCCATCTCGTCGTAGCCACGCCGCAGCTCCCGCACCACGTCGGCGGGGAGGGACGCGATGGTGGACGCCAGGCCGCTGGCCCGCGCCAGCAGGGACTCGTGCGGCACGACCTCCACCACCAGGCCCCAGTCGCGCGCCGTCTCGGCGTCGACGTAGTCGCCGGTGAAGCTCATGCGCCGGGCCCGGTCGATCCCGATGAGCTGGGGCAGGCGGATGGTCATGCCGCCTCCGGGCATGACGCCCACCCGGACGTGGGTGTCGGCGAAGCGGGCCCGATCCGACGCGATCAGGAAGTCGCAGCACAGGGCCAGCTCCAGGCCGCCCGTCACGGTGGGTCCGTTGATGGCGCCGATGACGGGCGTGGCGTGCGGCGGCATCATGCCCACGCGCCGCGCCGGTTCCCGCTGCCGCTCCTGCTGCACCGAACGCAACTCGGTGGACAACGACTTGAGGTCCATGCCGGCGCAGAAGGCCGGGTCGGCACCGGTGAGCACCATGCACCCCACGTCGTCCCGGGCATCGAGACCGGTGATCGCGTCGTCGAGCTCGCGGTGCAGCTCGGCCGAGATCGCGTTGCGCGCCTCGGGGCGGTTCAAGGTGACCGTGGCCACCCGGTCGTCGACCTCCACCTGCACCAGCATCAACGGCTCCTCCTCGTCATGCGTCCTCATGATCGGCCATTGTGGCGGCTGGCACCAATCCCCGCACCCCTCGCTGGGTCACGGGGCCTTGCCGGTCGCGCGCCATTCGTCGTACAAGAGCGCGTGGCACTCGACGTCGCGTTGCTCGTCGTCGATGCGCTCCCAGGCTCGGAGCGTGGCCTCGAGCCTGAAGCCTGCCGCCTCTGCCGTCCGGGACGAGGCGACGTTCCAGGGTTCCACGAAGAGATGCAGGCGCGGGATGGTGAGCTGGTCGAACGCGAACGCCACCACGGCACGCAGCGCGTGCGCCGCACGTCCCCGGCCTCGCGCCCCGCGACGAGCCAGTAGCCAATGGAGGCGCGTCCGCTCTCAATCTCCTGCAGCCACAATCCGATGGATCCGATGCCCGAGGTCGGGAACGCGTCGTCGGCGATCACCCAGGAGAACCCGTCGCCCTCGGCCGCCCGCGCGTGCTGGCGCTCAATGAAGGCTCGTCCCGCGTCGTCGGTGTAGGTGCGCGGCACCGACGTGATGGAGGGGATGAGGGGGTCCGCCGAGGCCAGGCG
This sequence comes from uncultured Acidimicrobiaceae bacterium, assembly GCA_963837125.1. Lineage (GTDB taxonomy): Bacteria > Actinomycetota > Acidimicrobiia > Acidimicrobiales > RAAP-2 > Bog-473. The sequence continues at coordinate 161,580 of CAWILW010000011.1, read as the reverse complement.
AATCATGCCGAGGTCCGCGACGGCGTAGCTCCGGAGCACGATGGGCGGCGACGCGAGAACCGGGACGTGCAGCGGAGGTGCGAGGGCGCCGGCGTCGAAGGCGTTCATCGAAGCGTGAAGTACCCCGGCACGAGATGGTGGGGTGTGTCCAGGTAGCCCTTCGCCTCCGGAAGGCCACCGAAACGACCGTGGCTCCAGCGCACCTCGATGTGCCCGGTCACCGCGTGCAGCTCGTGGGAGGCGCGGTCGCGCACGACGGCCTCCCAGCCCACACGCGGCTGGCCGCCTGATTGCGGCTCCATCGCCACCGAGACGAGCTGGTACTGCTGCCGCCAGTCCCACGAGGTGGCGATGCGCAGCCGCAGCGACCGTGCCGCGGCAGAGCCCAGGACGAAGTAGGGGGCGCTGCCGATGCGCAGGAGACGCCACACCATGGCCTCGCCTGCGCCGCCCCCGACGTCCATGGCGGCCTCCCAGCGCCGCGCCGAAGCCCGCGCCACCGCGTCGGAGAGGCGGGCGTACAGGACCTTCGCCCCCGGGGGCCAGCCATGACCGAGCCAGCGGCCGAGTGCGTCCCGGTGCTCCGAAGCGAGGTCGACGGCCCGGTCCGGGAGGTGGTGGAGTACCGCGGGAATCGGTGCGGGGCCGGGAGCGAGAACGGAAGCGGGATCCCGTCCGGTGACGCCGCCGCTCTCGCCGGGCTGGCCCAGCCCCGGCAGCGAGACCGCGCCGCCCGCGTGGCCCACGGATCCCCGCCGCACGGGCGCCGGTCCCCGCGGCAGTCCTGTGATCACCGTCGCGTCGTCTTCGCCCAGCCGCAGCGCCCGCCGGACCTCCTCGTAGAGGGCCTGGTACTCGGAGGGAGCCACCTGCGCGTACCAGTCACCGCCCCCCGGAAGGACCTCCCGGGCCGCCCGGCCGGCACGGCTCTGCCCGGCGATGAGGAGGTAGTCGAAGATGTGCGCCGGCGAGACGTTGAAGAGGATGTTCGAGAGGTACTTGCAACTGACGAGGTACACGTGGTCGATGCGCAGATCGATGGGCGCCACCTCGTCGCCCGGGGCCCGCCCCGTGCCCTTCCACTCCACGACGTTGGGGAGGCGACCGCGCAGCCCGTCAGCGGCGGCCAAGAAGGCCCGCCCGTTCTCCCAGGCGGCGTGGAACTCGGTGTCGTAGGCCGCACCGGTGCGGAGCGTGGCCAGGTGCTCCCACACCTCGGGGGAGACGCTGCGCATCACCGGAGTCCGCGAACCGATGGCCTCGTCGATGCCGGCGCACCCCAGTGTGCCGAGTGCGGTGCCCAATTCGGTCACCATGGTCCGCGCGCTCGGCATGTACGCATCCTTCCACGCAAGGCCGCGCGCGGGTCGTTGCGACGGCATCGATCGCCCTCCTCGGCCTCCCCCGATTCCCCGTTCCGAGGCCGCGGTCGGGGACACTCGCGGCGGCGGCCGGGCAGACCGCGGGACGCGTAGCCTGGGTCAGCGGTCGCACGAGAGTGGGTGTGCCATGATCGATGGCGAGAGCGGCACACGAGGCGTTCTCGTGAGGGACGGGGACATCCACGTGCGTTGCTGCAGTTGTCCGGGACGCCAGCCACGATTGACCGGCCCAGGTCGGTGTACCCGGGTGGTCGGGCAATCATGACCGAGCCCGACGACTCACCGGGTCGGCCGCCTCGGTCGGTGCCGCCCGGCGACACACCGGCCGAGCCGAACTGGCCGCCACCTTCGGCACCTACTCCGGCTCCGCCTCAGGCTGAGTCCGACACGCCGGCCCAGCCGTCGCCGTGGCCGCCGCCGGTGCCAGCGCCGACACCACCGCCACCACCGCCACCACCAACGGGGTCACCGGGGCTGCCGCAGTGGCCGCCTCCGGGTCCGGGGGGACCGACCCCTCCAACCGAGCCGCTCCCGCTCCTGGTGGAACTGCCCGAACGGGCGAAGCAGCGGCGCTGGACCGTGCTGCTGCGGGCGATCCTGGCGATCCCCCTCGGTGTGGTGGTGCTCGGCATCGCCATCGCGGCCTTCGTCTGTGTGGTCATCGGATGGTTCGCAGCGGTCTTCACGGGCCGGGTCCCGGCGTTCACGCGCAACCTCGTCACGATCCTGTTGCGTACCAGCGCTCGGCTGAATGCGTACGTGTTCCTCCTTACCGACGTGTTCCCTCCGTTCAGCACCGTCGACGTGCCCGAGTATCCCGCCCGCGTCGCGGTCCCGGAGGCGACGAGAATGAACCGCGCCGCCGTGCTGTTCCGGCTCGTGCTCGTGATCCCGGCCAACGTGGTCGTCAGCGTGGTCGAGTACGGACTCTTGGTCTTCGCGTTCTTCATGTGGATCGTGGTGCTGATCACGGGTTGGTTGCCCCAGCCCGTCCACGACGCGTACCGAGCGTTCATCCGCTATCAAACGCGCGTCGTCGGCTACTTCTACCTTCTCGTCCCCACCTATCCGGGCGGGTTGTTCGGCGACCCAGCGGGCCCGATTCCGGCACCGGCCACCGCTCCAGCCCCGCCTCAGGCGTCGTTCGACGCCCCGGCATCGCCTGACGCCCCCGCATTCGCCCGGTCGGGCCAACCCGCGGTCGTGCCGGTGCCCGCGCCGCCGCGCCAACCCTGGAGCTTGATCCTGGGCGTGGGAGCGAAGCGCGTGCTCGTGCTGGCCATCGTCCTCGGCATCCCCGCCTTCGTCGGGACGCAGGTGCTGGCGAACCGTTCAAGCAGTGTCACGCATCATCAGAACCTGGTGGATGTGAACAACGCACTCGTCGACGACATGAACGCGTTCGGCGTGACGGCGAATCAATGTGGGACTGTCGCCTGCCTGGAGCACGCCAACCTCGTGCTCTCACAACAGCTCAACACCTTCGTGACCGCCATGGAGAGCTCGGACACGTCGGGGGTGCGCCAGAGCCTCGTCAACCAGGTCACCGCGGCCGCCCAGAGCGCCGAGCAGGCCACCGCGGCCCTGGCCAACGGCGGACCCACCATCTCCGACTACCGGACTGTGTCGGCCGACGTGCATGCGGTGCAGAGGCTCGAGGCGTTGATCACTGCCCAGAAGCAGTACGTGACCGCATTGAACGGGTCGTGATCAGTCGCTGAACAGTGGCGTCAGCTGCAGCTCCAACGGACCGACCGCGGCATCGGCGGCCACGTGGAGCTCCGTGCTCTCGTAGACGTCGACGGCGGTGCCGGTGCGGGCGATGAAGGCGAAGACCGCATCACCCCAGCGCTCCTCCCGCAGAGCCTGGCGCAGCGCGGCCCGCTCACCCGGCGGCAGTTCCCGGCCCGGCGTGGTCGCCACCAGCTGGCAGGCCAACACCCAGTTGAGCGTGTCGATGTCCTGGGCGACGAAGACGCGCGGGGGATCGTCGCGCACCACCGCGCAGGCGACGACGGCGCCCACGACTCAGACGGCGCCCGGGGCCACGTCAGCCTCAGCCCAGAACCCGGCCAGGGGCGACAACGCCCGGCCGGCGGCGTAGGCGGCCAGCCGGGCGCGGGGTTCGACGGAGGAGAGTTCCACGGCGTCGAAGATCCCGCCGGGCCCGGGCGCACGCAGGGCCCGGTCGGCCTCGGATCCCGACCGGGGGAGCTGCGTCGTCAGCACCACGAAGGGTGCGATGCCGCGGGCGGCGAGGACGTGGGCCCGGCCGAGCGTGCGCCAGACGGTGTCGGAGCGGACCATGCCGCCCCGGTAGGCGGAGTTCGGCCCCGCCACGTCGAAGTACCAGGTCCTGCCGCCGGCGTCGATGCCCGTCAGGTCGACGGCGAGGCCCAGGCCGCGTAAGCGGCGGTTGGTCCTGACGTCGGCGAAGCCGGCCTCCTCCAGGGCAGAGCGGGCCAACGTGGCCGCCGACGCTCCGTCGCCGCCGGGCGGGACCGCGGCACCGGTGGCGTCGCCCTCTTCCACCTCGCCGGCCAGCCGCTCCCGCGCCAGCTCGACATAGGCGGGGTCGAGGTCGTAGCCGACGGCGTCGCGCCCGCAGCGCACCGCGGCCACCAAGGTCGAGCCCGACCCGGCGAAGGGATCGACGACGAGATCGCCCATGTAGGTGTAGAGCTCCATCAGCCGCTGGGGCAGCTCGACGGGGAACGGGGCGGGGTGCCGCACGCGCACGGCGCTCTCGGGCGGGATGTCCCACACGTCAAGGGTCAGGGCCATGAAGTCGTCGGCCCCGATGCTGCTCTCGTGGGGCAGCCCGTCGCGCCGGCGCTCCTTGGGGCTGCGCGCCCGGCCGAAGCGGCCCTTGCTCGCCACGACGACCCGCTCGGTGACGTCACGCAACACCGGGTTGGCGGCGGAGCGGAACGAGCCCCAGGCGCACGAGCCGCTGGCCCCCTCGCCCTTCTGCCACACGATCTCGCCCCGGGGGAGCAGGTGTAGGTCGTCCTGCAGGATCGCCATGACGTCGGCCGCCAGGCTGCGATACGGCTTGCGGCCGAGGTTGGCCACGTTCACCGCGATGCGGCCTCCCGGCTCGAGCACCCGCTTGCACTCGGCGAAGACGTCGCGCAGCAGCGCGAGGTACTCGATGTAGGACCCGGGCACCCCTTCGCGGTCGAGCTCCTCCTCGTACTGCTTGCCGGCGAAATAGGGCGGCGAGGTCACGACGAGGGCGACTGAGTCGTCCGCCACCACCTCCATCTGCCGCGCGTCGCCGCACAGGCATGACACGCCGCGGTCGTGTCGGTTCACGTGCTCGTCGGCGCTCAGCTCCGGCGCCTCGAAGCGGGAGTAGAAGGCGTCCGCCACGTGGGACTCACGGCGCCCGACGCCGAAGTTGGAGGTGGAGGTCGCGGCGCGACGGCGGGGCGGCATGGCTCGGCCGAACCCTACTGGCCGGCCCGAGCGGGGGCCGCGAGGCGTGGGCGGGGCCGGTGCATGGAGCGAAGGGTAGGGAACGGCTGTGACACGCGGGGGCCCACGGCTACATCTCGTAGACGACGAACGAGGTAGGTCTCCCGACCAGGTCGTAGAGCGAACGGGCCCGCCCGTTGTACTGCTGGGTGTGCCAGTAGATGGGCTTCGCGCCCCGCTCGGCGCCGGCCCGCTGCACGGCCTCGAGCAGAGCGCGCCCGACATCGTGCCCCCGGGCCGAGGGCGCCACGAAGAGGTCCTCGAGGTAGGTCTTGGGGTGTTGGGACCAGGTCGAGGCGTGGACGACGCAATTGGCCATCCCGATGCCACGCCCGGCGTCGTCGAGGGCGAGCAGTCCGAACATCCCGTCGCGGCCGGCGCACAGCCGCTCGAACGTGGCCCGGGAGGTCTCGTCGGGCAACTGCGCCCGGTAGAAGGCCAGGTAACCACCCCACAGGGCCCGCCAGTCGTCCCAGTCGGCCTGCTGGAGACCCCGTATGGTGCCCACCCCCTCAGCTTTCCATCGACCGGCGCCGGGGGGCGGGATCCGCCCGCCGGGCCCAAGGCAGAGGCCCCGGTCTGCCCCGGACCTAAGGTTCGGCGATGCCCGCCCCTCGTGCCCAGCCGGCCCTCTCGGAGCTCTACGGGCACACCCAAGCCCGGGTCCTCGCGCTGGTCACCGAGCTCGACGAGCGCCAGCTGGACGCGCCGGTGCCGGCCTGTCCGGGCTGGCGCGTGCGCGACGTCGTGGGCCACATGGTCGCCGTGGGGGAGGACGTGCTCGAGGGCCGGCTGACGGGGCCGCCGACGGACGAGCAGACCGCCGCCCAGGTGGCCCGCTATGCGGACCGGCCGATCGCTGGGGTGCTGGTGCGGTGGCGCGAGCTGACGCCGCAGTTCGGCGAGGCGATCGACGCCTTCGACGTGTGGCCGGCCGTGCTCGACGTCGCCACCCACGAGCACGACATCCGCGGCGCGCTCCGCGTGCCGGGGCGCGCGGGACCGAGGTGGTCCGCCTCGGGGCCGACCGGCTCCTGACCTGGATGCGGCCGCCCGTGCCGCTGCGCGTCGAGGTGGAGGACGACGCCTACGAGCTCGGCCCCGAGGGCGAGGCGGCCGTCGTCCTGCGCACGGGGCGCTTCGAAGCGCTGCGCTGGCGCATGGGACGGCGCAGCCGCGCCCAGCTGGTCGGCCTGGACTGGGCCGGCGACCCTGCGCCGGTGCTCGACCACCTGGCGGTGTTCGGGCCGTCGCCCGCCGACATCACCGAGTAGCGGCCCGGCCGTCCGGCATGAAGCTCGTCCTGGACCTGCACGACATCTACAACCGTGGCGACGACATCGACCGCGCGCTGCAGGGCGTGATGGACGAGGCGGTCGCCAAGAAGGCCAAGCTGGTCGAGATCATCCCGGGCAAGGGGAGCGGCCAGCTGAAGAAGCGGGTGCTGCGCTTCCTCGATCGCAAGGACATCAAGCCGCTCTACCACCGGGTGGAGAAGGACTCGCACAACTTCGGCCGCATCTTCGTGCACTTCCGGCCGAGGTAGGTCCGGAGAGGCGGTCGATGCCGACCGTTCCGACCTGGATATGCAGCCTTCTGAAATCCGATCCTTTAACGAAGGATAGACCCAATATCCTTCGTTATTCGGGAGAGTTATGGAAGGTTCCGTATACAGAGGGCACGACATCCCGATCGTGTGGAGCGGGGAGCAGGTCCGAGCATGGGTCCCGAGGCGACTGGCCGCTCAGGACTTCGACCTGAGCGCCCGGGCCATCAGGTTGACGGAGCGGGCCGTCGCCTCAGTCGTCACGGCCGGGAACCGCTCGGCGCGCTTCGGGCCCCTCGCCACTCTGCTGTTGCGCTCTGAAGGCGTGGCGTCCTCCTACATCGAGGGCCTCCGCTCAACGCTGGCCGACGTCGCCGCCGCCGAGGTGGGTGGCACACTCGGCGACGCCGCGTCCTACGTGGCCGACAATCTCGGCGCAGTGGTCGGTGCGCTCGGTTCTCCGAGGCGCCCGCTGACCCAGGCCGACCTTCACCTCTGGCATCGGCGGCTCATGGAGTCTGGAGGCGCTCTGCCCTCGCACACGGTCGGTGCCTACCGCACGGAGCAGTCGTGGATCGGAGGTACGTCGCCCCGGGACGCCGCCTACGTCCCACCACCGCCCGAACTCGTGGGAGAGCTGATGGAAGACGTGGTTGCGTTCGCCAATGATGACGTCCTCGACCCCGCCACGCAGGCCGCCGTCCTCCATGCACAGTTCGAGTCCATCCTCCCCTATGGCGACGGCAACGGTCGCATCGGCCGGATCCTGATCGGCTGGATCCTGTGTCACCGCCTCGATCTCACCGTTCCGCCACCCGTGAGCGTGCTCATTGCCAGGGATCCCGGCGGGTACCTGGCGGGACTGACGCTCTTCCGCGTGGGCCAGCTCGACGCGTGGGTCGAATGGATGGCGTCTGCGCTCCAGCGCAGCAGCGAGGCGGCCGGCGAGCTGTTGGCTCGGTCCGAGGAACTCCTGGCCGAATGGAGGGTGCGGCTGGTGCACGTGCGGGAAGACGCGGTGGCACATCGAGTGATCGATCTCTTGGCTGAGCAGCCCGTTCTGTCGTCTGCCACGATTGCCGACCGCCTTGGCGTTTCTCCCCGCTCCGGCCAGTCCGCCTTGTCCACCTTGGCCCGTCACGGCATCGTCGTGCGTTACCGGCCGGAGCCCAATGGGCCGGGACGCCCCACCCAGTACTGGATGGCCAGCGAACTGCTCGAGCTCGTGGCGAGGTGGCCCGGTCGCTGACGAGCCACACTGGCGTTCGTGTCCATATCCATACGGGAAGCACGGCTCGATGACATGGAGGCGCTCGAGGGCGTCTTCCGGCGTGCGTCGCTCTCGAACGAGCGCGACCTGGAGCCGCTCCTGGCGAACCCGCGGTGGCTGGTGCTCCCCGACGCCGGAGTCCGGGAAGGCCGGATGCGGGCGGCCGTCGACGTGGGTGACACGGTGCTGGGATTCGCGACCTACGCGATCGTGGACGGGGTGGCCGAGCTCGAGGACCTGTTCGTGGATCCTCCCCGCATGCGCCGGGGCATCGGGGAGGCACTTGTGCTCGACATCTCGGAGCGGGTGCGGGCGCTCGGGTTCGAGGCGCTCGAGGTGACGGCCAACCCGCATGCTCTCTCCTTCTACGAGCACATGGGATTCGTCGCCGACCGTGTCGTGGACACGGAGTTTTCCCCTGCACCGCGGATGCGGCGACCGGTTCGCTGAGCCGGCCCGACTTGCCCGCCCCGCCGCCGCTACGTCGACAAGCCGGTGAGCGAGAGCGTATTGCCGTCGGGGTCCTCGAACCAGGCGACCCGATCGCCACCAGGAGTGGTCCAGATGCCCCGCTCGTCCTGCTCCATGCCTTCGTAGCGGGCGAAGGTGACACCGCGGCCGACGAGGGCGTCTACGACGGCGCCGATGTCGGGGACCACCCACCCGGCGATGGTGAACGGCTGCGGCCGCGGGTCGTCCACCTGGGTGAGTCGCACCACGGTGCCTCCGGCATCGAGGACGACCGCGAACGGGTTCTCGTCGGTCACCGGCAGGCCGAGCGTCCCGCCGTAGAAGGCACGGGCCGCCGCGAGGTCGCGCACGGGGATGAACGCCATGATCGGGGCACCACCGAGCATGGCGAGATGGTAGCGATCTGTGCACGGATCCCTCCACGACGTCGACAACCGAGCCTGGCAGGATGTTTGCATGGCTGACAACGGCACATACGACAAGGCACTGCTCCACTTGCAGGAGGAGCTGGTCAAGATGCAGGAGTGGGTCCGGGAGGAGAAGAAACGGGTCGTGATCGTGATCGAGGGTCGGGACGCTGCCGGGAAGGGAGGCGTGATCAAGCGCATCACCGAGCACCTCAATCCCCGCTGGTGCCGGATCGCCGCGCTGCCCGCCCCGAGCGACCGGGAAGAGGGCCAGTGGTACTTCCAGCGCTACATCGCCCACCTCCCTGCCGGAGGGGAGATCGTCCTCTTCGACCGCAGCTGGTACAACAGGGCCGGGGTCGAGCGGGTCATGGGGTTCTGCACCGACGAGGAGTACCACCGCTTCCTCCGTCAGTGTCCCGCCTTCGAGCGGATGTTGATCGACGACGGCATCATCGTGGTCAAGTACTGGTTCTCGGTGAGCGACGAAGAGCAGGAACGCAGGTTCAAGGAGCGAATCAACGCTCCGCTCAAGCGGTGGAAGCTCAGCCAGATGGACCTCGAGGGCCGTAACCGTTGGGTGGCGTACTCCAAGGCCAAGGACGAGATGTTCGCCCATTGCGACCTGCCGGACTCGCCCTGGTACGAGGTCGAGGCCGACGACAAGAAACGGGCCCGCCTCAACTGCATCGCCCATCTCGTCTCCGTCATCCCTTACGAGGCGCGCAAGGGGCCGAAGGTCAAGCTCCCCCCACGCCCGCCCGTCGGGGACTACCGGCGTCCGCCACGCGAGCGGTACCACTACGTCCCCGACTATGCGGCGACGATCACCTGACCGAGTCGGGCGCCGGGCCTAGCTCGGGGCCTTCCGCCTCCGCCTCCGCTCCCGTGCGCTGCCGCGCCCTTCGAATTTTTCGCGCACCTGGGCCCGGCGGGCCTGGATGTCGCGATGGGTCAGGCTCTCGGTCGACTCGTCCAGCCCGAAACCGGCCTTCAGCCCCGAGAGGTCCGGGGCCCAGTCCGCATCGTGTTCGAGGCCGAGCTGGGACATGATCCGCTCGCCGTGCTTGGCGGCGAACATCAACGCGATGGCCTCGACCTCGCCGAACAGGTCGAGGTCGGGGGCGAGGGTGGCGATGGCACCGTCGAGGAACATCAGGTTCTTCACGAAGAGCATCAGTTCTTTCGGGAGGCGGGCCCCGATCCCGAGCAGCGTCTTGATGGACCGCTGCATCTCGGCCACCAGCTCGTCGGGCGTCAGCGCGGTCGGGTCGACGGGCGGTCGGTCCAAGCCGAGCAGGTCGATCACGGACTGCACGTCGACGTCGTCGGGGAAGGCGCCGAGGTCCCGGAGCGCGGCCACTTGGGCGGGGATGTGGCCGTTCGACGCGCCGACGAGCAGCGACAGCAGCGCGAGGCGCTTGGGCTCGGTGAGACGACCGGTGATGCCGAAGTCGAGCAGGGCGGTTCTCCCCGAGGGCAGGACGAAGAGGTTCCCGGCGTGGAGATCCCCATGGAAGATGCCGTACAGCATGGCGCCTTCGAGGAAGCCGACCATCCCGGCCCGCACGACGGCCTCGGTGTCGATGCCTGCGGCGCGCATGCCGGCGACGTCACCGAAGTTGAAGCCGTCGAGACGCTCCATGACCAGCATCCGCCGCGTCACCAGTGTCGGATGGGGGCGGGGCACGACGAAGTCGCGCTGCCCCAGCGCGGCGAACGTCATGGCGATATCGAGCATGTTCTCGGCCTCGAGCCGGAAGTCGAGCTCCTCCATGATCGTCTCGGCGAAGAGCTCGACGAGGGCCGGCGGATTGGCCAGCGCCGCGACCGGGATGCGGCCCACCAGATGCGGGGCCAGCCAGGCCATCACGGCGAGGTCCTGGTGCACCCGCGCCCCCACCGACGGCCGCTGCACCTTGACCACGACGGGCGTCCCGTCGAGAAGCGTGGCGGGGTGCACCTGCGCGATGGAGGCAGCGGCCAGGGGGGTGTGGCCGACCGAGGCGAAGACCGAGGCGATGGGGCGACCCAGTTCCTCGCTGAGTACGCGTTCGACCACGGGCCAGGGTTCCGCCGGCACCTGGTCGCGGCACCACTTGAACTCCGCCACGAGCTCGGGCGGGAAGATCCCGTCGCCCGAGGCGATGATCTGGCCCAGCTTGATGTAGGTGGGCCCGAGGTTCTCGGCCGCGACGCGCAGCCGACGCGAGATCCCGGCGATGGAGCCGCCACCACCGCGCCGGCGCTCCTTCAGGTACCACAGGCCCAGCGCGCCGCCCAGGTGCCGGATCGTGGTGCCGAGTCGCCGGGCAGGCGGGAGTCGCCGGGGGCGGGTCAGCCCGGGGAGTGCGACGCCGAGATCGGCCCGCAGCCCGGCCAGCCCGGCCCGCCAGCGCAGCGCATCGAGGTCGACGACCCAGGGTCCGTCCTCGGTGAAGACGCCGATGGAGGTGTCGGGCGACGTCCCGGGTGCCGGTGTCGTCATAAGGGTGTCGTCATGAGGCTGTCGTCATGAGGCGGACGACGGGCGAACGAGCCCGCACTGGAACGCGAACACGACGGCCTGCACGCGGTCACGCAGCCCCAGCTTGGAGAGGAGTCGTCCCACGTGTGACTTGACCGTGGCCTCCGAGACGTAGAGCCGCTGGGCGATCTCGGCATTGGACAGCCCGTCCGCCACGGCCAGCAGCACCTCGCGCTCGCGCTCGGTCAATTGCGCCAGCGCCGGATGCTCGGTCGCGGCGCCGTGGGACTCGGCCCCGTCTTCGGCCAGGTCGGGCAACGTGTGGGCGTACTCCTCCAGGAGCCGCCGGGTGATCCGCGGTGACACCACGGCGTCGCCGCGGGCCACCGTCCGGATGGCGGAGACGAGCTCGGCGGGCGGCACGTCCTTGAGCAGGAACCCGCTGGCCCCGGCCCGCAGGGCGCTGAAGGCGTACTCGTCGAGGTCGAACGTGGTGAGGATCAGGACACGAGTCTCGTCGCCCGGCGCCGCAGTGATCTCCCGTGTGGCCTCGATCCCGTCGAGGACCGGCATGCGCACGTCCATCAGCACGACGTCCGGCCTGTACAGCCCCACCAGGCGCACGGCATCCGCGCCGTCTGCGGCCTCGCCGACGATCTCGAGGTCGTCTTCGGTCTCGAGGATCATCCGGAAGCCCTTGCGCAGCAGCGCCTGATCGTCAGCCAGCACGATCCGGACGGTCATCGGGGCATCGGCGCCTTGCAGTCGCGGAGCAGTGCGGTGACCTCCCAGCCTCCCGCCGCACGCGGACCCGCCCGGAGCGTGCCGCCGAACGCGGCCGCCCGCTCCGCCATCCCGGTCACGCCGTGCCCGCCGGCGCCTGCCGGCGGCCGCCCGCGGCTAACGGCAGAGTTCCCGTTGCCGTTGCCGTTCGCCGTTCCCGTTCCCGGTCACCGGTACGTGCTCCACTCGATGCCCGTCATCGGTGATCCGCACTGCGATGTCCGGGTCGTCGAAGTCGAGCCGCACCTCCACCGCGGTGGGATCGTGGGCGTGCTTCAGGGCGTTCGTCAGCGCCTCCTGGACGATCCGGTAGGCGGTCAGGCCGGCGGCACCCGAGACCTCGAAGGACCGGCCGGATTGCTCGACCGTGACCTGGAGCCCGGTGCCCCGCACGCGCTCGACCAGTGCGGCGAGGTCGCCCAGCCCGGGCTGTGGCGCCAAGAGCGGCTGGTCGCTCCCGTTCCCCGTCGTCGCTGGCTCGTCGCGCAGGACGCCGAGCATGCGACGCATGTCGTTCAGTGCCTGGCGCCCGGTGCTCGACACCTCGTGCATCGCCTCGGCAGCGCGGGTCGGATCGACCGCCTGCGCGGCCGACGCCGCGTCGGCCAGCGTCACCATCACCTGGATGTTGTGCGAGACGACGTCATGCATCTCGCGGGCAATCCTGGCCCGCTCCGCCGCCGCGGCGAGCGACGCCTGTTGGTCGCGTTCGAGCTCCAGGCGCTCGGTCCGCTCGGCCAGCCAGTCGAGCTGGCTGCGAAGCGCCCGGACGACGACGCCGGCCAGAAGCGCCGCGAAGGCCAGACCGGTCAGGAAGACGAAGGACTTGAAGTCGCTACCTGTGGGGGTCCAACGCACGGTCGCCATGACGACGCCCGTCTCCAGGATCACGGCCGCGGCGACGACCAGGGGCCACACCGACTCGAGGGCGACCGTGTAGACGGCGACGAGGAGGGCGGCATCGGCCAGGGCTGGCCCTGTGAGGAGCCACTGGACCAACGCCACGGCGGAGATGGTCAAGAAGACGGCCATGGGGGCCCGGCGCCGGAAGATCAGCGGGAGGGTGAGCCCGGCGACGAGCCACAGGTCGGGCGGGGTGCGGCCGGCGTCGATCGGCCAGCCCGAGCACAGGAGGAACAGCGCGCTGGCGAGCACCACGTCGACCAAGGTGGCGTAGCGGTGGTCCAAGTCACGCAATCGCTCCCAGAGCTTCCAGGCCCCGTCGAGCTGTCGGTCCGGCGCGCCGCCGGCGAAGCCGGCGTCCCGGGCGCTCGGGGGCCGGAGCCACAGCGGGTAGGGGTGACGTGAACTGGGGGCCATCGGATCCTTCGTTCCCAGGCGGGAGGACCATCGTAGTGCCCCCTGAACTGGGTTTCCGTCCGGCACACCGTCCTCGCGCACCACACCAGCCTCGCCGTCGGACGGCGTCAGAGCGCTCATCCCCAAGGATGAAAGGGGGTTGGGCGGATCATTCCTCCGACGGATTCGGGCATGGCGCGTCCGGGCTTACCTTCGACTTGTCAACCTTCGAGCGGCGCGAGGCAGCGGGCGTATTCCGCCCCGAGTCGCAGCGCACCTCGCGTCGCCCGTGGCCGGTCCTCGGGTCCCCCACGTTCAGCGCGTGCTGCGCGCCGCCATCTCGCGGCAGGCCTCCAGGTCGTCAAAGGCACGCCCGACGTCGTCGGCAGTGAACGCGAAGAACAGCGCGGCGACCGCGTCGGCGCCCGCCTCGGCGTACTGCTCGACCGCGTCCGGCGTGAGCTGCTGGAAGTAGGGGCAGACCGTGATGCGCAACTCGGCACGAGCACGTCCCGCCGCCTCGAGGACTGGGTCGAGCTCGGCCAGGCCAGCTGCCAACTCCCGTGGCGAGCGGTTGAACGTGTGCCAGCCCTGCCCGTGGTGGGCCACCCGCCGGAGTGCGGCCGGCGTCTCGCCTCCGATGTGCACGGGAGGGTGGGGCTGCTGCACCGGCTTGGGGAACATCTCGCAGGGCGGGAGGTCGTAGGTCTCGCCGTGGTAGGAGGACGGGTTGTCGACCCAGAGGGTGCGCAGTACCTCGAGGTACTCGTCGGTGCGCACGCCGCGGCGCGCCCAGGGCACGTTCAGCGCGTCGAACTCCTCCTTGAGCCATCCGACCCCGATGCCGAGGTCGACCCGGCCGCTCGAGAGCCAGTCGAGCGAGGAGACCTCCTTGGCGACGTACACCGGGTTGCGCTGGGGCAGCAGCAGCATCGCTGTGCCGAGGCGCACCTGCGTGGTCCGCGCCGCCAGGTAGGTCAGCGTCACCATCGGCTCCAGCAGCCCACTTCCGGGCGGCGCCGGGATGCGCCCGTCCTGCGCGTAGGGGTAGCGGCTCTGGTACTCCTCGAACAGGACGACGTGCTCGCCGACCCAGATGGTGCCGATGTCGCGCGCCTCGGCCCCCTCGGCCACGGCGGAGAGCAGGTCCGGCGTCGTCATCGGGCTGGCTGTGGGCACCCACAGGTCGAACTTCACGTCACACCCCCAGCCCGCGTCGGACGAAGTCGCAGATCTCGTCGGCCGCCCGACCCGCTGGGATCGGGTCCGGCTCGCCGGCGCGAACCGAGAGCGCGCCGAAGATCTGCTGGCCGACGAGGACCACGGCGCGCTCGGGGTCGAGATCGGCGCGGAAGTCACCCTCCCGGGAACCCGCAATGACGAGCTCTTCCAGCACCCGGATCATGTCGAGCCCGATCATCATCAGCGCGCCACCGACGGCCGCCGACCCGGCGGCGTCCGCCGTGGCCTGTGTGGCCATGGCCAGGCGGAAGAAGGCGGGACTCTCGTCGATGCGCTCCAGCAGGCCGAGGATGAGCGCACGTAGCCGCTCGGCCGGTGGCGCATCCCCGGCGACGACGAGCGCGATGGTGTCCGTCATGCGGTCGTACATGGACTGCACGCAGGCCCGGAGGAGCTCGTCCCGGTTGGCGAAGTACACATAGACCGTCGAGCGGGCGACGCCGGCCGCCGCGGCGATCTCGTCCACGGAGACGTCGGTGGTCCCGCGTTCGCCGAAGAGTCGGCGTGCCGTGTCCATGATCTGGTCACGCCGGAAGTCCCGGATGACCTCCTTGAGGGCGTCAGGCGCGCGACGAGCCACGGGTCCGCCGTTCCGTCTCAGGCCGTCGGCTCAGGAGCCGACCCGCTCGGTTGGGGTGAAGGCCACGGGAAGGTGCTTGACGCCATTGATGAACTGGGACTGTAGGCGCTGCACCTCCCCGTCCTGACGGATGTCGGGCAGTCGGTCGAGGAGGTGCTCGAACATCACCCGGATCTCCATTCGGGCCAAATTGGCGCCGAGGCAGAAGTGCGGGCCGCCGCCGCCGAAGGCGATATGAGGGTTGGGGTCCCGCCCGACGTCGAAGGTGTCCGGATCGGCGAAGGCATCCTCGTCCCGGTTCGCCGAGGCGTGAAAGAAGACGATCTTGTCGCCCGCTGTCACGTCGGTGCCGCTCAGCGTCAGGTCGCAGGTCGCGGTCCGGCGGAAGTTCATGACCGGGGTGACGAAGCGCAACATCTCTTCGACGGCCCGTGGCAGCAGGCTCCGGTCCGCGCGCAGGCGCTCCCACTGCTCGGGGTGCTCGAAGAAGGCGTGCATCGCACCGGACATCAGGTTGCGGGTCGTCTCGTTGCCGGCCACCGTCAACAGGAGGAAGAAGAGCTCGAGCTCCAGCTCGCTCAGCTGCTCGCCCTCGACCTCGACGGTGGTCAGCACGCTCATCAGGTCGGCGTGGGGGTCGATGCGCTTCTGGCCGAAGAGCTCGGCCGCGTAGGCGTAGAGCTCCAGCGCCGCGGTGAGGGCCATTTCGGCCTGGGCCTGGTACTCGGGGTCCTCGTTGCCCACCATCCGGTTGGACCACTCGAACATCTTGTGACGGTCTTCCTTGGGGACGCCAAGGAGCTCGGCGATGACCTGCAGCGGCAGCTCTGCCGAGATGTCGGTGACGAAGTCGGCCTCGCCCTTCTCGATCACCTGGTCGATGATGGCGTCGGTCGAGCGATGGATGCTCTCCTCGAGGTCGCGCACCACGCGGGGCGTGAAGCCCTTGTTGACCAGCCGGCGGTAACGCGTATGCAGCGGGGGGTCCATGTTGACCATCATCAAGCTCTGCTGGGCCACCTCCTCCTCGCCGAGCTCGAAGGGCATGGTCCCCTTGGCGGCGGAGCTGAAGCGCTCGTAGTCGCGGTTGACGGTGACGCAGTCCTCGTATTTGGTCACGGCCCAGAACCCGGGCCCGCCTGGTTCTTCTTGCCAGTGCACCGGGTCGTTGCGGCGCAGGTACGCCAGCCAGGCGTGGGGGACGCCGGCCACGTAGGACCGGGAATCCGAGAGGTCGACGGGCGTGAGGCGGGCAAGAGTGCTCATGTATGGACAACTCCTCTGATGAATCGGACATACTGTCCGATTCATCAGAACCTACGTCCAAACCCACGGAGGTGTCAAGGAATCCCGGTGTGCCGGAGGTGAGGTCCGGAGGGTCAGTCCGGCGCCTGAGCAGGGTCTTCGGGGACGATGGCCACCGACTTCGTAGGGTCGTCGAGGTCGAGGATCACCCGCACGCGGTCGTCGGCGTCGGGCGGCTCACCCGGGACCGCGGCGACGATGACCGGCTGATCGACGTCGGGGGCGAAGACGGCCTTGAGCCCCCGTGCCACGCCCGTCGTGAGGCCTCCGATCGTCGACTCCGTGCGCCAGCGGTCGAACCCGACCCGGGACGCGTCGGCCTCTTCGTGCTCGACCTCATCCTCTGCTGGCCTCTCGTCATCGACGTCTTCGATGCCCCCATGGTGTCAGACGGCATGAGCCGGGGGACATCTCGCGGTCAGGGCGCCTGAGGGGAGTGCGGGCGAGGGAGCGCCCGCTGGACGTCCCAGAGGTGATGGCAGACTTCGTCCGCGTTGCGCTGGACGATATCGAACGCGCGGATGGTCCCGGCCTCGGGATGGGGCGTCGACACGTCGTGGGGTGCCTCGAGCGCCGACGTGCGCCAGGCCTCCGCGGCCGCGATGAGCGCGATCAGACCCACCACCGGCGACAGCTCGTCGTAGGAGCGCACGTCCGCCATGATGTTCTGGTCCCACAGGGGGACGCCGAACGCCGGGTCGGCGCTGATCGTCCAGAGGCGCTCGGTGCCGAAGCGGAGGACGTCCACCGTGTGCCAGACGTACCGGCTGGCCGACCACAGCCCCGGCTCGACGGCCTCGGCGGGTTCGACCCGCGAGAGGACGGCACCGAAGACGGCGACGTTGCGGACGCACTGCCCGACCAGGTGCTCGTAACTGGTCTCGTCCCAGTCGAACGCACATTCAGGGCAGGGCCCTGCCGGGACCTCCCAGCTCCGGCTCTGGGGCTCGCGGGCCTCCTGGTTCACGGGTGCACGGCCGCTCAGCGCTCCCGGCCGCCGGGGTTGCCCATGTGCCAAGCCGAGCAGACGTCGCACTGGTACACGTCGAGGACCACGCCCGAGTCGCGCCGACGCTCCTCGGCCGACGACAATGCCTCGCTCCGGGTCCGGTACGCGGTCTTGGGCGCTCCGTCGGCCCGCCAGTGCGAGCCAAGACTGGGCGGGCGGACGTCGGGCTTGGCGCGTCTGGTCGAGCGGGCAGCGTGTCGACGGGGCACCGCCCCATTCTGGCGGCTCACCGAGCCATGGGTCGGAGGAGCCCGGAACGTAGCGGTCTCGGCGCGCACTGGATTCGACGGAGGGGGAATAAGGGGTCGAACCCGGCGCGCCGAGACCCCTCCACCTTACGGGCCGAGCCGGGCAATTGCACCATGCACCGCCCATTGCAAAAGCGGAGGTCAGGTGGCCGCGGTCGACCGAGGGCGGCGTCCCGAGGACGGGGTCGGCCCACATCTGGTCGGGCGGCGGTGGCTCTGCCACCATGGGGCGATGGCAAAGACCGTGATCGTGAAGCTGACTGACGACGTCGACGGCAGCGACGCCGAGGAGACGGTGCACTTCGCCATCGACGGCCGGTCGTACGAGATCGACCTCAACGCCACCAACGCGGCGAAGCTCCGCAGTGCGCTGCAGCCGTTCGTGGAGAAGGGGCGGGTGGCCGGGCGGTCACGTGGCGGCCGTGCGCCACGCCCGACGAGCCCGCCTGCGGAGAAGTCCCTCTATTCCCAACTGAGTGCCGGCGAGAAGGCGAGCTTCCGCGCTTGGGCGAACATGGCCACGGCCCGGCGCATCAGCGACGCCCGGATCAAGAGCTGGGTGGCCGCGGGAAAACCCTGAGGGCGCCACTTCGCTTGCCTCTACCCTTCGACGTGGCGGTCGCCGAAACGGAGGAACATCCAGGCCGAGGTGGAGTCGGAGCCCGGGCACGATTCAGGAGCGAAACCGTCGCCTCGCCATGTTGCCCAGAGCCCTGCCGCCGGAGTGGCGACGGCTCCGGGCCCAAAGGAGCCGGGGTGGTATCCCGTGCGCACGAATCCCAACGAGCAGGCGTACTGGGACGGGACCGACCGGGCGCGCCGCCGCCTCTGGAACGCCGGCAGCGGATGGACCGAGACCGGCGCCGGCTCCGGACTCGCTCCCGCGGGAACCCTGGCCGTGAGTGGCCAGCGAAGGTCGGCCAACCCCTATGCACCCCATCCGACGACGACCGCACCGTCCGTCCGCCCTGCGCCGGGCGTGACGATCGGGTTGTTCATCGTCGTGGCCTCGTCCATCGCGGTGATGGTTGGCTCGGTGACCACCTCGATCACCTCGAGCGCCTCGTTCACGGGCGGATCGAGGTTCGGCGGGTTCGCCTTCAGCTCGTCGACCACGGTGTCAGGAGTGGACCAGGGGATGTCGACCCTCAGAGGGATCAACGGCTACATCACCCTCGTGGGCGGCACGGTCGTCCTGGTGTTCGCCGGTCTGATGGCCGCCTCCGACGCGACCTCCATCCGTCTGGTCGGGAGCATCGCGGCACTGGCGAGCCTCGGCCTTTCCATCTACGCCGTGGTGCGCCTGGTGGAGAAACTCGATGCGGCGCATACCCCCCACGGGGTGAGCCTCGACGTGGGGTGGGCGTCATCATGGTCCTGGGCGCCTCGGCGGTGGCGACGATGTTCGCCCTCTACGAGCTCAGCAAGAGCCGCTAGTCCGGCGGATGAGGCGATCCGCCGGACTAGCGCCGGTTCTTATTGCGGCGGCCCCGACGAGAGCTGCACCGTGGCGGTGTGGGTCTGTCCAGAGCTGTCCGTCCAGCCGATCGTCACCTTGTCGCCGGGGTGGTAGGTGAGCATGGCGCTGGTCAGGGCGTTGGCCGAGCCGATGGTCGTGCCACCGAGGGACGTGATGACGTCGCCCTGTGCGATGCCGGCTTCCTGGGCCGGCTCGTTCGTGACCACGCCGGCCACGGAGGCACCCGAGACCGAGGATCCCGTGTTGCCGCTGTTGCCACCGAAGAAGCCGCCAAACCCACCGTTGCCGCTCGAGCCCGAGCCGCCCTGGGGGCTGATCTCGACGCCGAGGAATGCGGTCTCCCCGATGTGCACGGTGGAGGAGGAGTTCCCGGTCTCAATTTGGCGGGCGATGGAGAGGGCGGTGTGGATCGGGATGGCGAAGCCCTGGTTCCCCTGGGACTGGCCGTTGAACTGGAAGGAGTACCCCGCCGAGGCGGCGGTGTCCACACCGATGACCTGACCCGACGTGTTGACGAGCGCACCGCCCGAGTCGCCCGGCTGGATGTTTGCGTTGGTCTCGATGAGGCCGCTGAGCTGCTCGGAGGTCCCGTCGCCTTGGTCACTGGCCGTGATCGACTGGTTGAGGGCCGTCACCGTCCCGCCGGCCGCGCTGGGTGTGCCGCCGGTGCCTCCGGCATTCCCCACTCCGACGACGTTCTCGCCGACCGACGCGTTCGAGGTTGAGAGAGGCGCCGTCTGGAGCCCGGAGGCGTTCTGCAGCTGTAGCACCGCGATGTCGTGGCTGCGGTCGTAGCCGACCACCTTGGCGGTGTAGGTCTTGTTGTTGCCCACGTCGGTGACGCTGATCTTCGTCGCGCCGTTGATCACGTGGTTGTTGGTCAGGATCACGCCGTTGGAGCTGATCACGATGCCGGTTCCGGCGGCCTGCTCCTGCGAGTATCCGAGCGTCGTGTTGATGTCGACGAGGCCCGGGTCCACCTTGGCCGCAATGGCGCTGACGTCGCTGGGGCCCGACCCTCCGGACGAGCCGGAGTTGCCGTTGCCCGTATTGCCGGAGTTCCCGGAGCTGCCGGAATTCCCGGAGTTGCCGAAGACCCCGCCGAACGGCGAACCGTTCCCGAAGGGGTTCTCGGAGCCGTTGCCCGAACCCGAGGGGAGCCGCGTGCTCCCCGAAGAGGAGGCGGCGGAGGGGTTGGAGTTGGTGTTGGTCGCCGCGTGCCCGATGGCGGCGCCACCGGCCAGGAGGGCGAAGGCGGCCACACCGGCCAGGACGCCGTTGCGCACGTGGTGGGCGCCGCTGACCGGCGCGGCGGCGACGGGTGCGGCCCACATGGGCGCACCCGGGTCAGTCGGGAGCCCCGCGGGGGGAGTGGCGGGGTCGCCGAGCATGGGGTTCCCGGCCAGTGCTCCCAGCGCGTAGGAACCCTGCGGGATGTCCGAGCTCTGGGGAAGCCCCATGGGCGGGGTGTCGGGCTGCTCGGGCAACTCGGGAGACTCGGCGGTGGGCACGGGGGCGTCAGCGATCGGCTGGGTCTCGGCGGTCGGCGCAGGAGTCGTCTCGGGCAGGGGGACGGCCTGGCCGGTGGCCTCAGGCACGGGTGTCGGGGCGGTCTCCTCTTCGGATCCGCTCGCCGGCTGGCTCGTCTGGTCGTTCTGTTCCTCGGTCACTTTGTGTCCTCCGTCTGAGCCCTCGGCGGCCGGGGCCTCGTCACGGGTTCCATTTCAACGGATCGATCTGTACGCCAGGTCAGAGAAAGATATGACCCGGATAAATGTTGTCTGTGGGACGCCGTCAGGCGGCGCCGTCAGGCGGCGTCAGGCACAGCGTCCGGCAGCCAGCGTCCGGCAGCCTCCCAGAGTGGGGAGGGCAGAACACCACGTAGTGTCCCACCTGCAAGGGGAAGCCCCAAGGCAGGCTGGACAGGTCTACGCTGGCCCAGTCGTACACCACTGGGGGAGTCCCATGGAAACAGCGATTTTCGACGCCGACAGTCACCTGATGGAGACGCCCGAGTGGCTCCAGGGATTCGCCGACGAATCGGTCCGCGGCGACCTTGCCCCATTGGGTCTGGAGGGAGCGGGCTCGGGTGCGGCCGATCTGATGGCGACCCTGCCGGGACTCTGGAAGACCCACCGACAGCAGGAGATCGGGCCCGAGGTCCTGAAGGGTCCGAAGGGTTGGATGGCCCCCGGGGCCCTCGACACCGAGGTGCGCTCGCGCGTGCTCGACGCCCTGCACATCGATGCCCAACTCGTCTTCCCGACCTTCGCCCTCGGTCACTTCGCCCGCAGCAAGGAGCCCGACCTGCTGTACGGAGGCACCGAAGCGCTCAACCGCGCGATGGTCGCCTTCTGCGCCCCCGATCCACGGTTGAAGGCGGTGGGCTACCTGCC
Source organism: uncultured Acidimicrobiaceae bacterium (assembly GCA_963837125.1). Lineage (GTDB taxonomy): Bacteria > Actinomycetota > Acidimicrobiia > Acidimicrobiales > RAAP-2 > Bog-473. Next base: position 140,215 of record CAWILW010000011.1, on the reverse strand, counting down.
GCTCAACGACCCCGATCGTGCCCTGCGGACGCTCGAGGAGGCGCTCAGGACGGGCGTCTCCGCGGTGTGGGTGCCCTCGGATGCCCCAGGCCAGTTTTCACCCACGCACCTCGACCTGGACCCGGTCTGGGCCCGACTGGCCGAGGCCGGCGTGCCATTCGTGCTCCATGTAGGTGGGGGAAAGCTGCTGCCCAAGGCGTTCCACAACAATGGCCTGCCCCGGCCCAAGGACTGGCTCGGCGGGGGCGAGAACCTCCGATCCAAGGACTTCCCGGTTCTGCACCACTCTCCCGAGCGCTTCCTCGCCTGCATGACGCTCGATGGGGTCTTCGAGCGCCATCCCACCCTGCGCGGGGCGGCCATAGAGCTCGGCGCCACCTGGGTCCCGGGGCTCCTGCGCAACGTCGACCATGCGTTCCGGTCCTTCTCCAAGTTCGAGCCTGCACTCGGGAACCTGAGCCTGCTGCCGTCGGAGTACCTCCGGCGCCAGGTCCGCTTCACGCCCTTCCCGTTCGAGGACACGGCGTGGCTCATTGAGCAGTGTGGGCCCGACCTCTTCATGTTCTCTACCGACTACCCCCACCCCGAGGGCGGCAAGCGACCCTTCGAGGCGTTCGGCGACGCAGTGGCAGGTTTCGACGAGTCAACCCGGGAGCGCTTCTTCTGGCGGAACGGGGCCGAGCTCCTCGGCCTCAGCTGACGGCGGCGGTCTGACGACGGCCGGGTCGACAACCGTGACGGTGGAGCCCGTGGCAGGCGCGTTGGGCGCGACGGTCACGGGCATCGACCTGGCCCGCATGACGGATCCCGCGGAGTTGGATGGACTGCGCGGGGCGCTCGCCGATCACCTCGTGGTGTTCCTGCCCGACCAGGACCTGAGCCTTGACGACCTGGAGCGGGTGACCGACCTCCTGGGCGGGCGCGACGTCACGCCGTTCGTCGACCCCCTGGAGGACAGGCCCTATGTCATCCGGGTCATCAAGGAGCCGACGGACGTCCTGAATTTCGCCAACGTGTGGCACAGCGACCTGAGCTACCTGCCGGCGCCCCCCGCCTACACCTTGCTGCACGCCTGGGACGTCCCCGACCACGGGGGCGACACGCTGTGGTCCAACCAGTACCTGGCCTACGGGGCGCTCTCGGGTGGACTCCGGTCGATGCTCGAGGGTCTCAACGCGGTGCACTCGGCCGGAATGGCGTATGGCACGGGCGGCCTGCTGGACCAGGTGAAGGATCTGACCTCCATGGCGATCGCGCCCTCGGCCGAGGCCTACGCCGAGCACGTCCACCCCGTCGTCACGGTGCATCCGGTGACCGGCCGGCGGGCGCTGTACATCAATCCCGTCTACACCACCCGCTTCGAGGGGTGGACCAAGGAGGAGTCACACGCGCTGCTGACGTACCTGCACCGGCACAGCTTCAACGAGAACTTCACCTGCCGGTTGCGCTGGTCGGTCCACACACTCGCCATCTGGGACAACCGCTGCACCATGCACAACGCCCTGAACGACTACTCGGGCGTACGCCGCGAGATGTACCGCACCAGCGTCAGGGGTACCGCACCCGTCGGGGTGGGCTGAACGGCTCCAGCGGTCGTGAGTCGGCATAGGTCGCTGTCGCGCCGACGACCGGCTTGTTGCAGCGAGCGGGCCGAGCCCGTGGACAGTGTTCCGGAGCCGTAGTTGCACACCCCGTTGTCAGAAGCGAAGGTCCAGTAGCCCTGCATGTCCGGTGGTGCTGTGGGTGGCCCACACCTGGCCGTCATTGAACGCGCCGCCACCTTCGCTGGAGTTGGAGCCGTTGTTGACGGCGGAACCCGTCATGACGACGACGTCGATGCCGACCCCCGAAGGTCAAGCGGCCCGCCCCGGAGGGCGGGCCGCTTGGGCTACTTCGTCAGGCCCTCTGTCAGGTGGACGCCATCGCGACCACCGGCTTGTTCAAGGGGGTGCCTCCCATGGAGCCTAGGAACTTGGCATCCCCAAAGCTGAAGATGCCGCCGTCCGTCGCCGCCTCCCAGTAGCCCTGGCCGCCCGGCGAACCGGCCACCCCGACCACTGGCTTGTTGAGGGGCGTACCACCCATGGAGCCGAAGAACCCGGCGTCGCCGTAGTTGAAGATGCCACCGTCGGACGCCACGGTCCAGTACCCACCGCCGTCGGGCGTCGCCGCCATGCCGACGACCGGGGCGTTGAGGTGCAGGCTGCCGGCAGAGCCGTGGAAGACTGCACCAGGACCGAAGCTGAAGATGCCGCCGTCGGAGGCCACCAGCCAGTAGCCACCGCCAACGGCAGCCGCCATGCCCACGATCGGCTTGTTGAGCGGCTGCCCACCCATGGAGCCGAAGAACCCGGCGTCGCCGTAGTTGAAGATGCCACCGTCGGAGGCCACCAGCCAGTAGCCACCACCGTCGGGCGTCGCCGCCATCCCCACCACTGGGGCGTTCAGATGCAGGCTGCCCGTGGAGCCGTGGAAGCCGGCGTCGCCGAAGGTGAAGATGCCGCCGTCAGAAGCGACGGTCCAGTAGCCGTTGCCGTCGGGCGTCGCCGCGATGCCGACCATCGGCTTGTTGAGCGGCTGCCCACCCATGGAGCCGAAGAAGCCCGCGCCACCGAAGTTGAAGATGCCTCCGTCGCTCGCGACCATCCAGTACCCCTGGGCGACTTCCACCGAACCGCTGTCACAGGCCGCGCCCTGGGGACGCGCCACGCCCCGCTGGTCGGTGGCGGGGCAGGACCCGCCGCCGGCGTCGATCACCGGCGAGCCGTGCAGGGGCATGAACGACGGGGTCGAGCCGCCGTAGTTGCCGAGGCCGCTCAGCATCGGGTTCACCCCGACCTGGTCGAAGCTGTTGTGCGCGCAGCTGGCGTCCCCGAAGAAGTTGTGGCCGGCCGTGGCGAAGGGCGTCTCCGACGTCGTCGTGAAGCATTCGGCCTCGGCGCCCGTGCTGGTCGTGTTCCCGAAGAGGATGGAGCTCCCCACGGCGCCGCCTTCAGCGGCCGAGAGCAGGGCGGCACCCTGGTCGGCCACGTTGCCCACGAAGGTGTCGTAGTTGAAGCTGATCGGCGAGGAGTCGTTGTAGACGGCACCGCCGCCGTTGTTGGTGCCGCTGGCCACGTTGTTGGCGAATGTGGTGTTCTCGAACTGCGCCTTGTTGTCCGAGTACAGGCCAGCGCCCTGGTTCGACGTGTTGCCCACGATCGCAGAGCCCGTCGAGAACAGTGCGTCGTCGTTGTAGATGCCGCCGCCGCAGTCGCTTGCGTGGTTGCCCGTCACGAGCACATCCGTGAGCGTCGAGGTGTCGGAGTCGTAGATGCCACCTCCACAACCATTGGTGGCCGTGTTCTGCGAGAAGGTGTCATGGGTGAGCACCTCGCCCGATCCTTCGTTTTCGAGACCGCCCCCGGTATCGGCAGTGTTGGAGGAGACGGTCGAGTTCGTCAGGGTCATACCGTCGGCGTCGTAGATGCCACCACCGTCGGAGCTGCTCTGTCCCGTAACCGTGTTCCCACTAACGGTGAGCGAGTCAAACGGGCCGATGCCGTAGTCCACGTACATGCCACCACCAAAGCCCTGGGTGTTCGTGGCTGAGGGGGCGGGCTGAATCGTGTTGCCCGAGATCGTCGTTCCGGACACGGTGGCCTCCTGCGCGTAGATACCGCCGCCGTCGCCTGTGTTCGAAGAAGGCACGTTGAGTGTGTTGTTCGAGATGGAGCCGCCCGTGATGGCCGTCGTCCCGTCAGAGGCGTCGATGCCGCCGCCCCGGAAGACCGCGGAGTTGCCGTTGACGGCGCTGCCGGTGAGGCGGATGTTCGCGCCCGCGTTGTAGATGGCCCCGCCGGCGTCCCCGGACGAGTTGCCCGAGAAGGTGGAGTTGGTCGCCCAGAACTGCCCGTCGACGAAGACCGCTCCTCCCTCGCTGCTGGCGTGGTTGCCCGACATGGTGACGCCGCTGAGCTCTGCCGTGTCGTTGCTGTCGGCGGTGTTCAGCGCCCCGCCTTCGGAGGCGGTCGTGCCGTTGTCCACGGAGAGGTTCGTGAGGGAGAGGAAGGAGCCATTCGAACCCGGTCCCTCAGCCGTCTCGAAGATCGACCCGGCCACACCCGTCCCGTCCACGACGGTCGACGCGCCCGCGCCTGTGATCGCGAGCCCACCCACGTCGCTCACCACAAGGGTCGTGCCGATGGAGAGCGTGTAGGTCCCGGCCGGGACGTTGACCTGCACGGTGGCGTTGAGGGCGTCGGCCTCCTCGACCGCAGCCCGTAGCGAGCACATGCCCCCGCTGGCGGCGCAGATCCCGTCCCCTGGAGTGGCGTCGTGTGAGTCGGTCGTCGTGTTGACCGTGAAGGTGAAGGCGGGCGTGCCCATCACTCTGGGCGTCACGGCGAGATAGCGCACCGCCGGCTGCGCCGCCTGCGGCTGAGCTCCGCCGGCCGATCCCGCCAAGGACACCGAACTGACGGTGAAACCGGCTACGAGCGCGAGGCCGCTGATCAGACTGACCCCGAGCGATGGACGGCGCCCGCGGCCGAAACGCATGTGCGCGGAAGGACGTTGTTCTCGCACTGCAACCTCCAAAGGTGTGGATGAAGCCATGCCTCCGAAGAGTGCGCGGGAGCGGGAGGATGAAGTCGCCATTGTTCGCTACCACCTGATCTCTCTGGTCGGCATCGAAGCCGACGAGAAGGGACAGTAGCCATTTTCCCAGCGACGCGCCATGATTCTTTTCGAGATCGTGAACCGGCGCACATGGTTGACCGCTCGTTTCGAGCCCGATCCAATGTGGGACGACGTACTTACCAAACGGTCACGGCGATTCCGTGCCTGGATTGCCCGTTGATCGCGCCTGACGCGCCGTCAGAACGAACTCAGAACGAGCGGGGACGCCCCGAGACCTCGGGGCAGCGACCCCAGTGGCAGTTGCGGAGGCTGGTGCGCTGCGAGAGGCGCCTGCGGTGCGGGGCGGGTTCGGAGGAGAGCTGTTGGTGCAAGGCCAGCCCGAGGTCGCCGGCATGCGTCTCGACACCACGGAGCTCCAGACGCCACTCGTAGTCCGCGCCTTCGACGGCACCGTCAGTGCTGATGATCGCCGCCTCCGGGCAGGCGAGGCGTGCCTGGGAGAGGAGTTCGAAGCGTGCGTCGTAGGCGTCCCGACCCGTGTGGCGCAACCTCAACGCGCCGCGGATGCGGGGCGACTCGAGCACGACGACCCACCGGGCGCCCTGACGGCAGAGGTACAGCGTGGCACAGTCGATCACGCCGCCGTGCCGGGGGGCCTTGGAGATGTCCTTCGACTTCTTGTTCGCTTCCATCGCTAGTGGAGCGCCTCCGTCCTCTGTGCCTTGCTGGGCCGAAAGCCCCAATTGCCCGAGTGACGCGTTCTCTGGTCCTGTCGCGCGCAGCACCGCACGCCTGGTCGTGTCTTCATACGATCGGGGTGGTGGGTGTGCCGGACAGGGAGTTGTCAGCCCGTTGTGAATCCGGGCCACGGGAGGAGGCGAGAAGGTCCTTCTGCCCGGCCAGGTCCGAAACGAAGATCCGCACCGCGGGGGCTGCGGCCGCCGGTGGTTCGCCCGCTGTCCCAGCTGCCAATTCGCTCTCCTCGGTACCCCTCTCGGGTTTGGTGGAAAGCCACCGGCTGCCACGCGCGGGGGGACGCAACGACAGCCTCAAGTCTGCTGTGCCGGAGCGAGATGCACCAGTGTCTTATGTCCCTTGTGCCCCAGGGGGAACGGACGTCTTCTCCAGCCGTGTCGGGCACCGCGTCGGTAAGGTGGCCGGCCGTGACGGGGATGCCGGCCGTGACGGGGATGCCGGCCGTGACGGGAGTGGCGGGCTTTGACGGGTGACGACGTCGTGGCAGCGGCCGATCGCTGCCGGCGGCTGCTCGAGCCGATGCTCTCGGCCGACTGGGCGGTGCCCGTGCCCGGTCTGGAGTTCACCGTCGCCGGCGTCGTCGCCCATGCGGCCGAGGCGGCCCTCTGGTACTCGGTCGACATGTGGAGCGGGAGGGAGAACGCGGCGTTCGAGGTGAAGGTCGTCTCCGACGCTCCCAGCGAGAGCCTCTTGGCCAGCTTGGTGGCGGCCGCCCGCGCGCTGGCTTCCGGCGTGGACACGGCACCGCCGGGCACGCGTGGCTTCCATCCGTTCGGATCCCCCGACCCCGCAGGGTTCGCCGCCATGGCCTGTGACGAGCTTCTCGTGCACGGCGACGACGCGGCGCGAGGGCTCGGGGTCGGGTTCGACCACGACGCGCACCTCGCGGCGCGGGTCCTGGCGCGCCTGTTCCCCTGGCACACGGTCGGCCCCGGCGACGACCCGTGGCAGATCCTGTTGTGGGCCAACGGGCGGATCGATCTCGAGGGCCGGCCGCACCAGGGACGCTGGCGCTGGCACAGCGAGCCGCTGTCGGAATGGGACGGTACGGGTCCATAGGTTGCTGTTTCGTTGCGGCGCGCGCGTTGTGCCCCATCGCCCCGGTTCAGCGCCGGCAGCAATTCACAATGACGCGGTGGGAAGTAGCCCGTCGGCAGCGGGTCCACGACATCGTGGAGGGTTCGGGCGCGCCCGCCGATCGGGTGGCGATCGCGTCCCGCCGAGTGGTGGAGAAGCGATCCTCGATCTGAGGAGATGGTAGGCGCGTCGATCGGACGAATCACCCGGTCGTGAGTCAGCCCCAGAAGACGCAGGTGGGGTCACTGCCGAGCTCGTCGAGGATGACGTTCATCGGTTGGTTGGTATCGAGATCGAAGTACATGGTCCATTTGCCGTTGCGGGCGCCGCAGTAGAGCGTTCAGGTGCCGGCGCCCTCGTAGCGGATCTGGGCGATGGGCATCCTCGTCCACTTCCTTGGAGTACGCCAGACGGGCCGCACCCGTAGATGGAGACGCTTTTGCCCCGGGTGGTGACCTCGAGACGGACCTCGTCGGCGAACTTGGCCGGGACGCGGTGACGACAGAACCGCCGGATCTTTTCGACGTCGCGCTCGGGGAGGACGGCCGCCACCCCACGAGGGTAGTGACGTCAGCCGGCCAGGGGCCTGCTGTCGAGGGCCTCGTCGGGGGTCTCCATAAGGGCCGCTGCCTCCATCCGTCGGAGCAGCGCCATTGAGGTCTCCGAGAGATAGCGACACTCGGCGACCTGCCGATAGGGGGCACCTGAACCGGGCAGAAGCACGGTCAGCGACGGCCGTGGCGTCAAATAGTCGCTGTCTAGCTGGTGCCCACTCTGCTGCGCCGTACCCAGGCGACGTACTGTCCGCCCAAAGGAACGTTCCGCAGGAGCCGATCGAGCGAGCAGCCGATCGCCCCTCCCAGCGGCGAGAACAGGTAGTGGCGATACTCGGGCTCGACGGCGGACGACTCCTTCAGCAATTCGAGGGTCTCGCGGGGCGGGAGCAGCACCGCGTCGCGGTCGAGCTCGCAGGTGTTCACGGCTCGTCGCGTCAGTGGGTTGTAAGGATTGTGCTCGAACACCGCCACGACACCTTCGCGCCGGCTGACGCGCAGCATTTCGTTGACGACCTTGAATCGCTCTGCGGTTGGGACATGGTGCAGCACGCATATGGCAACCACGACGTCGAATGTCTCATCGTCGAATGGAAGCTTCCCCCCGTCGTACCAAGAGAATTCGGCGTCCGAAACGTTCTGCCGAGCCTTGACCAGCATCTCCTCCGAGACGTCGACGCCGTGGAGCTTTCGGAACGCGCGGGGCGAGTACCTGGTCGGTCGTGCCTGTGCCGCAGCCGACGTCGAGCAGCGACAGTCCCTGCAGTGCACCCGGTCCCCGGCGAACGATCTCCTCGAGGATCTCGACCTTGCGGCGAGCATAAAAGGCCGAGTTCCTGCCCGTAAAGGACACCGATCGGTCCACTTCGTCCTCGTAGCCTTTTGCGTACCGGTCGAAATCGACGCCCCGGGCGTCTTCCTTCAAGGCTTGCATCTTCCCCCCTCACGGCCATTGCAATTGAATGCAATGGCCCGGAAGGTAAGTCTCGTCCGCCGGAATCAGCACATTCCATGGGTAATTTTGACTAGGTGCCGAGGGGTGTGCCGTGGAGCCATTTGCTGCGCCCCAGATCAACACTGTCCCGTCGGGCCTGATTGGCTCGGACCCTGGACCAACCGACCCTTCGACTACGTGTGGGTGCGTCAAGGCCAAAGATTTGCCATTTGAGGATGCAACGTCCCTATCAGCGCGATGAGCATCATCATTCCTTGCGACACGCCCAGCATGCCGACAAGCGGACCCTCCCAGGCGGGACGCATTCGCCATGCGTAGGCCGCGTAGACGGGAATCACCACCATGGAGTACCGCAGGACGCTGTCGGGCTCGTACGAGCTCAGCAACGCCAGCGTGCTTCCGATGGTGAAGACCCACCAGAACACCGGAATGGTGATCCCTTTGTCGCGCGCTTTGGACAAGAGCACAATCCCGCCATATGCAAAGGCCACACCGAGGGCGCAGAGCACGACCTGACCATCAGTTAGGGCTTGAATGCCCGTGAACAGGTCGATGACCGCCAGAATAGGAGTGGTGAACCAGACGAAGTGTGAATCTCCCCAGAACCGTTCGGCCTGTACGAAGGCAAATGGCGTGCCGACGGTCCACCACGAGTACAGCAACCAGGCCGCGAAGCCGAGTGGCGCGATCGCTACCGCTACCAGTGGGCGCAGCTTGCGGCTCGTGAGAAACGCGTGGCCCGCAGCAACAACGACACACGCAATGAGCACGACACCGAAGTTCTTGGTGAGACCGCCGAGTACGGCAAAGAGCGCGGCCGTGATCCAATAGCGGCGCGAGAGTGCAAAGAGGCAGGCTCCACATGTGGTGATGAAGAGGCCCTCGGAGTAACCGAGACTCAGCACGTATGCGGTCGGAAAGAAGACGTAGAGGAGAACGGCCCGGTCGGCAACGACGGACCCGAAGACCTCTCGTACCGCCAACCAGAGAGCGATGGCCGAGGTGAGTCCGAGGACGAAGGACAGGATCAGGGTGGCCTGGAGGTAGGACAAATGCGTCACCTCGACGGCGGCGCGGATCGTGAGGGGCCACGCAGGAAAGAAGGCCCACCGACTGCCGTGGCCCTCGTTGAGGATGTGGTGCGGATACCCGTGTTGAGCGATCAGGGTGTACCAGTGCGCGTCCCAGCCTGTCGTCAAGGCGCTCAACAGATGCAGCTTTGGTGCGAACCACCGGGCACCCAGCGCCGCAAAGAGGATCGCTACTCTCGAGAGAACGTAGTAACCGCAAGGGCGGGCGATGGCGTGCAGGCGCCGCCTCGGCCCACCATCGGTCGATGATGCAGGCACGACGGGCCGAATATCGGGCCCAATTCGATCCGCTATCAGGGTCGGCAACAGTTCGTCCGCCGGCGGTGTCATCGTGGCTTCAACGGGTTTGCCGTTGCTCAATGCCACACGCTGTTCTTGGACAGCGCTCATCAACGGACCGGTGGCGAGGCAACTACGTCGCGAAGGCGAAGCCGCGCACCGTAGGAACGACATCTCAACCCATCCACTGGCACCCCCTCCAGAACCGTCATGTCGGTTTGGACGCGCGAAACGGCTTCCTCCCGACTCAATCTTGCAAGTCAGTCCCAGATTTAGCCATGGGCCAAAAGGCTCATACTCGATGATGGCGGGCCGGGCACGTCAGACCCGACCGCGGATCGCGCCGCAGTGCCGTCGCCTCGCGCGGTCGCCCGCCGAGGAGGCGCCCCGGGTGACGATCTCGCACGTTCGTCTGCTCGACGGCTGAGCGCGCCGGCCCAAGCTCAGGAGCACGGCGGTGCGTGGCGCAGGGTCACGGTGACCTGGCGGACCTGGGACGGCACCGACACCGTGCCCGTCGCCTGGTCGATCGTGCCCTTCGAGGTGGAGGCCACGTTTCTGATGAAGGAAGGGAGTCCGAACAGGACCCCACCCTGCGGCGCGGCGCCGCGCAGCGTGAAGGCAACCGATGCGCCCGAGCAGGTGATGGCGATGCTGGCGCGCCGGCCCGCGGTGGTGGGGAAGTTGTTCACCGTGATCGGCGTCCCATGGCGCAACCAGCCCGGAGGGATGCCCCGGCCGACCACGAGCTGACCGCCGGCCCTCTGGGCCACGAGGGAGTCGAGGAGGACCTTGTTGGCGCCGGCCATGCCCCAGGCGTGCGGGGACGATCCCTGCCCCGAGGCGGGATGCCGCCCCACCCAAGGCGAGCCGGGGTCCGGTGCGCTGGAGCTCTCCCACCACGACAGCGGGCCGCTCTGGCTGTTGGCGATCATGAACTCGTAGCCCACGATGCCCTGGTCCCTGTGGGTAGTCCCGGCCAGGCCGGCCACGCCCATGGCCGCGTTGTAGGCGCTCGAGTAGTAGTTGCCGGGGAAGCCGCCCGCCGTGCCGGGTGGGAGGATGCCGCGCAACCGGTCGAAGCCGTAGGCGTAGGTGGCGTCAATCATGCTCAGACCGGGACCGCTCAGCGGGGCACCGAGCAGGTAGCCCTCCCAGGCCCAGCTGCCGAAGCCGAAGGGGGATGTCCAGTTGGCGTCGCTCGGGTTATTGCAGCGGTTGGCGGTGTTGGGCTGGAGCAGCGAGCAGGGGAGGTAGTCGAGCCCGTTGTGGCCGATCGTCTGGCCGAGCACGCTGTTGACCCCAGCCAGGAGGCTGTTGTACTCCGTGGTGGCCCAGGTGGCCTCGGTCGTGTCGCCGAGGGCCGAGGCGAGGTAGTGGTAGGCGGCGAGGCCGAGCAGCGCTTCGTAGTCGTCGGTGGTCCAGTACCCCTCGGTGTCGATGTCGTTGGTTGCCTCCATCGTCCCCATCGGTCCGGTCCGGGCGGCGGCGATGGCATGCGCGCTGTCCTCGATGCTCGGCTGGGCGGGGCCCTGGGGGCCCTCGGTCGCGAAGTTCTGCGCGACGAAGCTCTTGTCGCCCGTCTTCATCAGGTACACGGCCCACGGCACGGCGTACGACCAGAGGCCGTCGACGTACTGTCCCTGGGGCCCGACGGCACTGCGGGCCTCGGTGAGCAGTGCGTGCGCTCCGGTGAAGTAGCCCTGGGTGAAGAGATTGGTGAGGATCCCGATCACGTCGTGGCTGAACTCCATCTCGTAGCCGTTGACTCCGGTGTCCAGGTTGTCGCCGCTCCGAGTGAGCTGCGTGGTGATGAAGCCGCTCTTGTAGGCGTTGACCAGCGTGGGGTCGGGGACGTGGATCTGGGCGATGCCGGCCAGCTGCCTCGTCCAGAAGGCGCGCATGTGGGAGAAGTGGCGGCTGAAGCCGCCCGCCGCGGCGAGCGTCTGGGCGCTCGGCCACGGGGCGTTGCCGCCGAACTGGTCGGCGAGTGCGGCGTAGTCGTGGTCCACGGCGTGGTGCGCCGGCACCGCGTCGGGTGCGGTGGAGAGCGGCACCAGGGAGGGCGAGGCCAGGGGGTCGACCGTCACCGCGTGGCCGGTCGGGTTGGCGACATGGACTCGGCTGTACACGGCGACGAAGGGGGAGCCGCCGAGCGTGACCTCGTCGGCGAACTCGGTGATGGAGACGGAGGCGCCGTGGTCCCCGAAGGTCGTCACCTGCGCGGGGAGAAATCCGTCGGCGTCGCCCCAGGTGGTCCGCTGTCCGTCGTAGACGCCGAAGCCGTACTGCTGGAACAGCCCTCCGGGTCCGTCCTGGACCACGAAGGTGGCGCCCAGGCAGGTGATCACGCTGTTGTGGTCACCGAGCCACCCGATGGCCGATGCCGTCCCGTTGGCACCGGTGAAGGCGTCGGTGTTGACGTTGAATGAGCATCGGTAGGCGGGAGCTGGGCCAGGCGCTCCCGTCGGCGCCGGTGTGGGAGTGGCGCCGGCCGGCGTCGGCGGGGCGAGTGCGCCGAGCCCGAGCGGGACGAGCATGACGGCGAGGGCGAGGGTGGCCGCGCCCACGGCCGTCCCTCGGTGGGTGTGCACCGCGGCATCGTATCGAGGGGCACTCGCGGCAGGCAGGCTGAGACGTCGGGTCGGAGTAGCGTCCGCCCATGGCCGCCGCCACGGCTCAATCTCGCAGTTCGAGGTGAACGCGCAAGAGCCGCTCCCACGCGCCGTCGCGGCCCGGGCGGTCGCCCGCTGCGCGCTCGTCACCGTGACTCTGCTCGCCCGCCGCCAGACCCATCTCCCGAGGGCACGTGTCGGTCAGCGCCTCTCCTTCGCCGACCAGACGTCGGCGCGGGTGTTCCGCGAGACCGTCGTCGACCGCGATCGGCCCGAGCACCCGGCCCTCCTCGTCGTCGAGTTCCGCCTCCGCCTGCTCCGGGGTCGCTGGCAACGGCTGTTCCTGTGCCAGTGCATCCTCAACACCCCGCTGTTCGTTGGGTTCCCCGGCCTCGTTTCCAAGCTGTGGCTCGACCACGACGAGCAAGAGCGCTACCGGGGCTTCTACGAGTGGAGCGATGCGCGCGGTGCGGAGTTCTACGCCCGTTCGCTGTGGCGCGTGCTCGAGCTCGTGTGCCGGCCCGGGTCGATCCACTACCGGGTGATCCCCGGCCTCCGCCGTGACGACGTGCTCGAGGACCCTCAGCAGCTGGCGGCGATCTCCCCGGAGGACGGCGCAGCCTGGTGGCGCGTGGTCGCAACGACCTGAGTCGGACCGCCGGCGACCGGCGACCCGGTGCGACGCTCCGCCCGCTGCTCCATGCCCAGCAGCAACTTGCGTCCTCTGTCTCAGGGGCGGAACACGACCTTGATGGCGTGCGAGGTGTTGCGGTCGATCGCTGTCTCGATGGCTTCGCGGAAACCCTCGAGGCCGAACTCATGGGTGACCACGACTGCGTCGGGGAACAACCCGGCGGAGAGCACGTCGAGCGCGCGGTCCACCGAGTGCCGGCTCGCTCCACCCGCCAGCCCCGGGGCTGTCCCGGTGTCGACGGTGTGGTCGATGGAGCCGACCAAGGCGGCCTCCTTGTACCAGATCGGAGTCAGATCGACCTCGCTGATCCCGGCCGCGCCGAGCAGCAGCACGGTGCCGCGGTGGGCCACGGCGCGCAGCGCCTCGGTGACCGACTGGGGCGATCCGACCGCCTCGACGACGTAGGGGAAGCCGCCCATCAGCATCTGGTGCCGCTTGCGTCCCACCACGCGCGAGCCGCTCAACGCAGCCAACTCCTCCCAGTGCCCGTTGTCGGGGTCGCCGAGGACGACCTGGTCCGCGCCGCATGCCGCGGCGGCTGTCGCCTGGTGGGCGTGGCGGGCCAGCACGGTGACGGAACAGTGGGGGAACAGACCGCGGAGAGCGGCGACCGTGGCCAGGCCGATGATGCCGGCGCCCACGACCAGGACCGGATCGCCGTCGTGGGGCTCGGCCCGCATGAGGCCGTGGCAGGCGATGGAGACCGGCTCGTAGAGGCTGGCGGCGCGGTCCGGGACCGCGTCGGGGAGCGGATGGAGCATGGACTCGTGGGCCAGCACGGAGTCGGCCCATCCGCCGCCGAGGTCCTGCGTGAAGCCGAGTGAACGTCCCGAGCTGACGATCCTGCTGTCCAGGTTGAGGCACGAGGACGTCCACCCGCGGGCGCAGTTGGCGCAGGGCGGGTCGATCCCCCGGGGCAGGCAGGGGATGCAGGGGTCGACGACCACCCGGGTCCCGATCGGGGTCGCACACCCGGCTCCGGTCTCGACGATGCGACCCCCGGTCTCGTGCCCAAGCACGAAGGGGAAGGTGCCGATGGAGGCCAGGGTCGGCGACGGCCCGGTGTTGTGGGCGAAGAGGTGCAGATCGCTGCCGCAGATGCCGCCGGTCGTGACCGCGACCCGGGCCCACGACGGACCGGGGAGCTCGGGCTCGGGAAGCTCCGTGAGTGATGCGGGGAACTCGGGGTCCACCATGTCGAACACGACGGCGCGCACGTCGTGAGCGTAGGCCCCGGACGGCGGTTCACCAGAGGGCTCCTGACCTAAGGTGCCCGACGATGCGGGTATCCGACGCCACCCTGGCCGAGGTGCGCGAGCGCGGGTTCTCGCTCATGGAGGGCTTTCTCGGCATCGACGAGCTCTCGGCCGCCCGTGACGCCCTCTGGCTCCACTTTCCCCGGCCCGAGGACTACTTCGCAGACCCCGACCGGTTTGCCCGCTACGCGACCAGCCAGTTCGCCGGGGTGGAGGAATTCCCCTACCGCTCGTGGGACCTGAATCGCCTGCCCGTCCACGCCGACCTCGTCGACGCGGCGGAGCGCTACCTCCAGACGACGGAGCTCCAGCTCTACAAGGTGGAGCTGTGGGCCAAGTACGCCGGGGCGGTCGACTACGACCAGCCACTGCACCGTGACTACGGCAGCCACAGCCTCGTCGTGCCGCGGCCGGAGCCCCGCTACCAGCAGCTCACGACGTTCATCTACCTCTCCGACGTCACCGAGGACGACGGGCCCACCCGGATCGTGCCCTACGAGCGCGGCGCCGACGTCCCCTTCACGCCGCTGTACATCCCCTTCGGGTCGCTGGCCGACGCCGAGGTGCCGTGCACCGGCCCTGCGGGGAGCCTGCTCATCTACCGGACCGACATCCTCCACCGCGGCTCGGACTTCCGCGCCCCGGGGCGGTCACGCTTCTCCATCCTGGCGGACTTCCAGGTCCGCGGCACGACGTGGGGCGGCAAGATGGCATGGCCGAAACAGTCACCCGAGCGCTGGGCGAAGTTGATCCCTCAGTGCAGCGTGCGGGAGCGAGACCTGTTCGGCTTCCCGCGCCCGGGCGACCCTTATTGGGACGACGAGACGCTGGGTGGCGTCGCTGAGCGCTACCCGGGCATCGATCTGGAGCCCTACCGCCACGGCGGGCGGGGCACCTGAGCCCGGGACAGGCGACAGCACGCCGTCATCGGGCGTACGCTCACTGGACTTCGATTGGCGACGAAAGGGAGTGGACATGCCGGCACAACTGATCTTGGAGTTCGAGGGCGTGACGACGAAGGAGTACGACGCCGTCAACAAGGAGCTCGGCATCGACATGGCGACGGGGAAGGGCGACTGGCCCGACGGGCTGCAGGTTCACGCCGCCGGATTGAACGAGAACGGTCATCTCGTGGTGACCGAGGTGTGGGACACGCCCGAGCACCAGGCCAGGTTCATGGAAGAGCGCCTGGGGGAGGCGCTCGTCAAGGGGGGCATCCCCGGTCCACCGACGAGCATCACCTGGATCGAGCTGGTGGCACACCACACCCCGGGCGGCTGATCAGGCCGAGCCCAGGAGGTCTGCGACGAGCGCATCGACCCGCTCGGCGACCTCGTCACGAATAGCGTCGGCTCCCCGGACTTCGTGGGGAAAGAGGATGTCCCCCGCTGCCCTGACGTCATGTTCGGTACAGCACAGCGATCAGGAGGACGGCGAGCACGCCGCCGACGACGGTGGAGTCCGGCACCGGGTGGCATCATTCGGGCGACCACCTCGTTCCTGCGAGCAAAGGATGTCGCCATGAGCCTGCGTGTGATCCAGTGGGCCACCGGGGGAGTGGGTCGTGCTGCGATGGAGGGCGTCTTGGCGCACCCCGACCTCGAGCTGGCCGGCGCGTGGGTGCACAGCCCAGCCAAGGAGGGGGCCGACCTGGGTGAGCTGCTCGGTCGCGAGAGCCTCGGCGTGGTCGCGACGGGTGACGTGGATGCGCTGCTGGCGACCGAGGCCGACTGCGTCCTCTACAGCCCCTTCATGTCCGACCCCGCTGTCGTCGCCGCCATCTTGGAGTCGGGCAAGAACGTGGTCACCCCGCTCGGCTGGTTCTACCCCCCCAGCGAGGAGCGGGAGAGGTTCGACGGCATCGCCCGCGCCGCCGGCGTGACGCTCCACGGCACCGGCATCCATCCCGGGGGCATCACCGAGAGGTTCCCGCTGATGATCTCGGCCCTCTCGGGCTCCATCACCCACGTGCGGGCCGAGGAATTCTCCGACATCCGGACCTACGGCGCCCCCGACGTGGTGCGCGACTGGATGCTCTTCGGCAAGACCCCCGAAGAGGCCAAGGCCAGCATCATGATCGATGCGCTCGGGGGCGGGTTCCGCCAATCGATCTTCATGGTGGCCGACGAGCTCGGCTTCGACATCGATCCCCAACTGCGGACCACCCACGAGATGGCGGTCGCCACGCTGCCGATCGACTCGCCCATCGGGCCCATCCAACCGGGAACCGTGGCGGCGCAACGATTCAAGTGGGAGGCGATCGTCGACGGGGAGCCGGTTGTGACCGCGGCGGTCAATTGGCTCATGGGCCAGGAGAACCTCGACCCCGCCTGGCGGTTCGGGGAGGGCGGGGAACGCTTCGAGGTCGAGATCACGGGCGATCCCAGCTGCCTCACGACCTTCAAGAAGCTGCATCCCGAGTCGGTGGAGGCCGGCCTCATCCGCAATCCGGGCATCGTCGCCACGGCGCTGCACTGCGTCAATGCCATCCCCTATGTCTGCGCCGCCGAGCCCGGTCTGCGCACCTACCTCGACATGCCCTTGGTGGCCGGCCGCGCCGCTCTGGACTTGCATCGGATGCGGCGGGGAGCATCGCCGCCCGGCCCGGCATGATTCTCGAGCGTTTCTCCGTCGAAGGGCGGGTGGCCATAGTCACCGGGGCCGGCCTGGGCATCGGTCGGGGCATCGCCATCGGCCTGGCCGAGGCCGGCGCGGACGTGGCCCTGGCCGCGCGCACCGAGTCCGACCTCGACGAGGTGGCCGGCCACATCCGGGGGCTGGGCCGTCGGGCGCTCGTCGTCCCCACGGACGTCACCGACGCGGCGGCGTGCGAACGCCTGGTGGGCCGCGCCACCGAGGAGTTCGGCCGCCTCGACATCCTGGTGAACAACGCGGGAGGGGCGATGCCGAGGGCGGCCCTGGAGACCAGCGAGGGCTTCATGGCGCGGGCCTTCGCGTTCAACGTCACCGCCCCCCTCACGCTGACCAAGCTGGCGGCCCGTCAGATGGTCGACACCGTCGGCCAGGGCGCGGTGGTCAACATCTCGTCTCGCTCGGCCAGCATGACCCAGACGATGTTCGTTGCCTATGGCGCCGCCAAGGCGGCACTCGACCGGCTGACCCGCAACATCGCGCCCGAACTTGCCCCGAGGGTCAGAGTCAACGCCATTGACGTCGGCGGCGTGGCCACCCGTTCACTCGACGTCGTGTTGACCGACGACGCCCTCCGTCGGCAGTTCGTCCAGGGGACCCCGATGCGCCGTCCGGGCGAGCCAGAGGACATCGCCTGTGCGGTCCTGTACCTCGTGTCCGATGCGTCGTCCTGGGTGACCGGCAAAGTGTTCGAGATCGACGGCGGCACCGAGGCCCCGGCCATTCTGGTCCCGTCACCCGTCCTCATGCCGAGCCATTCCGAAGGGAGCGGGTAGGGATCAACTTTCCGAGATTGGCGCGAGCAGACGCTCCGTCAGCATCTGGCGGTCTCCTTTCTTGGGACTGTCGCGCGCTCGAACGGGTGCACAACGGGCACGGCCCTGGTATGGATCGTGCGTGCCCCTTGGGTGATCGTGTTCCCCCTTAGGATCGGCCCTTTCCGAAGACAGGAGAGACCGTGGCGAGCACCCAAGACAATCACCGGTTGATCGAGGGATTCTGGGACGATCTCTACCGCCAGGATTTTGTGTCACTGGTCGCCCGCTTCGACCCCCTTGGCGAGTACACCGATGTCGTCACGCCCGAGGACGACGTCGCTCGCGGCCCAGCCGAGATCACGGCGCGTCTGACCCTTGCCTTCAGCAAGCTGTCCGGACTGTACGACGAGCGGCTCCACCTGTTGGCGGGCGACGACACCGTCATGACCGAGCACATTGAGCACTGGGAATGGCCCACTGGGGAGTCCATGGCGCTGCACGTTGCCTCCGTGCACGAGATCCGCCAGGGAAGGATCACCCGCTGGTGCGACTACTGGGACATGAACGTGCTCACCACGGCTGCTCCGCAGTGGTGGTTCGACCATGTCATCCAGGGGTGGAAGTAGACGTCGGTTCGGCTGGCGTAGGGGGATCGCAGCCTCTGAGAAGAGGCGATGATGACTAACATCCGTCGGCGATGGACGAGCTTGCCGGACGTGTCGCGGTTGTGACCGGCGCCGCAAGTGGGATCGGTCTGGCGATCGTCGAGGCGTTCGTCGCCGCAGGCATGCAAGTGGTCATGACCGATGTCGACGAGGGGCATCTCGGGGAGCACGCTGCCCGGCTGACCGGACTGGGTCATGAGCTCCTGGCCGTCGCCGCGGATGTCCGTGACCCCGACGCCCTCGATCGGGTCGGCCGGGCCGCCATCGATCGCTTCGGAGCACTCCACGTGGCGGTGAACAACGCCGGGATCGTCAACGGGGGGAACTCGTGGGAGATCCCGCTGGACGAGTGGCACAGGGTGATCGACATCGACCTGTGGGGGGTCATCCACGGCATCCGTTCCTTTGTCCCCCTCATCCTTGAGACCGGCCCGGAAGGCCACGTGGTCAACGTCGCCTCCATGGCCGCCGTGCTCCCCATGGGCCGGCTCGGCCCGTACTCGGTGGCGAAGCACGGAGTGCTCGCGCTGTCCGACGTGTTGCGCGCGGAATTCGAGGCGATGGGAGTGCCGATAGGCGTCAGTGTCGTCATGCCCGGGATGATCCGGACCGCCATGAACCCGATCGGCACGGTGTCGCCCTCCCTGGTGGCGGCGAATGTCATGGATGCCATGGCACGGGGTCGTTCCTACGTCTTCAGCGACGACCATCACCGCAGTGAGGTGGAGGATCGGCTGCGCGCCATCCTGGCGGCGCGCGACGACGTCTGCACCTGACTTCTGACTTTCCCGAGCAGCCGAGCCCTGATTGGTGCGACGGATTCTTTCCTGCGCTGGGCCCGGGCCCACCCGCCGGGAGATTCCTGTGATGGTCCCTAGATGTCGATCGTGCCATCGGGACGGAGCGTCCAGCCGGGGTTGTGCGCCACCTCCCACACATACCCGTCGGGGTCGGCGAACGCCCCCGTCGTGCCGCCCCACTCGGCGATCTCCGCGTGCCGGACGATCGAACCTCCCGCTCGCTCGGCCTCTTGCAACGTCTCGGTCACTGCCTCGGGCGAGCGCACGTTGTGCGCCAGCTCGATTCCGGGAGCACCGTGGCCGCCCAGCGCGGTCCACAGGCCGAAGACCATCCCGCCGGCCTGGAAGAAGCACACTTCGGCATCGGGCTGTTGTGCCCCCGACCATCCGAGAGCTTCGTAGAAGCGTCGGGCTCGGCCGAGATCGGTGACCCCGAGAGTGACCAGGCTGATGCGCTGCTCCATTCCCCAATCATGGTGCGAGCAGGTCACGACTCGCAGCGGGTTCCTTTCGCGGGGGGCTTGCCGTCAATGAGGTACGCCGTGACCACGCGCTGCATGCAGACACTCGTCGATCCGTTGAGGAGCCAGGTGTGCCCGTATCCGACGTACGTGGCGAGGCGGCCGCTGATGGCCGATGCGAGTTGGCGGGCTGCGACGTAGGGGGTGTTGGGGTCGTACGTATTGCCGATCACGAGAGGTGTCGCGCCACGTTCTGGGGCGAGAGGTCCAACGGCCTTGGTCGGTCCGGTCCAGCCGGCGCAGCCAATGAGGATGTTCGAAACGGCTTCGGCGCCACCGAGCGGAAAGCGTGTTCCCAGCGACCGGGCCAGCGCTGCCGCGGCCCTCCCGTCGGGGTGGGCGACAGCGTCATTGCACGTGATGGCCCAGAGCGGGCCCACCAGCGACTCCCCGTTGAGGTCGTCTTCCAACCCGAGCGCAACAGAGCGCAACGGCGTCCCGTTCCCAGCGGCGGCCGCTGCCAGCGCGGGGAAGTAGGCCGGCGTGAAGCGTGGGGCTGAGAGGTACAACAGGGTGGCCGTGGCCAGATCGCCCTCCGTGACCGGCGTCGAGTCACCGTGGCCCGGCGCAGGCAGCGGTGCCCGGGACAGGGTTCGTCCGAGGTTTCGATAGAACGTGACCGGGTCGGGTCCCAGCGGGCAGTCCGCTGCCCCCGTGCAGGTGGTCAACGCGTGCTCGAGCGCCGTTTCGATGGCCGGCGCCTCCTCACGGGCGGCGACGGACAGGCGCACGTTCGCATCGACAGCGCCGTCGAGGACCATCGACCGGACGTGACTCGGGAACAACTGTGCATAGACGGAGCCGAGGACGGTCCCGTACGAAAGACCATAGAAGTTGATCCGCGTCACGCCGAGGGCCGCCCTGAGCTGATCCATGTCACGGGCCGAGGTCGTCGTGTTCACGGTTGGGAGCAGCGTGGGGTAGCGGGAGCGACAGGAACGTTCCAAGTCGGAGAAGGTCCGGGTGGCCGCCGCCGTTCCGGCGACCGCACTGCTTGCGGCCGCAGCGGCGGGTCCGCACAGCAGCGGCTCGCTCGACCCCGTTCCGCGCTCGTCGAAGCTCACCATCGTCATCTGGCTGCGCACAGCGTCGGGAACGAGCGAGACCAGGATGGGCAGGATGAGCACACCGCTCTCGCCGGGGCCACCGGGATTGACCACGACCACCCCCTTGCTGTCGGGCACGGGGTGCTCGATCACGGCCAGGTTCACTGATCCCTCAAACGGATGCTGATAGTCGAGTGGGACAGGCAGCGTTCCACAGCGGTACCCCGTGGCCGTCGGGCAGGGGGTCCACTCAATTCGACCGGCCGCGGGGGACGTTGCGGAGGCGCTAGGAGCCGTCAGGACCGCCGTGGCCAGGACGGTGCAGGCCAGAACGGTGCAGGCCAGCACGGCGGTGGCCAGCACGGTGGTGGCCAGCGCGGCAACGGCGGCGACCGCCCCAGATGAGCCGCAGCCTCCACCACGGCGGACGATCGGCTCGGTGCGGCGGACGATCAGGGTGCGACCAGCTCGATCGCGATGCCGTCAGGATCGCGCAGCTGCAGGGAGGGATGGCCGTTCTCCGACATCACCCCTTCATGGTCGATGCCGAGCCCCTTGAGGTGCTCGGCCCAGGCACTCAACGAGTCACCGTCCGGCACGGCGAACGCGAGATGATCAAGGACGGGGTCAGCGGTAGGCGGACTTTCGGCTGAGCCCGACCCCTCGGTCAGGACCACCACGATCTTCGCCGCGCGGTGCTGCAGCGCGACGTACCCGATGTCGGCGTCTTCGGCGAAGGGGACGAGCCCGAGCGCGGCGCGGTACCAGCGGGCGCTTGCCTGGACATCGGCGACCAGGAGCTGCACATGCGAGAGTCCGACGATCGGCGCCGCAGGTGCAGGTTCCGTGAACGACGCCACGGGCCGGATACTAGCCAGAGGCCTCCGTCGAGGGCCTGCGGGTGGCGGCCGGCCGAACGGGCGACCGTCGACACGTTCGACTGACCGGGTGGCGCGGCCCGGTCACTGGATGACCGAGCCGCCGAAGCGCTCGAGCGTCTCGACGGCGTGATCGAGCGAATCTCCGGGGACGCCGATTCCCGACCACGTGACCCCGATGCGCGAGAGCTCCTCGACGGCGGCCAGCTGAGCCTCGGCATTGAAACTGTCCTTCGCCGGATCCCCCCCGGCGCTCGAGCCCCACGAGACATCGATGTCGGCCGGGTCACGTCCGGCGTCTTCGACGTGGTGCCACAGCTCGTCCAGCATGGGTCGCAGGTCGTCGACGGTCTCGAGGGCCGGCGTCTTGGTCGTCTGCGCCAAGGCTCTCGGCGCGGGGAAGGGGTTCCAACCATTGCCGTAGCGGGCGACGCGGCGTCGCGAGAGCTGGCTGTTCCCGCCGATCCAGATCGGAGGGTGTGGATCGGGCTTGGGGTTGGCCGTCTGACCTTTCGCAGTGAACGTCAGCCCGTCGTAGGCGAAGTCGTTCTGGCTCCAGATGCCCAGGACGACCGCAATGGCCTCGTCGAAGAGCGCATTGCGCTGCGTGAAGTCGACTCCGAGCGCCTGATACTCGCCGCGCAGGTAGCCGGTGGCAACGGACAGGGTGAACCGGCCCCCGGACAGGGCGTCGAGCGTCGCCACCGTCTTGGCCACGAGAAACGGGTTGCGATAGGGCAGGACCACGATGTTGGGGATCAAGCGCATCCGGTCGGTCACGGCGGCGCAGAACGCGAGGGCGGCGAAGGGGTCCAGGGCGTCATGGCCGCCCGCCTTCAGCCAGCGGTCGCTCGGCGCAGGGTGGTCGGTGAACCCGATTCCGGCGAAGCCGGCGCCCTCGGCGGCGGCGCAGAACCGGGTGAGCCCCGCCTTGGTCACGAATTCGGGGTTGTACGGATGCGTGGTCAACGGGTACGTCACCCAGAAGTTCATGGTCTCGACCCTATATTCCACCCGTACGACGGCCCCGAACCCGGCGTTCGACACCGCGCGAGGTGCGCCGGACACACGGCCCTGCGCGACTCATCGACCCGGCCTCGGTAGGGCGGAGGCGCCGTTGGATCGTCGGTGGGTAGTCTCCCCGCCGTCATGGGATTCCTCCGGAGCCAGATGGCATGACGGTCGTCCTCGTCCACGGCGGCGGCACGACGGCCCGGTTCTGGGATCGGCTTATCCCGCACCTCGACGCAACGGCACTCGCGGTGAACCTGCCGGGCCGGGCTGATCGCCCGGCCGACCTCCCCACTCTGACAGTCGACCAGGAGGTGCAATCCGTCGTCGCCGACATCGGGGCGAACGCCGGCGATGGGCCGGTCACGCTCGTCGCGCACTCCTCGGGCGGTCTGGTCGTCCCGGGCGTGGTCTCGGCGCTCGGGGGTCAAGTGGAGTCGGTCGTCCTGAACGCGGCGCTCGTCCCGACCGAGGGCGGTTGCGGGATCGACTGCATGAAGGAGCGCCATCGCGACGGCCTCGTCATGGCCCTCGAGGCAGCCGAGCGAGATGGTCGGACGATCACGCTGCCGGGGCCGCCCCCGGATCCCGAAGCGTTCCGCCATGCCTACGGCGGCGATCCGCTGGACGACGACACCCTGTCCTTCGTCGTCGACCCCATCCGCAGCGTGGAGGACACCGTGCACCACTACTTCCAACCGGTGCGCTGGTCCGTGGTCGCCGGTGTTCCCATCACATACGTGGTGAACGAGCAGGACCGTCCGGTACCCGCCGCGACGCAGGAGGAGATGGCGCAACGGCTCCCGGCACCGGTCGAGATCATCCGCGTCGATTCCGGGCACCTGCTCCCGGTGACATCACCCCGGACCTTTGCGGGGATCCTGCTCGCCGCGCTCCCTTGAACCGTCGGTCCCGCCCGTCGTATTGCCGACGCCCGATGGAAATGGCCCTGCCCCCACAGGCTGAAACGTCACTGAGCGAACCTGGTTGTCGAGGGTCGAGCACCCGTACAGTTCCTCTTGACCATGACCCGGTCTGACGCACCAGGGACAGGAGCGCGCGATGAAGACACCCGAGGAACTGTTCGACCTCAGCGGCAAGGTCGCAGTCGTCACAGGTGGCAGCCGTGGCATCGGCCGAGCCTTGTCCGAAGGCCTTGCCTCGGCGGGAGCCGACGTCGTGATTGCCAGCCGAAAGGTGGACAATTGCGAGGCCGCAGCCCGGGAGATCGAGTCGGCAACCGGCCGGCGAGCGGTCCCCTTCGAGTGCCATGTCGGGCGCTGGCAGGACTGCGACCGGCTCGTCGAAAGCGTGTACCGAGAGCTGGGACGCTGCGACGTGCTCGTGAACAACGCGGGGATGTCTCCGGCCTACGACAGCCTGACTTCGGTCACGGAGGACCTCTTCGACAAGGTCCACGCGGTAAACGCGAGGGGGCCGTTCCGTCTGAGCGTTCTCTTCGGGGAACGCATGGCGCAAGAAGACGGCGGGTCGATCATCAACGTTTCCTCGGTCGGCTCGTGGCGCCCAACCGCTACGGACCTGCCGTACGCCATGGCCAAGGCGGCCCTCAACGCACTGACACTCGGGCTCGCCGGTGCATGGGCGCCCAAGGTCCGCGCCAACCTGGTACTGCCAAGCGCCTGTGACACGGACCTCACCATGAATTGGCCGGCGGAGACCAAGTCACGCATCGCAGGGATGAATCCGATGCAGCGGATGGGGACACCCGAGGACCTAGTGGGAGTGTGCGTCTTTCTGGCCAGCGACGCGGCCAGTTACGTCAACGGCGCGCAGGTGCCCGTCGACGGGGGCCTGTACCGTACGCTCTAAAGAGACCGGCAAATCAGGCTTTGGTCAGATAGCGATCGATCACGCGGTGCATGTGCAGGACGTTGGCTTCCTGACGACGGTTGAGTCTGAGGGCAGGGCCCCCTCGTGACTTCATCCCGATCTGCACGTGCTCCATGTTGGCGTAGTCCTGATTGGTGATCTCACCCCAGTCTCGCTCAGTCCAGTCCCCGAAGAAGCGTCTCTCGGCCTTCTTCGGAGCCTCGCCTTCCTGGGGCCACTGCAGAAACCACGTGTCCTTGATGCAGCTGTCAGGATCAGTGCCGTTGGGCCGCACCCGGAAGAGGATGGCGATCCCCGGATAGATCGGACCAACCATGTTGGGAAAGAAGAACACGTCGTCCGCACTGGTCAGCTGATCGTCGCCGAACTCCTCGACGCGTACGCCACGGGCCACAAGCAGGTCACGCCGTCCCGCCTGATAGCGGCTCAGCATCGTCTCGTCGTCGCGTGGGTTGGCGCGGATCTCTTCGACCAGGGCCCGCTCGTCGCGGTAGAAGAGGCCGCCGAGACCTCGAATGAAATTCTCGAGGATCTCACCTTCGTCGTAGTCGGCCTCGGAAAGCCCCAGACGCGGACTCGGCCGCAGTTGGCGCCGCGCGTTCGGCAGCCGACCGTAGTGGGCGTGGAGACCCAGCGGTTCATACTCGAGGCTGACGTCATCGGTCCACGGCAGCAGCTGGGGATGCGTCCCCTGCACGTGGTATCCCTCATTGAACGCGTCGACTGCGACCTTCCAGTTCGCTGGGAGCACCGTCGACAGGTAGGTGCGAAGCCGAAGGCGGTCCAGGTGGTACGGCGCAAGCATGGTCGTCAGAGGGTCGAGGTACTCGCCCAGAGGCGGCGCAGAACGGTCTAGGCAGATCCAGACGAAGCCGCCCCACCGCTCGACGCGCACCGCCCGCAAACCCGCGTCGCGCGGTATTGGATCGAACTCGTCTTGGTCGACGACCTCAACCAAATTTCCGTCGAGGTCGTAGCGCCAGGCATGGTACCGACACCGGATGCACTCCTCGGGGAATCGGCCGGTCCCGTCAGCGAGACGAGTGCCGCGGTGCAGGCACGTGTTATGAAAGGCGCGGACGGTCTCCGGTTCCGACCGAACGACCAAGATCGACTGGTCGCCGATCAGGTACTCGCAGAAGTCACCGACCTCAGCAATCTCCTCCTCGCGACAGGCGACCTGCCAGACCCGAGACCAGAGGCGATCGAACTCCAGCTCGGCAAACTCGGGGCTGGTGTAACGCTCTCTGGGAACGGTGTTGTCCTCACCGATCAGCACACTCTTGAGATCCATGTCGTCGATCTCCTTGACGCCAGCGGTGGACCGCGGACGTTCGGCACGGCAGCGCCATGCTAATGGGGGAGTCGCGGCGGGGATGGCCCGTTCGCCGGTGGACGAGTGGCAGCTCCCTCTATACTTCGGCTCCCGCCGGGGATGAGGGGCCAATGCTGGCGCGATCATCGGAGGGCTTCGAGGAGTGAGTGGTCCGTCATGGTGATCGGTGGCCCGGACGGGGCGAGATAGGACGGTGGGAGCGGACGCCGAGGCCGCGGCTCGGACCGACGAGGCACCCCGGGCGACGCTCGCCGGGCTCGCGCCGCCGCTGGCCGAGGTGCCGCTCCCGGCTCCGAACGCAGCAGCCCTCCTGCGTCGCAACGGTACGGATACCGAGTATGCCGACTGTCCCGCCCTGCACTTTGGCGACCGGCAGTGGACACACCGGGAGCTTCTGGCCGAATCGGAGCGCTTTGCGGCGCTGTACCGGGCGAGGCTCGACCCGGGCCGTCCGCCCCATGTCGGGCTCCTGCTGGACAACACCCCCGACTACGTCTTTGCGCTCTGCGGTGCGGGCCTGGCCGGTGCCGCCGTGGCTGGGTTGAACTACACGCGTCGGGGCGAGCATCTCGGCCACGACATCTCGCACACCGACGTTCAGTTGGTCATCACCGAGCCGCGTCACGAGGAGCAGCTGAGAGCGGGCACCGGGGGAGTGGCACTCCCGGCTGGGATCTTCGTATCCGATCGTTTCTCCGACCGAGACGAGCCACCGGGGGCAGGGGAGCCGCTCGAGCAGGCACTGCAGGCAGCCCGGGCTGATCAGGACGCGGGACGTCTGGGCAGCATTCCTCTGGCCGACCCCGACGTGGACGCTCTGTGGGCGCTGCTCTTCACATCGGGAACGTCGGCCGCGCCCAAGGCGGTGCGCTGCACACAACGACGGCTTCTGACCACCGGCAGCCGGATGGCCATGATGCTCGAGCTCGGACCCGACGACGTCGGCTACGCGTCCATGCCCCTGTTTCACACCAACTCGTTGATGTCCGGACTTGCTCCGGCGCTTGTGTCCGGCGCCTCGCTTGCCGTGGTCCGTCGCTTCAGCGCGTCGCGGTTCCTTCCTGATGTGCGGCACTACGGCGCCACCTGGTTCAACTACACCGGCAAGCTGCTGACATATCTACTGGCCACTCCCGAGCGGCCGGACGACGCGGAGAACACCCTGCGCGTCGCATTTGGCAACGAGGGTTCGCCTCAGGTCGTCGAGGCCGCGGCGACGCGCTTTGGTGTGCGGATCATCGACGTCTTCGGCTCGACGGAAGGCGCCATCGCACTGGACCGAACGGGAAATCGTCCTCGCGGGTCCATCGGGCGTCTGCGACAAGGCATCATGATCGTCGACGAGGATGGAAACGAGGCACCACGCGCGGAGTTCAACGGCAAGGGCCGCCTCGTCAATGCTGATCGCTGCGTCGGCGAGATCGTGAACACGCTCGGTGTCGGGCCGTTCGAGGGCTACTACCGCAACGAGGAGGCCATGCGCCACACCACCCGCCAGGGCTGGTATTGGAGCGGGGATCTCGGCTACGTCGACGATGACGGATGGGTCTACTTCGCCGGCCGGACCTCCGACTGGATACGCGTGGACGGTGAGAACTTCACGGCGGCGCCGATCGAGGCCATTGTCGGGCGCCATCCGGACGTCATGTTGGTCTCCGCCTACGGTGTGCCCGCCCCGGACTCGGGGGACCAGGTCATGGTTGCTGTCGTGCTCCGGGACGGCGCAGCGTTCGATGGGGCGACCTTCGCCGCATGGCTGGACGGGCAAGCCGATCTCAGCCCCAAGTGGCGGCCACGGTTCGTCCGGGTCTGCGATGCGCTTCCCAGCACTCCGACCAACAAGATCCTGACCCGCACCCTGGCCCACGAGAAGTTCCGTTCCGACCGGGTGCATGGCGACGCGGTGTACCTGCGCGCACGTGGCGAGAGGCACTTTCGCCCCTTCGGCGAGGAGGACGAGTCGTCCCTACGTGACGCTTTCACGTCCCACGGCCGGCCCGAGGCATGGGACCTGTGAAGCGGGCCAGTGACGAACTCGGCCGGGCACCTGAGCCGTCCGAGGTCCCGGGCCGAACCAAAGCTGCAAAGCTGCTCAGCAATAGCGAGAGGCGCTGGCGTCGACCACTCTGAGGTGGCATCGAGGGCGGCTGCTACGATACTTACGTGCTGAAAGCAACTATCGAGACCGGTCCTGCGTCGGGCCCCACGGCCCGGCACGTCGACCGGTTCGACGAGGCGTTGCAGACAATCGCCCGGTCGATCACGCAGGTTCGCCTGCACGAACGGCTCCTCCGATTGGCCGGGGTCCGGCTGGACCGGGCCGGGGCCACACTGCTCTTCAAGCTCTCGGCGAAGGGCGACTCGCTCCGAGTCACCGATCTCGCCGAAATTCTGGGTGTCGACACCCCGACGGTGACCCGTAAGGTCCAGCAGCTCGAGCGCGACGGGATGGTCGTTCGCCAGACCGACCCCGACGACCGCCGTGCCTCGAGGATCCGCCTCACGCCTGCCGGTCGCCGGACCATCGAACGGGTGCGGCGGGCCCGCCGGGCCTGGCTCGAGCAGCTCCTGCACGAGTGGAACGACGACGACCTGTCCGCCTTGGCCGACCTCCTCAGTCAGTTCGCGGACGACCTCGAGCGAGACCTTGACGACGCCCAATGACTGAGTTGACGATGTCCCCGGTCGATGAAGAGGCCGCCAGCGCCGAGCACCGCAGGATCCTGGTGATCCTCGGCGCTCTCATGATGGGGATGGCCCTGGCCGCCCTCGACCAGACCATCGTGGCGACAGCCCTCCCCACGATCGCCGGCGACCTGCACGGGCTCAACCACCTGTCGTGGGTGGTGACGGCCTACCTCTTGACCACCTGCATCTCCACGCCGCTATGGGGAAAGCTGGGCGACCTCTACGGCCGCAAAGCGCTCTTCCAGCTGGCCATCGTGGTCTTCCTGGTTGGCTCCATGCTGTCCGGGCTATCGCAGTCCATGGCCGAGCTCATCGCTTTCCGCGCGATCCAGGGCATCGGGGCCGGCGGGTTGATGGTCGGGTCCCAGGCCATCATGGGCGACGTCGTGTCGGCCCGGCAGCGTGGAAAGTACATGGGCTACTTCGGCGTCGTCTTCGGCGTTACCAACGTGGCGGGTCCGCTGCTCGGTGGCTTCTTCACCGAGCACCTGTCATGGCGCTGGATCTTCTACATCAACCTGCCACTGGGCATCCTTGCCCTGTTCGTCGTGGCCGCTGTGCTGCACCTGCCGGTCAAGCGGGTGCCACACAAGATCGACTGGGCCGGAACCGCCTTCCTCTCCCTTGGCGTCACCTGCATCATCTTGATCACCAGCTGGGCCGGCTCCGAATATGCCTGGGGTTCGACCGTCATCATCGCTACGGGACTGGTCGCCCTGGTATCGCTGGTCATCTTCTGCTTCATTGAGACGAGGGCCTCCGAACCCATCATCCCGCTCTGGCTCTTCAAGAACCGGACTTTCACTGCCACCTCGGCCGTCGGGTTCATCATCGGCTTCTCCATGTTCGGGGCCATCATCTACCTGCCCCTGTACCTCCAGGTGGTCCACGGAGCATCGCCGACCCTCTCGGGTCTGGAGCTCCTGCCCATGATCGGCGGGATGCTGCTCACCTTTATCTCGAGCGGGCGCATCGTGACCCGCACCGGGCGCTACAAGGTGTTCCCGATCGTGGGCACGGCCGTCCTCTCCCTCGGCCTGCTCTTACTCACCCAGCTCGGTCCGCATACCCCCTACGGGGAAGTGGCGATCTTCATGTTCATCACCGGGCTCGGCATCGGAATGGTCATGCAGATCCTGGTCGTCGCCGTGCAGAACGCGGTGCCCCACTCGGCCCTGGGGGTGGCTACGGCGACCTCTACCTTCTTCCGCACCATCGGGGGAGCCTTCGGGGTAGCGGTCCTCGGTGCGGTCTTCGCCAACCGCCTGATCTCACAGCTCAAACTGCATGCCACGTCGGCCGAGCTGAAGTTGGTCAGCGGCTCGAACGTGACTGCGAACCCCGCCCAGATCAACCATCTCCCCCCCGCCGAGCGCACCTACGTCGTGGGTGCCTTCAGTCACTCGGTCGAGACGGCCTTCTTGGTCGCCGTGCCGTTTGTCATCCTGGGCTTCATCTTGAGTTGGCTCATCAAGGAGATTCCTCTCCGCACGACTGCCTTCGTCGCCACTCATCGGCCCGGCCCGGCGACCCCTACTGGACCCCTCGAGACGCTCGAGGAGTCGCGGCGCGGTACCGGGGGATCGATCTCACGCGCGAGAGGGAGCACGGGCTCACCCCGCTGAGGTCGAGCCCGTGAAGAGGCCCAAGACCTCTCCCCACCCCTGGGCATTCGGACCGATGTCGATACCTCCGGTGCAGGTATAGGCCACCCCAGGATCAAAATACGGTGGGTTCGGTCAAGTTCCCTTCTCGGATCAGCACACCGGGCACGAGTGCCCGGGCGATGAGCCCGATGCGATGCCGGCGGAGGTAGTCGAGGAATTGGGGGAACAAGGGTAGGGCACCGACATTGCATTCAGGTTTGCGCTCGTCATACTCTCCCCACTCTCCGACAAGCACGGGAATCCTTGACGAGAGATTGCCCCAGTTGGCATCGCACGAGTTCGGCGTATTCCAGCCAGGGTTCAGGTAGGGATGCACCGAGTAGACGATGCAGGAGCCATGGAGTAGGTCGCCCTGGTCGCCGAGCAGTGTCTCTGCCTGACGAAGACCCTCAGCGATTATGAGGTTGTGCGGCGCGACGACGCGAATCGTGTCGACGAGGGTCTGCATGCCGACGAACCCATCGCCACCATGTTTCCAGACCTTCCAGTTTTGGATCGGAGGGCCCAGGCCGTCGGTCCTCGGTCGGCCGGGCCGAACCAGAGCGAGTCAGCACCGGTTCGGCGAGGCATTGAGCGGCCACCCGGCCACGCGCCAGGGAACACGGTGGGGCAGACGGCGCTGTAAGTCGTACCCGTCTTGAGCCGGGTCCTCGGTCATGTGGGTCACCGGCGCCTCGTGATCTGATGCCACCAACGTGTCATTCGACCGAGGCAGAGAGGCCGGAGAGGTCGGATCCATGGTGGTGGACCCGGCGCGCGGGACGATCGGCTGACGGTCACGCGAGTGTTGACAACGGACGAACAACAAATCGGCGCTGATGGATTCCCAGGGCGGCCGCAGTCAGCGGGCGGCTGGTGGTTCCGTACAAGAGTCGGGAAGTGGGTATCGACAAAACCGACCGTTGATGTCACGCTGTCAGCCATGCGGAGGCGACCGCAGCTTGATGTCGGCCCAGTCTTGGTGGATTCAGACGATATCGATGTGTGCCGCCTGTCAGTCAGCGTCGTCATGCCGACCCTCAACGAGGCCGCCAACCTCCCACACGTCTTCGCCCGTCTGCCGGCTGGTCTCCACGAGGTGATCATCGTCGACGGTCGCTCGGTCGACGACACCGTCGAGGTCGCCTGGCGGCTGCGCTCCGACGTCAAGGTGGTGACCCAAAAGCACAAGGGAAAGGGCGACGCAGTGGCATGCGGCATCGCGGCAGCCACGGGAGACGTCATCGCTCTGATTGACGCCGACGGATCGACCGACCCCGCAGAGATCCCTCGCTTCGTCGCAGCCCTGGTTGCGGGTGCCGATTTCGCCACCGGGTCGCGGTATCTCGAGGGCGGTGGCAGCGACGACCTCACCTGGTATCGCAGCATGGGTTGTCGAGTGCTCAGCTCGATCGCCAATCTCCTCTTTGGAACGAAATACACCGATATCAACTACGGCTACAACGTCTTTCGCACCAGCTGCCTCGAGGTGCTCAGAGTGGACTGCACTGGCTTCGAACTCGAAGCCCTCCTCAACGTGCGCGTGGCGAAGCTTGGACTCCGGGTGGCGGAAGTACCCAGCTTCGAGCGGTCCAGAATCAATGGATTGTCGAACCTGCGCCCGATCAGGGACGGCCTACGAGTGCTCAAGCTCATTTTGCACGAGCGGTTCACGAAGACGGAACGACAGAAGCACGCGTACTTCCCTGGAGAGTGGGTCACGGACTCAAGGGTGAGATCCGAGTGCCAACCGACTGCCATCGAGGCTGCACCCGAATTTTGATCCTTAGGCCTTGTCGGATCTCAACCGCGAACGCCGGAACCCTCGGTGTCTCGTGGATGACGTAAACCGGTGGAGCCGTATTGGCCCCGATGGTCGCGTGGAACGCCGTAGACACCAAGACCCTCGTCTACACGGGGAGCGAGGTCGGGTACCTGACGGCGTACGACCAGGGACGTCCTTCCTGCCAGCTCCCGGTGAACGGCAAAGCACAGATCTCGACCATTGCCCCGCCGAATGGCATCGCCGGGGCGGCACGGCTCTGTGCGCGCGCGACCAGTCACGGGGCCGGAGCCGCTTTCGGACCGTCGATGGTTGATTCGGCGGACACTCGCGCCAAGCCCTGGGCTCGCCGTCCCCGCGACGTTCAGGCTGGGTCCTGTGCAGGATCCGGCGACAGCACGCCCAGATGATAGGACGCTGCCTGAAGACGAAAGAGCTCGGCGTAGCGGCCACCCGCCTGCATGAGCTGGTCGTGCGTCCCGTCTTCTATCACGCGACCTGCATCGAGGACGTAGATACGGTCGGCGAAGCGGGAGCTGCCGAATCGGTGCGAGATCAAAAGCACTGACCGCCCAGCGAAGAGCGACCGAACGCTGTCGAACACGGCGGCCTCCGCCCTCGGATCGAGCGATGCCGTCGGCTCGTCCAAGATGATAAACGGCGCGTCGCGGAAGAAGGCCCTTGCCAGGGCTATCCGCTGCCACTGGCCAAGGGATATGTCTGCCCCGCCGTAGTACTCCGAACCGAGCAGGTTATTGAAGCCGTTCGGGAGCGCCTCTATGAAGCCTTCGGCTCCCGCCTGTCGAGCGGCTCGGGCGATCGCCGAAAGGTCCGAGACACGGTCGATGTCCCCCATGCCGATATTGTCTGCCGCCGTCATCAGGTATTTCCCGTAATCCTGGAAGATCGCTGCCACTGATCGATGCATGCGCTCAGCGTCGACTTCGGCGGTGTCGCTGCCGTCCCACTGCACCGTGCCACGATCCGGTTGATAAAGCCCCGCCAGGATCTTGGCAAGGGTGGTCTTGCCGGACCCGTTCTCACCGACCAAGGCGACAACTTGACCGCCGCGGATTTTGATGCTGACGCCGTCGAGTGCAGGCGAGACCCCACTCGGATAGGTGAATTGGATGTCGGACGCCTGCAGGAGGGAGAACCCTGGCAGTGCAGGCCCGGGATTGCGATCGCTGACCTGTGGAGGCCATTGCCGTATGAATTTTGTGAAGTCCTCCATGTAGAGCGAACTCTCATAGAGGGAGCCGGACCCGTTTGCAAGACCGTGGAGGCGCTCTCCGAGCAAAACGACGGCTCCCGCCGCGGCACCCGCCGCTGCCAGCGAAAGTTTGCCTTGTGTCACCAGCCAGACCAGCAAGAGCATTGAGGCCACGATTCCGAGAGCACTCAACCCACTGCCTATCGCCCCAATGACGATCCTCCTATTGACCAGGGTGGCCATGTCGCTCAGACGCTTTTCATAAACGGCATCGAGCCGATTCCTCAGAAAACGAACAAGTGAGAAAGCGCGAAGCTCTGTCGCGGAGCTCTTGTGAGTCAACAGGAGAAAGAGGTAGCTCCGTTGCCGATCGCGCTCCGTTTGCGCCGCCGTGAAACGATAAAGGGCGCGAGTCGCACTCCGAGCAGAAAGCCACGCAGGTATCGCCCCAATCGCCAAGAGAAGCAGGAGAATGGGCGCGATCGAGATCAGCGCGATGCCAATCCCGACGATCCCGGCGATCGCGCCAAGCGAAGCGGTCAGCGAGTTGACCATTTGCACGGGACGCGTCGTAGCGCTCAACTGAGCGCGCTGTAAGAGATTGTGGTAGGCGGGGCGTTCGTAGTCGATGAGGGCGACGCTGCTTGCCGCGTCGGCGACCTCACGAACCGCGATCCGCTCGACGAGTCCGCCCATGAGGCGAGACTCCTCGGACGCAACCATCGCGGCCAGTCGAACGAAGACCGTGACCAGCCCCAGGAGCACGACTGAGGGCAATGCGGCCCCGAGCGTGAGATTACCCCGCTCGTGGATCAGCACGGCGAGTACCCGCTGAGCGACAAGGACCTGGGCTGCGGTTCCGACCCCCGCCGCCACCTGCAGGCTGGCCACGACCATAAGCTGTCGTGGGGCGGCACGCCATGTCAGCCTTATTGCATGGCCGAGTTGTTCTGGTAGTCGTTTTACCGATGTCGCTCCCGGTGGTCTTGCCAGGAGCTCGTCGAGAGTGGCAGCAGATGTTTCGCTCACGCGAACCCCGAACTCTATGCCAGTGCCGGCTGAACATCACCGTCCAACCGGCACTGAGAACGAAGTCGTAAGCGTAGTATGCAACCTCTTGAGGATGTGTGGAGACCGGGTCCCCCTTCCTCGATGTTCGTCGGCACCCGGTCGTGAAGAGGGATGATCGAAACAGAGGCTGTTCGACCCTCAGGTATGCGACTCAGACCGCTCGAGATCGCCCATGGGATGCCGATCGGTGCCGATGAGGTCGCTCCATTGGCGCGTCGCGAGCACAACCGCTCGCCGATGGAAGCGCTCGTCGAGGTGATGTCCGCCGCTCTGAACCGCCCGCCTTGCCTCGTCAGCTTTTCCGGGGGCCGTGATTCATCCGCACTCTTGGCGGTGGCCACCCATGTCGCACGACGCGAGGGTCTGCCGTTGCCGGTACCCGCGACGCTGGTCTTCCCCGAGTCCGTTGAGTCGTGGGAGGACGAATGGCAAGCCACGGTATTGAGTCACCTTGGCTTGGTCGACTGGGTCCGCATCGAGATCCACGATGAGCTCGACGCCGTTGGGCCGATAGCCACGAAAGCGCTCGAGCGTCATGGCCTCCTATGGCCGTTCAACGCACACTTCCATATCCCCATAATCGAGCGCGCCGCAGGAGGGACCGTAGTAACCGGATTCGGAGGAGACGAGTTGGCCAATAGCTCGGTTTCGGCTCGTGCGGAACGCCTTCTGACGACGTGGCAGCGTCCACGATTGTCCAACGCCCTTATCGTTGGACTGGCGCTGTCGCCGACCTCCCTGAGGCGGCTGGTTCATCGACGCCGAGCAGGCGCGGAACTCGGATCGCAGCCATGGCTAACGGATGCCGGCCACCGTGCTATTGCAAAGGAACTTGGCGAAGATGAAGCCCGGTTGCCGCTCGGCTGGGAAGCAAAGATCCGGCGATGGATCTGGCGTGATCGCTACTTTCGCATCTGTGTTGAGTCCTTCGCCACAATGGGTAAGCCATATGACGTCGCGCTTGTCCACCCCTTTTACGAGGAAACGGTGCTGGATGCGATTGCCGCCGCGGGTGGATTTCGGGGGCTTGGGAATCGGACCCAGCTGATGGCCTCCCTCTTCGGCGAGCTATTGCCCCGTGAATTGATCAGCCGGCACACGAAGGCCAGCTTCACGGATCCGCTATGGACGAGAACCGCGCGGCGCTTTGCAGCGCAATGGACCGATGACCCAATTCTGGAAGGCATCGTCGACGACATGGCACTCAAGAGTCATTGGTTGCTTGAGCGCAGGAACCTGTTGTCGACCACACTCCTACAAGTAGCCTGGATGCGCGCGCACGGACTCCCCTTGGTGCGCTGACTCCCCTGGAGTCGCCATGTCCCACTCACCCCGCTGGTCCGCTAGAGAGCCGAGAAGTGTCCGCAATCCCTTGTCGAAGTGCTCCCAGTTCCTGGGCCGGCCGTATAGGACCATCGGGAGTGCCAGAAGCTCCAATAGCCCGTCCTCGCTCGAACCCTTCGCGGTAAGCCCCCGGTGGGCGGCAAGGGCGGCCAGGCGGGCGGAAACACTCGGCCGCGAAAGGCGTGACGATTCGGCCCATTCCAGGAGCACCCACCCGGCGAGAGGGAGTTCCTGGGCGATCGCAGGAAGGACAACGCGCCAGCGCGCTCGAGCGCCGACGACGCCGATGGGCCGGCCCTTGCCAAAGCGCTCGGCCGCGTCTTCGCGTAGGTCGAGGCACCGTGGGCCTGCGAAGGCGACCGTCCGTTGCGCGTCGACGACGAGGACGTCATCGGCGACGACGGGGACGCCAGCCAGGTGAAGCCCCATGAGCGTCGAAGTCTTGCCCTTCCGCTTGCCCCCCAGCACGCCCCAGACCCGGCCGTCCAGGACAAAGGCGCCGGCGTGAAGCGGCGTGCGTCCCAGCCAGTTGCCCGCGACCACTGCGGTCGATGCCAAAAGTGGATGTGCGATGGCATCAGGCGAGGGCGGTTGTGGGAAGAGGAACGTCGAGGTCCTCGAGGCGCGGTCGATATGGACCGTTCCCCCAGGCCAGGGCAAGAGACGGGCGTGGTGTGGCGACCATTCCTCGGGTGCGGCCGCTTCGCCCTGGGGTGGCGGTGCCCAGCGCATCGTCCAAGTAGGCCACGACGGCTCAGCGGGTTGGAGATAGGCGTTCTGGAGGCCTGGGAGGGCGAGGCCGTACGCGCCCAAAGTGGAATGGCCGCCAGAGGGCACGATCAATGCTGCCATATCTAGTCCCACGGCAGCGCAACCGATCTCAGGTGAATCCCAGGAGATACTCTCAGGTGAATCCCAGGAAAAATTCGCACCGAATGCCTGTTGCTTTGTGGGTTCACCCCTTGCTACCCTAGTTCTTGGCAGTAACTTGGACGACAAGAAGGTGGTGGCTGCTGAAATGAAGGAATACGAAGCGCCTGAAGTGAGTGAACTCGGGTCGCTGGATGAGCTGACGGAGTCCGTCATTCACAAGACCGCTGGCACTGGCGACGTGATCGTCATCAACGGGGTTTCCATTTCGGAGGAAGGCGGAAGCGTCACCGGCGTTTCCTGACGAATCCGTCGGCGGATGCGGCCGATGTCGTCCAGAAGCATGTCGAACGTTTGAGAGCGCATCCGGCCTATCGGGATGTGATGACGGCGCAGTTGCCCTCTGGTGACTGCGTCGTTCTACATATCCCGAGCGGCACGTATCTTCGACTTCGAGGTTCAGCGAGAACGATCCTTGATCTGTTGGCGGAACATGGAACCGTCGAGGGAGCAGCAACTGTGCTGGCGGACCGCTTCGCGATTCCTCCGGCGCGGGCTTCGGCCGACGTTACGTTGCTGGCGGACGCGATTGCGGGG
This sequence comes from uncultured Acidimicrobiaceae bacterium, assembly GCA_963837125.1. GTDB lineage: Bacteria > Actinomycetota > Acidimicrobiia > Acidimicrobiales > RAAP-2 > Bog-473. Next base: position 103,585 of record CAWILW010000011.1, on the reverse strand, counting down.
CTACGGCGAACCAAGAGCCGCCCTGTGCGAACTCCAACGCTCCGTGGAGCGAGGTCCGTCGTCGCCGACTGGAGGGCCCTGTCACTCCCTTCGCGGTGGGCGGTGGCGAAGGCTGTGTCCGTGCTGCTCGCCGTCGAGATCGGTCTACGCGTCGCCGACCTTCGAACGCTTGCACAATGGCTTCGTACTCCTTTGTCCGATGTCGGCTACGAAGCGGATGTCGCGAGCCATGAAGCATCGCTCCCCTCGACGCGGGAACGGACAATGTTGTGGGCACTCAATTGGGCTTTGGCGCGATGGCTCGTCCAAGACACATGCCTGAGGCGCGCCCTCTCCATGGGGTTCTTCCTTCGTCGGCGTCATCCGACGTTGCGTATAGGACTCCTGGCCGACGGTAGGGCAGCACACGCCTGGATCGAGGCCGAAGGTGCGACATATGACATGGGGGACGGCGTCGGCGTCGTGTTCGAGACTTCACACTGACCCGGGTTTGCGGGCGCAGGTGAAGCGACCGCGGCTGCGAGCAAGATCCGGCGCGCTTCATGGACCGGTCGCACCGGGTGCAACGTCGGCCATCAGAGTTCGGTGATCGCTGCCCTTTCCCCGCCCGAGGCGGTACCCCGGCACAATGAGTTCGCGGGAAACCAGGAAATGGTCAGGACGGCACAGGCAGGGCAGTGGACCATGCACGTTTGGCCACGTCATACTCCACCCTCGACGTTCAGCGCCGCGGCGTCACGCAGCCCATGCGTAGCAGTGACCGGTGATCCCACGTCGCGCTCGAGGTCGCCTGCCACGATCAAATGGACATGTCCTTCGCGTCGGAGTTCATCGGCAAGATCCACGAAGGCCAGCTGTCATCGTCGAACGCCGCCGATCACCGCGGCTGGGAGGTGAAGGCCATAGAAGACAACTTCAATACCGCGGTGTTTCGATCGGGTTCGGCAATACCTCCCACCGTTGTTGTCGTCGTAGGACACCCCGCTTTCGGGGGGCGGCGCGCGAGAACAACAGCGATGAAGCTTGTGGATCCGGCCACGGCACCGACCAAGTTCCGAGTGGGCACCATCAATGGCAAGGATCGGGAGATGCAGGGGCCGAAGTATGCAGGCTATACTGGGACCGATCGAGCCGACGGAGAGCACGCTACTGAACAGCTTGAATCAGACATTGGCAATCTGTCATGACCGCGTTGGTTGGCGAGAGATCGGTGATGAGATCGTACTGTTGGATATGAGCTCATCGAGGTATCTCATGCTCAATCAGAGCGGTGCCACCATGTGGCTGAAGCTCTCGGACGGTGCGACGCTCAACGAGCTGGCCACCCGCCTGATGGACGTTTTCGGCATATCCAGAGAACGCGCACTCGAGGATGCGGGCGCCTTTGTCGCTAGCTGCCTCGAACGAAATCTGATCCGCGCATCAGACTCCACCGCCTAGTGTTCCGCGGTTCCAGCTGCGAATTTACGTTCTGAATCCCGGGGTCCCGGGTGCAGCGCCGGGTGACCCTTCTTGAACCACAGCATTCGCCGAGGAGTTCAACCTAGAGCCTGCTCTGAGCATCCCCACCACGCGGCTGTCTACTTCGCTACCGATCGTCTTTGGGGTTGCCCGCGTATGCGATGCTCACCTGGCATTCATCTTGAGCTGATTGGCCTCGGCGAACGAGGATTGATCGCGAGAGTGCTCGATGGACGCTCGGTTGGAGACGCTCGTCTGAGGCACAGAACGAGGCCGCTGCAGCATCCGAACGAGAATGTCCCGGCCGGTTGGGACGACAGGCACGATGTTCACGAGCCGGTGCGCGCGACGGAGGCTCGTGGTCCCTGACTGGGATCCTCTCAAGCCTCGTGGCGGAGCCGACTAAATTGCTGCACAATTATCGCCGCCAATGTCCACTTGATCGGCGGTCCACCCCCGGGTTTGCATCTCCCCGGTTCGGCCGCACCTCCTCGATCGCCTTGCCGGAGGGTAGGGCTGCGCCCAGTCGACCTAGCGTTTGCCGTGGTAGGCGGGCGCGCGGCCGCCATTGGTGCGAGGGTGGTGGCCTTGAGTGCAGACGGCGCCATGACCGTGCGGGCAACTACGGGCAGACGTAAACACTCGCAGGCGGTGACCGGGCTGGCGTGCCCTTCGTTGATACGATTAGGGCAGACGCCAAAGACGATCCTCGATCTCAGGTAGAATCCGGAGTTCGCAGACTCCAGCCCGCAGGGTCGTCCGCGGAGCATGTCCGCCGATATGCAACATCGCCCGTGGGGGCGTTGAGTACGTTGCTGTCAGAGGAGTGACCCGGAGTGACACACTTGCGTTCGGGTTGACAACTAGTGGATCGAGGCGGAGGCAGAGATTAGTGGATCGAGGCGGAGGCAGAGATCAAATGGGCATCTTCGAGCGCAGAAGCCAACGAGTGGCCTTTTTCGAGTCTTCTCGAAGCCGGACACGCAAGCGGAGCGGCGTAGCGAGATGCGTCGCCGCGATGTCCACCGTGGCTGTCGTCATTGCCGCCGGAGTCTTGTCACTGGGCGTGGCTCAGGCCGGTGCGACCGCCAACAACCTGTCCGGCACGGTGCTCGAATCCGACGGACTCACCCTGGCTGCCAACACGAACGTTTCGGTCTTCGCGCAGGGCTCGGCGCCCGTCAACACCACCACCGACTCGGGCGGCAACTACGGCGTGTTCGTGCCCGACGGGACCTGGGTCGTCACCGCACAGCCGCCCTCGGGTGACACCACCGACGCCCCCGGCTCCGTCACCGTGGTGGTCGCGGGCGGGGTGATCACCTCCATCAACGGCAACCCCGAGCGCGGGACCGGCCAACATCACCTTGCCGGCGGCCAACGTGTCCGGCACGGTGTTCGAATCCGACGGCACCACCCCGGCCGCCAACTCCAACGTGGCGGTCTACGCGCAGGGCTCGCTCACCCCGCACGGCTTCACCACTACGTTCGGGAACGGCCACTACGGCCTCAATGTCCCCAACGGAACCTGGGTCGTCAACGCCCAAGCACCCCCGGGTGACATCGCCGACGGACCCGCGTTCATCACCGTGGTGGTCGCGGGCGGGGTGATCACCTCCATCAACGGAGTCGCCAGCGCGGGACCGGCCAACATCACCTTGCCGGCGGCCAACGTGTCCGGCACGGTGTTCCACTCCGGCGGCACCACCCCGGTCCCAAATTCGAACGTGTTGGTATTGCCACAGGGCTCGTCCACCCCGCAGGCCTACGGGCTCACTGATTCGAGCGGCCACTACGGCGTCCACGTCCCCAACGGGACCTGGCTCTTCACCGCGTCGCCCCCCTCGGGTGACACCACCGACGCCCCTGGCTCCATCACCGTGGTGGTCGCGGGCGGGGTGATCACCTCCATCGACGGCAACCCCAGCGCGGGACCGGCAAACATCACCTTGACGGCGGCCAACCTGACCGGCACGGTGACCGAGTCCGACGGCACCACCCCGGCCCCGAACACGAACGTGTCGGTCTTCGCGCACGGCTTGGCGCCGGCCAACATCAACACCGACTCGAGCGGCCACTACGGCGTCCATGTCCCCGACGGGACCTGGTTCGTCACCGCCCAGCCCCCCTCGGGTGACACCACCGACGCCGCCACCTCCATCACCGTGGTGGTCGCGGGCGGGGTGATCACCATGATCAACGGAGTCGCCAGCGCGGGACCGGCCGACATCAGGTTGCAGGTGGCAAACCTGACCGGCACGGTGTTCGAGTCCGGCGGCACCACCCCGGCCCAGAACTCCGGTGTGTCGGTCTTTGAGCAAGGCTCGTCAACCACGCTGGCCGTCACCACCACGAACTCGGCCGGCCACTATGGCGTCTTCGTCCCCGACGGGACGTGGATCGTCCACGCCCAGCCGCCCTCGAGTGACACCACCGACGGACCCGCCTCCATCACCGTGGTGGTCGCGGGCGGGGTGATCACCATGATCAACGGAGTCGCCAGCGCGGGGCCGGCCAACCTCACCTTGCCGGTGGCCAACGTGTCCGGCACGGTGTTCGAATCCGGCGGCACCACCCCGGCCCAGAATTCCTTCGTGTCGGTCACGGCGCAGGGCTCGTCCGATAAGCAGGCCTTCACCGGGACCAACTCGAGCGGTCACTACGGCTTGTTCGTCCCCGACGGGACCTGGGTCGTCACCGCCCAGCCGCCCTCGAATGACACCACCGACGGACCCGCCTCCATCACCGTGGTGGTCGCGGGCGGGGTGATCACCTCCATCAACGGTAACCCCAGTTCAGGGCCGGCCAACATCACCTTGCCTGCAACGACGTCCTTCACGATCACGGTGAACGCGGGTTCGTCGGCGACGGTCGGCTACGGCACGGCAGCGACGCTGGCCGAGTTGGGCCTGCCTGCCTTGGCGAGCGGCACGGTAGTGTTCAGCTCGGCGGGCAATCCGGATCTGTGCACCACCACATTGCCGGCGACGAGCTGCGATACATCGACGGCGTTGCCGCTCGGCTCCTACTCGCCGATCACGGGGACCTTCACCGACACGGACGGAGGCTATATCGGGTCGACCTCTACGAACACCGTGTCACTCACGGTGTCGATGGCCGTGCCCACCACCCCGACCATCTCGAACGTCCCGGCCGGCGGGACCTTTGGGGGTGGCTTCACCGCCACCGTCAGCACCACCGGGGACGGGGTCAAGTCGGTGACGTCGAACTCGACGGGCATCTGCACCGTCGGGGGTGACGGCCTGACCGTCTCCTACGTCGGCGTGGGCACCTGCTCGCTCACCGCCCACGTGGCGGCGGGGACGAACTACTCGGCGGCCGACGGGAGTGCCCAGACGTTCAGCGTCGCCCAGGCCGTCCCGAGCACCCCGACCATCTCGAACCTGCCGGCCGGTGGGATCTTTGGAGGTGGCTTCACCGCCACCATCAGCACCACTGGGGACGGGGTCAAGTCGGTGACGTCGAACTCGACGGGCGTGTGCACCGTCGGGGGTGACGGCCTGACCGTCACCTACGTCGGCGTGGGCAGCTGCTCGCTCACCGCCCACGTGGCAGTGGGGACGGACTACTCGAGCGCCACGGGCACCGCCCAGACGTTCAGCATCGCCCAGGCCGTCCCGAGCACCCCGACCATCTCGAACCTCCCGGCCGGCGGGACCTTTGGGGGCGGCTTCACCGCCACCGTCAGCACCACCGGGGACGGGGTCAAGTCGGTGACGTCGAACTCGACGGGCATCTGCACCGTCGGGGGTGACGGCCTGACCGTCACCTACGTCGGCGTGGGCACCTGCTCGCTCACCGCCCACGTGGCAGTGGGAACGGACTACTTGGCGGCCGACGGGAGTGCCCAGACGTTCAGCGTCGCCCAGGCCGTCCCGAGCACCCCGACCATCTCGAACCTCCCGGCCGGTGGGGCCCTTGGGGGTGGCTTCACCGCCACCGTGAGCACCACCGGGGACGGGGTCAAGTCGGTGACGTCGAACTCGACGGGCATCTGCACCGTCGGGGGTGACGGCCTGACCGTCACCTACGTCGGCGTGGGCACCTGTTCGCTCACCGCCCACGTGGCGGCGGGGACGAACTACTCGAGCGCCACGGGCACCGCCCAGACGTTCAGCATCGCCCAGGCCGTCCCGAGCACCCCGACCATCTCGAACCTGCCGGCCGGCGGGACCTTTGGAGGTGGCTTCACCGCCACCGTCAGCACCACCGGGGACGGGGTCAAGTCGGTGACGTCGAACTCGACGGGCGTGTGCACCGTGATCGGCTTGGTGGTCTCCTACGTCGGCGTGGGCACCTGCTCGCTCACCGCCCACGTGGCGGCGGGGACGAACTTCTCAAGCGCCACGGGCACCGCCCAGACGTTCAGCATCGCCCAGGCCGTCCCGAGCACCCCGACCATCTCGAACCTCCCGGCCGGCGGGACCTTTGGGGGTGGCTTCACCGCCACCGTCAGCACCACCGGGGACGGGGTCACGTCGGTCAAGTCGAACTCGACGGGCATCTGCACCGTCGGGGGTGACGGCCTGACCGTCACCTACGTCGGCGTGGGCACCTGCTCGCTCACCGCCCACGTGGCGGCGGGGACGAAGTACTCGAGCGCCACGGGCACCGCCCAGACGTTCAGCATCGCCCAGGCCGTCCCGAGCACCCCGAGCACCCCGACCATCTCGAACCTCCCGGCTGGTGGGACCCTTGGGGGCGGCTTCACCGCCACCGTCAGCACCACCGGGGACGGGGTCACGTCGGTCAAGTCGAACTCGACGGGCATCTGCACCGTCGGGGGTGACGGCCTGACCGTCACCTACGTCGGCGTGGGCACCTGTTCGCTCACCGCCCACGTGGCGGCGGGGACGAACTACTCGAGCGCCACGGGCACCGCCCAGACGTTCTCGGTCGACCGGTCTCCGGGCTACTGGCTGGTGGCCTCCGACGGCGGCATCTTCAGCTACGGGGACGCCAAGTTCTACGGCTCGACCGGGGGCACCACCCTCAACATGCCGATCGTGGGCATGGCGGCCACCGCGGACGGCCTCGGCTACTGGCTGGTGGCCTCCGACGGCGGCATCTTCAGCTACGGGGACGCCAAGTTCTACGGCTCGACCGGGGGCACCACCCTCAACAAGCCGATCGTGGGCATGGCGGCCACCGCGGACGGCCTCGGCTACTGGCTGGTGGCCTCCGACGGCGGCATCTTCAGCTACGGGGACGCCAAGTTCTACGGCTCGACCGGGGGCACCACCCTCAACAAGCCGATCGTGGGCATGGCGGCCACCGCGGACGGCCTCGGCTACTGGCTGGTGGCCTCCGACGGCGGCATCTTCAGCTACGGGGACGCCAAGTTCTACGGCTCGACCGGGGGCACCACCCTCAACAAGCCGATCGTGGGCATGGCGGCCACCGCGGACGGCCTCGGCTACTGGCTGGTGGCCTCCGACGGCGGCATCTTCAGCTACGGGGACGCCAAGTTCTACGGCTCGACCGGGGGCACCACCCTCAACAAGCCGATCGTGGGCATGGCGGCCACCGCGGACGGCCTCGGCTACTGGCTGGTGGCCTCCGACGGCGGCATCTTCAGCTACGGGGACGCCAAGTTCTACGGCTCGACCGGGGGCACCACCCTCAACAAGCCGATCGTGGGCATGGCGGCCTAACGCGAACCTGAGTCCCACGGACAGGGACTCCGAAGGTGAACGCAACCCAACGCGATCCACCAGGTGGCGAACCGGTCTTCCAAGGCGCTGGGTTCGCCACGCCCCGACAGCGTGACGCCGATCGGGCCCAGGCGGTCGGCCCGCAGTGGGCCCGTGGCTGATCGTCGGGCCGACCGGGGGTGGGCAAGACGACGCTCGGCCGGAGGTGGTCGCCGCGCTCATCGGGATCTGCGGTAGACGCTCTGCTGGCCGGTCAAGGGCGGCCGACAAGCCGGTTCTGTACCTGGGGATGGACCGACCCAACAAGATCCGGCGGGCCATGCGGCGCCAGTTGGCTGAAGAGCACCGGGACCTATTCGATGAGCGGATCATCGTCTGGGAAGGACTGCTTCCGCTCGGCCTCAATCAGATTTCCGAGGTGCCCTCGACACGGTCCAGAGCGCGCAGGGGCGGGCGTGGTGATCCGCGGACGAGGCCTCTTGCTCTCCATGATCTCCATTTTGGGCATCCTTTCTAGGGCTGTGCCCGGCGCTGATCTTTTGTGAGCCAGCGACGACGAAGACGAAGCTGTTTCGCATTGGAGATCCGAGCGGAACAGGCAGCACAGACGGCGGCACTGCGTCACAGTTGCCCAATTTGCAGCCCAAACGGGATTCGGCCCAAGGACGCCGAAGTGCTGAGGTTGTCGCGACTGCTCCAGCTATCCTCCTCGGATGTCGCAGCCTGGTGAGATCCCCGATGAGATCCAATGGCGACGGCTCGGCAGTACGGCACTCCAGTGCGTCGGCTGGCTGATCATCGCGCTACTGGGAATGGTTGTTGTGGCTCGGACCGTGGCGTGGGACGAGTGGCGCGTGTTCGCTGAAGTGGATGCGGCCACCGAAGTCCTTTTCCTTCCGGCATGGCTGGTGCTCGCGGGAGCCCTCTACGGCAAGAGGTGGTGGATGGCGGGAGCTGCGGCACTGCTCTGTGCTGCTCAAGTGGTTTACGTCGCCCCAGAGATCCTGGCCTATTCCTCAATACCGGCTGCCGTTCGCACCGAGCCTACGATCCGTCTCTTCGACGCAAACGTGCAACAGGACAATCTGTCTATGGCAGGCTACATAGAGCAACTGAGAAACTACCGACCGGATGTCGTCACACTCGAAGAGACAAAGCCGTGGGACTACGGTCAGTTCTTGTCGTCTGGCGTATTCAACCGCCTGCCCTATCGGTTTTTGCTGCCGGACGTTGGATCGAGAGGATTCATCATCGCCAGTCGCTATCGGTTGGGGCATGCGACGGTGTTCCATGTTCACGGACTCGCTTACCTGATTCGACTTAACATTACGTTTCAGGGGCGAAGGTTGGCCCTCTGGGTCGTGCACACGACTGCGCCGGTCAATCCAGATTGGAACTATTGGAACCTCGAACTCAATGGCGTGTACTCAGAACTGGAAAGGTCCCATCCCCGGCCGCTGTTGATGGTCGGCGACTTCAATGCCTCGTGGGGAAATCGAGGCTTCCGGGCCATTCTGTCGACAGGGCTGACGGACGCCGCGGCGGCGCGTGGCCAACCACTTGACTTCACGTGGTCTCAACGTCTTCCTGTTCTGCCGCCGCTCATAAGAATCGACCACGTCCTTACAGGGGGCGACCTCACGGTGACGACGATCAGCACCCATAGCGGTCCTGGAAGTGAACACAGAGACATCACCGCGACGGTCGCTGTCGGAAGATGAATATGTTCACCGCCAGCATGCGCTCGAGGCGTGTTTGTCCGGAATCTGCCCGACGCGCGACCGCCAGTCTACGGCACCCCGGAATCTGGGACGGCCTTTCTGACTGACGACCCGATATCCGCGTCGACCGCCACCTTCGCCGCGTCAAGCCCATCTTGACCTTGACCCCAAAAAGTGGACCACTGGTATGACAATTTGGCCCTGAACACCAGGAGCCAGACATGCCAAGGCACTATCCGCCCGAGGTCCGACGTGAAGCCTGTGAGCGCATGTTCGCTGGCGAGGCGGTCAAGGATCTTGTCGACGAGCTCGGATCCGGCCGCAGCTTGCATCTGCGTGAGCGACGCCATTGACCATCGGATTTTGGTTGATGTTGTGAACTCACCCAATCAACTTGGAACCCGTCGCCCATCGCGGGCCTGGACGTCCGGCAAGCCCAGTGTGGCGCGGCTGCAAGCGGACACTTACCGTGCCATTTGGTACAGTATTTCCTCGTGCCCTCGCCGCGAACCGATCACCACGTAGGTCGACCGCGCGATCCGGAGAACGATGCGGCCATTCTCGACGCCACGCTCCGACTGCTCAGTCGCGACGGCTACGCGCGGATGTCGCTCCAGGCGGTGGCCGCGGAGGCAGGAGTCAGCAAGGCCACGATCCATCTCCGCTGGAGGAGGAAAGCAGACCTGGCTATAGCAGCATTGGAGTACGCGCGCTTGGACGACCTTCCCCCCATTCGAGGAGAGACTCGCGAAGACCTGGTTGCCCAGCTGCGGTGGTACGAAGGCAACGTCGAGCCATTCTCGGAGATGGGAATCCGAAGTGTCTGCCTGGCCGAGGAGAGCACGACGCCGGAGCTGCTGCGCCTCCTGCGTGAACGCGGAGCAGTGCCACGACTGCAGAACCTCGTCACGATCCTCGATGCCGCTCGGGGCCGGAAGGAGATCGCGCCCGACGCCGATGTGGAAGCCGCCGCACGCTTGCTTTACGGCGAGTACTTCGCCGCCTACGTCCCTGGCCAGGCCCCCGACGACCTGATCGAACGATCTGTCGACCTCGTTCTGAAGGGTGTGGGTTACCGCAGCGTCGGTTAGCCAGTTGAATTACCGAGCGACTCGGTTTATTATGTCGCCGACCTGGCGAGGTCAGGCCGGAACGGCGAGATGATTCGGAGGGCTCGGCGGTGCACGTTATGGCTTTTGTCTTTCTCAAGCACGACCCGTACAGCACGGCGCTCTTCGGCATCGCCGTGGTCTTCGTGGCTGCCTGGTTCTTCGGAGCCGTATTCGCACGCCTCGGCCAGCCCCGAGTGATCGGGGAGGTCATCGCCGGCCTGGTCCTCGGTCCCAGTGTCCTGGGGAGCCTCTCGACTCACCTCTTCCCCGTCTGGGAACGACCGACGCTGGGTGTTCTCGCCCAGCTGGCCGTCTCGATCTTCATGTTCTTCGTGGGCCTCGAGCTGGACTTCGGCCGGCTGCGAGGTGCCGGTCATTCACGGGTGGCGGCCATCGTCACGGGATCCAACGTCGCGGTGCCCTTCGTGATCGGCATCGGCCTGGCGTTGGCGCTGCATCCGTCGGATCCCCACGTCAAGCTCTCGTCCTTCTGCCTCTTCATAGGCGTCGCGCTGTCGATCACCGCGTTTCCGGTGTTGGCCCGGATCGTTCAGGAGCGTCACATGGACAAGTCCCCGTTGGGATCGCTGGCGTTGCTCATCGCGGCCGGGACTGACGTGTTGACCTGGGCGGTCCTCATCGTCGTCCTCTCCGTGGCGGCAGCGACCAGCGGCCTCGAAGTCCTCTGGTTCCTGGCCCTGGCGGCGATGTTCACCGTGGTGATGATCCTGCCCGTGCGCCGTGGCCTCGCCAGGTTCTCGCAGAGTCAGATCACCCTCGAGAGCTTGCTCCTGGTATTGGCCGGCATCTTGTTGTGCGCCAGCTTCACGGCGGTGAGCGGCTTTCATGAGATCTTCGGTGCCTTCATGTTCGGCGCCGTCTTCCCGCGTGGCGTGCTGGCCACCAAGGTGTCGTCCATGGTCGAACCGATCGGCCGGGCCCTGCTCCCCATCTTCTTCATCAGCACCGGCCTCCTGGTAGACATCCACTCGATCGGCGTCTCGGGGCTTTGGCTGCTGGTCCTCGTCGTCGCAGCGGCCTGCCTGGGCAAGATCGGTGGTGTGACGGCCGGCGCCCGGGGCGCGGGATTGGCCCTTCGAAACGCGACGGGATTGGGCGTGCTCATGAATACACGAGGCCTGACGGAGTTGATCGTGCTCACGATCGGCCTGCAGTCACACATCCTCAACACCAAGCTGTTCACCATCTTCGTCCTGATGAGCGTGATCACCACCATGGCCACCGGCCCGCTGCTGAGCTTGGTGAGACCCGACCCCGACTTGGGCCGGGGGTCGGAGAACGACGCTCAAGAGACTGCCGCCGTGGCTTCGGACGATCCACCGGGAGGCGAAGGGCCTTACCCGACGCTGTCGGTCTAGGACGCCACCGTGGCGGCCAGGACATGACTCGTGCTCAATGTGTTTCTGCCGACCGCCTACGGCACCATTGATGTCTCGGGCGGCTCTTCCCCTCGACGCTGCAGTGCCGGTGTGACAACGTCCCAGCTCAGAAATGGTATCCAGCGGTACCCAACGCGCACCAGGGAGACCCAGCGCGCACCAGCGAGACACGGCGAGATAAAGAAAATTTCTCGAAAGAAATTCTCGGCGGACGGGGCCATCGGCGCCTCCGGCCTTGAGCGGCGTCGGCGCCGGGCCCCAGAGACCGAATGGCTTTCGGAATCCGGGCCCGAGCTCTCCAGTTCGTCGGAGCGTCAATGGGAGGCTGTGAGGGGTTCCTCTACCGGATCAAGACGAGCCGTCGACCGGGCTGTCCGACGTCGCCGGTGGCGTAGCGCAACGCCGCCGCCAGGACACGGATCTCGTGTCTTTTCCGTGTCCTGCCGTGTCCTGCGAGGTGTTGGTGCACCTCCACCAGCGTTCCGACCTGCACGTCTGCAGCCGAACCACTCGTGGAGGTGGCGGGATTCGAACCCGCGTCCTCCGGAGCCGCAATAGGCCTTCTCCGAGCGCAGCCGGCAAGAAATTGTCGAGGGTGGCACTGCTGCCGGCGGCGGAGCCACCCCGTAACCAAGCCAAGTGTCCTCAGTGTTCAGTTGGTGTGAAGCACTGAGTAAGCCCTACTGAATGACGCCCAAGATCCGATCCGTAGGGCGGGGACCGGCTGGACGTCGCTACTTAAGCAGCGATCGCGAGCTGAGGCTCGGCGTTTGTTTTTGGTTCCGGCTCTTTAACGTGGCTCCGGAGACCACGGCTCGCTTCTCCTACCTTGACGACCGAAGTCGAAACCAATCACCCCCATGTCTGGGTGCTGACCACCATGACCAGCCCTCCCATTCTACGGGTTGGCGACCAGCCCGCTCGACAGTCGGGTCGAGCCTGCCTAGGCCCCGCTCCAGCGGCTCATCTCCTTGCTGGCCCGGGCGGCCTCCCGCTCGGCGTCGCGGGCCATGATGACGTTGCGCTTGTCGTAGAGCCGGCGCCCCTTGGCCAGGGCCAGTTGCACCTTGGCCTTGCCGTCCTTGAAGTACAGCGAGACCGGGATCAGCGTGAGGGACTGCTGCTGGGTCTTGCCCAGCAGCTCGTCGATCTGCTCCCGATGCAACAGCAGCTTCCGCCTGCGGTCGGGCTCATGGGCGCCAAAACCGGTGGCGAATTGCCAAGGCGGTATGTGCAGTTGGAAGAGCCACATCTCGCCGCCGTCGACCCGGGCGTAGGCCTCGCTCAGCTGCGCCTTGCCCTCCCGGAGGGACTTGACCTCCGAGCCCTGCAGCACGATGCCGGCCTCGAAGGTCTCCAGGAACTCGTACTCCCGCCGGGCGCGCCGGTTCGTGGCGACCGTGCGGTCGCCCGAGCGCTCGTCGCGGGCGGCCGCCCGCTTGGCGATCTGCTTCTTCGCCCTGGCCATGAGGGGTACGAGGGTACCCTTCACAGGTGCTCCGCCTGACCCGCGCCATCTACATGGAGATGGTGGCCCACTGCCTGGCCGGTCTGCCCGACGAGGCGTGCGGCCTCCTGGTCGGGTCCTACGGCGGCGACGAGGCGGTCCACCTCTTCGTCACCGCCAACGCGGCGGCCTCGGCCATGGTCTACGAGATCGACCCCAAGGAGATGCTGCGGGTCGACCGGGCCGCGCGGGCGCTGGGCGCCGACATCATGGGCGTCTTCCACTCCCACACCCACACCGACGCCTACCCGTCGCCGACGGACGTCGCGCAGGCGACGGATCCGGGATGGCACTACGTGCTGGTCTCGCTGCGCGACACCCACCCCGTGGTGCGCAGCTACTTGATCGCGGACGGGCAGATCACCGAAGAGCCCGTCGAGGTCCCCGGGCTCGAGGTCCCCGGGCTCGCGCTACCCGGGTAGGGCTCGGGGCCGGCTCCTTGTAGAATGGTGAGCGGATCAGTCAACAATCACCTGGCCAGCCCCGAGGGCGGCGGTGAGCAACGAGAGCACCGAGCGAGGAGGCCCCGTGGCCGTCGAAGTCCGCCTACCGACCGTCCTGCGCAGCCACGCGGGGGGTGCGGCCGCCGTGAGCGTGGACGGCGCGACCATCGGCGAGGTCCTCTCCAAGCTCACCGCGGAGTACCCGGGGATGGCCGGCCAGGTGCTCACCGACGAGGGCACCCTGCACAAGTTCGTGAACATCTACGTCGACGACGACGACGTGCGGTACCTGCAGGGCCTCGCCACGCCCGTCCCCGATGGCGCCGAGGTGTCGATCCTGCCGGCCGTGGCCGGGGGCTGAGGAACGGGTGCCGATCCTGTCGTGACGCTGTACCCGTCGGTGCTCGAGATGATCGGCGACACGCCGTTGGTGGACATCAGCGCGCTGAGCCCCAACCCGACCGCACGCATCTACATGAAGTTGGAGGGGCAGAACCCCGGCGGTTCGGTGAAAGACCGGGTGGCGCTGTCGCTCATTGAGGACGCCGAGCGCTCCGGCGTGCTCGTGCCGGGGAAGCCGGACCAGATCCTCATGGAGCCGACATCGGGCAACACCGGCATCGGGCTGGCCATGGTGTGCCGCGTGAAGGGCTACACCCTCAAGGCCGTGATGCCGACCAACGTGTCGGTGGAGCGCCGCCAGCTCCTGGAGCTGTGGGGAGCCCAGATCATCGAGTCGCCCGGATCGGAGGGCTCCAACGGCGCGGTGCGCATGGCACGCACCCTCGCCGCCGAGCACCCCGAGTGGGTCTTCCTCTACCAATACGGGAACCCGGCCAACCCCAAGGCGCACTACGAGGGGACCGGGCCCGAGATCCTGCGGGACTGCCCGGGCGTCACGCACTTCGTCGCCGGGCTGGGGACCTCGGGGACCCTGCTCGGGGTGGGCCGCTACCTGCGCGAGAAGCTCGGCGACGCGGTCTCCATCTGGGCCGTCGAGCCGCCGGCGGGGGAGATGGTCGACGGGCTGCGCAACCTCGACGACGGCTACATCCCGCCCATCTTCGAGGACCTCGGGGGCGCCGAGCTGCTGGACCGCAAGACCGTGGTGCGGCCCCGGGAGTCGATCGAGTGGACCCGGCGCCTGACCGAGGTGGGCATCTTCGCCGGCATCTCGACCGGGGCGGCCCTGGCCGGTGCGGTCAAGTGCGCGTCGTCGCTGCCCGAGGGTCAGGAGGCGTCCATCGTGGTCGTGTCGGCCGACGGCGGCTGGAAGTACCTCTCGACCGGGGCCTGGACGGGCGACCTCGACGAGGTCACCGAGCGGGCCAAGGAGATCATCTACTTCTAATTCTTCTCCGTTGCGCCGGTCGCACCCGTCGTGGTCGCCATGCGCTGCATCGCCTTCTGGTAGGTGCGCGGCAGGAGCGTGCGCGCGATCGGGGCCAGCAAGGGCAGCCGTGCCGCGTTGATGTCGATGCGGGGACCGCCCATGCGGTCGGCCACCAGGGTCGCGACCTGCTGGGCGGTCCGGCGCACCATTCTCGGCGGCCGGGAGCCCCCGTCCTCGGTGCCCGAGAGGCCCATGGCCGTGGGTACCCACCCGGGATAGAGGACGTGGACGTGGACCCCGTAGGCGGCCACCTCCATTGCGACCGACTCGCTGAAGGCGGAGATGGCCGCCTTGGACGCGGCGTAGGCCCCCTGCCTCGGTTCGGGCGCCCGGGCGCTGTCGGAGGACACGTTCACGACGACGCCCCAGCCCCGCTCGACCATGCCCGGGATCACGGCGAGCGTCCCGGCCGCCGTGGCGAAGAAGTTGACGTCGAAGACGTCGCGCACGGTGGCGGCGTCCCCGCCGGGGACCGGCAGCATGAGGTCGACCCCGGCGTTGTTGACCAGGATGTCGATCCGGCCGTGCTCGCTCTCGATCGTGTCCAGGGCGCCCCGGAGGGCGTCGGCGTCGCCCACGTCGCACACCACGGTGCCGCTGCCCGGCGAGCGACGCTCGAGCTCGGGCGCGAGCTCGTCGAGGAGCTCGGTGCGCCGGGCGAGCCCCACGACCGTCGCACCACGCTCGGCCAGCGTCAGGGCGATCGCCCGGCCGATCCCCGACGACGCACCGGTCACGAGGGCCACCCGCCCGTCGAAGCGCGTGGGGGGCGATGTCCGCCGGTGCGTGCGCATGGCACACCCTACGGCGGGACGATGCGGCGGGCCTCGCCCATCACGAGGCCGTCGAGCTGGGCCCCTCTGTCACGGCCGCGTGACAAAGTAGGTTCGGTGGACCGTTCCACCGGAATCTGGTGCGGTGGGGGTCACGTGAGCGACCATTCCACCGGCGGATTCGAGGACCGAACGAGTTCTCTCGTCTGACAGTGCCAGAAGGGTCATCTGCGGGACCCAATCCAGTCTGTTGTAGAGGATGTGGGCTGGAACACCTATATGGCGCAGCGCGTTGGCCGTTCGTATCCGCATCCCTGGAATCGATTTCCAACTCGGTAGGGGGATCTTATGAGCGGGCACGCTCGAAGGGATTTGAAAAACGAGAGCGCCCCCAGGCTTGAGAACCCTCACAAACTCGCGGAGGAACGTCTCGATCATCTGCACGGAGTCCATGTGTTGCAGCACGAGCAGACTCAGGACCAGATCGAACGAGCAGTCATCAAGCCATCGGAGATCATCACCCTGATTGAGTCTGAATTCGCAGTTGTCTCGCCCGGCGTGAAGCTCCCTCGCTGTTTCCAACATGCTCGGTGCGATATCGACTCCCATCGCGTGCTCGAAATGCTGCGATAGCGGAGCCGTAAGCCTTCCAACTCCGCACCCGAAGTCGAGGGCCGACACTCGACCTGCGCAGATCTGCAATCGGTCCGTTTCCGCGAGCACGCCCTGAATGTCCGCCTCGCCCGTCGCCAGAAACCCACCGATGTCGCCTCCGCGCCGGAAGCGAGGTTCGGTCAGGATCGCAAAGAGGGGATCGACGACGCCCCAGTCTTCCCAAGCCCGGTTGTGGCCTTTCGAAGGCATTGGTTCAGGATCGCCGTCTGCTCACGGATGCGCAAGTCAGCTGGGCGACACCAGGAGCCGGAATGGCACTGACTGGAACGGTGCCACCCCGGGACGAGCCCAACCCGTGCACGTTCTGCACGCGGCGGCGGCCGCGTTCGAGTCCCTCACGAGACGCTTTTCGCGGCGAGCTCGCAGAGCTTGGTGACCGTGTTCCAGTTCCGGGTGGTGCTCACCACGCCGAGCCGGCGCTCCAGGAAGGTGCCGGTGAACTTCGTCTCGGCGTAGCCGTCTGGTGTGTACACGTAGACCTCCCTGCCGTCGACGACGAGCTCGTCGCGGCCGCTCGGAGGGAGCGCCAAGGCAGCGAGCGCGGCCTTCCCCGGTGCCGTGGCCAGGAATGTGACGTGATGGCGCGACGGCTGTGCGCCGGCCTTGGCGTACGGGCTCGACCTGCCGACGCGGAGCAGCTCGGGCACGGTGCGCATGATCACCGCCGGCGAGTCGCCGAAGTCGTCCGCCAGCCGCTGCTCAATGGCCGCCCCGATCTTCGTCTCGCTCTTGGACCCGGTGGAGAACAGGACGTTGCCCGTCTGGATGTAGGTGGTCACGTCGTCGAACCCGAGTGCCTCGAAGGAGGCCCGCAGCTCGTCCATGGCGAGGCGGCCGTGGCCGGCGACATTGACGCTCCTGAGCAACGCGACGTACCTCGGCACGGCCGGAACCTACCGGGGCTCACCGGCCGGCCGGTGCGCGCCCCCTCCCAGGTGGCGGTCGAGGCCGAAGCGGACCAGGTCGAAGGTGGCTTCGGTGCCGTCAGCCAGGTCGGCCAGGAGCTCGCCGAGCAGGGGCCCGAACTTGAACCCGTGACCGCTGGTGCCGCAGCCGACGACCACGTGCCCCACCCGGTCGAGGACGAAGTCGGTGTCCGCACTGTTGTCGTAGACGCAGCGCTCGCTCGCCACCGGCTCGGGGTCGAGCCCCGGGAGGAGGCGCGCCACGGCGCCGGTCAGCATCGCGAGGAGCACCGGGTCGTCGTCGTCGACCGCGTCGGGGTCCGTGGGGTCGTAGCGGTCGAGGGGCGGGCCCGGTGTGTGATGGGACACCTTGTAGAGGCCGCGGCGGGGACCCTGCGGCACGGGCAGCCCGTAGATCATGTCGTCCCCCCATTCAATGAAGACGGGCGGCGTGACGGGGCCCTCGGGACGGGCCCGGGGCGCGAAATAGGCCACCTGGGGGAGTGTCGGCAAGGCCGCCACCGTCTTCGCCGCCGCCGCCGCCGCCGCCGGCGCCCCTGCCGGCGCCCCGCCCAGGAGCTCCAGGGCCATCGGGCCGGCGCAGTCGACGACGACATCCGCGTCGTGGACCCGGCCGTCCGCGGTCGTCACCGCGGCGGCGCCGGACCGATCGTGCACGGCGGTGACCGGTGCGCCGGTCCGGAGCTCGAAGCCGCCGGTGGCGCGCAACGCACGCAGGCATTCGTCCGCCGCCAGCACGCCCGACGTCGATTCGAACAGGGCGGGGCCGTGCGGCGTGATCCCCGGGAACCTCGCTGCTGCCTCGGGCGCCGTGAGCAGCTCGCCTGGCGCGCCTGTGTCCGACAGCGCGCCGGCAATGGCATCGAGCGCGCGTGCGTCGCCGAACGTGAGCTGGCCCCAGGGGTGCAGGAGCCGGCGCCCCGACTCCCCCTCCAGCGCCCGCCAGAGGTCCTCGGCCCGGCGCGCCATCTCGACGTAGAGGGGGTCGGGGTACCCCAGACGGAAGATCCGGGCGTCGCCCTTGGAGCCCGACCGCCGGTGGCCGACCGTGCCCGCGGCCTCCAGGACGACCACCTGCCATCCCCGTTGGGCCAGCGAGCGGGCCGAGCCCAGGCCGAGCAGCCCCGCACCGACCACGACGCAGCGGCGTTCGGCGGGCACGGAGACGATCCTACGAACGCGCGGCGCTTCCCCGGCTCGCAAAGGAGCTGGCAGTACGCTCGACGGCGGTGTCGAGCAGGATGGATGTGTCGTTGCACCCCCCGCACGACACACCCCGCACGTCCGAGCACCCGGACCTCGATCTCGGCGCCCCGAATGACGTGGCCACGGCGGACGACGCCGGAGCCGGTGGACCCGGCGCGGGCGGCGCCGGAGCGGGTGACGTGGGGCGGGCGCGGACCTCCGTCGCGCGCGGCCGCCTGCGACGCGCCGTGGACGCCGTCGCCTTCCACGTCGTCGCGCTCGCTCTCTTCATGATCCCCGCCGTGGCGCTGTGGTGGCACGTGTGGACCGGCCACCCTTCGTCCACGCTGACGTGCGTGTGCGGCGACCCCGCGCAAGAGGTGTGGTTCATGGCGTGGCCCGCCTGGGCCGTGGCACACCTGCACAACCTCTTCTTCTCCGGGGCGGTGAACGTCCCCCACGGCGCCAACCTGTTGTCGAACACGGCGGGGACGTTGGTCGGCGTGGTGCTGGCACCGGTGACGTGGCTCTTCGGCCCCGTGACGGCGACGAACGTGGCACTGACCCTCGCCCCCGCGCTGAGTGCGTGGGGCTGTTTCGCCGCCATCCGCCCCCTCGTGACCTGGAAGCCCGCCGCCATCCCGGCGGGGCTGGTGTACGGCTATTCGGCGGCCATGGTGACGGCGCTCACCTTTGGCCACGTGTCGGTCACGTGGCTCGTGATCCCGCCGTTCCTGTTCACGACGTTGCACGAGATCGTCGTGCGCCAGGAGCACTCGGTGCGCCGCGACGGGCTCGTCCTCGCCGCGCTCGTGGTGGTGCAGTTCCTCATCTCGCCCGAGGTGTTGGTGATGTGCCTCCTGTTGGCAACGGTGGGACTGCTGGCCGCGATGGCCGTCGGCTGGCGGCAGGTGCGGGGGCGCGCCGGGCACGCCCTGCCGTCGCTCGGCCTCGCCGCCGGCGTGACCGTCGCGTTGCTCGCCTATCCCGCCTGGTTCGGCGTGGCCGGGCCGCAGGCGGTGAGCGGGGTGCTCTTCCCACTGGCACCGGTCCTGGGTGTGCCGCTCTCGGGGCTCCTGGCGCCGGGGCAGTACCGGGCCTCCGCCAGCGAGTTCGTCCGCTTCGGGGGCTACCTCGGCCGCAATGGCCCGCCGGCCGACTACGTGGGTGGCGGCGTGGCCCTGGCGACGCTGGCGGCCGTCGTGGCGGCCCGGCGCCGGCCCGTCACCTGGCTGCTCCTGTTCATGACGGCCGTGACGCTGTGGCTGGCCCTGGGCGCGTATCTCGAGGGCGCGCCCTCCTGGCTCGGGCACCCGTGGCTGCCTTGGCGCGAGCTGTTCCGCATCCCGCTGCTCAGGGAAATCCTGCCGGACCAGTTGGCGCCGTTGCTCACGCTCTTCATCGCCTTCCTGCTTGCGGTCGGACTCGACGCGCTCTACGTCGCGCACCGGCCGCCGGCCTCATGGGTGGCGCGGCATCGGTACCCCGTCGCCGCGGCGGCCACGGCGTTGGTGGCGGTGGTGGCGCTGGTGCCGGTGTTCGTCACCTTCGACTTTCCCCTCCGGGTCGTCCCGTTCCGCACGCCCGCCTCCTTGCGCGAGGCCTCGCCGACGTTTCCTGCGAACTCGGTCTTGCTCACCATTCCCTTCGCGGTCTCGGGCTCCCCGTTGCCGATGCTCTGGCAGGCGGACGACGGCTTCCACTTCAAGCTGGCCGGCGCCGCGCTGAAGACGCCCAACGCCCGGGGTGGACCGGTCGGGCGCGGGGCACCGGGATCGGCCCGGCGGATCCTGACGGACCTGACCGTGCTCGGGGGACCGGAGCCCACGGGGACCTCCGAGCAGCTCACCACGGTCCGCCGCGCCCTGCGGCACTGGCAGGTGGACCGCGTGGTCATCACCGGGGCCAGCCGCGACCCGGTCTACGCGTCCGGATTCTTCACCATGGCCCTCGGCGTGGCGCCGGTCTTCGAGCACGGGGCGTGGGTGTGGCGGCTGCAACCGGGGGGACCGTCGGCCACGGCCGCCACGGGCGCCTCGCTCTCCCTGTGTGCGGCCGCCGCCGCCGCGCCGGGCGCCCGCCACGACCCGCTCACCATGGCCCGGTGTGTGCTGTTCGGCGCCGGGAGGGCGTGAGATCGCGCCGTAGGCTTGGCCGATGCAGCCGATCCTCCACCTCTCCCTCCCGGTCCGGGACATGGACGCGGCGCGCGCCTTCTACGTGCACACGCTCGGCTGCCAGGCGGCCCGCACCCGGGAAGGCTTCACCGACGTCTGGTTCTACGGGATGCAGATCACGCTGCAGGACCGACCCGACGCGGTGGCGCCGGCGCCCTCGGCGGGATCGCGGCACTTCGGCGTGACGCTCGGGCGCGACGAGTTCGAGGCGATGCTCGCCCGCCTCGGCGCGGCGGGGGTCGAGTGGGTCGTCCCGGTGTCGACCGACGACCGTGATCTGCCCACCGAGCAGACCAAGGCGAAGATCGCCGACCCGAGCGGCAACGTGATTGAGCTCAAGACCTACCGCGACGTCGACGCCGCGCTGGAGATCTCGGCCCACTCCTACCCGGAGACCTTCGCCCACGGCAACTGAGGGGCGGCGCCCAGGGCAACTGAGGGGCGGCCCGGTCCGTCACCGGCCCGCCGTGGCCTACGGTGTCCGAGGCCGAGACGGGGCCGCCGAGCATCCGGGAGGAACGCAGTGGGAGCAAGCCGGTTGAGGAGACAAGGGTGAGCGGGGACCCCCGCACGGCACGCCGGGACGGGCGGGCCATCGACCAGCTGCGGCCGGTCACCTTCGAGCGCGACTACACGGTGATGTCGCCGGGATCGGTGCTGGTGACCTTCGGGCAGACCAAGGTGCTGTGCACCGCATCGGTGGAGGAGCGGGTCCCGCCCTGGATGCGCGGCACGGGCCGGGGCTGGGTGACGGCCGAGTACTCCATGCTGCCGGGCTCGACACCCGAGCGCGCCTCGCGAGAGGCCGCCAAGGGCAAGCAGTCCGGGCGGACCCAGGAGATCCAGCGGTTGATCGCCCGCTCGCTGCGCGCGGTCTGCGACCTGGTCGCCCTGGGGGAGGTGCAGATCACGGTCGACTGCGACGCGCTCCAGGCCGACGGCGGCACCCGCACCGCGTCCATCTGCGGCGCCTACGTCGCACTGCACGACGCCTGCACGCGGCTCGTACAGGCCGAGACGATCCGCACCAACCCGCTCACCGACTCGGTGGCCGCGGTGTCGGTCGGCATCATCGACGGCGTCCCGATGCTGGACCTCCCCTACGAGGAGGACTCGCGGGCCGAGGTCGACATGAACGTGGTCATGACCGGCGCCGGGCGCTTCGTCGAGGTGCAGGGGACGGCGGAGGGCATGGCGTTCTCCCGGGGCGAGCTCGACACGCTGATCGGTCTGGCCGAGTCGGGCGTCAAGGAGCTCACGGGCCTGCAGGCGGCCGTGCTGGCCGAGCCACCGCCCCGTCGGTGAGCGGGGGCCGGCCCCTGCGGCTCGTGGTGGCCTCGGCCAACCCCGATAAGGCGAAGGAGATCGGGGCCGTGCTGTCGAACGCGATCGCAGTGGAGCTGGTGCCGCGGCCGGCGGACGTGCCCGACATCGTGGAGGACGGCGACACGCTGCTCGACAACGCCCGCCTGAAGGCGCACGCCCTGGTGGTGGCCACCGGGCTGGCCGCCGTGGCCGACGACACGGGCCTCGAGGTGGACGCGCTGCGCGGCGCGCCGGGGGTCTACAGCGCCCGCTACGCCGGCGAGGCGGCCACCTATGCCGACAACGTGGCCAAGCTGCTGCGCGAGCTCGCCGCGCTCGGGGCCGCCGCCGGTGACCGGCGGGCCCGGTTCAAGACGGTGGCGCTGGCGGCCTTCCCGGACGGCTCCGAGGTGTGGTCCGAGGGCGTGGTGGAGGGGAGCATCGCCAGGGCGCCCCGGGGCGACCACGGCTTCGGCTACGACCCTGTGTTCGAGCCGGACGGGGGCGATCGGACGTTCGCCGAGATGACGGCGGGGGAGAAGGATGCCCTCTCGCACCGGGGGCGGGCCTTCCGGGCGCTGGCCGCGTTGCTGGCGGAGCGGGCCGGGCGCGGCTGAGGCCGGCTCAGAACAGCGCCGCGGCGAGCTCGCGGTAGGCGGCGAACGGGAACGCCCCGTAGTCGGCGACCACCTGGACGCAGACGTGGTCGGCCCCCGCCTCGTGGTGGTGGCGGATCCGAGCCGCCACCCTCTCGACGTCGCCCCACGGGATGACGGCGTCGATCAGGCGGTCGCTGCCGCCGGCGTCGATGTCGTCGTCGCCGTAGCCCAGGGTGCGCAGGTTGTTGGTGTAGTTGGGCAGAGGAAGGTAGATGGCGGCGTAGGAGCGGGCCAGGGCCCGTGCCGAGGTCGGGTCGCTGTCGAGCACCACGGCGACCTCGGGCGCCAGGATCGGCCCGGAGCCGAGATGCTGGCGGGCGCGCGCGGTGTGCTCGACGGGGACGAAGTAGGGATGGGCCCCGGCGCTCCGCGCCGCAGCCAGCTCGAGCATCCGCGGGCCCAGCGCGGCGAGCATCCGTCGCTCGGGCGGCACCGGGACCTCCAGCGCATCGAGCGCATCGAGGTAGGCGACCACCCTGGAGTAGGGGCGCGCGTAGTCGGGCGTGATCACGGCATGGCTGGCCCCGATGCCCAGGAGGAAGCGTCCGGGGTGCCGCGCCTCGAGGTCGGCCACCGCGGCGCCTACCTCACCCGGGGCGGCATGCCACACACTGACGACACCGCTGGCCACGTGCGCCCGTTCCGTCGCGTCGAGCAGCCTGCCGAAGCGAGAGGAGAGGCCGGGGTCGTAGCCGCCCGACGACCACAACGTCGAATAGCCCAGCGACTCGAGCTCACGGGCGACGTCGAGGTCCGGATCGTCGGGCACGCGCCACGACCCGCTCCACCAGACGCCGATCCGCCCGAGGTCCGTGGGCATCGCTCAGTCGAGCCGCAAGAGCCGGGCGGCCGTCCCGCCCAGGAAGGCTGCGGCCGCCGCGTCGGAGAGGGGCAGATCCCGGGCGGCGGCCACCGCCCGCTCCATGGGCAGGAAGGGATGGTCGGACGCGTAGAGCACGCGACCCATGCCGCGCGACGAGTCCATGAAGGAGACGAGCGCCGGGTCCATGTACTTGGCCAGGTAGGCCGAATTGGAGAGGTAGAGGTCGGGCCACTTGAGCATGTACTGCATCAGCAGCGACTCGTAGGGGTGGCCCATGTGCGCGCCGATGACGGTGAGCCCCTTGAAGTCGATGAGGACGTCCTCGAGCAGCTCGGGATGCTGACAGGAGGAGCGCACGCGCGGGCCGGGGATCCCGACGTTGACCGAGACCGGCAGGCCGAGCTCGGCGCAGGTGGCGTAGAGGGGGTAGTAGAGCTTGTCGTTGAGGGGGTACTGGTGCACGAGTGGGGTGATCCGGACCAGCACCACCGCCGGGTGCCCGGCGAGGGCGCGCAGGCGGGTGCACTGGCGCACGGGCCGGTCGGGCCGGTCCGAGACGAGCGCGACACGCAGGCGGTCCGGGTGGGCCGCCACCTCGTCGAGGAGTACGTGGGTCTCCTCGGCGGCGATGCCGGCCGCCACGACACCCACGTCGACCCCGCAGGCGTCCATGGTGACGAGGAGCTTCTTGATGGTGGAGGCGGCCGTGAGGTCGCCACCCAGCAACTCGGGGATGCCCTCGTTCCCCGACTGGCCCATGAAGGCGTCCGCGCCCTTGCCCGTGAGGGCGTTCACCCAGAGGTCGACGACCGTCACGGTCAGGCCTGTTCGGCGTCGGGCAGCGCCGCGGCCTTCGCCGCCGCCTTGGCCTTGGCGGCGCGGAGGTACTGCACACCCTTGGTCAGCGACTCCTTGATCAGGCGGTCGTTGTCCTTCGAGATGAAGGCGTGCACGCGCCTCTCCAGCAGGGCCCGCAGGACCGGGTTGAACGCGTGGTACGTCTCGGAGAAGTGGACGCGGGTGCGGCCGTCGCCGATGTCCTCCAGCCGCGTCCGCCCTTCGGCCTCGGAGAGCAGCGGCCGTCCGACCGCGGTGTACTTCCAGGATTCCTTCGGCGTGACCTCGGTGAGCCACTCCCAGGACTGGCCCTTGCCGCCGGTGAGCAGATAGCGCGGCACCCGGAAGGTGCAGTGCCGGATGAGGCCGTCGCCGATCTCGTTGCCCGGATAGAGGATGTCGATGGTGACGTCGCCCGTCTCGGTGTGGGGGATGCGGGCCCAGAAGAGCTGCCACAGCTCGTCCACCGTGGCGTCGATGTCGACGTGGTAGCGGTGGTCCTGCACCGGCTCACCCTATCGCCGGGCCTGACGGCCGCGTCAGGTCGCACCGGTGGGCCCGGGGGGTCCGGGCGGTATCTTCGCGGCGTGGGGTGCCCGTGAAGCTGGCCTTCGTGGTGCCCCGTTACGGCGCCGACATCCGTGGCGGGGCAGAGACGGGAGCGCGCATGCTGGCCGAGCACCTGGCGGCCGACCGCGGGCTGGAGGTCGAGGTGCTCACCACCTGCGCGCTCGATGCCATCACCTGGCGCGACGAACTGCCCGAGGGGACCGTCGAGGTGAACGGGGTGACGGTGCACCGCATCCGCTCGGAGGCGGGGCGCGACGAGAACTTCCACCCGCTGTGGGCCCAGATGCGGGACGATCCGGAGCGGGCCAGCCGGCAGGACATGGAGCGCTGGGTCGACCTGCAGGGGCCGCGGTCGCCGGCGCTCCTCGATGCGGTGGTCGGCAGCGACGCCGACGTCATCGCCTTCTACCCCTACCTGTATTACCCCACGGTGCGCGGGCTGCCCCTGGTGGCCGACCGGGCCGTGCTGCATCCCGCGGCCCACGAGGAGCCGGCGCTGCACCTGCCGCTCTTCGACGACCTCTTCACCCGCTGCCGGGGCTTCGCGTTCCACAGCCGGAGCGAGCGCGCGCTGGTCAACGAGCGCTTCGGCGTGGCGAGCACGCCCCAGGTGCTGATCGGCCTCGGGATCGAGGAGGCGGATGGAGTCGGTGACGGCGCAGGCGTGGCAGCCGCCTACGGCGTCGGTGACGTGCCCTACCTGGTGTGCATCGGCCGGGTCGACGACCAGAAGGGGACCGGCATGCTGTGGCGGTACTTCCGCGCCTACAAGGAGCGCCACCCCGGTCCGCTCCGGTTGGTCTTCGTGGGCCAGGTGGTCGACCCCCCCGACCCGGCCCCGGACGTGGTCGTCACCGAGATGATCGACGACCAGGACAAGTGGGGCCTGCTGCGCGGGGCGCGGGCGCTGGTGGCACCGTCACCCCACGAGTCCTTCTCCCTCACCGTGGTCGAGGCCCTCACCGCCGGCGTGCCCGTGCTGGTGAACGCGAGCTGCGGCGCCACCCGCGAGCACTGCGAGCAGTCAGGCGCCGGGCTGTGGTTCGGAGACTTCGCCGAGTTCGAGGCCGTCGTCGCCCTCCTGGCGACGGACGACACGCTGCACCGGACGATGCGCCGCAACGGCCTGCGCTACGTCGAGACCAACTACGCGTGGCCGGTGATCCTCGACCGCTACTGCGCTTTCCTCGAGCACTTCGTCGGCCGGGAAGGCGCGGCCGCGTCGCCCACTCAGGGAAACGGCGTGCCGTAGCGGTCGCGGTGCGCCTTCTCGGACAAGGGCTGCCGCCGTGGTGGGCCGAGCGGCGCGGGGAGGTGGCCGAGGGGGATGACGGCGACGGGCACCACCTCGGGGGGCAGGCCGAGCGGCCCCGAGAGCTCGCCGCCCGCGAGTACGGGCATCGTCGTGAGCGTCGAACCGAGCCCGAGGGCGTGTGCGGCGAGCAGCAGGTTCTGCACGGCCGGGAAGACCGAGGAGTCCATCGTCTGGGGATAGGTCAGGCGGGTGTCGCCGCAGACGACGATGAGGACGGGTGCCGCGGCGATGCCGCCCATGGCCCCCCGGTCGACGTCGCGCAGGAAGGCGGGGGAGAGGCGTTGCTCTTCGAGGGCCCGGGCACCGTCCTGCCAGATCCGGGCCGTCAGCTCGCCGATCGTGGCGCGCAGGGCCGGGTCCCGCACCACGATGAAGACGAACGGCTGGCTGTTCTCGGCGCTCGGGGCGTGCGTGGCGGCGGTCAGGATGCGGGCGACGGTCCCGTCGTCCACGTCGTCGGGGAGGAAAGACCGGGCCGCCCGCTGGGTGTGCACCACCGCGAAGAAGTCGGGCGTGGGGTCGGGTCCGGGCACGGCGGCCGATGGTACCGGGGAACGACCGGGGAACGGCCGGGGAACGGCCGGGGAACGGATTGGGCGGCGCCGAGGCGACCCGCTACCTTTGGCGCTGCATCGGCCGAGGGCCGGTGCCCGCCATGACGCAGATGGTCCGGTTTGGACGGCGGAGGGGGACAGGAGGCATTCGGTGGCAGACGGCGCCGCATCGCAAGAAGAAGTGCTCAAGGGGATCATCGGGCAGCCCACGGGCAAGGCCAAGGTGATCGTGGAGCGGGGTCCGGTGCAGCACTTCGCTGACGCCGTGCTCAGCACGAGCCCGATCTATCGCAGCCCCGAGGCGGCCAAGGCGGCCGGCTTCGATGCCATTCCGGCGCCGCCGACGTGGCCCTTCGCCATGGAGTTCTCGGGCAAGTTCGACGAGATCCAGCCGGCGGACGCACCGACCGGCAGCCCGCTCATGGCCGCCGTGGGCCCGCTGATCGCCAAGGGAGGCCTCATCCTCCACGGCGAGCAGGAGTTCATCTACCACCGCCCCGTGCAGGTGGGTGACGTACTGGTGAGCCAGGGCAAGATCACGGACGCCTACCAGAAGGAGTCCAAGGGCAAGACGATGACGTTCGTCGTCCAGGAGACGAACTGGACCGACGAGAAGACCGGCGAGCCGGTGGTGACGGCCCGTTTCAACCTGATCCACCGGGCCTAGGCCGGAGCACCCGACATGAACCTGGCGACCAGCTCCACCACGTGGCTCACGGCGGCCGAATGGCTGGCCGTGCTGCGCATCGGCCTCGGGGCGTGGTGGTTCGAGAGCTTCCGCCACAAGGACAAGGCGGCCTGGTTCCAGCGGGGCGCCGGCATCGCCTGGGGCCAGTCGGTGGCCGAGAAGCACAAGTGGCCCTTCGTGAAGAAGGGTTTCGACGCGGTGGTGGTGCCGCGGCCCAAGACCATGGCCTACGTCGTGGTGTTCGGGGAGCTGGCGATCGGGCTGGGCCTCATCCTCGGCTTCCTCACCCCGATCGCCGCCATCGCCGGGATCCTCCTCAACGTCATGTACTTCATTTTGATGATCTCGGACTGGGCCGAGCAGGGCCAGAACTTCATGATGATCCTGGCCTCGGTGGTGGTGCTGGGCACGCACGCCTGGAACACGTGGTCCATCGACCACTGGCTGCACCTGTTCGGGGCCTGAGCATGACCGCACCTCCGAATTTCTGAGACCGCGAGTGAACGAGCAATCGACGGGAGGTCGAGAAGATGGGTGAGAAGAAGCTGTCCTTCGCTGACGTGAAGATCGGGGACGAGGCCCCGGTGATCACGCACAAGCTGACGCGGACGGACCTGGTCAAGTACGCGGGCGCATCGGGTGACTTCAACCCGATGCACCACGACGAGGTGGCGGCCCAGGCGGCCGGACAGCCCAGCGTCTTCGGGCACGGCATGTTCTCCATGGGCCTGCTCGGCTCGGCCCTGACCGACTACGTGGGCGTGGGGAACCTCGTGCGCTATCAGGTCCGCTTCGCCCGCCAGACCTGGCCGGACGAGGTGCTCTCCTCCAAGATCGTCGTCACCGGCAAGCGGGAAGAGGACGGCAAGAAGCTGGTCGACCTGGCGCTGACCCTCTCCAACGGCGACGGAGAGGACAAGCTGGTCGGCGAGGCCACGGCAGCGGTCTGATCCGCCGGGGGCATCTTGGCAACCATGCTCCGCCGGGGGCAGTTCTGAAAACTCTAAGCACACTCGTTGATAGTTCGGGGAGAGAGTCCCCCGGGACAGGGGTGAGGCCGCCCGGGACAGGGCGAGCCGCTGGCGGTGATGCTGCGATCACTCGGGATCCCCACGCGGGAGGCCGTCGGCTACGTGCCCGGGAGCTACAACCCGATCACCGACTTGTGGCAGGTCCGTGACGACGACGCCCACGCCTGGGTCCAGGTGTGGTTCCCGGGGTACGGGTCGGCAGAGCTTCGATCCGACCGCCGCGGTGCCGATGGCCAACCCGAGCCCGGGCACGACGGCCCTGAAGGACGTCGCGGCGGCGCTCCGCCGTGTCCCGTGGGTGCCGGTCGCCGCCGTGCTCGTCTGCGCCGGCCTCGTCGCAGTGTTGCTGCGCTGGCGCCGGTCACGCCCCGCGACCTGGGCGGCGCGGGTGGCGCGGAGCGTGGAGCGGGCCGGCAGGCGGGCCGGTCGGCCGCGCCGACCCAGCGAGACCCTGGGCGAGTACGCCACGACCCTCGACGAACTGGCGGGCAGTGCGACGTCGACCTGGGGTCGGCTGGCCACGTCGGTGGAGGCGAGTGCCTACGCGGGTCGCGAACCGCCTCCGGCGGCCCAGCGGGCGCTGCAAGACGAGGCCAGGCGCACCCGGGTCCGTCCGCGCGCGGGTGCTCGCGCCGGGAGCTGAAGAGGAGTCGAGCGGACTCGACCGCGTTGCGCCCGGCGCCGGGTCAGGAGGGCCTGAAGCGCAGCGGGAGCCGCGCCGGCCCCCAGATGCCGAACGAGGACGGCTTCCACTCAATGTCGCCGTCGCGCGCCAGATCGGGCATGCGGCGAGCCAGGAGCGGGAGTGCCTCCTGCAGCTCCGCCCGCGCCAGCGCGGCGCCCATGCAGAAGTGGATGCCGGCGCCGAAGGTCATCTGTGCCGTGCCCCGTTCGCGGGTGATGTCGAAGGTGTCGGGCTCCTCGAAGGCCTCGGGGTCCCGGTTGGCCCCGGCGAGCGAGGTGACCACGAGGGTCCCTTGGGGGAACAGGACGTCGCGATAGGCGATGTCCTCGGACGCGAAGCGCGCCGTGCCGCGCACCGCGCCCAGGTAGCGCATCGACTCCTCGACAGCCCTCGGCGCGAGCTCCGGCCGCTCGGCCAGGAGCGCCCACTGGTCGGGGTGCTCGGTGAAGAGCGCCACGGAGCAGGCCAGCTGGTTGCGCGTCGTGTCGGTCCCCGCCATGAGCACGGCCTGGGCCAGCATCGCCATCTCGTCGGTCGACAGCCGGTCGCCGGCCTCTTCGACCGCGATGAGGTCGCTCAGCAGGTCGTGGCGCGGATCGGCCCGGCGCTCGGCGATCATGTCGCTCACGTACGCCGTGAGCTCCTGGTCCGCCCGCTCAATGAAGGGCAGGTCCTCGGCCAAGTTGTTGTTGAAGATGCGGAAGATGTCCGTCGCCCAGCCCGAGAACAACTTCCAGTCCTCGGACGGCGCGCCGAGGAGCTCACAGATGATGGGGATCGGGTAGGGCTCGCACACGTCGGCCACCAGCTCGCACTGACCCCGCCCGACCACGTGGTCGACGAGCTCGCCGACGACCGACCGCATGACGGGGCGGAGCCGGTTGGCCGAGGCGGGCGTGAACGCCGGAGCGACGAGGCGCCGGAGGCGCGCGTGGCCGTCGCCCTCCATGGTGAGAATGGACTGGCGGCGCTCGACGCCGGCGGAGGAGCCCCGGAACTCGGGTGAGTCCTCAATGATGGACAGGCCGGAATGGAAGCGCTGGTCGCGCAGGATGGCGGTGACGTCCTGCAGGTGGGTCACCGTGTACCCCAGCTCGTTGCGGGCCAGCCAGTGCACCGAGCGTGCCGCCGCGATCGCGTCCAGGGCCTCCTGGCGTTCCAGCCCGACGACGTCGAGAGAGGGGAGCTCGAGCTCCGAGACCAGCTGTGGCATGGGACCCCCATTGTCCGCGTCGTGCGAGCGGCACCGCCGCCGAGGTGCGTCGTCTGCGAGGTTAGTGGAGGGTGCCGACTCCGGGCTGTCCGTCCGGCTGGACTCTCTAGGTGGCGGGGCCGCTCTTCAGTGCGGGGTGGCGCGAGGCCAACAGCGGCAGGATCAACGACTTGGGCGTGAGGTAGGCCAGTCCGGCCGCAGCGCGGTTGGCCGCCCCCGGGATCACCACCGGCCGCCCGGTGGCGAGCCCCTCGACCGCAGCTTTCGCCACGTCGGCGGCCGGCACCCACATGATCTTCGGCAGCGCCTCGCCCGCCTCGTCGTCGCTGAGGCCCGACGCCTCGGCGAAGCCCGTCTCGACGGGTCCGGGGCACAGCGTCGTGACGGTCACGCCCGTGCCGCGCAGCTCGGCGCCCAGCGCGCGGCCGTAGGAGAGAACGAAGGACTTCGAGGCGCCGTAGCCGGCCTGCCCCGGCAGGGGCTGGAAGGCCGCGGTCGACGCGGTGTTGAGGACGGCCCCGCGGTGGCGGGTCACCATGCCGGCCACGAAGAGCGTGCACAGGTCGACCACCGCTTCGACGTTGGTGCGGATCATTGCCAGCTCGGCGGCGCGCTCGGACTTGTGCACGGGGCCCATGGTCGTGAAGCCCGCGTTGTTGACCAGGATGTCGGTCGTCAGGCCGCGCTGTTCCAGTTCCGCCGGGAGCGCGCCGCGTGAGTCCGCGTCGGTCAGGTCGGCCGCGATCACCTCGGCGCGGATGCGATGCGCCGTCGAGAGCTCGTCGGCCAGGGCCTTGAGCCGGTCCTCGCGCCGGGCCACGAGCGTCACGCCGTGGCCGCGCCGCGCCAGCTCCCGTGCGATCTCCGCGCCGATGCCGGACGAGGCTCCGGTGACCAGCGCCGTCGTGTTCTCCTTGGGAGTGGGGAGTGCCATGGGCAGAGCGTAGGGGACTCGAGACGATGTCCTCGCGGGCGTCGCGGCACGCCGGTTGTCCACCCGGGAGATGAAGTTCGCGTGACGGCCTCGTGCTCTACCAGGAGGTTCGCGAATGCCCAGTTCGCGTGGGGTTCACACGGCCATGACCCGGGGGGATACTGGACACAACGGCCGGCGAGCGGAGCATTCGCCGTCCTCACGAGCGAAAGGAGCTGCCGATGCCATCGACGAGCTCTACCGAGGAGAGCGGTCCACCGGGTTGAACGTGCGTCACCGATGTCGGTTTCGGTGACGCTCCAGAGCAGCCCACTCGGTGGGAAGCCCGGCGTGTGATTGTGGCCGTGCTTGCGCCGGTGCGTGTGCCGGCCGGCCGACAAGGCGGCCCCCGCACCTACTCCGCCGAAGGCTGGAGCCGAGGCGCTGCGTACAGAAGAAGAGAAGAAGAACGAGTCAAGGACCGGCCGTTGAGGCCGGTCCTTCTCGCGGTAGGGAGGCCAGGTCGACCCGCGCCTGCGGCGTCCGCACCCCGCAGAGGGATGCGGGCGGCACGCGCCGTCTGAGCCGTGCCATCGTGGGGCATGCCCGGGACGCGACTGCCGATGTTCCCGCTCTCGGCTGTCCTGTTCCCGTACGCCACCTTGCCGCTGCACGTCTTCGAGCCGCGCTATCGCGCGCTGATGCAGGACTGCATGGCCGGCGACCAGCGCTTCGGGGTCGTGCTCATTGAGCGGGGCTCCGAGGTCGGCGGTGGGGACCAGCGCTCCCGCCTCGGCACCCGCGGGGTCATCACCAAGGCGGTGGAGCTGGCCGACGGGCGCTGGGTCCTGGGGGTCCGGGGGGAGGCCCTCATTGAGGTCGAGGAGTGGCTCGCCGACGACCCCTACCCCGCCGCGCTGGTCTCGGAGCCGGTCCCGGTGCCGGGCCTGGAAGATCCCGGCCCGCTCGTCGGCGCCGCCACGAAGCGGGTGCGCCGGGCCCGGGCCCTGCTTGCCGAGCACGGCGGCGGCCCCGCGCTCGGCGCCCTCCCACGCGCTCGATGGCGGCGGAGATGCCGAGGTCGCGTCGTGGCAGCTCTGCGCCGAGGCGCCGATCAACGCGTTCGACGCGCAGCGGTTGCTCGCGGCCGACGGGGCGGCCGAGCGGCTCCGGCTGCTGGTCGAGTTCATGGCGGACCTGGAGCTGGACCTGCAGCGGATGCTCGCCCCGGAGTGAAGACCGGCAGGCTTCCCGCTTCCGTGTCAACCTACTGAGCCGTCACGGCCGACACGATTCGCCGGAACCGGCAGCAGGGAGGACCGACATGGCCATCACGCCGACGAGAGAGCAGTTCAGCGAGTTCGCGCACGGCACCCGTGACGGGGAAGTGGTGATGATCAACCTGCTCCACTTCGCCCGCTCCGACGACACGCCGGCCCCGGATGGGGGCGCGGAGACGACCGGAGCCGATGCCTACCGGGACTACAGCGCGCAGGTCGTCACCATGGTCGAGGCGCGCGGCGGCCGGGTCATCTGGACGGGTCGACCCGAGAACGTACTGATCGGCGACTCCTCCGCAGACGCGTGGGACCTGGTGGCGCTGGTCTCGTACCCGAGCCGCTCGGCCTTCATCGACATGGTCACCTCGCCGAGCTACGAGACTGCCCACGCCGACCGCGAGCGCGGCCTCGACCGCACGGTGCTCCTGGCTTGCGAGCCCCTGCTGAACGCTCTCGGGGGCGGGAAGGGAGCGGCCGGTGCCTGAGGCGGCACGACCGGGCTCGAAGCGGCGGCGCAACATCCTCTTCATCACCTCCGACCAGCAGCGCTACGACAGCTTGGGCTGCAACGGCGGCTCGGTGGCCCGGACCCCGGTCGTCGACCGCGTGGCCGCCGAGGGCATCAACTACCGGCGCGCCTACAACCAGAACACGGTGTGCATGCCGGCGCGGTCGACAATGCTGACGGGCCAGTACGTGCGCACACACGGCGTGGTGGCCAACGGCATCCCCCTCCCCATCGACGCCCCGTCGGTCGCCCGGTACCTGCGCGACGCGGGCGGCTACCGCACCGCGCTGCTCGGGAAGGCGCACTTCGAGCCCGGCTTCGACCGCACGCTCCAATTCGAGGAGAACGCGCGCGTCGCTCGGGGCGACACCGGGCCCTGGCGCGGCTTCGAGCGTTCGGAGCAGGCCATGCACGCCGCCGCCTGGGGCAACCACCCCATCGCGCACTACGGCCGCTGGCTCAGGGAGCACCACCCCGAGCACCTGCACAGCTTCGCCGGGCTGTTGCAGGCCGAGCCGGGGGGCGACACCGCGGCGCCCGAGACCAAGAACAACCCGATCCCGCGCGAGTGGTACCACACCGACTGGGTGGCCGATCGGACCGTGGACTGGCTCGGTTCGCTCGCCGACGACGAGCCCTGGTTCTGCTGGATGTCCTTTCCGGACCCGCACCACCCGTGGGACCCACCGGCCTCGGAGCTCTACCGGGTGCCGTGGCAGGACCTCGCCCTGCCGCCGGGCCATCCCGGCTCCGACGACGCCGTGCGCGCGGTCTTGGCGCGCAAGCCCGCGCACTGGCTCGCCTTCTGGGAGGGCCGCTTCCCCAACATGGAGGGCGGCCCGGCCGGGTTCGTCCCCTCGACGCTCAGCCATGACCAGATCCGCGAGGTCAACGCCAAGGCGCACGTGATGAACGAGCTGATCGACGAGGCGTGCGGGCGGGTGCTCCAGACGGTGGAGCGGAGGGGCTGGTCGGCCGACACCGACGTCATCTTCACCACCGACCACGGCGAGATGCAGGGCGACTACGGCCTGCTCTTCAAGGGCCCGTACCACACGGACGCGCTCATGCGCCTTCCCTTTGTGTGGCGGCCGGCCCCTTCCGCCGGCGTCGTCCCGGCGGTCGTGACCGACCCCGTCGGCCAGGTGGACCTGGCGCCGACGTTCTGCGCCATCGCCGGCGTGGACCCGGCGCCGTGGATGCAGGGCCGGACCCTCCCGCGCG
This sequence comes from uncultured Acidimicrobiaceae bacterium, assembly GCA_963837125.1. Taxonomy (GTDB): domain Bacteria; phylum Actinomycetota; class Acidimicrobiia; order Acidimicrobiales; family RAAP-2; genus Bog-473. Next base: position 69,532 of record CAWILW010000011.1, on the reverse strand, counting down.
CCGACGGCGAGCCCGGTCGCGAGCGCGCGCTGTGCGAGTGGGACAGCCAGTTCCCCGGCTACGGCATGCACCTGCGCTCGGTCTACCGCGAAGGGTGGCTCTGCACCGTCTACGAGCCGTCCACCGCGGGCCAGCCCAACGGGCTGGAGGAGGTCTGGGGCGACGGCGTCCTTACCCCGTGCCCGGTCGTGTACGAGCGGACGGGCACGGGGCCGGGCGGCGTCGGCATCGCCACCGGCGAGCTCTACAACGTCGACGACGACCCGCACCAGTTCGACAACCTGTGGGACGACCCGGCGCGGCGGGCACTCCGCGACGACCTGGTGGCCGACCTCTACGCCAGCCTGCCGGCGGAGGAGCGCCATCTCAAGGTCATGGCGCCGGCCTGATCTTCAGCTCGACGGCCTGATCCTCAGTTCGACGGTCTGATCCTCGGTTCCAGGGCGAGGGTCAGGTGGCCGGCCTGATCTTCAGCTGGCCGGGACGGGCGCCGCCCGCTCGATGGCCGCCCACCCGCTCGAGTGCTCGCGGCGGGCCAGCTCGGCCGCATGTCCGCCCCGGAGCCCGAAGAGCCGCTTGGCGAAGAGGAGGTAGATCACGACGGCGAGGTTGATGGCCAGCGTGACGAGCTTGAAGACGCTCACGCTGAGCGTCAGCTCGTACACCTCGTAGGGGAGGAGGACCGACGTGGCGACGAAGGTCAGGTACTCCGCCCACCGCTTGGCCAGCCAGAGCCCGACCATCTCGGTCGCCTCCAGCGCGGCATAGGCGAGCAGCACGAAGCCCAGGATGCGCAGGTGCGACGGTGAGTACTTGAAGGCCCGCCCGAGATACCCGAGGACCCCGCGGGCCTGTGACGCCCCGGGGGCGCCGCCGGACAGGGCGTCCATGATGTTCTGGTAGTCGCGGTGCAGCGTCTGATCGTGGGCGGCGAAGGTGAACAGCACGATGGCCAGGCTGCTCAGCACCACGACGTGGATGGCCCGGTCGACGGCGATGAGACGCAGGACGTAGCGGTCGCGCAGCGCAGAGCCGCGCACCGGCACCTGGATCTCGTCCCTACTCTCGACCCGGTCCCGGGTCGGTCGCTCCGGCCTGGCCCGGTGGAGCCAGTCGTCGCAGCGCAGGCACCGGTGCCAGCGCACCTTTCCGTCGTCGCGCACGACCAGCGCGTCGTCGGGCGTGATGACCTCCGCCTCGGTCCCGACCAGCACGTGGCCGGACCAGGCGCAGGTGAGGAGCTCGTAGCGGTTCGACGGTCGACGACGGCGCGGCACGTGGTCAGGTTACGCGAGGCCCGCGCGAGGCCCCTGGCCCAGAAGGGGGATCAGACGAGCCCGGGCAACGCCGCGTCGAGGAAGCGCTGCGGCGCCTCGACCATGGGGTAGTGGCCTACCCCGTGCAGGCGGGCGGCGGTCGCGTCGGGCCGGGCGGACAGGAGAGCGTCGACCATGGACGGCACGGCGATCGGGTCGTCGAGCCCCCACACGATGTGCAGCGGCGACGGGTCCGTCTCGATGGCACCCGTGAAGCGCCGCTCGTTCGCCCGGCGCTCCTCGATGTAACGGATCAGCCGCGGCAGGACGAGGTGGCCGTCGCCGTGCACCACCTGCGCGGCGGCGGCGGGCACGGGGTCCGCGGGCCAGCCCTCCGGCACGGCCGGCGTGTCGGGGCTGAAGGTGTCGCGCAGACTCTGGGTGATTGACGCGGCGTCGATCGGGACGCCCGGCGGCAGGACCTCGTCGGGCAGGCCGAGCAGCATCTGCTGGCCGCCGGTGAGCTGCGCCTGCGCAATGTAGATGCTCCCGTTGGTCACGACGCGGCGCGTGACCTCGACCGGCCAGCCGCCCTCGGCCCGCCGGGCCAGGAGCTCCCCGCCGACGGTGTCGCCCATGTCGTGGGTGAGCAGGGCCAGACGGTCGACGCCGGTGTCGGCCACGAACGCAGCCGCGATGTCCGCCTGCAGGGCCATGGAGTAGGCGCGGTCCGGCTTGGCCGAGAGGCCGTAGCCGAGCATGTCGAGCAACAAGACGCGCCGGCCGGCGCGCAGAGCATCGAGCACGGCGGCGTAGTCGAACGATGACGTCGGGAAGCCGTGCAGGACGAGCAGCGGCACGTGGCGCTCGGGGCCTATGGATGGCGCGTCAATGGTGAAGACGCGCTCGCCGCAGAGCCGGCGGTGCGTGCCGATGGCCTCCCATCCGGTGCTCGTCGTGATGGTCATGTGCCCGCCAGCTTGCTCACGACCGGTGCGAGCGTCTCCCAGGCGTCCGACTCGATCGACCAGTAGGAGATGCCGTACTCGGCCCGCCGCCACTCGAGCTCCTCGGCCATGGCGTCGAGCGTCCCGACCAGGGCCAGCGGGACGTGGAGCGCGTCCTCGGCGGCGATGCCGAAGGCCGGCGCCATCTGGGCCGCCAGGCCCGTCGCGTCGTCGGTGACGAGGACGAAGCCGATCAGCGAGTTCAACTCCAGCTCGTCGAACCGGTCTCCCGCCGCCTCCTTGACCCAGGCCACCTTCTGTCGGGTGCGCTCGGGCGTGGCATCGGCCGCCGTCTCGACCCCGCCCGTGCCCTCGCGCAGGTTGACGTTGATGCTGACGATGTCGGCCTGGCGCGCCGCGAAGGACAGCACCCGCTTGCCCCCGCCGCCGATGATGAGCGGCGGCCCCGGCTGCTGCACCGGCCGGGGCGTGAGGGTGTGCCCCAGGACCTCGTAGTGCTCGCCGTGGAAATTGAAGGGGCCGTCCGTGCGCAGCAGGCCCTGGACGACCTTCACGGCCTCCTCGAAGCGCGCCACCCGCACGGCCGGGTGGTCGTAGGGCAGTCCCGCCTCGTCGTAGTCGGTGCGCATCCAGCCCGCTCCGAGGCTCAACTCGAAGCGGCCCTCGCTCAGCACGTCGAGCGTGGCCGCCTCCTTGGCCAGCACGAAGGGATGGCGGTAGTCGTTGCAGAACACGAGCGCCCCCATGCGCAGCGTGCTCGTCGCCGCCGCCACCGCGGCCAGCGCGGGCACCGGGGCCAGCTGGTCGCCGAAGTGGTCCGGCATCAGCAGCGCGCTGTAGCCGAGGTCCTCGGCCCGCCGCGCCTGCTCGGCCCAGGAACGGGCCGTGGCGTCGGGTGCCTTGCTCAGCTGCGCGGCGAAGCGAAACCTGCGGTCGTGTGCCATCGGGCCCCATCGTGCCGCAGATCGGCGCGGCCGTGCCGCTCCGGGGCCACGGCGACCCCCCGGCGCGGCGGCCCCGGCGGAGGGACGGGGCTGAGAAGCGGAGTCGGGACTCAGATGAAGCTGAACGCCGGCACGTCGGAGCCGACGCCCTTGAAGAGCTCGCCCTTGGCGGCGATGAGCTCCTCGGGCGACCACGCCGCGTCGCGAGTGACCTGGCCGGCGGCCTTGAAGGCGCTCATGGCGTAGATGTTCCCCCCGAAGACGACGAGGATCTGCCCGGTGACGTCGGCGGAGGCGGGCGCGGCCAGGAAGGCCACCACGTTGGCGACGTTCTTGGGGTCCCAGGCGTCGAAGGCGCCCTCCTCGGTGCTCATGCCCGCGTCGCCGAAGATCGTCTCGGTCATGCGGGTGCGGGCGCGGGGCGCGATGGCGTTCGACGTCACGCCGTAGCGGCCGAGCTCGCGGGCCTCGACCCACGTGAGCGCCGCGATGCCCGCCTTGGCCGCGGCGTAGTTGGCCTGGCCCGCGTTCCCGAAGAGGCCGGCCTCCGACGAGGTGTTGACGATGCGGCCCGACACGTCCTCGCCCGACTTGGAGCGGTTGCGCCAGTACACCGCCGCGTGGTGGGTGGCGGCGAAGTGACCCTTGAGGTGGACTCGGATCACGTCGTCCCAGTCCGACTCGGTCATGTTGAAGGACATCTTGTCGCGCAGGATGCCGGCGTTGTTGACGAGGATGTCGATCGACCCGAAGGTGTCGATCGCCTGATCGACGACGCTCTTGCCGCCGGCCCACGAGCTGATGTCGTCGCCGTTGACGACGGCCTCGCCACCGTTCTCCTTGATCAGTGCGACGACCTCGTCGGCCGGGTGCGCGTCCCCGCCGCTCTCCCCGTGGAGCCCGGCACCGACGTCGTTGACGACGACGCGCGCGCCCAAGTCGGCCAGGACGAGCGCCTCCTCGCGCCCGATGCCCCGTCCTGCACCGGTGACCACCGCCACCTTTCCATCGAGCAATCCCATCGTGATGCCTCCCTATTGGCTTGTGCGCAGTGCCGCCGTGCGGGCGCAGTGCCTAGCGCCGCCGCGCGCCGCACGAAGTGTGTCCGATGAGCGCGCTCAGGGGCAAAACCGGGCGAGGGCCTCCCCGGTGACCTGGCCGATGAGCGCGGCGGTCTCGTCCCGGGCCCGGGCGCGGCCGAAGCGGTCCGTGAGGCTGACCACCTCCATCCCCTCGGGCGGGTCGGCCACCAGCGACCGGTCGGCGCCGCCCACGATGCACAGGACCGGCAGCGGCCGACCCCTCTGGCCCCGGGCCCGCGCCAGCGCGAGCACGCCGCCCGGCACCTTGCCATGGAAGGAGGGTGGGTCGAGGTGGCCCTCGCCCGTCACCACCAGGTCGGCGCGATCCATCCTGTCCTTCAGGGAGACGAGCCTGGCCACAAGATCGAAGCCCGGCTCGATCCGGGCGCCCAGTGCGACGAGTCCGCCCGCCAACCCCCCTGCGGCGCCGGCACCGACGACGCCGGTGACGTCGACGCCGGTGTCGCGGCGCGTAGCGCGCTGCAACCTCAACCAGGCGCCGCCCGAGGGCCTCGACCTGCTCGGGCGACGCGCCCTTCTGGGGGCCGAACACCGCCGCCGCATCGAGGAACGGCGTTGTCACGTCGCTCGCCACGACGAGCTCGACGCCGCGCAGCGCCGCCGGCGAGCCGACGGCGTCGAATGCGCCGCGCCCACCGTCGGTGGTGGCCGATCCCCCGCAGCCGATCACGATGCGGCGCGCCCCGCGTCGCGGGCCGCCAGGAGGAGCTCGCCGACGCCTGCCGTGTCGGCGCGGACCGGGTCGTCGCCGTGCGGTCGCGGCAGCAGGGCGCGTCCCGCGGCGCGCGACATCTCCACGACCGCGGTCGCGCCGTCTGCCGACTCGAGCATGCGCCACTCCGCCTCGACCGGCTTGCCGAGCGGCCCGCTGACCACCGCCGACCGCGGCGCCCCGCCCAGCGCGTCGAGGAGGCCCTCGCCGCCATCGGACATCGGGACCTCGTCGGCCGTCCACCCTGCGGCTCGGGCCGCGCCGGCCGACGCGGCCGCCGCCGCTGCGGCCGACACCGTCCCCCGGAACTTGTCTGGAGCGGCGACGAGGTGGGGCACGGGCACGAAACTAGCCACGGGCGGTACGCACTAGCTTGAGGCCATGCCAACGCTGCACGGCGCATTGCGACGCCTGCGCGGCGCGCCGCTCCCCGTTCCCGGGCTGGAGCGCTGGCGCGCCCTGTCCGGCCGGTCGGCCTCCGAGGTCCTCGACCTCGTCTATGAGCTCGTCCTCGCCCGCGAGCCCGACTCGACCGGGGCGCAGAGCTACCTCGACGGGATCGGTAACGGCACCATCACGCCGCAGGAGCTCGCGGGGTGGGCCATCGCGTCGGGGGAGTGGTGGTCGGTGACCCCCTTCAAGGGCCTCGGGCAGTCCCTGCACCTCAGCCGGATGATGTTCGTCCGCTCGCTCCCGCCAGCGGCGCGCATCCTCGACCTCGGCGGCACTGCGCTGGGTAACCCGGCCGGCGCGCTGGTGATCATGGGGTACCCGTACCGCTTCGACGACCTCGTGGTGATCGACTTGCCTTCGGAAGAACGCAACGAGCTCTACCGGGAGGACACCGCGCACGAGGTGACGCAGACGGGACTCGGGCCGGTGCGCTACCGCTACCACTCCATGGTCGACCTATCGGCGTACCCCGACGATTCCGTCGATCTGGTCTACAGCGGCCAGTCGATTGAGCACGTGCCGCCCGACCTGGCGGCCAAGGTGCTCTCCGAGGTGCACCGGGTGCTCCGGCCCGGCGGGTATCTCGGCCTGGACACCCCCAACGCCAGGGTGACGCGGCTGCAGCAGCCCGAGTTCATCGACCCCGACCACGAGCACGAGTACACCGACGCCGAGATGCAGTCCCTCCTCACCGGCGCCGGCTTCGAGGTGGCCGGGGCGTGGGGATTGAACTACGCCGGGCCCAGCCTGGCCGCCGGGAATTTCGACGCGGACCAGGTGGCCACCGCCCGCGGCTTGTTCCACCGGATAGAGGACTGCTACCTGTTGGCCTACCTGTGCCGGGTGCCGGCCTGACCTCCCGCAAGGTCGGGTGAGCGGGCGTCGAGTGCGGGCGAGAGTGCGGGCGAGAGGACTCGAACCTCCACCCCCTCGCGGGGACCGGGACCTAAACCCGGCGCGTCTGCCAATTCCGCCACGCCCGCAGCGGTCCCGCAGTGCGGGTGAACAGGGAGTGTACGGCTCTGTGCTTACGGGTGCCCGCTCCGGCCACTAGCCTCGTGGCCATGGCCAACGCAATTGAAACCCCCCGCATCACGGCGGCCGGGGCCGACCTGGACTCCGCGGGTCGGCGTCTTCCAGCAGCTCCTCAAGGAGCGCATCGTCTTCATCGGGAGCGCGATCGACCAGGTCACGGCCAACCTCGTGTGTGCCCAGCTCGTCCTCTTGGAGGCCGAGGATCCGGACAAGGACATCTCGGTGTACATCAACTCCCCTGGCGGATCGGTCACCGACGGCCTCGCCATCTACGACACCATGCAGTACGTGCAGCCCGACGTCTCCACCATCTGCGTGGGCCTGGCCGCCAGCATGGGCCAGTTCCTCCTGTGTGCCGGGGCTCCGGGCAAGCGCTACGCCCTCCCGCACTCGCGCATCCTGATGCACCAGCCGTCGGGCTCCATGCAGGGCCAGGCGGCCGACATCGCGATCCAGGCCGAGCAGATCATCTACCTCAAGCGGATGATGGCGGAGCGCATCGCATTCCACACGGGGCAGCCGCTGGAGCGGATCGAGACGGACTCGGACCGCGACCGCTGGTTCACGGCGGACGAAGCCTGTGAGTACGGCTTCATCGACAAGGTGATCGACCGGTCGACGGCCACGGCATCGGCAGGGAGAAAATAGGCGTGGCTCTGGACGTCCCGGCCTCCTCGTCGGACGCAGACCGGAGACTCGAAGAGGACGCCGAAGTACGGGTGGCGGACCGCTCGCCGATGGCGGCCGAGGTGGCCGGTGTCAGCCCTCGGGGCGCTCGCCGCGGCTCGGTCACCCGCGTCGTCAGTCCGACGATCAGCGTGCGCAAGCGGCTGCGCGAGATCTGGCTGTCCCGTGAGCTTCTGATCTATCTCATCCGCACCGAGATCAAGGTCAAGTACAAGAACTCTGCTCTGGGCATCGTGTGGTCGTTGATCGCGCCGGCCATGACGCTGGCCATCTACTTCTTCGTCTTCAACATCGTCCTCGGCCAGAAGATGCCGAACTTCATCATTTACCTCTTTGCCGGCCTGTTGTTGTGGAACCTCTTCTCCCTCGGCGTGTTGACCGGCACGGGCGTCGTGGTGAACAACGCCGGCATCGTCAAGAAGGTGTCGTTCCCCCGCGAGATCCTGGCTCTGGCGGCCGTGGGGTCGGCCTGCGTGTTCTTCTTCTTCCAGGCCTTGGTCATGGTGATCTTCATGGTCGTGCTGAACAACCCGCCGGACCTGGCCTACTTCCCGCTCCTCGTCCTCGCGCTCATCGCTGGGGTGATCCTGGCCTCGGGCCTGGGCATCTTGTTGTCGGCGGTCAACGTCTACCTGCGCGACACGCAGCACCTGATCGAGGTGGTCCTCACGGCGTGGTTCTGGGCCTGCCCGATCGTGTACCCCTACTGGACCATTGAGAAGAAGCTCGGGCCGCTCGGGCTGACGTGGATCTACTTTCTCAACCCCGTGACACCGCTCGTGCTGACGTTCCAGCGCTGCCTCTACGCGAAGCCCTCCTACATCCTCAACGGCGTCACCGTCCAGGTCCTCCCCACGCAGGGCTACCTCTGGTACCTCGTCCTGGACCTGGGCGTGCTGTTCCTCTCCGCCTGCCTCTTCATCATCGCCCTCGCTGTGTTCGGCCGCCTCGAGGGCAACTTCGCCGAGGAGCTCTGACCGCGTGAGCGACTTCGCCGTCGACGTCCGCAACATCTCCAAGCGCTTCCGCCTGGCCCACGATCAGTACAACTCCCTCAAGGAACGGCTCATCCACGGCGGCAAGCGTCAGTCCACCGAAGACTTCTGGGCGCTGAACGAGGTTTCGCTCACGGTCAGGGAGGGCGAGACCGTCGGCATCCTCGGCCGGAACGGCTCGGGCAAGTCGACGCTGCTCAAGTGCATCTGCGGCATCCTCCAGCCCACAACGGGCGAAGTCGCCGTGCGCGGCAGGCTGGCCGGCCTCCTGGAGCTCGGTGCCGGCTTCCAACAGGACCTGACCGGGCGGGAGAACATCTACCTGAATGGCTCGCTGCTCGGGATGTCCAAGCGCGACGTGGACCGGGTCTTCGACGCCATTGTGGACTTCTCGGAGCTCGAGGAGTTCATCGACGGCCCAGTCAAGTTCTATTCATCGGGCATGTACGTGCGGCTCGGCTTCGCGGTGGCCGTGCACATGGATCCCGACGTCCTGGTGATCGACGAGGTGCTCGCGGTGGGGGACGAGCGATTCCAGCGCAAGTGCATCGACCGGGTCGACCAGTTCCAGCGGGAGGGACGGACCATCCTTCTCGTAACGCACTCGGCCGACACGGTGCGCAGCGTCTGTGACCGCGGCGTGGTGCTCAGTCACGGACGGCTCATCGCCGAGGGCGAACCCGGCGAGGCGACCCGGATCTTCCGGGAGGGCCTTATGGCGGAGGGCGCAAGCATGTCGATCGCCGATCCCACCCTCGTCGCCGTGCCGGCTTCGCCGACGTCGGGGAACGCCGACGACCTCCCCAATGCCGAGCGCCCGGTCCGGTTCCGTTCCGTCCACCGTGTGTACTCCGGCGACAACTCCGTGCCGTACATGTGCACGGGCGATGACCTCACGATCAGGGTGGAGTTCGAGGCGCTCTACCCGACCGAGGACGTCGTGTTCTCGCTCGAAGTCCGTGACTCCGGCGAAAACACGCTCACGCGCACCGACACGTCCATCATCGGCATGCCGATTGACGCTCCTCGCGGGACGAGCATCATGCACTTCGGGATCGTCCAGGTGCCGCTGCTCGACGGCTCGTACTCCTTCGCCCTCGGGATCCAGAGCCGGGGCGGTGTTCTCTACGACTGGCTTGAGAATGCGGGGACGTTCGAGGTGATGAACCCGGGAAAGGTCACCGGCTCGCTCCGGCTGAACGTGCATGCGGCGCTCATCTCGAGCGAGAGCGACGTCGACGCTGCAGCGTTGGCGCAGAACCTCTGAGCGAGAGACGCGCACCATGAGCGACTCCGAGGCGACAGCACCGGCCGATCCCCAGGCCTACGTGGAGCAGGTCATGGCGGAGATCGCCGAGGAGGTGCGGCTGCGTCGCGCGTCGGGCGACCTCCCCCCCAAGCTCGAGCGCGAGCTCGACGAGCTCTTCCTGGCCCACTCCCCGGTGGCCGGGCGCGGCGGCGATCTGGGCGAAGCCCTGCGGATGGTCGATGCCGCGACCTTCATCGACCCGGTCGTGCCGGTCGAGTCCGAGCGTGCGGCCGGAGCGGCGGTGAAGAAGGGCATGCGCTCCATGCTGCTCTGGTACGTGGGCTGGGTCACCCACCAGATGAGCCAGTCGGCGTCCGCGGTGAGCCGTGCCCTGCACATCGTCGACGACCGCTTGCAGAAGCTCGAGCGCCAGGTGGAGGTCCAGCGCGTCCCCGGAGCCGGCGTGGTCGAGTACCCCGCCCTGCACCGGCCTGACGCCTGGTGGGTCGACCCCGCCGTGGACGCCGTCGCCAAGGCACCCGGCCGCATCCTCCACGCCGCCTGTGGGGACGGGTGGCTGGTGCGCCGCATGATGGCGGCCGGCGGCGACGCCTACGGCGTCGATCCGCGCTCCCAGGTCGTCGACGTGGCGGAACTGGGCATGGTGGACCTGCGGGACGAGACCGTCGAAGAGCACCTGCGGGCGGTCGCCGCGGCGGGCCTGGGCGGTGTCGTCCTGAGCGGCACCGTCGACGGGATGGCCGGGGGCGAGCGCACCCAGCTGCTGTCGCTCATCGCCGGCCGGCTCGCTCCCGGTGGGACCCTCGTCATCCACTCGGTGAGCCGAGACGCCTGGGGGGCAGACAACGCGCCTCCCCAGACCGATCTGGCGCCGGGGCGGCCGCTCCGACCCGAGACGTGGATCACGCTGCTCGAGCACGATGGCTACGAGTCCGTCGCCGCCCTGCAGGGCTCGGGCGGGGAGGACTTCTTGGTGACCGCCGTCCGCACCAGCGTCACCTCGCTGTACTCGTCGCCCCAGCGGTGAGCGCCGCCGCCGGGAGGCCGGTGGCCGTCCACCAGTTCATCGCGACCCTCAACCCGCATGACGCGACGGGGACGCACACGCTGAAGCTGCCGCGACGCCCTGCGCCGAGCCGGGTGGCGCTCGGAGATCTTCGCCGAGGCCATCCACGACGACCTGGCCGCGCAGGCGTACAAGCACTGGATGTACCCCGAGCACGCGGCCGAGGGTGACGTCGCCATCTACCAGTTCACCACCTCGTCGGCCGTGGCGGGGTACCTGGCCGAGCTCGGGCTGCCGCTGATCGTCGACTTCCATAACTTCACCGGGCCCGAGTACTTCGCCGGCTGGGAGGCCGACAGCGTGCAGCGGGCCGCGCTGGCCGCCGAGGAGCTGGCGCTGCTGGCACCGCAGGCGGTGCTGGGACTCGCCAAGAGCCGGTTCAGCGAGGGGGAGCTCCGACGCGCCGGGTGCCGGCGCACCGCCGTCCTGCCCGTCCTGGCCGACTACGGGCGCGTCACGGCGCCACCCGACCCGCGAGTGGCCGCCGAGCTGGCCCGGCTGCGCGCCACAGGCGGCGCCGACATCCTCTTCGTGGGCAGGATCGTGCCGTCGAAGGCGCAGCACGAGCTGGTCAAAGCGTTGTGGGCGTACCGCCGCCTCTACGACGACCGGGCGCGGCTGCACCTCGTCGGTGGCACGTCGAGCTTCGAGTACACCAAGGCGCTGCAGGAGTACGTCGACGATCTCGGTCTGTCGAAGGCCGTCCGTATGACCGGTGAGGTGTCGGACGCCTCGCTCGCCGCCCACTTCGCGGCTGCCGACGTGTACCTGTCGCTCTCGGCGCACGAGGGATTCGGGGTGCCGCTGGTCGAGGCCATGGTGGCCGGCGTCCCCGTCGTCACCCGCGGCGCGGGCGCCGTGGCCTCCACGGTGGGCGACGCTGCGTTGGTGCTGGCGGCCGCCGATCCGTCCTACGTCGCGGCCGCCCTGCACCGGGCCTGCACGGACCAGCTGCTGCGCGCCACGCTGTCCGCCGCGGGCCACCGTCGTGCTGCCGAGCTGGCCGACGGCTCCGTGGCCGTCCGGATCGTCGACGCGGTCGCTGGTGTGGTGCAGTGACCCGATGAGCCCGAAGATGGCCTTCGTCACGCCGCGCTACGGCACCCAGGTGATGGGGGGCGCCGAGACGGGCGCGCGCATGCTGGCCGAACACCTACGCGCCCACACCGGCTGGGAGTCCGAGGTGCACACGACCTGCGCGCTGGACCCGCATACCTGGGCGGACGAGCTGGAGCCGGGGACCACGACGGTGAACGGGGTTCCCGTGCACCGGCACCCCTCCACGCACGGCCGGCTGCCCGACTTCTACGGCCTCGACGGCCTGCTGCGCCTGGCGCCCCGCATGGCGACACGGGCCCAGGGAAAGCGGTGGGTCGACTACAACGGCCCCGTGTCGAGCGAGCTGGTCGACGCCGTCAGCGCGTCGGACGCCGACGTCATCGCCTTCTACCCGTACCTGTACCACCCGACTGTGGCCGCCATCGGCCGAGTGCGGGCTCCGGCGGTGCTGCACCCGGCCGCGCACGACGAGCCTGCGCTGTACCTGCCCGTGTTCCGCGGCACCTTCGGCGACGCCGACGCCTTCTGCTTCCACACGGTGGCGGAGCGCCTCCTCGTCGAGCGGATGTACCCGGTGGCGGAGCGCCCCCAGATAGTGCTCGGGCTTGGGGTCGGGGAGCCCCAGGGTACGGGCCGGCACGGTGGCGAGCTGACGGGCCTCGGCGACCGGCCCTACATCGTGAGCGTGGGACGGGTGGACGAGCACAAGGGCTCCAAGATGCTGGCCTCGTACTTCGCCACGTACAAGGAGCGTCACCCGGGACCGCTGGCCCTGGCCCTCGTGGGCCCCATCTCGGTGGAGCTGCCGCCGCACCCCGACATCGTGGTGACGGGCCCCGTCGCCGAGGCCGACAAGTGGGACATCGTGCACGACTCCCTCGTTGCCGTCTCTCCGTCGGCCCTCGAATCCTTCTCCCTGGTCGTGCTCGAGGCCTGGGTGGACCGGGTGCCGGTCATGGTCAACGGTGCCTGCGGACCCACCCGTGAGCATTCCGAACGCTCGGGCGGCGGGCTCTGGTTCTCGTCCTACCCCGAGTTCGAGGCCGTCCTCGGGCGCCTGACGGCCGACGCCGAGCTGCGGCGGGTCCTCGGGGGCCGGGGTCGGGACTACGTGGACCGGTTCTTCCAGTGGCCCGTGCTCATCGCGCGCTACGCGGAGTTCCTGACGTCGGTGGCGGAGCGGGGGCGGGGCACCCCCGGCCTCTTCTAGGACCCTCTGCCGCTTGGGCCGGCGCCGGGGCCGGCGCCGGCCCAGGGAGGGCCGTCACTGCTCGGGCTGCCCGACCACCGTGTACATGCGCTGCTCGATGGCGTCGCTCTGGAGGTCGTGCGCCAGGAAATGGCGCTGGCTGTGCATCGTCGTCTCGGTCCGGCCGAACCCGAGACGGGAGAGCATGGAAACGACCGCCCCCGGATAGATCGACCACCAGTTCGTGACGTGATGCTCCGCGGAGGGCGAAAAGCGCATGATGTTGGACTCGGGCTCCTGCCAGTCGTCCTGGAGCGGCTCGGTGACGATCATCGTCTCCGTCGTGCGCTGCGCTGCCTGGGAGAGGGCGCCCCAAGGCTCGCGCAGGTGCAACAGGATCGCCCCCACCAGCGTGATGTCGAATGCCCCGAGGTCCGCCGGCATGTCGTAGATGCTGCCCTGGACGAATTTGGCCGAGGAGCCGAGGGTGCGGTGCAGGTACCACCACGCATCGTGGTTCCGGTCGATGGTGTCCTGCATGACCTGGAGGAGCTCCTCGGCGTTGTCCCGTCCCTTCACGGGCAGCATGTCGATCGACACGTCGAACCCCGCTTCGAAGGACACCACCTCTGCCCCCATGCGCTCCATGTAGAAGGTCAGGTATCCGGTGGCGGGGCCGAGCTCGAGGACGCGCTTGCCGGCGACGTCCACGCCACCGAGGTAGGCGGCCTCGTGCCCCCGCAGGTCCCAGGCGCCCGGGAGCACCCGCCCGTCCGGGAGCTCGAAGGCGTGGTACCAGACGAAGTCGTCGAGGTCAGCTCCCTCGCGCCGCTTCGAAAGCGACGCCTGGAAGGCCGGGTCGAGCTGGCCCAGGTAGTCCTTCGGGGGGTAGGTCGGCAGGAGAGGGGTCCGTGCCGCCGGGAGGCCCGCCGCGTGGCCCGGGTCCACGCCGGCCGGGCCGTGCCTCGGGGTGTCACGTCGCCTGAACATGGGGCGTCACTCTAAGACACCGGGTGCCCCCCGACCGACTGACCCCATCCCATCCGCTCGCCGGAAGGCCTCCGGCGGTTTTGAGAACTATAAATGTCACCGCTTATAGTTCAGAAGACGGCGCCGGCTGCCGTGCGGGGTGGTCCCCGGGGAGGCTCCGGGTGGCCCTGGGGAACATCAGACCCGTCCGACGTCGCGAACCAGAGCGAGCAGCAGCATTGCGGCGAAGATGCATGCGAGAACCGTTCGTGTCTTGAGCATGACCGTGTACCCCACGTTCCGCCCTTTCCGTCCTCAGCCGGCCGAACGTGGTTGCTCGAGGCACCGAGTGTGGGCACCGTGACAGCCGACCGTGTGACGCATCGCCGGTAGCATCGATCGCCGTGCCCGCCACTCCCCCCCCAATCGGCGATGCCGGTCCTGCAGACGCCGAAGGCCGTGACGACGCGGTGCCAAGGGTCGGTGATGCGGACGAGGTCCGGGCCGCGCAGGCCCTGCGCGACGCGTTCGCACGCCTGGCGCCGCAGGGGAGCGACGCATGGAATTTCCTGGCGGCGTTCACGCATCTGGGCGATCGCTATGGCCCGTACCATCCCGGCGCCTCCGCCCTCTCGGACGCGCTGGCGTCCGAGAGGGCCACCGGCGAGCGCCGGCAGGGACGAGCCGGTCGCCTGCGGGTGCGGCGGAGGCACCAAGAGCAGCCGGTACCCGGGGAGAAGACGGAGCTCGAGGAGGCCATGGGGCACGTAGTCGAGGCCTTCCGCTTCCTCTCCGCCCGTGTCGCCACGCTCGAGGCCAGACTCGCCGCCGAGGACAGGCCGGTGGAGGGGGCGGCCTGGCTCGTCCCCGCCCGTGAGCTCGGCCCCTGGGTCGGCCCGGTCTCGGCCCATCTGCTCGCGCGCACCCCGGGGGGCGACCTGGTGCATGCCGACTGCGGGGAAGGAGGTCTCCTCGACGCGTTGGCCGGCCGTGGCGCCGCAGCGCACGGGGTGGAGCCCAGGGGGGCGGTAGCCCTGCGTGCCCTCGAGCGCGGCCGGCCGGTGACCATCAGCGAGGCCTCGGAACACCTGACGAGCCGACCGGCCGGTTCGCTAGGAGGCATCGTGCTCAGCGGGGTGGTCGACCGCCTGCCTCTCCACGCGCTGCTGCCCTTGCTGGCGCAGTGCCGGCGCACCCTCGCGCTCGATGCACCGCTCGTCGTCGTCTCGGAGCTCGGGGGGACCGCCGACACCAGGGAGCCACCTGCGACCGACCTCGTCGAGGGCCGGCCCCTGCATGCAATGACCTGGGAACTGCTCCTGGGCCGGGCCGGGTTCGTCGAGGTGGCGCCCCTCGAGGGAGCAGGGGTAGACGACAGGCGGTTCGCCTTGGCGGCAGCCACCCCCTCGTGAGCGGGATCCACCACTTCGTCCCTGTCCTGCACCGTGGCGACGCGGTGGGCCGGCACACCCTCCGGTTGCGCGACGCGACCCGTGCCCGGGGGTTCCGTTCCGAGATCTACGTCGACACGGTGGAGACGGAGACGGCGGGGGAGACGGTGCCCGTTCTCTCCTACCCCGAGCAGGCCGAGCCGGGCGACGTCGTCGTCTACCAGTTCGCGACGGCGTCGGCCATGGCCCCGTGGCTGGCCGGCCGGTCCGAGACCCTGGTGGTCAACTACCACAACATCACGCCGCCCGACTTGATGGCGCCCTGGGACAACCACCTCGCCTTGGGCCAGCTGCGCGCCCAGGGGGACCTGCGTCTCCTCGCGCCGCGCGCCACCCTCGCCGTGGCCGACTCCGCCTATAACGAGGCGCACCTGGCGGGTGCGGGGTTCGCCGCCACGGCGGTGATCCCGCCGTCGGCCGCGCTCGATGCCACAGCCACAGCCACAGCCGCCACAGCCACAACTACAGCGTCGCCCACGGCCCCACCCGCGGCCGAGCCCGGCGCCGCTTCGTCCGTGGGACGACCGGCGGGACAGGGAGCGCGCTGGTTGGCCGTCGGGCGGGTGTCGCCGAACAAGGCGCTCGAGAGCACCATCGCAGCGCTGGCCGTCGCGCGGGCCCACGGCGACCCTGGCGCCACCTTGGAGGTCATCGGGAAGCCCGCCACGGAGTCCTACGTCGCTGCACTGCACCGCTACGTTGCCGAGATGGGGCTCTCGGGTGCCGTGACCTTCGCCGGCCACGCCTCCGACGCCACCGTCGCGTCGGCTTACGCCAACGCGGACGTGCTCGTCGTCACGTCCGAACACGAGGGCTTCTGCGTCCCCGTCGTCGAGGCGATGGCGGCCGGCCTGCCGGTCGTCGCCTTCGACCAGGGGGCGCTGCCCGAGGTGCTGGGCGACGCCGGGACCCTGGTCTCGGACAAGGACCCCTACACGCTGGCCGCCTCCGTCGCGGACCTGCTGGCCGACGCGCCGCGTCGCGCCGCCATGGCGGAGGCCGCGCACCGGCGGTTGGCAGAGCTCGACCTCCCGTCGGCAGCGGACCGCTTCGTCAGCCTTCTGGCCCCCTTGGCACAGCCGGGAGCGGCGGCGCCATGAGCGCCGTCCACCAATTCGTCCCGATGCTGCACCGCTCCGACGCAGTGGGGCGGCACACGCTGCGCCTGCGCGAGGTCATGGTGGACCGCGGCATCAAGTCCCACATCTACGTCGAGCTGGTGGACCCCGACACAGAGTCCGAGACGCGCCCGTACGCCGGCTACGCGGACGAGGCCGAGCGCGGGGACGTGCTGATCTATCAGTTCGCCACCGCGTCGGCCATCGCCACCTTCCTCCGGGGCCGACCCGAGCCGCTCGTCGTGAACTACCACAACGTGACGCCGCCCCACCTGTACGCGTCGTGGGACAACGGGATGGCCCGCCACCAGCTCCGCGCCCAGATGGAGCTGCGCGAGTTGGCGTCGCGCGCGACTCTGGGCCTCGCCGTCTCCGCCTTCAACGAGTCCGAGCTGCGCGAGGCTGGGTTCGGCCACACCGCGGTGGTCCCGCCGGCCGCCATGGCGCCCGCCCACCCCACCGGACCCACCCGAACGACCGCCTCCCGCGCCGCCGCCGGGGCCCGCTGGGTCAGCGTCGGGCGCCTCGCCCCCAACAAGGGCATCGAGTTCGCCGTCATGGCGCTCCTGGTGGCCAGGCGGCACCACGATCCGGCAGCGACGCTCCAGGTGGTGGGGCGGCCCGTCCTGCCGCCCTATACCGCCGCGCTGCACCGCTTCGTCGACGAGATGGGCCTGCACGGCGCCGTGACGTTCAGCGGCGCCCTCAGTGACGCCGACCTCCTGGCCGCGCTGGCGGGCTCCGACGTCCTCGTGGTCAGCTCGCAGCACGAGGGCTTCGGGGTTCCCGTGATCGAGGCCATGACGGTCGGCCTGCCGGTCGTCGCCAATACCGTCGGCGCCCTCCCCGAGGTCGTGGGCGACGGGGGCCTGCTGGTCGATGCCACCGACCCCTGGGCACTCGCCGGCGCCGTGGCCCGGGTGCTGGGCGACGACGCCCTCCGTGCCTCGCTGGCCGCCACGGCGGCGCGCCGCGTCGCCGACCTGGACCTACCCTCCGCAGGCGACCGGGCGGTGGACCTGGTCACCGCGCTCGGGGCCTGAGCGGCCCGGCAGATCAGCGCCGGGTCAAGACCGGGTCAAGACCGGTCAAGAGGCGCCGACGGCCTGCTGGACGAGGGCGACGAAGCGCCGGGTCGAGGCCGCCAGGTCGAATCCGGCGGCACGGACGCGGCCAGCGTCCGCCAGGACCTCTCGCAGGTTCGCGTCCTGGAGCACGCGCCCGACGGCCGCCGCGAACGGCACGGCGGCCTTGTCGGGCAGGACGAGCCCGGCGCCGGCCACGGTCTCGGGGACCGCGGTGACGCCGAAGGCGACGATGGGGACGCCGTGCCCCATCGCCTCGGCCAGCGGCACGCAGAAGCCCTCGTGGTCCGACGCCATGACGAAGACGTCGGCCGCCTGGAAGTAGGCCTCGAGCTCCGCCCCGCTCACCGAGCCGGCGAGGTTGACCACGTCGTCGAGGCCGAGGTCGGTGATGAACGCCCGCAGCGCCGGCTCGTATGTCACGCCTAGGGGCGAGCCGACGAGGTGCAGGCGCGCCGCCGGGTCGTAGACGCGGCGAAGGACGTCGAGCATCTTCACCAGGTCGTGCGGGGCCTTGTGGGGCGAGATCTTCCCCACGTAGAGGAGATCGGCGCCGCCGTCGCGCTCCTTGCGGCGGGCCAACGACGCCGCCAGTTCGTGGTCGGGGGCGTCGCTCTTCGCGTGCATGTCGATCAGCAGCGGCACCACTGCGGTGCCCTGGTAGCCGAGGGCATGCAGCTCGGACTCGTTGAAGGCGGAGTCGGCCACGGCGAAACGGCTCTGGGGGGCCAAGCGAGCCAGCTGCGAACGCCCCAGTGCCGCCTCGTAGGCGACCGCCGGTTCCCACGCGCGCAAAAGGTCGGCCGGCGTGATGTTGTGGTAGTTCACCAGCTTGGGCTCCGCACGCGCGGCGAGGATGTCGTACACGGGGCTCCCGATGGACGCCTGGTACAGGAGCCAACGGTCACGGCCCGACCGCCCGAGCTCAATGACCGGGCGCCCCTCGTGCTGCACATCGGGGGTGAAGCTGCCGTAGAAGACGTCCGACTCGATCCCGACGGCGCGCAACCCGTCGCGCAGGTTCAGCGTGTGCACCCCGATAGCGTCGCGGCTGGCGAGCGACGGTATGACCTGGTCGACCCGCACGGCCGTGCAGTGTACCGGCGCCCTGCGCACCCCGATTGCGCCGCCCATGCACGAAATTGCCCAGGTCGCGGCAGTAGCATCGCCACATCGTGCTGTTCGGAACGCATGTCGCGCGCCCCGGTCTCCTGCGTCGGCGCGGTTCGGTGGCGCTGGCCTCGATCGTCCTGTCGTTCACCTTCGTGGTGCCCGCCGCCTTGTTCGGCCCGGCTTCTCCCGCGGCGGCCGACCTCTCTGCTCCCAACCGGGCGTCGGTGCCACTCCTCCCGGCTTCGCGCGCGCATGCCTTGCCGGGTGATGGGACCAACGTGCGGATTGCCATGACCGAGAACAACGGCCTCGATGTCATCGCGGAGTCGTTGGGCGGTGTGTCGGGACCGGGAGTTTCCAACGCCCCTGCCGTTCGGTTCCGCCAGACCGCGGGGACGTGGGCGGTCGACACCGGTCCGGGGTGTGCCGGCCCGTGGACCCAGGTACTGACCACTCAGACCACGCCGACGGCCTCACCGGTCAGCGGCGGACTCCTCGAGCTCTGCGTTGCGAGCTACAGCCCGATCGTGCGCGGGACGTTGACAGCGCTCTACAACTCGCTCGGTCAGGCGCGGACGGTCAACACGGTGCCGCTCGAGCAGTATGTGGCGGACACGGTGCCGGGAGAATCGCCGTCGGGCTGGGGCAGTCTCGGTGGTGCCGGCCCCCAGGGCATGAGTTGGGGCTTCCAGGAGCTCGAGGCCCAGGCCGTGGCCGTCCGTTCCTACGTCCTGGCCAACCTGGGCGGCTACGGCGGCTATGCCGACACCTGCGATCTCACCTGTCAGACCTACCGTGGCACCGAGTACGAGACCGCGACCAGTGTGGCCGCGGCCGACGACACCGCGGGCCAGGTGATGGTCATGCCCAGCGGTCAGATTGCGACCACGGAATACTCCGCGTCGACCGGGGGCTACACCTCGAGCTCCAACCAGCAATCGCCATTCACCGCAGTGCCCGACGACGGTGACGCAGTGTGCATCTCTGGCGCCTGCAACCCCAACCACCAGTGGACGAGCTCGGTGAGCTACGGAGCCATTCAGGCCGCGTGGCCCCAGATCGGCACGTTCACCGGGTTCCCCGCCTCGACCGCCGATCCCGGCCATCCCTTCGATGCCCTCTTTGGGAGGGTGGACACCATCACGATCCAGGGCAGCGCGCAGACCATCACGATCCCCGGCACCGAGTTCTACGTCGATCTCAACCTCAAGTCGGATCTCTTCAGCGTGACCTCGACCAGCGGCGGCACGGTCTCCATCAGCGGCCAGGGTTGGGGTCACGGCATCGGGATGGGCCAGTGGGGTGCGCTGGGGTACGCCATCGGGCAGGACCACGGCGACGGGAACTGGACCTACGCGCAGATCGTGGACCACTACTACGGCCCCGCCCAGCTGGGCAACCTCCCGGGAGGGAGCGCGGTCGGGAATGGCGGCGTCGGCGGCTACTGGATCAACGCCACCGACGGCGGCGTGTTCAGCTTCGGGAACGCGCGGTTCTGGGGCAGCACGGGGGGCATGGTGCTGAACCAGCCTGTGGTGGGGATGGCGGCCCACGGCACCGGCGGGTACTGGGAAGTGGCATCGGACGGCGGCATCTTCAGCTTCGGTGACGCAACGTTCCTGGGCAGCACGGGCAGCATCCACCTCAACCGGCCCATGGTGGGGATGGCGGTGACGCCTGACGGCGCCGGCTACTGGCTGGTCGCCTCCGACGGAGGGATCTTCGCCTACGGCGACGCCCCCTTCTTCGGGAGCACGGGCAGCCTGATCCTCAACAAGCCCGTGATCGGGATGGTGCCGACCCACGACGGGGGCGGCTACTGGCTGATCGCCTCCGATGGGGGGATCTTCGCCTACGGCGACGCCCAGTTCCACGGCTCGCTCGGCTCGAACCCGCCGCCCACGCCGATCGTCGGCGTCGCGCCCTCGGCCGACGGCGGCGGGTACTACATGCTGGAGGCCAACGGCACGCCACACAACTTCGGCGACGCCCCGGCGGTATCCATGACGTCGGGCTCCCTGTCGAACGTGGCCAGCCCGATGACCGCCATGATCCCCGACTTCAGCGGGCGGGGCTTCGACGCCGTCGACGGCAGTGGCCAGGCCTTCGCCTACGGCGACGCGCCGTACTTCGGTGACGTGACCACCGCGGTCAGCGGCTACTCAGGCCACGTGGTCGGCATCGCCGCCACCCCCGGCTGAGGCCGCCACCTCGGCCAGGCGGGGGAAGCGGCGCAGGCTTCCGAACGGACCGAGCCGGCCGGCATCGACGCCATGGTCGGCCGCGTTGAGCAACCGGAGGTCCCCCCGGCTGTTGCCGTAGGCCCACAGGATGGGTTGCTCGCCGCCGTTGTTCGACAGCAGGCCCTGGGCGCGGAGGTGGACGACGAGGCGGGCGTACTTCTCGGCCCCCCGGCAGTTCTTGCCCTCGTAACCGCCGGTGAGGAGCCCGCCACCGCCGACGGCCAGCCGGGTGGCCACGACACCGTCGACTCCGAGCTCCCTGCCGGCCGGGCTCACGTAGCACTCCGGCGATGCCGACACGATCACGACGTGGTGGCCCTGCCGACGGTGCCACTCGAGCCGCCGGCCGACGTCCCCGCGCAGGTGGCGCTCCACGTGCCGGCGCGCGAAAGGTCGCGGAACTGCGGTCGACCTCGTCGACCGGGAGGCCGCCGAGGAGGCGCGTGAAGAGCTTCTCCTTCACCTGGTCGGCCACGGTCCCTCCCGCGATGGCGGCGTGCAGGAGCCCGGGGGAGAGTGCGGTGACGGCCCGCAGGACGGGCCAGAGGCCGCGCAGGCCGACCAGGAACGGGAAGACGCTGCCCGCGTCGGTGAGCGTGCCGTCGAAGTCGAAGGCCGCGACCGTCGGGCGCCCGTTCGAACCGGGCCCGTCCCCCTCTTGGTCAGTCGAGCGCAAGGCCACCCCGGCCGGCACCTCCTGCGAAGCGGGCCGCTCCTTCGAGCGTCTCGCCACTGCGGATGACATCGCGGCCTCGCCGCGCCTCCCCGAGTGCGGCGTCCTCCTCCGTGAGCCCCCATTGCTCCAACGCGCTCATCCGGTCCGAGCGCAGGCAGATCTGGGGGAGCGCGGCCAGCTGGTGGGCCAGGGCACGGGCGGCACCGAGCGTTTCGCCGGGTGGCACGACGCGGGTGACGAGGCCCATCCCCAGCGCCTCGGAGGCCGCCACGGCACGTCCGGTGAGGATCAGGTCCATGGCGCGGCCGTGCCCGACGATGCGGGGGAGGCGCACCGTGCCCAGGTCGCACAGCGGCACCCCGAAGCGGCGGCAGAACACCCCGAAGATCGCGTCGCCGGCCGCCACCCGCAGGTCGCACCACAGCGCCAGCTCGATCCCGCCTGCGACCGCGTACCCCTCCACTGCGGCGATCACCGGCTTGGACAGGGTCAGCCGGGTCGGTCCCATCGGCCCGGGCCCGTGGTCGGGGATGGGCCGCCTGTCCCCCTCGGCCACGGCCTTGAGGTCGGCGCCCGCACAGAAGGACCCCTGCGATCCGGTGAGGACGGCCACCGAGCGCTCCTCGTCGGCATCGAAGGCCAAGAAGGCCTGGCGGAGCTGGTCGGCACAGACGCTGTCGACCGCATTGCGCCGCTCGGGCCGGTTGATCGTGACCACCGTCACCGGGCCGTCGTGCTCGACCACCAGGGTGTCGGCGCGGTACGGCACGTAGGTCCCCTCGGCCGGCCCGGCGTCGTACGGGGTGTCCTCCATGGGGGCATTCTGGCACGACCGGACCGACCACCCGCACATCAGCGCGGGATCGATACCCTGGTGGAAGGCACTTTTCGGGTTCCCGCCCTGGACGGCATAAATATGACCAATCATGTCGACAATTGCCAGAGCACCCGGTAAGGTCTCTGCCTCAGTAGAGATCGTCACGACTACAGGAGGAGACATGGCAGTACGACTCGGGGACACCGCTCCCGACTTCACCGCCGACACCACCGACGGCACCATCAATTTCCACGAATGGCTCGGGGACAGCTGGGGCATCCTCTTCTCCCACCCCAAGGACTTCACCCCGGTCTGCACCACCGAGCTGGGTGCGTTCTCGAAGGCCAAGCCCGAGTTCGACAAGCGAAACGCCAAGCTCATCGGCCTCTCCGTCGACTCGGTCGAGTCCCACAAGGGCTGGGCCGGCGACATCGAGGAGACCCAGGGCACTGCGCTGGCCTTCCCGCTGATCGGCGACGAGGACCGCAAGGTGGCGGACCTCTACGACATGATCCACCCCAACGCGAGCGACACCCTGACGGTGCGCTCGGTCTTCATCATCGGGCCGGACAAGAAGGTCAAGCTCACGCTGACCTACCCCGCCTCGACGGGCCGCAACGTTGACGAGATCCTCCGGGTGCTGGACTCGCTGCAGCTGACGGCCGACTACAAGGTGGCAACGCCGGTCAACTGGACGGAAGGCAACGACGTCATCATCGTTCCGGCGGTCAGCGACGACGAGGCCAAGGAGCGCTTCCCCAAGGGCTGGAAGGCCCTCAAGCCGTACCTGCGGGTGACGCCCCAGCCCAACCGCTAGGAACCGGGCGACAGCGGTCGCCCTCCCGAATCCGTCGAACGTGCCGGCCCCCGGGCCGGCATGTTCGCGTCCGCTCGTCTTGGTTGCGGCGTGCGAGGTCACAGCCCCGGGGCACAATCACACCGGCGCCACTGCGCCGTCGACCATCGAAGGGGAGGACCCGTGAACGAAGCAGAGGTGTTCGTCCTGGCCGATCAGGCCCTGGCCGCGGTCGTGTCCCGCATCAGGCCCGAGCAGTGGGACATGACGATGCCCCCGAACTTCGCCATGCGGGGAGGCGGGGGGCCCCCGACCCTGCGCAGCGTCGTGAACTACCACGCCTACGACGACGCCTGGGTGCCCGACACGTTGGCCGGCCGGACGATGGAGGAGGCGGGGTCCGCGAAGTTCGACGGCGACCTCCTGGGCGACGACCCGCTCGGGCGCTTCGAGGCCATCGTGGCCGACGCCTGCTCGGCGGCATCCGCCGTCACGGATCTCGATGCCGTGGCGCACCTCTCCTTCGGCGACTACACGGTGCGCGAGTACTTCTGGCAGATCAACTCGTTCCGCGCGCTGCGGGCCCACGACATCGCCCGCGCCATCGGGGTCGACCCGGACCTGTCACCCGAGCTGGTGCAGGGGATCTGGGAGGAGGTGAGCCCCCATGCGGAGGAGTGGCGCACCATCGGGGTCTTCCCGGCTGCCGTCGCGGTGCCCGAGGAGGCCCCCCTGCTCGACCGCCTGCTCGGGCTCACGGGCCGGGAGCCCGACGGCGCCTGACGGCCGAGCCGTCAGGCCGGTGGGCCGACCAGCTCGTCGCGCAGCTCTCGTTTGAGCACCTTCCCCTGCGGGTTGCGCGGCAGCGGCTCGGAGCGGAACCAGACGTGGGTCGGGACCATGAACCCCGCCAGGCGCGCCTTCACGTGCAGCGCGAGCTCGTCCGCGGTGACCTTGGCGCCTGGTCGCAGCACGACCACCGCGCCCACCTCCTCGCCGAGGGTCGGCTCCGGGACGCCGATCACGGCGCAGTCCGCCACGGCGGGGTGCTCGAAGAGTGCGGCCTCGACCTGCACCGAGTACACGTTCTCGCCACCGCGGATGATCATGTCCTTGGCGCGGTCGACGATGTAGATGAAGCCGTCCTCGTCGAGGCGGGCGACGTCGCCGGTGTGGAGCCAGCCCCGGGAGAACGTCTTGTCCGTCTCCTCCGGGCGGTTCCAGTAGCCGCGCACGACGTTGGGGCCCTTGATCCACAGCTCGCCCCGCACGTCGGGCCCGCGGGGCACCGTGTCGTCGGGTTCGGTGCCCGAGAAGTCCTCCGGCAGCACGGCCACGTCGCAGACGGGCACCGGCGGCCCGACGCTCTCGGGCTTGGCCACGTAGTCAGCGCCGGCGTTCATGGAGGTCACCGAGGAGGTCTCCGTCAGCCCGTAGCCGTTGGAGGGCTGCCCGATCGGCCATGCTTCGCGGATGCGCCGCACGAGATCGGGCGGGGCCGGGGCACCCCCGTAGGACACGCCGCGGATGGAGGAGGTGTCGTACTTCGAGAAGTTGGGCGAATCGAGCACCTGCATGACCATGGCCGGCACGCCGCCGAAGGTGCCGATCTGCTCGCGCGCAATCAGCTGGAGCGCCCGCTCGGGGTCGAAGTGGTGCATCATCACGATCTTCCCGCCGGCCGCGATGTTCGAGACCATGACCGAGTGGCACCCGGTCGCGTGGAAGAGGGGCACCGAGAGCAGGAAGGCCGGCTGCGTCTTCTCGACCGTCGACTCCAGGGCCGGGCTCCCGAAGCGCATGGAACCGCGGGTGTTGATGAAGAAGAGGCTCATGAGATTGGTGCACATGTTGCGGTGCGTGCCCACCGCGCCCTTGGGCCGACCGGTGGTGCCCGACGTGTAGAAGATGGTGGCGTCGTCCTCCGGGTCGATCGTGAGTTCGGGGGGCGAGGCGGCCTCATCCACGGCACCGAGAGCCAACGGGAACGGCCATTCGGCCACTGGTGTGTCCGGTCCCGGCTCACGGACGGACAAGGGAGCCTCGTGCGCGGTCCGGTGCTCGTCGGCGACCACGACCGCCGCGAGCTCGGGCAGGCCGCCGAGAACGGGCCGGATGCGTTCCGCCCGCTCGCTGTCGACGAAGGCGACCTTCGATGCGGAGTCCTCGAGCCCGTAGCGCAGCTCCTCGCCGCTCCACCATGCATTGAGCGGCACGACGATGGCCCCTGCGAGGGTGGCCCCCCAGAAGGCCATGATCCACTCGGGCAGGTTGCGCATGATGATGGCGACACGGTCGCCCTGGGCGATGCCGAAGGTGGAGCGGAGCCGGTGCGCGAGCGTGCAGGCGATGCGGTAGTTCTCGGCGAAGGTGGTCCGCTCGTCCTCGTAGACCAGGAAGGTGGCGTCGCCGTGAGCGAGCGACATGTCGATGACCGCACGCAGCGACGGTGGCGCGTGCTTCCAGGTCCGCGTCGGCACCCCGCGGATGTCCCGCTCCTCCATCTCGAAGAGCTGGCCTGGGGCCGTGAGCGCAGCGTTGGCCTCGCCCATGGACATCGTCGGTTCGTCGGTAGCGGCGTCGCTCACTTCCCGTCCTCCTCGGTCGATCCGGGCCCGTCGAAGAGGGCCGCACGGTAGTAGGCCAGCTCGCTCAGGCTCTCCCGGATGTCCTGCAGTGCCCGATGGCCCCCCTTCTTGACGGGGGCCGCCTTGTAGACCTCGGGCCGCCAACGACGGCAGAGCTCCTTGACCGTCGAGACGTCGACGGAGCGGTAGTGAAGGTAGTCCTCTATCTCGGGCAGGAACCTGGCCAGGAAGCGCCGATCGGTCCCGATGGAATTCCCCGCCAGGGGAACGGTGCGGGGCTCGGGGATGTGCTTTTTCAGGAACTCCAGTGTCTGTGCCCCGGCGTCGGCCAGGCTGAGCGTCGACGCCTCCATGTCGGCCAGCAGGCCCGAGCGCGCGTGCATGGAACGCACGAAGTCGTCCATCTCTGCGACCTGTTCGGGCGTGGCGTGCACGACCAGGTCGGGGCCCTCCTCCACGACGCCGAGGTCGTCGTCGGTGACGAGACAGGCGATCTCGACGATCGTGTGGCGGGCGGGATCGAGCCCCGTCATCTCGAGATCCATCCAGGCCAGCATGCGCGGGCATGTTATCGGTCGCCCTCCGGAGCGGGGCCATGGGGGCACGGCCCTGTAATGTCCGGCGATGCTGCGCGTGCCCCTGCATCAGCTCGACGCCACCCTCCCGGTGCCCGGCTACGCACGCGAGGGCGACGCCGGTGCGGACCTGTTCGCCCGGACCGATGTGGTGCTGGCCTGCCGCGGGGGTCGCGCCATCGTCCCCACCGGCGTGGCCATCGGCATTCCCCCGGGCCATGCGGGACTCGTGCTCCCGCGCAGCGGGCTGGCGGTGCGCCACGGCGTCACCTGCCTGAACGCGCCCGGGCTCATCGACGCGGGCTACCGGGGCGAGGTGCAGGTCGTGCTGGTGAACCACGATCCCGAGCACGACTACGCGGTCAGCCGGGGCGATCGAATCGCCCAGCTCGTGCTGGTACGGGTGGAGGAGGCCGCGTTCGACCTCGTGCCCGAGGACGGCCTGGGCGTGTCACACCGGGGTGATGGCGGCTTCGGGCACACGGGCAGGTGACGGAGCCCCGCCGAGAGGGTAAGAAGGTGTCGATGCAATCGCTGGTCGGCATGGACGCCGCCTTCCTCTCGTTGGAGACGCCCACGACGCCCATGCACGTGGGCGTCGCCCTGCTGCTCGACCCTCCGGAGGGGACGCGCTCGCTCTTCTCGCCGTCGACCCGCTATGCGCAGATCCGCCGCGTCATCGAACAGCGGCTCCACCTCATCGCCCCGCTGCGGCAGCGGGCCATCCGGGTGCCCTTCGGCCTGCACCACCCGGTCTGGGTCGAGGACCCCGACTTCGAGCTCGACGACCACCTGAGCCGGGCCAGCCTGCCCTCGCCCGGGGGGAAGGCGGAGCTCGATGCGTTCGTGGCCTCCGTGATGACCCGCCAGCTCGACCCCGACCGCCCGCTGTGGGAGATGCACGTGGTCGAGGGGCTGGCGGACGAACGCACGGCGCTGATCGCCAAGGTGCACCACGCCATCCTCGACGGGGTCAGCGGCGCGTCCGTGCTGGCGGCCTTCTTGGACTTCAACCCGAGGTCGCGGGTCGTGGCGCTCCCACCGAAGTGGGACCCGGCGCCGTTGCCGTCCAACACGCAGATGTTGCGCCACGCGGTGTCCTCACTGGCGCGCCAACCGGGTGACGCGCTGAGCACGATCTCGGCCGGCGTGGACGCGGTGGCGGACCTCGGGATGCACAACCGCGAGCTGGTGGGACGCGGTGAGGATCCGCCGCCGGGCTTCTTCACCGCCCCCAAGACGTCGTTCAACGGCGCGGTGTCCAACCGGAAGCGGTTCGCGTCGCTCACGGTGCCGCTGGAGGATGTGAAGCTGGTGGGCCAGTCGTTCGAGGCGACCGTGAACGACGTCATCCTGGCGGTGGTCTCGGGCGGGTTGCGCCGGCTGCTCGAGGCCCGCGGCGAGGAAGCCGAGCAGTCGATGGTGGCGATGGTTCCCGTCTCGACGCGGCCTGCGGGGCAGGGAGAGGAGCTGGGGAACCAGGTCTCGGGCATGCTCGTCTCGCTGGCGAGCGACATCGACGACCCGGTGCTCCGGCTCGATGCCATCTCGGAGTCATCACGCGTCGCCAAGGAGCAGGAGAAGCTGCACCGGGGCCGCTTCGTGGGCGACCTGGCCCAGCTCGCCCTTCCCGCACTGACGACCCGATTGGCGCGTGCCATGGCGGGGACACGCCTCTTCGACAAGGTCCGGCCCCCGTTCAACGTCACCGTCTCGAGCGTGCGGGGCCCCGAATTCTCCCTGTTCTGTGCCGGGAGCCGTATCGTCGACATGTATCCGGTCGGGCCGATCGCCGAGGGGATCGGGATCAACGTCACGGTGTTCTCGTATCTCGACCGGGTCCACTTCGGGCTGCTGGCCTGCCGCAAGCTGCTGCCCGAGCTCGACCAGCTGGCCGTGCACCTCGACGACGCGCTCGGCGAGCTCGCCGGGTGCGCGCTCGACGCCCAGGGGGCGACGGCCTGAGCCTCGCGGCGGGGCCCGAGAGGCGGGCATTGCGGGCCGGGGGGAGAGGACCCGCAATGCCCTTCCTCTGTGGGAGGCGGGGGAGGGGGGACGAAGGCGGGGCTGAAGCTACGAGCCGGAGGTCGACCCCGAGCTCGGGGCGGTGGGTGCGGTGGTGCCGGATCCCGCAGGTGGCGTGCCGGGGTGGCTACCGGAGCCGCCCATGTTCGGGCAGTTCTTCGTCGAGCCGGAGCCCGACGTGCTGCTCGAGCCGGAGGAGGAGCCCGAGGAGCCGGACGAGCCGGAGCTGGTACTGCCCGATCCGGAGTTCCCGGTGCTCGTCGACGGGGTCGTCGTCGACGGAGTGGTCGTCGAGGAGCCCGAGCTCGACGAATTCGAAGTGGCAGTCGCCCCCGAGTTGCCTGTCGTGCTCGAGGTCGTGGCGGCGCTGGCGACGAGGGCGCCGCCGGCCAGGAGGCCGGAAGCCAGTGCGCCGGTGGCAAGCGCAGTGCGAAGGCGGATCTTCATGGGTGGGAGGCCTTTCGTTTGTGTCCTGCACCCGCCCATTCGGGCCGGCACCGCACAGGCTGCGCCCGGGACCTGTGGGTGGGCGCAGAATCACGTAGGGGCCTGGAAGGAGTCACTTGACGATCAGGTGACGATTCACAGGAACGCGGGTGTTACGTGCCCGCGAGCTCCCGGTAGTGCCGCCGCCAGATCAGCTTGTAGACGCGGGTCCAGCGGGGGATGGAGCGCAGGATCGGGATGAAGGGGAGGAAGATCAACCCGGCTGAGAGCACCATCATGATGACCCACACCTCGAGGTCGGCGTTGGACGACTGATTCATCGGGTACACCTGGTACCACATGGTGTAGAGCCACAGCCACGCCTGTCCGGGGTAGTTCCCGGTCTCGTTCATCATGCCCCACTGGGTGCCCTGGAGGTGTTGGGCGCCGGCCAGGTTCTCCAGGTAGGTGCCGTCGGCGAGGAAGAGCAGCGGCTTGGTGTAGTCGGTGTTGTAGAACTGACCCTCGCTGAGCAGCGTGCCGTCGAGGCCGCCGGTCTGAGCCATGGCCGTCAGCGAGCCGATGATGACGCCGACAGGACCGTAGCGTCCCGGGGGGACGCGGAGGTGGCCGTTGACCGCGGTCGCGTTGGCGACGGCCTTCTCGTAGGCGGTGGTCCACGCGCTCTGCTGGGCCGGCGACGCGCTCTGGTAGACGTCAATGGCTCTCTGGATTGCTGGCTGGCTGGGCAGGGTCCGCAGGGGTCCGATGACGAAGTCCTTGGCGGTGTCGATGGGCTGGTGGACGCCGAACCATTGGTCTGGCTCGAAGAAGCCCATGTGCTGCGCGACATCCGGCGTCGCGTTGTAGGGCGGCCCGTAGGAGGCGGTGCCGCTGGTCCCGTCCAGCTCGGTGATGGCCGTCTGGGCGAAGTCGACCGGGTTGAGTGCCGACCACCGCTTGAGCGTGACGGACGGGTCATCAGGAGAGGAGAAGACGACGGCCAGGAGCACGATGAGCACGGCGACGGCGAGGAAGGCGACGAAGGCCTCCTTCAGGATGTCGTAGGGGACGTAGCCGCCCTTCCATTCCTTGACGTCGCGATCCGGCTTGAAGCGGCGCGCCTTCTTGGTGCGCGGGCTCACGCGGGCTCCTCAGCGGGGGTTGCGACCGCCGCTTCGGAGTGGTCGCCACCCACCTCGAAGGGAGGGACGATGCCGTGTCGCCGCACGAGCAGCACGTGCAACCCGACGATGATGACGATCCCGATGGGCAGCAGCACGATGTGCCACATCAACATCTGGCCGAAGTTGAGCACGTTCCAGACGGCCCCGGCGCCGGTGGCGTTGATGCCGTCCTTGGCCTGCGTCGAGATCCACTGGGAGTCGAAGTTCTGCTGTGAGATGTAGCCGGTGAAGGCGGCGGGCACGGACACCAGGAAGGCGACGACGCCGCTGGCCCACGTGAGACGGCGGTTCCCGCGCCAGGCCGCCATGAAGAACTTGCCCCACAGGTGGATCACCATGAAGAAGAACATGGCTTCGACGCTCCAGAGGTGCAGGGAGTTCACGAAGTGCCCGGTGGTGGACACGTGCCACCAGCTCGGGCCCATGATGGCGAGGACGCAGCCCGTGATGATGACCCAGGCCAGGCTGACGACAGTCAGCACGCCGAAGACGTAGATCCACGAGGCCATGTATGCGGGCTGGCGGTCGGGGAGGAGCTGGTCCGGCGGGAAGGCCGATTCGGCCGCACGGCGCATGCGCGCGGTCCACTGCTTCGACTCCTTTGTGGCCGGCGTGGTGGCGGGGGCTTCGGTGTCGAGGCTCATTGGCTGTCCCTCTTGCGCTTCGGGAACGGCAGGAGGATCGCCAGCACGAAGACGACCACCATCAGGCCGATGATGACGAGGTTGGCGACGGAGATCTGGATGAAGCCCCAGTGGATGTAGCGGCCGTTCCCACCGAGGTTGACCAGTGCTCCCAGCAGTGCACCGAGGATCATGCGGTCACTGTAGGCCAGCATCTTCGGCTTGGTCAGGGACCTTTGTCACATCGTCCCGGGTGTCGACGGATCCCGTCGGTCCTGGTCAGCGCTTGGTTGCCCGCCAACAGTAGGAGCGCATCGGGACGTCGACGACGTCGGTCCCGACGAACGCAGGGAGGGAGTCGAGGAACTCGGCCATGGAAGAGAGGTGCCGCCGGCGTGTTGCCTCGTCCATGGCGATCACGGAGCTGTAGGTCGTCGCCAGCGCGATCAGGTCGGCCTTGGTCATGGGCCGGATCCAGCGGAAGAGGGCGGTCTCGGGCTGGAGGAACGGGCTCTGACCACCGATGTCGACGTTCACCGCGTGCCGTTGGCGGCGGCGCGAGTCGACGTCCGCCTGTTCCTCGGGCTCGAAGACGATGCCACCGGCCCACAGCGATCGCATCCAGTCGACCGAGCGGTCGGGGCCGCTCCAGACGAGGGACAGGCGCCCCGCCGGCCTGAGCACCCGCGCCACCTCGGGGACGGCGCGCTCCTCGTCGACCCAGTGCCATGCAGAAGAGGCGATGACGACGTCATAGGACGACGTGGATGCCGGGAGCTCCTCGGCGTGGCCGGCCAGGACCTCGACGCGTGCGTCCCCTGCCACGAGGACACCGCGCATGCGTTCGTCAGGCTCGACGGCGGTCACGTTGGGTACCCGCTCGGCCAGCAGCCGGGTCAGGATGCCGGTGCCGGCGCCGATTTCGAGCACGTAAGAAGTGCCCTCCGGAATCAGCCAGTCGAGCGCCTCACCCGAGGGACCGGGCCGGAGCCGGTCGTACTCGTCCGCGACGGCGCCGAAGGAGCGGCTCAGGATCCTCGACGTGTCGTCCTGGCGCACGACGGCAATCTACCCAGGCATGGTGCGGGCATGACGCGGGCTGTCCCGGCCTGGCAAATGGGCGAGCGGGGCCGGCCGGGTGGCCCCTCTCCGCTGTCGTTGGGCGCGATAGAATGGGTGGTCCACGCGGAAGTGGCGCAGCGGTAGCGCATCACCTTGCCAAGGTGAGGGTCGCGGGTTCGAATCCCGTCTTCCGCTCCATCGAAGCAGGTCAGATGCTGCAGGTCAGATGCGGTTTTTCAACCTCTCCACGAATGCTCCAGGCGCGGTGGCCGACGGTCTCGCGTCGCCTATTCCAATTCGTCCGAGTCCGAATAGAACTGGCGGAACCAACGGCGATACTGCGCGACCGGGCCGTCGACCTTGGTGATCATTGGGCGCTTCCGGTACACCTTGTTTTCCCAGATCGGGACATCCTGGGTGAACTGCTCATTGGTGATCCGGTCGTTCAACTCGCTGATCGACTCGGTGGCGTTCTCGTCGGGCAGTGTCTTCATCGAAAAGATCAAGCTGACCTCGGTGAGCTCCTCATCGATCGGGGTCTGTGTGATGTAGGTGAGCATCTCGATGTTGTCCTGGCTCACTTCGACGGCGACGATTCCCGGACCACAGGTCGTGGTCGTCGTCTGGACTTCGTAACCCGCGACATCCACCGCAGTCACCTTCAGGCTCTGCTCGACGATCATCGAGGGCCCCTCGAACCGAACCTCGAAGTGATCCTTCTCCGGTCGCTTCATGTCGTGGACCGCTGCGAAATGGGCGCGATCGATGATGTTCTCGGTCAGCTCCTGCACGTGGATCCGCACCCGGTAGGTGCTCCGTCGCCAGGGCGTCCAGCTGGCTTCGTCCGGTCGATAGCCGAGGATGTCGTAGGTCGGGGTGGCGCCGTCGGCATGGTGCCAGACAAAGATGCACCCGTTGCGCTCACACACGGGCCAAGTTCGCGCCGCCGCCCGTGGGGTCGTGTCCAATCCGGGCACTTCGACCAGCTGACCGTCTCCGGCGAACCGCCACCCGTGGAACGGGCAGGTGATCCCGTCACCACAGACACGTCCCCCGACGCCCAGGTGGGCGCCGAAGTGGGGGCAATGCGCATCGAATACCCGCGCCATGCCGTCGTCACCTCGGAAGAGCACCAGGTCCTGGCCCAAGTACGTCACCGGCCGCACGTCACCCGGTGCCAGGTCTACTCCAGCGCTGACGCTGAACCAGCCGTTGGGGGACGCCGGGAAGGGGTACCGAGAGGTCATCGTCTTACTCGGCGGCCGGGGCGCCAGCTTCGGCGTGGAACCGGCTGGCGAAGGCCCGAAGCGGGAGATCTGCACTTGTCAGGAGGCCCGGCTTGGCCTCACACACGGCCCGCATGGCGTTGAGCGCAGGCATTCCGGTGATCGTCATCCCCAATGATGCAAAGTACTCCGGCGTCCAGGAGCCGTGCGGCCTTCCCGTGGCGGGGAAGATCATGTGGCGGTTGATGATGGTGGGATCACCCTCGATGGTGGTGATATAGCAGCCCTGGACCTTCCAATTCGGTGTGGTCATGGGGGTCATCTGCCACTCGAGGTGCACCTCGATCTTGGGCTCACCGCCCGTCATCCCCCTGAATTTGGCGAGGCTGCCTCCCACTGATCCCTTGGGCAGGGTCCACCAGCCCAGGTCGATCTCCTCGGTGCAGGCGCCCAGCTCGCACTCGAACACGATGTCCTCGATCTCGAGATCTAGGCAGTCGGCCATCAGATAGATCGAGTCGGAGAAGACCGTGCAGCCTGTCTCGAGCAGGCCGGGCACTTCGGGGTCGTCCACCGGTCGCCCGTAGCCAACGTTCTTCCAGGTGTCGACCGAGTGATGGCACGAGACGTCGACCGTCTCAAGCACTGTGATGTGGTCGACTCGCCCCATGCCCGCCGTGGCCACCACGCTCAAGATCTGGGCCAGACCCGGATTCATCCCAGTCCCGTAAAAGGTCGTCCCGCCCCGCTGGCACGCCGCCTCGATGAGTTCGGTGGGCTTGCGGCCTGAGGGGTGGGGATGGTTCCGATTGCGGTGGTAGCCGGTGATCCAGTCGGACGTCGTCACAACGTTGATACCGGCCTCGAGCAGCGTGGTGAACAAATCGATGTCGGGCCAGACGCCGTTGAAGTTCACGACGTCAGGCTTGGCCGCGAGCACATCGACCACCTCACCCGTGGCGATCACACCAATGGGGTCCAGACCCACGATCTCGCCGGCGTCACGGCCCACCTTGTCGGGCGAGTAGCAGTAGAGGCCGACCAGTTCGAGGTCGGGGTGGTCGACGATGCGACCCACCATTTCGGCGCCGACGTTGCCGGTGGCGAACTGGAACACTCGAAGCTTCTCCATGGTCACCACAGATCCTATTGGGAGGCGCAGAAGAAGGTACTGCTGCAATCAAAGCCGGTCTTGGGTTCCACTCGTTGGTACTTGTCATCCTCAATCTGCAGGTTCACGACGCAGTTGGCGGCTTCTTCTGCGCAGGATTGACCGGAGCAATAAGACCTCCCGCATCGAAGCTCGTAATCTCGGCCAGTTGACTGAGCACCGCTCCGCGAGTCGGATGTGGCCCCGCCGCCTTGAGGGCTTGCACAAACAATGCCGCCGACGCCCATCCGTACATTGTGAAGAGGTCGGGAGTCCAGGACGGATTGACTGTCTTGAGGTACTGCAGGAACTCGCGGTCCGCCGGAAAAGTGGACGCGTCTTGGCCCAAGGACAGAGAGTGACCGCTCTACTACGGGGCCGGACTGAGTGGACTGGGTGGAAACTGGGTTGGACGGAACATCACGGCAGGGGAATAGGCCCGACCCCAACGACGGAAAGCACCACCTTGCCAAGGTGAGGGTCGCGGGTTCGAATCCCGTCTTCACGCTCCAAGAGAACTCGACAAACTCGACAAACTCGACTCCTCCTCGATTCCTGGTCAGAGGCCAAACGGATCTTCGGAATCTAGCGGGGCGCTGACGGCTCTCCGGACGACGATGGAGCCCAACACGCGCCAGCTCGGTTTGTGGATACCGGACTCCGGCTGGAAGGGGCCCGTTTGCCGTCACGGCCAGCTAGGCAGGATGCTCCTGCCAACCGAAATTGTCCACACTAGAAGCGGATCCCGCATCGTGACCTTCGACTCTGTTCCGTTCGGTCGGTGCACAGGCATGGTGGCGCATGGGAAGACTTCGTGGCACCGTTGTGATTCTCGGGCTGATGACCGTCGTCATCGCATCCTGCGGCGGACAGCGAGCACCCACGACAGCATCGGGCACGTCAACCTCAAGCACCGGCACTCAGCCCACAACAACGTCCACCTCGCCTCCCATCACGACGACAACAGGGGCCGAGTCGCTCTCGGTGAGCGTCGTAGCGAACCCAAACCCAGTCTCTCCGGGCGCTCCTGTGACTTTTACCGTGGTCATCCGGGGTCCCGGAGTGATGTCAGGTGAAGGCGTCCACTTCGGTGATGGTGGGACCACCGGGGCAAACGCCGGGGAGACCACGTGCGGCCAGACGGCTCGATTCGATATGACGCGTACGTACACTCATACCTACACCGCCCCGGGTACCTACCAGTTCCAGGACTCAGTTGCCGCACAATCGCCTCCACCATCCTGTGCGGCCGAAGACGTAACGGGCATGGCGACCGTCATGGTCTCATTTCCCTTGCAATCTGTAACCTCGAACGGCGCGTTCATCTCGCCGACAGGGAACATCGCCTGCCTCATAGACGTCACCTCAACGAACTCTGTGCGCTGTGTGACATTCTCCCCTCCTCAGCTGGTGACGATGACCTCGACCGGTGTCCTCAGCACGTGCACCGGCAGCCAATGTGAGCTCGGCAATCCAGGACTAGATACACCGAAACTCACGTATGGCACGGCGACGGGGGCCGGACCGTTCCAGTGCCTTTCAACGACCAACGGCATCACATGCACCGTCGCAAGCGGCGAGGGATTCACGATCGCTCGCACGGGCATCAAGCAGATAGGCGCATGACTCGGACCGTCGAGAGAGGTGCACACTGGCGACCCGACGTCATGTTGGAGGTTCGATGCAGTCTTCCAACCAGGTATCCGCAAAGACACACCCCAACCTCACGCTCTTAGGACGCGGGCAGTTGACGGGATTGGGTCCTTCGGCCCTAATGGCAGCCAGCCCAACTAGGGACGATGGAAACAGTGACAACTCTCCGTCCGTCCGGCGGAGTGCCCGGGACAAAGGACCGATCGAGCCCATGAAGGAGACTACCTCCACACAGAACTTCGCAGTCGAACACATCTCCATCCATGGCCACCAGATCGGCTACCGCCGTAGTGGTCAGGGCCCCGTGCTGTTGCTGCTCCACGGCATTGCAGGCAGCTCTCTCACGTGGGTGCCCGCCATGAGGCTGTTGCAGAGCGACTACACAGTGTTGGCCCCGGACTTCCTCGGGCATGGGGCGTCGGAAAAACCTCTCGGCGACTACTCGCTCGGCAACCTCGCCACCGTGATGAGGGACTTCCTCAACCTCCTCGGCACCGACCGGGCCACCGTGGTAGGGCAATCCTTTGGTGGTGGAGTGGCCATGCAGTTCTCCTATCAGTTCCCCGAGCGTTGCGAGCGCCTGGTACTTGTCGACGCCGGGGGCTTGGGCCGCGAGGTGAACTGGATCCTTCGTCTCGCCACCCTGCCCGGGGCTGAGTACGTGATGCCGGCTCTCTTCCCAGCCTTCGTGGGCAACTGGGGGGACTCGGTCGTCAAGTTCTTCGGCGGCCGGGGCTTCCGCAACGCCGAGGCGGTCGAGATGTGGCGCTCCTACAAGTCGTTAACGGAAGGTGAGAGCCGCCGCGCCTTCATCCGTACGATGCGGTCCGTGATCGACCCGGGCGGGCAGTCGGTGAGCGCCGCCGATCGCCTCTACCTGGCTGCACGCATGCCGACGCTCATCGTTTGGGGCGACCATGACAGGATCATTCCGCTCGACCATGCCTACCTGGCGCACGAGGCAATCCCCAACAGCAGGTTGGAGGTGATGCAGGGGGTAGGCCACTTCCCCCAGGTGGAGGAGCCTGCCCACTTCGTCGAGATCCTGAGGGACTTCCTTCGTACAACGGAGCCCAGCACGTTCGACGCCAAGGAGCTGCTCGACTTGCTGCGCCAGGGTCCGCAGGATGAGGTGGCGCTTACGAGCACCACATCTTGCTGACCCCCAGTTGTGATGTGCTGAGGCGGTTTGCCGGTCCTCTTCTCCCAGAATGGTGTGAGAGCGGAACGACGACCCCCGTATCCCACGCACGTTGGTGAATGCAGGGTCAACCCATTCTCTGAAACCCGTCCTCAGCCGGACGACTGAGGGCCAGCCGGACACGCCCACCTCTCGCCAATGTCCACAAATGGAGTCCCACACACATGCTGCCGTGCTCCGCCACCCTGGCCCGCCGGCGCTCTACAGACGGGGGAACAACCGGGTCGCCACGAAGGAAATCGGCATCCAGGCCGGCCGGTGTCCCGGCCGGCCAACTCCAGTACGGCGGGCAGTCCCGCCAGCGAGGAGGTGTAAATCCTCCCTGAGCTTTGATCGTTGAAGTTCAGTAGCCAATGCCCAGGGCGTCTCGGTGACGAGGGGTCTGAAGGGGGCGGAGGCGAAGCCACAGGCTTGAACGAGTAGTGAACCGGTGCAAGGCCGGCGGGGTGTGGCGACCTGCCTGGATACAGGGAAGCCGATGACCCTTCGTCGTCAAGGAACGATCGTGGACGAAGGGGCCTCCGCAGGTGATTCCGGCGAGCCGTGGCGAAAACGCTGACGGGGTAATCCCGCGAGACCTCGTAGGGTCCCGTGCAGTTCCCGCATACGACGTCGTGCCTGCACAACAGGTGGCCGGTGGTCCAGGTGTGGCCCGGTGGACGGATCGGTGGGGATCGGGTAGGCGACGCTATAACCCTTTGGGAAAGGCAGACCAACGCCCTCCGAGGAGTCAGACGGCTCGTAGTAGTTGAAGGCGGGGTAATGCCCGCTGACCCGCTGCCACTACGTGGGCGGGCGGCCCGGTGTCCGAGAGGGCGCCGGTGTCCGGCGAAGGGGCCGACCGAAACCAAGCCCAGAAGCGAGCACCACGTCACCGAGGACACGAGGACCAGTGCCGGACCGCCGAGCGGAACGATGGTGCTGGCGGCCTCCCGGTGGCACGGGACGAGGGAAAGGGCTGAAAGAGGAAGGAGGACTGGCCCGATGGGTCAGTTGTTGGAGGCCATCGCCGATCCAGCCAACCTCGCACGAGCTTGGGCACGTGTCCGGGCCAATGCGGGAGCGGCGGGAATCGACGGCCAGTCGGTGCATGCCTTCGACGTCGATGCCGAGCACCAGCTCGTGTCGTTGCGTCGGCGGCTGCTCTCGGCCGAGCGCTACGTCCCTCCGCCGGTCAGGCGGGTGGACATCCCCAAGCCCGACGGGCGAACCCGCCCGCTCGGGATCCCCACCGTTGCCGATCGAGTGGTCCAACAGGCCACGCGACAGGTGGTCGAGCCGCTGTTCGAGCAGCATTTCCTGCCGTGCAGCTTCGGCTATCGCCCTGGGCGCAGTGCCCAGGGCGCGGCGTGGTGGGTGCGGGAGGCAATCAACCGAGGTGACCGCTGGGTGGCCGAGTTCGACATCGTGGGCTTCTTCGATCATCTCCAACACGGTCGGCTCCTGCGGGAGGTGGCCAAGGAGGTGGACGACCCCGAGGTGATCGGACTCATTCGCCGCTGGCTGCGAGCGGAGGTGTGCACGGACGAGGGACTGGTTCCGTCGCATTCGGGCACGCCCCAAGGTGGGGTGATCTCACCGCTGCTCGCCAACATTTACCTGCATCGCCTTGATGTCGAGGTGCGATCAGCTGGGTTCCGGCTGATCCGATACGCCGACGACTTCGTGATCCTGGCGGACCGACGCTGGAAGGTCGAAGCCGCAAGCGCTCTGGTGCGCGCCGTTCTGGCCGACATCGGGCTCGAAGTGGCAGAGACCAAGTCCGGCATCGTTCGGGCCAAGGATGGGTTCGAGTTCTTGGGCTTCTCGTTTCGCGGGAGGTTCCTTCGGCCCACTCCACGCGTCCTCGCCAGGTTCAAGGACGGGGTCCGAGCACGGACCCGGCGCCTCGCACCTATCTCCTTGGGAGTGATGGTCGAGGTTCAGCTCAACCCTCTCTTGCGTGGGTGGGGCAACTACTACGCCATGGGCCATGTAGTGGACCTCTTCACGAATCTCGACGGATGGATACGGATGCGGTTGCGGTCGAAGGCACGGCAACGGTTCAAGAGCAAAGGGACTTACGCCGATCATCGCCGGTGGCCGAACTCGTTCTTTGACGAGCTTGGTCTCGTGCGCCTCGAACGCCTGGCACGCACCCATCGTCTTTCGCCCGCTTAAGGGCTACGTCTTGGGTGAGCCGGATGCGGCCCCGCAAGTCCGGTTCTAACGGGGGGCGCCTGGGGGAAACCCCAGGCGCCTACCCACTTTGTGATCAGGAGTGACGTCCCGGGCCCTCAAGGGACGGCGTCGACACGTCGGACGCCTCGGCTTCGCCGCCCTTGATGTGACCGCCCTGGCCTTCGTGGAGCAGGCCAGAAAGACTTCAAGAAATTCCAGCTGTGGACGTTGGGCTGTGGACGTCTTTGTGGACGTCCACAGCCCAAGGTCGCTCCATGAGCACCTTCATCCGCACCCAGGCAGATACCTGACGAGCGCCTCGTCAACACCGTCGCCGAGGCCGGCGAACTGCTCGGGATCTCCCAGGGGGCATGTCCACTGCATGTGCACGCAGTTGCGTCGACAGGGCTGAAGAAATTACTCCGCCTAGAGATCTGCCGGAGGCGAGGCCCGTCGCCCGGATCCTTGGCCAAGGGCCGATGCGATCGGGGGCGACTGGGCGCCAACCTTGCCTCCCTGGGCCATGGCTCCGGCGTAGACGGCCAGGCTCAGCACGGCCAGGCAGCACATGTCCCACCACAGCGGGATCACGCCATGGCCACCCTCGAGGACACCCTCGAAGGGTCCGATTCCGCCCAGGATGGCGCCGCTGCCGAAGTCGCCGAAGTAGGAGACGACCGAGAGGCCGATGAGGTAGGGGAAGAGCCACCAGGCCGAGACCCACTCGATCCGCGGCGGGTTGAGGTCTAGATGGAACGAACGGGCTAAGCCCATGAGACCGTAGCCGAGGAGGAGGGCGATCATCAGTGTCGAAATAGTCTGCCAACCCGACCAGTAGGCGATGAAGGTAGCGAAGACGAAGGATGCCGGTGCAAGGAGGCCGGCCGCCGGGAGCCGGTAGGGCCGGGCCAGCTCCGGCCGGGATCGCCGCAGGGAGCCGAGGGCCAGGGGCGCTCCGGCGTACATGAGCACCACGGCCCCGGTCACGACGCTCACGAGTTTGTTCCAGCTCGGGAATGGCAGGAGGAAGAGCAGACCGAGCGCCCCGGACATGATCACCCCCCACAGCGGGACGTCGGTGCGCTCGTCCTCGACCAGAAAGAGCTTGGGCACGTAGCCGTCCCTACTCAGCCCGAAGCTGAGCCTTGATGCCCCGGTCAGGTACAGCAGCCCGGTCCCGCTCGGCGAGACGACGGCGTCGACCCGCATAACCCAGGCCAGCCAAGCCAGGCCGACCAGGCTGGCCAGGACGAAGAAGGGCGCCCTCGAGAGCTGCGGGTCTGTCGCCAGTCCCGTCCAGCTGGCGTAGTGCGACAGCAGGGAGGGCGGGAGAGCGCCGATGAAGGCGACCTGCACTGCGATGTAGATCACCGTGCAGACGAGGAACGCGCCCAACACGGCCCGGGGGAGGTCCCGCTGGGGGTGGGTGCTCTCGCCGCCGACCTGCAGCGCCCCCTCGAAGCCCATCAGGGCGAAGGCGATGCCACCGGCCGTGATGGCGCTGAGAATGGACTGGACGGGCCCGGCGCCGCCGTGCACGAAGAAGCCGCCGGCGGCGGTGAAGTTGTGGACGTGGAAGCCGACCACGATCAGGGCCAGGGCGGTGAGGGAGGGGATTGCGAGTTTGAACACCGTGATCGCCGAGTTGGTCCGGGCCAGCAGTCGGATGCCCATGAGGTTCAGCGATACGAAGAGGCCCATGAGCACGACGGCCACGACGTAACCGGAGGCGCTGAGGGTCCCTGTGACCGAGTTGTAGAGGCCGTTGGCCCAGGAGTTGGTCGATAGGTACTCGATGGCGGCGAGCACCTCGATCGGGACGATCGTCGCCGCCTGGACGTAGGAGAACCAGCCGAAGGTCGCACCGGCCAGGCTCCCGAAGGCGTGGTGATCGAAACGGCCGGGGCCACCGCTCTCGGGGAACATGGCGCCGAGCTCGGCGTAGACGAGGACCAGCGGTGCCATCAAAAGCGAAGCCAGCAGCCAGCCGATCAGCGCAGCGGGCCCGGCAATGGTGACCGCGACGAAGGCCCCGAAGAGCCAACCAGAGCCGAGCGTCGTCCCCGCCGAAATCCAGAGCAGACCGAAGAAGCCGACGTCACGGCGGAGTCCCTCGTCGGTGCGGTCCTCCACGGGTTGCTACCGGTAACCGGTCGCCGATTGGCAACCGGAACCCGAACACGGCTTCGAGCGGAATGCAGCATGACCCCATGAGTGACTCGAGGTGGCCTGTCGCTGACGCATTCCTTGTCCGAGCACGCCCTTAATCCTCCCATTCCGGAAATTTCAAGTGCCACATTGATAGAATCGAGCCTTGGATCGGGGGAGGGCAATGACGTCTGAAGAGATCCGGGCCAGTGGGCGACTGGCGACGCGGACGGTGGTTGACACCGTCTCGCACCTCGAGCAGACGCATCGCGCTGTCGCAGCCAGAATGTTCTCGTTTACGACTCCGGCCAGCCTTCCCGCCCGAGTCATCCACGACATCATCGCCACCGGCGTCTATGCCTCGATCCGAGGGACGAGCCTGGTCGCCGGCACAGCTGCCAGCCAACTCGTTGGTGCCGCCGCGGGTTCACTCCCGCGGGTAGGGTCGACTCCTCGGAGCAACCTGGCCTTGGCCGTGCTGAATGCGACCTTGGGAGATGAGCTTGCCGAACAGGGCAGCCCATTGGCGATCCGGATGGCAGTGAGACGTGCTCGAGCAGACGTCGTACCTGACCACGAGTCTCTCGAAATCGCATTCCCCGAGGCGACGTCGAAGGTAGCGGTCTTCCTTCATGGCTTGGGCGAGACCGAGGAGTCGTGGAGGCTCCATGCGGATCGCCATGGCTTGGGGACCGAGTCCACCTATGGTTCTCGTCTTTCTGAAGATTTCGGTTACACCCCCGTGTATGTGCGCTACAACACCGGCCTCCACGTCTCCGAGAACGGCCAACAGCTCAACTCGCTCCTTCAAGATCTCGTGGCAGCGTGGCCCACTCCGGTGAGCGAGTTGGTCCTCGTAGGTCATTCGATGGGTGGTCTGGTTTCCCGCAGCGCGTGCCACTATGCGCATCAAGGGAACCATTCGTGGGTATCGATGCTGCGGCACGTCTTCTACCTCGGCACTCCACATCTGGGGGCGGGCCTCGAGCAGTGGGTGAGCCGTCTCAGCGGCGTGTTCGCCAAGCTCGATGAGAGTCGGCCGCTGGCTTCGATCCTCGATAGGCGCAGCGCAGGAATCAAGGATCTCAGTGCGGGCTATCTGCTCGATGACGATTGGCGCAACGGTGGCCCCGGATCGAAGCGGGAACCCAAGGACGTTCCCCTCATCCCTTGGGCCAATCACTACGCGGTCAGCGCCACCGTGACAACGAGCCCCAACAACCCGCTCGGTCGATTGGTGGGCGACTTTCTTGTCCAGCCCGACAGTGCCCGCGGCCAATCCAGTGATGGCGGGCACATGTCCTTCCCCGTCGAGCACACGCGCCACTTCGGGGGGTTCCACCACTTCAAGCTCCTCAACCACCCTTCCGTCTATGAGGCACTGCGCGAGTGGCTCGGTCCCACATCCGGTACCAGGTCCGAGGTTGGATCCGCCCTCATCCCCTTGTAGGCGCGTCGCTGCGTCCTTCGGCCACGAGCCCGGTCGGTGTTTAGGCGCTCTCAGCCTCCATGCGGGCACGCCTTGGGAAGTCGCGATCGAGATGGCAAGACGTGAAGCGCGCAATCAGCCGGGCGAGCCGTGGGAGCCTGAAGGGTGAGACCGGCCTGGCCTGCAGGACTGTGAGTGGACGCGGTGCATCAATTGTCAAAGGCCGGTGGGATAGGTCTCCGGAGGCTCTCCTGCGTCCCAGAGCGACGTGCGCTCAAGGGGCTCGACCGCCCGGGTGTGATCGAGATGGATCACCGCATCGAATTGCTCGCCGAGGCGGGCATGGAAGTAGTGACTCCCTCGTTCGGACTCTGGTCGATAGATGACTCCGATCGCCCTCTCCAGGCGCGGAACAACCATCGATTCGTGCACGATCGGATTGGCCAAGTCCAACCAGAAGCGCCCGGCATTGGCGTCGTGGAGAAACGACTCATGGCTATCGGTCATCGCGGGACGCACCCGTTTGCGTTCAGCTGGACCGCCCCACTCCGTGGAGGCCGTCACGGTGCCGTCATAGGTTGTGCACCCGACGAGGGCGCACTCGCGACCGTATCGCTGCCGGGCCAGTTGGCCGACGTTGAGCTCACCACGGGCTCCCATCTCAGTGGAGCGCGCGTCGCCCACGTGCGAGTTGTGCTCCCATACCACGATCTTCGCATGGCCAAGCTGGTG
Source organism: uncultured Acidimicrobiaceae bacterium (assembly GCA_963837125.1). Classification (GTDB taxonomy): domain Bacteria; phylum Actinomycetota; class Acidimicrobiia; order Acidimicrobiales; family RAAP-2; genus Bog-473. The sequence continues at coordinate 26,342 of CAWILW010000011.1, read as the reverse complement.
GTTGAGGTGCTCAGCAAGCGAATCGAGCGTTGCGGCCATATGGCGGTCGCGGAGATTCCACGAGGACACGTCGCCCCGATACATTTGCTGGTAGTACTCCTCAGCGTCCCGCACGAGCAGCGCGTTCTGCTCAGCGAAGAAGAACTCATCGTCGGCCACCCAGCCGTCACGCCTTAGATATCCCTCCGCTCTTCGTCGCAACTCAATGAGCTGCATGACGACCTCGTTCTCGCATGGGATCGCGCCCGAATAGGCCAGTGCATACCCGTAAGCCTGACCCTCGCCACCGACATGATCGAAGCACGAGTAGCGGGCCCGTGCCCGCTTGGCCTCGTCCGGATCGATTCGGTCGAGGTAGCTCACCACGGCCTCCATCGAAGCCCGGAGGCTGTAGAGGTCCAGACCGTAGAAGCGCGCCTTGGCCCCCGGGCTGTCATGGATGTGGTTGCGGGAGCGAAGCCATTCGACAAAGGCCAGAACGTCGCGGTTCCGCCACATCCACGCCGGGAAGCGACGGAAGTCCGAGAGAGCCGTATCGGCGTCCGCATCATCCGAGAGCCCCAGGACGTAGCGGTTGACCCGATAGGCGTCGGGCCAATCTGCCTCTACCGCGACGGCATTGAATCCACATTCGTCGATCAGATGACGTGTGATGCGGGCTCGTTCGGAGTAGAAGTCGTGAGTCCCGTGGGAGGCCTCGCCGATGAGGACAAATCTTCGATCGCCCAGGAGATCGAAGAGCGAGTCGTAGTCACTCTGAGCGCCCGTGATCGAATGAAGATGACCCCCCAGCCCCTCGGAGATCATCACATCAACCATATGCCCAGTGTCGACGGCTCCGGGTCATTCGCGACAGGGGCGAATGTCACAATCCGGAGGGTTCGGAGAGCCGCGCTGGACTGGACCCGTGTGCCGCAGGGACGAAGGAGGGAGTCTCATCTCCGGGAGGATCACCTCGGGAACTCGTGCGCGTCGACGGGGCGGTAGTGCCTCAAAAAGAGAACGCCCGTCCCTCGGATTGCGAGGAACTCGAGCGTCCCACTTCAAGAGTCTCGATCTCCGCCGTTTTCCCGGATTATCTCCTCCAATCAAAGGAGCCAACGCGCGGGACTCAGGTCGTTTGGGTCAACCATCACCTGTCAGGGGTAGCAGCAAGATGGGAAGGTTCCCACCGCCAAGGACCTCTCGAATCACGCGCGCTCTCCCGCCTGTACTGTCCTGTGACCAGCTCAACACGATCAGGTCGGCTCCGTGCTCATCGCACACCTCCGCAACGCGAGCGCCTACGGGACCAGGCCGGAGTTCGATACGTGCCTGTTGGCGAGGCAGATGTCGGGTGAGGAACTCCTTTCCAATCATTTCCAGGTCGCGCCAGGGATGGTCGAGCATGGTGGGCCGGGTGGCCTCGGTGAACACGTGCAGGACGATGAGTTCGACGTCGGTCACCAGGAGGGGAAGCAACCCTTCGAGCACCGGCCGGGATGAGGATTCGGTGCCCTCGAGAGGAATGAGGAGCCGGCGGAAGGCGCCCGGAGCGATCAACTCGGGGGGCACGATGACGACCGGCTTGCTGCTGCGTTCGATGATGTGTCTGGCTGTAGTCCCGAGCAGACGTTGTCCATCCGCCGCTGCCTTGGCGCCCACGACCGCCGTCAGCACTCCGGGTTCCTGAATCACAGTGAGAAGCGCAGGTTCGAGTGGGCCTGAGACGAGGCGTAACGGGACATGCGCGTGATCGGTTCGCAGCTTCAGCGATTGGTCTGGACCTGTGGGGACGTGGACTGCCTCGACGTCGGTTCCAGTCATCTCTCCGACCCGTAGCGCAGCTTCGAGCACTGATTCGGCCGTACGCGTGGTGTCGAGGCAGGCAAGAGTTATGCTCATCATTGTTCCTTTGGATTCGCGGTGTCCGTGATTTTGAAGATACGCCCCGGCTCCTCGCATTGCTCGAGTCCCCGGTGGCCGATTCGCACACTGAGAGGTCCGTCACATCGGACGGTGACCGAATCGTGCTCAGCCCGCACGCCGACGCGCCGTCCGCGAAAGGTGAGGCGCAGTCCGAGTGCCGACCATTCCTCAGGTAGGGATGGGTTGATGGCGAGGGCATCGGTCTCTGCCCGCAGTCCGAGGAACCCGTACGCCAGTGCCTGCCAGACCCCGCCCATCGTGGCCATGTGCAGGCCTCCCGCGGTGGTGCCGGTGAGATCGTCAAGATCGAGACGAGCTGCCAGTCGGAAGAGCTCGAGGGCCCTCTCGGGCTGCCCGGCACGGGCGAGGAGCGCGGCCGAGATCGCGGGCGAAAGCGAACTGCCGTGGGCGGTCCGGGGTTCATAGAACGCAAGGGTTTCGCCGAGAGAATCGGACACCATCTCGTCGGGGATGAGGTGATAGAGCATGAGCACGTCGGCCTGCTTGATAAGTTGTGATTTGGCGGTCCGCTCGGCCCCGAGGATCATGTCGACGGCGAGTGGCGGCGTGCCGATCTCGCGCATGACGAGGGGTTCCAGCTCGAAGTAGCCGGCGAACTGCTCGTAGAGGCCGCGCCCGGGGTCCCAACCGTCGACCAAGCAGTCCGCCAAAGCTCGCCAGGTCTCCGCCTCCTGTTGATCACCCTTCGTTTGGGTGAGGAGTGCCGCACCTCGGCGAAGGTTCCAGCGCGCCATGACGTTGGTGTAGGCGTTGTCATCGACGAGTTGGTGGTACTCGTCAGGCCCCATCAGCTGGTCGATGTGGCCACGACCAGCGGAATCACGTCGGATACGGCCTGCCCAGTACCGAGCCGTGTCCACCACCAGGTCGCGACCGGCACCGGCGAGGAACGTGGTATCCCCCGTCCATGCGACATATCGCTCGGCCGCCCACGCCACATCGGCGACGATGTGCTCTTCGTGTGCACCCGTGGCGATAGGGATCATCTCGCCATGAAGTCCTCGGACTTGGCTCGGGGTGGCGTCACGCCCGTCGCCGGCCGACTCCCAGGGGAAGCGGGCACCCGCCAGGCCATGTGCTCTGGCGAGGTCTCTTGCGGCAGGAAGTCGGCGGATGCGGTACTCGAGCATGGCCCGCGCCGATGCCGGCCGAATTGCCGCGAGCGCCGGAAGCACGAACACGTCGGCATCCCAGAAGACGTGTCCCGCATAGGCCTGTCCGGTGAGGCCTCGGGCTCCCACCGCCGCCTCGCCGTTTCCGGCTGCCGAGGCGAGTAGGTGGAACACAGCGAAACGAGCGGTCAGCTGATCCTGGGCGACGTCATCGTCACCTCCTTCGATCACCACCTCGGCGTCCGCCCATGCTTGGGCCCAGGCGCATCTGTGGTCGGCCAGGAGTGTGTCGAAGCCCACGGCTTCAGCCTGCTGGAGATACTCGCGGGCCAGTTGCGGGCCCTGCTCGCCAAGCTGAGCAGTGGCCCACGCCGCCAGCCGCTCGACGATGTGGTGATCATCGACCATTGTCACGTGTTGCTCCGCCGCCACCGCGATCCGTGGGTCGTCCGGGCCAGTTTGGGCCAGGTCGACGCCCAGAATCTCCTCTCGCTTGAAGTCTTGGGCATCGAGGGGGGACCGGAGTGGTTCGCCCGGTTCGATATGACCTGCCCTTGCCTCGGCCCGCAGCGCCATGGCGTGCGGGGAGGCGGCGGAGATGAAGCGAATCGATCGCAGGCCCGACCCCGAGGGGCTGCCCCGAGCGAGCATGCCAGTGCGCAGGTCGAGGAGGCGGTGCTCGGCGTGACGATGGTGGACCATGGGAGGGTCGAACCCGGTCCACACAGGCCCCGGGAGAAGCTGCCCCTCGTCGTCATAGACGCCACCCACGAGGAAAAGTGGGGTGGAGCCAGGCCCGTCCTCCTCGAGGGAACCACGTGTCCCCGCCAACCCGTTGCCAAGCCAGCCCAGCGACTCGGCGACCCGGAACTGGGTGATAGGGGAGGGGAGAGGCAGAACCCAGCCGGGGTCGGGATCGACCTGTGGCACCCGGCGATTGGCTCGGCGGGCCAACTGCGCATCGAGCAGCTCGGCGAAACGGGCCGGGCCACGCCCGAGGTGTGTCACGCCGTCTGGGACACCACCGGGCTCGACACCGACCGAGACGACCGGCGCGCGGGAGAGGGAGTCAACGATCATGAACGAATCACTGCCGGTCGCTCCTCCGATGGGACCGAACTCGTCTCCGCCGATGAGAATGAGGTGTCCGGTGATGCCGCGCCGGACCAGCCAGTCGGCCGCCCAGCGCGCCGAGTCGGACTTGTCGGTGAGCCCGATCTCCACATGCTTGACATCGCTCGTGATCCGAGGATCCGCAAGTCCGGCTGTGTGAGCGGCATTGGCGGCAAGGTCGACGACTTCTGATAGGTCTCCTATGTCGACCGCAGCGAGACGGGCGATTACGGCGTCGACAAGCCGACCGATATCTGCCTTCTTGGGATCGGCCCAGTCCGGGACGGGAATGAGATCGATCTTGCGGCGATTGAGGCGGTTGGCAACGATGCGTGCCTCCAGGCCTCGCTCGCCTAGGCGATCCACCGTCTGCGCGGCGGCCAGGTCGAGTGCTCGGTCCTCCGCAACACTGGCCGTGCGCCGGTACAGGAGCTGCGGCCCTTCATCGGTGACCCGAAAGACCTCGGACCCTCTGTTGCAGCACAAGAACAGGTGTCCTCGACCATGTGGCCTTGCCTGGAGCTGACCGTCCACATTCTCGACGTGCGTACCGCTGACTACGAACATGTGAACACCCGCATCGCTGAGAGCTTCCACGCGCTCCCGAGCACCTTTGGCGTCAGATTGGCGATCCGGCACCACCGTGCCATCCCAGTCAAAGACGAGGGCTTCATAGGTTTCGTCAGACAGCACCGTTCTGCCATGAAATCGAGCCTGGTGAGGTAGGGCCATGCTCGGCGTTGCCCGGTCAGTCGGCCTGTGCCGTGTTGGCGCTTACCTGGTGCCCCACCCAGTCATGGTCCACCCGCGTAGCCACGGACCGCTAGGGGCGATGGTCACAGGAATGACCGGATCGTCGCCGACTCGCCCGGCAACGAAAGGGCAATCACGCCGCGTAGCTCGGGTCCACCTCCCACCCCCGGGTGGTGGACCCGAGCGAGAGCCTTGCGTCGAGCGGCGAACATAACGTTGGAAGCACCGGCCTGAAAGGCGCGAGAATCCTCTGCTGTCAGCACTGACGATTGCGGCACGCGGGAGTCAGAATCACAGCTTCAGCTTGGTATTGGCGGCCGTGATCGGATGGCGGGGAGTGGGTTCGAGGACCATGCCATCAGGAAGTCCTTCGACGTGCCAGCCGTCACTGGTGATGTCGATGGTCACCTTGCTTCCCGCCAGGTCAAGCCGGTCGATGCGGAGCGGCAAGAATCCCTCGGGCACAGCAGGATCACACCAGACCTTTCCAAAGGGCACCCATGGATCGAAGCGCAGGAGCGTTCGGAGGAGGTAGAGCGGAGCAGCTGCCGACCAGGCCTGTGGTGAGCACGAAGTCGGGTAGGCGACGGGTGCGTTGAACTCTTGTCGGTCGAAGCCGCAGAACAGCTCGGGGAGTCGGCTTCCCATCTGCTCGGACGCGTCGAGGAGCCCAAGGACGATGCGCTGAGCTTCGGCCACGAAGCCGTAGCGCATGAGACCGGCCGCGACGATGGCATTGTCATGGGGCCAGATCGAACCATTGTGGTAGCTCATAGGGTTGTAAGCGCCCATTGTTGATCCCAGGGTACGCACGCCAAACCCTGTGAACATCTCGGGGCTCATGAGGTGACGCGCGACCGCAGCGGCCTTGTCCTGATCGATCATTCCGGTCCAGAGGCAGTGTCCCATGTTCGACGCCAAGGCATCGACTGGGCGCTTCTCGGCATCGAGCGCAATGGCGAAGTAGCCCCGGTCGGGCAGCCAGAACGCTTCATTGAACCGCTTCTTGAGCCGTTGCGCTCGCTCCGACCAATGACGAGCCATGTCGACTTCTCCTGCTTCGCGGGCGAAGTGTGCCCGGGCGAGAAACGCAGCGTAGGCATAGCCCTGAACTTCGGCGAGCGCTATGGGAGGTTTGGCGAGATCTCCTGCCGCAAAGTTGATGCCGTCGAATGAGTCCTTCCATCCTTGGTTGACCAGCCCGCGGTCCGTGGCACGCTGGTACTCGACGAATCCGTCGCCATCCCGATCGCCGAATCGTTCGATCCATTCCAGCGCCCTGTCGGCATGCGCGACAAGAGCGTCCACCTCTGATTTCGCCAATCCCCAACGCCGTAGTTCTCCCAACAGCATCACGAAGAGGGGGGTGGCGTCGACGCTGCCGTAGTAGAGGTTGCTCCCGCCAAGAGCCATTTCGGCGTCGAGGCCTGATCGCACCTCGTGGAGAATGCGGCCGGGCTCCTCCTCGGTGAGTGGGTCGACCCGGCTCCCCTGTAGCTGTGCCAGCGTCTGCAGGGTGCCCAACGCGACCGTCGGGTCGACTGGGAGCAGCATCCAACTGGTCAGGAGCGAATCGCGCCCGAACAAAGTCATGAACCATGGAACTCCCGCCGCCACCACGACGCGGTCCGGATGGTCTGGATCGAACATGCGGAGGGCACCGATGTCCTCGGCACTGGTGGCCAGCAGGGAGCTGAGTCGTTCTTCGGGAGTGCTCACCATAGGGGCGGCCTGGCGCCAGGCCTCGTGCCGGGCAGCGGGTTGGCTGGTCTCGATGGGCTGGCCGGGCCCGTAGCGAGGGGGGATCTCAACGCCGTCCAGCGCGGGGATTACCTGCACGCTCACCGTCACATCCGACCGAGGTGCCACCACGAGCTGCCACTTGATCTGTCCGGGTACGGCCTTGGCCTGGGAATCGCCAGAGACCCTCACGCCGCGACTCTCGGCACCGAACTGATAGCTGATCGAAACATCAGATGTGCCGGTGCTTAGTTCAATGGCATCGCGCGTTCGAGCCCTCCCTTCCTTGACTTCGAACAACCCCGCGAAGTCTGTGTCAACCTCAAGCGAGAGGATGACACCGGCGGTCTCTCGTCCAAGATTGCGTACCCCGATGTCCTCGCGCATGCCGTTACCCACATATCGGTGGCGCACAACGAGAAGCGTGCTATCGGCGGTGCCGGATCTCGGAGGTTGCCGGACGATGAACGTGCCGGCATAGGGTGCTGGACATTGCGCACCCAACGGATCGAGTTCGAGGCCGTCGACGGTCAGTTGGAAGCGACTGAGAAACCGTGTGTCACGGAAGAACAGCCCCTGCTCGGCTCCAGGTTTGATATCACCGTTTCGAGCGCATATGCAGAAGGTGGCGCCCTCAACCAAAGTCACCGTACCGGCTGCCGCAACACTGGGCGATCCCCCGTAAGCCCACGCTTGTGTCAACGATCAGCCAGCTTCAGGTACCAGAATCGATGCACCGAGACTCACTTCGCTCGTGACGAGTGAAGTTCGAATACGGCCTCGTGCGAGATTCGCTCGGTCGCCAACGTAAGTATGGCGGCAATTTCTCTGAGTCTTGATGCCCTTGAGCAGCGGACATTACTCACTCATATCGGGGGTATCGGGGAAGCATGAAGACTTGGTTGACGCGATTCGAATGGCACACCTCAGTATGGAGGTTCACTTCACAAGCACCGACCCTGGCATCTGCGTCGGGCGATTGTCATGTCGGACTCCCTCAATCCCTGGCTTTCTGTGGGCCCGTTGCCTCCGATGATCGGTATCCGGGCAGTCCGCGCTCTCAGCGATCGCACGGCGGTAGAGGGCGATATGGTCAACCACCATACGACGAGATGAGAACCGTTGTTCAACCACCTCCCGGCTGCGGCACCGGTTCAGCGCTTCGACCCGTCGCAGGGCCTTCACCAGTGAATCGGTGTCATTACAGAGGAAGCCCGTCTCGCCGTCATCGACGATTTCGGAGGCCGATCCACGGTTGTTCGTGACGACCGGAGTTCCGCACGCCATGGCTTCGATCATGACCATTCCGAACGGCTCGGCCCAACGGATGGGATTGAGAAGGCAGACCGCGTCCTTGAGAAAGTCGTACTTTTCCGTCCGACCCAGCTCGCCGATGTAGTCGATGTCGTCGCCGAGATGCGGCACCACCCGAGCCGTAAAGTACTCGCGCTCGGCGGGCTCGCTCATTTTGGCGGCGATCCTCAAGGGCATCCCGGCCGTCCGCGCCGCGACGATCGCCTCCTCGATTCCCTTGTTAGGGTGCATGCGACCGAGAAACGCGGCGTAGCCACCCGTGCCATTGCCGAACGGTATCCGCTCGACATCGATACCGTGGTGGATCACGGCAGCGATGGAGACGCCCACTGCTTCCGATGCCTGATGGCTCGAGATGGCGATCACGGACATCTGTTGGGAGATCGCCCGGTAGATCGGCGTAAGGACTTCGTTGAAGGGTCCGTGGTTCGTGGTCACGACAGGTGGACCTGGAATGCTCCGCGCGTAGAGCGGGCCCACCAATGAGTGGTCATGCACAACGTCAACGTCAGCCAGCAACGCGTAGGCACCGATGACATGACACGCCTCCTCTGCGACACCCCCATTGCCAACTCCCAAAGCCCGAGGAAACACCCACCTCCGGGGCACCGGGCAGGTGGCATCACCGGTCGTGACGAGCACGACCTCGGCGCCGGCAGTGACCAGGCCTCGGGCGAGGATATCGAGGACGTTCTCGGTGCCCCCGTATGCGACTGGCGGGACGGGCAGCCAAGGTGGGGCGATGATGCCCACCCGCAGCGAAATCCTGCCCTGGTTAGGGGCCTCCGTTTCGGGGCACTGTGCCATGGTTCCATGGTGACAGCCCGACCGACCGGTTCCCAGGGCCGTAGGACCATTGTGCCCAACCGATGGTGGACGGCGGTTGACTTTGGACCCTTGTCGGCCCCGGGCGATCAGTCGATCATGGAGTCCATGTGGGTCGATGAACGAGGCTCTGAGGTGCTGGCCGTTCCTGAGTGTCGTCGGCTGTTGGCAATCGGCGCGAAAGAGCAACGACACGGGCACCTCGGTGTTCCGCAAGACGGCGCACCTCTGGTCTTGCCGGTGAACTACGCGGTTCACGGCCCAGATGTCGTCCTGCGGATCGGGGAGGGATTGTTCCACCAGGTGGACACCCGGTTGGTGGCGTTCCAGGTTGACGGGGTGAGCCAGATGGGTGACCAATCCGAGCGTATATGGAGCGTGCTCGTACAGGGCCTGGCGATCGAAGATGATGAGAACGTGCCGACGAGCCACGTTCCCCATTCTGAAGTCGTTGATCCAGGCCAACGGGTTGTTCGCATCCGTGCCGACGTTGTGACTGGCCGTCGCTTTCCGACCTCTCCGGCTCCTGCTGGCGTGTAGCGGTGTCGCTTTGCATCGTTGCCGGTTCGGCGAATCCGAATCTGGCCGAGGCCGTGGCGGCGGGCATTGGCAGCGTGGCCATGCGAAGTGGACTCGAGCGATTTCCTGACGGCGAGCTCTGCCCGGTCGTTGGTCCCATGCGGGGCGACGACGTCTACGTCTTCCAGCCGACCACGCCGCTCGTGAATGAGCACCTGATGGAACTTGTGCTCCTGCTTGACGCTTGCCGACGAGCCGGTGCGACGAGAGTGACCGCAGTCGTGCCGTACTTCGGCTACGCCCGCCAGGATCGCCGGAGCCAACCAGGCCAAGCGATCGGCGCACGGGTCGCAGCGGACATCCTGGCCGCGGCCGGAGCCGATCGCATCGTCGTCGTTGATCCTCACACGCCCGGGTTCGAAGCGATGTGCTCGATCCCGGTCGAGGTGCTCACCGCCACGTCGGTGCTCGTCACCGCACTCCGCAACGGCGAGCCGGGTCGCTTCGTGGTCGTGGCACCAGACCTCGGCGCGGTGAAGCTGGCGGAGCGTTTCGCGGCGGCCCTCGGCCTACCGGTCGCAGTTGTGCGCAAGAGCCGAATATCGGGCACCAGTGTTCGGGCCGAGGAGCTGGTTGGTGACGTCGTGGAGTGCCGGCCGATCATCGTGGACGACATGATCTCGACGGGCGCCACTATCGAGGCGACGGCCCGCATGCTCGAGGCCCACGGTGCCCTCCCGCAGGCGGTCGTCGCAGCCACACACGCGCTGCTGCTCGAGGCCGCTCCCGAACGCCTCGATCAGCTCCGGCTGGCCCGGCTGCTCGTGACCGACACGGTCGCCCTACCCTCGAATGCCCCGTCGACTTTGGAAGTGTGTTCGGTCGCAGCCATGCTCAGCGATGCGATCGGCCGCCTGCACCGAGAGGAACCGCTCGACGACCTTGCTCGTTTTGAGTGAGCTCCCGATCCACCACCAGGACCATCGGCCCTAGCGGCTTGACCGGCCTTGGTGGACACTGAGCAGATGGTCATGTTTCGTGACAGGGCGGACGCCGGCCGACAGCTGGCCGAGCAGCTCAAGCGCCGCCTCAGTGGCGAGGACGTCGTAGTGCTCGGGTTGCCGAGGGGCGGGGTGCCGGTCGCGTTCGAGGTTGCCCGAGAGCTGGATGCACCGCTCGATGTGATCATCGTGCGCAAGCTCGGAGTGCCGTATCAGCCGGAGCTCGGTATGGGCGCGATCGGCGAAGACGGGATACGGGTCCTGAATGACCAGGTGCTCGCTATGGCCAGGGTCGGTGAGGACGAGGTGGCTGCGGTGGAGCGATCGGAACGAGCTGAGCTCGAGCGGCGGGCCATGCGTTTTCGGGGCGATCGGCCGCGTACGTCCCTCGTCGGCCGGAGTGCCGTGGTGGTCGATGACGGCATCGCCACCGGGTCGACGGCTCGGGCTGCATGTCAGGTCGCCCGGGCGCATGGCGCGTCTCGGGTCATCCTGGCGGTACCCGTCGCTCCGCGGTCTTCGCTCGCCTCGCTCGCGGAGACAGCAGACGAACTGGTCTGCCTCGCGACCCCCGAGCCGTTCTTATCCGTGGGCCAGTTCTACCGGAACTTCTCGCAGACCTCAGACGAGGAGGTGGTGGAGCTCCTTGAGCGGGCAGCCACCCGCGCGCTTGCCCCGCCTGTTGCGGCGGCCGCGACCGATGACCCGCCGGTTCGAGACGAAGAAGTGGTGGTGGAGATCGGAGCCGTGCGCCTCGTTGGTCATCTCACGGTTCCAGAGGCGTGCTCTGGGCTGGTCGTCTTTGCCCACGGCAGCGGAAGCAGTCGCCACAGTCCGCGAAATCGCTACGTCGCGGCCGTCCTGAACTCGGCCGGGCTCGGTACCCTTCTCTTCGATCTCCTCACCCCCGGCGAGGAGATCGACCGGGCGGCGGTCTTCGACATCGAGCTCTTGGCCGACCGGCTCGGGTCCGTCACCGAGTGGCTGGAGGCACAGCCACAAGCGAAGGGACTATGCATCGGCTACTTCGGGGCCAGCACGGGCGCCGGCGCCGCCCTCTGGGCGGCCGCCGGGCCCAGTTCGTCGGTCGCTGCGGTCGTCTCTCGCGGGGGACGTCCCGATCTTGCCGGTCCGAAGCTCGGCCAGGTGCGAGCGCCGACGTTGCTCATCGTGGGTGGCCGCGACGAGTTCGTGCTCGAGCTCAACCGTCAGGCGCAGAGGCAGCTGGGTTGCGAGAGCCAGCTCGCGGTTGTGCCAGGTGCCACCCACCTGTTTGAGGAGCCGGGAGCCCTGAAGGAAGTGTCTCGCCTGGCGGGTCACTGGTTCCTTTCGCACCTATCGCCCATTGCAGAAGCGGCTGGTTGACACGACCGACCGGTCTGTGGGACATGAAGCGGTGCGTGGAGGAGGATCTCCAAGGACCAGGGCGCTGGTACGCCTGCGATGTGACCTTCGCCCCTGGTGACAGGCGGGATCCCGGGCGAACACTGGCAGGATGGATCACCAGCTCGACGTCATCGATCGCACTGTCGCCAAGACCTACGAGTGGCTCCACCAGGTGGCCGAACGGGACGACTTCGACGACGTGCAGCGGGCCTATCACGTGCTCCGAGCTGTTCTCCACGCCCTGCGCGACCGGGTCGAGCCCAATGTTGCGGCGCATGTTGCAGCGCAGCTCCCGTTGCTCATCCGGGGGATGTTCTACGAAGGCTGGGACCCGGCGAAGACGCCCATGCGGATGTCACTCACGGAGTTCTTGTCCCGCGTGGAGAAGGAGGCCGGCCTCAAGGGGACGAGCGAAGCCGAGGAAGCTGTCCGGGCCGTCATGGCCGTGTGTTGGGCTGAACTGGGTGAGGGCACCATGGGCCACCTGATCTCTGTGCTCCCCTCGGACTACGCCGTACTCATGTAGGTCGGGTGAGTCGGCACGACTTTGAGGCTGATGCATCATCGCTTGGCCCGCAGCCTGACTCGGCGACCAAGCCCGGCGGTTCCTATCCGACGACGTCAGAGTTCTCGAGCCTCGCGCCGTAGTAACTGCTCAAGTACTCGAGGGCCCGTGCTTGGCGAAGCGACACGGGTTCGTCCGATCCCGGCTCGAACACCGTCGTGGCGTCAGGGCAGACGATGAGTTCGTAGCCGCCGGCGAAGGCGTCATAGGCCGTGTGGCGAACACAGCAGTCGGTGTGCTGGCCGACGAGCACCAGCCTCCCGACGTCGTGCGAACGAAGGCGAGACCCGAGGTCGGTCCCCGTGAACCCCGAGTAGAAGCGTTTTTCGACCACTACATCGTCGACGCAGGGTCGCAGCTCGTCCACGACTGCGGCTCCCGGGGTTCCGGCCAAGGCATGGGGCGGAAACACCCGGAGCTCTACGTCGTTGAGCTGGTGGGCGTCATTGGTGTAGACGACGACCCACTCGTGGCTCCCCCTGACCCGCTCGGCCAACGAAGCGATAGGGCCGACGAGCTGCTTCGCCGCCGGGTTCCCGAGCACCCCGTCCATGAAGTCGTTCAGCATATCGATCACGATCAGGGCGGTCCGCATAGCATCCTGTCCTTTCGGCCGGCGATAAACCGGCTACCGACCCCTGCCGTCAGGTCCGAAGGCTGGGGCCCTGGTCACGGCCGAATTGGCACCTGGTGGCGGTCAAGAGATCTTCGATGGCCGCCAGGACCGTATCGGTCTCGCACAGCAGCCGGTGGCGGCGCTCCCAGGACGTTTCCCGTCCTTCGGGTGCATGCTGGCGGGGGTCGCGGTGTCTTGCCGCGCCGCTCATCGGGTGCTCCCGTCGTTTGCCGGCGCGTGTCGGGAAGATCCAACCGCGGACAACGGGAGCGCGACCCAGTCCAGGAGCGTATCGGTGATGATGACTGGCGAAATGGGCATCATGTCGATCTTTCTTGATTCGTCGCTGACTCCGTACCCTGCCCGGGCCGTCGGCGACACCTTGTCCCCCGACGCTCGCAGTCTGCTCGTGGCGGGCCCGGTCGCGGTAGGGACGAACGTCCCGAAGGTCCCGTGACCGGGTCAGCGGCGGCGGAGCTTGCTCGTGCCGTCACCGTGCGCTTCGGCGGCCGGTACTCGAGCGAGCTCGGCATTGACGTGGACTCCGGTGATGCCGAGGTGGAGCGGTGGTTCGTCGCGTCGACGCTGTTTGGCACCCGTATTTCGGCGCGGGTGGCGGAGCGGGCGTACGCCCAACTGGAGCGGGCCGGGATCCGGCGCATCACCGATGCGGGCAGCCGGCAGTGGCAGGAGCTGGTGGCGTTGCTCGATGCCGGCGGGTACGCCCGCTACGACTACCGCACCGCCACACGACTGCAGCTGTTGGCCCAGGTGGTGACGGAGCGCTACGGGGGCGCAATCAGCGAAATCGGCCATCGCTGCACCAGCCACGTGGCCCTCGCCGCGGCGCTCGAGGCTCTGCCGGGCTGGGGCCCCGTCACCACCGGGCTATTCCTGCGGGAGCTCCGCGGCGTGTGGCCCGGCGCCCAACTGCCGCTGGACCCACGAGCAGCCCAGGCGGCGCGCCACCTGGGCCTGCTCCAGCTCCAAGTCGGTGACGAATTGGGGCGCATTTCTCGGCTCGCCGGAGAGGCGCAGTGCGACACGCGTGACCTCGAGGCCGCCCTGGTCCGGCTGGCCCTGGACCACCGCCGCGTCACGGACTGCCCCGGGCACCTTGCCTGTGTCGCCTTGATGCGCCCGCGGCCGGATGACTCGAAGGGGTAGCTCAAGATCGGTCCTCCGCCGTTCAAGCGGGCCGCGTTGTGTCTGCCTGCTGAGGGCAGCTGATCCCCGCGCCGGAGGACCAACGGCCCTATCGCCGGGTCGAGCGCGTTGGGCATGGTGAATAGGGCAGCCGGCGTGCACGGACACCCCGGAGCAAGGACGTCCACATGTTGACCCAGCGATCACCAGCGGAGCATCGATCGTCCGCCGAACCGCTGACCGTACCGAAAGAGGCCGGCATCCCTCGAGCCGACAGCACCTGGACGAGAGCAGCCGATGGGTAATGCCCTCATCACCGACCTCTACGAGCTCAACATGGCGGCCAGCTACCTGCGTCGCGGCATGGTCGGTCCCGCCACCTTCAGCCTTTTCGTGCGCCGTCTTCCACCGAGTCGGGGCTTTCTCGTTGCCGCGGGGCTCGAGGACTGCCTCGAGTACCTCGAATCGTTCGCCTTCGGCCCAGAAGACCTGGCGTGGCTCGGGACAGCAGGCTTTCCCGCGGACGTCGTCGATATGTTCGCCGCGATGCACTTCAGCGGAGACGTGCTTGCTGTGCCCGAGGGTCGCGTCGTGTTCGCCGACGAGCCATTGCTCGAGGTCACCGCTCCGATCGCCGAGGCGCAGCTGGTCGAGACCTACCTGCTCAACCAGATCACCTACCAGACGGCGCTGGCCACCAAGGCCACCCGGTGCAGGTTGGCGGCCGGAGGCATCGAGCTTGTCGATTTCGCCCTGCGGCGCACCCATGGCGCAGAGGCCGGCATGGCCGTCGCCAGGGTCTCGGCGATTGCCGGCTTCGGGGCGACGAGCAACGTGGAAGCTGCCCGGAGGTTCGGGCTCGAGGCCGCGGGGACGATGGCCCACTCCTACATCGAGGCGTTCGAGACGGAGGCAGGAGCGTTCGAGGCTTTCGCCGAGGATCTCCCGGAGCGCACCACCTTCCTGGTCGACACCTACGACACCCGAGCTGGCGTGGAGGCCGCGATCGGGGTCATCCGCAAGCTCGGGCTGAGCGGCCCCCTCGGAGTCCGTCTCGACAGCGGCGACCTGGCTCTGCTCGCCCGCGAGACCCGCGAACAACTCGACCGCGCCGGTCTGCCCGACGTGCGAATCTTCGTGAGCGGCGGTCTCGACGAGTACGACCTGGAGCGGTTCCGGGTGGACAAGATCCCAATTGACGCCGCTGGCGTCGGCACCCAGATGGGCGTGTCGGGCGATGCCCCCTCGCTCGACAGCGCCTACAAGCTGGTGGCCTTTGGGGAACGACCTGTGCTCAAGCTGTCCACCGGGAAGGCCACACTCCCAGGGGCCAAGCAGGTGTGGCGGCGCTTCCCGATCCTGGAGGAGTGCCTGGCGACGCGGGACGAGCCAGGTCCCGTCGGCACCGAGCCGTTGCTCGTCCCTGTGATGCGTGGCGGTCTCCGAGTCGGGCCTCCCGACACTCTGGCGGCTGCCCGGCAACGGCTCGAGCGTGACCTCGACGGGTTGTCTCCGAGCGCCCGTGAGCTGCACGAACCGACCTGCCCTCCGGTGGTGCTGTCCGAGCGACTGCGATCGCTCACCGATCAGTTGACGGCCGGCCTTTCGCTCTACACCAGAAGCTCAGATGCTCAACCACCGGCCTAGAGCTTGTAGCCGATGTTCCGCAAGAGGGCCTTACGGTCGGCTTCGTCTGCCGCCGTCTCGATGCCGGAGGGCGGGAGGCCGTCGATGACGCCGATGACGCCTCGGCCGAATTCGGTCTGCGCGACGAGAATCTCGACCGGGTTGGCGGTGGCGCAAAAAACAGTGCACACCTCCGGGACATCCTTGATGGCGTTCAAGACGTTCACAGGAAACCCCTGGCGCAGAAAGATGATGAACGAGTGACCCGCACCGATCCCCTCGGCGTTCCGGGCGGCCAGGTCGATCAGATCATCTTCGTTGCCCGAGCGACGGATGAGACAGGGACCGGAAGCCTCGCAGAACGCGATCCCGAAGCGCAGTTGCGGGCTCGCTCCTGCCAGACACTCATGGAGGTCCTCGACCGTCTTCACAAAAGTCGCTTGGCCGACGATGACGTTCATGCCCTCTGGCTTCTCGATGGGAAATGCGCTCAGTTCCACAGCCCTCTCCTTGCTGCCGGTGACGCCGACGATCTGGCGACGACTTCGCCAGTCTGGCCGACACTTCGTGCAGGGAGCTTCGGGCTCCGGCCTTCACCGCGGCACCACACCCCCGCACGGATGACCGGATGACGATGCCCCCCAGCGACACCCCCGATGACGGCTGGCCTCGTCGCATCACGCTGCCTGGGGCCCGAACGCTGTGGATCCGTCCCATCACGCCTTCGGACGCGGAAGGGCTGTTGGCGCTGTACGCCGGTCTCAACGAGGAAGACGTCTACCGACGCTTCTTCAGTGGCCACACCCCACCCGAGACCTTCGTCGAGACGATGACGCATGTCGCTGAGCGCGGAGGGTTCGGATTAATCGCCGTCATGGAAGAGGCGGGTGGCACGAGCTGGATCGTCGGCGAGGCCACCTACGACCTCCTTCCCAATGGCGATGCGGAGCTCGGCATCACGGTCGCCGAGAAGGCGCGGGGATGGCTGGGGCCGTATCTGCTCGAGGCGTTGGTCGAGGCAGCCGCTGCTCGAGGCGTGCCGAACCTCGAGGCCGATGTGCTGGTCACGAACCGCCGTATGATCGCGATGCTGCGCGCGCGTGGATTCGCCGTCCTTGAGCACGATCCCGCCATCGTCCGGGTCGCGATCGGCACTACCCAGCGCGTGCCCTCGTGGCCGGGGACTCACCAGCATCCCCGGCTGCTCGTCGAAGTACCCGGCGGGCGCTGGCACGCCGAAGAGGCAGCTCGAGCAGCTGGGTTCCAGGTACTGGCTTGCCCGGGACCCCTGCTCGGCTGGTCACACTGCCCGGCCCTGCGCGGCGAGCTGTGTCCCTTGGCGGTTGGTGCCGATGTCATCGTCGACGCCGTTCCGGACGAACCCGGACGATCCCTCCTTGAAGCTCACCGGCGCATCCACTCGTCCGTGCCCATCTGTGTCGAGCTCCCATCCGGAGAGAGTGACCTCGACGCCGCCGTATCGACGATTCACCGCGGCACGAGTGATGCTGCCGTCATCGGAATCTTGGAGCGGCTGGTGAAGGATGCTCCCGTCCGTGGACGCCCGCAGCGCCAGGACGCAGGGAAATCGTCCGACGGCTCAAGGGCTCAGAGTGGAAGCGAGGTACCGTGACAAGCATGCGCTCGGCACCGTGCGAAGTTGGTCGCCGGCGCGTCCTCGGTCTGCAGGGAGCAACGGCGTCGTTCGCGGTGACGCCGAGGGAGGTGGTGCGGTGGTGAAGTGGACACCGATCGCCGCACATCCCCGTGGCCCCGGCGCACCCCCGCCCAACCTTCTCGACTACGACGCGGCGTGTGCCGGGTTCAGCTGGGAATCTGCCCGGGGGGAGCTCGACGGCCTTCCAGCAGGCGGGGTCAACATGGCCCACGAGGCCGTCGACCGCCACACGATCGGTGCGGCCCGAGGCAAGGTTGCGCTGCGGTGCCTGCACCGACACGGCGGCGTACGCGACATCACCTACGGCGAGCTTTCGGAGCTCACCAGCCGCTTTGCGCAGGCGCTCGACCATTTGGGGGTCGGTGTCGGGGACCGGGTGTTCGTGCTCCTGCCCCGGGTCACCGAACTCTACGTAGCGGCACTCGGCACGCTCAAACACCGGAGCGTTCTGTGCCCCCTCTTCTCGGCTTTCGGACCGCAGCCGATACGCCAGCGGCTCGAGATCGGCGACGGCCGAGTGCTGGTCACGACATCGGGCCTCTTCCGACGGCGGGTGGCTTCGCAGCGGGACGCCCTCCCCAACCTCGAGCACGTGCTCATCATCGACGACCCGGCCCCCGAGGGGACGATCTTCCTTCCAGACCTTCTCGCCGCGATGCCGGGGACCTACGAAATCGGCTACACCGACCCCGAAACGATGGCGCTCCTCCACTTCACCAGTGGAACCACCGGGACTCCCAAGGGCGCCGTCCACGTGCACGAGGCCGTCGTCCAGCACCACGTCACCGGGTCGCTTGCGCTCGACCTCCACGCCGATGACGTCTTTTGGTGCACCGCCGACCCAGGTTGGGTGACGGGGACCTCGTACGGGATCATCTCCCCACTGACCCATGGCGTGACGAGTATCATCGATGAGGGCGAGTTCGAGGTTGAACGTTGGTATGCCACGCTGGCAGACCAACGCGTCACCGTCTGGTACACCGCGCCGACGGCCCTCAGGATGCTCATGGCCGCAGGGGTCGAGCCGACCCGGAAATACGATCTCTCAACACTCCGCTTCATTGCCAGCGTGGGAGAGCCTCTCAACCCCGAGGTAGTCAATTGGACCAACGAGAATCTCGGCGTCCCCGCCCATGACAACTGGTGGCAGACCGAGACCGGTGGGATCATGATCGCCAATTTCCCGGCGATGACGATTCGCCCTGGCTCCATGGGAAGGCAGATGCCGGGCGTTGAGGCGGTGATACTCCAGCGTGACAGCGAGGAGAAGATCGTCCTCGGTCCTGACGGTTCGGCGGTGGAGGTACCTGACGGCACCGATGGCATGCTCGCCCTTCGTCCGGGTTGGCCATCGATGTTCCGTGACTACCTCGGGGAGCCCGAGCGCTACAAGGCTTGCTTCACCGCCGGCTGGTACCTGAGTGGAGACCTGGCTCGCCGCGATGAAGATGGCTATTTCTGGTTTGTCGGGCGTGGTGATGACGTCATCAAGTCGGCCGGGCATCTCATCGGCCCGTTCGAAGTCGAGTCGGTGCTCATGGAGCACTCCTCCGTCGTCGAAGCCGGCGTGATAGGGCTTCCCGATGCGGTCGCAGGGGAGGTGGTGCAGGCATATGTGGTGCTGCACTCGGACGTCGGTCCGACCGATGACCTCCGTCTCGAGCTGATCGGATTCGCCAGGAAGCGCCTCGGCGCAGCCATTGCCCCGCGGGACGTTGCGTTTGTCGCGCACCTGCCGCACACCCAGAGCGGGAAGATCGTTCGAAGGGTGCTCAAACAGCGCGCCCTGGGACTGCCCGAAGGTGACACGTCAACGCTCGAGGCCACTCCGTGAGTGTGCCAGGACCGGTCGGCGACGCCGGCGTGGAGGCGAGGTGCCACCTTCTCGCCGAGATGCTCCGAATTCGGCGCTTCGAGGAACGATGCGTCGAGCTCTACAGCGCCACGGAGATTCGTGGGTTCCTCCACCTGAGCATCGGGGAAGAGGCGTGTGCGGTTGGCGTCATGCAGGCGCTCGGAGCGGACGACGCCATCGTCTCCACCTACCGCGAGCATGGGCATGCCCTCGCTCGCGGCCTGTCCATGCGTTCGATCATGGCCGAGCTCGAAGGCAAGGTCGACGGCTGCAGTCGGGGCCGCGGGGGCTCGATGCACCTGTTCGACGTGGGTTCCCGCTTCTACGGTGGCAACGCTATCGTGGCAGGCGGGCTACCGCTCGCCGTCGGTCTGGCGCTTGCCGATCACCTCAGCGGACGAGAGCGGGTGACCGCCTGCTTCTTCGGGGACGGAGCGGTGGCCGAGGGGGAGTTTCACGAGTCGATGAACCTGGCGGCACTCTGGAACCTGCCCGTCCTGTTCTGCTGCGAGAACAACCTGTACGCCATGGGAACCTCCCTCTCACTCACCGAGTCCGAGACCGACCTCTCACTGAAGGCGGCCGCGTATCGCATGCCGTCCTGGGAGGTCGATGGCATGGACGTGTTGGCGGTGGCACACGCGGCGCGGGAGGCCGCCGCGGGCGTGCGAACCGGGGGAGGGCCGCACTTCTTGGAGCTGCGGACCTACCGGTTCCGTGCCCACTCCATGTACGACCCAGACCGATATCGCGACAAGACGGAGATCGACGCATGGCGACACCGTGACCCCATCACGCTGCTCGGGGACCAGCTTCGGGCGTCCGGTGACCTCGATGACACTGCGCTCGAGACAATCGAACGGGACATCGCCGCCGAGATCGACGACGCGGTCGCGTTTGCGGCGGCCTCTGCCATCGAACCCGTAGAGGACCTCGAGCGCTTCGTCACAACGATGGGGGCCGAGCGATGAGCTCGTGTACATATCGTGAGGCCGTCCGCGAGGCGATTCGGCAAGCCATGCTCGCCGACGAGCGGGTCTTTTGCATGGGGGAGGACATCGGCCACTACGGTGGGTGCTACGCCGTCACGATGGGCCTGCTCGAGGAGTTCGGGCCCGAGCGCATCCGTGACACGCCGTTGTCGGAGTCAGGGTTCGTCGGAGCCGGCATCGGGGCGGCGCTCGGGGGACTGCGGCCGATCGTTGAAGTGATGACGGTCAATTTCAGTCTGCTCGCCCTCGACCAGATCCTGAACAACGCGGCAACACTGCACTACATGTCCGGCGGCCAGCTCAGCGTGCCACTCGTGATCCGCATGGCGACCGGTGCGGGACGCCAGGTGGCCGCCCAACATTCGCACAGTCTCGAGGGCTGGTACGCGCACATCCCGGGTCTCCGAGTACTCGCCCCCGCGACCATCGAGGATGCCCGCGGCATGCTCCAACCCGCTCTCGACGACCCGGACCCGGTGATCATCTTCGAACACGCCGGCCTGTACAACGACAAAAGTGACCTTCCCGACGACGCCGGGGCGGTGGCCATAGAAGGCGCTGTGGCCCGGCGGGAGGGCCAGGACGTGACGCTCGTCGCCTACGGGGGGACCCTCCGCGTCGCGCTCGGCGCAGCAGAGGAGTTGGCGGCAGCGGGCGTCTCTGCAGAAGTCGTGGACCTACGCTGCCTGCGGCCCCTCGACTCTGCGACCGTGGCTGCCTCGGTGACGAAGACCCACCGCGTCGTCGTGCTCGACGAAGGCTGGCGTACGGGGAGCCTGTCCGCCGAGGTGGCGAGCCGGATCGGCGAGGATTGCTTCTACGACCTCGACGCGCCGGTCGCTCGCGTGTGCACGGCCGAGGTCCCCATCCCCTACGCCAAGCATCTCGAGGATGCGGCCTTGCCTCAAGTGGCCGATGTCGTGGCCGCCGCGCACCGGCTGGGGGGCTGATGGGGGAGTTCCGCATGCCGTCGCTCGGCGCCGACATGGAGGCGGGTCGCGTCACCGAGTGGCTCGTGAAGGTCGGCGACGAGGTCAAGCGCGGCGACATCGTGGCCGTCGTCGAGACGGAGAAGTCGACGATCGAGGTGGAGATCTTCGAGTCCGGGGTGATCGAGGCGATCGTGGTGCCCGTGGGCGAAGAGGTCCCGGTCGGCACGGTGCTCGCCCAGGTCCGGCGCGGGGCGTCGGACTCCCCCGAGCCACGCGGCTCCGTGCCCGCCTCGAGCGAATCTATTCTCCCGACCGAGCCCACGCCCCCGACCGGGCGAGTGGTGGCCACGACCGCGGCGCCTGTGGTGCGCTCACCCGTCGTGCGCCACCTCGCCGCCGAGTCGGGCATCGACCTCGCGGCAGTCACTGGCACCGGGGAGGGTGGCGTGATCACTCGTCACGATGTCGAGCGGGCTCTCGCCGCGCGACAGCCTCTGCCCGGTCGGGTGCGGGCCTCACCGTGGGCCCGCCGGGTGGCAGCCGAGCTTGGCGTCGACCTCAACTCCGTCCGGGGGACCGGGCCAGGGGGGGCGGTGACCGAGACGGATGTCCGGAAGCTCGGTGCGCCCCGGTCTGGACCGGCCGTGGTGTCAGGTGAGCCAGCCGTCGCGGCTGCGGCTCCCGCGAGGACCGGCCCGACGAGCCATGCCGCAGCGAAACAAGCCGCATTGCGACGGGCCATCGGTGCACTCATGGCCCGCTCCAAGCGGGAGATACCGCACTACTACCTCTCGACGACCATTGACATGCGGGCGGCATCGGAGTGGCTGGAGCATGTGAACGCCAGTCGCACCATCACCGACCGTCTCGTCATGCCCGTGCTGCTGCTGAAGGCCACGGCCCGTGCCGTAGCGACCGTCCCCGAGATGAATGGGTTCATGATCGACGGGAGGTTCGAGGCGAGCGCGGCAGTGCAGGTCGGCGTGGCCATCTCACTGCGCGGCGGAGGGGTCATCGCACCCGCCATCCATGAGACGGCCACACTGGGACTCGATGACCTCATGGTGGCGCTGCGGGATCTCGTCACAAGGACCCGCGTCGGTCGGCTGCGGAGTTCGGAGATGAGTGATCCGACCATCACCGTCACGAACCTCGGGGATCTCGGCGTCGATCAGGTCTTCGGGGTAATCTATCCGCCCCAGGTGGCCCTCGTCGGCTTCGGCAAGGTAGCCGAACGACCGTGGGCTGAAGGTGGGCTGCTCGGCGCTCGTCCCACCGTCACGGCCACCCTCGCTGCGGACCACCGGGTGAGCGATGGCCACCGAGGCGGACTCTTCCTCTCCGCGATCGACCATCTCCTGCAAGCACCGGAGGAACTATGACCCGAGACGATGCCTTCGACATCATGCGTGACGCGCTCCATCAGGTGGCGCCCGAAGCGAACCTTGGGGAGGTCGGGCCCGGGGAGTCCATGGCTGAGGCGCTCGATCTCGACTCCATGGACTTCCTGAATTTCATGATCGGCTTGCACGAGCGGACTGGTATCGAGATACCCGAGTTGGACTATCCCCAGCTGTCAACCGTTGAGATGTGTGCCGACTACCTCGTTGCACACGCCTGAGGTGACGGGACAAGAGTCGACCGGCCGAGGGTCGACCGCGCCTGCTACACGCCCATGGCTGTCGAGACACCGACGGTGGCGATCCGGCACTCACCAGCTCGGTCATGCTCTCAGCCCAGGTCGACTCGTATGATCGCACCGTCGAAGGCCAAGAGGAGGCTGCGTCGTGCCCACGCCGAGTGAGTTGTTGCGCCGCTTCCGCCTCATGGCAGTGCCTGGCCCGGCGGCCATCGCCGCGGTTCCGGTAGACCAGAGTGAGGCGCTTCGCATGGAGCTTGAGCCGGTCTTCGCCGCGCTCCGGGACGTCAACGAGCACGTCGCGGCGACGGTCGCTGACGCCGAGGTAGAAGGGCAGACTCGCCGAACCCGTGCGGCCGAGGAAGCATCCGAGATCGTCGCCACGGCGCGCAGCATGACGAGGGACGCCAGGGCGGAGGCTGCGGCGGTCCTGCTGGCTGGAGCCGCCGACGAGCGCCGTGATCTCCTCAACGATGGACGGCGACGCGCCACGGCCATCAGTGACAATGCCGAACACGGCATCCGACCAGCGGTCGATGAGCTCGTGCGAAGAGTGCTGGCGATTGGCGCCGCAGCAGGGCCTTCATCATGAGCGCCGGATGGGTCGCGGCGCAGGTCCGGAGCCGCGGTCTGGTGCAGCATTGCCTCGGCCCGGAGCGGACCCGCCAGCTGACTGAGGCCGGATCGCTCCGGCTGGCGCTCGATGTGCTCGGCACCACCGTGTACGCCCCGCAGCTTCGCCCAGACCTCGACCTGGCGGGTGCCGGGCGTGCCGTGGCCGGCTCGGTCCTGTGGAACCTTCGTGTGCTCGCCGGCTGGAGTCCACCGCTCGGCGCGTCGCGGCTCCGGGTCCTTGCCGGTGCGTTCGAGCTCGCCAATCTGCGGGGCGTGTTGGCGCTGCTGGAGGGGCACGAGGCACCACATCCCTACGACCTCGGCTCGTTCGCCACAGTTCCACGCCTCTCGTCGGTGACGGCGGTCGGCGAGCTTCGGAGTGCGCTGGCCGCGTCGCCCTGGGGCGACCCTGGGGCGAGTCAGCGCGGTTCTCTTGTGTTGGGGCTCGAGCTGGCCCTGGCTCGCCGGGTCGTTGAGGACGTGCCCGAAGCCGCCGGGTGGGCCACCGCGTACGCGGCGCTCGTGTTTGCCCGGTGCCTGGCGTCGGGCGTGTCGTTCGAGCCTGGGACGCCAACAGCGACACATGTAAGGGCCGTGCTGGGTGAGCGCCTGGCCCAGGCGCGCTCCTTACGCGACCTCGCTGAGGCGTTGCCGCGGCACAGTGCCTGGCTCCTGACCGACGTCTCGGGTCCCGAGGACCTCTGGGCAGCCGAGGCGCGCTGGTGGCACCGGCTCTGGAGCGAGGGGTTGGTCCTGGTTATGCGGGGACGACCCGAGCCGGGGGCGACCGTCGGGGCAGTGGCGGCGCTCGCCGCGGACGCATGGCGTGTGCGTGGCGCCCTGGAGGTGGCCGCTCGGCAGGGGCGGGGCGCGGAGGTGCTCGATGGCGTGGCCTGACACGCTTGCCCCCGCACGCATGGAGCGGATCGCGGTGGTGTCCCCGGTCAGCCGCGTCCGATCGGTCCTGGTCGCCATGGCCGCAGAGGGCACGGTGGAGCCCGAACGTCTCGTCAATACGCCTCGGGGGCCGGCGACTCTCGCCCTGCAAGGCTTCGCTCGTGAAACACGAGGCCGTGCGCCACAGCCAGTGCTGATCGTCGAGCCCGCGGACGTCGCATCGCTCGCAGGCCGCGGCGACCTCGACGGGCTGGCCGGTGAGGCGGAGTTGGAGCAGGTCAGGAGCAGCATGGTGCAAGAGGGAGCGGTCGCGGCGCTGGCCGGCTGGAGCCCCGCGGCTGCCGTCGATGAGCTCGCAGCACGCCTCGCCCCCCTGGGGGCCAGCGTCGTTCGCCTCCGCCGGCGACCGGGGGTCCAGCCGCCCACCTCCCTGCCGGGTGGCGGTGCGACGGGGGCGTTCCAGCCTCTCGTGAACACCTACGGCACGGTGCCCTACGCCGACGTGAACCCTTCGGTGCTGGCCGGCCTCGCGTACGTCGTGATGTTCGGGATGATGTTCGGCGACGTGGGGCAGGGCCTGCTGCTGCTCGGTCTTGGTATCGCCGTGTGGCAGGCGGGTCCCGGCAAGGGGGCATGGCTGAGCCGGTTCCACTGGGCCGCACCGTTCGTGATGGGCGCCGCCTTGGCGAGCATCGCCTTCGGGTTCGCCTACGGCGAGGCCTTCGGCCCCACCGGGCTGGTGCCCACGGTTTGGCTCCGTCCCCTCGACAACGCCACGACGCTGCTCGCCGTGTCGATCGGCGTGGGGTTCGCCCTCCTGGCATGCTCGTACGTGCTGGGCTCCATCAACCGCTTCCGGGAGGGCGGCACCGTTCGCTCGCTGGTGGCACTGTCAGGGCTGGCCGGAGGGTGCCTCTACCTCGGCCTGGCCCTCGTCTTTGCCGGCTGGTACGAGCACGGTGCGACGCTTGCCCTCGCCGGTGCAGCCCTCGCCCTGGCCGGCCTGGCGTTTGGATTCGTGGGGCTGTTCGCCGAAGCCGGTGGCCGTACCGGCGGGGCATTGCAGGCGGGCATCGAGCTCTTCGACTCTGTCATCCGCCTGGGCACCAACACCATCTCGTTCGCCCGGCTCGCCGCCTTCGGCCTGACCCACGCCGCATTGGGCGCCCTGGTGTGGGAGGGCACCGTGAACCTGTGGCGAGTTGGCGGCGTGCTGGGTGTGACAGCGGCGATCGTGCTGTTCTTGGGCGGGAACGCCGTCACCTTCGCGCTGGAAGCGCTCGTGGCAGGCGTGCAGGCCCTCAGACTCGAGTACTACGAGATATTTTCCCGTGTCTTCACCAGCGAGGGCAGGGAGTTCCGCCCGTGGCAGGTAGCAGTCCGTCAATGAAGGAGACCCCATGATCACCTGGCTCATCGCCGTTCCCATCCTGGCTGTGGTGTCAGCCGGGATCGCCTTGGAGCTGCACAGACACCCCCGGGGCGGCATCAGGGCGGTCAAGGCCCTCAACCTCCTCCTCCTGCTCGGTGCGGGTGTGTTGGTCATCCTTGCCGCGTCGGCATCACCGGGTGCCGCGGCGACTGGGACGGCCGCTGCGGCGAAGCCCTATGCCGGACAAGCGCTGATCGGCGCCGCCATCGCTGTCGCGGGGTCGTCCATCGGCGCCGCCATCGCTGTCGCGTACACCGGATCTGCCGCCCTGGCAGCGCTCAGCGAGCGCCCCGAGATGTTCGGGCGTGCCATGGTCATCGTGGGGCTGGCAGAAGGCATCGCCATCTACGGCTTGGTCGTCGCCATCATCCTGATCGGGAAGGTGTAGCCAGCCCCGATGGGCCAGGTGGTCGTGCTCGGCGAGGCCGTAAGGGTCATGGGGTACGCCCTGGCGGGCGCACTGGCGATCGAGGCGGAGGGCGAGGAGGTGGCGCGTGCCTGGGCCTCGCTCCCGCCGGGCGCCTCTCTCGTGGTGCTGACGTCCGCTGCCGCCCAAGCGCTGGGCCAGGCAGTCCTGGCTCAGCGGAGCGACGCCCTGGTCGTGACGATGCCGGCATGACCGTCATCTCTTCGCCCCCAGACGCGGGCAGGCCTCCG
>CAWILW010000010.1:0-69208 GCA_963837125.1 uncultured Acidimicrobiaceae bacterium | reverse complement strand
CGGCTGATTTGCGACCAACATGTCTCTCGCGACACGCAAATCTTCGGGGCAGTAACTATCGTAGGGATGGGACGCACTTTCGGCAAGGTGCATTCCCCATGGGTCATCGACATACGGGTGGGGCATGGGACAACGGCCCGTCGTGCTACTACTGACTCCGTTCCGACGCGGACGCGAGTCCTTGCAGATCAGCATGTCGACAGGCCAGACGGATTTGCCCGCTAAGCGCCCTTGGTGGACGTTCCGGGAATGTCAGTTCCGCAGACCGGTTGGGGCGAAGTGAGGACGAAGCCGGACTTTTGGGCCCGAAGAACCCAGACACACTGCTTCGGCGGGTCGTGGCCGAATACAGTCGAATAGTTGATGGGGTTCGGAAGCAAACCGTTGGCTTCGTAGGACTTGAGTCCACGCAGGGCTTTGATGACGCCAGCGTTCGTTGGGTCAATCCCTGCCATCTGGAGCCCTTTGATCATCAGGTCGGCCCCAGCCCACCCTTCGTACTGGCCGAACGTCGGGAACTGCGTCTTAGAGAAGTGGGCGTACTTCTGCATCGCTAGCGTCATCTCTTTGGTGCCGGCATTCGGAGCCGAGAAGGGGCGGAAGATCGAGAGGAAGTAATCCCCCTGAAGGTCGGCCCATGCCGGGGAGTTGACGACGCTCGGTTCGTATCCAGTCGCAAACACAGCGGCTTTGATCTTCACGCCCGCCTGTTTCAGTGCGGTGGCCAAAGCGTAGTTGGAGCTGTTCTCCATCGTGGGGAACAGAGCATTTATATGCTTCTGCTTTGCGACGAGGGAAAGTGTCGTGAAGTCCACCGCGCCGAAGGGAAGGCTCGTATCCACCAGGCCGACTCGGCCCCCTGCGTAATCAAACGAACGTGCCGTCGCGACGGCCTCCTGAGACGACATGGGCGAGATGCTGTACCCATAGGTCGCGAGCGTGGTGCCACCGTAATGCTTCAGGATCTTTCCCTCGAGTGTGTTCACCGGGTAGGTCGGGTTGATGCTGCCGAGATCAGAGGCGAACATGTTGGTGTACGGCTGCTCACCCCACTCCGGTCCGTCGCTGTACGAACCGGTGACCGGCACTCCAGCTTGCTGGGGATACTTCGCGGCGAGGAAGAAGACGCCACTCGTCGAGACCATGCCCAAGGTCCCTTTCGAGAGCGCGTCCTGGACCGCTGTCGCGACGGCAGCCGGGCTCGTCTGGTCGTCTATCACGAGCGGGACCAGCTTGTGGCCATTCACTCCGCCTTCGGCGTTCTGGAGGTCGATGCGAGCGTCGAAACCGGAAGGAGAGGAGGAATAGATCGGAGCTCCGGGCCCAGTGAGGTCGGTGATCAACGCGATCTTGATGGGCGCCGGAGCCGCACTCGCCCCCGGTGCCGTGACAATGGTCGTCACGGGGAGAAATGCGACCAGTGCTGTCAGCACTACTCGGATCTGTGTTCGCCGTCCCATGTAGCCCGCTTCCCACCCGTGCGCGCTTGTGTTCCCCCGCTTACCATCCTCAAGCTCGCCTGGGCCAAGAGGACGCCTCGCCAGGCTGTACCTGATATTTGTTGGTCGAGGAGGACTTCGAACGTGCCACTTTGCTGTCGTGAATCATAGTAAACGGGCTCCTAGCGCTGCGGACCAATCGTTAGGGTTCGCTATCCTTGCCATCGGTTGCCGGGAGCGGTGAGGGACGAACCGGTCATGGGCGAGAGGAGAATGACGAGGTAGCCCGCTTTGGACGGATGGGCTGATCTCCGCTGCCGATGGTTGTCGACGCCTTCCACCCCGATCTTCGACGTGTTGCCCGGTGGCTGCCTCGTGCTGCGGTCAGTCGGCGGACGCTCAAGCCAGTTCGGATGTTCACCGGGTTACATGCGAGGATACCGACGAGCGACGTCAGCGTGAATGGCGTGGGTCCGATATCTGTACGGGTGCACAGACCGGCGTCAAGCGATCGACCTCTACCGGCGCTGCTTTGGGTTCATGGCGGCGGCTATGTGATCGGTACAGCGGCTATGGACGATGCACTATGCCGTCACTTCGCCGAGAGCCTCGGGATCGTGGTTGCCGCGGTCGAGTACCGCCTAGCTCCTGAGCATCGCTTTCCAGTCCCCCTGCACGACTGTCACGACGCTCTGGCCTGGCTCGCCCGTCAACCGCACGTCGATCCGACGCGCATCGCGGTCGGCGGAGCAAGCGCTGGAGGCGGACTCGCCGCTGCGGTGGCGTTGCTGGCGCGTGAGCGCGGCGAGGTGCAGCTCGCCTTTCAGCTGTTGGCATATCCGATGCTCGATGACCGTACGGCAGCCCGTGCTGATCTCGACGAGAGCAAGTTCAGATTGTGGAACAACGCGGCAAATCGCTTCGGTTGGCAGTCCTACACGGGACATCCACCTGGGTCGGTCGAAGTCGGTGGACTTGCCGCCCCGTCACGCTATGACGACATGTCCGGCCTACCCCCGGCCTGGATCGGGGTAGGAACGCTAGATCTCTTCTATCAAGAGGGCCTCGCTTACGCGAGCCGACTTCGAGGGGCTGACGTGGAGTGTGAACTGGACATCGTGGAGGGCGCGTTTCACGGTTTCGACTACATCCGACCAAAGGCCGCAGTCTCCCAGGCGTTTCGCTCTTCACAGGTGAAAGCACTCGCCGCAGCCCTGACCTGACGCCGGTCGAACACGCTTAAGCGCTTGGACAAGTTCCAGGTACCGTTTCCTGCACGCCACCGGTGGCGAAGGGCCTTGAGCCTCGTCACAGTGGATCGACTGGCCGAGGCGACGTGTTGTTGGGTGCCGGGTTCGCTCGACTCGTGGTTCAGGGATTCGGGGAGCAAACCGAGGTGGATTTGGCGGCGGATGTAAGGCTCTTCCCTGCAGAGTTGGGGCGAGCTGGAATACCTCTGCTGTCGAGCGAGGAAATGGCGGTCGACAAGGTGCTGGCGGTGTTTGGCAGGTCGGAGGCTCGTGACTTCATCGACCTCATGGCGATGGAATCGCAGTTCGACCTTGGTCGGCTGTTCACACTGGCAGCCGAGAAGGACATGGGTTTCGATCCACGGGTGTTCGCGGACATGGTCGGTCGTATCTCGCGTCTCAGTAGAGCCGAGTTTCCTATCGATGACCAGACCTACGAGGAGCTTAAACACGTCGTGACGCGATGGCGGGACCGCGCCCTCAAGATCTCCCGGGAGCAGTCACGAGGACCTGGCGAGGAACGCGATCAGGGGCCAGACACTGGTCTCAGCCTCTGACTTGTTGGGATGGCTCCACCCGGAAAGTGGGACCTCACCAGCCATGACGAAAGGCACGATCGAAAATTGTTGGGATACGCGGGCTGAAGAGCGCCGTACAAGCAGTACGGACCTCTGATCAGGGAACTCGGTGGGGCTAGCTGGAATCGAACCAGCGACCTCAGCATTATCAGTGCTGCGCTCTAACCGACTGAGCTATAGCCCCCGATGTCGGACCGCTCCTCTGAGGAGAGTCGAGGCTACACCACAGTCCGCATCGATCCCCAGCCGAGGTCGCTGTTCCCGACCGACCTCACGCGTTGGCGAGCGATGTCGCGACGAGGCCCGCCAGGGCGACCGCTCCGGGGCCGTCGATGCCCAGGTGGGTTCCGTCGCCGCCGAACCACTGGGGGTTCTGTGCCGCGAGCGTGGCCCAGTCGGCGACCACGACGTTGGGGTACCTGGTGGCACCGTCGGCGATGACGGCGTTGTTGGTGTCCTGCCAGGGGCGGTCGACATGCACGTTCACGAACACGACGCGGGAGGCGCCGCTCAGGATCGACATCATGGAGTCGAAGTCAGCCGTTGTGATGGGGCCGTTCGTGCCCAGTCCGACGATGACCAGCGCGCCGAGCTGCCCCCCTGCCTTCAGTGCACCAAGGACCGATTCGCCGTCGGCCCACTGGCGGCTCACGGCGGCGTCGACCGCGATGCCGGGGATGAAGTACTTGAGCGGGTCCAGATAGTCGAGCATCACCGAGTCGCCGATGGCGGTCACCCGGCCGGCGAGGAAGCCGGGCCCGGCCGGGCCGGGCAAGTCGGTCGTACTCGTGGTCGACGGGGTCGTCGTGGTTGGCGTCCTGGGCGACCGCGCTACGTCACCGAATCGGTGCGTCGCCGTGTCGGTGACCGACGTGTCGACGACGACCACGGCGGTGACGGCGGCGAGCGCCGCCACGACGATGACGCCGACCAGCACCATCCAGCGTGACGGTCGCCACCACCGCCCTTCGGCCCTGGCGTCGGGAGGCACTCAACCAGTCTCGCCGCGCGAGACAACGACGAGTGTCGCACCCCCGTTCTACCCGGGCAGGACGGCATCCTCCGGCCACAGGCGAACCGCGATCGACTGGCTGGCCGTCGCCAGCAAGTCGCCGTCCTCGGACCACAAGAACGCGATCCCCTGGCCGTACCCGCCGACCAACGCGTGGATGCGGATGTCGCAGAGCACCCACTCGGTCGGCTTCACCTGGACCATGCGGATCGTGTTGTCGAGGCTCCGGCCCATCGCCCGCCGCCCCAGGGGCTGCGAGACCGCTCCCGAGACGTAGTCACCGACGATGCCGAGGGTGGCGGCCGACGGGGTGAGGTGGCCCGGCACCCGGGCCCACATGGCGGAGTCCGGGCTTCCCGGTGTGCCGTCCATGTCCTCGAAGCTCAACCCCTTGGCGTTGCGGACCTCGATGCTGTCCATGATGGTGTTGCGGAACATCTTGGGCAGGAACCGCGGCGCGCATTCGTCGGGCGGCGGGACGTCGGGCGGTTCGACCCAGACGCCACCGGCGTCCAACTCGTCCTTGCCGAGCGCGGCGTTGACCGTCAGGATCTCGCGGCCCTCGACCCGACCCACGGCTCGACCCTGTGTCACATGGCCGCCCACGGCTGCGAGGGTGACCTCCCAGCACAACTCGGAGTCGGTGAGCGCGTATGAGAGGTACTGACCAGTGGCCCACACCGTCGGCCGGCCCGATGCGGCCTCGAGCGCGACCAGTGCGGCCCCGAGCCCGCATCCTCCGAAAAGGAAGTTCCCCGGCGTCGTCAGTTGGGGTGTGACACGCATGCGCCAGTGCAGGTCATCTCCGTCAGGCTCCATGCCCAGGAAGGTCTTGGCATCCACGGGGCCGCACGCTAATGGCGCCCGGCGACGTGCTCACAAACGGGCGGGACCCGGGGGGCGCCGGGGTTGCCTACAATTGCGCCTCCTGGCGATACGGCGCAGACGTGTGTCGTTCGCCTTCATTTCCTCCCGGGGGTGTAGCTCAGCTGGAAGAGCGGCGGCTTTGCAAGCCGTAGGTCGAGGGTTCGAGTCCCTTCACCTCCACCGATTGCGGTTGATGATGATGTGACCAGAATTGGAGCGGTCCTTGCTGTGGACAACGCTCCGCGCGGCCCACGGTCCTGAACGTGACCACGCGCTCCCCTCTCGTCGACAGGAAGTCAGCCGTCCTGCTCCATCTGTTCCAAGTTGGGGGCCGCAACCGCTTCCAGAGGGAACTTTGCGGACGACGGGTCAGATGTCGACGCCGGGCACGGCGACCTCCTCGGTGGGCGTGGCGCAACGCTACCCACGATGCGGCGCTCCACACGAGGGGGAGCGTGGCAGGGGAGGGGAGTAGCGTGCGCGCCGTGCCCAGGGCCCCACGGGACGCCGTGCTGCGCCTCTATGACGAGGGTGTCGAGGGGTTCGCCGCCGCGAGCGACGGACTGGCTCCCGGCGAGTGGGAGGTGGTCGCCTGCGGGGCGTGGACGGTCACGGACGTGGCCCGCCACGTCCTCGCCGTCGCGGGTTGGTACCACGCCTGGTTGGACCGGGCCGAGCGAGGTGTCGCCAAACCGCCCTTCGCGGTCTCGGAGCTGGCGGCGCACAACGCGGCGGCGCTCACCGAGCTCGGCGGGCTGAGCGGTCCCGACGCGGTGGCGCAGTTCGTGGGGCGTGCCCGCGCCTACCGCGACCGCCTCCCCGACCACTGGGACCTTCCCTTCGGGTATCCCAGGGGCACCGTGACGGCGGGCCTCCACGCCGGGGTGGCGGCGTGCGAGTGGCACCTGCACGCCTGGGACGTCGCGCGCGCTCTCGGCCGGGCCTATCGGGTCTCGGATCCTGCCACGCTCTACGCCGCAGTCGGTGACTGCTCGGCCACGGCCGAGGGGGGTGTGCGGGGTCGACTCGCGGCGGCGCTGGTCCCTCTCGGGAGCAGGCTCAGACCGTGGGAGGCGCTCCTTCGACGCTCGGGCCGAGCGCCGGGAACCGACGACTGACCCTCAGCGCCAGCCGACCCGCCGGAGCTCGTGCGACCGGCAACGGTCGGCCCGGGAGCCTTCGAAGCTGCACACGGGTTCACCCGCGCAGCCGCACCCGATGGCCTGGCCGTGGCACGCCGGGCAGCGCTCCATGCAGCAACCCGGATGGTGCACCCCGCCGAGCGGCGTCCCGCAGTCACGGCACTCCTCGGGCTCGTAGCGGTGCCTCGGTCTGGGTTCCTGGCCCCAGCGGACGGGAGCGTAGGCCTTTCCGGCGATGATGACGGGGTCGGTCAGGCAGCTGATCCCGTCGGTCATCTCGCCGCCACAGTGCGAACAAATGGCCATGACCCTCCTTTGCTCAACCCTGTTGCCGATCATCTCAGGATCGTGTGACACCGGCGCGGATGGCCCGGCCCCCGGCGCGCCCGTCTGCCCTACGCTGCGGCAATGACGACTGCGGAGAGAGATGTGACCGGCGCCGGAATGGCCGCGAGCGGGCTGTTGTCGGGCAAGGTGTGCGTGGTGTCGGGCGTCGGCCCGGGGTTGGGTCGCCAGGCGGCTCGGGCGCTCGCCGCCCACGGGGCCGACCTGGTCCTGGCCGCGCGGCGCCAGTCGACCCTCGACGACGTCCTGGCCGAGGTCGCGGACCTCGGCGCCCGCGCCATCACCGTGCCGACCAACATCGTGGACCCCGACGCCTGCGCCCGCCTCATGGCGGCCGGTGCGGAGGAGTTCGGCGGCATCGATGTCTTGGTGAACAACGCCTTCCGGCCCGACGTGTTTCAGAGCTTCGAGGACGTCGATCTCACCGTGTGGCGCAAGATCATGGACGTCAACGTCTTCGGGTCGCTGCAGATGACCCGGGCGGCACTGCCCTTCATGCGCCGGCGTGGCGGCGGCTCGGTCGTGATGGTGGCCTCCATGGTGGCCCGCCAGCCCCAGCCGGGGCAGGGCGGCTATGCGATCTCCAAGGGGGCGCTGCTTACAGCCACGCGGGTGCTGGCCGACGAGCTCGGCCCGTCCAGCGTCCGCGTCAACGCCGTCGTTCCCGGCTGGATGGCCGGCCCCTCCGTCGACATCTACATCGAGATGACGTCGAGCGGGCGGGGCGTGCCGCCGCAGGTCGTCGTGGACGAGCTCAACGCCCGGGTCCCGTTGGGCCGCATCCCCAGCGACGAGGATGTGGCCGGCTCCATCGTCTATCTCGCTTCGGACCTCTCCTGCGCCATGACGGGGCAGGCGCTCGATACCAATGGCGGCGAGATCTTCGCCTGAGCGTCACCGTGCCGGCCCGCCACCGCACCTTCGACGCGCAACGTCGTTGCGTGCCGGCCGATTTCCATTGACATGGCGATCGCGCTCGTCCACAGTGTCCGGGCCATGAGCACAGCGACCGCACCCATGCCCGCTCGACGGGACATGACCGGGCGCGTTCTACGCCTGCCATCGCGCCGCCTCCTCGGAGGGTGAGCCCGTTGGTGGCGCAGAGCGCCACCAGTCGACGCTGCACCCAGGCATGAAGACGAGAAGCAGGCGAGTCCGAACCCTTCGGTTCGCCCGGACCGCGCGCAGGCGCGTAGAAGACAGAGCAATGAACGACATCCATGGCTCGGTTCAACGGGTGTTGGCGTTCGACGACGGTGATTCTGTCAACGACGCCATCGATCTGCTGTTCATCGAGCAGCACATCTCAGGGCAGCACCCGTTCGCGCAGAGCGGCTTTCTCGTGCGCGTCCGGGAGGACGCGCCGCTGATGCCGCCCGGCAGCGAGCCGACGCGGATCGCCGTGGACGACGGCACGCGCTCGGTCATGGCGACCGGTCCGGGCTGGATCCTGTGCGCCACGCGCTGGCAGCACGGGAACGCACGGGTCTCGGTCGTGGCCGAGTCAGCCCAGCTGGCCCGGGAGGTCTTCGAGCTGGCCACCCGGGACGCCCAGGTCCCCCCGACCATCGACCGCAGCAAGGCCGACGTGGGGTTCTGGCATGTCGGGCCGCGCGGAGTCGTGCGGACGGAACGCTCCCTCGGGGTCGAGCGCTGGCCCGCCATCCGGCGCAACTACGCCTCCGGCACGGCCAAGGCCCTGGACGGGCTCATGACGATGTCGTGTGCCGCGCTCCCGGGCAAGCTGTTGCTGTTGCATGGCCCCCCCGGTACCGGCAAGACAACGGCGCTGCGCGCGTTGGCCGACGTGTGGCGCTCGTGGTGCCAGTTCGACTACGTGCTCGACCCTGACCGGCTCTTCGACAACTCGGCCTACCACCTCGACATCGTCCTCGGCGAGCGGGACGAGGGCGAGACCGGCCGGGCGCGCCTGCTCATCCTGGAGGACTGCGACGAGCTGATCGCGTCGACCGCCAAGGACCGCAGCGGACAGGGATTGGCGCGGCTGCTCAACCTCACCGACGGCCTGCTCGGCCAGGGACTGTCGCTCCTCGTCGCGATTACCACCAACGAGCCCCTGGCCTCCCTCCATCCCGCCATCGCCCGGCCGGGCCGGTGCATCGCGCAGATCGAGGTGGGGCTGCTCGGCGACGCCGAGGCGCGTTCGTGGCTCGGGAGCGATCTCCCGCAGCGGCCGCAGGGCGGCTACTCGCTGGCCCAGCTGGTGGCGATCCGGGAGGGGACGCAGCCCCTCCGCGCCCGCGGCACCGTCGAGCGCGTCGGTCAGTATCTGTGAGGGCTCAGGTGCCCTCGCCGCCGCTCGCCGTGCAGGCGCGGGGGTCCCAGGGCTGGAGCGGCTCGACCGTTGCCGTCGGCGGCGCGAAGGGGCCGTCGGACTGCGCCGCCGACGTGGTTGTGGTCGTGCTCGCACCGGCCGCTACCGTCGCCGGGACGCCGACAGTCGTGGAAGTGCCCGTGGTGGGAGGTGCGTTGACCGTGAAGTCGGTGCCGGTCACGACGGTGACCTGGGAGCCGGGCTTCACCTGCGTGGGGTCGTCGGCCATGATCACGGCGCCGGTCATGGAGTCGGCGACGTCCTGGGCCGCCGCCAGCTGGGCCGGAGTCTTGGCCGAGTAGTAGACGACCGTCTCGGCCTCTCGGCCGACGGGCGGGCTGTCGCCGATGGTCCCGATGTGGAAGCCGAGCGCCTGCAGGCTCTGCGCCGTATCGGTGGCCTGGTTGTAGGCGCCGGATCCGTTCAGCACCGAGACGGTCACCTTTGACGGCGCGGGCAGCGCGCCTCCCGAGTAAGTGTCCTCGTTGCCCGAGGTGATCCCGAGGAACCGGTCGATGCTGGTGCGGTCATCCGGTTGGGCGGGGAACTCGATGTTCCCGTAACCGCCCCCTTTGTAGACGTAGCCGCCGAACTGGTCCACCTGCACCGGCACCGTGAGCTGCGGCGCCCTGTTCACGTTGACGTTGTGGAAGCCCAGGACCAGGCTGATCATGTCGCCGGCCGAGAAGCCCGAGTCGACGGTCAGCTGTCCGACGACGCCGGCCACCAATTGCTGGTCGGTGATCGGGTCGCTCAGGCCCTTGCCCTTGACGGCGGCGGCGAGGACGCGCAGGAATTCGTGGTCGCGGCGGATCCGCGCCAGGTCGCTCTCGCCCTCGGCGGGCCAGTAGTTGGGATTGGTCGTCGTGACGCCGGGACCCTTGTACTGGAGATGGCGCGCCCGCACCACCTGGAGCGCCTGGGTCCCGTTCAGCGCGATGCAGCCCGTCGTCTGGATGTTGAGCCCCGAGTAGGCGTCGAACACCGGCTCGGGGAAGTACATCTTGATCCCGCCCAGGGCGTTGACGACGTTGATGAAGCTGTCGAAGTTCAGCTCGACGAAGTGCTGGATCGGGATTCCGAAGTCCTCTTCAATGGCGTTGATGAGCTGATCGGGCCCCTGGTAGAGCGCGGCATCAATCTTGTTGGCCCCGTCGGACCGCGCGTTGGGCACGAAGAGGTCACGGGGGATGGAGAGGATGGAGAGCGTGTTGTTCGTAGGGTTGAGGTGCAGGATCATTACGACGTCGCTGTTCACGCCGTTGACGCCCTGCGAGCACAGCCCGTAGGCGGGGTTCTGCACCTTGAGGGCGCAGCGATCGGTCGAGCCGATCATCAAGATGTTCTCCGTGCCGGCGTCGGCCCCCTTCACCGGTGCCGAAGTGAGGTTGTGCAGGTCGATGCGGTGGATCTCGTGGTTCAAGTACCAGCCGTAGCCCGCGGCGGCGCCGGCGATGAGCACCAGCACCAGCAGCAGGCTCCCGGTGACCCAGGCCACGGTCCGCCGTCCCGAGCGTTTCTTTGGGGCGGCGTGGGCCGGGCCAAGCCGTCGCGAGCGGTGCGCTTCGTCGATCTGCCTGCCGAGTTCGTGCAGGCCCTTCTCGACGGGATTCTCGGCCGGGTCGACAGGCTGCTCGGCCTGGTCGGTGGGCTGTTCGGCCTGAGGCTCAGGCCCGACCCCGTCGATCTGCCGACCGAGCTCGTGCAGGCCCTTCGAGACGGGATCGCTTCCGGGGTCAGGAGGGCTCATGGCGCTGTGGTGTGTTCGACGCGCGGCCGTTCGTTCTGGTCGACGCAAGTGCCCCCGAAATGGCTCCAGCCTGAACGGCGGGAACGTCAGGAGAGCCTAGCGACCGGGAGCGTGCGACTGCGGTCACCCGGAGGCGGGGGACGTCGGTCACGGGCCCCGGGCCACCGCGGCTCTAGGATCGATACCTTCGTATGAGCGAAGGTACGAAGGGGTTCGAGATGCCGACCGGCGCCCAGGTGTCCGCGGCCAGCGATGCCTTTCGGCTGCTCTCGGATCCGACCCGTATCAAGCTGCTCTGGGCCCTGCTCCAAGGCGAGTCCTCCGTCTCGGGTCTGGCCCAGCTGGTCGACTCCTCCCCGACCGCGGTGTCGCAGCACCTGTCCAAGCTGCGCTGGGCCGGGCTGGTCACCGTCCGCCGCGAGGGGACCTTCGCCTACTACTCGGCGGCCGACGACCAGGTGGCGCGCCTGCTCGCCGAGGCACTCCACCGTGCCGACCGTCCCGTCGCACCCGGCCCGTCGACGGCGCCATCGAGCGCGGCGCCCTCGGCGTGAGATAGGACCGGTCGCATGGCCGCGAGGAGCGCAGGGCTCCTGTTGCACCGGATGGCTCCGGGGGGCGTTGTCGAGGTGCTGATCGCACACCCGGGCGGCCCGTTCTGGGCCCGCCGGGACGCCGGCGCGTGGTCGATCCCCAAGGGGGAGTACGAGCCCGAGGAGGACCCTTTGGAAGCGGCCTACCGCGAATTCCGAGAAGAGGTCGGTCTCACTGTGCCGGTGGGCCTCCCGGTCAGTCTCGGAGAGGTGAAGCAACCCGGCGGGAAGCAGGTCTCCGTCTGGGCTCTCGCGTCGGACCTCGACGTCGCCCGAGCGGTGAGCAACACGTTCGAGCTCGAATGGCCGAAGGGATCGGGCCGGCTCCGGGAGTTCCCCGAAGTGGACCGGGTCGAGTGGTGCAGCGTCAGCCTCGCCCGCACCAGGCTCCTCAAGGGCCACGTGCCGTTCTTGGACCGGCTGATGGGGGCCATTTCCGTGGAGTCCGGGCCGTTCTCCGAGGGGCCCTGACTGGGCGCGGCCCGACGGAGGCCAGGTGTCTCCCGAACGCGTCGTGCCGACGCCCTCGATTTGGTACTTTCGGCTCTCATCGGGGAGAGTCGAAGGGCAGGCCCAGGGGCGACACAGAGGACTCGGCCCGACACCAGGGGTGCGTATGGCAGGTCACGAAGCGGAGGCGCAGAGCAGACGGCGCCGGCGCCAGTTCTTCGTGCGGGCTTCGATCTTCATTGCCCTTGCCGCGGTCGCCCAGGCCAGCGCGGCGTTCTACCCGGGACCGAACAATCTCGCCTTCTACTGGGCGAGTCTGGCTGTCTTCGTTGCCGCCGCGCTGTGCGTGTTTTTGC
The DNA here is from genome assembly GCA_963837125.1 of uncultured Acidimicrobiaceae bacterium. GTDB lineage: Bacteria > Actinomycetota > Acidimicrobiia > Acidimicrobiales > RAAP-2 > Bog-473. Next base: position 57,091 of record CAWILW010000010.1, on the reverse strand, counting down.
CCTCGCAGCGGTTGCCCGAGTGGGCCATCCTCGTCCCGATCCTGGGCTATCTGGTCTCGATCTGCCTCCTGTTGATCTCCGGTGGCACCAACCCCAATGTCCAGAGCACGGCCGGAGGGCTCTCGGCGCTGGTGCTGCTCGCCGTTCTCGCCGTCGCCTTGTACTACCCGAGCTCCTACGCCGTGGTCGTGATCGCGGCCTCGTCGGTCGCCTTGGCGGTGGCGGGCGTCGTGGCCCAGCTCGGCACGGCCAACAACATCCGCCGGACCTTCCTGTGGGCCGCCGTGTCCGCCGTGGTCGCGGTCACCATCCATCGGCTGCGTCACAACCTCGAGAGCGAAGTGCAGGACTCCGCCGAGCTCGCCCGCCTCGGCCGCCTGATGAACGGAGCCACCCAGTCGTTGACGTCGCTGCGCGACCCGAAGGACGTGATCGACGAGGGCACGAAGGTGATGTCCGAGCTCGCCGGGCCCGCGGTCTACCGCGCCGCGTACCTGCGGGTGCGAGACGGCGTCATCATGCAGGAGGCGATTGCCGACGACAAGGGGTCCATGCCCTCGAGCTCGCTCCTCAAGGACGATCCCTACGTGAGTGAGGTCATGGAGACCAAGAAGCCGTTGGTCACCGAACTCGACCGCGCCGTCATGGGGCCGACGATGCGCTCCATCGTGGACGAGGTGGGCAGCACGCATGCAGCCTTCATCCCGGTCGCGCCCAGCGGGCAGCTGCACGGCATCGTCGCCCTCGAGACCCGGGGGACGCCCCTCTCCGGCGAGGTGGTCGCACGGTGCCGCGCCCTCGCCAACGTCTTGGAACTCGCTCTCGGCAACGCCCTCGCGCATCAGGAGCTCGAGATCCAGGCCAACTCCGATCCGTTGACCGGTGTGGCCAACCGCCGCGGCCTCGCCCTCTTCCTCGAGGGCGACCGGCGGCTGGACGCGATGGGGATCCTCGTGATGGACATCGACGGACTCAAGGCCATCAACGATGCCCACGGGCACGACGTGGGGGACAAGATCCTCGTCGGGGTGGCGCGTGCGGCGTCGGGCGTACTGCGAGGCGGCGACCTGCTCGCCCGCATCGGCGGCGACGAGTTCGTCGCGGTGGTGGCCGGGGCGGACGATGCCGATGCGCGCCGGGTCGTCGATCGCATCGAAGACGCCGTGTCCCGCGTCAACGCCCAGGGAGTGCGGGCGAGCGTCAGCATCGGGTATGCCTGTTGCGGGAAGAACGGCGACGTCGAGCGGACCAGGCAGCTCGCCGACGAGGCCATGTACACCAAGAAACGTGAGGAGCGGCGCCGGCACGCCCGCCACCCGCAGCCGCCCGTCGACCGGGACCTCATGACGCCGGGCGGGTGATCACCCCGCCGCACTCACCCTCGGCGCCGCTGATGATCGTCTTCGGGCGACGGCGGTCGTAGATTGACCGCGTCCTTCCAGGACGAAAGGGGGAACCCGTCATGAACGACCGCACGTTCGATCGTGTCGGCCCGTGGAGTGGTCTCGCCTTCGTGGTGCTGGCGGTGCTCTCGGGCTTCATCTACCCGCAGCAGCCGCGTGTCGACGCCGCGCCCGCCGCAACGCTGGCGTGGGTCAGCGACCACCGGGCCGCCTTGCAGGCCGGCATGGTGTTCGACTTCTTCGCCGCCGGGATCCTGATCTGGTTCGCGGGGTACCTGTCGCGCGCCCTCCGGCAGGCGGGAGGTGCCGGGGAGTCACTGTCGCCGATCGCGCTCGGGGCCGGCGTCGGTGTGGCCGTTACGACGGCTCTGGCGGCTCTGCCGACGGTGGTGCTCGCCTTCATGGATGCCCAGCCCGGGGGGATCAGCGATCTGTCGCTGGTTCGCATGCTGGGGGACCTGAACACGATCTTCTTCGCCGCGACCTCGGTCATGACGGCGGTGTTCCTGGCCGCATTCGGATTGGCCATGGTGGCCGGGGTGATCGCCCGGCCCTGGCTCGGGTGGCTGTGCCTGGTCGTCGCCGCGTTCAACGCCCTGGCCGTCTGGATCGGCGTCACCTTCAGCAGCTACCACGGCAAGGGCTGGCTCGTCGTCGGATGGGGCGCCTACGTCGGCTTCCTCGCCGTCATGCTGATCGCCGGCGTGCTCTTGGTGAGGCAGCCGGTGGGGACGGCGGCCCGCGCTCCCTCGGCGGCCGTCTCGTAGGACGCGCCGCGGGCGGCGCTCGGGTGCCTGTGCGCTGCCGGCTACTGCACGGTGGTCGTGCCGGGCAGGTCCGTGCCGCACCAGGGCCGGCTGGAGGAAGGCGCGAACCCGTTCTTCTGGGCGATCATGTACCACCCGCACGACTTCGCCGGGTCGTGTCCGAAGTTGGTCGAGTAGTTGAACGTCGATGGGAGGAGCCCGTTGCCGTTGTAGCTCTTGAGGTTGCGCAGTGCCTGGATGACGCCGGCGCGGGTGGGACTCTTGCCCGCCATCTCGAGACCCTTGATCATGAGGTCCGCGCCGAGCCACGACTCGTACTGGCTGAAGTTCGGGAACTGCCCGGCTTTGAAGTGGGCGTACTTCACGAGAGCCGACTGCATTTGCTGCGTTCCCGCGTTGGGGAGCTGGAAGGGGCGGAACACGGTGTCGAAGTAGCCGCCCTGCACGGTCTTCCACGCTGGGGACTTGACGAGGCTGGACTCGAATCCCGTCGGGAAGACCACCACCTTGGGCTTGACCCCTGCCGCGTGGAGGGCGCCGGCCAGCGCGACGTTGGAGTTGTCGTCGAGTCCGGCATAGAAGGCATCGCACCCCTTCTGCTTGGCCAGGAGCGCCGCCGTCGTGAACTCGACACCGCCGAAGGGGACCGAGATGTCGAGGATCCCCTCCTTGCCGCCGGCATGCTCGAACGACATCACGGTGCCGACCGCCGACCGCGTCGACGAGGGCGAGATGCTGTACCCGTACGAGCAGAGGACGGTTCCACCGTGGGCCTTCAAGAAGGAACCGATTTGCGTGTTGACCGGGTACTTCTGGTCGACGCTCCCGTTGTCGGCGGCGAACATGTTCGTGTACGGCTGCTCGCCCCACTCGGGCCCGTCGAAGAACCCGCCCGTGACGGGCACGCCCTGTTGGTTGGGAACCTTGGCCGCCAGGAAGAACAGGGGGCTGGTCGAGACCAGGCCGAAGGCCCCCTTGGAGAGGGCGTCCTGGACCCCGGTCGCCACCGCCGTGGGACTGGTCTGGTCGTCGATGACGAGCCCCTTGATCTTGTGGCCGTTGACCCCTCCTTCTGCGTTCTGCAGCGCGATGCGCGCATTGAATCCGACGGGGGCCTGGCTGAACTCCGAAGCGCCGGGACCGGTCAGCGAGGTGATCATGGCGAGCGTGATCGGTGTGCCCGAGGCGGAGGCACCGGCGGATCCACCGGTGATGGCGGTCACTCCGATCACCGGCGCCATGGCGAGCGCAGCCACTCCCAACCTGCCTAAGTGTTTCCGTGCCGTGTGATGCATGATCCACCCCCGGGTTCCGGCCGACTCGTTCAGCGCCGCAGCTCGGTCGGCTCCCACCCCGCTGGACGGCACGCAGTATCGCACCCCGGCGTCGGCGCGATCAGTCACGCGGGTGGTGCGCTGCGGGCGCCGACTGCCGGCTGGGTGCCGCCGTGCCGGCACGCCCGTGGCTCCCGAAGCAGGGGACTTCTTCGAGTCGGGCTGCCCGGATTTGAACCGGGGACCTCTGCGTCCCGAACAGAGCCTGGCCGAATTTCCGCGGTTTCCGGTGGTCTCCCTAAATCGCATGAAAGACCTGTTCACAGGGCATGTCTTGCCGTTCTTCAAGTACCGCCGAACACCCCGAAATACCGAAGTTCTTCGTTGTTCCGCGCCATTTCCGCGCCAATTTTCGGAGACCAAAATTCACTGGCGGGTACACGTCGACAACTCGTCGATGACAGATGCAATGCACCGTCTGACTGCCCCACATTGACGAGCGCAGCTATGTCACCATCCGAAGTGGGGCATTTAGCCCAGCGCCCTGCTCGGTATCGGCAGGGGCGGCTGGATCAGCCGCCCGCCGGTCGGAGCAATACGAGCGGAATCTCTCGGTCCGTCTTGCGCTGATACCCGGCGTAGTTACGGTGCTTGCTGGCGATGATCGGCCAGATCCGTGCTCGCTCGTTGGCATCGGCAATCTCAGCGATCATCGACTCAGCGGGTTTGGGGCCTAGCCTGACCATCACCTTCGGATCGTCCCTGAGGTTGAGGAACCATGCGGGGTTGGTGTCGTCGCCGCCACGGGAGGCCACGACCACGATGGTCGAATCCTCCTGGTAAGGCGAGGTCAGCATGGTCGTCCGCGGCTGGCCGCTCTTTCTGCCAGTCGTGGTCAGGTCGATGACAGGCATCCCAGAGAAGTGCCAGCCGAGCCGACCTCCCGAAGCGCCGAGCAGTACCCGATGCACGCGATTCATGGCTTTGAGGGCAAGGTCCGAAGGCATGGGCGAAAGCGTAATGAGAGTTCGCGGCATTGAGCCAGACTCCTGCCGGGGCCGGACTGTCTGAGTCCATCACCATGAAAACCCCTGCCCCCAAGGTGCCGGCTTGCCCCACCATCCCTGCGGTCGGAGACACTTGCAGCACGATTGACCGACGACACGTGGACGGACTTGCGCCGCAGCTCGGGAAGTAACCGGCTGATTGCGGCGACCCAGTGTCTGCCGTTCGGCGTGGATCCCCGACTGGGGCACCGTCCCACGTACCATCGCTGACTGAACCCTTGCTCAGTCTTCGGTCAGCAGCTTCTGTTCGATCGACTCCACCTTTCGGTGGATACGGCCGCTCGGTTCAGCCGGGCGGTGGTCCAGCTTCACCACCACCGAAACGCGGGGCGCTGCTTGAGCCATTGTGTCCACGCACGCCTTGATGACGGCCATGATCTCGTCCCACTCGCCCTCGACGTTGGTGAACATGGCGTTCGTCTCATTCGGAAGGCCACTTGCGCGTACGATGCGGACTGTCTCGGCGACCAGGTCGCCGACAGACTCGCCGGTGCCTATCGGGGTGATGGAGAAGGCAGCCAGCATGGCCAACACTGTCTCACCCGAAGACCTGGGCCGCCAGCGGCGTCGGGGGCATCACGGAATACCCGGCGGGCGTTCGGCCCTATCCCCAAAGTGCCGGACCGCCCCACCGTTCCGGCGAGCTGGGGCGGTCTTTGAGTACTCCTGAGATACTCAACGACCTTGCTCCCACGACGGCTAAGAAGATCTTTGGCCCTTGCGCGCTCTATTCCAGCGCACGACGATGTGAATGGAAGGAAAGCGGGCGCAGTGGGCAGGTGGATCGTGCCCACAGAGCGGAAACCCCTCTGCCGATGGCAGGAAGGTGAAGATGAACGAAGATCAAGACAAGGCGAAGTGGAGCGCCGCCGAATGGCACGGGAAGATGCTGGTGGATCGGAACGGCGAAAAGATCGGCAAGCTGCAAGATGTCTACGTTGACGTCGAGACAGACGAACCGCAGTTTGCCACGGTGAAAGAAGGCCTTATCGGCCGCCATCTCACCCTCGTGCCTCTGAGCGGAATCCACGTTGGTCCCGATGACCTGCAGGTCGAAGTGACCAAAGAGCAGGTTAGGTCTGCGCCTGACATCGAGATGCATGGCGAGGAGCTGTCTCAGGAAGACGAGTCCGCCCTGTATCACCACTTCGAGCAGAACTACACGCCACCCGACACGGAGAGCGGTCGCCGGCTCGCCCGCCGTTGAGCGGGGCCATGGGCTGCCGTGCTGAGTAGAACGCCTGCTTCACCCCGGTCAGTACCGGCCACAAGGCGAGTGGCAAGGACCAAATCCTCTGGACGTCCCCCTGTGGCTACGCCACAGTGGGACGTGTGGTTGCCCGCCGACTTCGGCGGGGCAATATCTGATGACCAAGAAGGGTGAACCACGATGGCTGGAAAGACTGAGCAAGTTAAGGGCCAGGCGAAAGAGGCAGTCGGAAGCCTGACAGGTGACAAGGACCTTCAGGCCGAAGGCAAGGCCGATCGTCAAGCCGGCGAGGCCAAAGAGAAGGTTGGCCACGCAAAGGACAAGGTCGAAGAGGTAACCGAGAAGGCGGAGCACAAGGCCGGAGAAGTGATTGACAAGGTCAAGGACGTTGCGCATCGGGGCTGATTCAGTGATGCGCCAGGGCCGGGTCGGTGACTCGTCCTGGCGCCACCGACCCGGCGTGAGGCAGCGGTCAACTGGGTAGTTCGTCCTCAATGAGCCCACTGAGGGGTCCTTATCGGCGCTGGTGAGATGCGCCGGCCAGAGTACGTGTCGCAGTCACTGCGGCGCTCGGAATCGTTACCGGAGTCGTGGTGTCCATCTTCACGTTCTGGCAAGCAGCGACGCTGATCGGCTGGGACATCAGCGCGCTCTTCTTCATCGCATGGATCTGGTGGGCGGTGGGGAACCTGGATGCCGAAGAGTGCAGAACCCATGCCAGGCGTGTTGAGTGTGGCGTTGACGTGGGCCTTGGTCCACACACTCTTCACTTTGCGATATGCCCGGTCCTACTACGCCGGCCAGTTTGGTGGGATCGAATTTAACGAGGACGATCCACCCACCTATCTGGACTTCGCTTACTTGGCACTGACGATCGGAACGACATTCCAGGTATCTGACACGAATCTCGTGAACAAGAGTATTCGGAGAATTGCTCTCCCTCATGCCGTCCTCTCGTACGTGTCCGGGACGGTCATCATTGCGCTTGTCATCAACGTGGTGTCCAGCCTCCTGCACTGAGTCAAGCGACTCCTTCGGATCGACGCGGCCGTACACCGGGGTAGCCCGAAAGTGCCTGATCGGTCGGCGGCAGTTAGCCGACTGCAAGCGCCGTCCTCTCGATCACGCTCCCAATCTCGGCGACGCTGGGGTGGGGGCGTATCTCACGCGCAGGCGATGTTCGCCGTAGGTGACCCCCGCCATGGGAGCCGGTCAGGAGCCGATAAGTGTCAACAGCATGATGGTCGGTTCAGTGGCGACCAGGGAGTGGGGCGTGCCAGGCGTCATGTGCAGCCACGAACCTGGAGGCAGCTCGAGCTCCTCACCGTCAACGGTGAAGCGAAGTCGCCCGGACAGGACCTGAACGACTGCAGCGCGGGCCGCCTGGTGCTCGGTCAGCCCCTGGCCGGCGTCGAAGCCAAATACAGTCACATTCATCCCGTCGCCTCTGTGCACGACCTTCGAGACCACGGCACCAGGTTGAATGGCCACTTCGCTCGGGGGATCGATGATCAGGACATGGGGCATGTCCAACATCTTCGTCTGGATTGGATCGTCGTGCGCCCCAGCCGATTGGCGTACTGGGATATTTAGCCCCTGTTCAGTTCGGACGCCACGCCACATACTGGACGAATGGCACCGGAGCACCACTGGGTGGCCTCCACATCGGAACCTAACTGCGATTCTGTACTCCCTTCTCGGAGTCACTCCCCGACAGCACGATACGGCTACGGGGACCCCTATGAGTTTTAATCTTTCGTGCATACTTCGAGAAGCTGGCCGGCAGTACCCGGAGAAGGCCGTGGCGCTGCATGCGAACGGCACCCTTACGTTCCGTGAGCTCGACGAGCTCTCTGACCGATTTGCGGCGGGGCTCCAAGATGCAGGCGTCGTACCCGGCAACAGCGTTGCGCTCCAGCTCCCTAATCTTCCCGAGTTCCTCGTTGCCTATTTCGGCATCCTAAAGGCGGGCGCCGTGGTCGTTCCGATGAACGTCCTCTTGAAAGCCCCCGAGGTTGAGTTCTATCTGGCCAACTCAGGCGCTCGAGCATTCATCACCTTCGCGATGTTCGCCGACGAGGCCCTGAAGGGCGCTGAACAAGCCACCGTCGACAAGATCTATGTCTTGGGAAGCACCGACTTCACCGAGAGAGTAATGCCCTTCTCCGAGCTGGTGAAAAGGCCATCGGGTCCTGTCTTCGAGCCCCGCTCACCGATGGACACCGCGGTCATCATCTATACCTCGGGGACCACCGGGACTCCGAAGGGTGCGGAGTTGACACATTTCCAGCTCTACATGAACTCAGACATCCCGGGGAGGATCTTCGGGGTGGAGGAAAGCGACATCGTCATCGTCGCCGTCCCGCTCTTCCATGTCTTTGGACTCTCAAGCATCCTAAATATCGTCGTGCGCTTCGGGGGAACCATGGTGCTCCTTCCTCGGTTCGACTCGACGGTAGTCCTCCAATCGATCATGAAGTATCGCGCCACCATCTTTGAGGGCGTTCCCACGATGTACGTCGATCTGCTGTCCCAACCCGACCTCGATGACTACGACCTGTCTTCGTTGCGCGTTGCGATATCCGGTGGAGCCGCGATTCCCGCTGAAGTTCTAGAGGAGTTCGAGCGCCGGGTGGGCGTGGTGATCCTCGAGGGCTACGGACTCTCTGAGACCGCGTCGACAGCCACGTTCAACCAGAGCGCCGCCGAACGCAAGGCCTACAGCGTCGGTAAGCCGATCTGGGGCACCGAGGCGGCGATCTGGGACAAGAACAACCAGCCACTGCCCCCTGGCAATGACAACGTGGGTGAGATCGTCATTCGCGGCTACAACGTCATGAAGGGCTACCACGGCCGCCCCGACGCCGACGCGGAAGCCTTCACCGGCGAGTGGTTCCACACCGGTGACCTCGGCTACGTCGACGACGAGGGCTTCTTCTTCATCGTGGACCGCAAGAAGGAGCTGATCATCCGAGGTGGCTACAACGTCTATCCACGCGAGATCGAAGAGGTCCTCTACACCCACCCAGCGATCTTCGAGGCAGCCGTGCTCGGCATGGCTGACCCCAGGGTGGGTGAGGAGGTGATGGCCTTCGTCTCGTTGCGAAGTGGCGCCATAGCGAGTCCCTCAGAGATCATCGACTACGTCAAGAAGCGCGTGGCGGCCTACAAGTACCCGCGCCGGGTCGAGATCCGCGACATCCTTCCCAAGGGGTCGACCGGCAAGATCTTAAAGACAGAGCTCAAACAAGACCTGAACGAGCCCGAGTGATCATCGTCACTACTGTGTTCCGTTCGCCCCGATGGCAGAACTGGCGGCCCGATGCAATGGAACCACCGATCAGCGACGCCCAGTCCCGTGTTCGGGGACATCCCAAAGTCCGGGCGAGATCAGAGCGTGAGGGGATCGGAGTTCGCAACAGAGGAAGGCTCCTCACGCCAGGTCTGCTGAGGAGCATCAACGTACAGCTCGATCCGGTTGCCGTAGGGATCACTGATGTAGAGCCCTTGGCTCACCCTGTAGTCCAAGGCCATGTGCACGGTGAGTCCCGCGGTGTCGAGCGCGGCCCGCACGTCAGCGAGGTCCGCCAGCGAGTCCCCGACTTTGAGGGCGAAGCTCCCGGCAGCGTACGGGGGCAGCGAGGCGACTGCCTCCGAGACCGCTACAGCGGAGTAGTCCATTGACAAGCTGCCCCACCGAGTCGATAACGACGCCGATGCCCGTCAGTAGTTCTTCAAACTTCCCCTACGGGAACAGTCTGTGGCCGTCAATTAGGGATTGAAACGGATTCTACCCACTCGTCGGGGACGCATAGACAGCCAAATCGGATCATCGGGCGATCGGGCAAACTAGAGCACTCCGGCTCCAGCATCCTCGCCGGAGTGGCTACCTACTCGTGATGGATATGGTCTGAAGATGACGGATCCGCACGGAAGAGTGGTTCTTACTACAGGAGCAAATTCGGGAATCGGTTTAGCGACAGTCGTGAAGCTCGCCACGCTGGGATTTCGCTCGGTCGGCACGGTGCGATCCAAGTCCAAGGCAGCCACCGTCACCGCAGCCGCTGAAGCGGCTGGTGTCTCTGTCCAGACCTTGATGCTCGACGTAACGGACGAAGTGCGATGTGCCGAGGTCGTGGACCAAGTCCGCCCATGGGCAATTGTGAACAATGCTGGCTACTCCGGAGTAGGCGCCATCGAGGATGTCAGCGATGACGAAGCTCGTCGGCAGCTCGAGACAATGGTGGTGGCGCCGATGCGTCTGGCTCGTTTGGCTCTGCCGCATATGCGATCCGTCCGAGACGGCCGAATTGTCAACATCTCATCCATCTACGGTCTGACGACCACACCGTTCTCGGGTTGGTACCAGGCCTCCAAACATGCTCTCGAAGCAGCGTCGGATGCGTTGCGGCTGGAAGTCGCCCGCGACGGCATTCGGGTCGTCCTCATTGAGCCCGGTGGTTTCAAGACGGGCATCTGGGAGGAGCTTGAATCTGACGTCTCACGACGGGCGGATTCAGACTACGAGGCCGCCTACCATCGAATTCAGTTGCTCCTCGGTCCGTTCATGAGGTTCATGGGTGAACCTGAAGGCGCGGCAAAAGTAATCGCCAAAGCTCTCACGGTGAAGTCACCGCATGCCCGCTATCTCGTGGGACGCGATGCCCAGATGATCGCCGCTGCCCAACCGTTTCTCCCCGCCGTATTGCGTGACCGAGTCACCCGGTTGTTGGTCGGCCTCTGACGTCCTCGCAAATCGCCCAAGTCCGGCGTCTGGGATAGGCCCCGTCCTTGGGCAGACGCCAGGACGTTGGGCTTCAATTCTGCATTGTGAGACGGTTCGCCGAAGGCACCTGTGAAGCCCTTGATCAGATTCTTGGCTACCAGCCGGATCGGTCCCGGTCAGAGGCTGGCGTGCTCGATGACGATTGGACCTATCGAATCGACGTCTTTGGACCCGCAGCGCCGGAACTTAGAAGTAAGAGTCGGAAGTACGGACGACCCTGAATTCAGCCTCACTATTCTGATCGACTTCGATGACCTGCAGATATCACCTGATCGGCACCCGGATGCTCTGTATGACCCGGCCATCATGGAGGTAACGGAGCTGATCACGGTGTTCTCGTACCAGGCCAGTCCGAGAGACATACATGAGCCAACGATTCGACTTCCGTTGTCTTGGAATCCATTCACCCTCTAGCTGACTCTGACAGAAGCGAAACCTGCCCCACTCGTGCCGCAGGATGGCACCCCGACCCGGTTCAGGGGCACCCCCGCTGCCCGTGGGCAGCGTACGGCAATGGACCATTCGTGCGGTGTCGCACCAGCGTCAGGGGGGCCACGATCAGCACGCGTTGAGCATGATGTTCCAACCATGGTCAGCCACATAGGTGGCCGTGAAGTACACCCCTTGGATCTCCCCATCAAAGGTTCTGTCGTAGCCGTGAGGCGTGACAGGTACGGCGTAAATGGTTATCGGTACCAAGTCCTTGATGACCATGCCACCACAGCTCGCACACCCGTTGTTGACCTCATCGATCCACGCGAAGCGTACGGCAAGCTCCTCCGCTGCCTGTGAGCCCGATGCGACTGGTGTAAGGGGCGGAGCTGAGACCGCGAGCGCCCGTGCCGCCTTCACGTCGACAGCGAATCGGGCGGCTGGAGCAGCGCCGTTGCGCAGGCAATTAATGGACTCCGCTTGATCGTTGCGTTGGACACCGTTGAACGCACTCCGGCGCGAAACCAAATCGTTGTAGACCACCAGGACGGATCGCTCCAACGTGGGCGGAAGCCCAGCGGGGATTGCGTCCTTGGCCTCGTTTGGATCTGCAGCAGCGATGGCATCCTGCGCCGACTGGTCGAGAACGACCTTGTCTCCGCTAATGACGCGGTTCACTGCGACTGCGGCCGCTTTCAGCTTGGCGTTCACGTCAGCTGCAGCCGTGAAGAACGGATTCAGATCGTCCAATGAACTGGGCCCATGCGTGGTCGTCGTGGCCGGGAGGCTCGAGCCAGGGCGAGGACTCGTCGTCGGGTGGGTCCTTGTGGTCGTCGGACCCGAAGTTGTGACGCCCCCGCAAGAAGCGCCGGCAAGGATCACCAATCCGATTGCTGTCGCCACCACCTTGCGCACCATAAACCCCAGTCCCCCGTTGCCGGGCAACACTTCCCGCTGCGCTGTCCATCGTTTGGCGGGAGCGCCGCCCCCGGTAGGGCCGGAAGTCCCGGCAAACGAGGGCGGCGCTATGGGCTGATCAGCCGAACTGCACTCGGATGACCGACGCCTCCATCACCTCTCCGTTCTCGGCGGAAATCGTGTAGAGCACGACGGCTCCGTACTTCGTGTTGGCCTTTGTGAACGCGAGTGAGCCGCTGAACGGACCCATCGCGTCGCTCCTGCCGGTGACGTAGCCCTCACCGAGGGGTTTGCTGTTGTCGTCCTCGCGCACCTGCGTCTGGACGGTGCCTTCGTACGCCATGGCGGTCCCCTTCAAGGTGACCGGAGACGTGATCGAGGCGTTCCAAACCGGTTCGGTCAGGGCGATGGCGGCCGTTCCCGCTCCAAGGACCCACCATGAGTTGTCGGAGCCGAGCTCCCTCACCAACACGGTCGTCACGGGTCCAGTGGCGCTCGGCTGGACGGGTACCTCCCCCGAGCGGGCATCGCCCTGCTGGAACTGGCCGATCACCGGATTGACCATGTGGAGGTAGTCGGTCGCAAACCCCATGGCGGCGGCTTCTGGCGTGCGGTAGCGGATGCTGCTCGCCGCTGTCGGCCACACTGCCGTCCACGTGGCAGATTGGGGCGACGTGGTGCTCGTCGTTGCCGCAGCGGTCGTCGACGCCGAAGAAGATGGAGTGGAAGCGTTGTTGCTGCAGGCAACCGCCCCTATAGATAGCACCCCCAGCGCCGCAGCAAACGACAGAGGCCGATTCCTCATGGTCCCAATCGTGTTCCCAGACACTGAAGTTTGGCAGGGGCGAAGGTCCCGGGACGGGACATCGTTCGCCGTGTTGCGCCGCACAGGATCCCGCCGCCGAAGGCCATGACCGTTGAGGTAGTGGAGTTGCACACGGTGACCCTTCCGTGACGGCGTTGAGCTGGATCTTGACCATGAGTTGCTGGGCTCGAACTCTGATGATTGGGAAATTGGTCAACTCTGCAGGACTGCCCCAGTAGTGCAGCCGTACGTGGGCAGGGTCATACGGGTGATCGAACATATGGGGACAGGGGTCCGGAGCCCGAAATAAGCAGCAGTCAATGGGCAGCCGAAGGCTGACGGTAGCGGACCCTTGACGGCTGCGTCGCAACTCCACTCGACGTCTGACAATGGAGTTGGTCGGCCGCCGGGCGGCCGGCCTGGATGCCTGAAGCAGGAACCCAGGAAGCGGGTGCGTGTCCTGTAACACAGCACCCGCAAAATACGTACAAGGTCAATGGGTCTCTGGAGCCGGTGTACGCAGTCAGGGCTCGTAGTGGTATCGCGCCTGCAGCACGACGATGTCGTCGCCCTCGACCATGTAAACCAGGCGATGCTCGCCGTCGATCCGTCTGGACCAGCAACCCTGGAGGACATGGCGAAGCGGCTCGGGCTTGCCGATGCCGGCGAAGGGGTCACGCAGTGTGTCCTCGATCAGCCGGTTGATCCGCTTTACCATCTTCTTGTCGACCGACTGCCAGTGGAGATAGTCGGACCAACCGTGCGGCGTGAAGACCAGCCGCACTACAGCAGGTCGTGCGGCTCGAGCTCACCGCTGCGGGCCTGTTCGAGGCTCTCGAGCAGACGCCGGGCGTTCGCCGGCGACCGCAGCAGGTATGCCGTCTCCTCGAGGGCGTCGTAGTCCGCCCGCGACATCAGCACGGCATCCCCACGCTTGGAGGTGATCTCGATCGGCCGGCGGTCGTTGTTCACCTGCTCGATTAGGGGGAAGAGGTTCTTCCTGGCCTCGCTTGCCGTCATCGCCATGGGGATCACTCCTTTTACTGGTACAGGATATCGTACCACTGTCCTCAGCCGATCAGCTCGAGATACCTCGGGAACTTCTTCAAGAAAGGTCTTGACAGCCTTCCGAGATAGTCGCATACGTGCGACCCCATATGAGTGACGCCCCAGACTTCCGTTGCGACCCCAGCGAGAGCCCCGAGGGCAGAGGGATCGCCTACGGCCGCCTCGCCGCCTTCTGGAACTCGATGCCGGACAACGTCCGGGCGGAGGCCTCCCGGGAGGCCACCATCAGCTCCATCGACGACTATCCAGCCTTCATTCGCGACGACGTCGCCCGAGCCGTCATCGAGGACGCCGAGCTCATCGGCTTCTGGGTGGCCTGGCCCGTCGAGGGGATCGACGTGAAGACGGCACAAACCCGATTGGGGCACGCCGACCCGAGAGTGACGTTGTCGATCTATGCGTCTGCACCGGCATCCGTCGACCGTGCCGCTGCCGACATCCTCGGCGAGCGCTTCTTCGGCGAGAACGGTAATGGTCACCAGAGCCGAAACCCAGGCTGAAACCCAGGCTGAAAATGTCAAGTCCCGGTACCCGTTTGACGCTTTGACTCCGGCACCTCCTTGACACTCGAACCCATCAGGCGACCTTGGCCTTACGGGGCCGGCCCTGGGGGGTGGCGAAAGCCCCGTGCTCCTTGGATCGGTCGTGGCGGATGGCGTGCACCCTGATGACCTTGCCCCTCGACGAGATCTGGACCGAGCCGGCCACGATGGCCACGTCGACGAACTGGCGGGCCCAGCTGCGCCCGACCCGATAGCTGCAGGCGGCGAAGGAGACCGTGCCACCCCCGTCCACCCGACGGGTGACGCTCATGCCGGCGGTCGGCGGACGCGAGCGTCCCGCACGTGCTGCTCGCTGCGGAGCCGACCCTTTGGCAGCCCGGCGCCGCTCGGCGTGGGTGGCGACGAGGACCCCGGCGTGGAGGATCTCGACGAGACCCGCGCGCACCACCACCTCGACGCTCTCGCCGGCGAAGGTTGGGCCGACCCGATAGCGCAGGCCTCCGAGCCCGATCGAGCCGCGTTGGTCGACCCAACGGTTGACGCCGGGCGGCCGCTGCGAGTGCGCCACCTCATCGCGTATCTCGGGCATCTCGAGATCGGCCGGCCGATGCGTTGGGGCCAAGGCGAAGCGCTCCATGGGCGGGCGGTCGCCCAGCGACTGGTGCGGGCGCGTCGTGTTGTACTCGTCGACCCATTCGTCGAGGGCGCGCTGGAGATCCTCGACGGTGGCGTGTACCCGGTCGTGATCGACCAAGAAGTCCGAGCGCATGGTCTTGTGGAAGCGCTCCACCTTTCCCGTCGTCGTCGGTGAGTACGGAGCCGTGAGGATGTGCCGGATTCCGTTGTTGGCGCAGATGCGGTCGAAGAGCACGGGCCCTGGCCCCTGGCCGAAACGGTTGGTGAAGACCTTGCCGTTGTCCGTCAGGATCTGGTCGGGCACCCCGTGGGTGCGCAGAGCCCACTGCAGGGCTTCGCACACCGGCTTCGCCGTCGCCCGAGGCACCACCCGGGCGCAGACGCAGAACCGTGAATGGTCGTCGACGCCGGTGATGACCTTGACCTCGGTGCCATCCGCGAGATGGAAGCGTCCGACGACGTCCATCTGCCACAGCTCCATGGAACGAGAGCGCTCCCAGCGCTTGTAGTCCGAGCGCGAGCGCTTGCGCGGGGTCGGCTCGAGGAGGTGATGGCGCACCAAGGTGCGATAGATCGACGAGCGACCAGGGACCGGGGTGAACCCTTCTTGGGCGAGGTGCGTGCGGATCGATCTGGGTCCCCATCTCGGATGGGCCCGACGCAGCTCGACCACCCGGGCTTCGATGACCGGCGCCATCTGGTGCGGACAGCTCTCGGGCTTCGAGCTCTTGTCGGCCAGCGCGGCCATGCCCCCGTCGGCATAGCGGCGCAGCCACGCGTGGACACTCTGGCGACTGACTCCGTTCCGGCGGGCCACGTCGGTCACGCTCATCCCGTCGAGGACGTCGATCACCGCCCGATAGCGCTGTTCCACCAGCTTGAGCTCCACCAACACGGACGGCCTCCTTCGGATCTGTCGACGACTGCGTCAACAGCGAAGAAGGTGGCAACGGCCACGTGGTGGACCCTTACAGGCACGAAGTGTCAAGCAGGTACCGGAGCCAGTGTCGCCCAGGTACCGGAACCGCGTCTGGAAGTGTCAGGCAGGTACCGGAGCCACGCTGTCAAGCATGAACCGGAATTTCACAACCCAGGCTGAAAAGTGTCCGCGCCATTTCCGCGCCAATTGCTCGGAAGGTTTCGGTGCACTCACCGCCACCAACGTTCTGAACAGGGACTTTCGAGTCGGGCTGCCCGGATTTGAACCGGGGACCTCTGCGTCCCGAACGCAGCGCGCTGAACCAAGCTGCGCCACAGCCCGTCCGCCCCCCGAGGGGGCAGCCCGCCACACTACCGTGGCGTCAACCCGACGCTTCCCCGGTCCCGGCGGCTGCAGTGCGGCTGCCGGGACCCACGTGCTCGGCCGTTGCGGCCCGCCCGCGGACCGCCGCGTCGCCGGCGAAGGTTGCCACCACCTGTGCCACCCGGCGCTTGTCCATCTCGACCACTCGCAGGTCCCAATCGCCGACCCGGACGTCCTCGCCCTCGGTCGGGATGTGGCCGAAACGCTCGAACAGGAGCCCACCCAGTGTCACGTACTCCCCGTCGGGGATCTCGATGCCCAGCCGATCTCGTACGTCGTCGACGTTGGTCTGCCCGTCAATGAGCCAGCGGGTGTTGTCGACCCGGACGATGTGCGCCTCCTCTTCCTCGTCGAACTCGTCGTGGAGGTCGCCCACGAGAGGTTCCAGGAGGTCCTTGACGGTGAGCATGCCGGCCACGCCGCCGTACTCGTCGACCACGACGGCCACCGCCCGGTGGTGCTTGCGCATGTCGGCCAGGGCCTCGAGCACCCCCAGGGATTCGGGGAGGAGGTAGGGCGGGCGGACCTTGCGCGAGATCTCCAGGGGGCTGGGGTCGGTGGCGTCCCTGTCCCTCGGTTCGTCAGCGTCCCCGGGCTCCTCGGCGCCGCCACGCGTACGGGCCCCGGGCCGGCCACCGGTGCGGAAGATGTCGTTGACGAAGAGGATGCCGATCAGGTCGTCGAGGTCGTCGTGGACCACCGGGAAGCAGCTGTGTCCCGAGGTCCGCACGGCCCTGGCGATGTCCTCGGCGTGCACCGGGATGGTCAGGTAGGTGACGTCGACGCGTGGCGTCATCACCTCCCGCACGTCCATGTCGCGCAGGTCGCCGAGTGCCTCGGTGATGATGCGCTCCTGCTCGGTGGCCTCCGACGCCAGGGCTTGTCCCGTCCGGCCCGCCCCGGCCCTCTCGTCGGTACCCCGGGGCCTTCGGCGCCAGCGCAGCCGCGGCCGCCTCCCTGACGATGCGTCGGGAGGCTCCCGTTGGGTCGACATGGCGCCGCCGGGTCAGGATCGGGGCTCGGGTCCCGCCTGCAGCTGGGATCCGGCGCCCACCAGTACGGGCACGGGTGCGAAGGAGTCGTCGTAGAAGGTCCCGTCGTCCAAGAGCGCGTTGACGGCACGGCGCAGCCGCAACGGGTCGAGCGGCTTCACCAGCCAGCCTTCGGCACCCGAGCGCCGAGCGAGGAAGACGTCGGGCCGGCGATCGAGCAGCATGAGCACCGGCGTGTGGTCGATCGCGTCGTAGGACTCCTCGAGCCGCAGCTCCAGGCATACCGCCATGCCGCCCATGTTGCCCATCTGCATGTCGACGATCACCAGATCGGGTGATTCCTCGGCTACGAACGCGACCGCTCCGGGGCCCGAGGTCACGGAGCGCACCTCGACGTCGGGGCCGCTGATCACGGCCTCGACCTCTCTGCGGAGTGTGGGTGCGTCACTGGCGACCAGGATGGTCTGCACCGACGGGACACTATCGGACCCGTCTGCGCCTTCGGAAACCGTCGTCGTCGTCGACGCCGCCGCCGGCCTCGGGGACGGGTCAACCGTCGTGATCGGCCGCGCTGAAGAGGTGGTCCGCCGCCCGGCGCAGCCCGTCCAGCTCGTGCACGTCATGGCCGAAGAGTGGGATCCGCCCGACGGGTGCCGGCGCCACCCGTGCCGCCAGTCCGGCAAAGGCCCGTTCCTCCCTCGCCGCCACCGTGTTCAAGGCGGCCAGGTTCGCCTCCAGCGCCTCCATCCCCGGTGCAGGCCGCGCGTGGTCGGTGCCGCCCGCGCCCGCGTCGTCTTGAGCCCCGGCGGGGCCGAACGACGGCGCGATCCGGTTGACCACGAGCGCCGCCACCGCCACCGCGCGCTCGCCCAGCTTCTCGGCGAAGAATCCCGCTTCGGCGACGGCGTCCGGCCGTGCGGTCGTGACGAGGACGTAGGCGGTGGCGGGGTCCGCCAGCAGCTCGTGGACGGCGCTGGCCCGGCTCCGGAAGCCGTCTTCCATGCCCTCGAAGGCCTGGAAGAAGGACACGGCGTCCTGCACGATCTCCGCGCCCGCCACTCTCGCGATCGTGCGCAGCAGCGCCTGGGTGGCGACCCCGACGGCCCGCAGCGACATCCGGGTGGGGACCAGGATGGCCCGGAACAGGCGGTTCTCGAGGAACCGGGTGAGGCGCCGGGGCGCGTCCAGGAGGTCGAGGGCGTTGCGGGTTGGGGGTGTGTCGACCACGACCACGTCGAACTCCTTGGAGTTCACGAGCTCGTAGAGCTTCTCCATGGCCATGTACTCCTGCGTGCCCGACAGGGCGCCGGCGAGGTTCTGGTAGAGCCGGTTGGCCAGGATCGATTCCGCCTGCTCCGGCGTGCGGGCGTAGCGCTGGACGAGGTCGTCGAACGTCCCCTGGGAGTCCAGCATCAGCGCGTGCAGGTGTCCGGCCCAGTCACCCTCCACCTCGGTCGGCGTGTTGGGCAGGGACTCCACCCCCAGCGCATCGGCCAGCCGCCGGGCCGGGTCCACGGTGACGACGCAGGAGCGCCGGCCCGCCCGGGCCGCCGCCAGTGCGAAGGTGGCCGACACCGTCGTCTTGCCGACGCCGCCCGACCCGCAACACACGATGACGGAGCGCTCGGCCACGAGGTCCGGCAAGGTGGCCGGACCGGGCATTCCACCCGGCTCCGCGCCCGGCGCTCCGCGCGCCTCGCCGTGCTCCGCGCCCGCCTCCTCGCCCGCTTCTTCACCTTCACCCGCCTCCGCCACCGAGCTCACCGCGCGGCCTCCGCCGGCAGCTCGGTCACGGCCGCGGCCAACGCGTCGGCCAGGGCCTGCGTCTCGGCCGGCCCGATGGACGCGGCGTCGAGCGCCGGGACGAGCAGGTGCGGCAGCGGCAGCTCCCTGCGCAGTCGGTCGACCTGCTCCGCCGATACTTCGTGGCGGGCCAGTCGAAAGCACCGGGCCTCCTCCAGCGCGGCCAGGTGCCCCTGGTCCAGGGTCCCCGCCCCCGACGCCGCGGCCACCACCGCGGTCGGCCGGTCCAAGCCGACGGGTTCGGGGTCGCACGCGTTGACGATGACGGGACCGAGCTGGACGCCGGCCTTGTCCTCCAGGGTGTAGGCCGACTCGATCGTCTCCGACACGGGGAGCTCCTCGGGCAGCGTGACGAGGATGACCCGGCAGCGGGTGGCGTCGGACAACAGCTCGACGACGTCCTGGGCCTGGGTGCGCAGGGGCCCGCCGCGGGCGGCGTCGACCATCCCGCTCGCCGAGGTCAAGAAGGTGATGGCGTGGCCGGTGGCCGGGGCGTCGACCAGGATCAGGTCGGCCAGGCCCTGGCGCTCCAGCTGCTTGACCTTGCCGAGGACCAGCACGTCCCGGATGCCGGGGATGGCCGTGGACACCACGTCGAGGACCCCCGAACGGGCGAGCCGCTTGGACACCCGTCGCAGGCCGTGGTCCTCGAGGTAGTCCATGAGCGCGTCGTCGGGCGTCAGCCTCCTGGCCCGGATCGGCCCCCGCAGTCCTGCCGGCCCCCCGGCCGCGGCGGGCGCGAGCAGGGCTTCTTCGTAGCCGAGGTCTTCGTGCCAACCGAAGGCGGCGGTGATCCCGGACTTGCCCTCCAGCTCCACGATGAGCACCGATCTGCCCGCGTCGGCCGCCATCCGGGCCAGCGCTGCGCTCATCGTGGTCTTGCCCACGCCGCCCTTGCCGGCGACGACGAGGACGTGGCTCTGTGCGCAGAAGGTACCCACGTCCATGTCCGGCCGAGCGTAGTTGCCGTTCCCACACTGCAGATCGAGGGCCGTTCAAAGATCCTGGTCAAGACCCTTGAACGTGGAGCGTCCCCAGCACTAGCTTGGCGCCGGAGGGGGTCTGAGGATGCCCTATCGGGGGGTTTGATGCGCCAGGGATCAGATGTGTGGCAGTTGAAAGCAGCGTGCCGGGGACCGCAGGCTGCGGTGTTCTTCCCCCCGTCCCACGCCGAGCGCAAGGAAGAGAAGGCCTCCCGGGAGCTCCGCGCCAAGGCCATCTGCGACCAGTGCCGCGTGCGGGGCGAGTGCCTCGACTACGCGATCAGGATCCGCGAGCCCCATGGAATCTGGGGCGGCCTGAACGAGGTCGAGCGCAAGCTCATGATCGACCGCCGCGCCAGCTGAATCCTCGGAGCCGGGGTACGACCCCCGCGCCGGTGGTCAACCCGGTGCGGTGATCTTCAGCAGTGCGTCCGCCGCCAGCACGCCCCCCGAGGCGCACACGGCGCCGGGCTTCTGACCGTCGGTCGAGCAGATGGCGGCGCTGATCTCGTTGGCCGCCGTGACCACCGCCTGTGTCAGCGGGCTCGTCGGCGAGGTGAGGTAGCCGGCGATCTGGTCCTGGGTGAGGCCGGCGAGGACGGCCGGCGAGAAGCTGCTGGCGTTCAGGGCGTACCGGTTGGCGACGTCGAGCAGCGCGAAGGTGTTGGCCCCCGCCCCGTAGCTGGCGATGGCCGCGGCCTGCCGGGCGTCGGGGATCTGGAGGCCGAGATACCGCCCGCCGCTCGGGTTCAACGAGCTGTAGCGCTCCACGGACTCGAGGATCACGTAGGGGCTCGAGTAGGAGACCTTCCAGAACGTGTAGGTCGAGAGGTTTGCGAACGCGGTCGTCGGGCTCGACTGCATGATCCCGAGCTGGTGGAAGGTCCCGAAGCGCGAGAGGGCCAGGACCAGCGGCCAGCGTTGGACGGCGGCGTAGGGGGCGAACTCGGCGCCGTAGAAGAAGACCACCGGCAGTGGAGGTCCCCCGTTGACGGTGGCGAGCCATGCTGGCGCTCCCGCAGCGCCCGTCGGCTGCAACGGCGTGACCGGAATGGTGGGCGCGTCCACCCCGACTGCGTCGAAGACCGATGCGGGCACGGAGGCCATGGTGGAGATCAGAGAGGACGACGCCGGGGTGAAGGTCTCCACCGTCGAGGAGGTGGTCCCCGGCCCCGAATTGTCCCGCACGAGGACGAGCGTGCCGAGCAGGACGATCGCCACGATGATCAGACCGAGAGCCAGGTAGCGACGCGGTATCTGGCGCAGGGTGGGCGCGGGCGCCGGCGCCGGCGCAGGCTCGGTGACGGGCTCGCTCATGGGGTTGGGTCAGGTTAGTCAAGGGGTACCCCCGCTCCCGGGCGCCGCCGCTGCGGCCGGTACCCTCTGCGACGTGCCCCCATCCGCTCCCCCCGAGCGCGCCGCAGCCGACCCGGCCTCGTTGCGGATCCGGCCCGCAGCCACGGTCATGCTGGTGCGCGACGCTCCCACCCCATCGGGTGGGAGCGAGCTCGAGGTCCTCATGGTGCGGCGCAACCTGCGCTCGGACTTCGTCGGGGGCGCCTACGTGTTCCCCGGCGGCGCCGTCGATCCCCTAGACGGGGGGGCCGAGGCAGAGGCGCTCTGCGTGGGGCGCAGCGACGCCGGGGCGAGTGCGCTGCTGGGGGTCGGATCGGGCGGCCTGGCCTACTGGGTGGCGGTCGTGCGCGAGACCTTCGAGGAGGCGGGGCTGCTGCTGGCGCGGCGCGAGGTCGGCCCCGACCTGCTGGCGGGGGACCCCGCGGAAGAAGCCCGCTTCGCCGCGGCGCGAGCCGAGGTCAATGCCGGCACCCGACGGTTCCTCGACCTGTGCCGGGACGAGCGCCTGCGCCTCGGGGTGGGCGACGTCCACTACTTCGCGCATTGGATCACCCCGCGCGGTGCGCCCCGCCGCTACGACACCCGGTTCTTCGTGGCTGCCGCACCGCCGGGCCAGATCGCCGCGCACGACGCCGGCGAGACGATCGCAGAGGTGTGGATCTCGCCCGACGACGCCCTGGCCCGCCACCGGGCCGGTGAGATCGAGATCATCTTTCCCACCATCCGCAACCTCCAGGCCATCGGCAGGTTCGCCACCAGCGCCGGACTCCTCGAGGCCGCGGAGCGGGCCTCGAGCGCCGTCCCGGCCATTGAGCCCAGGGTGGTCCCCGACGGGAACGGGATGCGCATCGTGCTCCCGGGCGACCCCGGCTACGAGAGGGCGCCCGTCCCCGACCCCGGCGACGGCGCGGCGCTTGGCGACTTCAACGAGGCGGTGCGCGCGGTGTCCATGAAGGCGAACCAGGAGGGCCCCGACCGCGCCCCGGACCGCGTCCCGAGCAGCCGTGATCCCGGCGGTGCCCGACTTCGGCATCGGGCCCGCCCCGCGGCCGGGACGGGTCGACGAGCTGGCGCCGGGCCTGCGCCGGCTCACCGCACCCAACCCGGGGCTCATGACCGGGCCGGGCACCAACACCTACCTGGTCGGGCAGGCGGACCCGGTCGTGGTGGACCCGGGCCCGGCCGACGAGTCCCACACCGACGCCATCGTGGCGGCCGCGGCGCCGCTGGGCCGGGTCCGGGCCGTCCTGGTCACCCACACCCACGTCGACCACGCGCCCGGGGCCGCGGCCCTCGGCCGTGCGACCGGGGCGCCCGTGATCGGCTTCGGCCCCGCCGAGGGCTTCGAGCCCCACGAGTGCGTGGGAGAGGGCTGGTCCCTGGCGTGCCCGGCCCCGGCGGGGGACCTCACGCTGCGGGCGCTGCACACGCCCGGACACGCCTCGGACCACCTGTGCTGGCTCCTCGAGGAGCACGCCACCCTGCTCACGGGCGACCACGTCATGCACGGATCGACCGTGGTCATCCGACCGCCCGACGGGGACCTGCACCAGTACCTGGCCAGCCTGGCCCGGCTGCGGAGCACCGACCCTCCCCTGCGCCGCCTGGCCCCCGGCCACGGACGCGTGATGGATCACGTGCCCGAGGTCGTCGATGCGCTGATCGCCCACCGGCTCGGCCGCCACGAACGGATCGCCGCCGCGCTGGCCCAGCGCGGCGAGGGGACCGTCGACGAGTTGTTGCCCGACGCCTACGGCGACGTCACCGAGCAGCAGCTCCCGGTGGCCCGCTTCTCCCTGTGGGCCCACCTGCGGGCTCTCGGCGAGGAAGGCAGGGCCACCTTGGTCGGGACGCCGGAGAGCGAGGACAGCATCGAGTCCCGCTGGGCCGCCGCGTAGGCCACCGGGGCGTCAGCCCCCCTCCGCCTCCCCGCGCGCCACCGCCGCCTCCACCCGCTCCATGAGCCGGGCCGAGCACCCCTGCACGTCCACGAGCGGGGCCACGTCCTCTGCGATCACCCGTGCGATCTCCTCGAACACGGCGGACAGCTCGCCTGTGCCGGCCATCGCCACCGGTACCCCCGCGTCACCGCCCGCGGCCACGTCCGGGTGCAGCGGGATGGAGCCGACCAACGGGACCCCGAGCCCGCGGGCCAGTCGCTCGCCGCCGCCCGAACCGAAGAGCGCGTACGTGGTGCCGTGCTCGCAGGTGAAGTCGCTCATGTTCTCGATCACGCCGGCCACCCGCAGGTAGCCCTTGCGCGCCATGTCCGCCGCCCTCGCCGCCACCTTCTGGGCGGCCTCGGGCGGGGTGGTGACCACGAGGAGCTCGGTGCGCGGCAGCAGCCGGGCCAGTCCCATCTGGATGTCGCCGGTCCCGGGAGGCAGGTCGATCAGGAGGTAGTCGAGATCGCCCCAGTGGGCGTCCTGGAGGAACTGCTGCACGGCCCGGTTCAGCACCAGACCGCGCCACATGATCGCCTGCTCCTCGTCGGCGAGGAACCCCATGGAGAGGACCCGCAAGGTGCCGGGTCCGACGGCGCGCTCGAGGGGGACCATCTTGCCCTCGCGTGCCTCGACGTCACCCTCCATGCCGAGCAGGCGGGGGACCGAGAAGCCCCAGATGTCGGCGTCGAGGACCCCGACCACCAGGCCGCGGGCGGCCAGGGCCACCGCGAGGTTCGCGGTCACCGACGACTTGCCGACGCCGCCCTTGCCCGACGCGATGGCCAGGACCCTCGTCGTGGCCGACACCGCGGTCTCGGGGGCGTCCTCCCGCGCCTTCCAGCGGGCCCGGGCCATCACGGCCGCCCGCTCGTCGGCGTCCATGGCGGCGACGTGCACGTCCACGGAGCGCACCCAGTCCAGGGACTGCACGTGGCCGACCACGTCGCGCTCGATCTGGCTGCGCAGGGGGCAGGAGGCGATGGTCAGCGCCACGTCGACGACGACGTCACCTCCCGCGACAGCGACCGCGCGCACCATCCCCAGGTCGACGATGGTGTCGCCGAGCTCGGGGTCGACCACGGAGCGTAGGCACTCCAGCACCTCTGCCTCGCGGGACCCCTCTCCCGGCCCGCCGTTCTCCGAGACCGCCGGCGGCGGGACCGTCGGGGGGGGTTCGGGTGCCATGACGTGCAATTCTACCGGTGCGGCACCCAATTCCGGCCGCCCCGGCTCCCGGTGCCAGGGGGCGGGCGGCGCCGGTAACATGGTGGCGACAACGGAGCATGGTGCACCGTGGGCGCCGGGCCGCCAGGGCACGCGGCGCAACGAGGAGGAAATAGTGACGACGATCTCCACGACTGTCAACATCGGGAAGAAGCCGGCACCGGTCACTCTGAGCGATGCCGCCGTGGCGAAGGTCTCCGAGCTGCTGGCCCAGGAGGAGGGCGACAACCTCGCACTGCGCGTGGCGGTCAAGCCGGGGGGGTGCTCGGGCTACAGCTACGACATGTTCTTCGACACCGAGCTCATGCCCGACGACGTCGTGCGCGAGTTCGGGGTGGTCAAGGTCGTGGTTGACTCGGCGAGCGCCGAGCTGTTGACCGGGTCGACCCTCGACTTCAGCGACGGGCTGCAGGACACCGGGTTCCACATCTCCAACCCCAACGCCACCCGGACCTGCGGGTGCGGCTCCTCGTTCAGCTGAGCCCCGGCCCGTCCGGGCACCCGGCCCCCTGAGCGGCAGCGGCACCACACCCGAAGAGGACCGGCGCGGTCCCGCGGTGCCCGACGCGGTCGATCCGAAGAGCGTCCACTTCTTCCTCAACGGCAGCGCCGTGGCCGTCGCCGACGGCGTCTCCCTGCTCGATGCGCTGCGCGAGGAGCTCGGATGTCGCTCGCTCAAGGATGGCTGCAGCCCGCAGGGCCAGTGCGGGTGCTGCACCATCTGGGTCGACGGCGCGCCCCGGGTGGCGTGCGTCACGCCGGTGCGCCGCGTCGCCGGGCGCAACGTGACGACGGTTGAGGGACTCCCGGTCGATCAGCGCGACCGGTGGTCCTCCGCCTTCACCGCGCGCGGGGCCAGCCAATGCGGCTTCTGCACGCCGGGGATCGTGATGCGGCTGGTCGCGCTCACTGGGAGTGAGCCCGACGGCTCGCTTTCGCGACGCGACGTCGAGGGCGCGCTGCGCGCGCACCTGTGCCGCTGCACCGGTTGGCAGTCGATCGTCGAGGCCGCCGGGGACGTGCTCGGGATCGACGATCTGCCCCGCCCGCCCCTCGCGACGTCGCGCGATCCGCTCCTCGCTGCGTGGCGGTCCCAGGTCGAGGGGCCCGCCTTCCAGTCCTCGGGTCCCGACGTGGTGCTCGGCGGCGGTGGATTCGCCGACGACACGGCGCCGCCCGACGCGCTCGTCCAGCTCGGCGCCGATGCGGCTCCCGCTCCCACGGTCCGCGCCGCGCGGGCCGACCGCGGCCGGGTCCAGGGCCGCAACAGCACCGTGCCGCTGTCGCACCCCGTCCCGGTGCCGCCGGGCGACTGGGCGCTCACCTTGCAGACCACCTGGGTCGAGCCCGCCTACGTGGAGCCCGACGCCAGCTGGTGCCGGCCCGGCGCGGTGCCGGCGTCGCCGCTGGCCAACGGCGGCGCGTTCGGAGGCAAGCAGCGGAGCCCGGTGCCCGCCCGCGCCCGCGAGCGGGCGGACGAGACCGGCCAGGCCGTCCGGGTCCTGTGGAGCCGGGAGGACGTCGTCCGCCGCGGGCCGAAGCGCCCGCCGCTCGCGCTGGCCCTGCGCACGGACGGCTCGGGCATCCTCCGCGTCGGCCGCAGCGCGGGCTCGTCCGATCTGGAACCGCTGGTGGCGCGGGTGCGTGCGTTGTGCCCGGGCTTGCACGTCGAAGAGGTCGAGGTGCCCGGTCCGAGCGTCTCCGCCGACCTCCGCGGCGCGGGCTGGGCCGAGGCGTTGGCGGCGCTGCACGCGCTCGGCGCGACCCCGGGCCCGGCGGGAACGGGCCGGGCCGAGGTCGGTGTGCCCGGAGCGGGGGCCGCCATCGTCGATCTGGACCTCGGCGCCGGTCCTCGCGGCCGCGTCGAGGTCGACATCCGGGCGGGGGAGGTGCTGTGCCCCGTGACGTTGCGCTCCTATGCGTTGGGCGCCGTGCACCAGGCGCTCGGTCTGGTGTGGAGCGAGGGCATCGCTGTCGGGAGCGCCGGGCAGCCGGTCGACCTGACGATCCGCTCCTTCGGCATCCTGGCCGCGCGCGACATGCCCGATGTCGTCGTCCGGGTCCACGAGGAAGAGGGCTGGCCAGTCAACGGCTCCGACGCCGTGTTCGTCGCCACGCTGGCGGCGGCCTGGATCGCCGACGGTCTCCCGGCCCGCTGGCCTACCCGGCGCGCCGCCATCCGCGCCCCGCGGCGCGATGCCATCAGCGCGCCACGGCGCGATGCCATCAGCGCGCCACGGCGCGACGTGGCACCATCGGGGGGCCGAGAGGAGGAGCAATGAGCCCTGTGGTTGGTCCGTACTCCCCCGTTCGCCGAGCCGGCGAGTGGGTGATCACGTCGGGGCAGGTCGGCCTCGCCACCGAGGGCTCCGGCGCGCCGGCCCTCGTGCCGGGCGGCACCGTCCCCGAGCTCCATCAGGCGCTGCGCAACGTCGCCGAGGTGCTCGCCGTCGAGGGAGCCACGTTGTCCGACGTCGTCAAGACGACGCTCTACCTGGTCGACATGGGCGACTTCGCGGCCGTGAACGAAGTATGGGTGGAGTACTTCACCGACAACCGGCCGACGAGGTCCGCCGTGGCGGTGGCGGCGCTGCCGATCGGGGCCCGGGTCGAGGTCGAGGCCTGGGCCTACGCGCCGGTCGTCTGAGGAGACGGCGCCCCGGCGGGCGCAGCCGGGGCCTGGGCACCGGTGGCGCCGTTGCGCTGGGCCGCGCCCGGGTGCCACGCGACCTGCCCGAAGCGGTAGCCGACCGAGCGAACGGTCTGGATCAGGTGGGCGTGCTCCTCGCCGAGCTTGGCGCGCAGGCGCCGGATGTGGACGTCGACGGTGCGCGCGCCGCCGTAGTACTCGTAGCCCCACACCCGGCTCAGCAGCGTCTCCCGGGTGAAGACCTTGGCCGGATGGCCGGCCAAGAAGCGCAGCAGCTCGTACTCCATGTAGGTCAGGTCGAGGACCCGGCCCGACACGGCGGCCTGGTACGTCTCGAGGTTGAGCATCAACGGCCCGTACTCAATGATGTCGGGCCGCATGCTCTGGCCGGTGCGCCAGAAGAGGTGCTGCAGGCGCGCCACGAGCTCCTCGGCTCGGGTGGGCAGGACGCAGAAGTCGTCGTAGAGGTCGTCGCGCAGGAGCAGCTCCCCCACTTGATCCGACGCGATGGCGAGGAGCAGTGGTGTCATGGGCACCTCGCGCAGGCGGAGATGGCGGCAGAACGCCACGGCTGCGGTCATGTCGTCGCCGGCGACGACCAGCGCGCCCGAGTAGCCCGGGGTGCGTCCGTCGGGTGCGCTCGCCGCGACCTCGTCCGGCCCCGTCACGCCGTGATGTCCGAGGCCGGCGCTCTGGAGCGCGAGGGTCACCTCAGCGGGCAGGTCGACGGGAAAGCAGAGGAGAGGGTCCATGGTGGTCGGCCTCAGAGCAGAGGCAGGTAGCGCTCCAGCTCGAACTGGGTCACCTGGACCTGGTAGTCGTCCCACTCCTCGCGCTTGTTGCGGATGAACCACTCGAAGACGTGGTCGCCCAGGGTGTCGGCCAGAAGCTCGGAGCCCTCCATCTCGTTGACTGCGTCGTGCAGGCTGGAAGGAAGGGGCTCGATCCCCTTCTTGGCCAGTTCCTTCGGGGTGAGTGTGAAGAGGTTGTCGTCCGCTTCGGGCGGCAACGGGTAGTCCTCCGCGATGCCGCGCAGTCCCGCGGCGAGGATGACCGCGAAGGAGAGGTAGGGATTGCAGGCGCTGTCGGGCGCCCGGTACTCCAGGCGGGTGGACTCGGTCTTGCCCATCTTGACGACGGGCACGCGCACCAGCGCCGAGCGGTTGTTGCGGGCCCAGCTGACGTGGACCGGGGCCTCGTAGCCCCCGATGAGGCGCTTGTAGGAGTTGACCCACTGGTTGGTGACGGCGGTGATCTCGCGCGCATGGTGCAGGAGGCCGGCGATGAATCGGCGCGCCACATCGGAGAGCCCGTAACTGTCGCTCTCGTCGACGAACGCATTGCGCTCGCCCTCCCACAACGAGATGTGGGTGTGCATGCCCGATCCCTGCACCCCCCCGAGCGGCTTGGGCATGAAGGACGCGAAGACACCCTCCTGGCGCGCCATCTCCTTGATCACCATCCGGGTCGTCATGACCGTGTCCGCCATGGTGAGCGCGTCGGTGTAGCGCAGGTCGATCTCGTGCTGGCTCCGGGCGTCCTCGTGCTGGGTGTGCTCGACGGGGATGCCCATCTCCTCGAGCATGAGAACGGACCGCCGCCGCAGGTTGCTCGTCAGGTCGGCGACGGAGAGGTCGAAGTAGGAGCCCGAGTCGAGCGTCACCGGGCCCCGCTCGGGGTCGGCATCGGCGAAGTAGAAGTACTCCACCTCGGGCGAGGCGAAGAAGGTGTAGCCGAGCGCCCGGGCCCGCTCCAGCGTGCGCCGCAGGGCGTGCCGGGGGTCGCCCTCGAAGGGCGTGCCGTCCAGGTTGGCGATGTCGCAGAACACCCGGGCCACCTGGGCGTCGTCGTGATGCCAGGGCAGCAGTTGGAAGGTCTTGGGGTCGGGGCGGGCCAGCACGTCGGCCTCCTGCACCCGACTGAACCCGTCGATGGCCGAGCCGTCGAAGGTCATCCCCTCGTCGAGGGCGTTCTCCAGCTCGGCCGAGGTGATGTTGAACCCCTTGGGCGTTCCGAGCACGTCGGTGAACCACAGCTGGACGAAGCGGATGCCCCGCTCCTCCACGGTCCGGAGCACGTAGTCGCGCTGGCTCTGCACCGCCCAAGCTTGGCATGCCGGCCGACCCCCCTCCTCCGCCGGACCCCTTCCCGGGGCCCCCATCGGGATCCCGCGGACCACCGGTAATCTGGGTCGATGCCGCACCTGCGCCTCGCCGCCGCGCAGCTCAACACCGTCGTCGGTGACCTCTCGGGCAACGTGGAGCGGGTGCTCGGCGCCCTGGCCGCCGCCGAGGCGGCGGGGGCGGACATCTGCATCGCGCCCGAACTGGCCATCCCGGGCTATCCGCCCGAGGACCTGCTCCTCAAGCCCGGGTTCGTGGCGGACAACGTCGTCGCGCTCGAGAAGGTCGCGGCCGCCACCGGGCAGTGCGCGGTCGTCGTCGGCTTCGTGGGCGCCGCTCCGGGCGGCGGCGGACTGGCCAACGCGGCGGCGGTGTGTGCCGGCGGTCGGGTGCTCGGGGTGTACCGCAAGCACTTCCTGCCGAACTACGGCGTCTTCGACGAGCAGCGGTGGTTCCTGCCCGGTGACGAGCCGCCTGCGCTCTTCGGCGTCGCCGGCGCCTGGGTCGGCGTCTCCATCTGCGAGGACGTCTGGTTCGACGACGGACCGGTGGCCCACGCCGGCCGCGCCGGTGCCGATGTCGTCGTCAACATCAACGCATCGCCCTACAACCGGGGCCGGCGCCTGCAGCGCCTCGCCATGTTGCGGGGCCGCGTGGCCGAGGCCGGTTGTGCCGTCGCCTACGTGAACCAGGTGGGCGGTCAAGACGAGCTGGTCTTCGACGGCGACTCGCTCGTCGTGGCCGCCGACGGGACGCTGCTGGCGTCGGGCGCGCAGTTCGCCACCGATCTGGTCGTCGTCGATCTCCCGATCGGGCCGCACCGGCCGCACGCGGTCACCGAGCTGCTGCCGAGGATCGTGGTCAGCGAGCCACGTCGCGCCGGCCGGCCGGACCTCACGGCCGCGCCGTTGCGCCCCGCGCTGGGCGATCACGCCGAGGTGTACGCCGCGCTCGTCCTCGGCACCCGTGACTACCTGGGCAAGAACGGCTTCTCCGAAGCCGTGATCGGCCTGTCGGGGGGGATCGACTCCTCCCTGGTGGCAACGGTCGCAGTCGACGCGATCGGCGCCGAGCGTGTGCACGGCCTCTCCATGCCGTCGCGCTACTCGAGCGAAGGGTCGCGCCACGATGCCGGGGTCCTGGCCGAACGGCTGGGCATCGACCTCAAGGTCGTGCCCATTGAGGAGGCGCACGTCGCCTTCGCCTCCATGCTGGCGCCCGTGCTCGGGCGCGAGCCCTCGGGACTGACCGACGAGAACCTGCAGTCGCGCCTGCGGGGCGTCCTGCTCATGGCCGTGTCGAACGCCAAGGGATGGATCGTGCTGACGACGGGCAACAAGAGCGAAATGGCGACCGGCTACTCCACGCTCTACGGGGACTCGGCGGGCGGGTTCGCGGTGATCAAGGACGTGCCCAAGACCCTGGTGTACGACCTGTGCCGCTACCGCAACACGCAGGCCGTGCTCGAAGGGCTCGTCGGCCCGATCCCCGACAGCGTGCTCGACAAGCCGCCGTCGGCCGAGCTGCGCCCCGACCAGCGCGACGACCAGTCGCTCCCCCCCTATGAGGAGCTCGACCCCGTGCTGCAGGGCTACGTCGAAGGTGACCGCACCGCAGCGGACCTCGTGGCGGAGGGCTTCGACCCGGCCGTGGTGGACCGGGTCGTGCGCCTCGTCGACGGCGCCGAGTACAAGCGGCGCCAGATGCCGCCGGGCGTGCGCATCACCACCAAGGCCTTCGGCAAGGACCGTCGCATGCCCATCACCAACCGCTACCGCTCCTCGGCCCTCGAGGAGTCGGGGGGTGGCTGAGGCTGCCCCCGGCGCCACCGCGGGCTGGCGGGACATCGCCGAGCTGGCCGAGCTGGTCGGCGCCTACTGCTGGCTCGAGCATCGGATCTTCGAGCTCACCGGCGCCTGGGCGTCCGCGCCCGGCACCGCCGAGGACCCGTCGGCGGCCGGCGAGCTGCGGGTCTGGTGCGCCGCGCTGTCGCGGCGCCACGGCGCGCGGGCCCAGTGCTGGGCCCGGCGCCTGCCGGTGCGGGCCGGGGTCGACCCCCACGCGCTGGTGCGGGCACCGGCCGGGCCCCTGGCCGGTGCGCTCGACGCACTGGCGGCCGAGCCGGACGGCCCGGCGCGGGCCGGAGCCCTCGTCGAGACGCTGCTTCCCTGCCTGCAGCGGGTCTACGAGGCCCATCAGGCGACGGCGGCGGCCGCCAGCGAGGGGCCCGTCCTGGAGGTCCTGGTGCGGGCCCGCTGGGAGCTGGCTGGGGAGATCGCGGGCGGCGGCGCCCTCCCGGGCCTCTCGGGGGGCTCCAAGAGGGGGTCACGACTCCGGGCGGACATCGAACGGGCGTTTGACGCCACGCGCGTTTTCCCTGCTGTACGGGCATCTTGACAGCGCCATTACACTGTCTCCGCAGACCACGTGCGCCAGGAACGGGCGCCGGCTGCTTCATATCGAGAGTGACAGCCCGGCTGGGTCCCCCCGCCGAGGCCATGGGACGGAAGGTTCGGCGACGATCTTGGCGAAGGAACGAATCGAGCGCGACGACGAGGATCTCGTCCGGCTCTATCTGACAGACATCGGGCAGTACCCCCTGCTGACCAAGGACGACGAGGTGCGCCTGGCCCAGGCCATCGAGGCCGGGCGGGCCGCCGAGGGCGACGTGGCCAAGGCGCCCAAGGGGATCACGACCGCCAAGAAGCGGGAGCTCCGCCGGGCCGTCATGGAGGGTGAGCAGGCCCAGCAGACCTTCGTGCAGTCGAACCTCCGCCTGGTCGTCTCGATCGCCAAGAAGTACCAGGCCTCCGGCCTGCCCCTGCTCGACCTGATCCAGGAGGGCAACCTCGGCCTGATGCATGCCGTCGAGAAGTTCGACTGGCGCAAGGGTTTCAAGTTCTCCACCTACGCCACCTGGTGGATCCGCCAGGCCATCACCCGCGGCATCGCCAACACCGGGCGCACCATCCGCCTTCCCGTCCACGCCGGCGACACGCTGGCCCGGGTGCAGAAGGCGCAGGCGAGGCTCGAGCTGAAGCTGGGCCGGCCCGCCACGCTGGCCGAGCTCGGTGTCGAGGTCGAGATGCCCGAGGACAAGCTCGTCGAGGCCCTGCGCTTCAGGGCCGAGCCGCTGTCCCTGTCGGAGCCGCTGCGCGAGGACGGGGATGCCGAGCTGGGCGACGTCGTCGAGGACCGCTCCGCCGAGTCGCCCTTCGAGGTCGCCGCCGTGTCGCTGCTGCCCGACGAGATCGGCCGGCTCCTCTCGCCGCTCGACGAGCGCGAGCGTGAGATCCTGCGGCTGCGCTTCGGCCTGGACCGGGGTGAGCCCCGCACGCTCGAGGAGGTGGGCGAGCACTTCAACCTCACCCGGGAGCGGATCCGGCAGATCGAGGCCCGGGCCATGTCCAAGCTGCGCCACCCGTCCTCGGACACCGGCGCCCGTGATCTGCTGACCGTCTAGCCCGCCTAGGCTCTCAGGCCATGAAGAAGCTCCTCATTCTCGCCATCCTCGTCGCCCTCGGCGTCATCGCCGCCAAGCGCCTGCAGAACAGCTGAGGCAGAGCTCGGCGCCGGACCGCGCTCGGCGCGGGCTGCGCTAGGCGGCCGACCGCGCGAGGACGCGCGCCGGCCCGGGCACGTTGCGGCCGCGGCGGCCACGATGGCCGCGCCGCCACAGGATGAGCGCCGCGCCGGCCAGCGCGAGGCTCGTCGTCACCACCGGCGTCGTGCGCCCGACGCGGTCGCGCAGGCGGATCGGCTTGATGAAGTTGCGCACCTCCCAGCCCCGCTCGCGGGCGACCTTGGCCAGGGCGCGATCCGGGTTGACCGCCACCGGCCGCCCGACCGCCTCGAGCATGGGCAGGTCGGTCGCCGAGTCCGAGTAGGCGCTGCTCGCCGCCAGGTCGATGCCGGTGCGCTCCGCCAGCTCGACCATGGCGGTGGCCTTCGCCTCGCCGTAGGCGTAGAACGCCATGTGCCCGGTGTAGCGCCCCTGCGCGTCGACCTCGCCCCGGGAGCAGATGGCCCCGTCGACGCCGAGCAGGTCCGCGAGGGGCAGCACGATCTCCTCGGGCGAGGCGGAGACGAGGTAGACGCGATGGCCGGCCGCCCGGTGCAGCTCCATCAGCTCGAGCGCCTCGGCGTACATGATCGGCTCCATCGTCTGCAGCATCGTCTCGCGCACGATCTGGCGCACCTGCGCGCGGTCCCAGCCCTTGGTGACGGCCAGCATCGACTCGCGCACCCGCACGAGGCGGTCCTCGTCGGCGCCGAAGTAGAGGTAGATCAGCTGGGAGATGGCGGCCCGCGCCACCAGCCGGCGGTTGATCAGCCCCCCCTTGAGAAAGGGCCGGCCGAAGGCGGCGATGGAGGCGCGGTCGATGACCGTCTTGTCGAGGTCGAAGAACGCCGCCTCCATATCTTCAATGGTACGGGTGACCGCCGCCCCACCTTGAGCACTCGTGACGGCCGGGCGACCGGTCGGTGAACGTTCGGAGCGTGTGAGCTGGGACGTCGCGCGGGTTGCCGACCGGTTGCGGTCAGGCCACCTGGTTGGCGATGAACAGCGCGTGCACGCTCTCCTCCGCCTCTGCGTCGACGAGCACGAGCACCTCGTCGCCGGACTGGAGCGTCGTGTCCCCGCGGGGAACGATGAGGCGATCGGCCCGGACGACGGCGACGACGACGGCGTCGCGGGGGAATTCGAGGTCGGCGATCGCGATGTCGTTGGCCGGTGAGTCGTCGGCCAGGGTGATCTCGACCAGGTGGGCGGCGCCGCCGTGGAACTGCAGGAGGCGCACCAGCGCGCCGACCGAGACCGCCTCCTCCACCAACGCCGTGAGGAGCTGCGGGGTGGAGACCGAGACGTCGACCCCCCAGCTCTCGTTGAAGAGCCACTGGTTCTTGGGGTGGTTGACCCGCGCCACGACTCGGGGGACGGCGAACTCCTGCTTGGCCAGGAGCGAGATCACGAGGTTGTCCTCGTCGTCCCCGGTGGCGGCCACCACGACGTCGACGGTGGCGAGGCCCGCCGCGTCGAGCGACGACACCTCGCAGGCGTCGGCCGCCACCCACGTGACGTCGAGCGTGGGACGCAGGCGATCCACCAGCTCGGGGTCCTGCTCCAGGACGAGCACCTCGTGCCCGTTGGCGTGCAGGTCCGCCGCGATGGCGGTGCCCACGCTCCCGGCCCCGGCGATGGCGACCTTCACGACGGGCCCTCCCCGCTCGAGCCGTCACCGGGTGCGAGGACCTTGTCGAGATCGCGCCGGGCATCGTCGAGCACGGCGAGATGCAGGACGTCGCCCTCCTGGCCCACGAGATCGGACGCGTCCAGCCGGGGCACGCCGGCGCGGGTCACCGCGACGAGGGTGAGGCGTCCGGGCTGCTCCAGGTCACCCAGCGGCTTGCCCGCCCAGGACTCGGGCAGCGAGCGGTCGATCAGGGTCAGGCGCCCCGTCGGGTCGGACCAGTCGCCGACGTCCTCGTCGGGCAGCAGGCGCCGGCGGACCTGGTCGATCGTCCAGGTGACGGTCGCGACGGTCGGGATGCCGAGGCGCTGGTAGATCTCGGCCCGGCGCGGGTCGTAAATGCGGGCCACGACGTTGGGGATCTTGTACGTCTCCCGGGCGATCCGCACGGTCAGGATGTTGGTGTTGTCGCCGCTGGTGACCGCGGCCAGCGCGTCGGCGTCGAGCGCCCCGGCCTTCTCCAGGTCGTCGCGGTCGAACCCCGATCCCACGATGCGCGGCCCGTCCCACTCTTTCAGGCGGCGGAAGGCCCGGGAGGACTTGTCGATCACGGCGACGGAGTGGCCCTCCGCGCTCAGCGAGATGGCGAGACCCGACCCCACGCGGCCACACCCGACGACGATCACGTGCACGCCACAGTGCAACACGCCAGGTCGGGTCTTGCAAAAGTTGGCCGGCTCCGAACCGGTGCCCTCCTGCCGGCACCCGATCCCGCCGGTCGGGCGGCCGGACTCCGGGCATGCATGCGGCCCATGATTTACTGAGCGGGTGGAGGAAGTGGCAGCCAGAGGCGCCGATGTGGCGGAGCCACCCCGGACGGGGGTGGGTGCCCTGACAGCACCGGTGACTCCCCACGCAGACGCACGCATGAAGCCCGCGGCGTCCACACTGACCCAGCTCGATCTCCCCGAGACGCTCCGCTACCGCATCAAGAACCGGTTGCTCGGGCCTCCCATCGCCACCGAGCGCCAATCGAGCGAGCGTCTGGGCAAGCCCACAGCCCTGGCCGTCTTGTCCTCCGACGTCATCTCGTCATCGGCCTACGCCACCGAGCAGATGCTCCTTCCGCTGATTCCGATCATCGGCGTCGCCGCGTTCTCGTTGGTCATCCCCATCAGCCTCGCGGTGATCTTCGTCCTTCTCTTCGTGACCCTCTCGTACCTCGAGGTGGTCAAGGTGTACACCAAGGCCGGAGGGGCCTACGTGGTGGCCCGCGAGAACTTCGGCCTCAACGTCGCCCAGGTGGCCGCCATGTCGTTGCTCATCGACTACACCTTGACAGTGGCGGTGTCGGTGGCGGCCGGCGTCGCCGCGATCACCTCCGTGGTCCCGAGCCTCGTCCCCTATACGACCTGGATCGCCATCGGCCTGGTCATCCTCCTCGCCTACGGGAACCTGCGCGGCATTCGCGAGGCCGGCCGTACGTTCGCTGTCCCCACCTACTTCTTCATCGCCAACATGGTGCTGCTCATCGCCTGGGGTATCTACAAGGAGATAGCCGGGTCCCTGCATGCCCATCCGATCAGCGGACACCCGGGCTCGGTTCCCATCGGGTCGCCGGCCAGCGGACTGCTCTACGGAGCCACCGTGTTCGTGCTGCTCAAGGCGTTCGCCTCGGGAGGCTCGGCCCTGACCGGAACAGAGGCCATCTCCAACGGCGTGAGCGTCTTCCGCAAGCCGGAGTCGCGCAACGCCCGGATCACCATGGTCTTGATGGCCACGATCCTGGGGTCACTCGTCCTCGGGGTCTCCGCCCTGGCCTCCATCACCCATCC
This sequence comes from uncultured Acidimicrobiaceae bacterium, assembly GCA_963837125.1. GTDB lineage: Bacteria > Actinomycetota > Acidimicrobiia > Acidimicrobiales > RAAP-2 > Bog-473. The sequence goes on along the minus strand of CAWILW010000010.1, from coordinate 20,815 downwards.
CGTGCCCTACGTCTCGGGCACCCCGACGGTGATCTCCCAGGTTGCCAAGTACGTCTACGGGACCCAGGGGCTCGGCGGGGTGCTCTATGCCATGCTCCAGATCGGGACGACCCTGATCCTCATCCTGGCGGCCAACACGAGCTTCACCGGGTTCCCCTTCCTCGCCAGCTTCGCGGCCGAGGACTCCTATCTGCCGCGCCAGCTGACCAAGCGCGGGCACCGCTTGGTGTTCTCGACCGGGATCATCGTGCTCACCGTCGTGTCCGTGCTGCTGCTCCTCATCACCCGGGCACGGGTGGACAGCCTGATTCCGCTCTACGCCATCGGCGTGTTCACCGGCTTCACCATGGCCGGGGCGGGGATGGCGAAGTACCACCTGCGCCACCGCGAGGACCATTGGAGACGGCGACTGGTCATCAACGGCACCGCGTCGGTGCTCTCGGCCATCGTGCTGGTCATCATTGCGGTAGCGAAGTTCCAGCAAGGGGCCTGGGTCATCCTGATCATCCTCCCGCTCGGTGTGCTCGTCCTCCTGCGGCTCCATCGCCAGTACGCGGACGAGGAGCACCAACTCGAGGAGGGCGCGGCCGAGGCGGCGGCGGCGCGGGTGCTCAACCGCCACGTGGTCATCGTCCTCGTCGACCGCCTGGACATGGCCACGGCGCGGGCCCTCCAGTACGCCCGGACGCTCAACCCCGACGAGCTGCGCGCGGTGCACTTCACGCTGGACAGCCGGGTGTCGGCGGAGCTGGTGGCCGAGTGGGGCCGGCTCGGACTGGCTCGCCTGCCGCTCGACGTCGAGGAATGCGAAGACCGGCGGCTGGGCCGGGCGGTGCTCGAACTGGCGGCCGAGACGGTGGCCGACGACGAGACCGAGCTGACCATCCTGCTGCCACGCCGGGGATTCGCCACCGGCTGGCACCGCCTGCTCCACGACGGCACGGCCGACCGCATTGCCGCCGGGGTGGCGCAGCTCCAACACGTGAGTGCCACCGTCGTGCCCTATCAACTCACCGGCGGGTGGTTCTCGAATCGACGCGCCCATGATGGTCACGACGCGCACGACGGGAAGGCCACCGCGCTGCCTGGGACCCGCTCCGACCGCTCGCTGGACCGGGCGGCGCGACGGGCCGCCGACCGACAGGCAACGGTCGCTTCCTTCGAGAGGGCGGCGTTCGGGGGCCAGACCGGGGCGACCACGCCCATCGGCCAGGTCGAGTGGCGCCAGCGCGTCCGGATCGCCGGCCGGGTCAAGTCGGTGCGGACCCAGCCCCGCGCCGGCACCTCGAACCTCGAGTGCGTCCTGGCCGACGGCACCGGCAAGATCCTGTTGGTGTTCCAGGGTCGCCGGCAGATCGCGGGCATTGAGCCCGGGGCCCGTCTCGTCGTCGAGGGCATGGTCGGCGACTGGTCCCGGCGCCAGGCCATTCTCAACCCCGCGTACGAGCTGGTGCAGGCCAGCTCCGAGATCCACCATTCCGATTGAGGGTGCCTGGGGGAGAGGATCACGGACGGGCCGCCGAAATTGCCCGTCCGAGCGCCAGTCGCTAACGTGCCCGACGGCCCGGGGCCGGGTGCGGCCTCCCCGGCGCGCCCCTCGGCTCGGGGTGATGACGTCGACCGCCGTGGTGCCGAGACCCGCCGCAGCGCACGGGCAAGGGCGCCGACACACATCCTCGCCAGACCGACAGGAACAGAAAGGGCACACCAGGAATGATCAATCTCCTCGCATCTGAGGGCGGCTACCAGGCCTTCCACCTCAGCGGGGCGGACAAGACCTGGCTCTACATCTGCCTGGTCGCCGGCATCGTCGGCATCGCCGCCGGCCTCCTGCTCGCCCGCAACGTGCTCGCCTTCGACCAGGGCACGGCGAAGATGAAGGAGATCGCCCAGGCGATCCAGGAGGGGGCCCAGGCGTTTCTCGGCCGCCAGTTCCGGGCCATCGCCATGATCATCATCCCCCTGGCCATCCTCATCTTCTTCACCGCCACCAAGGTGGTGAAGCCCGACGGGGGGGTCGCGCTGACCTTCCAGCAGGACGGCATCTACCGCGTCATCTGCTTCCTCTTCGGGGCCGCCTTCTCGGGCCTGACCGGCTTCATCGGCATGAGCATCGCGGTGCGGGGCAACGTCCGCACCGCCTCGGCGGCCTCGAAGGGCGGCGGCATGGCCGCAGCCCTTCGGGTCGCGTTCCGCACCGGGGCCGTGACCGGCATGCTCTGCGTCGGCCTCGGGCTGGTGGGGGCGACCGCCATCGTCCTCATCTTCCAGAACTCGGCGACGGCGGTGCTCATCGGCTTCGCCTTCGGCGCCTCGCTGATCGCCCTCTTCATGCGTGTCGGCGGCGGCATCTTCACCAAGGCGGCCGACGTCGGCGCCGACCTGGTCGGCAAGGTGGAGGCCGGCATCCCCGAGGACGACCCGCGCAACGCGGCCACCATCGCCGACAACGTGGGCGACAACGTCGGCGACTGCGCGGGCATGGCGGCCGACCTCTTCGAGTCCTACGAGATCACCATCATCTCGTCGTTGATTCTCGGCTACTCGGCCTTCACCTCCATCCACAAGAACCCGACGCCCGCCGTCCTCTTCCCCCTCATCGTCCCGGCCATCGGGATCTTCGCCTCCGTCATCGGCGTCCTGGTGGTGCGGGCGCGCAAGAGCGACCGCAACGCGATGGCGCCGATCAACCGGGGCTTCTGGCTCGCCGCACTGTTGACGGTCGTCGGTGCCTTCCTGGTGGCGCAGTACTACGTGCACGACCTCAAGGTCTTTTGGGCGGTGCTGACCGGCGTCGTCCTCTCGCTGGTGGCCAGCCAGATCACCGAGCAGTTCACCTCCACCGAGCGCGGGCCGGTCAAGGAGATCGCGGCGTCGGCGCGCACCGGACCGGCCACCACCGTGCTCTCGGGTTTCTCCATCGGCCTGGAGTCGTCCGTCTGGGCCATCGTGGCCATCGCCATCGCGCTCGGCGTGGCCATCGGGCTGGGGGACGGCAACATTGAGCTGACCTTCTACCTGATCGCCCTCATCGGCATCGGGTTGCTCGCCACCGCGGGCATGGTGGTGTCCGAGGACAGCTTCGGGCCGGTGTCGGACAACGCGGCCGGCATCGCCGAGATGTCGGGTGAGTTCACCGGCGAGGCCGAGCGGGTCATGGTGAGCCTCGACGCCGTGGGGAACACGACCAAGGCCATCACCAAGGGCGTGGCGATCGGATCGGCCGTCATCGCCTCCGTGGCGTTGTTCTCCGCCTTCATCGAGACGATCAACTCGCAGCTGAACCTGCACCTGCACGCCAACCAGCTGCTGGTGTCGCCGTTCACCCAGATCAACGTGTCCAACCCGAAGACCTTCATCGGCCTGCTCATCGGCGGGTCGATCGGTTTCCTCTTCTCCTCGCTGGCTATCCGTGCCGTCGGCCGTTCGGCCGGCACCGTCGTGCTCGAGGTGCGACGGCAGTTCCGAGAACATCCGGGGATCATGGACTACACGGAGAAGCCCGAGTACGGCCGCGTCATCAGCATCTGCACCACCGCCGCCCAGCGCGAGCTCGCAACGCCGGCGCTCCTGGCCATCCTCTCCCCGGTCATCATCGGCTTCGGCATCAACTACTTCGCGCTGGGCGCCTTCCTGGCCGGCACCATCCTCACCGGGCAGCTGCTGGCCAACACGCTGTCCAACTCCGGGGGCGCCTGGGACAACGCGAAGAAGTACATCGAGGACGGCAACGAGGGAGGGAAGGGCTCGGAGGCGCACAAGGCCGCCGTCATCGGCGACACCGTCGGCGACCCGTTCAAGGACACGGCCGGGCCGGCACTCAACCCGATGATCAAGGTGATGAACCTGGTCTCGTTGTTGATCCTCCCCGCCGTGATCGCGTTGCGGCACGACACCGCTGCCCGCCTCGCCATCGCGGGCGCGTCGCTGGTGATCCTGCTCGCCGCCTTGGCCTTCTCGAAGCGGGCGCCCGAGCCGATGGACGCAGAGGCAGCCGAAACCAGCCGGGCCGAAGCGGCTGTCGCGTCGGCCGATTGACCTGCTCAGAAGCCTAGGAACCCGTTCACCGGCGCCACCTCCGCCGCACCCCGCCCTTGACAGGCAGGGTGACGGACCCTCAGTCTGACGTGACCATGCCCACCCCCTCACCCGTCCCGTCGATGGCCCGCGGTGTCTGCCGTGGGTAAGGCGCTCGTCATCGTGGAGTCGCCCGCCAAGGCGCGCACCATCGGCGGCATGTTGGGTCCCGATTTCATCGTGGAGTCGTCGGTCGGCCACATCCGCGACCTGCCCCGTGGGGCCGACGAGGTGCCCGCCGCCTACAAGGGCGAGTCGTGGGCCCGCCTCGGGGTGGACGTGGACAACGGGTTCAAGCCCCTCTACGTGGTCTCGTCGCCCAAGAAGTCCGTGGTGGCCAACCTCAAGAAGCTCTTGAAGGGCGCCGACGAGCTCTACCTCGCCACCGACGAGGACCGCGAGGGCGAGTCCATCGCGTGGCACCTCTCCGAGGTGCTGTCGCCGACCGTGCCCGTCAAGCGCATGGTGTTCCACGAGATCACCCCGGCCGCCATCTCCCGTGCGGTCGACGAGTGGCGCGACCTCGACCGCCGCCTCGTCGACGCCCAGGAGGCCCGGCGCATCCTCGACCGCCTCTACGGGTACGAGGTGTCGCCCGTGCTGTGGCGCAAGGTCATGCCCCGGCTGTCGGCCGGCCGGGTCCAGAGCGTCGCCACCAGGATGGTGGTCGAGCGCGAGCGGGCGCGGATGCGCTTCCGCTCGGCGACCTGGTGGGGTGTCGAGGGCACCTTCAGCCATTCGGGCACGCCGTCCAGCTTCGGCGCGACGCTCGTGTCCCTCGGTGGCACCGCCGTCGCCACCGGCAAGGACTTCGACGAGCACGGGGAACGGTCGGGCAAGGGGGAGGCCCGGGTCCTCGGCGAGGCGGAGGCCACCTCGGTCGCTGCCGCGCTCGCCGGCCGCACGTTCAGCGTGGCCAACGTCACGGAGAGGCCGTTCCGGCGCTCCCCGGCGGCGCCCTTCATGACCTCGACGCTCCAGCAGGAGGCGGGGCGCAAGCTCCGCTTCAGCGCCCAGCGCGCCATGCAGGTGGCCCAGCGCCTGTACGAACAGGGCTTCATCACCTACATGCGGACCGACTCGACGACGCTCTCGGACGAGGCGCTGACCGCGGCGCGGTCCCAGGCCCGCGAGATGTACGGCGACGCGTTCGTGCCCGACGCTCCCCGCCGCTACGAGCGCAAGGTGAAGAACGCGCAGGAGGCCCACGAGGCCATCCGCCCGTCGGGCGAGACCTTCCGCACGCCCGATCAGGCGTCACGCGAGCTGTCGGGGGACGAGCTCCGCCTGTACGAGCTGATCTGGAAGCGCACGGTGGCCTCCCAGATGAACGACGCCACCGGGACGTCGGCCCAGGTGCGGCTCACGGCGGAGGTGCCCGAGGGTGTGGCGGCGGGCCAGGAGGCGGAGTTCTCTGCCAGCGGGCGCGTCATCGCGTTCCCCGGCTTCCTGCGCGCGTACGTGGAGGGCGAGGACGATCCGGAGGCGGAGCTGGCCGACCGGGAGGTCGTGCTCCCCACCCTCGCGGTGGGTGACACCGTCGGGGGCAGCGCCTTCGAGCCCGGCTCGCACGCCACCCAGCCGCCGGCGCGCTACACCGAGGCTTCGCTCGTCAAGGCGATGGAGGAGCTGGGCGTGGGTCGTCCGAGCACCTACGCCAGCGTCATTGCCACCATCCTCGACCGCGGGTACGTGTGGAAGAAGGGGACGGCGCTCGTGCCCAGCTTCACCGCCTTCGCCGTCGTCGGCCTGCTGGAGCGCTACTTCGGCGACCTGGTCGACTACGGCTTCACGGCGTCGATGGAGGACGACCTCGATGAGATCGCCGCCGGGCGCGAGGAGTCCCTGCCCTGGTTGACCCGCTTCTACTTCGGCACCGCCGTGCCGGGCGCGGGCGGCGGGAACGGGGACCATGTCGAGACGGTGGGGCTCAAGGCGACGGTCGCCTCGCACATGAGCGAAATCGACGCCCGGGAGGTCAACTCCATCCCGCTGGGCGATGGCAGCGACGGCCAGCCGATCGTGGCCCGGGTCGGCCGCTACGGTCCGTACCTCCAGCGGGGCGAGGATCGAGCCTCCATCCCCGACGACATGGCGCCCGACGAGCTGACCATCGAGCGCGCCGAGGAGATCCTGGCTGCGCCTTCCAACGACCGGGTGCTCGGTACCGACCCCGAGAGCGGGCTCGAGATCATGCTCAAGGCGGGGCGCTTCGGGCCCTATGTCCAGGTGGGCGAGCTCACCGAGGGCGTCGAGAAGCCGCGTACCGCGTCGCTGTTCTCGACCATGGAGCCGGCCACCCTGACGCTCGAACAGGCGCTCGAGTTGTTGCGCATCCCGCGCACGGTGGGGACCGACCCCGGGACGGGTGAGGACGTCGTTGCGCACAACGGGAAGTTCGGGCCGTATCTCAAGCGCGGGTCCGACACGCGCAGTCTCACGAGCGAGGACCAGCTCCTGAGTGTGACGTTGGACGAGGCGCAGGCGCTCTTCGCGCAGCCCAAGCAGCGCCGGGGGCGCCAGGCCGCGGCACCGCTGCGCGAGCTGGGCACCGACCCGACGACGAACCTGCCGGTGGTCGTCAAGGAGGGCCGCTTCGGTCCCTACGTGACCGACGGCACCACGAACGCGAGTCTGCGCAAGGGCGACACGGTCGAGTCGATCGACATGGACCGGGCTTCCGAGCTGCTCGCCGAGCGCCGGGCGGCCGGCCCGTCGACCCGCAAGAAGAAGGCGGCCAAGAAGGCCGCTCCAGCCAAGAAGAAGGCTGCCACCAAGAAGACCGGAACGGCGAAGAAGTCGGCGAAGAAGGCCGGCGCCGCAAAGAAGGCCGGTGCCGTGAAGGCCAGCGGGGCGACGGGGGCAGGGACGGCCGGGCCGGCGGACGACGCCGCATTGAAGGCAGCACCGAGCGATCCGTTCTGACATGTCGGCCCGGGGTCGCCTGATCGCGCTCGAGGGCATTGACGGGTGCGGGAAGTCCACCCAGGCCCGAGCACTGGCGTCCGCGCTCGGCGCCCGCCTCACCCACGAGCCCGGGGCGACGCCGGTCGGCGCCCTCCTGCGCCAACTGCTCCTCGCGCCCGAGTCACCCGCGCCGTCGCCGCGGGCCGAGGCCCTCCTCATGGCGGCGGACCGGGCGGAGCACGTGGCGATCGTCATTGGGCCCGCGCTCGCGGCGGGTGCGTGGGTGGTGAGCGACCGCTACTCGGCGTCGACCATCGCCTACCAGGGCTACGGCCGGGGGCTGGACCCGGCCGGCCTGGCCGGTCTGGTGACGTGGGCCGCCGACGGGTTGCGGGCGGACCTGTCGGTTCTCGTGGACGTGCCCGTCGACGTCGCTGCGGCGCGGCTCGCCGGCGCCGGTGGGCGACGGGCGGACCGGATGGAGCAGCTCGGCCCGGACTTCGCGTCCCGGGTCCGGGAGGGCTTTCTCGCCCAGGCCGCCGAGGACCCCGAGCACTGGCTCGTCGTCGACGGCGACGCGGAGGTGGAGGCGGTGACGGCACATATCGTGGCCTCCGTGCGGTCGCGACTTGGTGAGGGACCGGGAGGGGAGCGGTGAGCGGTGAGCGTTGAGCGGCCGGTCCCCGAGCTCTTCGCCGGCGTGGTGGGCCAGGAGAAGGCGGTGGCCGCCCTGCGGGCGGCGGCGGTCAACCCCGTCCACGCCTACCTGTTCCGTGGTCCCGCCGGCAACGGCGGCCTGGCCGCTGCCCACGGGTTCGCCGCCGCGCTCCTGTGCCCCGACGGCGGGTGCGGCACGTGCGCCACCTGCCGCGCCGCGCTGGCCGGGACCGACCCCGACCTGCACGTGATCCGCCGCAGCGGCGCGTCGGTGTCCAAGGACATGATCCGCCGGGTCGTATCGCTGGCACAGCGTCGGCCGCTGCACGCGCAACGCCAGGTGATCGTGGTCCTCGACATGCACCTCGTGCAGGATCGTGCACCCGTGCTGCTCAAGACGCTGGAGGAGCCACCCGGCGAAACGGTCTTCGTCCTGCTCGCGGACGAGGTGATCCCCGAACTGGTGACGGTGGCCAGCCGTTCGGTCGAGATCGAGTTCCCGCCGGTGCCGCGCGACGTGCTGGTGCGCTGGCTCGCCGGGTCGGGGGTGCCGTCCGACACGGCGGTCGTGGTGGCGGACAGCAGCAGCGGCAACGTCGAGCGGGCGCGGGTCATGATCGACGACCCCGACGTGTCGGCGCGGGTCGCGTTGTGGGCGTCGGTGCCCAACGAGTTGAGCCTCTCGGGTGTGACGGCGGCCGGGCTGGCCCGGCGCGTGCTCGACTCGTCGGATCGCGCCGTCGAGCCCCTCCGGGTCGCCCATGCGCGCGAGATCGACACGCTCGTCGTCGCGGCCAAGGAGATGGGCGAGCGCGGGCTGCCCGGCCGTAAGGAGATCGCTGAGCAGCACCAGCGCGAGGAGCGCCGTTTCCGCACCGACGCCCTGCGGGCGGGGCTCGGCGTGCTGGCCCGGGCCTACCGCGACCGGGTCACGGCCGCGGCCCGGGCGGGTCCGGTTGCGGCGGCCGACCAGGAGGTGCGGAGCGCCGCCAGTGGTGTGGCCTTGATCACGGAGGCCGCCGAGGCCCTGCCGCGGAACCCCAACGAGACGCTCCTCCTCCAGTCGCTCTTCGCCCGGCTGGCTGCGCTCCAGGCCTGAAGGGCCCTGCGGGTCGCCGAGATGGCGCGCCTGCAATCCGAGTGACATAGTCTCGTCACCTTGTCCACGACCCACGGAGGGGTTCGGAGGGGTTCGGAGGTGGATGCATGCTTTCCGTGACGCTCGCGGACCTGTGGTTCCGGGCCCGCCAGTTCTTGATCGCCATCATCGGTGTGGGCCTTGTCCTCGCCGTCGCGCTGGCCGTGACCGGGCTGGCCGACGGGTTCCACGCCGAGGTGGAGAACTTCGTCGACTCGGTGGGTGGCTCGTCGTGGGTGATGTCGGGTGCCGCTCAGGGCCGGATCACCGCCTTCGCCGCCTTCCCGGCCGCCGACGCCGCCGCCGTCGCGCACGAGCCGGGTGTGCGCAAGGCCTCCCCGATCCTCTTCGCGGCGTCACAGGTCGTCCAGGTCGACGATTCGGCGTTGCCGCAGACGGTCAACCTCGTCGGCGTGGTGCCGGGTGGCCTGGGCGCCCCCCACATCGTGTCGGGACACGGGCTGTCCGGGCCCGGGCAAGCGGTCGTGGACTCCAAGGTGACCTCACACCTCGGCAGCACCCTGGTGCTCGGAGGCCACCCGTACCAGGTGGTCGGGATCGTCAACGGTGCCACCATGCTCGGAGGGGGGCCGCTGGTGTACATGCCGATCGCCACAGTGCAGCAGGCCGTGACCGGGGGGAGGCCGCTCGCCACCGCGGTGGCCGTGCTCGGCACACCCTCCAACCTGCCGCACGGCCTCGTTGCGCTGGCGCCGGCGACGGTGGTCACCGACACCATGGGCCAGCTGACGTCGGCCGTCTCCTCCATCAACAGCACGCGCTGGCTCATGTGGATCATCGCCGCGGTGATCGTCGCCGCCATGCTCTATGTCGCAGCTCTTGAGCGCAAGCGGGACTTCGCCGTGCTCAAGGCGCTCGGCTCGTCGTCGCGGACGCTGTTCCTGAGCCTCGTGCTCGAAGCCGTCATCGTCACGCTGCTGGCGGCGTTGCTGGCGGAGGTCCTCGCCTCGCTGTTGACACCGACGTTCGCGCAGCCGATCGACATCACGCCGGACGCGCGCCTCGTGTTACCCATCGTGGCGGTGGTGGTGGGCATCGTGGCCAGCGTGAGCGCCCTGCGCCGGGTGACCGGCGCCGATCCCGCGGCGGCGTTCGGATGAGCGACCGCCTCGCCGTCGACCAGCTCACCGTGGCCTTCGATTCCGGGGGCTATGTCATCAAGCCGCTGGACGGGCTGACCTTCTCGGCCGAGGACGGCGAGCTGGTGGTGCTGCTGGGGCCGTCGGGCTGCGGCAAGACCACGCTGCTGTCGTGCATCGCCGGGTTGCTGACGCCCACTTCGGGGAACATCCGCTACGGCGCCCTGGTCGTCAACGACATGCGAGGGCCGGCGCTCGCTGACTACCGCCGCATGACGGTCGGTGTCGTGTTCCAGGCATTCAACCTCATACCGAGCCTGACGGCGCGGGGCAACGTGATGGTCCCCATGCGCATCAGTGGCGTGGGGCGCGCGAAGGCCAAGGCCCGAGCCGACGTACTACTCGAGCGGGTCGGCCTCGATGAGCGCGGCCACCACCGTCCGGCCCAGTTGTCGGGCGGCCAGCAGCAGCGGGTGGCCATCGCGCGTGCGCTGGTGCACGACCCGCCGCTCATCGTCGCCGACGAGCCGACGGCCCACCTCGACCACATTCAGGTCGAGGGGATCCTGAGTCTCCTGCGCGAGCTGGCCGGCCCGGGCAGGATCGTCGTGGTGTCCACGCACGACGACCGCGTCACGCAGCTCGCCGACAGGGTCGTCGAGATGGCCCCGCACTTCACCGATGCGGACCGCCCGCCCGAAGAGGCGAAGCTCGCCGCCGGCGAGGTCCTCTTCCGGCAGGGAGAGCGCGGCGAGCTCATCTACCACATCGACACTGGACTCTTGGAGGTCTACCGGGAGCTGGCCGACGGGACCAACGAGGTCCTGGCCCGGATTGAGCCCGGAAACTACGTGGGTGAGCTCGGCCCCATCCTGAACCTGCCGCGTAGTGCGTCCGTGCGTGCGCTCGAAGACACCGTCGTGACCGGGTACACCGTGCGGGCCTTCCGCAAGGACCATCCCCACCACGTGGTCGAGCAGACCGCCAGGTAGCTGCCTCACGCGGGACCGGGGCGTGGGGCCGCACTCATCTCATCTCCACGACGTTGCGGTCGGTGCGTAGCATGGGTGCGACGGAGAGGTCGTGAGGGTCGGCATGTCGGGTAGTGATTCCGCGGGGCGTGCCATGGCGAGCACACCGGGTCAGTCGCGCCTCGAAGTCCGCGTTCTCGGTTCGCTGGAGATCGCCTGCGACGGTCGTGTCGCAGACGTCGGCGGCGTGAAGGCCCGGGCGCTCTTCGCCCGTCTCCTCATCGATCGCGGACTCGTCGTCTCGGTCGATCGCCTGGTGGACTCATTGTGGGGGGACCACGATGGAGAAGGCGCCGAGATCGCGCTGCGCTCGACTATCTCGCGGCTGCGCAAGCGCCTGCGCGACGCCGGCATGCCCGAGGACCTGATCGTGACCCGCGCACCGGGGTATGTGCTCGACATTCCGGCGGAGGTGACCGACGCCAGCCGGTTCGAACAGCTGGTGAGCCGGGGACGACTGCAGCTGGCCCGGCGCCGGCCCCGTGATGCCGCCCGGCTGCTCGCAGAGGCTGATGCGATCTGGCGCGGTCCGGCCTACAGCGAGGTGCGGGACGAACCGTACGCCCGGGCCGAGGCCCGCCGACTGGAGGAGCTGCGCCTCGCGGCCACGGAGACGCGCATCGATGCAGAGCTGACCGTGGGACGGCACCAGGCCCTGGTCGGCGAGCTGGAGACGCTGACCGGCTCGCATCCCATGCGGGAGCGGCTGTGGTCGCAGCGCATGCTGGCGCTCTACCGCTGCGGTCGTCAGGCCGAAGCGCTGCGCGTCTTCCAGGACCTGCGGTCCATTCTGGTCGCCGAGCTGGGTATCGACCCCGGGCACGACGTGACCTGGATGGAACACGCCATCCTCACCCAGGAGCCGGCGCTGGACTTCCCGGCGCCGGCGGAGCACGACACGGAAGACGCGCTCCGTGCCCCGGTGGTCAGGTCCAGTCCGGGCTACCGCGTCCGCGTCCCCACCTCGCCCAACGAGGGCCCGCTCGTCGGCCGCGCGAGCGAGTGGGCCCGGCTGCGCAGCTGGTGGGCGTCGGTGCGCGACGGCGACGGGCGTCTCCTTCTCATCGACGGCGAGCCGGGAATCGGGAAGACCCGCCTGGTGGCCGACTTGGCCCGCAACGTCGAGGGGGACGGCGCGCTGGTGCTCTGGGGGCGCTGTGACGAGGGGCCGGTCATGCCCTTCCAGCCCTTCGCCGAGGCGCTCGGCCGGTACTTCGGCTCGCTCTCGGCCGACCGGATCTCGCAGATGCCGGACTGGCAGCTGACGGAGCTCTCCCGTCTCGTCCTGCGCTTGCGCGAGTACGCGCCGCCGTTAGAGGAGGAGACCGGCGACCCCGAGACCGAGCGCTACCGCTTCTTCGAGGCCGTCACCGCCACGTTGGACGAGCTGTCCTCGGGCGGCACAGTCCTGCTCGTGGTCGACGACCTGCACTGGGCCGACCAGCCGACTCTTCTCCTCCTCCGCCACATCCTGCGGAGCATCGACGCCGCCAAACTCGGGATCATCGGGATGTACAACGACACGGAGGTGTCGCCCGGCCACCGGCTGCGCTCCATGCTGGCGGACTTCCGCGCCGCCGTGTCGGTCGAGACGGTCCACCTGCGGGGCCTGAGCCCTGCCGCGGTGGAAGAGCTGGCGCGCGGCTGGCAGTCGGCGCCTCCGAACCTCGTCCCGGAGCTGTGCCGGCTCACCGCCGGCAACCCCCTCTTCCTGGACGAGATGCTCCGGCAGCTCCGGTACCGCGAGGACGAGCGGGGGGATGAGGGCGACGCGCCGGTGCCTCCCGACCTCACCCCGCCGGAGGCCATCCGCGAGCTGGTGGCGCGACGGGTCTCCCGGCTGCCCGAGGACGTGATCTACCTGCTGCAGGCGGCGGCGGTGGCTGGACCGGAGTGCGAGGCGGCCATCGCGGCGGAGGCGGCCGGTCTCTCTCCCGGCCAGAGGCTCGATGCCTTCGATCGCGCCGAGGAGTCGCGCCTCTTGCGCCGAGTGGGAGATGAGGTCAGCGATCGGTATGCGTTCACCCACGCACTAGTGCGGGATGCGATCTACGGCGAACTGCTCCGGGGACGGCGCGTGCGCTACCACCACAAGATCGCGGTGGCGACCGAGCGGGTCCACGCAGATGAGCTCGACACCTACGTCAACGAGCTGGCCCAGCACTACTCCTTGGGGGCGGCCCTGGCCGACGCCGACAGGGCGATCCACTACTGCCGGGCTGCGGGCGAGCGAGCACTGCGCCTGTTGGCCTTCGAGGAGGCGGTCGGTCATTTCACCCGGAGCCTCGAGGTGGCCGAGCAGTTCGGCACCCAGGACAAGGCCGTGCGCTGCGATTCACTGATCGCCCTCGCAGAGGCGCAGAACCGGGCCGGGGAGGTGGCGCAGGCAGACGCCAACTCCGAGCGGGCGGCCTCGCTGGCGCGTGCGATCGGCGACCCCGAGCGCCTGGCCAGCGCCGCGTTGTGCGGAGGGCCACCGAGTGACCGCATCGAACGCCCCGGCGAGAACCAGGTGCAGCTGCTCGAAGAGGCGCGTGCCAAGCTGCCCGAAGAGGATTCCCCCCTGCGCGCGATGGTGACGGCGCGGCTCGGGCTGGTGATCCTCTACACGACGGGCGAGTCCGTGCGTGGAGCGCTGGAACGTTCGCTCGACCTCAACAGCGAGGCGGTGGCGATGGCGCGTCGACTCGGCGACCGCAGCGCGCTGGGCTCCGCGCTGGACGCCCGGCTCCACGCGCTGCGCGGCATTGAGCCGGCACCCGAACGCCTGGCCATCGCGAACGAGCTCGGGGAGATCGCCGACGACGTCGGGGACGGGTTCCTGGCGCTCCACGGGTACATGTGGCGCGTCCGCGAGCTACTCACCCAGGGCGACGTCGATGCCGTCAACGGCGAGATCGCTCGTTATCCCCCTCGCGGCAGCGGACCGATCCATCCGTTCGACGCGTCGTACGGGTTCACCGTGGCGGCGATGATGGCCCTGGTCGCCGGCGACATCGAGACAGGGGAATCTCTTGGACGCCGCTCGCTCGAGGTGGCGCCGCCCCACCACCAGCTGGCCCACGCCAACCACGCCTCGTTGATGGTGTGGACGTGGTGGCAGCGCGGCGAGCTCTCCTCCACGGACACTGCCCTCCGGGAGGTGATCGCGCAGCGCCCTATGGACTCGCCCTACGCGCTCGCGGCGCGGGCCCTGGTTCATGCCGAAGCTGGTGAGGCGGAGGCGGCGCTGGAGTGCCTGCACTCGCTCGCGGACATCGGGTGGGCCAACGTCGCAGACCGCAGCGAGAGCGTGACGCTGGCACTGGCTGCCGCGGCCTGCAGCGGGCTGGGCAGACGCGTCCGGGAGATCGCGCTGGAGATCTACGAGGAGCTACGGCCCTATGCAGGCACGGCTGTGGTGATCCGCCCACCGTCCGTCGCGTGCCTCGGGCCTGCCGATTACTACCTGGGACTCCTCGCGAAGACATCTGACGACCTGGCGCTGTCGCAGGTGCACTTCGAAGCCGCGTTGCGCCTCGGTTTCCGCATGCGCTCGGCGCCGTTCGTCGCCGCGGCTGAGGTGGAGCTGGCACGGGCACTGCGCCAGCGCCGGCGCGGAGACGAAGGTGAGCGGGTGGCCGTGCTGTTGCGGAGCGGCGAGGAGTCCGCCCTCCGCATGGGCCTGCACCGCCTGGCCCGGATGGCGGCCGACCCGGGCTGACCGGCGTCAGGTCGTCTCGGTGCCTTTCTCTCGGACCCGGGCCTCGTCGTGGTCGGCGTACACCGCCAATCGGTCGTCGGCCTCGCGGATGCGGCGGCTCATGGCGGTCAAGAGCGTGTTGCGGAATCCGGGGATCTCCATGATGGCCTCGAACTCGCGCGGCCCGATGATGAGGACATCGAGATCTGTCGTTGCCGTCACGGTGGCCGTGCGTGGCGCCGCCTCGATTGCCCCCATCTCGCCGAAATAGTCGCCCGGACCGAGGAGGTTGACGACCCGTCCGGCCCGGGTCACCGTGGCTGTGCCGGAGACGATGACGAAGAGCTCCCGACCGAGGCGGCCCTCCCGCAGGATCACCTCGTCCGCGTGCACCTGGAGGCGCTCGGCGAGCCGAGCCACTTCGTGCAACTGCTCCTCGGTGCAGGAGGCGAACCAGGGCACCGCGTGCAGCGTCTCGGACCCCACCCGCCCGCCGCCTGCGCTCTCTCTGAGCATGCCGAACCACCCCTTTACTGCTCGCCGGCTGTGGCCGTCGCCACCGCACGTTGTCCGGGCTCGGGTCGACCGAGTCCGCGCCGTACCCGTGCCAACTATGCCCGGCCCCGCTGGCAAGGGCGTTGCACCGTCGTGGCGTGGCGGTGGGAGCCGGGGGCGGCGGGGCCCGTCAGGGGCCCTTGTGGCCCGTGACCCTGAGCGTGACCTGAGGAACACGCCGGTGCCGGGCCCGCGTGGGACGCCGTTTTACACTCCCTGTTGCAAGTTGAGCCCTCGGCGGTGCAGGCCGTTGTCACACAAAAGCCACAACGGCTCGCCAGAATGGAGAAAACGCTGTATACAAGGTGCCCGGCGTTGGCGATGCGGTCCCTAATGAGTGTTCGATAGGGTCGTAAATGCCGGTTGTGGTGACCAAACCCAGGCGCGCCGTGGGGTGGCAAAGGAAGGGCCAACATGTCGAGTGCTCGAGATAGGGCAGCACGCGTGGACCGGTCGGTACACAAGCGCCGTGCAGTGAGGGCCTTCGGGGCCCTGAGCGCCATGGCGCTGATCGCCGCGTCCTTCGGAGTGGCCCTCGGCAGCATCGTCGAGACGACGCCGGCGGGCGCGACCGTCAAGTCCGTCATCGCCGAGACCTTCCAGAACGCGAACGTGTCGTCGCCCAGTTCGTGGGTGGTGCCCAGCGCCGCCGCGGGCTTTACGAACTCCGCCTGCCTCACGGCGGGCGCCAACACGACGCAAACACCGATTCGCGACTGTTCCGCATCCAGAGGCGATGCGCCCGGTAACGGCGTGCTGCAACTGACCAATTCGGGAACCTCGCAAATTGGCGGAGCTCTTGACCAGTCTGAGTGTCCCGGCGACCAACGGCCTGGACGCCAGTTTCGACAGCTATCAGTGGGGCGGAACCGGTTCACACGGGATCGGCTTCGTGATCGCCGCCGAGAACCCAAGCGACCCCGTCGCGCCGTCCCAGATCGGCCAGCCCGGGGTGGACCTCGGCTACTCATCTGGCGGGCAACCGAACGCCCAGGGACTCTCATACGGCTATCTGGGCGCGGCATCTGGATGTCCGTGGCGGCTTCTCCAACAAGACCGCCGACGGTTCCCATTGCACCGTCCCGTCGTGGTCCACCGGGATAATGCCCGGGCAGGTGGTCGTGCGGGGTCCGGGGAACGGCAGCATCGGTTACTGCCTCATCAACAGTTCGGCCGTGCTGGACACGACGTCCGAGCAGAGCCTGCATGGCTCGAGCCGATCGGCATCGATGGTTCCCGTCGAAGTGGTGCTCAACACCACGTCGCAACCGGTCAACATGAGCGGCGCAGCGTTCTCGGGCTTCCAGGTTCCCAGCGGGGACTATGGGGTGGCATGGGAAGGGATCGGCGCCCCTTCAGCCTCGGACGAGACCGGACCGCTACCCAGCACATCGAACGGAGGCATCCCGAGCGGCCTGTACCCGTCGACCTGGATCAACCCATCGACCGGGATCCCGTATCAGCTCGGCTTCGGCTGGGTGGGTTCGACCGACGTGCGCACGGACTACCACCAGATCTCGAACGTCTCGGTCACCACCCTCCAACCCGTGCCCGTGCTGAGCGCGGCGATCAGCGACAACGACAGCGGGCAACTTCCCGCAGGCGGCACGGTGGACTACACGCTCCAGGCGGGCCTGACGTCGTCCTACGCCGAGAACGACCCGATCACCATGACGGCGACGTTCCCGTCCCAGGTGACGCCCGGATCGGCCGCGGCAACGACCGGGTGGTCGTGCTCGACGGCCGGACAGATCGTGACCTGCACCTACGGCGGCCCGTTCCCGATCGCGGCGGGAACGACCCTGCCCCCGGTGTCGCTGCCGGCCACCGTCGCAACTCAGCTCACCGGCGGGACACCGTTGGACAGCACGATCACCGTCTCCTCCGACGACGGCGACCCTGCGATGGCCTCCGACAACGCGACAGTGGCGGCCCCAGCGTCTCTCTCGTCCGTGACGCTGAGCGCGACCGCGACATCGAACCCGTCGTCGACCATCACCCCGGCCGGTATCGGCACGGTCCTCCTGGACAACAACGGAAGCCTGCCCACGGTCGCCCAGCAGAACGGGTCCGGATCGGTGAGCGTGAGCCCGAACGCGGCCGTCGCCTCGACGAAGATGGGCGCCATCAAGATCGGGTCGATCAAGATCGGCGCCATCAAGATGGGCGCCATCAAGATGGGCGCCATCAAGATGGGCGCTATCGCCCTGGGCTCGCAGAGCCAGGACATCAAGTCCCTGCAGAGTGACTTGCTCTCCAACATCGGTGTGACCTATCCCGACGGGTGTTCGGGATCGACCTGCACCGACTGGACGGGGATCCTCGCCGGCTCCCAGTACGCCGGCCTGCCCCTCCAGTCGGTCAACCTGCAGGAGGTCCTGACCACGACGGGCTCCGACGCGCCGGACAACTCCAACCCCGCCGCCCGGCTCAACGGGCTGCCCCTGTCGGACATCAACATCGACGGGTCCACGCTCGGCTCGCTCCCCGTGGCCGCGTACGCCCTGGGCGGAACGTCCATCGACAACATCCCGCTCAACACTGCCGACGTCGGTAACCCCGTCCAGACGCTCACCGACTGGTGCAACGCCCTGAACGGCGTGCACTGGCCCTGCAGCGACTTCGGCATCACGAGCAATACCGACACCGCCGACGCCACCAGCGTGACGCGTGCTCTCGCTCGGGATCGCCGGCGTCCCTCTCGCCTCAATCTCGCTCGAACACCATCCCCCTCCAAGCAGGCACGGTCGACCAGTCACCGGTCGCCGGGCTCGACCTGGCGGGGACCAACCTCAACGACACCGGACTCGGCGCCATCAAGATCGGCGCCATCAAGATCGGCGCCATCAAGATGGGCGCCATCGCGATCGACTCCGTCAAGATGGGCGCCATCAAGATGGGCGCCATCCCGCTCGAAGACATCAAGATGGGCGCCATCAACCTGGGCACCCTCAAGATGGGCGCCATCCCGATGCAGGGAACCAAGATGGGCGCCATCAAGATCGGCGCCATCAAGATGGGTGCCATCAAGATGGGTGCCATCAAGATCGGCGCCATCAAGATGGGCGCCATCCCGATGGGCGACCATCCTGCTCAGTTCGCTCTCGAACCTGAGCAGCATCGTCAACTGCTCGCTGATGCCCGGCGGCGTCTGCACGCCCGGTGAGACCCTGGCCGACGCCGAGGCGGACGGTGCCATTCAGCCCGGGGCCGACCTGCAGACGCTGCAGGCCGGCATCACCGAGCCCAACGCCGGCTGGGACGCCACCAGCCTTGTCCGACGTCGACGGCTCGGACTCGAGCGACCCGGGCGTCGGACCAGACCACCCTGGCCGACCTGGTGGCGCTGGCCAACTCCGACCCGACCTTCGCGCAGGTCTTCGCGGTTGCCGTGCTCTCCGACGTCTCGGGCTCCGACCCCACGACGACCGTGGCCGACATCGAGGGCGCGCTCGCACCGGCACCACCGACGGCACCACGCTGGCCGACCTCCTCGGGGCCGAGTTGACCGACTCGGGCACCACGATCGGGCGAGCTCATCGACCAGATCGCCGCCGACGACCCGTCCGCCTTCAACGGCCTGTTCCTGGGGGACCTCCTCTCGGGCCTCGTCCCTGAGTCGAGCTTCCCCTGGCAGAACGTGGACCTGTCCACGCCGGGGCTCGCCGCGGCCTCGACGGGCGGCGGTGAGGTGACGCTGACGCGCGACGACGACGGTGGTCAACGGCCCCGTCGCCCTCACCGACGTCTTCACGCGTCCCGGCCGGCTTCTCGCTCGTGCCGGGCTCCGCCCTGTTCGACGGCCAGCCCTCCGCCGACCCGACCGCTGTCGGGGAACACGCTGACGGCGAACCCGGGGAACGCGACCGGGACCGACACCTACACGGTCGAGCTCAGGCCCAACGAGGTCCTGGGCAGACCAGTCGCTCAGCGTGACCGCCTCCATCGCCGGCGGGGGGACCCAGTCGGCCGGTGCGTCCATCAACATCACCGACCCCTTCGCGGGCAACGGGTCACCGAGCACGCCGTCGACCCTGCAGCCCGACTCGCTGAACGTGTCCTTCCTCACGGCGCCCAACACCTCGGCGTACTGGGACATCAACGTGCCGGCCGGTGACGAGCTGTCGCTCGACCTGTCGAACCTCCCCGCCGACTACGACATGGTCCTCTACGGGCCGCCGACCACCCAGCTGTCGAGCACCCCGCAGCAGACCACGGCCGGGGTGACCGACACGCCGCCGGCAGACCAGTCCTCGACCGGCCAGCAGAGCGCGCCGGCGCCGGGTGTCCTGCCCATCCTCTCGACCGCTGCCCGTGCAGGCCATCTCGTCCAGCCGTGGCCTGACGCCCGAGCAGATCACGACGCCCGCGCTGAGCGGCGGGACCTACCTGGTGCAGATCACCGGGTTCAACGGCGCCTACAGCACGACGGCCCCCTACGCCCTGCGGTCGCAGCTGATCCAGACGGCAGCCTCGCCGTCGTGCTCGGTGCCGGCGACCTACGCCAACGACGCTCTCACACAGAACGTGGCCGTGCCCAGCGAGCGGCCAGCCGCTCGTCGAGACCTGGAGCGCCTCGAGCGGTTGGTCGCTGCAGCAAGCTCCAGCCGGCGTCAACACGCTCTTCCTGGTCAACCCCGACCGCCTCTACGACGCCTACGGGCAGTCGTCCAGCGGTGGGTGCCAACCCGGTGTCAACGACGTCCTGCAGCAGCTGACGACCACCATCAACAGCGGTGCCGGCGGCATGGTCGGGGCCATCGTCCCGGTCGAGGGCAACGCGCAGACGTCCGCCGACTACACCGCGTGGGACGCCAGCCCGTGCTCGGTCCAGGCGGCCAACAAGGTGGTCAGCGACATCAGCGCCACGGTGCGCAGCCTGGAGGCGACCTACCCGACGCGTCAGCAACATCGTCGTCGTCGGAGCGGACGACCAGGTCCCCATGGCCCGTGTGCCCGACACCACCGTCTCGGACAACGAGAGCGACTACGCGGCCAGCACCCTGCCGGGGATCAACGACCAGCTGTCGTCGGCGCTCAGCCAGGGCTACTTCCTGAGCGACGACCCCTACGCGTCGCCGAACCCGCTCGGCGTGGGCGGCCAGACCCTCTACACGCCGTCGCTGGCCATCGGGCGCCTGGTCGAGACGCCGACACAGATCGACAACGCGCTGGCGCGCTACCAGTCCAGCAACGGTCTGCTCAACGCGACATCGGGCCTCTCGACCGGCTACGACTTCCTGACCCAGGGTGCCAACGCCGTCGCAGCGTCGTTGAGCGGTCCTCTCGGCGCCGCCAACGTGACGAAGCTGATCAGCGACTCGTGGACCAAGTCCGACCTTCTCAACGCCATCGACGGCGGGACGCCCGACCAACCCGGCAACGGCGCCGACCGCTCGACTCGATCAACGCGCACTTCGACTTCGGTCGTGCCCTGTCGGCCTTCGGCGATGCAGGTCGCGACCCAGAACAACAGCGAGATCCTCTCCACCACCGACGTGCGCAACGCCGATCCGAACAACGAGATCTCCCAGGAGCGGCTGCTCTTCTCGCTGGGCTGCCACTCGGGTCTTCACATCCCGACCAACGAGATCTCCAATGTCGTCCCGGGCGGCCTGGACTCGTGGGCCTCGACCTTCGCCGACGAGGGAGCAATCTGGGTGGGCAA
>CAWILW010000009.1:0-194712 GCA_963837125.1 uncultured Acidimicrobiaceae bacterium | reverse complement strand
GGGACACCACCCTCGGCACCCTTGTCTCGGACACCTTCGTGCTGACCAACGCCGGCAACTCCACCGACACCATCGACCTCTCAACCAACGACCTGACCTTTTCTGGCCCCGGCGCAGACGACTACGTCGTGACCCCGGCACCTGGCTGTCCCGGCGACGGGGTCAGCACCGTCATCCTCACCTCGGGTGCTGCCTGCACCATGGACGTCAGCTTCCTTCCCGGTGCGCTCGGAGACCGCTCCGCCACCATGGCGATCAAGGGTCTTGACAACACAACTCTGTCGATGAGTCTCTCGGGCACCGGGACGACCGGTTACTACCAGGTGGACTCTCGCGGCCAGGTGGCCCACATGGGTGATGCGGCCTACTACGGGGACGCCGGGAAAATGATTCTCAACAAGCCCATCGTGGGTATTGCGGCAACAGGTGACGACGGGGGCTATTGGCTGGTGGCGTCCGACGGGGGGATCTTTAACTACGGCGACGCCAACTTCTACGGTTCCACGGGCGGCATCCACCTGAACAAGCCAATCGTGGGCATGGCGGGAACGCTCGATGCCGGCGGCTACTGGCTGGTGGCCACCGACGGTGGCATCTTCAGCTACGGCGACGCTCCGTTCTTCGGATCGACCGGCTCCATCCTCCTCAACAAGCCGATCGTGGGTATGGCCCCCACCCCTGACGGCCGGGGGTACTGGCTCGTGGCGTCCGACGGCGGGATCTTCTCCTACGGCGACGCTCAGTTCTACGGATCGACCGGCTCGATCCTTCTCAACAAGCCGATCGTGGGTATGGCCCCCACACCTGACGGCCGGGGGTACTGGCTCGTGGCGTCCGACGGCGGGATCTTCTCCTACGGCGATGCCCAATTCTACGGATCGACCGGGGCGATCAACCTGGCCCAGCCCATCGTGGCCATGGCCGCAATGCCGACAGGTGGTGGCTACTGGTTCAGCGCGGCGGACGGCGGGCTGTTCAACTACGGCGACGCGCCGTTCCTGGGCAGCGGGGTTGGGATCGGCCTCGGAACCGTCGTGGACATGACCTCCGACGGCGGACCGACTTTGCAGGCCTACTTTGACATCCCCGCGGTTCGTCAGGCCCACGTCTCGGGCCTCGGCCCCGCTGCTCGCCACATTCCGCGGTTTGCTGGGCCCTGACGGCATATCCCCTATCGCATAAGTCCTGGGCTGTTGAGCCGATTTCGTCATTCTGTGCGTCGAGGACCCGCCGCAATCGGGAGACTATGGACGGTCAGAGTCGTGTTCGTGGCGGCTGGTAGGTCGGGGTTCATGGACAAACTCGACGGCCGCGACGGTTGCGTACGACCGATTGAAGTGACCGGACACTCCGGTTGCGCAGGGCAAACTGCCTGTTCTGGCCGTGCGTCGCGAGGTGCGAATCTGGTGCCGTGCGGGCGACCCGTAGGTCCTCAAGATGTACGCCGGTTGAACACTTCGTTACGTCCATTGACCACCGCCTAAGTCTGGGGGTACAACGGTTCTTGGAATGCGTGTATTGCTATCTTTTGTGGTTGCCTCGGTCGTAGTAGTTATGGTGGGCGTCGGCCCGGCGCTGGCGCAGCGTGCGATCGGCCCCGACCAGCACTTTGTCGGACTCGTCAACGGGGCTAGCAGCAATGCGGTCGTGCACGTCGTGTGCGGAGGCCCCATTTACTCCGGACGCACCGGGCCCGTCGCCAGCGGGCAGACAATGTCAGTCAGGGAGGTGTCCGCGAGCCGTGGTTATACAGGGCCATTCAGCCACGTCTACGCCTGGTTCGTGCCGCAGTCGTCATCGGCTGGAGTCCCCCCAATGCTGAATTTCACGACCTACGGCGCGCCGCAGGCAGTTCCGACCTCAACCCAGGTCCCGTGCGGAGGGTCTGGCCAGGTTGAATTCAGCTCGTGCCAGTACCTGGCGCCTTGCGCGTACGGGTGGGTGCCGTACTACGTAAAGGTGCAGTTCGTCGATATCGCCGCCTGAGCCGACCACTACTTGCCCCGCAGTCAACTCAATGAGAGTTGTCATCGACGTTTTCACGACGGGTCTCCTCCCGTTTCGGGCTGGTGTGGAGACGCCGAGGTGCCCGGCCTCCTGATGTAGCTCTGCTTCACATCTGGGTGGACGGGCACGGCTGCGCTAAATATCCCCGTACGACGCTGCCGGCACTGGGACCACATGAACGGAACGGCTACGAATTGTGGGCCGAGTCGAGGATTTTCCGTCAGGAACCGGCGCCCTCTGGTTCCGAAGTGCCTGCAACCCGCGGACCTAGATGCCCGACCGTCGTAGGGTCAACGAAGCTGGGACCATGGCGCTGTCCTTCCTTTACTCGCCTTCGTCCGAATGCTTCAACTGGTCAGGATCGCGTTGACCCTGTCCCGTGGCGATGTGATGGTCGAGGGGTTGGGGTGACTCGTCGCCGGCCGTCAAGACGGCGGACAGTTCGACGTCGACGTCGCTATCTCGTGCCGCTCACTGGAGCGCATCTCGGTCCCGAGGTTCGGGCGGGGGTAGTCGCGGCGTCCGGCTAAGAGAGCAGGCCAATTGGTCGGCCCAGCCGGTCCGACGCCATCTCCTCGGCCACCGCCAAAGGCGTCCGGCGGCGTCGGTTCGCCTCGTTGATGGTCGACGTGACCCGATCACCAATAGCGAGGAGCGACCCCGTCAGCTTTTCGCAATCCCAGTCTGACCGCACGGCATGGATCTGGATCACGCCTCCCGCGTTGACCACGAAGTCGGGGACGTACACGACGCCCCGTGCGGCGAGCTTGTCTGCCAGGCCGCGGCTGGCCAGCACGTCGTTCGCGCCACCGGCGATGATGCGACTCCCGAGGGAACCGACGTTGGCACGGGTGACGACCATCGCTGTCGCACAGGGCGCCAGCACATCGCAGGGCGTGGTGAGAGCTGTTTCGGGATCCACGACCCGGCCCCCCGTCTTTGCGGCGACCTGTTGTGCCCGGTCGGCATCGACGTCGGCAACCGAGACCCGACATCCCGCCTCCGCCAATTGTCGGGCCAGCGCGGCGCCGACGTGCCCGGCGCCTTGGATCACGATGTGGGACCCGACCAGGGCCGTACCTTCACATTGCAGCGCAGCGCGGATGCCGGCAAAGACCCCGAGGGCGGTCGATGGAGAAGGATCCTCGTTGTCACACGACACCTCGCCGGCGATGGTGCCCACCACCGCCAGGTCATCGACAGAGGTGCCCATGTCGACTCCAGGCAAGTAGGCCCCGCCGAGTCGCTCGATGAACCGCCCGAATGCTCGCAGTTGGGCGTGTCGGAGCTCGACGTCCGAGTCGACGCCGTCGTCCTTGAGGATGACCGACTTGGCGCCTCCGTAGGGAAGGTCGGCGCAGGCGTTCTTGAGCGTCATCACCCGCGCCAGCCGACGGGCCTCGCGCTGCGCGCTCTCAGCGTCGGGGTAGGAGCACCAGCGGACCCCACCCAAGCCGGGACCGAGGGTCGTGTCGTCAATGGCGATCACTGCTCGCATGTGGCTTTCCCGGTCGAAGCACAGGGTGAGCTGCTCGGTGCACTCGGTGTATTCCCGGCCTTTGCTCACACCTAAATTCAATCTCGTCCCTGGTCGGCTGCATCCAGATTCGGCGGAATCCGGAGGATCATCGCAACAAAGCTTCGGAATGTCACTCCGGGGCACAATGGACAAGCCGTCACCTGTGGCCCCTACGCCAGCGGGCTGCCGGCCCCTCCCGCTATCTCGGCGGCCGCAGGCCGTCCTCGATCATGACGAGCAGCCGCGCGCTCTGGTCAGCGGTGAGGCTCGCGCTCATGCACATCGAGCCCAGCAGCTGCATCAGGTCGGGGCCGTCGAGATCGCTGCGGACCTCACCGGCTTCCTGCGCGGGGGTGAGCACCATGCTCAGCGCTCCCTCGATCCGGTCGCGGGACACAATGCGCAGCTCGGGGTTCTTCTCAAAGGCCTCGTGCAGCTCGTTGAGGAACCTTCGCTTCCCTGTGGCGTAGCGCACGAAAGCCTCGAGCCACGCGACGAGAGCCGGCCACGGCTCCATGCCCGCCACGACCGATTCCGCCACCCGGACCAGTTCGTCGACGTCCTCGCGGTAGACCGCCTCCACCAGGTCGATCCGCTTCGGGAAGTGCCGGTACAGGGTGCCGATGCCCACGCCCGCCTCTTTGGCGATGGAATCCATTGAGGCACCGCCGCCCTGCTGGGCGAAGACTTCACGCGCTGCGGCAACGAGGCGCTCGTAGTTGCGCTTGGCATCGGCTCGCTGGGGGCGCGTTGGGTCTGCGCCCTCGTCAACGTCGCCCGCGTGATCGACCGTCGCCGTCGCCGAGCTCGGTTGATCCGTCATCGTCCTGCCTTCCTCCCGGATCCAGTCCTTTGGGCCCAAAATTCGGTCTTGCAAAGCGGAGGGACCCTCCGTATACTAACCGGAGGAAGCGTCCGCTTAAAGACACCATACCAGCGGACAGATCGGATAGCCATGCCTTCTGTTGCCAGTGCCGAGGCGCGCCCCGTCCCGGCCGAAAGCCCGAATCCGGGCCCGTCCGGGTCCCTCCGCCGTCGACTCACCAGCCCCACCGTGTTCTTGTTCGTCATCCTTTCGGCCCAGCTCATGGTGGTGCTGGACACCACGATCGTCAACGTCGCACTCCCACACATGCAGCAGGGCCTGGGCCTCTCTGGGAACCAGCTCTCTTGGGTGCTGAACGCCTACCTCCTCACGTTCGGGGGCCTCCTGCTGCTCGGGGCCCGCTCCGGCGATCTCCTCGGTCGGCGCCGGACCTTCCTGGCGGGCATCGTCGTCTTCTCGGTGAGCTCGCTCTTCGGCGGGCTCGCCGTCGCCGGCTGGATGCTGCTGGCCGCCCGCGCCCTTCAGGGTGTCGGCGCGGCGCTGGCCGCCCCCTCCTCACTCGCCCTGCTCACCACCGTCTTCTCCGACGGGCCCCGGCGAATCCGCGCCATTGGCCTCTTCACGACGGTGTCTGCGGCCGGAGGGGCGATCGGACTGGTCGCTGGCGGTGTCCTGACCCAGTTGGTCTCGTGGCGTTGGGTCATGTTCGTGAACGTGCCCATCGGCCTCGTCGTCTGGGCCGTCGGACGGATCGCCGTGCAAGAGACCGAGGTCCGGCACGGCCACTTCGACGTCCTCGGTGCGCTCACGTCCACGCTCGGCATGGTCGGAGTCGTGCTGGGCCTGGTCGAGGCCGGCACCCGTGGGTGGACGAGCCCGGTGACGGTCGGGGCTCTGACAGGGGGAGCCCTTCTGCTCGGGCTGTTCGTCCGCACTGAGAGCCGCGCCCAGGAGCCCATCATGCCGCTGCGGCTCTTCGCCAGCGGGACGCGCACGACGGCCAACGTGTCACGCGGGCTGATGTACGCCGGCATGTACGGGATGTTCTTCTTCATCGGACAATTCCTCCAGGATGTGGTGGGCTACTCGCCACTTCGGGCGGGCCTCTGCTTCCTGCCCATCCCGTTCTCGGTCTTCGTGTCCTCGCAGCTCGTCAGCAAGGTCTTGGTCAATCGGGTCCGGCCCAAGGCCCTGATGCTCTCGGGCATCGGGATGTCCATCGTCGCCCTGCTCCTGTCGAGCCAGCTCCACGCCGGTGCCTCCTACGGTCAGGTTGTGGTCGGACTCGTCCTGCTCGGCCTGGGCTCGGGCACTGCGCTGGTGCCGCTCACCACCGCCGGGCTCTCCGGTGTCGAACCATCCGACGCCGGGGCCGCCTCCGGCCTGGTCAATGTGACTCAGCAGGTCGGCGCTGCGCTCGGTCTGGCGGTCCTCGTGACCGTCCTGAGCGCGGCCGCGGGGCATGCCCAGCTGCAGACGGGCGTCGCCGCGTCCTCTTCATTGGTGCGGGGTCTCGACATCACCTTCGGCGTCGCCGCCCTGTTCGGGCTGGTTGCCTTCGTGCTGGTCGGGCTACTGGTCCGCCTACCAGATCCAGGACGGGACGGGCCGGTCGTCTCGCCAGAAGGGGAATGGGACGACGTCGAATTAGTCGACGGCGAGGGCTTCGAGTGGCTGAACCCGGAACTTGTCGCATAAGAGACGCCACCCGCTCAGACGAAGTCCGATCCCCCGTCCACGTTGACGCAGGCCCCAGTGACGTACCCATTCCGCCGTGACACGAGATACGCGGTGAGCGAGGCCACCTCGTCGGGCAGGCCGGCTCTCCCGATATCGGCGGGCTGGTGGAACGTCTTGTCGATCCATGCCATGACGTCGTGGGGGTCAGCGGGGTCGAGGTCCTCGGCGGCGAAGATGTCTTTCAGGTTTTCGGTAAAGCTGGCTGTCACAATGGAGCCCGGGCACACCGTGTTGACGAGGATGCCGTCGGGGGCGAGTGCCTTGGCCAGGTTCTTGGCGATGCTCGTCACCGCCGCCTTGGATGCGGTGTAGGCGACGAGGATGGGGCTCTGGCGCTGAATGGAGTGTGCCGAGAAGAAGACCATGCGTCCCCAGTCGGCGGCTCGCATGAGGGGGAGCGCGGCCCGCACGCCGCGGACGGCCGACATCGTGCCGAGTGCGAAGGCCTCGTCCCAGCCGCCGTCATCGAGTTGCTCGAACCGGCCCGCGCCCGGGCCGATCGTGTGCACCAACATGTTCAGTTGGCCCCAATGGTCCGCCACCTCGGCAAACCCGTCTGCAATGGAATCGGCATCGGTCATGTCGACGCTGATGCCGACGGCATCGGGACTTCCGGCGGCGCGCAAGGAGGCCACCGTCTCGTCGAGCGCGTCGCGTCCGCGTGCCATGACGGCGACCCGCGCACCCTCACCAGCGAGTACCTCCGCGACGGCCCGGCCCATGCCCTTGCTGCCGCCGGTCACCACCGCGGTCGCGTCAGCGATCTCGAGATCCATGCCTCTCAACCTCCCCTGGACGCGTCGACCCTCGGATCACGCGATGGCATCGTACGATTCGATATAAGGCGCGAACCGCTCTCGCACCTGCTCGGCGTCGAGCCCGAAGTCGGCCAGGTCGTAGGCGTGCGTTCCGTGCGCCCCGGGCTCGTGGTTCAGGGCCCAGGCGGTCACCGCGTCGCGCGAGGCGGGGGGGAACTCGATGCCGATCTGCTCGTACGCCGTGCGGATCGCGCCCACGGGATCCACCTGGAGGTCTGCGAAGGAGAGATCCGCGAAGCGGCCGCCGCCAACGCGGGCCCGGAAGTCCATGCCCCTCGACACGGCTTGCCACCACCGATTGAGCTGCTCCAACCCGAGCTCGGCGGAGTCGTCCCGGTCGCTCGCCCAGCTCCGGACGTAGTGGATCAGGCTGCACACCGACCCTAGGACCTTGGCAGGGTCGCGGTGGCTCCAGAGGAATTTTGCGTCGGGATAGGCCTCGAGCAGCGCGTCCAGCGCGAACATGTGCACCGGGGTCTTGAGGTGCCACAAGCGCGGTGGGCAGTGCCACTGGAGGAGCCGGAGCACGCGGCGGTGGTACCGATAGGTCTCGCGCATGTCGCAGTCCGTGACCCATTCCATGTAGGAGGGCACGCGGCCGAACCCGTCGAAATGGACCGTCCGGAAACTCATCCCCAGCAGGTCCTGACACTCGGTCGCCGAGGTCGCCTCCTCGTGGTGCATGGTCTGCATGAGCGGGAACATCTCGTTCATCATCGCCAACCCCGCCTCGGCCTGTGCGATGCGAGGATCCGTGTGTTCGGTCGCGGATTCGGGCGGAGGGCACGGCGACGAGGACTCCCACAGGCGCAGCGAGCGGAACTGGGGGTCCGCAGCCACCAACTGGCTCAAGGCGGTGGTGCCCGTGCGGGGCAGCCCGACGACGAAGACCGGTCCTTCGACCCGCTGGTCGTCGATCGACGGGTGTGCTCTGTAGGTCTCCTCCACCCGCAGCCGGGACGACAGCAGCGAGACCAGGCGGATACGCAACATCACCTCCCCGGCCTCGTTCAGGTCGGCCTCCTCGTTCAGGGATGTGAGCAGGCGCTCGAGTCCCTCCCGGTGGGCACCGTCGCCGAAGTCGTGCAGGCCCGTCTCCTCCCGGGCGTCGGTCTCGAGCGCGTCGGCGTCAAGGGTCATCGGCAGAAGCGCTTGCTCACCGCGAGCCGCCGGGCCGCGATGACGCGTTCCCGCTCCTCTGGGGTGACGCCACGGGTTCCAGCCGGCAGCGCGGCGTGGACTTCGGCGAAAGGGATGACTCGGGCCGTCGGAACCGGTGCCGAGTCGGTGCGGACACAGCGCAGGATCACTGGGCCGGCGCTGTGCCCGGCTGTGTCGAGCCAGTTCGGGATCCCGGGGTCCTCATGGGCGATCACAGCCCGGAGGATCCCGTCGTCGTCGACGACTGCCTGGTGGCCGTTGAGGCTGCTCTGGTGCCGGCCGTAGTCGATGGTCTCCCACCAAGCGTTACCGAGAGAGAAGCTCCAGTAGAGACCCTCCGGCGGCGTGACCTCGACCAACAGCGCCTTCTCCGGACCGAGCGTCCAGGAGCCGATGACGGGCCGGTTCTCCGCCGCCGCTCCCATTGCCGTGCCGTCCAGCGGGGGAAGGAAGGTGTTGGGCACTTCGGGTCGCGAGAACTGCAAGAAGAACTCGAGGTTGCCGACCACGAAGTCGCCCAGCGCGATGAGCTGTCGCGCCATGATCGCTCTCGGATCCGTCGGCGCACGTGTAGGCCGTCTGTGCTTCCCGCCGAGCCGTTCGATGAAGAGAGACGAAGCGATCTCGGTGTCCCAGTCGTAAAAGAAGTGCCGTACCACCAGCTGCGTTGCGTCTCCGGCGATAGGCAGCCAATTGCCCTCGTGCCGCTCCTCCGACAGGACGAGGTCCACCTCACCATCAGGTCCGAGGTCCAATTCGTCCAGCAACACGTTGGCCGACGACGCCATGCCCGCCATCGACTGGAGCCCCACGTAGCGTGCCGAGCCGCGATGGCCCCGGATGCGGTAGGACTCGCCGCCACGGAGCGGTGCGCCGGTGTAGATGCAGTCGGGGCAGTCCATGCCCCACTTGTAGACGGCGTCGACACCTGAGGGCTTCACGGCGAGCACCGGGTCCGATTCGGCTCGCAGGGCCTGGTCCACCCCGGTGCCCAGCAACATCAACAGATGGCCGAAGCCGGCGGCCAGGTCGACCGGGCTCCGGGAGACCTCATTCGACTGCACGATGTCGGATGCCTTGCGCAAAGCGTCCAGGAGGTGCGACCACGCATGCCCCGACACAAGGTCGTCGGCCGTGGCGTCTCCGGCCCGCGCCGCTTCGCTGACCGAGTGCGGCATCCAGGATGGGTTCACGAACGCGCTCGTCACGAGACGATCCATGTCTGCGCGCGAACGATTGCTCCCACCCACATGACCGACCCCCGATAGACGTAGCCGGGGCCATGCTTCCGCACGACGCGAGCACCGTCAACCCGGTAGAGCGTGTTGCGAAATCACCGATGTCGTAGGGCGGCAGCGCGTAGCGTGTGGCGGGGAGGGGGCGAGCGGCGCCAGGAGCGCGGTGGTCTCGACGCCGAGCACCCCGGACAGCGTCGCAACGGCGTTCAACGCCAAATACGGGCCAACGGCTCCAGGGGCCCCGACCACCTGAGCCTGACCGTCCTGGGCTTGCCCACCCGGACGCCTCATTCGTCGTAGCCGCCCGTGAAGAAGCTGGGGTGCGGGCGCGCCGGCGGCGATCGGAAGAAGGGTCGCACGTAGGTCTCCATGAGCTCGTCGACGACCGGAGCCGAGAGCGGATCAGGCACCAGGTCCCTGTCCTCCGAGGGATCGTCGTGCAGGTCGAACAGTTGGCACGGCATGACCGCGTCCTCGTCGACGACGAGCTTGTAGCGGTCGGTCTCGAACGCGGCGAAGCCCCAATTCTCGGACACCGTCAGGCCTCGGGTCGCGGGGCTCTCGTCGCCCCGCACCTGCGCGAGCAGTGACCGCCCCTCACCATTGGCGATGTCCGGTGCCCCGGCGATCTCCCTGATTGTCGCCGGTACATCGAGATGCTCCACCAGCGAGTCGACGACCCCGGAGGGTCGCCCTCCCGGGGGGCGGACGATCAGGGGGACGCGTACGGCCCCCTCGTACAGGACGCACTTGGACATCAGCCCGTGGCTCCCTGCCATCTCACCGTGGTCGCTCGTGTAGATGATCCAGGTGTCGTCGAGGATCCCCTTGCGCTCCAGTGCCTCGACCATGCAGCCGACGGCGTGGTCGATGACCGAGACGTCGGCTGCATACGACCGGCGCATCCCACGAATGGCGTCGTCGGTCATGGTGTCCGAGTCCGAGACCCAGAGGAACGAGTTCAAGAGCGCGCCGTAGCGTCCCGTGCTCCCCACGGCGGGTCGCCGGGTCGAGCTCGGCATGGAGATGTCGACGTCGCGGTAGCGCTCGACCGCCTCCTCGGGCGCATCCCACGGGTCGTGTGGCCCGGGGAAACCGACGAAGAGGAAGAACGGCCCTGGTCGGTCGTACTTCTCGATCCACTTCACCGCCTCGTGGCCGTGCCACGTGTCGACGTAGGCGTCGAGCGGGACCGGCATCGGTGTCGAGTCCCACATGGGAACGCACTTCGTCGCGTTCTGTCCGTCCTCGTTCTCACCCTGGTAGCTGCGGTCGGCGATGTGCTTCTTGTACGCGTCGAGCAGTCCGCGGTCCGAGAGGAAGTCGGTGTAGCGGTTGGGGATCTTGCTGACGAACTTGTCGCCGGTCTCGAAGACCTCGGCGAACCCGAGTGCCTCCAGACGCCCGGCCATGTCGTCAATGTGCGGCACCGTCAGGTTCTCGTCGAGGTACAGGTGCGCCTTGCCCAGCAGCGAGGTGTGGTAGCCGGCTTCCCGGAGTGCCCAGACGTAGGTCGGGGTGTCGGCGGCGATCTCCGCCCAGTTGGTGTAGACGCCGTGATCGCGCACGTAGCGTTCCGTCATGAACGAGGTTCGTGATGGCATGCACAGCGGTCCCTGACACGAGACCCGGGAGAAGCGCACGCCCTCAGAGGCGAGGGAATCGAGCGTGGGTGTGAAGACGCTGGTATCGCCGGCGCAACCCATCAGGTCGGCCCGATGCTGATCCGACATGACGAGCAGGATGTTGGCGGCGCTGGTCGTCAATCGAGAGGCCCTTTCATTCAATCGCTTGCTCGGTCGACTGCGCTCGCCATTCGAGCGATCTTCGCATGAAATGCGGTCGGGGCGACGGCCGCGCCGGTGAACACGGTGCAATGGCCACCAGTAGTCTGGCGCCACCGCCCCGAGAGCGAACCCTGGAGCCCATCTGCATGCCGTTTGACCTGAAGAAGGTGTTGGAGGAGCGCTCGGGGCAGAACTTCACCCTTCATTCCAAGTACATCAACCCTCAGCTCCCGCGGGTGCTGGGCACCATCGGCTTCGACCGCTTCTACGTCAAAGGTGAGGGGTGCTACCTCACTGACGACAAAGGCGATCGCTACCTGGACTTTCTGTCCGGGTTCGGGGTCTTCGCCCTGGGTCGCGGCCATGCGGGCATCGCCAGGGCGCTCCACGACGCGCTGGACGCCGACCTACCGAACCTCGTGCAGATGGACTGCGGCCTTCTGCCCGGCGTCCTCGCAGAGGAGCTCGTCGCCCGCTCGCATGCCGGGATCGAACGCGTCTTCTTCACGAACTCCGGCTCCGAGGCCGTGGAGAGCGCCATCAAATTCGCCCGCGCGGCAACGAAGCGGACCCGCATCCTCTACTGCGACCACGCGTTCCACGGGCTCACCACCGGGGCCCTGGCCCTCAACGGAGGGCGGGAGTTCCGCACGGGCTTCGGGCCCCTGCTGCCGGGATGCGACATGATCCCCTTCGGCGACGCGGCCGCCCTGGCTCGCGAGCTGCGGCGGGGCGACGTCGCCGCATTTATCGCGGAACCGATCCAGGGCAAGGGGGTCAGCCTGGCCCCCGACGAGTTCTGGTTGGAGGCGCAGTCCCTCTGCCGCCGGCACAAGGCGCTCATGATCCTCGACGAGGTGCAGGCGGGCCTGGGGCGCTCGGGCACCTTCTTCTGCCACGAGCAGTTCGGCATCACGCCCGACATCATCACCCTCTCCAAGGCGCTCTCCGGGGGCTACGTGCCGGTCGGAGCCATGCTCTGCTCGGCCGAGGTGTCCGACCGCGTGTTCAGCTCAATGGACCGGGCCGTCGTCCACTCCTCGACGTTCAGCACCAACCAGCTGGCGATGGTGGCGGGACTGGCCACCCTGCAGGCCTTCGACGACGAGGACATCCTCGACCGCGTCCAGCGAACCGGGAAGGCCTTCACCAAGGCGCTCCAGCCACTGGTCGAGCGCTACGAATTCCTCCACGAGGTGCGGGGGAGGGGCCTGATGATCGGGCTGGTGTTCGGCGAGCCCACCTCACCCGGGCTGCGGCGGCGGTTCCGCGTGATCGAGGCCGTGCGACCCGCCCTCTTCTCCCAGATGGTCGTGGTGCCGCTCTTCCACCGGCACCGGATCCTGACCCAGGTGGCCGCCGACAACATGAACGTGGTGAAGCTGCTCCCACCGCTCATCGCCGGCGACGACGAGGTCGAGCTCTTCGCCGACGCGCTCGATGACGTGCTGGCCAGTGCCCAGCAGGGCTCGGGCCTGATCTTCGAATTCGGCAAGACGATGGCCAAGGGGACGTTGCACCGGGTGCGGCCATGAACCTGGGGTCGGGCGACAGGGTTCTGGTCACCGGGGCGAGCGGCTTCATCGGCGCCGCTGTCACCCGTCAGCTCGTGGCCCGGGAGCAGGAGGTCGTCGCGCTCGTGGAGCCCGGGGCCGACACGCGGAACCTCGACGACTTCGACGTCAAGCAGGTGGTGGGCGACCTCCGGAGCGCCGAGAGCGTCCAGAAGGCGGTCAGCGGGTGCCGGGCCGTGTTCCATGTCGCCGCGCTCTACCGGTTCTGGGCGCGCGACCCGGACGCGTTCTACGACATCAATGTGGGGGGGACGAGGAACGTGCTCGGCGCCGCGGCCGAGGCCGGCGTCGAGCGGATGGTGTACACGAGCACGGTCGGGACCCTCGGGCTGGAGCACGTGTCAGGGGGCGGTTCGGCGGATGAACGCTCGTTCCCTGACGTCAGGCACCTCTACGGTTCGTACAAGCGCTCCAAGTACGTGGCCGAGCACGAGGTGCTGCGCGCTATCGCCGAGGGTCTCCCGGCCTCCCTCGTGCTCCCGACCTTCCCGCTCGGCCCGGGCGACCGGGCACCGACACCGACCGGCAAGCTCGTCCTGGACTTCCTCAACGGGAGGATCCCCGGCTACGTGAACACGGTGCTGAACGTCGCGCACGTCGACGACGTGGCGGCCGGGCACGTGCTCGCGCTCGAGCGCGGACGCACCGGGCGCAGCTACATCCTCGGTGGGGAGAACCTCACCCTGCAGGGTCTGCTCAACGAGCTGGCGTCTATCACGGGGCTACCCGAGCCGAGGTTCAAGGTCCCCCGGTCGCTGTCCCTGGCCGTGGCCGCCGCCTCGGAGGCCGTCGAAGGGAGGCTGCTCCGCCGCCACCCTTCCATCCCTCTCGAGGCGGCCCGGATGTCGACCTCCCAGATGGCCTTCGACGTCAGCCGGGCTCGTAGGGAGCTCGGGTACGACCCCCGTCCGGCATCCAACGCGCTGGTGGAATCGGCGCGTTGGTTCGTCGACACCGGCCTGGTCGGCGACCGCCGGCTGAGCCGGATCCGTTGGTCGCCGGACCGCTGACACCGTGGCGCCCCAGTTCATCTACACCATGCGCGGCCTCGGCCGCTTCTACCCGCCCGATCGCGAGGTCCTCAAGGGCATCAACCTCTCCTTCTACCCCGGGGCGAAGATCGGGGTCATCGGGTCGAACGGGTCGGGGAAGTCCTCGTTGCTGCGGATCATGGCCGGCGAGGACGACGGGTTCAGCGGGGAGTCGCGCCTGACCCCCGGGTTCACCGTCGGCCATCTCGCGCAGGAGCCCCAGCTCGACCCGTCAAAAGACGTCGCCGGCAACGTGGCCGAGGGTGTCGGCGAGGCCAAGGATCTCGTCGACCGCTTCAATGAGGTCTGTGCCGCCTTCGGCGAGCCCGATGCCGACATCGACGCCCTCCTTGCGGAGCAGGCCGACCTCCAGGCCAAGATCGACGCCGCGGGCGCCTGGGAGCTCGACCGCACCTTCGAGATCGCCATGGACGCGCTGCGACTCCCGTCGGGCGACGCCGAGGTCGCAACCCTCTCGGGTGGCGAGCGCCGCCGGGTCGCCCTCTGCCGGCTGCTCCTGTCCAAGCCGGATCTCCTCCTGCTCGACGAACCGACCAACCATCTCGACGCGGAGTCGGTCGCCTGGCTCGAGCGGACGCTGCGGGACTATGCCGGCACCGTCGTCGCGGTGA
This sequence comes from uncultured Acidimicrobiaceae bacterium, assembly GCA_963837125.1. Taxonomy (GTDB): domain Bacteria; phylum Actinomycetota; class Acidimicrobiia; order Acidimicrobiales; family RAAP-2; genus Bog-473. The sequence goes on along the minus strand of CAWILW010000009.1, from coordinate 180,379 downwards.
CCCACGACCGATACTTCCTCGACAATGTGGCCGGCTGGATCCTGGAGCTCGACCGCGGCGCCGGCATCCCCTGGGAGGGCAACTACTCCTCCTGGCTGGAGCAGAAGCAGGCGCGCCTCGCCGCCGAAGAGAAGGCCGACCGCTCCCGCCAGGCGTCGCTGGAGCGAGAGCTCGAATGGATCCGCATGTCACCCAGAGCACGCCAGGCCAAGGGAAAGGCTCGCATCACGGCCTACAACGACCTCGTCGCGGCAGCCGAGGCCTCCGAACGGCGGGCGGAGAAGGTGGAGCTGGCCATCCCGCCCGGGCCGCGCCTCGGTGACCACGTGGTCGAGGCGGGCGGGGTGGTCAAGGCGTTCGGTGACCGCCTGCTGATTGACGGTCTGACGTTCTCTCTGCCGCCGGGAGGCATCGTCGGCGTCATCGGGCCCAACGGTGCGGGCAAGACGACGCTCTTCCGGATGATCGTCGGCCAGGAGGAGCCCGACGCGGGAACGCTGACGATCGGCCCGTCTGTCTCTCTGGCTTACGTCGACCAGTCGCGGGAGACGCTGACGTCAGACTCGACGGTGTTCGAGGAGATCACCGGGGGGTCGGACCGGATGGTCGTGGGCGGCCGCGAGATGCACGGGCGCGCCTACGTGGCCGGGTTCGGCTTCAAGGGCAGCGACCAGCAGAAGAAGGTCGGCCAGCTCTCGGGTGGTGAGCGCAACCGGGTGCTGCTGGCCCGCGTGCTGAGCAGTGGAGGGAACGTCCTCCTGCTCGACGAGCCGACGAACGATCTCGACGTCGACACCCTGCGCGCCCTCGAGGACGGGCTGCTCGCGTTTCCGGGATGCGTCGTGGTCATCAGCCACGACCGCTGGTTCCTCGATCGCATCGCCACCCACGTGCTCGCCTTCGAAGGCGACTCGCAGGTCCGTTGGTGGGAGGGGAACTTCAGCGACTACGAGGTCGACCGGCGCCGGCGGCTCGGCGGCGAGGCCGATCAGCCGCACCGGCTGCGTTACAAGCCGCTGGTCCGGGACTGAACCGGGGCGGCGGCTGCGGGGTCGCCCCACAGGTCGCTGGCCTCCTCGTAGCGTGTCGTGCAGGGGGGTCCGTCTGCCACCCAGACGCGCGGCAGCCCAGTGCCATCGGGCACCCGCACGATGCACGAGGAGCGTGTCCCGAAGGTGTCGAGGTGCACGCAGTTCCCCGCGTTCGGGCGCTCGTCGCCCTCGGGGATTCGATGGTCGGCCAGGACGCGGCGGAAGGCCCGCTCCACCTCATCGCCGTCGGCAGGGGCGCCGAGCGCCGCGCGCACGAGGTCGACCTTGCGCGACGGCTCGCCGAGGGCACGGTTCTCCAGCACGTGGATCCCCGGTGGGAGCGCCACGGCGGTTCCGTCGGACATGCCGGTGAAGTCGACGAAGAAGAGCGAGGTGCGGTCCCCCACCAGCAGCCATGAACCGTTGTAGTCCTCCGGCCGGTGGGTGCCCAGGAGGTCGTCGACGGCCTCGGGAGCGCTACGGAGGCGGGCGAGCGCGAGGGGAAGCTCGCCACGCGAGCGCTTGCTCGGGTCCTTGGCGTCGCCCAGAGGCTGATTGGTGAGACCTGCGCACACGCCGTGTTCGTTGACGGCCAACCAGGTTCCCCCCGAGAGCTCGTCGCGCCCAGCCAGGACGCGAGGTAGCCCCTGGTCCAGGAGCGCCATCGGGGTCGTCGGGCGCTCCAGGACTTCGTCGCGGTTGGCCCCGACGATGAGGGGTTCGCCGGGCACCACCTGCGACGCGACCACGAGAAGGCACACAGTGGACTCACCCTACCGATGGCGAATACGCCACCCTCCCGGGGGCCATCCCGCAGGCACGCACCAAGGTGGGTTGCGAGCTACGGTTCGGGCATGCGAACACGTCTCGTCACCGCCGCGGTCACCCTCGGTCTGGGCGCCGTCCTCCTGCTGCCGGCGCTGCCGGCGGCGGCCCGGCAATCGGCGCCCAACATCAAGGCGCTGACCAACAGCATCAACCGGTCCAAGAACCTGACCTACCAGGTCGAGTACACGTCGGTGAATTCTGGCGGCCAGACGTCGACGGTGACGATCGCCCAGTCAAAGGGCAAGTCGAACTTCTCGACGGGGAACGGCAGCGTGATCAACAACGGCAAGAACACCTACTACTGCTCGTCGAACTCGAGCGGGAACTCCGGCTCGAGCGGGAACACCGGGAACTCCGGGAACTCGGGCAACTCCGGTGCGTCCACAACCACGACCACGTCGGCAACGACCTGCCTCTCGGTCAAGGGCGCCAATCCGCTGCTCGGCGTGGAGAGCCTCTTCAGCCCAGCGGTGGCTCTCGGTGCCCTTGCCGAGGCCAGGCAGGGGCTGGCCTCGAGGATCGCCGGCATCAAGGTGACCTCCTCCACCCAGACCATCGCCGGGCAGAAGTCCACTTGCCTCAACGTCTCGGCGCGGGGCAAGTCAGCCAAGTACTGCGTCACCGGGCAGGGCATCTTGTCCTACGTGGGCTCGGGGGGGACCCACTTCGAGATGACAAAGTACTCGTCCAAGCCGTCGGCGAGCCTCTTCACACTTCCCGCCGGGGCGACCACGCAGTCCATCCCCGGGGGCGGCTCCATCCCGTAGGCCGGACGTGCCCGAGCGCTGGCAAGCGAGCAGGGTCCCCCGGGGGGCCGCGTACGACCGACGCTTCGAGGACCTGGCGTCCGCCGGCGTGGACGTGCACGGCGAGGCGACGCTGGTGGACTCGTACGGGTCCTCTTCCGTCCTCGACGCCGGCTGCGGGACCGGCCGCGTCGCCATCGAGCTCAGCCGGCGGGGCCATCGCGTCGTCGGCGTCGACGTCGACCCGGCCATGCTCGCCGCGGCCCGGGCGAAGGCACCCGACCTCAGTTGGGTCGAGGGCGACCTGACGGATCCAGACGTCGACTTCGGCCGTCGCTTCGACATCGTGGTCATGGCGGGCAACGTCCTCATCTTCGTCCCCACCGGCACCGAGGGCCGGGTCATCGCGAACGCGGCGCGCTGGCTCGAACCGGGGGGGCTCCTCGTCACCGGCTACTCCGTCGTCGCCGGAGGGTTCGGTCCGACCGAGCACGACGCCTTGGCGGCCCGTTCCGGCCTCGCGCTGGAGGACCGCTGGTCGACCTGGGACCGCCGGCGCTTCGGGCCGCAGGACCGCTACGCGGTCTCGGTCCACCGGAGGGACGGCTGATCTCACCGAACAACGCACACGCAACAGAGGCACGGGACGAGCGGTCCCGGTGCACTGAATGTGCAGCTGAATCGGCTTTCGTTAGGATTAGGCACCATGGGAACTGAGGAGCTCGATCCGATCGATCATCACATCATCGAACTGTTGTCGCACAACGCCCGCAGGACGATGGCCGACATCGGCGAGCAGGTCTCGCTGTCGGCTTCCGCCGTCACCCGGCGCATCGAGCGTCTGGAACGCACCGGAGTGATCGCGGGGTACACGGTGGTCGTCGACCACAGCAAGGCCGGACGCCCCATCCAGGCCTTCACCGAGGTGCGCTTCGCGGGGACAGCGGACCTGCGGGAGATCAAGGAGACGGCGATGCAGCTCTCCGAGGTGCAGGCGGTGTTCACCACGGCCGGTGACCCCGACGCGCTCGTCTGGCTCCAGGTGCCCGACGTCGAACGGCTCGGACAGGTGATTGAGCAACTGCGCCGACGGGGCCGGGTCACCGGGACGAAGACGCTCATCGTGCTCGACACGTGGTCGCGCCACCGCGCACTGGAGGCGAGCGGCCTGCCGGTCAACCACTAGTTGTGCGCGGCCGGCCCGGTCGGTTCGCGGTGTCGTTGGCCGTCGCCGCATTGTCCGTCCTCGCCGCGAGTTGCAGCGGGAGCCCCGGCGACGCCAAGGCCTCGACCTCGACGACCTCGCACTCGACGACGTCGACCACGGCCCCGCCGGCGGGAGCCTGGTCCGCGCCGATCCCCATGGCGCCCGGTGCCAGCCTCTCGGTCGTCTCGTGCCCCGCGGCGGGCGCCTGCGTGGCCGGTTCGACGACCGGTCAGACGTACCGGCTGTTCTTCGACAAGGCCTCCGCCCTCGGGCCGGCCCTGCCCAACCCGTCGCCTCAGGGCGTCTCCTACCTCTCGTGCGCGACCGGGACCTTCTGCGCCGCAGCCCCGAGCGTGAACCAGGTCGCCCTGTTCAACGGGTCGGCATGGCAGCCGCCGACGACCATTCCGGCGGCCCAGGGCTTCACGGCTATCGACTGCACCGCGCCCACCTTCTGCATGACGATCGACGGCGACGGCAACTCGTTTGCGTTCAACGGGCAGGGGTGGTCGGGCAACCTCGGAGCGTGGGGTGCGGCGAACCAGATCTCCTGCGTGTCTCCGGTCTTCTGCATCGCGGCGGAGGGCGGTCCCTCGGTCTGGAACGGCCACACCTGGACCCAGCCCAACGCGGCCGACGTCCAGGGTCAGCTCAACGGCGTCTCCTGCGCGTCGACGACCTTCTGTGTCCTCGTCGACAGCAGCGGCAGCGTGCTGACCTGGAACGGCCTGGGTTTCTCGCCCCCGACATCCATCGCCACCGAGCCGCCGATCGCGGGCGAGAACGCCTCGGGCCTCACCGGCGTCTCCTGCCCCACCCCCACGTTCTGTCGCGCCGTCGACTCCATCGGGCGGGTGTTCGGGTGGAACGGGACGAGCTGGAGCTCGGGCACCCTCGTCGACAACGGCCATGCCCTCACCGCCATCTCGTGCCCGACCACGTCCTATTGCGCCGCAGTGGACCGAGTGGGCAACGTCTTCGTGTCCCAGTAGCCGGACCGGGCGATCAGCTCGTCACCAGTCCGACAGCGGGGGCGCCTCCCCCCGGCCGATGATCCAGGCCAAGAGCCGTTCCGGGTCGGTCCGCTCCACCAACCGTGGCAGCTCCCTCGGCAGCCAGGCCTCGACCAGCTCGGGAGGGAGGGCGACCGGCGCCAGACCGAGGTCGCGGTGGTGGACGACGACCTCGCGCCAGCGGGACAGGACCGCGTCGCGTGAGCTCTCGACGACCCCCCGTGACGTCCGTGACGGTGCGTCCCAGGCCGCAGCGGGGAGCTCGGACATCACCCGCTCGACGGCGCCCGACGTCCGGCGCACGTCGGCCACCAGTGCCGTCGCGGGCCGGCCCGCGCCGGCATCGATGTCGGCTCGCCGCTGCTCCACGCCGCCCGGATACTGGTCGCGTTCCTCGCCGAGCGCCGCACCCTCCAGGCGCCACACGACGCTGTCGGCGTTGCGCGCGAGATGCGTGAGCACGTGGGCCACACTCCAGCCGGGCAACAGGCTCGGTGACCGGGCCGTGGCGTCGTCCAGCCCGGCGAGGGCCGTGTCCAACGCCGCCTGCGCCGTCACGCAGCCGGTGACCCATGCGCTGGGCGGCCCGCTGCCCAGCGAGGTCACTTGGTCGGGATGGAGGACTGCCCGTCGAGCATGTCGGCCATGACGGCGCGGATGAACTCGTCCGCCTCCTCGGTCATGCCGCCCGCCACACCGCCGTAAATGGCACCGGAACGGGGCGCCTCGCCTGCGTGCTCCTTGGCGTAGGCCACGGCGTCGGCCAGGTCCGCCTCGAACTCCCGGACCACCTGCGGCTGGGTCTGCGGCCTGGTCACCGCCATGTGGAGCGCGTTGGGGTACTGCTGCCCGTTGAAGCGCCACCCCCTCGTGCGCATGAAGTCGTTCACATGGTAGATGTCGAACTCGTCCGAGGTGAACGAGAAGAGGAACGTCGGGCGGCCGACGAGGCGCAGCTCGGGGTGCGACGTCACCACCTCCTGCATCGCGAAGGACGTCTCGAAGATCTGGCGGGCGTAGCCCAGGTACCCGGCGTGGCCCAGCTGGACCATGGAGGCCCATGTGGCGGCGATGAGACCGCCCGAACGCGAGCCCTCCATGCCGGGCGAGGTGTACTTCCCGCCGCTCCAGTCGGTCAGGTAGAAGTACTGCGCGTTGCGCAGGGCCTTGGTGCGGAAGCTGACCACGGACGATCCCTTGAAGGCGTACCCGTACTTGTGGGTGTCGGCGGACATGGAGGTGACGCCGGGGACCGAGTAGTCGAACGCGGGGATGTCGTAGCCGAGCTCCCGGCCGAAGGGCAGGATGAATCCGCCCAGGCAGGCATCGACGTGCAACCCGACACCGCGTCCAAGCGCGACGTCGGAGAGGTCGCTGATCGGGTCGACGGTGCCGTAGCCGTAGTTGCACGCCGAGCCGATGATGGCAACGGTCTGGTCGTCGACGTGGTCGCGCACCCAGTCCACGTCGACCTGGGTCGTGACCGGGTCGACGGGCGCCCGCCGCAGCTCGACCCCGAAGAGGTGGCATGCCTTGTCGAAGGCAGGATGCCCGGTCTCGGGCTTGATCAGGTTGGGCCGGGTCACCCCGCGCGTCTGGGTCGCCCGTTCGCGGTACGCGAGGATGGCGTGCAGGATGCTGCCGGTCCCCCCGGTGGTCACCAACCCGCACGGATCGTCACCCGCTGCCACCGCGGCGTCGCCAGCCTGCAGGCCAAGCGTCATGGCGATGATCTCGGCCTCGAACTTCGTCGCGCTGGGGCACATGTCGCGCTGCAGGACGTTCACATGGGCGAAGAGCCCGAACGCCTCGTTCATGAAGTGGTAGTGGTCGTGATCCCCGCAGTACATCGTGCCCGAGCATTTCCCGGTCTCCCAGAAGGCGTCCTCCTCGGCGGCCATGGCGTGGAGCTCCGAGAGCACATCCTCCCGGCTCATGCCCTTCTCGGGCAGCGATTCGTGGATGGCAAAGCGGTCGGCGTAGGGGTAGTCGCTCATCGGTGCTGGCTCCTTCGGCGGTGGCTCCTTCGGCGGTGGCACGGGACGGTGAGCGTGGCGGGACGTCACCGTCGGAACCGAGACTATGCACTCGCCGCACTCGCCGTTCGACGGGGTCAATCGGCCGGAGCCACCGGTGGGCGATGATGTCGCCGTGCGACCACCACCGGTGTTGACCTCGCTGCGCGGGTACCGGCGCTCGTGGGCCAGCGCGGACCTCGTGGCCGGGCTCACCCTCGTCGTCATCGCGGTGCCCGAGCAGTTGGCCACCTCCCGTCTGGCCGGCATGCCTCCCATCACCGGCTTCTACGCATTCATCGCCGGCACCGTGCTCTTCGCGTTCTTGGGCTCCAACCCGCAGATGTCGGTGGGGGCGGACTCGACGATCGCCCCGCTGTTCGCGGCCGGGGTCGCCACTCTGGCCCTGACGGGATCACCCCACTACGTGGACCTGGTGGCGATCCTGGCCGTGATGGTCGGGCTGATGGTGATGCTCGTCGCCATCCTGCGCCTCGGCTGGATCGCCGAGTTCCTCTCGACCCCCATCGTGACGGGCTTCCTGGCCGGCGTCGCCGTCATCATCATCGCCCACCAGCTGCCCGAGTTCTTCGGGCTGCCCCCGACGACCGGATCCAACCAGCACCGTGTGGGGTACGTGCTCAGCCATCTCAACGAGGTGAACGGCTGGTCGCTGGCCATCGGCGTCGGGGTCCTCGCCGTCATGCTCGTGAGCTTTCGCGTCAACCGCCGCATACCGGCCGCTCTCATCGGCCTGGTGGCCTCGACTGCCCTCGTCAGCGCGCTGGACCTCCAGTCCCACGGCGTCGCGGTGCTCGGCCCGGTGAAGGCGGGAGCGCCCCGGTTCGGGCTCACCGGGCTGTCGTGGTCGACGCTCGAGAGCCTGGCACCCCTCGCCGCAGTGGTGGCACTGGTCATCGTGACGCAGACCGCGGCCACGACCCGCGCCTTCGCCGAGCGCGGCGACTACGACGTCGACGCCGGGCGGGACTTCCTCGGGGTCGGCGCCGGCAGCGTGGCGGCCGGGCTCGTGGGCTCCTTCCCCGTCAACGCCAGCCCGCCCCGGACCGGCGCGGTGGTCACCGCAGGGGGCCGGACGCAGGCCGGGCCGCTGGGCGCCGCCGTCGCCGTCGGGGTCCTCATCCCCTTCGCCAACGTGCTGCACGACGTGCCCCTTTCCGCCCTGGCCGCCATCTTGATCTTCATCGCCCTGCGGCTGTTCCAGTGGCCCGACCTGGTCGCCATCGCCCGCTTCGACCGATTCGAGTTCGCGCTGGCCGCGGTGACCCTGCTCACCGTGGTCCTGGTCGGCGTGGAGCAGGGCATCGGCGTCGCGGTCGGGCTCGCCATCCTCGACCGCATCCGGCTCAGCGCCCGGCCGCAGCTGCACGTGCTCGGGCGCATCCCGGGGTCCACGAGCTGGCAACGCTGGGCACTCGATCCCAGTGCGGTGCAGGAGCCGGGCGTCCTCGCGGTGCTCTTCGCCACACCGATCTGGTACGCCAACGCCGTCCGCTTCCGCGACGAGGTGACCGATGCCGTGCGGCACGCACCCGGCCCGGTGCGGGTGGTGGTCCTCGACACCATCGGCATGTCGGACATCGACTTCACGGGGACCCGCGCCCTGCGCGACGTCCTCGACTTCCTCGAGCGTGACGGCATCGCGTTCGGCATCGCGCGTGCGGGTGTGCACCTCCACGACAGCCTGCGCCGCTCCGGCCTCGCGGCGCGTATGGGGGAGGATCACTTCTTCACGACGGTGGACGATGCGGTGACCTCGCTGGCCGGCCGGCCACCACCCTCGGTCTAACTTGCCCAGGCGCGCCCCCTCGAGGTCGCGCCTCACTCCCTCCCGGCGGCGGCGCCGTGGGCGCGGTCGCGCACCGGGCCCACCTCGAGCTCGGCCCGCACCGGCCGGTGGTCCGACCCGGAGGCGGGGAGCACCGCACCCGAGAGAGGGCGCACCGCACCGCGCACGATGATGTGGTCGATCTGGCTGTGGGGCCGCCAGGCCGGCCAGGTGGGGCCGATCACCGCGCGCTTCCAGCCCGGCATGAAGGCGTGGACGAGCGGGCCCCACGTGTTCATGTCCCCGGCGAGTACTGCGTCGGGACGGGCCTCGGTCCGCATCTGGCGCCGCAGCTCGGCCCAGTTGCGATGCGATCCTACGTGGAGGTGCGACATGTGGGTCCCCGCGACGGAGATCGGCGTCCCCGCCACGGTGAGGTCGACGACGAGTGCAGCCCGCAGGACGCGGTCCGCCCGAAGGATGCTCATGGGGATCACCCGCGTCGCCTCGATCGGCAGTTCCGGCCGCACCAGCACGGCGATGCCCCAGGTTCCCTGCTCTGCCTCCTCCCAGCGCGCCGTCGCCCGGACGCGCTCGGGGAGCGGGCGGACGCCGTCGAGGTACAGCGTCTTGTTCTGGTCTGCCCACACGGGCCGGGGCCGCCAGGTCTCCGGCGCGCCGGGTTGGGGGCTGATGCGACGCCCCTGCCCGAGGGTGTGGGCGACCATCTGGTAGCCGAGTGCGCCGGCCGCCTCGGTTGCCTGGCCCCCGCCGGCATCCCCCTCGCGGGTCCAGGCCTCCTCGAGCACGATCACGTCGGCGTCCAGGGCGCTGACCACGCTGAGATAGTCGTAGGGCCTGCCCCAGCCGTCCATCCCGCAGTGCATGTTGTAGTTGGCGATGGTGAGCACGGTCCCGCCAGACGATAGGCGCAGGAAATCGCCGTTGGTACGATCGTCGCGGTGGCAGCGGGGGACTCTCATCTGGCCCGGCGCCTGCGCCCCTTCACCTCGACGATCTTCGCCACCATGTCGGAGCTGGCGACCGCAACGGGTTCGGTCAACCTGGGCCAGGGCTTCCCCGACGCGGACGGTCCCGACGAGCTGCGCGAGCTCGCGGTCGCCGCCATCCGGGAGGGGCACAACCAGTACCCTCCGAGCGCGGGCATCCCCGAGCTGCGCGGCGCCGTGGCCGCCCACCAGCGCGCCTGGTACGGCATGGACGTCGATCCCGAGACAGAGGTGCTCGTGACGGTCGGTGCCACCGAGGCGATCGCGGCAACCCTGCTCGCGCTGTGCGAGCCCGGCGACGAGGTCGTGATGTTCGAGCCGTCCTACGACTCCTATGCCGCCTGCGCGGCCATGGCCGGCGCCGTGCCCCGGCTGGTCCGGCTCCGCCCGCCCGACTGGTCCTTCGACCCCGAGGAGCTTGCGGCGGCAGCCGCCCGCCCGCGCTGCAAGCTCCTGCTGCTCAACTCGCCGCACAACCCGACCGGCAAGGTGTTCTCGCCCGACGAGTTGGCGCAGGTCGCCGCGCTCTGCGCCGCCCACGACCTCCTGGCGGTCACCGACGAGGTCTACGAGCACCTGGTCTTCGACGGTGCGCACGTCCCGCTGGCAACGCTGCCCGGCATGCGCGACCGCACGCTCACCATCTCCTCGGGGGGCAAGACGTTCTCCTTCACCGGGTGGAAGGTGGGATGGGTGAGCGCCGCCGCGCCGTTGATCGCCGCGGTGCGGGCGGCCAAGCAATTCCTCACCTACACCAGTCCGGCCCCCTTCCAGGTGGCCATCGCCCACGGCCTGGGCTACGCGCCCGCCGCGCTCGAGGCCTTCGCGGCGGAGCTCTCCGGCAAGCGCGACCTGCTCTGCGACGGCCTCGAGCAACTCGGATACGAGGTGTACCGCCCGGCCGCGACCTATTTCGCCACGACCGACATCGCGGCGGTGGCGCCCGGCGTGAGCGCCCTGGAGTACTGCCTGGCTCTGCCCGAGCGTTGCGGGGTGGTGGCGATCCCGAGCTCGGTCTTCTACGACCCGTCCGACCCGGGTGCCGGCGGGACCCTGGTGCGTTGGGCCTTCTGCAAGCGCGACGCCGTGTTGATCGATGCCCTGGCCCGCTTAGCATCATGGGAGCCATGAGAATCCCGATCACCTGGGTCGACGCCTTCAGCGACGTCGCCTTCGGCGGGAACCCCGCCGCCGTCTGCCTGCTCACAGAACCGCTCGACGACGAGCGAATGCAGTCCATCGCGTTCGAGCTCGGCATCGCCGAGACGGCCTTCCTCACGCCGGGCGACGATCCCGCCACGTTCGGCCTGCGCTGGTTCTCGCCCGCCACCGAGATCGACCTCTGCGGCCACGCCACCCTGGCCTCGGCGCACGCGCTGCGCGAGGGTGGCACCGTCGAGGGCACCGCCACGCTCACCTTCCTCACGCGGAGCGGTCCGCTGCATGCCTCGTTCGAGGGCGACCGCATCGCGCTCGACTTCCCGGCCGACGCGATGACACCGGCCCCGCTCCCCGACCCGCTCAAGGAGGAGTGGCCCGGCGCCGTCGTCGCCAGCGGCGAGACCGCCTTCTTCACCTTCGTCGCCGTCTCCTCCTCCGAGGCCGTGCGCGCCTACGTGCCCGACCAGGGCGCCATCGCGGCCACCGGCGCCAACGCGCTCCTGCTCACGGCGGCGGCGGCGCCGGGGTCGGGTGCCGACTACGTGCTGCGGGTCTTCGCACCCAACGTGGGCATCGACGAGGACCCGGCGACCGGGTCGGCGCAGTGCTCGGCTGGCCCGTTCTGGGCCGGCCGGCTCGGGAGCGATTCCCTGGTCGCCTGCCAGCTCTCTGGGCGCGGCGCCCTCCTCTACGTGCACGTCGTCGGCGACCGCGTGGGCATCGCCGGGCATGCAACCACGGTGCTGACCGGCCACCTGTGCTAGCAAGTCGCTGCATGGGGAGTCCGGCGGTGGCCGCCGCCACGGAGGACCTGCGCGCCCTGGTCGAGGGCCACGAGCCGGCGTCGCCGCGTGAGGCGGCGGCCCGCGAGCAATTCCTCACCGAGCTGGACCGCCTCGATGCCCCCTGCGACGAGCACGCCGGCCCCACCCATGTCACCGCGTCGGGCATCGTGGTCGGCCGGCGCGGAACGGTGCTGCACCTCCACAAGCGGCTCGGCATCTGGATGCAGCCCGGCGGCCACATCGACGCCGGCGAGACCCCGGCGGCCGCCGCGCGGCGGGAGGCGATCGAGGAGCTCGGACTCGCCGTCGAGCATCCCGCCGCAGGCGCACTCCTCATCCACGTCGACGTCCACGAGGCGGCCCTCGGGCATACCCACCTCGACCTGCGCTACCTGCTGCTCGGGCCCAATGGGGACCCGCACCCCCCGCCGGGCGAGAGCCCGCACGCCCGTTGGTACGACTGGGACGAGGCGGCGGCGCTGGCCGACGCCGCGCTGGTCGATGCCCTGCCCCGCGCCCGGGCCGCGTACGAGGCCCTGTCGTGACCGACACGCTCGGGCACCTGCTCGCCGTCCAGGATCTCGACACCTCCATCACCCAGCTGCAGCACCGGCGCGACGCCCTGGCCGAGACCTCAGGGCTCACCACAGTCGAGGGCGAGTTGGCGGCGCTCGAGGTCGACCGCGCCGATGCCGCGGCGCGCCGCGCCGCGCTGACCGCGACCCAGAAGGCGCTGGAGGAGCAGATCGGGGGCATCACCGAGCGCCGCACCGCCATTGAGAAGCGCATGTACGCAGCCACCAGCTCGTCGGGCCGCGACCTGCAGGCCATGAACGACGAGGTGCGGCACCTGACCGAGCGCCGCGCCGAACTGGAGGAGCTGGAGCTGGTGGCCATGCTCGACCAGGACCCCGTCGACGCAGAGCTGCGAGCGCTGCGCGAGCGCATGGCCCCGTTGGAGGCTCGGGCTACTGAGCTGCGCGAGCAGGTGGCGCGGGACAGGCTCGAGATCGACGCCGAGCTGGCTGCGGCCATCGGCACGCGAGCAGCGGAGGCGGCGCTCCTCCCGACGGCGCTCTCCGACCGCTACGAGACCCTGCGCGCCCGTCTCAAGGGCACCGGCGCGGCCCGCCTCATCAAGAACCGGTGCGACGGGTGCCACCTTGAGCTGTCCTCGTTCGAGGTGGAGAAGATCCGGGCCCTGCCTCCCGGCGAGGTGGCGACCTGCGAGCAGTGCGGACGTATCCTCGTCCCCGCCTGACCGTGGGGCAGGTGCCGCTGGTGATCCCGCCATGTTGATCCGGCATTGCGATCCCGACGTGGTGATCCCGCCATGTTGATCCTGGTGCGCCACGGCGAGTCGGTGGCCAACGCACAGGGCCTCCTTCTCGGCCGGACCGATGCCGAGCTGACGGAGTCGGGCCGGGAGCAGGTGACCGCGGCTCGTGGGCTACTGACCGCGCCGGTGGCCGAGGTGCGCTCCAGCCCGCTCAGCCGGGCCCGTGACACCGCGGCGCTGCTCGCGCTCGGTCCGCCCGTGACCGTCGACGAGCGCTGGGTCGAGGTCGACTACGGCGAGTTCGAGTGCCAGCCCCTCGGTGGGATCCCGGCCGAGGTGTGGCAACGGTGGCGGGAAGACCGCGACTTCCGGCCGTCGGGCGGCGAGACGCTGGCCGAGGTGGACGCGCGGATCACCGCTGCCTGCGAGGAGCTCTTCGCGGCCGACGGGGCGGGTGCGCGTCGCCGTGATGGCGACGTGGTGGTGGTGAGCCACGTGTCGCCTATCAAGGCGGCCGTGGCGTGGGCGCTCGGGACGACGGACCTCTACTGGCGCCTCCACCTGCGCACGGCGTCGGTCACCCGTATCGGGTGGAACCGCGACGCCCCCATTCTCCATGGCTTCAACGAGGTGGCGTTGGCGCCTGGAGCCGTCGGGACGCCACAATCACCCGGTGCCTGAACCCACGCCCACGCTGGCCCTGTTTCGTCCGACCTCCGGATCGGGCGAGGACCCGGTCCACCGTCGCACCATCGCCATGGAGGTGTTCCAGCGCGGGGACTACTTCGCGGTGGTCGCGACGCTGCACGACGAGCGTCCCTGGGCGGGCGGCACGCACGGCCCGCGCGACCTGCACCGCATGGAACTGGGCCTGGTCGTCCGGCGAGCCGACATGACGATCGTGGACGCCGCGGCCGACATGACCACCTACCCGCACGCGGAGTGCACCGCCATTGAGCCGAGCTTCCGCGACCTGGTCGGATTGTCGGTGGCGCGGGGGTACACGAGCGCGGTTCAGGAGCGCTTCGGCCGCCAGCGCGGCTGCAGTCACCTGGAATTCCTCGCCCGGGCCATCGGTCCCGTCGTCGTGCAGGGCGTCACCTCGTCGGCGGCCTGGGAGGTCGAACACGGGGGCGGCGAGCACCCGATGCGCGAGGGCGGCTTCGGCTTCTTGGCCAACACCTGCCACGTCTGGGCCGAGGACGGCCCCGGGCCGCAGAAGGTCGCGGTGGGCTGGCGGCCAGGTAAACTCGAATACCCGGCGCCGACCGTGCCCGAGATCCGCCGGCGAATGGCGGACACGCCAACGGCGGACGCCGAGGGCTGACGCGGCCGGTCAGGCCCCGGTCGCGCTCGCCGCGGCCCGGTCGCTCCCGGTGGCCGCGTCGGGCAGCCGATCGGGGCGTTGAGCGACAAGGCCGAGGTCGCAGGCATCGATGTCGTCGTTGTCGACGAGCGGGGCACCTCATCGACCTGCCCGCGCTGCGCCCGTCGGGTGCCCGAGCCCAAGGGACGGGGCTTCTCGTGCCCGCATTGTCATCTGCGGGCCCACCGCGACGTGGTGGGTGCTGCCAACATCGCCTCGAGGTCTCCTCGGGGTGGGAGCGTCATCGACCCTCTCGGGGCTGGTGACCATGCACCGTCGAGCCGGCCGGCATCTGCCCGGCCGGACCCGGCGTGACCCCGACGCGTGGCCATGGCTAAGCGGGCCCGCGCCGGGGATCCCTGGCCGGCTGTGGCCCGCCCGACGACCTCAGAGACGATGTCGTTGGGGAGTCGCTCGCCGAGTGTGGTGACGCACCTTCGGCGAGGAACCGCGACATTTCGCTCAAAGAGGGCGAACGTTCGTGGTCACAGCACTAGGTTCCTTGGAGCGGGGATCGAGCGATCGGAGGCACCATGGATCAGCGGACCGTCGTTGTGCGGCGGCTGGCGTTGCTGGCTGTCGCCCTCCTGACCGGGTCGGTCCTGGCGTCGTGCTCGTCGGGAGGCAGCTCTCCCGCCGTGCTCCTCGTCGGCACCTACCACGGCATGGCTGGGCAGTACGGCTCCATCCAGGCGGCGGTGAACGCTGCGCAGTCCGGTGACTACATCCTCGTCGCTCCGGGCGACTACCACGAGACGGACGACGCCCACGTGACGTCGGCGAGCCAGCTCAGCACGGGTGATCACGGCGGTGTGGTCGTGCACACGTCGAACTTGACCCTCCGGGGGATGAACCGCGACACCGTCATCGTGGACGGGACCAAGGCGGGTGCGCCGTCCGCGTGCAGCGCCGATCCGCAGTTCCAGAACTTCGGCCCGGTCGTCGGCGGCAAGGCCCAGGGCCGCAACGGGATCGTGGTGTGGAAGGCCGACCACGTCAGCATCGAGAACCTGACGGCGTGCAACTTCCTGGGCGGCGCCGGTGCCTCGGGGAACGAGATCTGGTGGGACGGCGGCGACGGGTCGGGGAAGGTCGGCCTCACTGGATACACCGGCAACTACCTGACCGGCACCAGCAGTTTCTACCGCGATGAGACGTCCGCTGCTGAGTACGGGATCTTCTCGTCCAACTCCCAGGGACCGGCCAGCTGGAACCAGATCTACGGCTCCAACATGAACGACTCGGGCATGTACGTCGGGGCCTGCCTGCAAGTGTGCGACGTGACGATCGACCACGCCTGGATGGAGAACAACGCCCTCGGCTACTCGGGCACCAATTCAGGGGGCGCGATCGTCATCGAGAACTCGCAGTTCGACAACAACCAGGACGGCCTCAACACCAACACGCAGATCGCCGGCGACCCGCCGCCACCCCAGAACGGCGCCTGCCCGAACGGCGCCACGAGCCCGATCACGCACACGCACTCCTGCTGGGTGTTCATCCACAACAACGTGCACGACAACAACAATGGGAACACGCCCGAGGCGGGCAACGCCGCGGCCGGACCGATCGGGACGGGCATGACCGTCTCGGGGGACGCAACGACACCGTGATGGACAACACGTTCTCCAACAACGGTGCCTGGGGGGTCCTGTTCGTTCCGTATCCCGACAGCGGCACGCCGTCGCTCAACCAGAAGTGCGCGCACTTCGGCGGGTTCCAGATCAGCGGGCTCGGCTGTGTCTTCGAGCCCGAGGGTGACGCGCTGAAGGGCAACACCTTCGTGCACGACGGGTTCTACGCCAACCCGACCAACGCCGACTTCGGGCAGATCGTGGTGCACACCGGCCTGCCCTCGAACTGTTACGCCGACAACACGGCGCCCGCCGGCAGCGTGCCCGCCAACCTGGAGCAGCTGCAGCCCACTTGCGGCGTGCCCACGACCGCCACCAACACCGACAACACCCTGGTCGCCCAGGTGGAGTGCGACTCGCGCCTCGCCACCTGCCCCGCCGGTGCGAACTACCCTCCCCAGACCGGCGTGCACCTGCAGGCGCTGCCCGAGGGGTTGCCGACCATGGCCAACCCCTGCGCCGGCGTGCCGTCGAACGCCTGGTGCCCGTCGGGCGGGTCGAGCGGATCGTCCCTCGGGAACCCGCCGGCGGGCGGCCACGGTCACGCCCAGGCCCGGGCGGCGGCGACTCCCGCGGCGGGTTACCTCGCGCGCCGAGCTGTGAGGGCTCAGGTCTGAGCCGTCACGACCCGGCCTGCCTCGAGAGCGACGGCGTCGTCGCAGCGCGCCGCCTCCTCGGCCCGGTGGGTGATCACCAGCACGCTGCGGCCGCCCGCGGCGGCGAGCACGCCGTCAATGAGCTCGTCGGCCATCTGGGGATCGAGTCCGCTGGTCGGCTCGTCGAGGATCACGATCGGGCCGGGGGCGAGCAGGGCGCGGGCCACGGCGAGGCGCCGCCGCTCGCCGCCCGACAGAGCGACGCCGTCCTCGCCGACGGGGGTGTCGAGCCCGCCCGGCAACGCCGCCACCCAGCCGTCGAGCCGGGATGCGCGTAGGGCGGCGGCGATCTCGTCCTCGCCGGCGTCGGGCCGGCCGAGCACGAGGTTGGACCGCACCGTGCCGGCGAACATCTGGGCGCGCTGGTCGGCCAGCGCGCAGGCGGCGCGGACGTCGTGCTGTGCGAGGTGCTCCACGTCCTCGCCGCCGAGCGCAAGCCGACCCGACTCGAGAGGCCAGAAGCGCAGGAGCGCGGCGACGAGGCTCGACTTGCCGGCACCGCTCGATCCGGTGACGGCGACCCGGCCGCCGGGGGGGAGCCGAAGGCTCACCCCGTCGAGCGCGCGGGGCAGACCCGTCCCGTAGCGCAGCGCCGCGTCGGCGAATGCCACCTCGGGCACGCCGGCGGGGCGCGGCCCGGGCGCCGCCGGGTCCCGTACGGGGACGGCCACGTCCTCGAGGGCGAAGAGGCGCTCGGCCGAGGCGCGCACGCCGAGCGACCGGGCCACCGCGATCGGGACGCCCGGGACCGTCTCGAAGGTGCCCAGCACCGCCAGCGGGAGCACCGCCACCATGACCTGACCCAGGGTGTGCGCGTGGACGGCCGCGACCCCGAGCGCGAGCACCACGGTCAGCGCGGTGCCCAGGCAGACGGCGATCACCACCCCTGTGATGCTGGCGAGGCTTGCGTGCCGTCGCTCGAGGGCGTCGGAACGGGCGCCCAGCGCCTCGATCGCGGCGAGCACGGCGTCGTCAGCGCCGAAGGCCAACAGCTCGGGTGCCCCCCCGATCGCGTCGACGACCTGCGCCGAGAGAGTGCCGGACAGTGCCGCCATCTCGTCGTCGCCGCTGCGTCGCCAGGTGAGCAGTGCGGGCACCGTCAGCGCGAGGGCGAGCGGGATGCCGAGCGCCGCCGCGGCCCACGGGAGGATCAGTCCGACCGCCACGGTGCCGATGACCGCCGCGCCGACGGCGACGGCCACCGGAAGCAGGGTGCGCAGGTAGAGGTCCTGCAGCGCGTCGACGTCGTCGATGGCGCGGGCCAGGAGGTCGCCGCTGCGCCAGCCGGCGAGGGCGGCCGGCACGCGCGGGGTGAGGCAGTCGTAGAGCCAGACGCGCCAGCGGGTCAGCGCGCGCAGGGCGGCATCGTGGCCGACGAGGCGCTCCTCGTAGCGCAACGGCCCGCGCAGGAAGGCGAGCACCTCCACTGCGGCGAGGATCCCGACGATGGCGTTCAGGCCCGGCCGCAGCGCGGCGCGGCCGACTACGTACCCCGAACCGGCGAGCAGGCCGATGGTGGCGGCCGCCGCGGCGAGGCCGAGGAGACCGGCCACCGTGAGCCGCCCGTAGGGCGTGCCGGGCTCGGCGAGGAGGCGGCGCAGCGGTCCGCGGCGCAGCGGGCCGCGGCGCGAGCCGCTCACGGCGTGGCCGCCAGGGGGGCCGCCGCGGCGGCGAGGGACACGACGGCGTCGAAACGGGGGAGCAGCGCCGGTTCGTGCGACGCCACGACGACGGTGCGCTCCGTGAGCCACGGCTCTATGGCCGGAGCCAGACGCGCCACGGTGGGCGGGTCGAGCGAGGCCGTCGGCTCATCGAGCAGGAGGATGGGTGCGCGGCACAGCAGGGCACGGGCGAGGGCAACCCGCTGGCGCTCTCCCGAGCTGAGCGTGAGGCCGTCGTGCCCGAGGGCCGCCCCCAAGCCGGCCGGCAGGTTGGCCATCAGGTCGGCGAGGCCGACGGCGGTGAGCACGTCCACCAGGTCGCCGTCGGTGGCGTCGGGCGCCCCCAGGCGCAGGTTGTCGGCCAGCGTGGCGTTGAAGAGATGCGGGCGCTGCGGCAGCCAGGAGAAGTGGCGGCGCCACTCGGCGGTGCGCCACTCGGCGGCTGACCGTCCGTTGAGCGCCAGCTCCCCGGCGACTGGCTCGACGAAGCGCAGCAGGGCCGCCAGCGCCGTCGACTTGCCCGCTCCCGAGGCTCCGGTCAGCGCCACCCGCGCGCCCGGCGCCGCCTGCAGCGAGAAGGAGGAGAGCGCAGGTCGATCGCGGTGCTCGTACTCCACCGCGAGTGCGTCGACCGTCAGCCGCGCCGGGCCGGGACGAGGATCGGTGGCGCGGAGGGCTTCGGGTTGCCCGGCGTCCGGTGCGCCCACGGCCGCCGGGCCGCCCGGCGTCGCCAGGACCTCCAGCACGCGCGCCGCGGCGGCCTGCCCCTCGGTGCTGGCATGGAACTCCGCTCCTGCCCGGCGCAACGGGATGAAGATCTCGGGAGCGACGAGGAGGACCGCCATCGCCGTCTGCAGGCCCAGCTCACCCCAGAGGAGTCGGAGCCCGAGAACCATGGCCACGAACCCGATCCCGAAGCCGGCGATCATGTCCATGGCGAGGGCGGAGAGGAAGGCCACCCGCAGGGTGCGCATGGTGGCGACACGCACCCCGTCGGTCGCCGCCGCCACCTCGCGGCGCCCCTGCTCCTCGCGGCCGAAGGCGCGGCAGGGTCGGCAGGCCCTCGACGAGCTGGAGGAACCGGCCGGCCAGCGATCCCAACCTTCTCCACTGTCGCTCCGAGCGCCGTGCCGCCTCGCGGCCGAAATAGATCATCGTGATGGGCACGGCGATCACAAGCGCGATGACGACCACGAACGAGAGCCAGTCCTGCGCGGCGACCCAGGCGAGCAGCAGGACCGGGATGACGGCGGCGCCAGCGGCCTGGGGCAGGTAGCGCGCGAAGTAGGTGTGCAGCGCGCGCAGTCCCCGGGTCGCCGTGAGGGAGAGCTCGCCCGGGCGCTCCCCGGCCAACCAGCCCGGCCCGAGCGTCAGGGCGTGGCGGAGGAGCTGGCGCCGGAGGGTGGCGACCACGCGGTCGGCCGCGCCGTGAGCCGAGAGATCACCGGCGCCGTGCAACGCGGCGCGGGCCACGACGGACAGCCCGACCACGACGATGGCGGGCACGACGTCGCCCAGCGGGGCGTGGTGCAGGAGGGAGCGGTCCACCACGTGCGCCAGGGCGACCGCCTGTACGACGATGAGGATGGCGCTGAGCACGCCGACGGCCAACGCGATGCCCGCGACCCGCCGCAGGCCGGGGACCCGGGCGGCCAGCCCCGGGTCGACCAGGCGGGGCGGGCTCGGGCGAGGGGGTCGTTCGCTCACAGGAAGAATGTCGTGTCCTTCACCTCGATCGTCCGGCCCACGAGGCCCTCGGCCAGGGCGAAGCGTGCGGTGGGTGCATCTTCGCAGGCCGCGGCCGTGCGGGTCCCATTGGGGAGGTCCGCCACGATGGCGGTGCGCACGGGCTCCAGCCCGCCCTCCCCGCCGTAGGTGACGGTGAAGGAGGTCACGGTGGCCGCCGTGCGGCCCCTCGGCCCGGCGTCGACGACCGGGACGACCTCGGTGGCTGCGGTCGCGTCATGGGCCAGGTCGGCCAGGAGGGGCCGGCCGCCGGGCCCGGGGGGCGGGTCCGACGACCACACGGCGAGCCCCGGTTTGGACAGCATGCCTGACACCGTCGTGACGAGGCCGAGCGCACCCGCGTCGGCGCGCAGTCGGCGTCCCAGCACGGCCACCGACTGCAGGACGTAGTGGTTGAACGGCCCGCCGGCAAAGGTCATCCCTCCGCTGAGCGTGGGGGTGTCCTCGGGGTCCAGCCCGAGCTCGCGTTGCTGGACCCGCACCGCAGCCGGGAAGCACGAGTACACCTCCGCGAGCGCGATGTCGCGCAGGGGCCGCCCGAGTCGGCGTTCGGCGGCGCGGCCGAGCACGGCCATCGCGGGCCAGGCGAAGAGCCACCGCCGAGCCGTGAGCGTCACCGCGGTCGAACAGTGGAGCGCGACGTGCGGGAAGAGCCACCGGTCGGGCGGGACGCCGGCCGCGGCGGCATGCTCGGCCGAGCAGATCAGGAGCGCCGAGGACTGGTCGACGGTCCACTGGCTGGAGTGCCACACGTTGTAGGGAGAGGCGAGCGGACGATTGCGCGGGCCGGATGTGGCGATCGCCTCGGCGTCGCGTGGGAGGCCGAATGCGGCCTCGGGATTGCGGAGGGCGACCGCGTTGAAGCGCGCCCACAATGCGGCGATCTCGTCGCGCTGCTCGTCCCGCGTCAGGTGCGTCTCGGCTGCCAACGTGTTCTCAATCAATGCGTACTGCTGCACGGGGGGCAGGACGATGCCGGCTTCGATCTCAATGCGCGCCACGATGTCAGGAGGCCGGTGCACGACCTCGTCGGGCGGCTCGCGCTCGTCGTCGGCCTCGCTGCCCCCGTCCCGGGCCCAGCGCCGCGCCTCACCGCCGACGACGACGACGGTGCCGTACTCGCCGGCGGCCACCGCGGCCAACGCATGGTTGATCGCCTCCTGCTGCGAGACGCCGACCTCGAAGCGCAGCGTGCGCGCCCGGGGCGATCCGACGCGACGGGCCACGGTGCGTGCCGGGTCGGTCAGGGACCACGATCCCTGGGGCACCGCGACGCAGTCCACTGCGCCGAGCAGCGCCGGGGCACCGGCATCGGCGGCGGCGGCGGCGGCCGCCGCTGTCATGAGATCGGTGACGGGCGCACTGTCGTTCGCCGTACCGAGCCCGACCAGTACGGGCAGGTGGGGGTCGAGGGAGCGGGCGGGTCCGGCCACGACGGTCGATGCTACGGTCCGGTCATGGCGACCGGCGATGCGGGCAGGTGGGCGGCCGCGCTCGAAGGATTCGACAAGGAGTCGTTCGAGGCCGACGGCAAGCGGCGCGACCTGTACCGCATTGGGACGGGCCCCGCGGTGATCGTGATCAGCGAGATCCCGGGCATCACCCCGCTGGTGGCCGATTTCGGCCGCCGGGTGGCGGCGGCGGGGTGCACCGCGGTGCTGCCCTGCCTGTTCGGCGACCCCGGCCGCCCGGCGTCTGCCGGGTACGCCCTGCAGTCGATCGGGCCTGCCTGCGTCTCGCGCGAATTCTCCGCCTTCGCGCTGAAGAAGACCAGCCCCGTCACCGTGTGGCTCCGCAAGCTGGCCGCCGCCGAGCACGAGCGCTGTGGCGGGCCGGGCGTCGGCGTGGTGGGCATGTGCTTCACCGGCGGCTTCGCGCTGGCGATGATGGTCGACGACGTCGTCCTCGCCCCGGTCCTCAGCCAGCCCTCGCTACCGTTCCCGATCAACAAGAAGTTCAAGGCGGACATCGGGATCTCCGATGCCGACCTGGCCCGGGTGAAGGAGCGGGCGGCGACGGGCGCGTGCTTGCTCGGCCTGCGCTTCACGAACGACCCCTTCTGCTTCGAGGAGCGCTTCGAGACGCTGCGCCGCGAGCTGGGCGACGCGTTCATCGCGGTGGAGATCGACTCGGCGCCGGGAAACCCCTACGGGCACCCGAAGAAGGCGCACTCCGTGCTGACCGAGCACCTGGTCGACAAGGAAGGGACGCCAACCCGCGCTGCGCTCGACCAGACGCTCAGCTTCTTCCGCGAGAGGCTCGGCGTGGGGACCGGTCCGGGGCCGCGGCCCGAGGGGATGGGTTCCTGAGGGCCCTGTCGGCCGTCCCGATGGGATGCATTGACCCCGTGAACCCGCCGCGTGTTTCCAGAACTCTAAACGAGGTGCGGATGATTAGAGTTTTCAGAAACTCTCCCGGCGGACACATCCCCGACCGCTCGCCAATGCGCTCGGGTCCGGCGCCGGGCCACCTCGCGGCTGCGTGCCCCCGAAACGCTCGGGTTCAGACCTGCGTCGTCACGCATCGGCGCGCAGGATCTCCTTGCACACCCGCTCGCCCGAGCGCACCGCGCCGTCCATCGAGCCGTACGACGTGGAGGCGGTCTCCGTGCCGGCCCAGTGCACCCGCTCCACCGGCTCCCGCAGCCGGCCCCCGTACTGGGTGAGCACCCCGGTGGGGAAGTGCCCCATGGAACAGCCGCGCGTCCACTGCTCCTCGGCCCAGTTCTGTTCGAGCACCTCGACGGGTGATGCTGCCTTGGGCCCCAGGCGAGTCGTCAGCATGCGCAGGAACTCGGCGCGACGCTCGTCGGCCGGTAACGCGGCCAGCGCGCGGGCGCGGGGCCCCGCGCAGTAGCCGGCGATGACACCCTGTGCATGCCCGGGTTGGCACGTGTCGAGTGTCACCTCTATCTCGTCGTCGGTTGCCACCGTGGCGCCCGACACGCCGTCGTGGCGCCAGAACGGCTCGTCGTAGACGGCCACCAGCTTTATCTCGGTACCCGCGGGCACCTGGTGGATGAGGAGGGCGTGGTCTGCGGGCAGGGCGGGGTCGAAGCGGATGCCGGCCGCCAGCGCCCGAGGCAGGGTAAGGATGACCCGCCGCGCCGTCACCGTCGTGCCCTCCGCGGTGACCTCCACCCGGTCGCCGCTCTGGCGCACGCCCGTCACCGGGGCGCCCAGCACGACGGCGTCACCCAGCTCGGCCGCCATGGCGTCGGGGACCTGGCCCACGCCACCTTCGAACTGCGAGTCCTGGTAGCCCCCGGCGATGTTCATCAGCGACTCGACGCCCCCGGCCGACCGGACGAGGAACAGCCAGTTGAGGAAGGAGACCTCGGAAAGGTCGGCCGCGAAGCAGGCCCGCACCGTCGCCTCCACCAGGTCCCGAGCGAGCCTGGTCGGCACGTGCGCCGCCGTCAACCAGGACCGTACCGAGAGGGCGTCCCACTCGGCCGCCTTGGGCGCGTCCCATGGCGCCTCGACCGGGATCTTCTTGGCCATGGCGTTCATGCGGGCGATGGCCTGGCCCGCGCTGAGCAAGGCGGCCGGGCTGATACGCGGGATGTCGCCCCGGTAGCGGCGCACTTTGCCCCCGGTGGCCAGCACGTTGTCTCCCTGGACGTACGTCGAGAAGGTGGCGACACCCATCTCCTTGGTCAGCGCGTGCATGCGCTCGTGGTGCGGGCCGATGAAGCAGCCGCCCATGTCGACGGGGATGCCGTCGCGGCTGGTCCGGGTCCACACCCGTCCCCCCACCCGATCCCGTGCCTCCAGGACGACCACCGACGTGCCGGCCTGGGAGAGCCGGCGGGCCGCGGTGAGCCCAGCCAGCCCGGCCCCGACGATGCAGACCTCGGCCTCTCGTGCCTCGGTGCCCATCAGCACCACCTCCTCGGTCTCGGTGATGGTAACATGCAGGCGGCACGCATGTAAATGTCACGGAAGGAGTGCGGTGGCCACGACCGCAGCGGTACGCAAACCCAGGGAGAGCCAGGCCGCCCGATCGGCCCGTACCCGGGCGGCTCTGCTGCGGGCCGCGCGGCGAGCTCTTCGCAGAGAAGGGTTTCGCCGCCACTGGCCGCGAGGAGATCGCCGAGCGGGCCGGGGTGACCCGGGGCGCCCTCTATCACCACTTCGCGTCCAAGACGGAGGTGGCCGGTGCGGTCGTCGAGGAGATCGAGCGCGAGCTGGTGGACCGCGTCGTCGCCGCTGCACTCGAGGGCGGGTCCGGGGTGCGTGACCAGCTGCACCGCGGGTGCCGCGCCTACATGGAGGCCTGCGCGGATCCCACGATGGCCCGGATCCTCGCCGACGCCCCGGCGGTGCTCGGGATCGAGGCGTGCCGGGCCCTCGATGCGGTCGCCTGCGCCCCCCTCCTGGCCGAGGTCTTTGCCCGGTCCTCCGAAGAGGGGATCGCGGCGCCCGGCGATCCCGAGGTGGCCGCGGCCCTGCTTCTCGGCTTCCTCAACGAGGCGGCCGGGCTCGTCGCCGCCGCGCCTGATGACGACGTGTTGCGCCGCCGCGTCGCCGCCACGGTGGACGAGTTCATCACCAGGCTCTTCGGCTGACGCCTTGCAGCAGTTCGGTGCCCGCTGTTCCAATTGAGCCCGGGCGGGCCAAGTGGGAGGATTTGGACATGACCGAAGTCCGGCCAGGGGCGGGGACCTCTCCACGCACGCACTCGAGGAGCACCATGTCCGAATTCGTCATGACCATCGCAGGGGAAGCTGCACCGACCGAAGGGACCTTCGGCGTCCGCAACCCCTCCACTGGCGAGGTCTTTGCCCAGGCCCCCGAGTGCACCCGCCAGCAGCTCGACGCGGCCTTCGATGCGGCCGCCAAGGCAGCCCGGGACTGGAAGGCCGACGAGGCGGCGCGGCGGGCCGTCCTGCTCCGTGCCGCCGACGTGCTCCTGGCGTCGTCGGCAGACCTGGCGCCCATCCTCACGGCCGAGCAGGGCAAGCCATTGCCCGACGCCGGGATCGAGGTGTTCGCGTCCGCGATCTGGACCCAGTACTTCGCCAATCTCGAGATGCCGCCCCAGATCATTCAAGACGACGACACGGCCTACGTGGAGCTGGCGCGCCGTCCTCTGGGCGTGGTGGCCGCCATCACGCCGTGGAACTTCCCGCTGACGCTCGCCTTCTGGAAGATCGCGCCGGCGCTCCTGGCGGGCAACACCCTGGTGCTGAAGCCGTCGCCCTACACGCCCCTGTCGACGCTCAAGGTGGGCGAGCTACTGCGCGACGTCTTCCCGCCGGGTGTTGTCAACATCGTGAGCGGGGGGGACGAGCTCGGCGCTTGGATGACGTCGCACCCGGTGCCGCGCAAGATCAGCTTCACCGGCTCGGTCGAGACAGGCAAGAAGGTCGCCATGTCCGCTGCACCCGATCTCAAGCGCGTGACCCTCGAGCTCGGCGGCAACGACCCGGCAATCGTCCTCGACGACGCCGACCCGGCCATCGTCGCCTCGGCCATATTCGCCGGCGCGTTCAACAACAACGGGCAGGTCTGCTCGGCCATCAAGCGCGTGTACGTCCCTGAGGCGCTCTACGACGACGTGGTCGAGGGGCTGGCGGCGCACGCCCGCACCATCAAGGTCGGCGAGGGGACCGAGGACGGCGTGAAGCTCGGGCCCATCAACAACGAGCCCCAGTACGAGCGGGTCAAGGAGCTGGTGGCCGACGCACTGTCCCACGGTGCCACCGCGGTCACGGGCGGAAAGGCGATGGACCGAGCGGGGTACTTCTTCGAGCCCACCATCCTCACCGGGCTCTCCGATGGCACCCGCATCGTCGACGAGGAGCAGTTCGGACCGGCGCTGCCGGTGGTGTCGTATCGAGACCTGGGCGATGCGATCGAGCGGGCCAACGCCACCCACTTCGGCCTCTCCGGGTCCGTCTGGGGCGCCGACCCCGAGCGGGCCGCGTCCGTGGCCGCCCAGCTGGAGTGCGGGACCGCCTGGGTCAACACCCATCTGGCCCTTTCGCCGGAGCAACCCTTCGGCGGCTTCAAGTGGAGCGGCATCGGAGTGGAGAACGGGCCGTGGGGCCTGGCCGAATTCTCCGAGTTCCAGGTCGTCCACCGCTCCAAGGCGGAGAACGGGCTGAACCTCAACACCGCCATGCTGCTGTCATAGGGCGACGGCGGCGACTGGCGACTGGCGCCTGGAGACGGGTCCCGTCGCCGGATCAGGAGGTCGTGGAGGTCGTGGAGGTCGAGGCTCGCGGTCGCCAGGGGTGGGACGGTGCGGGCCGAGTCGCCGGTAGGCCAAGGCGGCGGGTCGCGCTTCGTGGTGACGCTGCGCCACTGGTCGGCGCCGGCGCCGGCGCCCACCCTGGGCTCGGCCTGACGCTCATCTCGGCCGGACCTCGACGTCCTAGGGTGCCGCCCGGAGCGCGGGCGTGTACGGTTCGACGGCATGGACATCGAGCAAGCCATCAAGAGCGCGCCGCTGTTCTCGCAGCTGTCGAAGAAGGACATCAAGCAGCTCGCGGCGACCATGAGCGAGCGCCGGTTCCCCGCCGGCAGCATCATCACTGAGAAGGGCAAGAAGGGGCTCGGGTTCTTCATCATCGCCAGCGGCTCGGCCGTTGTCTCGGTGGCGGGGAGCCAGGCCCGGACCCTGAGGGCCGGTGATCACTTCGGTGAGATCGCGCTGATCGACGACGGACCGCGGATGGCCGAGGTGACCGCAGAGACCGACCTGGAGTGCTGCGTGCTGGCGTCGTGGCAGTTCCGCCCCTTCGTCCAGGACCATCCGGACGTGGCCTGGGCGCTGATGCAGTCGCTCGTGAAGCGGATCGTGCGCGACCCCGGTGCCGACGACGAGGTCTGACGGACTAACGGCCTGACCGGCAAACTCGCCGCGCCACGAGCGCGGCAAATGGTTGCGATAGCTCACCCTAAGCCTGGGGGCTATCGGGCCCGACGGGTGTGCCACTGATATCCGGTCGATTGGGGCAGTCCGGGACGACAAGAGGTCGAGCCAAGCCCGCAATGTACTGGGGCGCCCCGAGAGCGGAATGGTTCAGTCGACAACATCCCTATCTGCCCAGTGAAACGGATAGGGGAGACCGACCTCTAAGAATGGCTCCGGGGTTCCAGACCACTCCCACATCCGAATCTGCGACTGACTTCGTCGTCCAGAGAGGGCGCGGAAGAACTCGTACGCCGGTGCTTCGACCACTACAGCCATGGGATCGTCACGAACGCCCAGCCACCAGTCTCGGGCATCGGGTGCCCGAAGCAGGAGCGTCGGTGCGGAACCGTCCCGCAGCGTTTCGCGCCACCGCGCGACAGATCCTTTTAGGGAGACCAAGACAGCGTCGAATGGCACTCTGCCCGCTTGGAGAGCGCCGCGGATGTCGGCCTCATGCGTAATCGCGTCTCCGAACGCCCAACGAGCCGGTGGGCCCATGACCGGATCATCTTCGAGCTGTGCGAAACGCTCAGCCGCCCTGCGCCATCGCTCAAGCACCTGTTCGAGCGACTCGCCTGAGGAACGTGAGACTTGCGCACCAGTCCATTTCCCTGAGGCATAGCCGTCCAGACGATGATCGACCCAGTCTTCGCACAGTCCGGCCAGATGGGCAACCACATCTTGAACACGCCAACCCGGGCAGGCCGGGACCGGTGTCTCGGGGTCACCTTCGAGCACGATGACCGCGACTCTGGCGCGGATAGCCTCATACTCCTCGAAGTGCACATCGTCAGTATCGCGGCTGAACCGAACCGTCGATGAGTGCCTGATTCACCGGTGACCACAACCCGATGGCGTACTGGGATAGTCCCTCCGGACTCGACCTCCAACCATGGGATATGGGTCATTCTGGTGGAGGCGACGTGCGTCGGTACTTGACCCTGACACGGTGTGAGGGTCTAGGAATTGGATTCGTCATGTTGAACATCGGGGAGTTCGCACGAATTGGGCAGGTCTCGCCTCGGATGCTTCGCCATTATGACGAGATCGGCCTGCTCAAGCCCAACTTCGTCGATCCACGGACCGGCTATCGGTCCTACGAGGTCGGGCAGTTGGGTCGCCTCCACCGCCTGATTGCCCTTCGAGGCCTCGGCTTCACGCTGGACCAGATCCTGCAGGTGCTCGACGCCGAACCCTCCGTCGAGCAACTCCGGGGAATGCTCCAGCTTCGCCAGGCCCAGATCGAATGGGACCTGGAAGAAGAGCAAGTCCGCTTGCGCCGTGTGGATGCACATCTCCGAGCACTTGAAGGGAGCATCGCAATGTCCAGCCTCGACGTCGCAATCAAGCCGACCGATCCTGTCAGAGTTGTAGCGACCTCTGCCGTGGCCTCTGGGTTCGGCCACGAGAACTTAGGCCCGATCTTCGGTCTGCTCGTCCCGAAGCTGCTGGTTCATCTAGGCAGCTCAGACGCCCGTCCGGGCATCATGATCTCATGGTACGAGGATCCCTCTGACGACGGAAGCGTCGTCCTCCATGCTGGTTTTGATATCGGGGATCAAACCGTCCTCGAAGTCGACGGATTTGAAGTCGTCGACCTGCCGAGCATCACCGTCGCCTCGTATTTCCATCGCGGGCCGTTCGACCACATCGCGGACGTCTATGAAGCTCTCGTCAGCTGGATCGAGGACAGCGGCTATCAGCTCACAGGGCGAAGCCGCGAGCTGTACCACGAGTGGGATGACGAGAACCCAGAGCGCAGTGTCACCGAATTGCAGATGCCAATCGCATCTTGAGGCCAAAGGTTCTCGCTCCGATCTGCGTCCTAGTCCCGGCAGCGTTCGGGGGCGGTGGAAAGATCAGAAGAGTTGTCCGTTGGCGTAATAGCCGCCAACGATGTTCGGAGCAGTGCCGTGATTGCGGTACACCGCGCCCTGAGGCCTCGGCCGGGCGCAGCACGCTGACAACTCCCCCGACCGGCGCATCGGGATCCGGTTCCCGGACCGATGACAGTCTTCGTCGCCGTGCGCCCGGGCGTGAGCGACGCCGCCGCGCTGCGCTTCTCGCGCGCGGCCCGCCGGCCCGCCACCGACACAAGCCGGGCGACTCCCTCCAGTGTGGCCGACGCCCCGGCCCCCCCAAGGTGGGTAGCCCGCCGCCGGGACTTCGTACGAGCACCCTCGGCTGCTGCGGGAGCCGACGCGTGAGGTTCGAGGAGCCGGTATGGCAAGCTTCCGCCGCATCCGGGGACCGGGGAGGGCTGCACGCACCGTGACGACTGCATTGCGCGACCGGATGGGTCGCCTTCAGGGGAGGGCGAGAGCGCTCGCGACGATCGGCGTCGCATCCGCGGCCGCCGCGGCCTGCCTCATGTCCGCCACGTCCGCCTCGTCGTCCCGGCCGCCGCCGCCTCGTCGGCCGTCACGCCGGTCACCCAGGCCAGCACCAGCGCACGAGGGGTGACCGCCCACACCATCAACGTGGCGTTCCCCGTCGTCAACCTCCAGGCGCTGAGCAGCACGTACGGGTTCGCCGGCGACGTCGAGTACACGGAGCAGGTGAAGGCCATCGACCTGTTCGTGGACCAGATCAACCACTCCGGTGGCATCAACGGCCGCACCATCAACCCGATCATCACCTCCTTCGACCCCGCCAGCGAGTCGAGCATGCCGCGCCGTGTGCAAGGACTGGACCCAGGGGAGCCCCGCCGTCTTCGCCGTGCTCGACGGCGTCGGCACCTACACCGGCGACAACGAGCTGTGCGTCACCCAAGAGGGCCACACCCCGCTGCTCAGCCAGTGGACGACCGTGTCCAACTGGACGGCGGCGGGATCGCCGTACCTGTGGTGGACCGGGAGCGACGATGCGGCCATCCTGCAGGCGACGGTGAGCTGGGGACATGGCAGCGGCATGCTCGGCCCGTCGCGCAAGGTGGGCGTGCTCGTGGGGGACCGGACGAGCGACCAGCTCGCCCTGAAGCAGTACCTGCTGCCCGACCTCAAGAAGATCGGCGTGACCCCTCTGGTCGTGACCCTCCCCGCGGAGCCCGGGGAGACCGCGGCCACCGGCAGCGCCGCCCCGCTGGCGGTGGAGCGCTTCAAGCAGGCCGGCGTGACCTCGGTGATCCCGTTGCTGCCGTTCAACGCCTTCTTCCCGATCCTCTCCGCCCAGACCAGCCAGGGTTACTTCCCCCGCCTGCTGCTCTCCGACTACGAGTCTTCGATCCAGTCGGCGCTTGGCCTCATCCCAATCCCCTATGAGAAGGCGCTCAACGGCCAGCAGGGCGTCACGACGGAAACCCTGGGCGGCGTGGACGACGACCGTCCGCAGGCGAAAGGCGGTTACGACCCGGGAGTGCGGGGCTGCTGGAGCATCTGGCACGCGGCCTACCCGGAGATCCCCAAGGGGAACATGAACGACTACATCGAGGAGCAGGGGCCGGTGCAGGGTTGGTGTCAAGAGATCCGCCTCTTCGCACAGGCGGCCACTGCGGCGGGCAAGGACCTCAACCGCCGGACGTTCGTCGAGGCCATGTCGAGGATCACCAACTTCGCGGGCGGCTACTCGCCAGTCCTGAGCTACGGGCCGCACAAGTTCTACGGTCCGGTCAAGTACCAGGTGGTGAGCCTGCACGACAACCACCCGCCGAGCGCGACCTGCCGGCTGCCTCTGGGCACCCTGCCGCCCCAGGGCGTCTGCTGGCACCAGGTCCAGACCTGGAAGCCCCTCCCGGTGGCCGGGCGGTGAGTGCGGGAGACGCCGACGCCCAGGCACGCTGGGAGGAGGACGGCTGGTGCCTGGTCCAGGGGCTGCTGCCCGCGGCGGACCTCACTGCGGCGCAGGCGGCGCTGCCCGCGCTGTTCCCCACTGCCGAGGAATTCGCGGCCGACGCCGACCCGGCGCGCAATCAGCCCTTCCGGGACGACTCGCACCGGGTCATGCCGCGCTTCCCCTTCGAGGACGGCGCACTCAACGATTTGGTGGTGCACGATCGCATCGTCGATTTGGCCGTCCAGCTCCTGGGGCTCGACGACGTCGACCTCCGCCTGTATCAGGCCATGCTGAGTGCCAAGTACGCGGGTGGAGCGCGCAGCGACGAGCAGCTCCTGCATGCGGACTTCGCCAACCACACGCTGGTTGTGCCCCGCCATGAGCCCGGGTACCAGCAGCTCGAGATGTTTGTCTACCTGAGCGACGTCACCCCGGAGACGGCGGCGACGAGGGTCGTGTCCCGCCGGCTGACGGCGGGCATACCGGTTGAGCGGACCTACCTCGGCCCGGACGACTACGGCGAGCTCTACGGGGCCGAGGTGCCGGCCTCGGGGCCGGCGGGCTCGGTGCTGGCCTATCGGCCCGACCTGTACCACCGTGGCGTGTGCCTCACTGCACCCGGAGCGGCACGGTTCATGCTCCACGTCTCGTACAAGCCGGCCGCCACCGACTGGCTCGGCTCCTTCGGTCTGCCCAACGCGGGCGAGGACCTGTCGTGGTACCGCTTCGTGGCGCGGGCCAGCGAGCGGCAGCTGACGGTCCTTGGCTTCCCGCCCCCCGGCCACCCCTACTGGACGGCGCAGACCCTGGCGGGTGTGGCCGCCCGCTACCCGATGCTCGACCTGTCGCCCTGGCGCGCCGCTGGCACCGACCCCTCGGCGTGACCGAACCGGACGGCCCCGCGCCGGCGCTCGACGAGCCTTGGTGGAAGAGGGGCGTCCTCTACCAGGTCTACCCGCGGTCGTTCGCCGACTCCAACGGCGACGGGGTCGGGGACATCGGCGGCATCGTCGAGCACCTGGACCACCTGGAGTGGCTCGGCGTCGACGGCATCTGGCTCTCGCCGGTCACCGTCTCGCCCAACGCCGACTGGGGCTACGACGTCTCGGACTTCTGCGCGATCGCCCCCGAGCTCGGCACGCTCGACGAGTTCGACGGGCTCGTCGCGGCGGCAGCGGACCGGGGCATCCGCATCCTCATGGACATCGTGCCCAACCACACCAGTGATCAGCACCCGTGGTTCGTGGACTCCCGTTCGTCACGCACGGCGGAACATCGTGACTGGTACGTCTGGGCCGACGGCACCGCCGAGGGGGGACCGCCGAACAACTGGGTCAGCAGCTTCGGCGGCCCGGGGTGGACGTTCGACGAGACGACCGGCCAGTACTACTTCCACAACCACCTGGAGGCACAGCCGGACCTCAACTGGTGGAACGACGAAGTGCGCGACGTCTTCGACGGCATCTTCCGCTTCTGGTCGCGATCGGGGCGTGGCCGGGTACCGCATCGACGTCTGCAACGTCATCATCAAGGACGCCTTGCTCCGCGACAACCCGCCGGCCACCGAGGTCGACGACTTCGAGTCGCAGATCCTTCGGGCAGCGCGCCGTGTACAACGCCAATCGGCCCGAGGTGCACGAGGTGATCCGACGCTGGCGACGCCTGGCCGACAGCTACGACGAGCCCCGCTTGCTGATCGGTGAGACCCCGGTCCCGATGGACAAGCTGGTCGAGTTCTACGGTGACGGCCGGGACGAGCTCGGGCTGGCCTTCAACTTCAACTTCATCAACGCGCGCCTCGTCCGCCGCCGAGATGCGGGCCATCGTCGAGGAGACGGAGGCCGGTCTGCCGCCGGGGGCGTGGCCGGCGTGGACGGGCTCCAACCACGACATGTTCCGTTTCCCCACCCGCTGGGCCGGCGACGATCCGCGCCGGGTGCGGCTCGCCCTCCTGATGCTGCTCTGCCTGCGCGGCACCCCAGTCCTCTACCAGGGAGACGAGATCGGCATGGCGAACGTCTCGGTCGCCCGCGAGGACCTGCGCGATCCGCTGGGGGTGCGCTTCGCCCCCTACTACGAGGGGCGCGACGCCGGCCGGACCCCGATGCAGTGGCGAGACGGCACCGGGGGCGGGTTCACCGACGCCGCCGTGCCGTGGCTCCCGCTGGGCGACACCGCCACGGCCAACGTGGAGCAGCAGCGGGGCGACCCGGGCTCGGTCCTCGCCCTCTGCCGGGATGTCATCGCGTTCCGCCGGCGGCACCCTGCCTTCGCCGCCGGCGACTACGCGTCCGTGCCGGCGCCCGACGGGGCGTGGGCCTGGGCGCGCGGGGACCGCCACGTCGTCGTGCTCAACATGTCCGACGCCCCCGTCCTCCTGGGACAGCTGGCCGGGACGATTCGGATCTGCACCGATCGGTCCCGCGATCTCCAGGTCGTGCGCGCCGGTGCGCTCGAGCTGGCACCCTTCGAGGGTCTCATTCTCGAGCGCTCGTAGGACGCCCACCCGCATACGGATCGGAGCCACCATGGAACGCCTCATCGGCAAGGTCGCCATCGTCACCGGAGGCGGGGGCGGCATCGGCGGAGCCACCGCCCGCGCGTTGGCCCGCGAGAGTGCGTCCGTCGTCGTGGTCGACATCGACGGGGACGCCGCTGCGCGCGTCGCGACGGAGATCGCCGGCATCGGGGGCGAGGCGATGGCGCTCCGGGCCGACCTGTCCGAGGAAGTCGACGTGGTCTCGGTCGTCGAAGCCACCACGGCGCGGTTCGGCCGCCTCGACGTCCTGCACAACAACGCAGCGCTGACCGATTCGGACTTCCTGAGCCGGGACACCGCGGTCACCGACCTCGCGCTCGACGTCTGGGACCGCACACTGGCGGTGAACCTCCGCAGCCAGATGCTCACCTGCAAGCACGCAGTACCGGAGATGGTTCGCGGCGGCGGCGGTTCGATCATCAACATGTCGTCGGGCGCCTCGCTCAAGGGCGACCGGACCCGCACCGCTTACGGGGTCTCGAAGGCGGGAGTGAACGCGCTCACGTTGTACGTGGCGACGAGCCACGGGAAGCAGGGCATCCGGGCCAACGCCATCCTTCCCGGGCTCGTGCTCACCGATGCCGTGCGGTCCCATCTGGACGAGCGGATGCTGGCCGGCCTCGGGCGGGCCACGCTGACCCCGAACGTGGGCGAGCCCGAGGACATCGCCGATGTGGTCGTGTTCCTGGCCTCGGACGAGTCCCGCTACCTCACGGGGCAGATGATCGCCGTCGACGGCGGGATGTCGTCACACGTCGGGCTGGACACCGACGGCTGAGCGGCGGCCGCTCAGCGTGGCGGGCCGAGGATGTACTCGCCGTCGTCGGGGTTGTGGTACCAGCCGCTCGATGCCTGGGTCCCTCCGTCGACGTGCAGGGTCTGCCCGGTGACATAACTCGAGAGGTCACTGGCCAAGAAGACCGCCGCCCCGGCCATCTCGTCGACGTGGCCGGCCCGGCCCATGGGCACCGTCATCCCGAACCGCGCCTCCATCCCGGACCTCGCCTCGTCACCCGACGGCGCCACAGCCAGCAGCCCCTCGGTGATGGTGATGTCGGGAGCCAGCGCGTTCACCCGGATGCCATTCTGCGCCAGCTCGAGCGCCGCAGTCTTGGTGAAATTGATCACACCGGCCTTCGCCGCCGCGTACGCAGCGTATCCCGGCGCAGCACGGACCCCCTCAATGGAGGTGACGCTGATGACGCTTCCCGCAGTCGCGGAGTCGACCATCGTCCGCGCCACTCGCTGCGTGCAGAGGATCACGTGCTTGAGGTTGGCCCGGTACAGGGCGTCCCAGCCGTTCTCCGATGTTTCGAGGAGCGGCGCGCGGAAGACGCCGCCCGCGTTGTTCACGAGGATGCTCACCGGACCCAGCTCGGCCAGCGTCCGCTCCAGCGCGGCATCGACCTCGGCGGACTCCCGCACGTCGGTGGTGACCGCGATGCCGCCGACCTCGGCGGCGGCCTCGGCTGCCGTGTCAGCGTTGCGCTCCCAGATGGCGACCCTGGCGCCGAAGGCGGCGAACCCGCGCGCGATGCCGCGCCCGATTCCCGAGCCGCCCCCGGTCACCACGGCCACACGGTCGGTCAACAGGGCTGACGAGGGGTCGATCGGCACGAGGGTGACAGTACAGTAGGCAGGTCGTCGCAGAAGCGGTTCGACGCCGGCCACGCCGGGAGAGTCGGGGGGTGCGCATGCCGAGGATCGAGCCCATTCCGCTGGAGGAGCTCGCGCCCGAGCCACGACGGATCATCGAGGAGGGGGTGGCCGACGGCACCTACGCCACGCCGGTCCCGCTGCAGATCTTCGCCTACAAGACGTCCCAGATCCTGATGACCGACGCCGCCCGCCACGCTTGGGGGCAGAAGTCCCTCCTCGGGGGCAGGATCCTGGAGCTCCTGCGCATCCGCAGCGCACAGCTGGGGGAGTGCCAGCCGTGCATGCAGTCGAGGAAGCACGACTCCATCTCCGACGAGGACGTCGCCTGCCTGATCGCGCCCGGTCACTCCGACTTGACCGAGCAGGAGCGCCTGGCGGTGGAGTTCCTCGATCTCCTCTCGGCTGACCACCACGCCATCGACGACGAGGTCTACCGGCGCCTGGGTGAAGTCTTCACGTCGGCGCAGATCGTCGAGCTCGGCTTCGCCTGTGCCAACTCCATGGGGCTGCACCGCTTCCTCCACACACTCGACCTGTTCGGGACGGGCGCGCCGGTGATCCCCTACAGCGCCGACCAGGTCGACTCGGCGATGGCGGATCCCTCGGTGCCCGCCTCGACATGAGCCAGACGGTCCTGGTAACCGGCGCCACCGGGCTCGCCGGCGCGAACATCTGCCGGCTGCTCGCCGAGCGGGGCGACACGGTGCGGGCGCTCGCCCGCGAGACGGCGGACACTGGGCCGCTGGCCGAGCTCGGCGTCGACGTCGTGACCGGCGACGTCACCGACGCCAACGCGGTGCTGCGGGCCGCCAGAGGCAGCGACGCCGCCATCCACTGCGCCGCGCTCCTGGGCGGGGCGAGCCAGAACCTGGCCGAATTCGAGGCGGTGAACGTCCTCGGCACCAAGAACGTGCTCGATGCGGCGGAGGCCGTCGACCTGCGCCGGGTGGTCGCGGTCAGCACCGGCACCTTCTTCGACACCGGCGGCGGGCTCGACCGGGAGGACGCCCCCGTCACGAAGGAGCCGAGCCAGGACCCCTACACCATCACCAAGATGGCGGCCTTCCTCGACGCCATGGCGCGTGCGGCGGCGGGCCTGGACGTCGTCAGCACGCACCCCGGCGCGATCTTCGGTCCCTCGCCCGTCGTCAGCAACGCGCTCGGGCTGACGAGCTTCAACCGGGTGCTGCTCTCCGCGGCCCGTGGTCGCATTGAGCGTTACCTGAAGTTCCCCGTGAGTTGGGTCTTCGCCGACGACATCGCCCGCGGCTGCATCCTGGCCCTCGACAACGGGGTCGCCGGCGAGCGCTACATGCTCGACGGCAGACCCGAGGACATCGTGAGCATCGCCGACGCGGCCACGCGGATGTGCCGCCTGGCGGGCCTCGACCGCGTGGTCGAGGACATCGAGCCGTCCGACGACCCCGAGCTGGAGCAGACATTCGGGCCGACGCTGGTGGCGATCGCCAAGAAGGCGGCACGGCAGAGCGCCGAGCGCAAGGCCCTGACGGACACCAAGACGTACAAGCGGCTGGGCTACGACCCCATCAGCCTCGACGAGGGTCTGCAGCGGACGCACGGGTGGTTCCGGGAGATCGGCCGTCTCGACGGTCGCTAGGCCAGGCCCCTACCCGTACTGCTGGTAGGCGGCGACCCAGTTTGTCGCGATCGCCTGGCGGGCCGCGTCGAGCGTCAGCTGCCCCGAGCACACCAGGCTGTGCAGCCGGTTCTCCAGCGCGTCCTTCGTGTTGGAGGTAGATGTCGCGCCGGGCCGGTCGTTTGGCTCCACCCACAGGTTGGCCGGGTCATTGGGGTCGCCGCCGAGCTCGAGCGAGATGAGGTGGTCGTACTCGCCCGTGTGGAACGAGCCCGTGTAGCCGTAGGCCGCCGCCGACCCGGCCTTCTCGGGTCCGGTGACGCTCTCCGGCGGGCGGATGCTGGTGGTGTACCCCGGTACGCAGATGGTCGACGAGATGGTGGCCTGGGTCACCAACGGGTTGATGGCACCCGGCGTGCACCGGGGGTCGGGGAGCGGATAAAGGCCGGAGGATCCGTAGTGGCACGTCCCCGGAGCGGGCTGGGGCTGCACGGCGTACGCCGCCTGTGGCCCCGGACCGATCTGGATCCCCGATGCGGCGGGTCCCGTCGTCGTGGTCGGGGCCGCCGCCGTGGTCGTCGTCGGGAGCGCGGTCGTAGTGGTCGCCGGGGGAGCGGTGGCGGGAGCGGTCGAGGGCGTCGGTGTCCGGACCTGCCCGTGCGCCGACGGGGTCGACCTTCCCGCGGGGGCGCCGCATGCCGCGGCGCTCAGCACGATGCACGCGACGAACGCCCAGCCGAGATGCCGGGCCCGATGGTGCACCGCCTTGGCTGGCCGCCGGGTGTGGTGTCGGTGAGATCGTTCGAGGGTGGAGTGCATGGTGTCGGGATGGTGAACGGTGACGGTGAGCCGGCCCGATGGCGGGATTCCGTATCCATTGGAACCGTAGGACAACTCCGAAGCCACTGCTGAGCTGCGATTCTCGTGCCGGTGTGGCGACCTCTTCATCGCGACCCACTGAGACGGAAGATTGCGGGAAGTGCGTACGTCGACGTGCTCCTGACCCTGTTCCCGTTCGCCTGAAGTGGCGAGGTCGTCGAAGGCGCCGGCGCGGCTCGCCCCCAACCCGAGCACTGGCGCCCGCGCGGTGCTAGGACAGACGGAGCCAAAGCATGAGGAGGGGCTTCCAGCAAGGGAGGGTGCCCATGTCCGGTTTGCGGATCAACGTTCGGGGTCGGGTCAGGCGCTGACTTCTTGAAATTGAGCCTAGGAGCGCGGGCCCCTGGGTCAGCTCCAGATCAAAGAGATCCCGTATCGGCGTTTCCCACGATGCTCTGGGTGATGATGTCAGAGGATTGGGGGAACATCGCCCGCAGGATTCGATGATGGGTGAAAGCGCTTGACCAATGGGGGTTGAGCCCCTAGCGTCCATGGCCCATGACCATCTGCTATGGGTGACGGGTGTCACAACGGCAGCGGGTTTTCAGCCAAGTACCAACACGTTCCGGCTGAGCATCACTTCCGGCTCATCGGAGCGCATGAGGCAGGAGGAGACGATGGGGCGACTTCGTCAGGCGATGATTCGTGTAGGCGTGTCTCTGGCGCTCTCGACGGGCGCTTTGGCGCTGTTGGGCACCGGAGTCGCGCACGCTGCCGGGCCGGATCCGGAGGGGACCATCTACGTGGCGGACTATGAGACGAGCTCCATCGACATCTTCGCTCCTGGTGCCACGGGCAACGTGGCACCCGAGCGGGTCATCTCGGGCGCTTTGACAGGGTTGGCCGGTCCGGCTGATGTCAAGGTCGATTCCGCCGGAGACGTCTACTCCTCGAACTTCAACAACGGGACCATCACCGAGTACGCCCCGGGCGCAGGTGGCAACGTTGCGCCGATCAAGACAATCGGCGGGTCCAATACCGGCCTCACTAACAACGACGACATGTCGTTGGCCCCCGACGGGACGTTGTACGTGGGTAACGACGTCCAATGGCACCGTCAACGTGTTCGCACCTGGTGCGAATGGGAATGCAACGCCGATCCGGTCGCTCTCGGGCTCGAACACCGGGTTTGGCAGTGATGTCGACGGCGTGGGGGTCGACGCCGCCGGGACGCTGTTCGTGGCCAACACCGTCGATAATTCCGTCGCCGTGTTCGCCCCGGGGGCCAACGGGAACGTGGCGCCCGCGTACACGATCTCGGGTGCACTCACCGATCTGAGCTCACCCGACGACGTGGTCGTCGGGTTCAGCGGCGGGGTGTACGTGTCGAGCGTGGGCGGTGTCGAGGTGTTCGCCCCGGGAGCGAACGGGAACGTCGCACCAACGCAGAACATCACCAGCACCCTCGGCGGTGAGTTCGATGACCTGGGCTTGGACGCTGCCGGAAACATCTACGTCACCAATTTCAGTGGAGCCACCGTTCCCGTCTTCGCGGCGAACGCCAACGGGCTCTCAGCCCCGATCGCCAACATCGCCGGCGCGTCGACCACGTTGACCTCGCCAGAAGGGGTCGCCGTGGCCGGACCGCCGCTGGCGTCGTCGGCCACGGTCACGACTGCTGCGGCGGCGATCGATATCGGTTTGGGCGACGCCACATCTGACACGGCAACGGTCGCCGGAGGGACGAGCCCCACCGGATCTCTCCTTTTCAAGCTCTACGGGCCCAACGACCCCACGTGTACCGCCCTACCGGTGTACACCTCGCCGCTGCAACCGGTGAGTGGAGACGGGCAGTATCCCTCGCCCCCGTTCACGCCGACGGCACAGGGCACCTACAGCTGGCAGGTCCTCTACAGCGGTGACCCCAACAACGTCCCTGTGACCACCGCGTGCGGCGATCCCGCCGAGACCGTGACAGTGGGGCCGTTCAACCCCAACGGCTATCGCATGGTGGCCGACGAGGGCGGGATCTTCGACTTCGGGCTCAACTTCAACGGCTCGCTGGCCAACAACCACCTCAACGCGCCGATCGTCGGCATCGCCAACGCCCCCGGGCCCAACGGGTACCTCATGGTGGGCGGTGACGGCGGCGTCTTCGCCGAGGGTGGGGCTAAGTTTGAAGGCTCGCTGTGCTGCCAGGCGCTGCCATCCCCCATCGCCGACATTGCCGCCACTCCGGCGGAGGACGGTTACTGGCTGGTTACGCAGGCCGGGACGATCTACCGCTTCGGCAACACGCCGGCCCTGCCGGCGGTCCAGCTACCGCCGGGAGCCCGCATCGTGGGGATGGCCTCGACCAACGACGGCAAGGGAGCCTGGCTCACCGACCAGCTCGGCGACGTGTACGCCGAGGGTGACGCCCAGTACCTCGGCGGCCCCAACGGCCTGCACCTCGACGCCCCCATCGTGGGCATCGCGGCGGCGGCCACCGGCCAGGGCTACATCCTGGTGGCCGGAGACGGAGGGACCTTCAACTACAACGTGGCGTTCCACGGCTCCGTGCCGGGCTCGCTCAAGCCGGGCCAGGCGCTGGTCGCTCCCATCGTGGGCATCGCGGTCACGCACTCGGGCAACGGCTACTGGGAGGTGGGCGCCGATGGCGGGCTCTTCAACTACGGCGACGCGCCCTTCTTGGGCTCCATCTACACGGCCATCCCGGGCGGGCACCTCAATGGGCCCATTGTGGGGATTCAGCACCTGGGCTAGCCCGCCTGACAGCCGCGCCGGTGGCGACGGGCGCACCGTGCGTCCCGTCGCTTCCTTTGCGCGGCCCCGGCAGACGTGGTGACGGTGAGCCGGCCTTTGAGGACCATTTGAGGACGAGGAACGACTGATTGCATTTGGAGCCCTGGCTCAGCCGGTGCGACGGTCACGAGCGCGACGAGGCTCGGCTCAGAGTCCGGGCATCTCCGCTCCCACTGGCACGCGTTCCGCCTCCGCCTCGGCCTCCGCCTCCAGCGATCCCGGAGGAGCCAGCCCCTCTCCGGCCCGCACCGTCGAGCGGGCCAGGCCCCCGCCACCGGTGAGGCGGGCCGCCACCGTCACGGGGATGATCGTGAACAGCAGGACGAACACCACCACCGCGTTCACCTCGGGCAATTGCTGCCCCAGTCGGATGGCACCGAAGATCCACAGGGGAAGGGTGTTCTGTGCCCCGGCGGTGAACACCGTGACGATCACCTCGTCAAAGGACAAGGCAAAGGCCAAAAGGGCGGCAGAGACGAAGGCAGTGGACATCGTGGGTACCGTCACGAAGCGGAACGTCTGCCAACCATCGGCACCGAGGTCCATCGACGCCTCGTGGATCGACCCTGATACCCGGCGCAGCCGCGCGAGGGCGTTGTTGTAAACGACCACGATGCAGAAGGTCGTGTGCCCGATGATGATGGTGATGAGGGAAAGCTCCACGCCTGCGAACGTGAAGGCGGACTGGAGCGCCAGCCCCGTGATGATCCCGGGGAGCGCCAGGGGCACGACGAGGAGGAGCGAGATCGACTCGCGGCCGAAGAATCGGAACCGGTGCACGCCGAAGGCGGCGAGGGAGCCGAGGACCATCGAGAGGATGGTCGCCGCGACGCCGGCTTTGATCGACAGGATGAGGGCGGCGCGCACCTGGGGGTCGTTGAACGCCACGGAGAACCAGTGGAATGTGAACCCGGCCAGCGGCCAGCTCTGCACCGTCGAGGAGTCGAACGCGAAGATGATGATGGTGAGGATGGGCAGGGCCAGAAAGAGGAGCACGCCCACGACCCACAGCCTGAGCACCCACCGGGTGCCGGTGCCCACCATCACATGGCCTTGAAGGCCCCGAGGGCCCGCGCGATGAGCAGATAGACGGCCATGATGACGATCGGTACCATCGCCAGCGCCGCTGCGAAAGGCAGGTTCCCGCCGACGCCGACATTGTTGTAGATGGTGTTGCCGATGAAGCTCGAATTGGCCCCCCCGATGAGGAT
This sequence comes from uncultured Acidimicrobiaceae bacterium, assembly GCA_963837125.1. Taxonomy (GTDB): domain Bacteria; phylum Actinomycetota; class Acidimicrobiia; order Acidimicrobiales; family RAAP-2; genus Bog-473. The sequence goes on along the minus strand of CAWILW010000009.1, from coordinate 139,127 downwards.
CGGGGTGATGAAGTCGCCGAGCGTGAGCGAGAAGGTGAAGATGGAACCGGCCACCACGCCCGGAAGCGCCAAAGGCAGCACGACCCGCCGAAACGTGCGCCAGCCCCGGGCACCCAGGTCCGCCGACGCCTGCAGGTAGGACTCGGGGATGCGCTCGAGCGCCCCATAGACCGGGATCACCATGAACGGCAGCCAGATGTAGCTGAACACGATCCACATGGCGGTGTTGCTGTAGGCCACGTGCGGGCTGCCGAGCCCGAGGTGGCTGAGCGTCCAGACCAGGATGCCCTTGTCCGAGAGGATGACCACCCAGGCGTAGACGCGGGCCATGTAGCTGGCCCACAGGGGGAGGAGCACCGCGACGAAGAGCGCCTGGCGCACCCGGGGTGACGCCACCCGGGCCATGAAGAACGCGAAGGGGAAGGCGATGATGGCATCGGTGATGGTGACGAGTACCGCCATGACGACGGTCCGGACGATGATGGTCTCGTAGGTGCCGGAGAAGATCTGCGAGAAGTTCGAGAGCGTCCAGGTGTGCTCGATCTGGTTGGTGAGCGGGTTCACCGTGAAGAACGCGGTGATGAGCATCACAACGAGCGAGGCCAGGTAGATCAACAAGAACCAGGCCAGGGGGGGCGACAAGGTGAGGGTGGCCCGCAGCCACGGCCGGCGCCAGAGCGCGGCCGATGTCCGGATACCCCACCGACCCGTCGCGCCCGCTGCGCCGGGCGGCCGCGCTGACCCGGCCGCGCCCGAAGGGCCGGCCGGGTCAGCCGCCTGTGCAGTGCCCAGCAATGCGCTACCCGGTGATCTGCGTCCAGGCGTTCACCCAGTCCTGGAAGGGCACGCAATTGTTCTGCCCGTTGCCGCACTGCTGGAGCGGCGTCTTCCAGAACTTGATGGTGTTGAAGTACGCGTCGGGAGCATTGGCGTGGTACGCCGCGCACGCCCCGGCCTGCAGCTTGTTCATGAGTGCGCAGACCTGCGAGTTGGCCGGGGTCTCACCGAAGTAGACGGCCTGCTGGGCCTGCACCTTCGGCGTCGTCACCCACTGCATCCACCTGTAGGCGCAGTTCGGGTGCGGGGCTTTGGTGGCCAGCATCCAGGTGTCCGCCCATCCCGGTGGCCCCCTGCTTGGGGATGGTGTCGGCGACCTTGACCTTCGCCGCCTGCAGTGTGTTGGTCTGGTACGGCCATGCTGCCCCGACCACTACGGAGCCGTTCTGGAAGAGCGAGATCTCCTGTGAGGCGAGGTCCCAGTACTTCTTGATCAGCGGCTTCTGCTGCATCATCAGGTTCACCGCCGCGTTGAACTGGGTCTGGGTCAGCTCGTAGGGGTCGGTGATGCCCAGGCTCGGGTTCGTCTTCGACAGGTACAGCGCGGCGTCTGCGATCTGGATCGGGTTGTCCGGGACCGTGACCTTCCCCTGATAATTCTTGTTGTACAGCACGGACCACGAGGTGGGTGCCTTCGGGAGGGTCTTCGTGCTGTAGAGCAGGACGTTCGGCCCGAACTCGTAGGACACGCCGTAGTGCTTGCCGTTGATGGTGTTGAACGCAGGGCTCTTCAGGAAGGGGTGGAACTGGTTCCACGACGGGATCAGCTTGATGTTGATCGGTTTGACGTCCCCGCCGTAGATGAGGCGGAGGTCGGCGTCACCTGATGCTGAGACCAGGTCGTACTGCCCACCACCACCGTTGGCCATCAGTGACACCATCTCGCTCGAGGAGCCGGCGTACTTGGCGTTCACCTGGCATCCGGTCGCCTTCTCGAAGGGCTTGACCCACTGCGGCTGGGCGTAGCCCTCCCAGGCGATGAGATTGAGTGACCCCTCGCCCGGCCCCACCTTGCTCGGCGGCGCGGTCCCTTGCTCAGGCGGGGTGCCCAACCCGCTCGTGGCCGCCGCCCCTACGGGGACGCTGGCGAAGAGGGTCAGCATGGCCATGATGACCGCGGCCAACCCTCCAGCCGCCACCCTGCGGATGGATGTCGTTGCTGCATTCATTCCTGTCCCCTTTTGTCGTCGGGACCGTCACCGGATTCCGGCGCGGACTCGATCCGATATGCCTGGTCGTTGCGAAATGCGACCCGCACGCGGCGACCGACGGAATCGGTCCCGCCGCCCTCCAGATCGGCGTGCAGGTTCTGGCGCACCACGGACATGTGGTCGCCCCTGTCGAGCGCCACCAAGAAGCGGGTCACCATCCCGAGGTACGCGGTCTCCTCGATGGCGCCCGCCTCCACCCGTGTCCCCTCGGGATCGGGCTCGCCGTCCGGGACGAACCAGATCTTCTCGGGCCGGATCATCACTGGCACGCCGTCGTGTTCGACGAGGTTGGACACCCCGACGAACCCGGCGACGAATTCCGTGGCCGGCCGTTCGTACACCTGGAGAGGGGTCCCCACCTGCTCGATCCGCCCGTTGTTGAACACCGCCACCCGGTCGCTCATCGTGAGCGCCTCTTCTTGGTCGTGGGTGACGTAGACGAAGGTGATCCCCACTTCACGTTGGATGCGCTTGAGCTCGAATTGCATCTGTTGGCGGAGCTTGAGGTCGAGCGCCCCGAGCGGCTCGTCGAGCAGCAACACCTCGGGCTCGTTGACGATGGCCCTGGCGAGCGCCACTCGCTGGCGCTGCCCACCGGACAGCTCATGAGGCTTTCGCTGGCCGTGGTCGGTGAGCCGCACCATCTGCAGCGCCCGCTCGGCCCGCTGGCGCCGCTGTGCACGCGGCACCCGCTTGACCCGCAGGCCGTACTCGACGTTCTGCGCAACCGTCATGTGGGGGAAGAGCGCGTAGTCCTGGAAGACCGTGTTGACGTTGCGGGCGTACGGCGGTTGCGCGGTGACGTCGCGCCCGCCGAGTTCGACCGACCCCCGATCGGGCTGTTCCAGGCCCGAGATGATCCGCAGCAGGGTCGTCTTTCCCGACCCCGAGGGCCCCAACATGGTGAAGAACTCACCTTCGCCGATGGCGAGATCGACGCCGGCGACGGCCGCCACGGCGCCGAAGCTCTTGTGGACGCCGGTGACCCGGACCGCAGCCGGCGCGCCCGTGACGGCGGCGGCGTTCACCGTGGCACCGATCGGCTCGCCCACTGTCTGCAGGATGGCCCCCTTTGATGTTGTTCATGTCCTGCGCCGGGTCCGATCGCCCGGAAATCCGGCGACCCGCCGGGTCGCGTCGTCGAGCTCGGTCGCCTCGTCTGACGCAGGTGCGGATCTCGGACATTATCTAACACACGGGTGTGGATCTCGTCCCCTGGGCATTTGATCGTGCCCATTTCCGGCACGAGATGTCCGATCCCGTCAGGCCGTACAAGGCCAGAGAGTGCCCACCCGACCCAGCATCGTCGCCTGCTCGGGGCTGGTGACGGTGAGCTCGCCTGTAGGCGGGATTCTGTGAGCAGCTGGCTTCTGACCAGCGACAACGGATCTTGCACGGTCTTTGACCTGCGGATTTGTTGATGGTTGCCACGCAGCGGTTACCGCTGGTGATCATTGTCATGAGGACCGATTGAGGACCGTCGGTCCGTCTGAAGCGGTGCGACAACGCTTCGCGCCATGCGGCACTTTCAATTACGTGCGGCGACGCGCCATTCGACGGGAGCAATTCGGGTATCGCCACCGCGCCGATCGTCGCCATGGCGAGTCCCTGACCGGCCCACCGGCCCCCGGTCACTCCGCCCGCAGGAGCAGCGAGGTGCGCGTCCTGGCGGCGACCCGTCCCGGGAAGAGAGCGACCAGGTTGGCGAAGAGGACCGCCCCGAAGGCGACCAGCGCCACCGACAGGACGGGCACCGTCGGGTGCGGCACGGCCGAGATGCCGTCGGCGAACAACGTCCACAGCCAGCGTCCCAGCGCGATCCCGATCGGGACGCCGAGCACCACCCCGACCACGGCCGCCACCGAGGACTGGCAGGCCACCGAGGCCGCGATCTGCCGCCGGGTGAACCCCAGCGTCTTCAGGAGGGCGAACTGGCGCCGGCGCTGGCGGACAGACGCGACGAGGGTGAGCCCCAGCGCGCCGATCGCGCCGGCGGCCAGGACCGCGGCGAGGAGCGCCGGCGTCGCGCCGACGGTGCGATAGTTCGCGATCTCGGCCGGGCGCAGCGCGCTGACCACTCCGCCGACCGGCGCATCCGGATCCGAGGGCCGGTCGAGCACGGCCGCGTTGTGGTCGAGCGAGCGCAGCGCGGCGGCGTCGCTTACGCCCGGGCGGACGGCGACGAAGACAGCCATCGGGCCGGGAACCGGGCTGCCCTGCTGGTTGAGGTCGGTGGCCGAGAAGAGCGACGTGGCCATCACCGCCCCGGTCCCCATCGCCAGCGCGGGATTACCCGACCCGCCGATCGTCGGCAGGGTCGCCGTCCCGACGATGCGCAGGCGGACCTTGGTGTGACCGTCGATCTGCGCGACGACCGTGCCGCCGACGTGTGCATGCAGCGACGCCAGGGTCGCCGGTCCGAGCACGACTTGAGACGGCTCGCCCAGCGGGTAGCCGGTGAGCATGGAGGGGCTCACCCCGGCGCCCGGCCTCATGGCCAGCACGGGCACGAACTGCCCGTCCAGGTGGACGGTCTCGAAGTAGACGCCGGCCCAATGGGCCACGTTGGGATCGTGGTCGAGCAGTGCGGTCGTCTCGGCCGCCGGCAGGTTCTCGGCGGCGGAGAAGCCGGCCAGCAGGGCGTAGTTCCAGTTCCATCCGTACAGAGGAGGTTGGGAGACGAGGGCGTTGAGGCTCGATGCGAACGTGAGCGAGGACACGATCACCGTGATCGCGACCACCGCGCCGAGCAGCGCCGAGCGCACCGGTGCGGCGTCGCGTCCCGCGCGCCCGCCCAGCGCCGATCGGATGCCCAGCACGGCGCTCGGGGGGAGCCCGGCCGCTGCAGCCCGGATCCACCCGGGGTCCCGGCCGGGGGTGTCCGGCCTCTGCGCCAACCGGTGCGGCGCCACCCGGAAGGCGACAAGGAGCGCAGTCGCCGTGAGCGCCACGACGAACAAGAGGAACCCGAGACCGAGGACGGTCCAATCGAAGGCCACGCCGATGTCGGGGTAGACGGGCCGGACCGGGCCGATGGGGGCCAGCGGGGACAGCCCCACGGCGACCCCCACCGCCAGGAGCGATCCGGCCGCGATCGCTCCCATGACGCCGGCGAGCCCGTCGGCCATAGCCATGGCGGGCCCGGCCCCCAGGGCGCGCACGGTCGGGCCCTCCTCGGCGTTGCGCCGGATCAGGCGGCTGATCACCTGACCGTTGATCACCAGCGCGGCGAGGGCGGCGATGAGCCCGAACACCCCGAGGGCGATGGCTTCGGGGCGAATGGCGCGCTCGGCCTTCGCGACGTACGGGGCGTTCGTGGTCGATCCTCCCACGGGGCCCAGGTCGGGGATGACCTTGTTCACGGCCGAGACGACGGCCGCTTCGTGCGCCAATCCGCCGTCGAGATGGAACGAGACATAGGAGTAGTAGGCGCAGCACGTCTCGAGCTGCCTGGTCAGCGCGGGGGTGATGACGGCGATCTGGTTGCCGAGCGCGGCATCGTCGTCCTGGACGACCTGGGTGTCCCACTCCACGATGCCGACGAGCTTGAACGGGACGATGAGGTGGGGCTTGTCATGCGGGTAACCGCTGAAGTTCGGTTGGCCCGCCTGGGCGTCTGTGAAGAAGGCCACGGGCAGGGTGGACCCGAGGTGCAGCCCGTACTGGGCGGCGGCCCCTGCGGACATGACGATCTCGTCCGTCCGGGTGGGGTCGGCCATGCGGCCCTGCAGGACGGTGACACGGTCCGTGGAGAAGTACGCGGCGTCGGTCCCCGTGCTGCCCTCGACGGCTGGTGGCGCCTCACCCGGGACGCCTCTTCCATGGTGGTGCCCCAGAACTTGCAGGGTGCCGTCGAAGCCGACGACGGGCACCGCTCGCTCGACGTAGGGGACCCGGGCCACGGCCTCGTCCACCTTCTCCGAGTACCCCGTGTTCGTGACGGGGCCGAACTCGGTGAACATCCCCAGATCCGAGGGGTTGGTGCTCGCCAGGTAGGTCGGGAAGGAGGACTGCGTGCGGCGTGCCCCGGCCACCGCCGCCATGGCGACGCCCCCCACGAGACCGATGAGCACGACCAGCGTCAGGTATCCGGCCCAGCGCCGACGGAAGGTGGCCCGGAACCGGTAGGAGGACTCGCGCACGACCGCTCGGATCACCCTCGACCCTCCTGCTCCTCATCCACTGCCCCGGGGGGCCGGCCACCAGCACCGCCGGCCACCGCTCCAGTGTTGCTGAGCAGCCGGACGCCACCAAGGTTGCTAGCGCACCGGCGGCCCCTCGTGCTAGCACCCGAGCAGGTGGTGGCGCGTGGCCGGGCTCCAGGTAGTCGCCCCGCGTCAGTCCGACGCGGGCCCGCCGCCGGGGTCCAGCGGATGACGGTGAGTCGGCCTGTAGGCGGGATTCTGTCCAGCCCCCCGCCTCGATGAGAGGCGGAGAGCCTGGGTGGCCATCCATCTGAGCGGCCTACCTGGGGAGCGCCCTCTCTCGAGGACCGGACGAGCAGCCCGTCTCCCACGCTTGACCTTGCTCCGGGTGGGGTTTACCGAGCCGGCGGGGTCGCCCCCGCCGCTGGTGCGCTCTTACCGCACCCTTTCACCCTTACCTGTGCGGACCCGGTGGGCCCGCCATCGGCGGTTTCCTTTCTGTGGCACTGTCCTGCGGGTCACCCCGACTGGCCGTTAACCAGCACCCTGCTCTGTGGAGTCCCGACCTTCCTCGACACGGTCCCGCAGTGCGGCCCGTGCCGCGGCCACCTGGCCGACTCACCGTCGGGCCCAGTCTGCCACCGCCCCGAGTGCGAGGGTGACGGACAGCACGTCGATAGGGTGTCGAGGATGCCCGGCGGCACGCACCAGCTCTTCGATCCCGAGTCCCCACCGCTCGCCGGCCCTGGGCCGGCCGCCGAGAAAATGTCCGATCCTGGGGTGGCCACCGAGCCGGATCGCCAGGGCGAGTCCGGCGGCCGCAGCGGGGTCCTCACCATCGGCAGCCTCTACGAGGAGGTCGAGGGCGCGCTGGGCCGGGCCTTCCCCCGGAGCCGGCCGCTGTGGGTGCGTGGGGAGATCCAGCACGTCTCGGACCACCGGTCGGGCCACCTCTACCTGGACCTGGTGGACCCCGGGGACGACGGCGTCTCTCGGCCCCGAGCCCGCGGCGGCGAGCCCACGCTCCACGTGAAGTGCTGGCGCAGTTCGTGGGCTCCGCTCCGCCACGGGCTCGCCAAGGAGGGCATCACGCTCGCCGAGGGGATGGTCGTGGTGCTGCGCGGCACCCTCGACCTGTACCGGGCCAAGGGCGAGATCAGCCTCATCCTCGTCGAGGTCGACGTCACGGCGCTGCAGGGGCACATGGCCGCCCAGCGCGCCCGGCTGCTGCGCGCGCTCGACGCCGAGGGCCTGCTCCGACGCAACGCCTCGCTCCCGGTGCCCGAGCCCGCCGTGCACGTCGGGCTGATCGCCAGCCCCGGCACCGAAGGGTGCCAGGACTTCCTCGGGCAGCTGACGAGCTCGGGCCTCGGCTTCCGCATCTCGTTCGTCCCGGTCAAGGTCCAGGGGCCGGACGCGCCCGCAGCGGTCGCCCGCGCGCTCAAGGTGCTCAGCCGGAGCGACTGCGACGTCATCGCCCTGGTCCGGGGGGGCGGCGCGCGCGCGGATCTCGCCGCGTTCGAAACCGAGATCGTCGCTCGTGCCGTGGCGGGCGCGACCAAGCCGGTCTTCACCGGCATCGGCCACACCGGAGACGAGACCGTGGCCGACATCGCGGCCGCCCGCGCCTGCATCACGCCGACCGAGTGCGGGCACCAGATCGTGGTGGCCACCCGCCGGTGGTGGGCGACCCGTGTGGCAGAGCCGGCCGCGCTGTTGGCGCGGCGGGTCCCTTCGTTCCTCGGTGATGCCCAGACGCGCGACACGCAGGCCCGGGGTCGGCTGACCGCGGCGGCGCGGCACCAGCTCCGGGTGCACCGTGAGCGCCTGGAGCGAACGGCGACGACCGTCGGGCGCTCGGCGTCGAGCCGGCTCGAGACGCGGCAGGCGTCGGTGCGCGCTCAGGCCGCCCGGCTCGGGCCGCTGGGCATCGGGCATCTCGACCGTGCCGACGAGCGCCTGCACTCGTGGCGCCGGCTCTTGGCCGCCTACGACGTGGACCGCCAGCTCGAACGCGGCTACAGCCTGACCACGAATGCGGAGGGGGTGCTGGTACGCAGCGCGTCCGAGTTGGCCGAGCGGCAGGAGATCGTGACGAGGTTCGCGGACGGGACGGTGCGCAGCCGGGTCGAGGCCACACATATGGTGCAGGAGCAGGAGGACTGAGGTGACCGTCCCGGACGACAGCGCCCCCGTGGAGCAGCTCAGCTACACCGAGGCGAGCCGAGAGCTCGATTCGATCGTCGACTTCTTCGAGCAGCGCGAGGTCGACGTCGATGTGCTCGTGGGTCGCCTGGAGCGGGCGACGGCGTTGATCGACGAGCTGGACCGCCGCCTGCGCCACACCCGGGCCCAGGTCGAAGAGCTCGTGCCCCGGCTCGACGCGCTGGCTACCGAGACTGGACTTGGCGACGAGGCCGGTGCGGGCGATGAGTGACGCTGCCGGGGCCGACCGGGTCTACTTCCGCCAGCTGCTCTCGGGTCGCGACTTCGCGCGCGGCGACATGATGGCCCGCCAGATGGTCAACTTCGTCTATCTCATCGGCGACCGCGAGACCGGCGAGGCGGTCGTCGTCGACCCCGCCTACGCGGTCCAGGATCTCCTCGACATCGTGGAGGCGGACGGCATGCAGTTGACGGGCGTCCTCGGGACCCACTTCCACCCCGATCACCTCGGCGGCCAGATGGGCGGGTGGTCGCTCGAAGGCATCAGCACCCTGCTCCAGAAGGTGCAGGTGCCGGTGCACGTCCAGGCCGACGAACTGCCCTGGGTCGAGCGCACCACCGGCGTCGGCCGGTCGGATCTGGTCGGCCACGACAGCGGCGACGTCGTCGCGGTCGGGCAGGTGCGGGTGGAGCTCATCCACACGCCGGGGCACACGCCGGGGAGCCAGTGCTTCCTCGTCGACGGCCGGCTCGTGGCGGGGGACACCCTCTTCCTGGAGGGATGCGGGCGCACCGACTTCCCGGGCTCGGACCCCCTCGCCATGTACGAGTCCATCCACACCCGGCTGGCCCGGGTCCCCGACGACGCGATCCTCTTCCCCGGCCACCTCTACTCGGCGGACCCCTCGGCGAGCATGGGTGACACGAGACGGTGGAACTACGTGTTCCGGCCCCGCACTCCCGAGGAGTGGATGGCCATGTTCGGCCAGTGAGCGGGCCGCGGTGACGGCGGGTGGGCTGACCGAGGACAGCACGGTCCTCGTCGTGGGAGCGTCGCTGGCCGGTTGGCGGACCGTCGAGGGGCTCCGCGCCGAGGGCTTCGAGGGCAACATCTCGCTCGTCGGTGCCGAGCGGCACCTCCCCTACGACCGCCCCCCGCTGTCCAAGCAGGTGCTCGCCGGCACGTGGCCACCCGAGAAGGCGGTGCTGGCCGACAAGCGGCGCTCCAGCGAACTGCGCGTGCACGAGGTGTTGGGGCGGCGGGCCGTCGTCCTCGACGTCGAGGGGCGGAGGATCGAGCTCGACGACGGCACCGTGCTCGACGGCGACGCCGTCGTCGTCGCGACGGGCGCCGCCCCGCGCCGGCTGCTGGGTACCGAGGCCCTCGGCCAGGCGGACGGCCTGTTCACCCTGCGCACGCTCGACGACTCCTTGGCGCTGCGCGCTGCGGTCACCGCGACGGAGGCCGCCCGGGTCGTCGTGATCGGTGCGGGGTTCATCGGGGCCGAGGTCGCGTCGACCTGCGCCGGGCTGGGCTGCTCGGTGACGGTGCTGGAGGCCATGGAGATCCCGCTGGCCAACGTCCTGGGCCCCCTGGTCGGCGCGCACTGCGGGACGCTGCACGGCGCCAACGGGGTGGAGCTCCGCACGGGTGTGGCCGTGGCGGGCGTCGACCGCCTGGAGGGACCCGGCCCCCGGCTGACGGTGCGGCTGGCCGACGGCGAGTCCTTCGACGCCGACGTCGTGGTGGTGGGGATCGGCGTCGTCCCCACGACGGCATGGCTCGAAGGCTCGGGCCTGAGGGTCGAGAACGGAGTGGTCTGCGACCACACGCTGCACGCGGCGGACGGGATCGTGTGCGCCGGCGACCTGGCCCGCTGGATGTGGCGGCACGACGGCGCCGAGGAGCTGATCCGGATTGAGCACTGGGAGGTCGCGGCCGGGGCCGGCCTGGCCGCGGCGCGCAGCCTCCTGGCCGGGCGCCGCGACGCCCCCGCGTTCGCTCCCGTGCCGTACTTCTGGTCGGACCAGTACGGCATCCGCTTCCAGGTCCTCGGGAACCCCGGCGGCGACGACGAGGTCGTCCTCACCGAGGGCTCGTTCGAGGAGGGCAAGTTCGTCGCGCTCTACGGCCGCAAGGGCCGGCTGCGCGCCGTCATGGCCATCGGCAAGCCGCGCCAGCTCATGGGCTTCCGCCCCCTGCTTCAGGCCGGCGCGAGTTGGGACGACGCACTGGCCCACGCCGCCGGTTAGGCACGCGGGCCGGCGACGGCCGGCTCGCACGGCGTGCCGTCAGGTCCCGGCGCCCTTGAGCAGCCGTGCGAGCGTCTCTGGGTCCGCGCCTTCGAGCGCGACCATCTTGAGGCGACCCGAGGCGCCCGAGACGAGGGTCACGCCCGACCGGCGCAGGCCGAAGGCCTCGGCCAGGGCGCGCAGCACGGCCTCGTTCGCCTTCCCGTCGACCGCCGGGGGCCGCACCCGCACGATGAGTACCGGCGGCTCGCCGCTGCCGTAGCGGCCCCCGACCGACGTCTGCCCTGCGCCGGGGTAGGCGCGCACCGCGACCCGCAGCGCCATCGCCGTCAGAAGGAGATGCCCGAGAGCTCGGGGATCGTCCCCTCCGCCTTCGCCCGCGCCGCCAGCCAGCGCTCGCGGCCCGCGGCGCGGGCCGCGGTGTCGGACCGGGGCTCGACGGTGCGCCGCGGCGAGAACGTGGCGGCGATGTCGTCCATGGAGCCGTAGGTGCCGATGGCGAGCCCGGCCAGGAGCCCGGCGCCCAGCGTCGTCGCCTCGAGCACCGGGGAGACCTCGACCGGGCGGCCGATGGCGTCCGCGAGCGCGCCCACGAACACGTCGTTGTGCGACATCCCCCCGTCGATGCGCAATGCCCCGATCGGGTGGCCGCTGTCGGCTTCCGATGCCTCGACCAGGTCGGCGCCGCGGTGGGCCACCCCTTCCAGGACGGCGCGCACGATCTCGGGCCGTCCCGAGCCGCGGGTGAGCCCGACGAGCGTCCCGCGTGCGCCGAAGTCCCACACCGGTGTGCCGAGCCCGAGCAGCGCGGGGACGAACCACACGTCCCCCGCGGTCTCGCACTGCGCGGCGACCGATTCCGACTCGTCGGCGCTGGAGAGGATCCCGAGGTCGTCGCGCAGCCACTCGACGCAGGTGCCGGCCGAGAGCATCACGGCCTCGGTCCCCCAGGTGGCCTCGCCGGCGATCCGGTAGGCGACGATCGGGAAGGTGCCACCACCACCGCGCACCGCGCTCGCCGGACCGGCGCCCGCGCCGGTGCACTGGTCGAGCATGCCGCCCGTGCCGAAGGTGGCCTTGGCCAGGCCCGGCAGCGTGCAGCCCTGCCCGACGAGGGAGGCCTGCTGGTCGCCGGCGATGCCACAGATCGGCGGCGCGCCCGCGAGCGCGGTGGCGGCACCGATGGCGCCCGAGGAGTCGACCACCTTCGGCAGCAGGATCGGCGGGATCTTCAGCCGTTCGAGCAGCGAGGTGTCCCAGTCGATGGTGGCCGGGTCGACGAGCGCGGTCACCGCCGCGTTGGTGGCGTCGGTCACGTGGAGCGCGTCGGGTCCGGCCGCCGCGCCGCCGGACAGCGTCCACGCCACCCAGGTGTCCACGGTGCCGAAGCAGAGCTCGCCGCGCTCGGCCCGGTCCCGCTCGGGGTCCACCTCGTCGAGGATGGCCATCACCTTGGTGGCCGACGCGTTGGGTGCCAGCCGGATCCCCTCGGCCTGCAGGACGAGGCAGGTCCCCACGGTGCGCAGGTCCTGCCAGCCGATGCCCGGCGCGACGGGCCGGCCGGTGGCGCGCTCCCACACAATGCTCGACGCCCGCTGGTTGGCGATGCCCACGGCCTGGACCGGCCCCCCGTCGGCCAGGGCTGCCCGCGCCACCTCCAGCGACGCCTCGGCCAGCCGCGCCGCGTCGAACTCCACCAGGCCCGGCGCCGGTGAGTCGGGGAGGACCCGCACGTGGTGCTCGTGCTCGACGGTGGCATCGGGCCGCACGATGGCGGCGCGCACGCCGGAGGTACCGACGTCGACGACGAGGACGCTCCCCCCCGGCGCGCTCACGCCCAAGGTGGTGGGCCGAAGGGGGAGGGCAGCCCGAACTTGCCCGGGTTGAGGATGCCGACGGGGTCGAACACCTCCTTGAGGCCGCGCAGGACGTCGAAGCCGGAGCCGAGGGCGCGGCGGAGGAAGCGAGAGCGGTTCAACCCGATGCCATGGTGATGGCTGATGGCCGCGCCATGGGCCAAGGTGGCGTCGGTGATGGTGTCCCAGGCGGTGCGGTAGTAGCGCTCGCGCCACTCGGCGTCCCCTTCGGGGCCGCGCCCGCCGAAGGTGAAGTACAGGCAGGCGCCGTCGGTGTAGGCGTGCGACTGGTGGGCCGAGGCGGCGAGGGTCCCGTCGATGGCGCCGAGCGCGCCGACGACCTCGTCGAAGAGGCCCGGCAACGCGGACCACGGCCCCGAGATCTCGGCGGTGTCGACGACGATGCCGGCGCGCCACAGCGGGGCGAGCGCCGAGACGTCGTTGCGGTGGCCGAGCCAGCGCTCCACCAGGGAGAGGTCGAGTGGGAGCGCGCCGGCTCCAGCGCCGCACTCGTCGTCGACGACAGCGAGGGTTCCGGCCAGGATGTCGGGGTCCGCCTCGTCGAGCACGATGAGCACGTTCGTCTCGGGCTGCTCGAAGTTGCGGCCCGACTCCGTCTCGTCGTAGAGGCGCAGCACCGCCGGCGTCGCCCCGCGGCGCAGGATGCGGCGGCAGGCCTCCAGCCCGGCGGCGAAGGTCGAGAACCCGAAGGCGCGGCGCTCCTGGGCGGGCGGCAGGGGGTGGAGCCGGAGGCGGGCCTCGGTGATGACGCCGAGCGTTCCCTCGCTGCCCACGAAGAGCTGGGTGAGGTTCGGCCCGGTGGCGGCGCGCGGACCGTGGCCCTCGGTATGCAGGATCCGGCCGTCGGCCAGCACGACCTCCAACCCGATCACCATGTCCTCGATCTTCCCGTAGCGGGTCGAGTACTGGCCGGCCCCGCGGCAGGCGAGCCAGCCGCCGACCGTCGAGAGGTCCATCGACTGGGGCCAGTGGCCGAGGGTGTAGCCGTCGCCCACCGTGCCGAGCGCCTCCTCGAGGTCCGGGCCGAACGTGCCGGCCCGGACGTCGGACGTCAGCGACGTCTCGTCGACGCGGACCAGACCGTCGAGACCCGTCATGTCGAGCGCCACCCCGCCGTGGACGGGGATGGAGCCACCGCACACGCCGCTGCGGCCGGCGGCTGCGGTCACCGGGACGACCGCGTCGTTGCAGGCGGCCAGCACGGCGGCCACCTGGGCGGTCGAGGTCGGCCGCACCACCACCGCCGGGCGCTGCGGCACGGCTCCCTCGGCGGCCCAGCCGATGGCGATCGGCCACCAGTCGCGGCCGGCCTCGGCCCGGGCCTCGTCGTCGCTGTGCACCGTCGCGCCGCACTCGGCCATGCGCTCGACCACCTCCGCGGGGACGTCGACGGTGGCGGCGCCCAGGCGGTCCGCCACCGCCGCCCCGGAGGCGTCGATCGGGGTGACGGGCGTCGGCACCGTCACGGCAGGTCGAGCCCGGCGGTCAGCAGCTCCTTCTGGCAGGACTCGGTGAACCGGGCCGCGCTCTCGGCCGCCTCCTGCTCCTCCCATCCCATGTCCGCCGCGATGAGCGCGGCCACCGCCGGTGCCGCCTCCATCGTGGCCTGCGCCCGCTGAATCACGGCCCGCGTCCGCCGGGCCAGGACGTCGTCGAGGGTTCGGGCCATCTCCTCGCGGGCGGCGTAGAGCATCTCGGCGCCCGTATAGGGCAGCCCGGCCACGACCGGCGCCAGCAGCTCGGGCCGACCGTCGGCCAGGGCGAGCACGGCGGGCGCCTCCGTCCCGTAGCGCCCGAGGATGCGGGCGTGGGGGTGGGCCTGCGCGACCGGGTCCCGCATCTTGGCCGTCGCGCCGATGAGAGGCAGCGTCTTGGTGACGCAGCGCCGGCGCCGCGGCGACTCGCCGAGGTGCTGCACGACGGCGTCGACCGTGTCCTGGGCCATCTTGCGATAGGTCGTCAGCTTGCCGCCCGTGACCGTGACGAGGCCGTGCGCCGAGGAGGTGACGGTGTGGCGACGCGAGAGGTCGGCTGTCCGCTCCGAGACGTGCCCGCCCTTCGCGGGCGGTGCCAGCAGGGGCCGCAGTCCGGCCCACACCCCGGTCACGTCGGCCCGCGTGAGGCGGGACGTCGTCACGGCGTTGGCCGCCTCCAGGAGGTAGTCGACGTCCTCGGGGGTGCACGCGGGGTCGTCGAGCGGTCCCGAGTAGTCGGTGTCGGTGGTGCCGAGGTAGACGAGGTCGGTGCCCGGCCACGACACGACGAAGATGGACCGCTTGTCCTTGGGAACGGGGATCACCGCCGCGATGTCGCATGGGAGCCGCTCAGCCGGCACGGTGACGTGGATCCCCTTGGCCGGCCGGATGGCATGGGGATCCGCGCCCTCGTCCAGCGCGCGCACTGCGTCGGCCCACACCCCGGTCGCGTTGACCACGGCGCGGGCCCGGACGGCGAACTCGCTCGACTCGTCGCCGGGCACGGGTCGCACGATCGCACCGGTCGCCCGCCCGGCCGCGGACGTCAGGCGGACGACAGGCGTGTAGTTGGCGACGGCAGCGCCGAACTCGAAGGCAGCGGTGCGAGCCAGCGTCAGCGTCAGGCGTGCGTCGTCAGCACGGGCGTCGAAGTAGAGGAAGCCCGCCACGAGGTGATCGGTGTTGAGCGTCGGGAGATGGGCCAGTGCCTCGTCCTTGGTCACCTCCTTGTGGCGCTCTCCGATGCGCCACCCGCCTGTGATGTCGTAGAGCCAGAGGGCCGAGGAGTACGAGCGCGCCACCGTCTTGGAGACCACGCCGTCGCGACCGAACAGCGGGATCAGGAACGGCAGCGGGGAGACCAGGTGCGGTGCGTTGTCGAGCAGGCGCTGCCGCTCGGCCAGGTTCTCGTAGACGAGGCGGAACTCGCGTTGTTGGAGGTAACGGATGCCGCCGTGGACCATCTTGGAGGACTTCGAGGAAGTGCCGGAGGCGAAGTCACCCTTCTCGACCAGGGCCGTCCGCAGACCTCGGCTGGCCGCATCGAGCGCCACCCCGGCGCCGGTGACCCCGCCGCCGATGACCAGCACGTCGAACTCCTCGTCGGCGAGGCGGCGCAGCGCGTCGTCGCGGCGAAACGGGTGCACCGGTCCAGCCTGCCACATCCGCTTCGGGCCGCAATCTGGGCGCGCCCGCACCCGAGGTGTCCCGTCAGGTCGGGTCGAGCGCAGCCGTGACGCGTATGGTCCGGTGCATGCTGCCGGCGCCGGGCGACCCGTGGGCGGGCTACGCGCGGACGGTCGTCGAGATCGCCCGACCCCTCGAGGGCGACCTGGTGGTCTGCACTGCGCCGCTCGGCCAGGTCGGTGAGTGGCCCTGGGCCGAACCGGGACCGGTCCTCGTGTTGACCGCATGGGACCCCGGCGGCGAGCGACCGGGCGACGCGGTCAACCGGGAGCGCCAACGGGCGCTCGACGCAGAGCTTCGCCCCGTGGCGGCGGGGATGTGGCGGGCCGTCGGAACCGATCCTTCGTCCGGCCGGCGGGAGGAGGGGGTGGCCGTCTGCGGCGTCCCGCAGGAGGCCGGGATCGCGCTGGGCGCCCGCTACCGGCAGGACGCGCTGTTCGTGTGGACGCCGGAGGCATGGACGATCGTGGCGTGCAGGGGCGAGCGGCGTATCTCGTCGGGCTGGTCGATCGCGTCGCCCCGGGCGTTCGCCCCGGCCGCTCCGCCTACTCCGTCCCGGTGATCCCGCGGCGGTGGGCGTAGCGCACCGCCTGCGAGCGATCGCGGCTGCCGGTCTTGGCGAAGATGTGGTTCACGTGCGTCTTCACCGTCGCCTCACTGACGAACAGGTTCGCCGCGATCTCCGCATTGCTCAGCCCCGACGCGATCAGCCGCAGGACTTCCGCCTCCCGCGCCGTCAGCCCGTCGGGGAGCGCGTCGCCCCCGCCCTCCGACGGCAGGGTCGTCGCTTGGACGAGGCGCGACTGGACTTCCGGGTCGAGCACGGCCTGACCGGCCGCAGCCGCCTGGAGGGCCCGGGCGATGTGGTCGCGACCGGCGTCCTTGGTCAGATATCCCAGCGCGCCAGCGCGGAGCGCCCCGACGATCGACGCGTCGTCGGCGAACGTCGTGAGGACGACGACGTGTGTCGAGGAGTGGTCCGCCCGTATGCGCCTCGTCGCCTCGACTCCGTCGAGCCGGGGCATGCGCAGATCCATCAGCACCACGTCGGGTGCGAGGTCGGCGACGAGGGCGAGTGCCTCCTCGCCGTCGGCCGCGGCTCCCACCACGTCGATGTCGCTCATGGTGCCCAGGAGGGTGACCAGGCCCTCGCGCACGACGGTCTGGTCGTCGGCCACGACGACCCTCATGCGGGCACGGCCGCCTGCACCGCCCAGCCCGCGCCGGCCGGCTCGGCCCGCAAGTCGCCGCCGAGCAGCTCGACGCGTTCCCGCATGCCCCGCAGACCGAAGCCCCCACCGGTCTCCGCGAGGGTCCCGTTCGGGCGGATCCCGGCGTCGGACCCGTTGGGGCATGGCCCGTTCGCCACGCGGAGCCGGGTGGCCCCGTCGCCGAAGTCGAGCCGGATCGTGACGGGCGCTCCCGGCGCGTGCTTGCGCGCGTTCGTGAGCGCCTCCTGGGCGACCCGGTAGAGCGCCAGGCCGGCGTCGGGCTCCAGCGGGCGGGGTTGTCCGTGCACCGTCATGGCCGCCCCTTCCCGCTGGGCCAGCACGCTGAGCCGTTCCGCCAGTTCGACGGGTTCGTCGCGCAGGGCATGGACGGCCTCGCGCGTCTCTTCGAGGCCCTGCACTGCGAGCCGGCGGGCTTGGCGGACCATCAGCCGCGCCTTCTCGGGGTCGTCGCCAGCCTCGAGCAGGGCGTCGGCCGCGTCCAGTTGCACCGAGAGCGCGCCGAGGGAGTGCGCCAGCACGTCGTGCACCTCGCGACCCAGCCGGTTGCGCTCGGCCAACGCGGTGGCGTTGTCCCGCTCCGCATCGGCGCGCGTTCTCTCCGCCAGCAACTGCTCCGCCTGCGCGGCACGGTCGAGGTATTGGCGTCGGCTGGTGCCGACCATGAGGCCCGCGATGCCTGACAGCGCACCCTCGGCGATGACCTCTCCCGGCGCGGGCGTCCCGAGGGCGAGCACCGTCGCCACCAAGGTAATGACGCCGACCGTGGCCACTGCCGCGGCCGGGATCGTGTCGAACGCGATGGCGGCGCCCAGACCGGCGACCGCGATGAACGTGACGGCGATCGGTGCATAGCCGGCCAACGCCCCTCCGGACGCCGCAACGCAGAGAAGGGACGACCAGACGAAGGGCTCGGGCGCCCCCAGGCTGCGGCCGGCCAGCCAGCCGACCCAACCGACGGACGCGGTGACCATCAGGAGCGGGACGGGCCAGGGCAGGCCGCCGAACTGGTGGGAGGCCTGGCCGGCGACGGCCCACAGGAGCGCCCCGAGCCCGAGCACCCGGGCGGCGGAGAGCATCCGTTCCGAACGCGACGCCTGCCAGGTCCGAAGCCGCGCCTGCAGAGCCTCCATATGCATATGTTCGGTCCCCGAGAACCCGCTGTCCACGGATCAGGCCGAGGCGAGCAGGCTGCGCAGCCCGCCCCGCGGGATGTCGGCGCCGGAGCGGACGGCCCGCAGGTACAGGATGCCGGTGCGGCTGACGACCTCGGCCATCGCCATGAGGACGAATGCGGAGCCCCAGGCGGCACCCGACGTGATGTGGTGGGCGGCGCTGAAGTTCGCGATCGTCGGCTGGCCACCGTGGGTCACCCACACGGAGAAGGCGACGCGGGCGCCGATACCGAGCACCCACAGGAAGGCCGCTACCGGGCCGGCCTGGGCGAACGCGCCGGCTCCGTCGCGCCGGACGCTGGTGACGAGGCCCGCCCCCACGCCGAGCCCCAGCCCGACCAGGCCCAGCCCGGCCTCGAGGAGCAGGTCGTTGCCGGCCGTGGGGATCGCGTGCAGGAACTGGGACGCCACCCACACGGTCACGACGACCGGGAAGAGCATCCGGGCGACCGTGATCCGGTGGCCCCGGACCTGCAGGACGACGAGGCCGACGAGTGCGATGTTCAGGAGGTATTCGGTGATGGTCATACCTTTAGTGTCCGGGGCGCAGGGGAAAACGGCATCGGCGCTGGGGTGGACTTCCGGGTGGATCCCGTCTCCACCCGGGATCCGCTGGAGTTACTACGTCTCACGTAGTAATGTGCGGGCATGCCACGGCGTCACGTCTCGACCAAGGGGGGCCTCGGCCGCAGCAACGAGCCCTCGGTGCTCATCCTGACCAGCCTGGCCGGCGGTCCGAAGCACGGCTACGCGCTCACCAAGGACATCGAGGTGTTCGCAGGGGTCACCCTGGGCCCGGGAACCCTGTACGGCGCCATCGCCCGGCTCGAGGAGCGGGGCCTCATCGTGCCCGAACCGGTCGGGGACGACGAGCGCCGCCGCCCCTACCGCATCACGGGGACGGGGCGGGTGGCGCTCCAGGGCGCGGTGCGCGAGATGCGGGCACTGGCCGACGAGGGCGCGACGCGGCTTGGCATCGGCGTCAACGGGCCCGGGATTCGCGTCAACGGGCCCGCGGTCGGCGCGCCGGCGTGACGGCGGATCCGTACGAGCGCCTCCTGCGCTGGTACCCGCCGCAATGGCGGGAGCGCTACGGAGACGAGATGACCGCGCTGCTCCAGGACCGCTACGCCAACGCGGCCGACATGCCCCGGCGGGACCGCTGGGGCCTGGTCAGGTCCGGCGTGGCGGAGCGTGCTCGGGCGACCGGTCTGATCGGATCTCACGAGAATGCCGCCGAGCGCCTGCGGAGCGGTTCGGTGCTGGTGCTCTGCGGGTGGGCGTTGTTCCTCGTCGCCCTGGCCATCTTCGGTAAGGCCACCGACAACTGGCTCACCGGAACCCCGCGCTCGGGCCGCTGGCTCGCCGTGTCCGGCTTCGACGCCTTGACCGTGGCGGCGGCCGCGGGGTGCGCTCTCGTCTTGGCCGCCGCACTGTGCGCACTGCCCGCCTTCGGGCGCCTACTTCGGAACGACGGTTGGAACAGCGTACGCGGCCCGGTGTCCCGCGCCGTGGTCTCGGCCGCCGTGGCCCTGACCCTCTTCGGGGGAACAGTGACCTGGGCCCACCACCTGAGCCGCCACGATCGCAACGGGGGCCTCCTCGTCTACAGCATCCTGTTCGTCGTCGTCGGCCTGGCGGCCGTCGTCGCCATCGGATGTGCCACGGCTGCGGCCATCGCCGTCGCCCGCCGGATCGACCTCCCCGTCCGCTCGCTGCGTGCGCTGGGCCTCATGGCGTCCGGTCTCTGCGGCCTGATGGTGCTCGTCGCCGCCGGTTTCACGGCCTGGTGGGCGGCCGAGGCGTCACACGCGCCCCGCGTCCTGGCGCAGAGCATCGGCAACGGCCTGCCCTTCAGCTCCTCCGCCCTCCCGCCGGGGCTGCTGGCGGCCGGGCTCCTCATGGTCGCCGGCTTGGTCCTTGCTCTGGCCGGCACGGTGAGGATGGCTCGGGTGCTGGGCACCGGCCGCGTCCCGGTCTGACCTCGGAACCCCAGCCGGGAGGCCCCACCAGCTCGTCTGCCCGGATCGGTCAACTCCTCTGCAGGCGGACAGTGATTTCCTCTTCAGGCGGACGGTCAATGCGCCGATTCGGTACATACGGCAGCGTGGCCCCCCGGGGACGGCGCGCCGGACAGAAGCGCCGGCGGATGGCGCTCGAGGAGGTGCCAATGGATCGCTTCGACGAGGGTTGGGAGTACGACTCGGAGATCGACTCCGAGCTCGACCGGGAGCTCGCTGCGGGCTCACCCGAGGTGCTCTACCTCAGTCTCATTCCCGACGAGGAGCGCCAGCGCTTCTGGGCCGAGCGCGTGTGGACCGACGTTGCCGGCGACGAGCTCCAGCCCGACTCGCTGCTGTTCGCCGATCGGGGCGCCGAGGCTGAGCTGTGCAAAGAGATCCGCCTCTCCGAACTGTGGGGCGGGTGTCAGGACCGGCCCTTCACCATGGACGAGTTCCTGGAGCTCTCCCTGCTCGTGACCGACGTGAGCGGCATCCGCGGTGTGCTCTGTGCCGACTGCGCCATGCTCGAGCGCCCCAACGTGAGCGACAATTGGGCGTTGGCCACCACCGCCCTGTGCCGTGGTCATCTCCGGTTCCGCTTGGGCCACGCCCAGATTGAAGGGGGCAGCGCCCACCGGCCCTCGTAGGGCGCGTCGCCCGCCCGGCGCGGGGCCCGATCCGGAGGAACCGGGCACAATGGGTGCGTGACGTTGGCCGCCCGTGTCTACGCCGCATCGCACCTCAGCGGATCGTTCGTCCTCCGCTCGGGCCGCACGGCCGATCGCTACTTCGACAAGTACCGCTTCGAGTCCGACCCCGCCTTGCTCGCCGACATCGTCGAGGCGCTCGTCCCCCTGCTGCCACCGAGGATCGACGGGCTGGCGGGCCTGGAGCTCGGTGGCGTCCCCCTGGCCACCATGTTGTCGTCGGTGACGGGGATCCCGGCGTTCTTCGTCCGCAAGCAGCCCAAGAAGTACGGCACCGAGCAGATCTGCGAGGGCGGCGACATCTCGGGCCGCCAACTCCTGATCGTCGAGGACGTCATCACGACCGGCGGGCAGGTGGTCCTGTCGGCCCAGGACCTGCGCTCGGAGGGCGGCATCGTCGCACATGCGCTCTGTGTCATCGACCGCCAGGGTGGCGGCGCCGAGGTCGTCGGCGCCGAGGGCATTGCGCTGCACGCCCTGTTCACGATGTCCGAGCTCGAGGCGGCGGGCTGAGGCCGTCCCGCCCGGGGCTCAGGGCCCGCCCGATCCTCAGGGCACGGGATTGCGGTGCGCGGGCAGGCGCCGCTTGGCGTCGCGCTGTGCCTCCAGCACCGAGCGCAACCGGCTGAGGTTCCCCCGGTCCTCGGCGGCCCGGTTGTGGCGCTCCTCGGGGTCGGTGCTCAGGTTGTGCAGCTCGAAGAGGGGGTCCGCCGCGGGGGCGGCAAAGGGGTTCTTGGCGATGCCGTGCTCGGCGTTCCAGTCGTCCAGTCGCTCGTAGTAGTGGTTGAGCTTCCAGAGCTCGTCCGCCCCATCCGCACCCGTGGGCAGGGTGGCGATGATCGACTCGATCCGCGACGGCTGGCCGACCGGCTCGAATGCGGCGCCGCTCAGGATGTTGGTCTGGGTCAGGCCCTTCGAGGGGTTGTCCTCGGTCATGAAGTACAGCGGTGTGGCCTTCGAGGCGGCGCTGGCCTTGCCGGTCACGACGTCGCTCAGGTCCCGACCGGGCAGGGGGTGCGCCTCCGCGTGGTGGGCCGTCACGCCCGCCGTCGCCTGCTCGAGGTCGATGCCGGCCAGCCCGAGCAGCGTCGGGATGAGGTCGACGTGGCTCGTCGGCACCGAGATCCCACCGTCGACGGTCGCGACACCCGGCCCCGACACCAGCAACGGGACGCGTGTCGCCTCGTCGAAGACGTTGAACCACTTCTGCACCAGGCCCCCGTGGGCGCCGATCAGGTCTCCGTGGTCGGAGGTGAACACGACGATCGTGTCGTCGAACATCCCCGAAGTCTCGAGGGCCTCGAGGATCCGCCCGATGGACTCGTCGACCACCTTCTGCAGGTAGTAGTAGAGGCGCCGGTAGGCCAGGTCGGCGTCCGATTCGAAGATCATCTTCGGCCACAGGGCCTTGAAGGCCTCCTGGCAGGGTGGCCGCCCGTCGAAGCCGTCGCCCTGGGAGGGCGCCTCGGGGATGTCGGGCACCGTGTCGTCCGGCGGGCCGTACCCGAGCAACTGCTCCCACCCGAAGCCGTTGAAGGCAATGTCGTGGGGGTTGACGAACGATGCCACCGCCAGCCACGGGCCATCGCGGCGGGCCCGGGCCAGCTCGTCGAACAACTCGACCACCTGCTCCGCGAAGACGCCGTCGCGCACCATGCCGCAGTCGGATTTGGCCGCACCATGCGGCTCCCGGCCGATCCACCCCGAGAAGCCGAACGGGTCGAGCCGGTCGGCCTTCTTGTAGGCCTCGACCGCCTCGGGAATCGGCTTCCCGGCGTCGTCGGATGCCATCAACCCCTCGTGTGTCCCCGGGATGACCAGGTCGGCGTGCGACACGTGCCATTTGCCCCGGTAGTGCGTCTGGTATCCGCCGGCGCGGAACCAGTCGCCGAGCGTGGGCACCGAGTCGGGGTCGAGCCAATTCATGTTCGGGTCGGTGGCCTGTTTGGCCACGCCGTCGGTGGACGTCACCCCGTGCAGCGACGGGTACTGGCCAGTGAAGAGCGTGGCCCGGCTGGGCGTGCACGCCGTCGAGCCCGCGTAATGACGGTGGAACTCGAGACCGCCGGACCGGATCGATTCGCGCGACGTCAGGTGGCGCGTGCGGAACGACGTGACCGCGTCGGTCTCGTAGGGCGGCGGGTAGCGCTCCTCGTCGGTCATGATGAGCAGGATGTTGGGGGAGGACATGGGTCGCAGTTCTCGCGCGGACCCGGCTACAGCCCGGACTCGGCTCTGACCCGGCCGTCCGCGACCGCCTTCTGCAGCGCGTCGTAGTCCCGCTCGTTCTGGTCGGCATAGGTCTGGGCGAACTCGACGAGCGCATCGTCGAAGGTGGTGCTGTTCCCGAGGTACGACGCGATGGCGATGCGGTCGCCCGAGCGGGCATGGGCTCGGGCCAGCGCCTGGGCGCAGACCCCCGAGTAGATGGCGAGGCCCTTCGGGAGGGCGCCCTCGACCTCGAACGACCCCTTCCAGTCACGGAGCTGGCGCAGGTAGAAGTCCCGCGAGACCCCGTCGACGCCCTCGACGCGCTGCCAGCCCAAGAAGATGTCGCTGGCCGCCTGCATCAGGTGCTGCCCGGTGACGACGCGCTCACCGTGGTTGGCGTATTTGCTCTTGCCCACGAACTCCTCGAGGACCGAGGCTTCGGCCTCCTTGGCCTGGAGGAACAGCGGGTCGTTCCCGTCTCGCCCCTGGAGCAGGAGGATCCAGGCCCGGGTCCCGACACTGCCGACACCAACGACCTTGCGCGCCACGTCGACGAGCTCGTAGTCCTCCAGGAGGTGGCGACGGTCGCTCTGCAGGGTGCGGCGGTAGCTGCGGACCAACCCGTGCAGCGCTTGCATCATCCGTTCGGCCTCGCTCTCGCTCAAGAGCTCGGCGAGGGGGACGACCAGCGGGGGATCGCTGATGATCCGGCGCTGTCCGTCCACCACCGTGGTGAGCTTGGCCAGGGCCTGGAGCGAGTCCTTGGTGCGTGACTTCGCGACGATCGACGACGCCTTGGCCGCCATCTGCTCGTTGCGCTTGGACTTCGCCTTGCTGGTCGCGGTCGCGGCCCGGGCGGAGAGGCCGGCGATGATCCCCTCGATGTCGACCCGCGAGTACCACACAGCGAGGTTGCCCGACTCGGCCAGGCCCCGCATCTCCTTGCGGTACGTCGCCCCGACGGCCCGGGCGGCGGCGGCGCAGTCCTTCGTGGAGAAGCTCTCGTTCCTCCCGGCGATGACGACGCTCGCCGCCAGCCGCTTGAGGTCCCACTCCCAGGGTCCCGGCAGCGTCTCGTCGAAATCGTTGACGTCGAACATCATCGCCCGTTCGGGTGATGCGAACAGCCCGAAGTTGCTCAGGTGGGCGTCGCCGCAGATCTGGGCGGTCAGTCCCGAGCGAGGCGTCGTGGCCAGGTCGGAGGCCATGATCAGGGCGGCGCCGCGGAAGAAGGTGAACGGCGAGACGAGCATGCGCCCGTAACGGATCGGCACGAGCTCGGGCACCCGGGTGACGGCCTGGCGCTCCAGGAGGCTGACCGGGTCGGGACGAGACGAGGAGGGCTCGAAAGCCGCGTGGGCGGCTCTCGGCACGCGGACCCGCGCCTCCTTGCCCAGCAGGGCCCGATCCTGCGGCGTCAGGTGCACGACCTGCTTGGCCGTTTTCGCCTGGGGTGGCGTCCCCTGCTCCATCGTCTGCTCCATCGTCATCGTTTCCTCCTGGGGGCGCGCACCACAGTGAGCGTGCCGGCACCCGCCTCCACCCTGCCGCCCCTCTGCCACGTTGCCTAGGGGCTTTCGGCCCCTCCGGGGGCGGGGGCACGGACCGGACCCGCCGCAGGTGGGCAGGCGATTTCGACAACGATTGTCAAAATGGGACGGTCGCCCGCTAGGGTGACCAGGCGATGCAGTCACCGGACGCACTCACCGATCTGTTCCGAACCCACGGCCGCAAGATCACGGCCCAGCGCCAGTGCATCTTCCGGGCCCTGGAGGACGACGTCACCCATCCATCGGCGGAGCGGGTGCACGAGAGGGTTCGGCGCGAGATGCCCAACGTCTCGCTCAAGACCGTCTACCAGACACTGAACGACCTGGCCGAGCTGGGAGCCATCTCGGTCCTCGACGTGGGCACGGGCTCGGCCCGCTTCGACCCCAACGTGGAGCGGGTGCACCACCATCTGGTGTGCCGCTCCTGTGGCAAGGTGCGCGACCTGGCTGCGGACCTCCCCGGCCTCACGGTGCCCCGCCGGGCCGCCCAGGGCTTCGACGTCGACAGCGCCGAGGTCGTCTTCCGGGGACTGTGTGACGAGTGCCGTCACGCGCCGAGCGGGGCCGGGACGGCGAACCACACCGCCTGATCAGGCTAAGAGATCACGAGTAACAAACGAAAGAAAGGGAAGCACACTCCATGCCAGCACTGAAGGGGACCCAGACCGAGTCCAACCTCAAGACGGCCTTCGCCGGCGAGAGCCAGGCGAACCGCCGCTACCTCTACTTCGCCCAGAAGGCCGACGTCGAGGGCTACCCCGACGTTGCCGCCCTGTTCCGCTCGGTGGCCGAAGGCGAGACCGGGCACACGTTCGGGCACTTCGACTTCCTCAGGGAAGTCGGCGACCCGGTGACCGGGGTGCCCGTCGGCGCCACCGAGGACAACCTCAAGTCCGCCATTGAGGGCGAGACCTACGAGTACACCGAGATGTACCCCGGCTTCGCCAAGACGGCCCGCGACGAGGGCTTCGTGGAGATCGCCGAGTGGCTCGAAACGTTGGCCAAGGCGGAGAAGTCGCACGCAGGCCGCTTCACGCAGGGACTCGAGTCCGTCTCGTAGGCAGTCCGTCTCGCTGGCGCGGCGGCCATAGTGACCGCCACATACGACCCCACCGATCCCAAATACCTCGACCCGGGCGCGCTCCGGGCAGAGGTCGACCGCGTCTTCGATCTGTGCCACGGATGTCGCCTCTGCTTCAACCTGTGCCCGTCGTTCCCCACGTTGTTCACGTTCGTCGACGCCAACGACGGTGATGCCTCGGCGCTGACCGACGCGGAGCGGGACCAGGTGGTCGACGAGTGCTACCAGTGCAAGCTCTGCTACGTGAAGTGCCCTTACGTGCCACCGCACGAGTGGGAGCTCGATTTCCCCCGCCTGATGAGCCGGGTGCACGCCGTGCGCCAGCAGCAGGGGGTCGGTGTGAAGGAGCGGTTGACCGACCAGTTCCTGGCGCGCACGGACCTGCTGGGGCGCGCCTCGGTCCCTGCGGCGCCTCTGGTCAATTGGGTCACCGGCACGCCGGGCTCATGGCCGCGCCGGGTCATGGAGAAGACGGTCGGCCTGGCCTCCGAGCGCCTGCTCCCGCCGTACGCCAAGCAGCGCTTCACGACCTGGTTCCGGCGGCGAAGGGGGCATCCGGCCGGCGCTCCCCGGGGAGCGGGAGCCGTCTCGGTGTTCCCCACCTGTTTCGTCGAGTACATGGAGCCCGAGGTCGGCCGCGCCATCGTCGAGGTGTACGAGCACAACGGCGTCGAGTGCAGCCTCCCCGAGGGCACCAGGTGCTGTGGTGCCCCGTGGCTGCACTCGGGGCACGTGGAGGAATTCACCAAGACCGCCCGGTGCAACGTCGCCGCCCTGGCCGCCGAGGTGCGGGCGGGCCGCGACGTCATCGTGGCCCAGCCGACCTGCGCCTATGTCGTGAAGAGGGACTACCCCATATACGCCAAGGGGCCCGATGCCGACCTGGTGGCCTCGCACACCTTCGATCCCGCCGAGTACCTGATGCGACGCCAGCGTGACGCGGACGACCCGTTCGGACTGCGTGACGAGTTCCCCGGCCGCGACGACGGCACGGTGCCCGACGCCGTGACCTACCACGTGGCCTGCCACCTGCAGGCGCAGAACGTCGGCCTGCGCAGCCGCGATCTCCTGAAGGTGGCCGGGGTGAAGTGCTCCATCGTCCAACGCTGCTCGGGCATCGACGGGACGTGGGGCTACCGGGCCGAGAACTACGAGCTGGCGCGCCGGGTCGCGGCGCCGCTCGGACGCGAGATCGAGGCGGCCGGCAACGAGGTCGTGTGCGGCGACTGCCACCTGGCCAACGGGTCGATCCTGCAAGAGACCGGGACGCAACCGGTCCACCCGATGCAGCTGATGGCGCGGGCGTACGGACTCGACGAGGGAGGCGACCGGTGACGGAGGCGGTCATCGGCGAGTCGGGCCCGACGGGCGGCCTGACGCTGGACGACGTCCTGGACCTGCGGGCGTACGAGCGGGTGCGGGAGGACTACCGGGCGCGGGTCATTGCGCGCAAGCGCAACCGGCGCGTGGGGCTGGGGCCGATCATGACCGTGGTCTTCGAATGCGCCGACACGGTGCGCTTCCAGGTGCAGGAGATGGCCCGGGTCGAGAAGATCATCAGCGACGAGGCGATGCAGGTCGAGCTCGACATCTACAACCGGCTGCTTCCCGGCGAGCGGGAGCTGTCGGCGACCCTCTTCATTGAGCTGACGTCCGACGGAGCGCTGCGGGAGTGGCTGCCCCGCCTGGTGGGGATCGAGCGCCAGCTCGGCGTCTCGGTCGACGGTCACGTGGTGCCCAGCGTCCCCGAGGCCCAGCACGCCGCCGCCCTCACTCGGGACACGGTCACGCCGGCCGTCCACTATCTGCGCTTCGGCTTCACCGCGGCCCAGGTAGCGGCCTTCCGCTCCGCCCGCGAGGTGGCCCTGGTGGCCACCCACCCTGCCTACGAGGCCCGGACCGTGCTGGCCCCCGAGGTCCGACGCGAGCTGCTCGGGGACCTGGACGGCACAACAAAGCGCCTACCTATTGGCTGACCAGGGACAATTCTGTGCGCAAGCCTTTACAGGCGCTCACGCCGTAGGCCATACTCTTCGTTCGCCGAAATTCGGGGATGGTGCCGTCGGACTGTGTGCCGAAAGGGCCCCCGAGCAGGGCGAAAGCAAGTATCCACCCAGTTGTCCGTTTACGAGGAAGTGTTTCCCATGATCGCCACCACGTGGCGCAAGCAAGCCGCCTGCCGGGGCCTGGACGTCGAGGCGTTCTACCCGGTGACCGAGGACGAGGCCGACGCGGCCGAGGCCAAGGCTGTCTGCGCCGTCTGCCCGGTCCGTCAGGCGTGCCTGGAGCACGCCCTGGCCCACCGCGAGCGTGAGGGGATCTGGGGCGGCACGACCGAGCGGGAGCGCAGGCGGATCGTGCGGCAGCGCCGCAAGTCCGCCTGAGCCGACCCCGGCGCACACCGGACCGTCCCGAGTAGAGGCAACTAGCGCAACTTGTGGGTCGTCGTCGTGCTCGGCGACGCCTGCGTCGACTGGCCCATGGTGCAGGGGACGGGGTTCCAGGGTTCGGGCTGGGTGTTCGTGTAGACGTCCGAGGGGATCGTCGTCGTGGTCGTCGACCCGCCGGGTGTCGTCGTGGTCGTGCCCGCGCCTGACGCACCGGTCACGGAGAGCGCGGATCCGGCGATCAGGAGGGTGACGGTCTGGCCGCTCAGGCTCGAGTCGGCCAGGTAGGTGACCGGCCCGCTCAGCACCGAGTCCAGGGTGAGCGCCGCGCCGAAGCCGGAGGGACCGTAGAGGATCTCCGAGGGCGCGCCCGCGGCGAGGGGCGACGATGCGTCGGCGATCTGGGCGACCTTGAAACCCTGGGCGGTGAGCGCGCTGGCCGTGCTGCGCGCGAGGTCGCTGACGCTCGAGGCATTCATGACGTTCACGTCGACGACGCCGTGGGCCTCCGTCGGCACCGTCGTCTTTGTGCCCGTGTGCCCCGTCGCCGTCACGGGCGGAGCGGCGGGCGTTCCGATCGCGTTGAAGGCGTCGATCATGTCCTGGGCGTAGGGCTGGGCCAACTTCAGGACCGCGGCGCCGCCGTCGGTGGTGAACGAGGTCGTCGGCAGGGTCTCGGTCTTCAGCTTGGAAGACGGGATGCCGCGGAAATCCTGGGCGAGATGGAAGAGGTCGCTCTGGGTCAAGGTGTCGTCGATGGTCAGGTTCCCCACCGCGGACCCGATGAAGGAGTTGATGGTGAAGGGGTTCGTGATGGAGGCGTTGACCTTGGCCAGGACCGCCCGGAAGAAGGCGTCCTGGCGCTGGATTCGGCTGAGGTCTGACAGGCCGTCGTACTCCCAGTAGCCGTTGGCGTTCTCGTAGTACAGGTGCCGGCTGCGCACCAGCTGCAGCGCCACCGTGCCGTCCACGGTCTGGCAGCCGGTGGTGGTCACGTCGAGCCCCGTGTACTGGTCCTTGACCGGAGTCGGGAAGTTCAGGTCGATGCCGCCCAACGCGTTCACCATGCCCGAGAACCCGGGGAAACCCACCGACACGTAGTGGTTGATCGGGATGTCGAGGTCCCGCTCAATGGTGTGGACGAGGAGGTCAGGCCCCGAGTCGTAGGCCGCGTTGATCCGGTTCATGCCCGAGACCGGGCCGCTGCCGGGGATGTCGACCCACAGGTCGCGGGGGATCGACAGCACGGTCACGCTCTTGGTGGCGGGGTCGAAGCGGGCCACCATCGTCACGTCGCTGCGCTGGCCTCCCGCAGTGGACTCGTTGCCGAAGGCGTTGACCTGGGTCGAGTTGGAGACGAAGGCCCGCGAGTCCGACCCGACCAGGAGGAGGTTGAAGGGCTTCCCTGGCGGGGCCGCGGCCACGAGGTGCTTGGCGTGGATCTTCTTGATCTGATCGTAGCGATACGTGGCGTAGACGTAGAGGCCCCCGACGCCGACGGCGGCGAACAAGATGATGAAGGAGAGCGTGTAGAGGGCGCGCCGCCGCCATCGGTGCCGCTGTCGCTGCTCCTTCTTCCGCTGCTTGCGGAGCTGAGCTTGGACGTCGGCCCGGGACCGGGATGACTCGGACGAGACCGCTTCGGGTCCGGTCGACTCGTGTTTCTCGGGGTCGTCGCGGGACAAGAAGAAGAAAATACCTGGCCGGACGGTCCGGTAGCCTTCGCCGGTGCTTTTTGACCTCCCCGACGAGCTGGTCGAGCTGCGCCACTCCGTGCGTCGCCTCGCCCAGGACAAGGTGAAGCCCCGGGCGCGGGCGATCGACAAGGAGGGGGCCTACCCGACCGACCTCTTCGAGGCGTTCCGGGATGCGGGCCTGCTCGGCCTGTGCATCCCAGAGGAGTACGGCGGGTCCGACGCCGGGATCCTGGGGCTGGCGATCGCCATCGAGGAGGTGGCCAAGTACTCCAACAGCGCCGCACTGATGCTCCTGCTGACCCGGCTGCCGACGGGGCCGGTCATGATCGCCGGCACCGAGGAGCAGCGGAGGCGGTACCTGCCGGGTATCTGCGACGGCACGGCCCGGGCCGCTTTCGGGCTCTCCGAGCCCCAGGCCGGCAGCGACGTCATGGGGATGCGCACCCGGGGCGAGCCCGACGACGGGTCCGCGGGCGGCTGGGTCCTCAACGGCACCAAGTGCTGGATGTCCGGAGTGCGAGAGGCCGACTGGTACACCGTCTTCGCCAAGACGAGCGATCCGGCGAGCCGGTCCCACGACTCGGTCACGGCCTTCATCGTGGAACACGCCTGGGACGGGGTGGAGGTCGGGCGCACCGATCACAAGATGGGGGTGCGCGGGGTCGACACCGGGGAATTGCTCCTCACCGACGTCCACGTTCCCGCCGAGAACGTGATCGGCGAGGTCGGCGGGTTCCGCCTGGCCATGCTCGGCCTCAACGCCATGCGCCCGATCGTGGCCGCCCGTGGCATCGGCCTGGCGGAGGGTGCGCTGATGTACGCCACCGAGTACGTCCAGCAGCGGGCGGCCTTCGGCAAGACCATCGCCGACTTCCAGGGCATTCAGTGGGAGATCGCCAAGTGCGCCGTCGACATCGAGGCGGCGCGCCTGTTGACCTACCGGGCGGCGGTCCTGGCCGACGCCGGGAAGTTCACCAAGGAGTACGTCCCGTTCCTCTCCATGGCCAAGTACCACGCGACGGAGCTGGCCGTGCGTGCCTCGTCGCTGGCCGTCCAGCTCCTCGGCGCAGCGGGCTACATGGAGGATCACCCCACCGAGCAGTGGTACCGCGACGCCAAGCAGCTCACCATCGTGGAGGGCACGTCGCAGGTGCAACTGGGCCTGATCGCCCGGGGCGTGCTGGACCGGGACCTGTGGTGGGACTGAGCTGGCCCGACGTCCTGGCCCGGCTGTCGCGTCGGGAGTCGCTCAGCGCCGGGGAGGCCGAGGACGCGCTCGGCGTCGTGCTGCGCGGCGACGCGACCCCGGCGCAGATCGGCGCCTTCCTCACGCTGCTGCACGCGAAGGGGGAGACGGCTGAAGAGGTGACCGGGTTGGCCCGGGCCATGCTCGACGCCGCGGTGCCGTGCCCCCTGGGCCCCGCGCCCGACGACGCCGTGACCGTGGACCTGGTCGGGACGGGTGGTGACCGGCTGGCCAGCATCAACGTGACGACCCTGGCTGCCTTCATCACTGCGGGCTGCGGCGTGCCGGTGTGCAAGCACGGTAACCGCGCCGCGTCCTCGTCGGTGGGCACGGCGGACGTGCTCGAGGCGCTGGGTGTGGCGATCGAGATCGGACCCGAGGGGGTCGCGCGCTGCGTGGCGGAGGCCGGTATGGGGTTCTGCTTCGCACAGCGCTTCCACCCGGCGATGCGCTTCGTCGGCCCGGTGCGCAAGGAGCTGGGCGTGCCCACCGTCTTCAACTTCCTCGGACCGCTCGTCAACCCGGCCCGGGTCACGCACCAGCTGGTCGGCGTCAGCGACCCGGCGATGGGGCCGATCATGGCCGGCGTCTTCGGGGCGACGGGCAGCCGCCATGCCTTGATCGTGCACGCCGACGACGGACTGGACGAGCTGAGCGTCACGGCGCCCTCGAGCGTGCTCGAGGTGCGCGGCGACGGCACCGGGGAGTTCGAGACGTCCACCTGGAGGGTCGACCCGGCCGCGTTGGGGCTCGCGCCTGCGACGATGGCGGACCTGCGGGGCGGGGACGCCGCCTTCAACGCGGCCGCCATCCGCTCGGTGCTCCAGGGCGAGACGGGCGCCCGGCGGGACATCGGGGTCCTCAACGCCGCGGCGGCGTTGCTGGTGGCGGGACGCGTCGAGCGCCTCGAAGACGGCCTGGAGGTGGCGGCCGGATCGATCGACGGCGGCCGTGCCGCGGGCGTGCTCGACGCCCTGGTGGCTACGTCCCGAGAAGCGCTGCGCCGGCAGACGGACTGACGCGCCAGGCGCGGCGAGGCCCGTGCGACGCGGGGTCCAGGGCGGGCGAGTCACCCTGGCACAGCGCGATCACGCAGCCGCCGAAACCGCCGCCGGTCATGCGGGCGCCGAGGACGCCGGGCTGCGCCAGTAGCTGCTCGACCAGCTCGTCGACCTCGGGCACCGACACCCGGTAGTCCGTCGCCAGGCTGCGGTGCCCCTCGGTCATGACCGTGCCGAGGCCGACCAGGTTGCCCCGGGCCAGGAGCCGTTCGGCCTCGCGCACCCTGGCGCACTCGGTGACCACGTGGCGGGCCCGCCGGCGCAGCACGGGGTCACCGATCGCGCTGAGGTCGCCGAGCTCACAGGTGCCGAGCGGGCGCCCGAGGATGTGGGCGGCGCGCTCGCTCTCGGCGCGCCGCGTGGCGTAGGGGGTCGCGCTGAGAAGGCGCGGGACCTCGCTGTGCACGATGACGAAGGCGGCGTCGTCGGGGACGCGCACCTGACGCCACTGGAGCGTGGCGAAGTCGACCTGCAGCGCGTGACCGGCGCTGGCGGCGGCGATGGTGAGCGGATCGAGCAGGCCTACCTGCGACCCGGCGCTGCGCTCGGCGTCCTGGCATGTTCGGGCGAGCGCCAGCGGATCGGGGTCGTGGCCGATGGCGAGGAGGAGCGCGACCGCGAAGGCGGCGCTGGAGGACAGGCCCGCCCCCACCGGGACGGTGCTGGTGACCCGGGCGCGGCCGCCGCTGGGCGGCGGCCGCAGGCGGAGGAGCCCGGCCGCCAGGAGGGCGTGGGGGGGAACCGGGGCGGTGCTGCCCAACGCGATCTCGAGGGGCTCGTCGGGGAACTGGTCCGAGTGGATGCCGAAGAGGAAGCTGCCCGGCTTCGGCGTGAACGCCACCTCGGTGGCCAGCTCGATCGCCATGGGCAGCGACAGGCCGCCGTTGTAGTCGGTGTGGTCGCCGACGATGGTCACTCGTCCGGGGGCGCGGGCGGTCGGCACGGCCCCAGCTTGACCCAGAGCGGGCCGGCTTGACCGTCGTGGGCGGCCCGGGTCACGATCCTGCGATGGCCGACCGGAGTGGACCGCTGAGCGGGATCAAGATCATCGAGCTGGCGGGCATCGGGCCCGCGCCCTACACCTGCATGATGCTGGCCGACGCCGGCGCGCAGGTGCTGCGACTGGAGCGGGCGGCGCCCGGTGCGGTCGAGCGGGGCGAGGAGATCCGCGCCTCGGGGGCCGGGCCCCACTGGGACCTGTTGAACCGGTCTCGGCCGTCGGTCGGGATCGACCTCAAGAACCCCGACGCGGTCGAGCTCGTCCTGGGGCTGGTCGAGCAGGCGGACGGGCTCATCGAGGGCTTCCGCCCCGGGGTGGCCGAGCGGCTCGGGGTCGGGCCCGAGGCGTGCTTGGAGCGGAACCGGCGCCTCGTCTACGGCCGCATGACCGGGTGGGGCCAGGACGGGCCCATGGCGCCGATGGCCGGGCACGACATCGACTACATCGCGATCGGGGGCGCCCTGTGGTCGCTCGGTCGGGCCGACTCGGCACCGGTGCCGCCCCTGAACCTGGTGGGCGACTTCGGCGGCGGCGGCATGCTGCTCGCCTTCGGCATGGTGGCTGCGCTCCTCGAGGCAGCGCGGTCAGGAGAGGGACAGGTCGTCGACGCCGCCATGGTCGACGGGTCGGCGTCGCTCATGACGATGATCCATGCCTTCCACCTCTACGGCATCTGGAACGACGAGCGCGGCGCCAACATGCTCGACACCGGCGCCCCCTTCTACGAGGTCTACGAGACCGCCGACGGGCAATGGATGGCCGTCGGCGCGATCGAGTCGCAGTTCTATGCCGCGCTGCTCCAGGGCCTCGGGCTGGCCGACGACGCGTCGTTGCCGGCGCAGATGGCGCGCGACGAGTGGCCGGCCCTGAAGGAGCGGTTCGCGGCGGAGTTCCTCACCAAGACGCGCGACGAGTGGACGGCCGTCTTCGACGGCACCGACGCCTGCGTGGCGCCGGTGCTCTCGGCGTGGGAGGCGCACCGGCACCCCCACAACGTGGCGCGGTCCACCTTCATTGAGGTGGACGGGGCCGTCCAGCCGGCGCCCGCGCCACGGTTCAGCCGGACGCCGTCGGTGGTCAGCCGCCCGCCGTCGCCCCCCGGGGCCGACACGGTGTCGGGGCTGGTCGAGTGGGGCCTGGACGAAGGGGCGATCGCCAAGCTGCAGCAGTCGGGCGCGCTGAGCTGAGTCCGGGCGCGAACAGAGAGGCCCTTGCGGGCCCCTCTGTTCTTCCGCGCTGGTGGGCTCGGTCAGACGCTAGGTGCCGAGCGCCATCCCCGCTATATCAGTCAGCCCGCTGCCGCCGAGGCTGCCGGAGAAGCCGGCGGAGCCGTAGCTGAAGATCCCGCCGTCGGAGGCCACGAACCAGTACCCGCGGCCGTCGGGTGCGGCCGCCATTCCGACGATGGGCTGGTTGAGCATGATGCTCCCCGTCGAGCCGTAGAACCCGGCGTCGCCGTAGCTGAAGATCCCGCCGTCTGAGGCCACGAACCAGTAGCCGTTGCCGGAGGGGGTCGGCACCATGCCGACCACCGGCTTGTTCAGGCTCAAGTTGCCCGTCGAGCCGTAAAACCCGGCGTCGCCGTAGGCGAAGATCCCCCCATCGGAGGCGACCAGCCAGTAGCCGTGCCCCGAGGGCGTCGCCGCCATGCCGACGATGGGCTTGTTCAGGTGGATGCTCCCCGTCGAGCCGTAGAACCCGGCGTCGCCGTAGGCGAAGATGCCGCCGTCGGAGGCCACGAACCAATAGCCCTTCCCATCGGGAGTCGCCGCCATGCCCACCACCGGCTTGTTCAGGGTCAGGCTGCCCGTCGAGCCGTAGAAGCCCGCGTCACCGCTCGAATACACGCCGCCGTCCCGACCGACCATCCAGTAGCCGGCGCCGTCCGGTGTGGCCGCCATGCCCACGATCGGAGCGTTCAGGTTGTAGTCGGCCGCGCCGTTCAGATAGACGAGGTAGGCGTCGTTGCCGAAGCCGGCCAACTCACCCTGCCGGCCGAACACGTAGTAGCCGTTCCCAGGGTCGGTCGGGACGATGTTGTAGGCGATCGTTCCCGAGATGTCGAAGGCGGGGTTGGTACAGTCGAACTGGGCCCCGAAGGCGTCGTAGGGAGTGGGGTTCGCCATTGTCGCGATTACCGGGTGGTACTGATCTAGCTCGACGTCGAAGACCGATGCTGGTCCCGCGTTGCTGAACTCCCCGCATGATGCACCGTTGGCACTGACCGTTGCCTGCCCCATGAGGTTGGAGTACACCTGACCCGCCTGGAGCGGCGAGCTGACAGTCATTGTGAAGCCGCCGACGCCGCCCAGCGTCAAGCAGATGAACGTCTGGCTTTGCCCGCAACCGTTATGGGGGCTGACCGCCGACGTGGTGTACAACGCTGCCTGGTTGGTCGACAGGTCCGTGACGACGATGTTGGCCAGGGTCAGCGGTGTACCGGCGGCATTGGCGTGTACCGCCGGCGAGCTCTCTCTTTGGGACAAGTTCCCGACAGCATGTGGCCCGAAGGGCTTCGCTGCCCCCGCGGGCGCACTGAGCGCCAGCGCCGAGATGATCGTGCATGACGTCGCCAGCAACAACACGACGCCGCGGCGCAATGTGTCACCGGGCGAGCGCGCGACGCGCCGATGGATGGTGGTGCTCATGTGCTCCCTCTCCTCCCTGTTGCAATGGTCGCCGAGCCCCCGGAAATCGGTTGTCGATTCCGGCTGGATGACCTGTCTGCGGATCTCGCATCCTGCTTCTCCCCAACTCGATGCTCGGTGTTCCGTCCCGGGGCGACTTCCGCCTCGAGACGTCGCCCCGGACTGTACGACCCCCGGTAGATCCGCAGTAAGGCGCCGGACGGTAGCCTACGAGGCAAGAAGTCGGTCGCGCTCTCGACCTCTGGCAGGGAGAGCCCCTCCTTGACCTGGTCGACGGGCCCATGGGCCCGGCCGAGTCTGTCGGGCTGATGGAGCGCAAGGCGAGCGAGCAGGTGGCTGACCTCTGGCCTGCGGTAGAGGCGGAGCCGCTACGCCAGCGCCGCCGGGCGCAGCTCATGCTGGCGCTCTATCGCAGCGGCCGGCACCTCGAGGCCACGCGCGCCTACCGGCGATTGAAGGACTCGCTCACGGACTGCGGCCCCGAGCCGTCGACCGAGCTCGTCGAACTCGTCGAGCTCGAGCACGCCATCGTGGTGAAGCGGCCCGATGTCGACTGGACGGCACCCGAAGTGGCCGGCCCGCAGCCGTCGCCGGCTGCGTAGGCACGGGAGCCACGCCCGCCCGGCGTGTGCAGGGGTCTAAATGCGAACGACGGGACAGGTGATGGTACGGGTGATGCCCTCGATCTGCTGGATGTCGCGCACGACCATGCGGCCGAGCTCGTTCATGGACGTCGCCTCGGCGCGGGCGATGACGTCGTAGGGTCCGGTCACCCCGTCGGCCAGGACGACGCCGTCGACGGCGCTCACCTGGTGGGCCACCTGGGCCGCCTTGCCGACGTCGGTCTGGATCAGGACGTACGCATGGACGGTCACGGCACACCGTACATTGGCCTGGTGGCGAAAGCGCCGAGGATCGAGCAGTTCAAGGACATGGCGCGGCAGGCCCAACAGGACCTGTTCGACCAGTCCAACCCGATCGGCCGCCTCTCGCTGGTGCAATCAGCGATGCTGGGGGGCGACACCCTGGTCACGATCTCGTTGGCGGGGTCGCTGTTCTTCTCCATCTCGCCCGATGCCGCCGATCACAAGGTGCTGCTCTACCTCCTCTTCACACTGGCGCCCTTCGCCATCGTGTCACCCCTGCTGGGACCGCTGATCGACCGCAGCCGCGGCGCGCGGCGGGCGATGGTCGTCTCGTCGGCCATCGGGCGGGCCGTCCTGTGCCCGCTGATGGCGATGCACATCCACGGCCTGCTCCTGTTCCCCCTGGCGTTCCTGGTGCTGGTCTGCTCCAAGCTCTACCTCGTCACCAAGGGGGCGCTGGTCCCGGAGATGGCGGCGCTGAGCGGGCCGGACGAAGCGGGGGAGCCGGCCGGCTACGCCAGCGTCAACGCCCGACTGACGCTGATCGGCACGCTGGCCGGGTTCGTCGTCTCGGTGCCCGCGGTGATCCTCTACAAGCTCGGCGGCTCACCTGCCGTGCTCGTCCTCGCCACGATCGTGTTCGTCGGGGCCGCCGTCGCGGGTGCGCGCCTGCCGGTCCTCTCTGGGCGCCGCGCGGACAGCCTGTGGACCGACGACGCGACGCGGGTCCGCGAGTACGGGCGTCCCGGCGACGCCGTCGCGCGCGAGCAGGACCTCATGCGCCTGCAGCCGATCGGCCACCCCGAGGTGATGCTCGGGCTGACCGCGATGTGCATCATCCGCGGCCTGCAGGGGTTCATGATCTTCATGCTGGCCTTCGGGCTGCGGCGCATGAAGGGAGTCGGCCTGTACTGGTACGGGTTCGTGCTGGCGGCCAGCGGGGCGGGTGCCATCGTGGGCCTGATCCTCGTCGGGCGGCTGCGCAAGCACATGACCGAGCAGCAGCTGCTGCTGTGCTCGCTGTGGCTCATGGCGATCTCGGCGGCCGGCGTGGCCGTGTGGGGCACGCTGCTGGCGCAGGTCGTGCTCGCCTTCATGGTTGGGCTGTGCGGCGCGGTGGCGCAGCCCTCCTTCGACTCCATGACCCAGCGCCTGATCCCCCAGTCGGCCCAGGGCCGGGCCTTCGCACGGTTCGGCATGCGCCAACAGCTGGTCTGGGTGGTGGGCTCGCTGATCCCCGTGGTCATCGCCTTCACCCTGCCGCAGGGCGACGCCACGATGGCGGTGCTGGCCGCGCTGGGCGGCCTCTCCTACGTCTCGGGGCGTCGCGCCGTGCACGCACCGCGCCTGGCGCGGGGCATCCGGGACATCGGCGACCTGGGCGAGGTGGGTGAGGCGGGGGGCTGAGCGCACTGCCCGCCCCCGGCGGGACGAGCGCACTGCCCGCCCCCAACGGGACGAGCGCATGTCCGCCCCCGGCGGTTACCCGAGCCGCTTCTCGAGCGTGTCCACCTGATCGGTGAGCGCCTGCGGGAGCCGGTCGCCGAAGCGCGGCGTAGTACTCCTTGACGAGAGGCACCTCGGCCCGCCAGCCCTCGATGTCGACGTGCAGCAGCTCTTCCATCTGCGCACCGGTGACCTCGAGGCCCGTGGTGTCGATCGCTTCGACCGTGGGGACCGAGCCGATCGGCGTCTCTGTGGCCGGAGCCTTGTCCGCCACGCGGTTGAAGATCCACTCCAGCACGCGCGAGTTCTCGCCGTAGCCGGGCCAGAGGAACTTGCCGTCCGCGTCCTTGCGGAACCAGTTGACGTAGAAGATCTTCGGCAGGGCGTCGCGGTCGGGCGCTTCCGCACCGATGCGGAGCCAGTGCGCGAAGTAGTCGGCCATGTTGTAGCCGCAGAACGGCAGCATGGCGAAGGGGTCGCGGCGCAAATTGCCCACCGCTCCGGCCTGCGCGGCCGTCGTCTCCGACGCCATGATCGAACCGAGGAACACGCCGTGGTCCCAGTCGTGGGACTGGAACACCAGCGGGACGACCGAGCCGCGGCGGCCGCCGAGCAGAATGGCGCTGATGGGAACGCCCTTGGGGTCCTCCCACTCGGGGGCGATGGCCGGGTCCTGGGCGGCAGGGGCGGTGAAGCGCGCGTTGGGGTGGGCCGCCGGCGTGCCCATCTCCGGCGTCCAGTCCTCACCCTTCCAGTCGGTCAGGTGGGCCGGGGGCTCGTCCGTCATACCTTCCCACCAGATGTCGCCGTCGTCGGTCAGCGCCGTGTTCGTGAAGATGCAGTTGCCGTCGAGGGTCAAGATGGCGTTGAGGTTGGTGTGCGTGTTCGTGCCCGGGGCGACGCCGAAGAAGCCGGCCTCGGGATTGATGGCGTAGAGGCGGCCGTCGGCGCCGAACTTCATCCAGCAGATGTCGTCGCCCACCGTCTCGACCTTCCACCCCTCGATGGACGGGATGAGCATGGCCAGGTTGGTCTTGCCGCAGGCGGACGGAAATGCACCGGTGACGTAGCGGGTCTCGCCCTCGGGGGAGGTGAGCTTGAGGATCAGCATGTGCTCGGCCAGCCAGCCGTTGTCGCGGGCCATGACCGAGGCGATGCGCAGCGCGAAGCACTTCTTGCCCAGCAGGGCGTTGCCCCCGTAGCCCGAGCCGTACGAGACGATCTCGCGGGTCTCGGGGAAGTGGACGATGTACTTGTTGTCCGCGTTGCAGGGCCACGCGACGTCGGCCTCACCGGGCTGGAGCGGAGCCCCCACCGAGTGCAGGCATGGGACGAACATCCCGTCGTCGCCCAGCACCTCCAAGGCGCCGGTACCCATGCGGGTCATGATGCGCATGGAGACCGCCACGTAGGCCGAGTCGGTGAGCTGCACGCCGATGTGCGCGATGTCCGAGCCGAGCGGGCCCATGGAGAAGGGGACCACGTACATGGTGCGGCCCTTCATGGAGCCCTCGAAGAGGCCGTCGAGCGTCTGGCGCATCTCGGCCGGGTCACACCAGTTGTTGGTCGGGCCGGCGTCGATCTCCTTCTCGGAGCAGATGAAGGTGCGGTCCTCCACCCGGGCCACGTCACCGGGATCGGAGTGGGACCAGTAGCTGTTGGGGCGCTTGGCGTCGCTCAACCGGGTGAAGGTGCCGGAGTCGACCAGCTCCTGGCACATCCGGTCGTACTCGTCGGCCGAGCCGTCGCACCAGTGGACCGAATCGGGGGTGGTCAGCGCGGCCACCTCGTCGACCCAAGCCAGGAGTTTCGCGTTCTTCGTGGGCGCCATTTGGGGGGGATCTGCTCCTTCGTCCGGCCGGTTTCGGCGGAGTCCAATGCTAGGCATGTGACGTGGGATCCCCCAAACCTCGGCACACGACACCACTCGCCAGGGAGGACGAGGTCCTAGAGCGTATCCGAGGCATGCTGGGAAACGGAATCGAGCCGTTCGGACTGCGCGACGACGCCGCGCTGGTCGACGTGCCCGGCGGTGGGCGAGTCGTCGTGTCGGTCGACAGCGTGGTGGCGGGCGTGCATGTCGACCTGTCCGTCTGCACCCCCGCTGACGTGGGGTGGAAGGCGCTGATGGGCGCGCTGAGCGACCTGGCGGCCATGGGCGCGGTGCCGCTGGGGGCGCTGGTCGCGCTGTGCCTCCCGGGCGGCTCGGGCGACGGCGCGCTGGCCCTCGGTGTGATGGCCGGCATGGCCGAGGCGTCGTCGGCGAGCGGGTGCCCGCTGCTCGGCGGCGACCTGTCGGGGGCGGGGGAGCTTGTGGCGGCCGTCACGGTGCTGGGGACGGTCGAGGCTGGACGCGGCGCCCCCGTGGCGCGGTCGGGGGCACTCCCGGGTGACGCGGTGCTGGTGACCGGGGCCTGCGGCGGCTCCGCGGCCGGGCTGCGCGAGTTGCGCGCTGGGGGCTCGGGCGGCCTCGCGTACCGGCGCCCGGTGGCGCGTCTCGGGGAGGGGCAGGTGGCGCGGATGGCGGGCGCGCACGCCATGATCGACGTCTCCGACGGCCTCGCCCTCGACCTGCACCGCCTGGCCGATGCGTCCGGGGTCGGGTTCGTGCTGCGCGACGTGCCGGTCGCCCCGGGGGCGACCCTGGCCGACGCCCTCGGGGGTGGAGAGGACTACGAGCTGGTCATCGCCGCCGGCGAGGACGACGTCGAAGGCCTGCGCGGCGACTTCGCGGCGGCGGGCCTCCGGGAGCCGATACGGATGGGGACCTGCACGGCCGATCCCGCGCGACGGACGCTCGGCGACGCGGCGCTCGAGCGGTTGGGCTGGCAGCACCGACTCGGGTAGCGCCGAGCGGCTGCGGGCGCAGGCCAGTCTCAGGCCGTGGGGCTCGCCTCGTGGGTGCGCCGCGGCGGCTTCGTCACCTTGCCGGCCCGGATGCACGAGGTGCACACGTGCAGCCTCCTCGGTGCGCCGCCCACCATGGCTCGCACCCGCTGGACATTGGGGTTCCACCGGCGCTTGGTGCGCCGGTGCGAGTGGCTCACGTTCATGCCGAACGAGGGCTTCTTTCCGCAGATCTCGCACACAGATGCCATTGGGTGAACCTTCCTGAGGGAGGCCGCGGTCGACGGAGCACGCAGGCCTTCACGAACGGCCCAAAGGTTAGCATCACCTGCCATGACCTCCCGGGCGACTCTCGGCGCCGACGACCTGCGCGCCGTGATGGGGGGGTACCGGGATGCGCTGCGGTCGCACCAGACCGACATCAACCGGCTCAACGTCTACCCCGTGCCCGACGGGGACACCGGGACGAACATGGCGCTCACGCTGGAGGCCGTGGTCAGCGAGCTGGAAGGCGTGGACCCGGGGGCCCCGCTGGGGGAGGTCTGCAAGGCGATCGGGCACGGGTCGTTGATGGGGGCGAGGGGCAACTCGGGCGTGATCCTGTCGCAGCTGCTGCGGGGGATGAGCGAGCGGATGGCCTCGGCGGGGGAGGACGGCGTGGG
Source organism: uncultured Acidimicrobiaceae bacterium (assembly GCA_963837125.1). Taxonomy (GTDB): domain Bacteria; phylum Actinomycetota; class Acidimicrobiia; order Acidimicrobiales; family RAAP-2; genus Bog-473. The sequence goes on along the minus strand of CAWILW010000009.1, from coordinate 97,661 downwards.
CCCCGAGCTCCTGGTCGAGGCCATGGGCCACGCCTCGGACCTGGCCCGCCGCGCCGTGGTGCGGCCGGTGGAGGGCACGATCCTCACCGTGGCCTCGGCGGCCGCCGAGGGTGCCGCGGACGGCTCCGGCCTCCTCGGCGTCGTCGAGCGCGCCCGAGAGGAGGCCGCCGACGCGCTGGCGCGGACGCCCGAGATGCTCCCGGTCCTGGCCCGGGCGGGCGTCGTCGACGCGGGCGGGAGCGGCTTCGTGCTCCTGCTCGATGCGTTCCTCCTGGTGCTCGACGGCCGGCCGCTGCCCGAGCCGTCCGGGATCGAGGCGCCGGACCTGTCCTCGCTCAACGTGAGCTGGTGGGCCGCCGGGCCCGATGGAGAGGGCGGGATCGGCGGGGGCGATGGCGAGGGCGGGATCGGCGGGGGTACGCACGCCGTGGGTGAGCTGCGCTACGAGGTGATGTACCTGCTGTCGGCGCCCGACGATTCGATCGAGGCCTTCAAGGAGGTGTGGGCGGGCATCGGCGACTCCATCGTCGTGGTCGGGGGCGACGGCCTGTGGAACTGCCACATCCATACCAACGACGTGGGGGCGGCCGTCGAGGCCGGGGTCGACGTGGGTCGGCCGCGCCGGATCCGGGTGACCGACCTCGACGAGCAGGTCGAGGAGGAGCGCTGGGTGCGCGAGAGCGTCGGCGCCCCCGGTGCGGGGCCGAGCGTCGAGGGGACGGGCCCGCCGCCCACGACGGGCGTCGTCGCCGTCGTCTCGGGCGACGGCATCGGGCGCATCTTCCGCTCACTCGGCGTGCACCATCTGGTCGTGGGCGGCCAGACGATGAACCCGGCCACCGCCGACCTCGTGAAGGCGGTCGAGTCCGTCCCCTCCGACGAGGTCGTGATCCTGCCCAACAACAAGAACATCCGGCCCGTGGCCGAGCAGGTCGACTCGCTGACCGGCAAGACGGTGCGCGTCGTGGCCACTGGGTCGATCGTGGAGGGGTTCGCCGCGTTGCTGGCCTACGACCCTGCGTCCGATGCCGAGACCAACGTGGGCTCCATGACCGAATCGGCCGCCCGGGTTGTGCCGGCCGAGGTCACCCGGGCGGTGCGCGACTCGGTGACCGATGCCGGCGAGGTGCACGAAGGCGACTTCATCGGGATCTCGCGCGACGGCGTGGTGGCCATCGCCGACAATCCCGTCGTGTGCACCCGCCTGCTGCTCAGCCGGCTGCTCGACGATTCGCACGAGCTGGTCACCCTGATTGAGGGCGAGGGCGCGCGGGTGGCCGACACGAGGCGGATCGAGGAATGGCTTTCCGAGGAGTACCCCGACGTGGCGCTCGAGGTGCACCAGGGCGGCCAGCCCCTGTACCCGTACCTTCTGGGGATTGAGTAACGGCCGCACACTCCGCGACCTGAGCCTGCGACCGGTCGCGGTGCTCGAGTCGGTCTCGGAGCGACGGGCCGGGCGCCTGGCCGAGTTCGGCGTCGAGTCCGTCCTCGACCTGCTGACCACTTACCCCCGCCGCTACATCGACCGGACCCGGCAGGCCGACGTCTCGGGCCTGGAGGTGGGGGACGAGGCCGCCGTGCTGGCGTCAGTGCAATCGGTGCGCTCGCGCCGCGCCAGGAACGGGCGGGCCGTCGTCGACCTCGTGGTGCGCGACGAGACCGGGCGCCTGGCCGTCGTCTTCTTCAACCAACCGTGGCGCGCCAAGCAGCTGGAGGCGGGCACCGAGGCCATCTTCTTCGGGAAGGTCGGTGAGTACCGGGGCACGCGGCAGATGGTCAATCCCGTCGTCGACGTCGTGGCCGGGGTGACCCCGGGGCGGCGCACGTTGCGGATCCTTCCCGTCTACCCGGCCTCGGCCAAGGCGGGGCTGACCTCGTGGGAGATCGGCGAGTGCGTGGAGGAGGCGCTCCGGAGGGCGGGCGAGCTCGTCGACCCTCTGTCCGCCCAGTGGCGCTCCTCGCTCGACCTGTGGGGCCGCACCGAGGCGTTCGGCGCCATCCACCTCCCGGAATCGTTCGCGGTCGTCGAGCCGGCGCGGCGCCGATTGGTCTTCGACGAGCTCTTCCGGCTGCAGCTCGCGCTGGTGCTGCGACGGCGCGCCTTCGAGGTGAACGCCCGCGCGCTGCGCCACGACGTGTCGCCGCGCGAGGTCACGGGCGCCGTGGGGGACACCCTCGTGGCGCGCTTCCTGGCCCGCCTCCCCTACGACCTCACGACGGCGCAGCGCCGGGCGCTGGCCGTGATCGTGGCCGACATGGCCGGCCCCTTCCCCATGCACCGCCTCCTCCAGGGCGATGTCGGGTCCGGCAAGACCGTCGTCGCGCTCGCCGCGCTGCTCGCCGCGGTGCAGAGCGGGCACCAGGGCGCGCTCATGGTGCCGACGGAGGTGCTGGCCGAGCAGCACTTCTCCGCGGTGCGTGCGCTGCTCGGCGATCTGGAGGGCCCCGGGGGGATGGCCGGCGGCGAGGTGCGGGTGGAGCTGCTGACGAGCCGCGTCAAGGGGAAAGCCCGTTCGGCCCTGCTCGCAGGGCTGGCGTCGGGCGACGTCGGCCTGGTGGTGGGCACCCACGCGCTGCTGACCGAGGAGGTCGGGTTCGCGTCGCTGGGTGCCGTCGTGATCGACGAGCAGCACCGCTTCGGCGTGGAGCAGCGGGCGACGCTGCGGGCCAAGGGGACCGACGGCGACCCGGACCTGCTCGTCATGACGGCCACGCCGATCCCGCGCACCGCCGCCATGGTCATCTTTGGCGACCTCGACCTGACGACGCTCGATGAGCTGCCGCCGGGCCGGCTGGCGGTGACGACCGTGTGGCTGCCCGGCGAGGGGCACGCCGGGGAGGCGCCTGCCTGGGACCGGGTGCGCGACGAGGTGGCGGCCGGGCACAGGGCCTTCGTCGTGTGCCCGCTGGTCGGCGAGTCACCCCGGGTCGAAGCGAAGTCGGCCACCGAGGAGTTCGAGCGGCTCGCAGCCGGGGAGCTGTCCGGGCTCCGCGTCGGCCTGATGCACGGGCAGATGGCCGCGTCGGCCCGCGAGGATGTCATGGACCGTTTCCGCTCCGGCGAGCTGCAGGTGCTGGTGGCGACGACGGTGATCGAGGTTGGCGTCGATGTGCCCGAGGCGACCGTCATGGTGGTGGAGAGCGCGGACCGCTTCGGGATCGCCCAGCTGCACCAGCTGCGGGGCCGCGTGGGCCGCGGCGCCGCGGCAAGCTGGTGCTACCTCCTCGGCGGCGAGGCGGAGAACGAGCGGCTGTCGGCAGTGGCGGGCTCGACGGACGGCTTCGCGCTGGCGGAGGCCGACCTGAAGCTCCGGGGCGAGGGCACGCTGCTCGGCGCCCGTCAAAAAGGGCAGAGCGACCTCCGGCTGGCCTCGCTCAGCGACCCCGGCGACGTCGAGCTGCTCGCCGAGGCGCGCCGGGTGGCCGAGGCGGTCGTGAGCGAGGATCCCCAACTCGTCGCCCACCCCGACCTGGCCGACGAGGTCCGCCTCCTCCTCAGCGAGGACGAGGGGGAGTACCTCTTCAAGAGTTAGGGGGCCATAGTGGCGGCGACGGCCGCGACGCAGGACCCGTCCGCCCCGGGGGCAGTTGCCAGAACTATAAACATATCTGTGGATAGTTCTGGGAGAGACATGCCCCAGACCCACGAGGGGGAGCGGCCCCCAGACCCCACGGGAGGGAGAGGGCCCGGCAAGAGGAGTGAGCGGCCGCCAGGGTGGGGAAGGACCTCACGCGGGCGCCCGTATGGTGGTGCGGATGCGGGTCATCGGAGGCCGGAGCCGCGGCCGACGGCTGGCTGCCAAGCTGCCCCGGTCGGTGCGGCCGACGTCGGACCGGGTCCGCGAGTCGATCTTCGACATCCTGGGCTCCCAGGGCGGGGTCGAGGGCCTGCGGGTACTCGACCTGTTTTGCGGGAGCGGCGCGCTCGGCGTGGAAGCACTTTCGCGCGGGGCCGCCTCGGCCACCTTCGTCGACCTCGACCCCGATGCGCTCGCCGCCGTGCGGGTGAACCTCGACGCCGTGGGTCTGGGCAGCGAACCGGCCACGCTCGTGCGCGCCTCGTTGCCGGGATGGCTCCTGGGCGCGGCCGCCGACGGGTTCGACCTCGCGCTCTGCGACCCGCCCTACGACTTCGAGGACTGGCCGGCCCTTCTCGGCTCGTTGCGCGCCGAGGTCGTCGTCATGGAATCGTCATCGCCGGTGCCACCCGCCGAGGGCTGGGTGGTCACGAGAGAACGCCGGTACGGCGGTACGCTCGTCACCGTGGCTCATCGCAATGGTGCCGGCTCGTGAAGGTCGGCCTCTTCCCGGGGTCCTTCGACCCCTTCCACAACGGGCACCTGGAGATCGTCGAGCGGGCCAACCGCCTCTTCGACGAGGTCGTCGTGGCGGCGTTGCGCAACCCCCAGAAGGGCGCTCCGCTCTTCGACCTCGAGGAACGCCAGGCCATGCTGGAGGAGGTCGTCGCCCACCTGCCGTCCGTGCGCATCGTCTCGGTGTCGACGCTGCTGGTCAACGTGGCGCGCGACGTGGGTGCGTCCGCCATCGTACGGGGGCTGCGCGCCGTGTCGGACTTCGAGACCGAGATGCAGATGGCCCAGATGAACAACCACCTCTCCGGTGTGGAGACCATCTTCATCCCCACCAGCTCGAAGTACTCGTTCGTCGCCTCCAAGCTCGTGCGAGAGGTGGCGCGCTTCGGCGGTGACGTCTCGGCGTTCGTTCCCCCGGTGGTGGCCAAGCACCTCGTGGCCAAGTTCGAGGCGGGGAGCGAGGAGGGCGCGGGCGGATGAGCGACCAGTTCCTGGACGTCGACGAGGAGCAGCCGGTCGAGGAGGTGGGGATCGAATCCATCCTCCATCAGCTGCTCGACCTCATGGCCGGCGCCAAGTCGATGCCGCTGTCCTCCTCGGTGATGGTCTCGCGCGAGGAGGTGACCTCGTTGCTGCAGGCCGCGCTCGAGAGCCTTCCCGACGAGCTCCGCCAGGCGCGCTGGCTCCTGCGCGAGCGCGAGGAGTTCATGGCGGAACGAAGCCGCGAGGCGGACGCGCTGCTCGACGACGTCCGGGCGCAGGCCGAGCACATGGTGCAGCGGACCGAGATCGTGCGCCAAGCCAACTCGGTGGCGCAGCGCATCCTCGACGACGCCAACGAGGAGGCACGCGCGCTGCGCCACCAGGCGGAGGACTTCGTCGACACCAAGCTGGCGGGGATGGAGATCGTGCTGGACCGCCTGACGCGGACGGTGCAGGCGGGCCGGGCCAAGCTGGCCGCCCCTCTGGTCGAGGCGGCGACTGAAGACGAGGGACCCGGGACGGAGGAGGACGGCTTCTTCGACCAGGACCAGACGTAGTGGGCCGCCGCTGATGACCGCAGACCCCTTCGTCGTCCGCGTGGCGCGGCTGCGCCGCTCGCCGGGGCAGGCCGCGCACGAGGTGCGCCGGGGCGAGGTGGCGCTGGCCGGGCCCCTCGAGGAGGTCGGGATCGACCACGGTCGCAGCGTGGTGCCCCCGGGCGCCGAGGCCGAGTGCGATGTCACGCTGGTCCCCTTCGAGGGCGGGATCGACGTCCAGGGGACGGTGAGCGCGCCCTGGTCCGGGACCTGCCGGCGCTGCGCCGAGCCGGTGTCGGGCGAGCTGCGCATCGGCGTGCACGAGCAGTTCGCCGACGCAGCGCTGTCTGAGCCCTCCGACGAGGAGATCTACCCGATCGTCGAGGACGCCATCGATCTCGGGCTCCTGGTGCGGGACGCCGTCGTGCTCGAGCTGCCCATGGCGCCGCTGTGCCGGGAGGACTGCGCCGGGCTGTGTCCCCAGTGCGGGGCCAACCGCAACGAGGGCGCCTGCGGATGCGTTGCCCCACGCGATCCCCGGTGGGCTAACCTCGACGTGCTCCGGTAGCCCGTCCCCGCGGGACGGCACCCTCTGAGCCGAGAGCGCCCCGATTCGAAGTTGGAGACCCCGCATGGCTGTCCCGAAGAAGAAGAAGTCCAAGGCCAAGGGCCGTAGCCACCAGGCTGCAGCGTGGCGACTGGGCCGGCCGCCGCGCAGCGTGTGCCCGCACTGCCAGGCGTCCAAGACCCCGCACGTCGTGTGCCCGAGCTGCGGCTGGTACAAGGGCCGCCAAGCGGTCGAGGTCGACTGACTTGAGCCGTCGGGGCGAGCGTCCCACTCCCGAGACGCTGGCCACGCTCCCCGTCGCGGTGGATGCCATGGGCGGCGACAAGGCCCCCGGCGAAGTCATCGAGGGCGCCCGCCGGGCCCACGAGCACCACGGTGTGGGCATCGTGCTGGTCGGACCGCCCGAACAGGTGGGGGACGTCGGTGAGCTGGACCTGATGGCCTGTACCGAGGTCATCGGCATGGACGAGGACCCCGCCGGCGGGGTGCGCCGCAAGAAGGACTCCTCCCTGGTGCGGGTCGCCGAGCTCGTGCGGGACGGGAAGGCCTCCGCCATGGTCTCGGCGGGCAACACGGGGGCGACGATGGCCGCCGCGCTGCTGCGCATGGGGCGCCTGCCCGGTGTCGTGCGGCCCTGCATCGCGACGCCGCTGCCCCGGCTGGGCCGGACGCCGGCGGTCCTGGTCGACGCCGGTGCCAACGCCGAGTGCACGCCCGCCATGCTGGTGCAGTTCGCGCAGATGGGCGCCGCCTACGTGTCCGCCCGCTTCGGCACCGAGTCCCCCACAGTGGGGCTGCTGTCCATCGGCGAAGAGCCCACCAAGGGCACCCCGCTGGTCAAGGAGACGCACGGCCTCCTGGCCTCGGCGGCGGGGGGAGGGCTCTTCGAGTTCGTCGGGAACCTCGAGGGCCGGGACCTGCTGCCGTCGCCGACCGACGTGATCGTGACCGACGGCTTCACGGGCAACGTGACCCTCAAGACCCTGGAGGGCTCGCTGCGCTTCCTCTTCGACACCATCCTGGGCGTCTTCGGGACCGACGACGCGACCAGGGAGGCGTCGGCGGTGCTCCTGCCGCACCTCCTTCCGCTGGCGGCCCAGTTCGAGCCCGAGAACACGGGTGGGGCGATGCTGCTGGGCACCGACGGCGTCTGTGTGATCAGCCACGGATCCTCCACTGCAACGGCCATGATGAACGCCGTGCTGGTGGCCCACGAGTGCGCCACCCGGGGCCTGGTCGACCACGTCGCGGCCGCAGTGCGCCCTGACCCGAACAGCTGAAAAGCCCAGCTCAGGCACTATAAACGGGCGGTTAGGCCGATTCAACGCGTACACTGGTCCGCGTGCCGGCAGAAACCCACACCAACCAGGGTCCCCTCGACCGTAACGGGGTGTTCCAGCTGATCAGGGACCAGCTGGCCGACATCTTGGAGACGGACCCGTCGACGATCACCGAGGGAGCCTCCTTCGTCGAGGACCTCGACGCCGACTCCCTGGCCCTGATTGAGCTGGTCGAAGCCCTGGAAGAGGAGCTGGGGGAGCGGACCGTCGGGTTCCGCATCGACGACGAGGACCTCGAGGACCTGCGCACGGTCCGTGATGCTGTTGACTACGTCTACGCCAAGCTCGAGGCGGGTTGACCCCGGTGCTGAGGGGGCGGCCGAACTGGCCGAGCGACTTGGCCACAATTTCGGCGACCTGAGCCTCTTGCAGCACGCCTTGGCGCACCGGAGCTGGTGCGGGGAGCAGGAGGGCGGCGCGCCGTCCAACGAGCGCCTCGAGTTCCTGGGCGACGCGGTGCTCGGCCTGATCGTGGCCGGCTACACCTACGAGCGCTTCCCCAACTTCGCCGAGGGCAAGCTGGCCAAGGTCCGCTCCGCCGTCGTGAACGCCCGGGTCCTGGCCGAGGTGGCCGGACGGCTGGACGTCGGCGAGGTCCTCCTCCTGGGCCGGGGCGAGGAGGCGTCGGGCGGTCGCACCAAGGCCTCCATCCTGGCCGACGCGTTCGAGGCCATCCTGGGGGCGGTGTACCTGGACGCCGGGTGGGAGGCGGCCCGCCAGCTGGTCCTTCAGGAGCTGGCGGAGGCTATTGAGCGGGCGGGCGAGGAGCCAGACGACTTCGACCACAAGAGCCGGCTGCAGGAGAAGGCGGTGCGCGACGGCGACGGGACGCCGCGCTATGTCGTGATCGGCTCGGGGCCGGACCACGACCGGGCCTACGTGGCAGAGGTGTTCCTCGGGGGGACGCTCTGGGGCACCGGTGAGGGCAGCTCCAAGAAGGACGCCGAGCAGCAGGCCGCCCGAGCGGCCTGGGAGGAGCTGACAGGTGCCTGAGCTACCCGAGGTCGAGACCCTGCGCCAGGACCTGGCGCGCGAGGTGGTCGGCCGCAAGATCAAGGCCGTCTCGGTGGCCAACGGGCGCTCGGTGCGCCGCCACCCCTCGGCCAAGCACTTCCGCGCCCTGCTCGAGGGCCGGTCGATCAAGTCGGTCGGGAGGCTGGGCAAGTACCTGCTGCTCACCCTCGACAGCGGCGACACCTTGGTCGTCCACCTGGGCATGAGCGGCCAGCTGCTGCGCGTGAAGTCGGCGAAGGACCCCAAGCCCAAGCACACCCACGTCGTCATCACGTTCACGCAGGGCGGCGAGCTGCGCTACGTGGACCCGCGGACCTTCGGCGAGCTGTTCGTCTCGACGCCGCCCCTCAAGGCCGACGGCACGCCGCTGAGCCCCGTCTCGGGCACCGCGGGCGGCGACGGCGCGGCCATCCGCAAGGCGATCCCGGAGCTGGCGCACCTGGGCTTCGACCCCATCGAGGACCTCATGAGCTGGGACCGCTTCGGCATGCTCCTCCACCAGCACCACGGGGGGGTCAAGGCGCTCCTCATGGACCAGAGCTTCACGGCCGGTATCGGGAACCTCTACTCCGACGAGATGCTCTACCAGGCGGGCCTGCGCTACGACCGGGCCGCAGACTCGCTCTCGGCGACCGAGGTGCGCCGCCTCTACCGGGCCATCGTCGAGACGCTGGCCGACGCGATCAAGCATCGGGGCTCCTCGCTGGCCGACGAGCAGTACCGCGACCTCTTCGGCGAGCTCGGCGACTTCCAGGGGTCGCACCAGGTCTACGACCGCGAGGGCCAGCCCTGCCGGCGTTGCCGCAATTTGATCGTTCGCGTCAAGACAGGCGGCCGCTCTACCTTCCTCTGCGAACACTGTCAGGTGTAGCCCCGCCGGCGAACTGGGGCCCGAACACGCCCACGCCGCGTGTAGGCACCAGATAGGGTCGCCCTGAATGTTCCTGAAGTCGCTCAGCATGAAGGGTTTCAAGTCCTTCGCCGACCCGACTGTGTTGGAGTTCGAGCCCGGCATCACCGTGGTCGTCGGCCCGAACGGGAGCGGTAAGTCGAACGTCGTCGACGCCGTGACCTGGGTGCTCGGCGCCCAGGGCCCGCGCTCCCTCCGGTCGGCCAAGATGGAGGACGTCATTTTCGCCGGGACCTCGTCGCGCCCGCAGCTGGGCCGCGCCGAGGTGTCGCTCACCATCGACAACTCCTCGGGCAAGCTGCCGATCGACCTCGCCGAGGTGACCATCACGCGCACGCTGTTCCGCTCCGGTGACAGCGAGTACGCCATCAACGGGGCACCCTGCCGCCTGCTCGACATCACCGAGCTGCTGAGCGATTCGGGCGTGGGACGCCAGCAGCACATGATCATCGGCCAGGGCCAGCTCGACACCGTGCTCAACGCCCGGCCCGAGGACCGCCGGGCCATCATCGAGGAGGCCGCCGGGGTGCTCAAGCACCGCCGGCGCCGAGAGCGGGCCGAGCGCCGCCTCGCCGCGACCGCCGAGAACCTCGAGCGCCTGGGCGACCTCGTACGCGAGGTCCGGCGCCAGATCCGTCCCCTGGAGCGCCAGGCGGCGGCCGCCCGCTCCCACGACACGGTCGCCTCCGAGTTGCTCGCGGTCCGGCGCTACCTCGCCGGCGCCGAGCTGGCCGAGCTCACCGCCCGCCGGAGGACGGCCGCGCAGAGCCTCGCCGTCTGCCGGGACGAGGAGACCGAGCTGCACGAGTCCCTCGAGCAGCTGGACGCCGAGGCCACCTCCACCACCGCCCAGCTGTCCTCACGCCGGGAGGAGGACCTGGCCAACGTGCTCGGGCGGGTCCAGGGCCTGGTGGAGCGGGCACGCGGCACCTCGGCCGTCCTGCGGGAGCGGGCCCGCGGCGTCGTGGCCGCCCTGGACGCCGCCGCCGACGTCGACGTCGTCTCGACCCTCGAGGCCGAGGGCGCGCGCCTGGCCAACGAGCTGACCGCCGCCGCGGCGGACGAGGACGCCGGAGGGGCCCCCGAGCGGACCGAGCTGGAGGCCGCGCTGGCGGCGCTGGACGCCGAGGAGGCGGGGCTGCGGGAGCGCTGGTCCGATGTCCTCGGCGACGACGCCCCAGACGAGGCCATCGCCCGGGTCCGGGCCCGCACCGAGCTGGTGGCCCGATCCGCTGCCCGGGAGCAACAGGACATCGACGGGCTCGGCGCCCGGGTGGGGTCGCTGGCCGAACGCGCCGCCGGAGCCGCGGTGCGGGCCGACCTGCTGACGACGGCGTCGGAGGCGCTCGAGCAGGCCACGGCGGGCCTCGAGGCCGAGGTGGCCGGGCGCACGGTGGAACTGGAGTCGGCCGCCCACACCGCGGAGGCGGCCCAGGTGTCGGCCGACGAGGCAGAGGAGGCCCGCCACCGCACGGCGGCGCGGGCCGAGGCGCTGGAGCGCGCGCTGGCGGACCTGCAGGGCGCCGGCGGGCGCGAGCTCCTGCGCGACGTGGACGGGGTCGTGGGCTCGCTGGTCGATCTGGTCGAGATCGACGATGGGTGGGAGGCGGCGTTCGAGGCCGCGGCGGGCGCCGGCGTCGCCACGGTCGTCGTCGACGGCCGCCGCTCGGCGCAGGCCGCGCTCGCCACGCTGCGCGAGCGCGGTGTCACCGGCGCGGTGCTGGCGCCCCGGGCCGGCGCGGGGGCCGGGGCCTCGGGGATGCGGGATGCGCTCCCGCCGGGCAGCAGCGCCGAGCTGGTGCGCGGCCACGTCCGGGCGCGCCGCGGCGGGGCGGCGGCCGAGTCCGTGCTGGACACGCTGGTCGGACGGGCGGTCCGCGTCGACGGCTGGGAGGAGGCGATCGACCTCTCGCTCGCCCGCGACGACCTCATCGTGGTGACGCCCGAGGGAGACCGCTTCGCCGCCACGGGCTGGAGGGTGCGCTCGGCCACGGGCGTGGTGACCGCAGCGGCGGCCGAGGAGGCCCGGCGCCGGGCGGCCGACGCAGCCGCCGCGGCCGAGCTGGCCCGCGCCCATCTCACCGAGTCGCGCATCGCGCTCGCCCGCGCCCGGGACGCCCGCGCCGCAGCGGAGCGGGCCGCCGACCGCCACGCGTCGGCCTGTGAGGCGGGCCGGGCCGACCTGGCCCGCGCCACCGAGGAGCAGCGGCGCCTGGGCGGCGAGCTCGATGACGCCCGCGCCGCGGTGACCATGGCGCAGCGGGTGCTCGCCGAGGTGACGGCCGAGCAGCTGCAGCTGGCCCGGTCCCTCCCCGATCTGGAGGAGGCGCTCGCGGGCTGGCGGTCGTTGGAAGAGCAGCGGGCCCAACTGTGGGCACGGCGCCAGGAGATCGAGGTGCGCGTCGCCGGCGTGGCCGAGCGGCGGCGCGTCCTCGCCGAGCGCCAGGCCGAGGTGGAGCGCCGCCTGCAGGGCCACGCAGAGGAGCGGGCCACGGCCGCCTCGCGCCGCCGGCGGCTGGAGGACGAGGGCACTGCGGTGGCCCGCCTGGAGGCGTTGGTCGAGCTGGAGCACGCGCGGCTCGACGCCATCTTCGAGGCGCTTCGCCACGACTACCAGGACCAGGTCGACGCGGTCCGGGCCGGCGGGGAGCGCCTGGAGCAGCTGCGCCAGGACCGCCACACCACCGAGCAGCGCCTCGATGCGGTCCGTACGCGTACCCGCGCCCTCGACCTGGAGGCGAACGAGGTCGACCTGCGGACCGAAGCGCTCCACGAGCACGTGCAGCGCGACCTCGGCGCCGTCGCCGAGGACCTGGTGGGCCTGCCCGAGCCCGAGGCGCCCGAGGGCACCTCGCTCGTCCAGCACGGCGAGGAGCTGGAGCGAAAGCTAGTCGCGCTGGGACCGGTGAACCCCCTGGCGCTCGAGGAGCTCTCCACGCTCGAGGAGCGCCACAAGGAGCTCGAGGCGCAGGTCGACGATGTCCGGGGCGCGCGCCGCGAGCTGCACGAGGTGGTGCGCACGCTCGACCACGAGATCATGACCTCGTTCGCCTCCGCGGCAGCCGACGTCAACGAGCACTTCTCCGCGCTCGTCGCGATGCTCTTCCCGGGCGGCACCGGCCGCCTCGTCCTGCTCGAGCCCGACGACCTGCTGAACACGGGGGTCGAGATCGAGGTGCGGCCGGCCGGGCGCAACGTCCGCCGGGTGTCGCTGCTCTCGGGCGGCGAGCGCTCCATGGCGGCGCTGGCCTTCCTCTTCGCGGTCTTCCGCAGCCGGCCCTCGCCCTTCTACATGATGGACGAGGTCGAGGCCGCGCTCGACGACGTCAACCTCAGCCGCTTCCTCGCCCTGGTGCACGAATTCCGCGACGAGGCGCAGCTGCTGATCGTCAGCCACCAGAAGCGGACCATGGAGACCGGCGACGCGCTCTACGGGGTGACGATGGCGCCGGGCGGCTCCTCGCAGGTGGTCAGCCAGAAGCTCGAGAAGGAGCCCTCGAACGCATGATCGCCGTTACGGACGGCTTTTACATCATCCTCATCGTCGCGGTGGCCGTCCTGGCCCTGGCCGCCGGGGGGGTCGCCCAGACCCGGTCCCGGCGGAGGGGACGAGGTGCCGCCGGACCGACTGCGCCCTCAGCACCGCCGCCGACTGCTCCCCCTCAGCCCGCGTCACGAGCAGCGACCGCTGCGCCGACCCAAGCGCCCGCTGCCTCCGCTCCCACCGCACCGGTCACCCAACCCTCGATTGCGCCCCCGTCGTACCGGAGCCGCCTCGGCGGCGTGCGCGGGTTGTTCAGCGGCGCGGTTTCGGCGCTGCGCGCCGGGCGCATCGACGCGGCGACGTGGGATTCGCTCGAGGAGGCGCTCATCCGCGCCGATGTCGGTGTGTCGACGACGACCGCGTTGCTCCAGGAACTGCGCGACAAGGTGGAGGCCAACGAGATCAAGGACGGCGACGCGTTGCTCGACGCGCTCCGGCACTCCATCCAGGCTCTGCTCGAGGGAGCGGGGCCCCGCGCGCTGCGCTTCGACGGGCGGGAGGGTCACCCCGACGTGTGGCTGTTCGTCGGGGTCAACGGCGTGGGCAAGACCACGACCATCGGGAAGCTGGCCCGACACCAGTCCGCCGAGGGTCGCTCCGTGCTTCTCGCGGCGGGCGACACGTTCCGGGCGGCTGCCGCCGACCAGCTCGCATTGTGGGCCGAGCGGACCGGCACCGAGATCGTCCGTGGCGCCGAGGGCAGCGACCCCAGCGCCATCGTGTACGACGCGGTGCAGCGCGCCGCGGCACGGGGCAACGACTTGGTGCTCGCCGACACGGCGGGCCGCTTGCACACGAAGGTCAACCTGGTCGAGGAGCTCAAGAAGATCAGGCGGGTGGCCGACCGCGACCCCGGAAACGTGACCGAGGTTCTCCTCGTCCTGGACGCCACGACGGGCCAGAACGGGCTGGCCCAAGCACGGCAGTTCGCCGACGCGGTTGACGTCACGGGGATCGTGCTCACCAAGCTCGACGGCACCGCCAAGGGCGGGATCGTCATCGCCGTCCAGCGCGAGCTCTTCGTGCCGGTCAAGCTGGTCGGGCTCGGCGAGGGGCCCGACGATCTGGTGGACTTCGACCCCGACGAGTTCGTCGACGCCCTTCTGGGCACGGACTGAGGGAAGGGACCGATGAAGCCGCTGACGGATCAGCAGAAGAAGGTCATCGCCGTCGTGCTGGTCATCCACCTGATCATGCTCAGGCTGACGTGGCGCGACCTACGGCGCCGGCCGGAGGCGGCCGTGCGCGGCCGGAAGCGGTTGTGGCGGCTGGCCGCCAGCATGAACACGACGGGCTCGGTGGCCTACTGGCTGTTCGGACGCCGCCGGCCGCCCGCGGCAGGTTCGGAGGCGGCGCCGGGGCCGGCCTGAACAGGTTCCGGCGCGTGGCGCTTCAGGCCCAGCGCACGTGCACGCTGTCGAGGAACAGGCCGAGCACGCCCCGGTCACCCTCGACGTCGAGCGCCTCGGCGCCGGCGCGGTTCCACAGCGCCAGGTAGAGGTCGGTCGCTGCCCCGCGCACCGTGCAGTCCGCCCCGGCCTCGACGTTCGGTAGGACTTCGGTGGTGACGCCGTCGGACCCGATGCGCAGCAACCACGCCGCATCCGCGTCGGTGCAGTCGACGAGGAGTGAGGCGGGCGCCTCGGCGCGCAGCTTGGTCGAGCGCCGGGGAACGAAGCACTCCAGGAGCTCGCCGACGCCGTCGGCGGCAAATGACGCGTCGATCGGGCTGGGGGCGATGCCGGCCGCTGCCTCGGCGTCGACCCGGTGGATCGCCGTCTCGTGCGCCTGCCGGCGGGCCCACATGGCGATCGGCGAGGGAGCGGGCAGGAAGGTCCAGCACTCGAGGTCGGCGGGGGCGGCCGCCAACGCCGAGGCCAACGCCTCGCACCCCTGAGCGAGCCAGGCGGCGAGCTCGGCGTCGCCCGGCCACGTGCCCACGATGTCATCCAGGCCCACGTCCCAGATCTCGGTGCGCGCGCCAGCGACGTAGCCCGTGGCCCAGCGGTGCACTCCGCCCGTGTGCCGCACGAGGTCGCGCACGACCCACTCGGGGCACGTCGGCACGGCGGCGTCGGGGCTCGAGGCCGCGACCGCCGCGGCCATGCGCGCCCCTTCGGCGCGCAGCGCTTCGACGTGCGCGGCGACCTCCATGCCGGCCGTTAGCTGACCTTGAGGACGTCGACCACGAACACCAGTGTGTCGTTCGGAGGGATGCCCTGGCCGCCGCTGCCGTAGGCGAGGCTCGGGGGGATAATCAGCTCGCGCCGCCCGCCGGCCTTCATGCCGACGATGCCCTTGTCCCAACCGGGGATCACCTGCTGCTGGCCCAATGTAAAGCTGAAGGGCTGGCTCGTCCACGACGACTGGAGCACCTTGCGCGTCGCGTAGTCCGCCAGCACGTACTGGACGGTCACGGTGGACCCGGGGGCGGCGGCAGCGCCGCTGCCGGTGATGAGGTCGGCGCTCTCGAGCGCCGTGGGGGGAGTGCCCGAGGGGACGGTGACCGTCGGCGCCGTGCCGGCGGTGCCGGCCGCGGACTCCTGGGCGGCAGGGATCGGACTGATGGCGCCGGAGCCGGTGCCGGCTCCGCTCGTGCCCGAGGAACCAGTCGGCGGTGTCGTGGTCGTCGTGCTCGTCGTGCTCTGCGAGTCCGAGGGATTCGACGGCGAGGAGCTACAGGCGGCCAGGCCGAGGGCACCGGCCGCGCCGATGAGGGCGGCGAGCGTCCAGGGGCGAAGGGGAGGGCGTGGCATGGGCTGCGAAGGTAGCCGCTCCCGACGGTCGTGCCGGCGCGGGCGGCGCCCCGGTGGCGACGGCTCGGACGGCCCCGTCGCCCGCTCTGGGCCTAGCGAACCGCCTCTGTGGGTAATCTGAGGAGCCCCATGTTCGACGCCCTCTCCGACCGCCTCGAGCGGATCTCGACGCGCCTGCGGAGCAAGGGGCGCATCAGCGACGCCGATCTCGACGAGGCGCTCAAGGAGATCCGCACTGCGCTGCTCGAAGCCGACGTCGAGCTCTCCGTCGCTCGCCGGTTCTGCGACGGGATCCGGCTCCGGGTCAGCACCGAATCGCTCTCCAAGAGCCTCACCCCGGGCCAACAAGTCGTCCGTGCCGTCCACGAGGAGCTGGTCAGCGTCCTCGGTGGGGAGACGCTGAAGCTCAGCTACGCCTCGCGCCCGCCGACGGTCGTCCTCATGGCCGGCCTCCAGGGCTCGGGCAAGACCACGAACTCGGCCAAGCTCGCCCTCTGGTGGAAGCAGCAGGGGCGCAACCCCATGCTGGTCGGCGCGGACCTCCAGCGTCCGGCCGCGGTGGAGCAGCTGCGCGTCCTCGGCCAGCAGGCCGGGGTTACCGTCTTCAGCGAGGCCACCGACCCCGTCGCCTGCGCCAAGGCGGGGCTGGAGGAAGCCCGTCGTCTCGGCCGGGATATCTGCATCATCGACACCGCCGGCCGTCTGACCATTGACGCCGAGCTGATGCAGCAGATCCGGGACATCTCGGCAGCGACCGAGCCCCACTACACGTTCCTCGTCATTGACGCCATGATCGGCCAGGACGCGGTGGCGACCGCAAAGGCCTTCCACGACGCCCTTGAGCTCAGCGGCGTCATCCTCACCAAGCTCGACGGCGACGCTCGGGGCGGCGCCGCGCTGTCCGTCAAGGGCGTGGTCGGCAAGCCGATCGCGTTCGCCAGCACCGGGGAGCGTCTGGCCGACTTCGACATCTTCCACCCGGACCGCATGGCCGACCGCATCCTCGGGATGGGCGACATGCTCAGCCTGATTGAGCAGGCCGAGCGCACCATGGACTCCGACGAGGTGGCCAAGAGCGCCAGCCGCCTCCTGCAGGGCGAGTTCACGCTTGACGACTTCCTCTCCCAGCTGCGGCAGGTCAAAAAGATGGGGTCGTTGGGCGGCCTGATGCGACTGATGCCCGGCATGTCCAAGGAGATGCGCCAGGCCGCCGGTCAGATCGACGACGGCGAGGTGGCCAAAGTCGAGGCAATCGTCTGCTCCATGACCCCGACCGAGCGCAACGACACCTCCGTCATGGACGGCTCGCGCCGCAGCCGGGTGGCCCGGGGATCGGGGACCACCATCCAGGACGTCAACGCCTTGCTGAAGCAGTTCAAGGAGATGCAGAAGATGATGAAGGGGATGGCGTCGGGCAACGTCCCCAACCTCCCCGGGATGCCCAACATGGCCGGGATGAGCGGTCGGGCCGCCCGCAAGCTGGCCCAACAGGCAGCCGGAGCCGGTCTCCCCGTACAGGCCGGAGCCGCAGGCCAGCCCGATTTCGACATGCTGTCCCAGTTGATGGGTGGCGGAGGTGAGCTGCCCTCGGGGTTCCCCGGGCTGCCTTCACCGGCCCCGGTCAAGCCTGTGGTCAGCGGCAACAAGGGAACCAAAAAGAAGAAGAAGGGCGGAAGGGTGACCCCGCCGAAAGGCCGGTAGTCCCGCGATCTGCCAGAATGGATGCCCAAAGACGTCCAGATCAGTGGAGGAACCAGTTCGTGGCAGTCAAGCTCCGCCTCGTGCGGATGGGTAAGAAGAAGCAGCCGACCTACCGGGTCGTCGCCGCGGACAGCCGGTCACCGCGTGACGGCCGATTCCTCGAGATCGTGGGCACCTACGCGCCCCGGGGCGCATCCACGGCCGAGCCGGACGCAGTGATCCAGATCGACAACGCAAAGGCCGTCAAGTGGTTGGTCAACGGGGCCAAGCCGACGGAGCGGGTCGAGCGCCTGCTCAAGACCTCCGGTGCCTGGGACGAATTCGCGGCGGCGAGGGCCAAGTGACGGACCTCTACGAGGCGGGCGACATCAACCAGACCGACGGCCCGAGCGACGGCATCGACGACGAGAGCGACCACATCGACGACGAGATCGATGACGACATCGAAGACGAGATCGATGACGACATCGAAGACGAGATCGAAGACGAGGTCGATGACGAGGTCGACGAGGGTGTGGAGGAGGGGAACCAGCTCACCTCCGTCGAGGGGGGGGCGCCGCTGACGGTCCTGACCTACCTGGCCCGCTCGCTCGCCAACGATCCCGACGCGGTCGTGATCGACACCGATGAACGCCGCAACGGGCTGCGCCTCAGCCTGCACGTCGCTCCCGACGACATGGGCCGCGTCATCGGCCGCCGGGGCCGTACCGCACAGGCCATCCGGACCCTGGTCAACGTGGCGGGCGCGAAGGACGGCGTCCAGGCCAGCGTGGACATCGTCGACGACTGATCTGCTCAAAGTCGGCCGGGTCACCAAGGCCCACGGCCTGCGGGGTGAGGTGGTCGTCCAGCTCTGGACCGACCAGACACAGCGGCTGAGCCCGGGTGCGGTGTTCGCCTCCGCCCGCGGCTCTCTCCGCGTGGAGTCCTCGAAGCCCTTCGGCGACGACCGCTTCATCGTGCAGTTTGCGGACGTCTGGGACCGCACGGCGGCCGATCGCCTGCGCGGTGTGGAGCTCGAGGCGGAGCCGCTCGAGGTGCCCGGCGCACTTTGGGTGCACGAGCTCGTGGGGGCCACGGTGCTCGACGCCGCCGGAACCGAGCTGGGCAGGATCGGGGCGGTCGAACCCAATCCGGCCAGCGACCTGATCGTGCTCGAGTCCGGCGGTCTCATCCCGGTCCGCTTCGTCACCCGTCACGACGCTGAGGCGCGGACGGTGGAGGTCGACATTCCCGAAGGTCTGCTCGACCTGTGAGGGCCGCGCCATGAGGATCGACGTCTTCACCATCTTTCCCGACATCGTCTCCGGCTACTGCGGCGCGTCCATCCTCGGGCGCGCCTCCGAGACCGGCGCGCTCGACGTGCGGGTGCATGACCTGCGCGACGGTGCCGACGACACCCGGCGCTCCGTGGACGACAGCCCGTTCGGCGGCGGCGCGGGCATGGTGCTGATGGCCGAGCCGCTCTTCCGCTGCGTCGAGGCCGTTCCGGACCTGCCGCGGCCGCTGTACCTGCTGGCGCCCGGTGGGCGGCGCTTCGACCAGGGCGTGGCGGCCGAGCTTGCGGCGTCGCCCGGCGGGTTCTCGCTCCTCTGCGGCCGCTATGAGGGCGTGGACCAACGGGTGGCCGACCACTTGGTCGACGGTGAGTTGTCGGTGGGCGATTACGTCCTGGCCGGCGGGGAGCTCGCCGCCCTCGTGGTGGTGGAGGCGGTGGCCCGCCTGCTGCCCGAGGTGCTGGGGAACGACGACTCCGCACGGGACGAGAGCTTCTCGGACGGGCTGCTCGAGTACCCCCACTACACGCGGCCGGCCGACTTCAGGGGATGGGAGGTGCCCGAGGTCCTGCGGTCGGGTGATCACGGCGCTGTCGCGGCGTGGCGACGCGCGCAGGCCCTGCTGCGGACGGCCGAGCGGCGGCCGGACCTCATCGAGCGCCTGGTCAGGGCGTCGGCGCTCCTTCCCGGCGACGTGCGGGCCCTGGCCGAGCACGGCTACGATGTTCCGTCCGGCACTGAGCCGGTGTGACCGAAGGACGCCTCCCATGCACCCCACAGAAACGATCGATCGCGACAGCCTGCGCGACGACATCCCCGAGTTCCGCCCGGGCGACACCGTCAAGGTCCACGTGCGGGTGGTCGAGGGGAACCGGGAGCGGGTGCAGGTGTTCCAGGGCGCCGTCATGCGGCGCCAGGGCGGCGGCGTCCAGGAGACGTTCACCGTGCGCAAGGTCAGCTTCGGCGTGGGCGTCGAGCGCACCTTCCCGGTGCACTCGCCCACCATCGCCAAGATCGAAGTGGCGACGCTGGGAGACGTGCGGCGCGCCAAGCTCTACTACCTGCGCGAGCGCCACGGGAAGGCGGCGAAGATCAAGGAGCGCCGGGTTCCCCGGGGCGGGAAGTCGGCGGCCACCGATGCGGTCGAGGCGTCCGTCGACGAGGTCGAGGAGATCGACGAGGTCGACGAGGTCGAAGAGATGGAACCGGTCGACGCAATCGAGTCGGTGGACGACGCCGAGGTCGAGGTGGCCGGGGACGATCAGGTCGAGGAGGCCGCCGACGAGTAGGGCCGGCCCCGAGTGAGCGAGGAAGACCTCGAGCGCTACGAGTCCGAGATTGAGCTCGGCCTCGTCCAGGAGTACAGGGCCGTCCTGCCGGTCTTCACCTATGTGATCGAGACGGAGCGACGCTTCTATCTGGCCAACGAGGTGTCGCTGAACGTGCGATCGGACACGACGCCCGCCTGCATCGAGCTCGAGCTGCACGATGCGTGGGTATGGGACATGTACCGGCCCGCCCGCTTCGTGCCGGAGGTGCGGGTCGTCACCTTCCGCGACGTCAACATCGAGCGGCTGCCCGAACAGGAGCTCTGAGGGCACCGCCGCACGCCCGCCGACCGTTCTCCGCGGTGACCGACCGCAGGATGACGCTGGGGCACAAGGCCGAGGACGCGGCGGCGAAGTGGTACGCCGACAACGGGTACCAGGTGGTCGCCCGGAACTGGCGCTGTGCCCAGGGGGAGATCGACCTGCTCTGCTGCTGGGTCGATCCTCCGGGCTGCACCACGCTGGTCGTCTGCGAGGTCAAGGCGCGTTCGTCGAACTCCCATGGCCATCCGCTCGAGGCGGTGACGCCCGCCAAGCAGCGCCGCCTGCGCCGGCTGGCCACCGCCTACCTGGACGGGCAGAGCCGGCGCTACGACCACATCCGTTTCGACGTGGCGGCGGCCACGCAGCACGCCCTCCACGTAGTGGAAAGTGCGTTCTGAAAGGACGCGGCATAGGGTCGAGGGCCATGGAGACCCTTATTGTCGAGCGCAAGGACGGCGTCGTCACCGTCACGATGAACCGTCCCGAGCGCAAGAACGCCGCCAACAACAAGATGCTGACGGAGCTCAAGCAGGTCTTCGCCGAGGTCGAGGACAGCGACGAGGACCGCGTGCTGGTCCTTACCGGCGCGGGCGGGGCCTTCTGCTCCGGTGCCGACCTGTCGGACCCCGACGGTCCCGCCACCGACCGCTCCCGCTCGGGCCTGGCCCGCATGCGCCGCCTCGGCGACGTCGCCCTCGGGCTGCACCGGGTCACCAAGCCGACCATCGCGAAGGTCGACGGGGTCGCCGTCGGGGCCGGTCTGTCCCTCGCGCTCGGCTGTGACCTCATCGTGTGCAGCGACCGGGCCCGGCTTTCGATGATCTTCGCCAAGCGCGGCCTGGCGCTCGACAACGGCGCCTCCTGGCTCCTGCCCCGGCTCGTCGGCCTGGCCCGGGCCAAGGAGATCGCGCTCTTCGGGGGAATGTGGAGCGGCGCGGAGGCGGCGGCCATCGGCCTGGTGAACCGGGCCCTCCCGCCCGAGGAGCTCGACGCCTTCGTCGACGACTGGGCCACCACCCTGGCCGCCGGCCCGCCGCTGGCGCTGTCGATGACCAAGACGATGCTGAACGGCTCGTCCATGTCGTCCATGGAGCAGGCGGTGGAGGACGAGGCCCGCTGCCAGGCCCTCACCTTCTCGACCAAGGACACCGCGGAGGCGATGACGGCGTTCGCCGAGAAGCGAGAGCCTGTCTTCATCGGCCGCTAGTACGGTTGTCATCGTGCGTAGCGGCGTCCAGGGAATGATCGGCGACACGGCCTTGGTGACCAAGGCGATCGAGGGGGCACACAACCCGGGACGGATCCGCGCCCGGGGTGAGGAGTGGCTGGCAATCCCTCTGGACCCCGACGCCCGTATCCCTATCGGGACCGATGTCGTCGTCGCCGACGTGGAACGTGGCCTGCTCGTCGTCTACGCCACCGAGACATAGAGGGCTCGACTCGAGAGAAGAGGTACCGCATGTTGGCATCGGCCGGAGAAGTCGTGGGGATCCTGATCGTCGCCGGGCTGGCGGTGCTCGGGGTTATCTCGCTGTTCGCATCCCGCTTCATCAAGATCGTCCAACAGGGGAGCGTCGGCGTCGTCAAGCGCCTGGGTGAGTTCAAGTCGGTCGACCAGCCGGGCCTGCACATCCTCACACCCTTCATCGACAGGATGGAGAAGGTCGACGTGCGCGAGTTCCCCATGACGGGTGACCAGCAGGCCGTCATCACGAAGGACAACGTGTCCCTGCAGGTCAGCGCGACCATCTTCTGCCAGGTGATCGACGTCCGGTCCGCCCTGTTCGAGATCAACGACTTCCAGCTCGCGGTCGACCAGCTGTCGCGCACCGCATTGCGTGCCGTGTTCGGCGAGCTCTCGCTCGACCAGGCCTTGAGCGAGCGCGAGACCATCAACAGCCGCATGCAGGACCACATGGCCGACGCCACGGCGAAGTGGGGCGTGCGGCTCAACCGGATTGAGATCCTCGACATCACCCCGCCCCTGAACGTGGTGCAGGCGATGTCGGAGCAGAAGGAGGCCGAGCAGCACAAGCGGGCCGCCATCCTCAAGTCGGAGGGGGAGCAGCAGGCCGCCATCAACAGCGCAGGCGGCCGCAAGCAGGCCGCCGTGCTCGAGGCGGAGGGTGCGAAGCAGTCGGCCATCCTGCGGGCAGAGGCGCAGATGAAGGTGCTGGAGCTCCAGGCCGAGGGTGAGAAGAAGGCCCTGGAGCTGCGCGGGCAGGGAGAGGCGTCCCGCCTCACGTCCATCGACACGGCCACCATCAACCCGCACACCCTCGCGGTCCTGCAGCTCAAGGCGCTCCAGGACATCGCTGCCTCCGAGAACGCCAAGATCGTCGTCCCCTACGAGGCGACCAGCCTCATGGGCGCGGCCGAGGTGCTGCTCTCCACGCTGCGCAACGAGAACCTGGGCGACGCCAGCACCAACGGCGCAACGGCAGCTCCCACTGCCACTCCGGCCCGGACCCCCAACAAGGAGCTGCCTCCGCAGGACGGCTGAGGCATGGCCGGAGCAACGTTGTGCTTCCCAGGGCGTAGGGTGGGCCAGAGGACCATGACTTCAACCGAATGTGCGCATGTGGCGGCTCAGCTCGACGAGCACCATGCACCCGAGACAAACGGGCGCATCGCGGTGTGCAGACGGTGTGGAGCACGTACCGACGGCCCCACCGGGATGCACCATGTCCTGCAAAGCAGCCAAGTGAGCCAATCGGGTGAATGGCTCCTCGCGCAGGCTCGCCTGCGGGACATCGCCGACGCCAAATTGCGACGAGGCGTCTGAGCCTGGCCAGAGGCGCGACCTGGCACCCGGTCCGCCACGATGACGAGCTGACTGCTCCACGTCCCACGGCGTCACAGGGCACGACCGTTCATCCGGCGTGCTCGCCGCTGTCGCCTCCGCCACGCTGAGCGGCGCGGTCGGGCGCCCCGTCTCCGTCGAGGTCCACGTCTCCAACGGGCTCCCGGGCTTCACCATCGTCGGCTTGCCCGATGCCGCCGTGCGGGAGGCCCGCGACCGGGTGCGCGCCGCCGTCTTGTCCAGTGGCCTGTCCTGGCCGCTGCGTCGCGTGACCGTCAACCTGGCGCCGTCGGGTGTGCGCAAAGGTGGTGCCGGACTCGACCTGGCGATCGCGGTCGGTCTTCTCGTGGCGACCGGCGAGCTCGGCCCCACATGCACCGAGGGACTCGCCTTCTGCGGGGAGCTCGGCCTCAACGGCTCGCTCCGCCATGTCCCGGGCATGATCGCCCTGGCCGACGCGACGGCGCCGCTCGGGCTGGTGGTGCCGCTGTGCGACCTGCGGGAGGCGACGCTCGTGCGGGGCACGGACGTCCACGGTGCGGCCACCCTGGGCGACCTGAGCCGGGTGTTGCGCGGCCAGGCGGCGTGGCCCGAAGCGCCGGCCCCGCCCGGGGTGCCGGCCACGCCTGCGATCCCCGACCTGTCCGACGTCCGGGGTCAAGCGGTCGGCCGGCGGGCCCTCGAAGTCGCCGCGGCCGGGCGGCACCACCTCCTCATGATCGGCCCGCCCGGGTCGGGCAAGACCATGCTGGCCGAGCGCCTTGCGGGGCTTCTCCCGCCGCTCACACCGCAGGAGGCGCTCACGGTGACGCGCATCCATTCCGCCGCAGGCTGCGCACTCCCCGACGGCGTGCTGGTGGAGCACCCGCCCTTCCGCGCCCCGCACCACCAGTCCTCCATCGTCGCCCTCGTCGGCGGGGGGAGTTGGTCACTCCGGCCCGGTGAGGTGAGCCTGGCCACCCACGGCGTCCTCTTTCTCGACGAGTTGGGCGAGTTCCCGGTGGCCGCACTGGAGGCGCTGCGCCAGCCGCTCGAGGAAGGGGTGATCCGGGTGAGCCGGGCCGGCGGGACGGTCACGTTCCCGGCGGCGTTCCTCCTCGTCGCGGCGATGAACCCGTGCCCGTGCGGCGAGGGGGTCTACGAGGGCGCCTGCACCTGCACGGCCGTCACTCGCGCCCGCTACCGGCGACGGATCTCGGCGCCGCTCCTGGACCGCTTCGATCTCGTCGTCCCGCTCGGCCGGCCCGACCCCGATCAGCTCCTGGCCGGAGCGCCGGGCGAGCCGACCGTCGCAGTCGCCGCCCGGGTCGCCACGGCGCGGGAGCGTGCCGATCGTCGTCCCGACGACGCGGCCGGGCCTCCGTTGGCGACCGACGCCGAGGCGCTCCTCGCTTCCAGACTCCGTTCGGGCGCGCTCAGCGCCCGGGGTCTGCACAAGGTCGCCCGGGTGGCTCGCACCGTGGCCGACCTCGCCGGCGTCGACGTGGTGTCGTTCCCGCACGTGTCCGAGGCCCTCGCGCTCCGGGCCGGACGGACGGCGGTCATGGCATGAGCCTCCCCGAGGAGGCGTACGCGGTCGCGTTGGCCTCGGCGCCATCCGTCGGTCCCGCCACCCTGCGCGGCCTGCTGGCGTCGGGCCGTCCGTCAGAGGTATGGGCCCGCACCCGTGGCGCGGGAGGTGCACGGGAACGGGATGTCGCCCGCATCTGGGAACGGCATGCCGAGCTCGGCATCGACGTCCTCATGCCCGGTGACCCCTCCTGGCCCTCCCGGCTCGACGGCGACCCGCGGGCACCGGCGCTCCTGTTCTGCCTCGGGCGTCCGGGCGTGCTCGGCGCGGCGCCCTCCGTGGCCCTGGTCGGCACGCGGGCCCCGACCCGCTACGGCATCGGCGTGGCCGCACAGCTCGGGGCCGACCTCTCCGCGGCCGGGGTCAGCGTCGTCTCCGGGCTCGCGCTCGGGATCGACGGAGCGGCGCACGAGGGCGCGTGCGGTGTCGGGGCGCCGCCGCTGGCCGTCGTCGCGGGCGGTCTCGACTCCCCGTACCCCCGGCGCCACGAGCGGTTGTGGGCGCGGGTGGCCGAGCACGGGGCCATCGTCTCGGAGTCGCCGGCCGGGATCCGCACGGAGCGGTGGCGTTTCCCCGTGCGCAACCGCCTGCTGGCCGCACTGAGCGACGTGGTCGTCGTCGTCGAGAGCCGGCACCACGGCGGCTCGCGCCACACCGTCGAGGCAGCGCTGGCGCTGGGGATCCCACTCGGCGCGGTGCCGGGGTCCATCCGCAGCCCCACGTCGGAGGGGACCAATGCACTGCTGTGCGACGGCGCCTTCCCGGTGTGCTCGGTCACCGACATCCTGGTCGCCCTCTCGC
The DNA here is from genome assembly GCA_963837125.1 of uncultured Acidimicrobiaceae bacterium. Taxonomy (GTDB): domain Bacteria; phylum Actinomycetota; class Acidimicrobiia; order Acidimicrobiales; family RAAP-2; genus Bog-473. The sequence goes on along the minus strand of CAWILW010000009.1, from coordinate 72,450 downwards.
TCGTCGGCGCTCACGCCGTGTCGCCCCCGCCCGCCCAACCCGGGGCGCCGGGTCGGGCGCCGGCGTACCGGGGGGAGGACGAGGCGCTCTACGACATGTTGACCAGCGAACCAACCTCGCTGGAGGAACTGGCGCGGCTCAGCGGCCTCGACCTCCCCAGCCTGTGCGGCGGGCTGGAGCGCCTGGCCAGCGCCGGGGTGGCACGCGACGTCGGCGGGTGGTGGGAGCGCACGTGACGGGGAGGACGACTCAGTAGGGTCCGGTGGCCTCGTCGAACTGGGAGCCCTCGTGAACCGATTTGCCGTTCGTCTCCACCGCTCGCGTACCCCGGCCACCGTGTCCGCCGCCTTCACGCTGAGCCTCGCCGTGGCCGGCCTCTCCGTGCTCGAGGCCCCCGCCGGTGCGGCCGTCGAGAACTCGAGCGCGCGGGCCGTCCAGCGCCAGCCCGACTCCTGGCGCGGCGCCCGGTACGCCGCGTTGGTGGCAAGCTTCCGGCAATGAAGGAGCCGCAGAGCGCGCCCAGGCTGCGTAGGCAGCCGGAGGAGGGGCCATCAAGCCCACGTTGTGAGCCGGTGTCGCGGTCGGCCGACACGGATGCGGCCGGCTGTGGCTGAGACGAGGGCTGGACTGCGCGAGCTGCTGGGGCGCGCCGAGCATCGGGAGTCGTGGTTCCCCGATGACACCAAGTCGGGCGCCCGGTTCGAGCGGGTCGTGATCGGCGGCGAGGACTTCGTCCTCAAGTATCAGGACCCGCGGGACGACTGGATCCTCAGGGCCACTGGTGACCCGGGGCACGTCTACGTCCGGTTGTGGGAGAGCGGCCTCCTCGACCGGCTCCCGCCCGTCATCGACCACGCGGTCGTCGCCGCTGCATTCGACGGCACCGTCGGGATGGTCCTGCTGCGCGACGTCAGCGCCGCGCTGCTCGGTGGCGACGTCGCCTTCACGCCCGCACTCCATGCCCGGCTGCTCGAGCACATGGCCACTCTGCACGCCGCCTTCTGGGGTTGGACCGACGACGTCGGCCTGTTGTCGCTCGAGCGGCGCTACCGGATGTTCTCGCCCGACGTCGCGGCCGCCGAGGTCGCGCGTAGCACTCCGGCCGCCGTCCCCCTGGCGATGGCGGAGGGCTGGGGGCTGCTCCCGGAGGTCTCACCCGCCATGGCGCGGGTCGTCATGCCCCTGCTGGCCGATCCGGGCCCTCTGCTCGGCGCCCTGGCCGGTGTGCCGCACACCCTGGTCCACGGGGACTGGAAGGCGGCGAACCTGGGTAGCCACCCGGACGGCAGGACGGTGCTCCTCGACTTCGGGGAGGTTCCCGGCGAGGCGTCCCCATTGGCCGACGTGGCCTGGTACCTGGCCCTCAATGCGGCGCTCCTGCCCGAACCCAAGGATGCGGTGCTCGAGTCGTACCGGGGCGCCCTCGAGCGCACCATCGACACGGCCGGTTGGTGGGACGACGCCGTCGCCCTCGAGCTGCTCGGCTGCATGGTGCAGTTCGGATGGGAGAAGGCGCTCGGGGGTCCGGGTGACGAGCTGTCCTGGTGGGAGGAGTGGGCGTTGCGAGGGGCGCACCGGTTGGCCACCGTCTCCTCTTAGAGCACCACCGGGCGCCCGTAATGGAGCGCCAGGATCTTGAGGAGGGTGCCCTGCTGGCGACGCCCAGCGCCGCCGTGTCGAGGCCCTCGACCCCGAGTTCGCCCAACAGTCGTACCCGGAGGCCGCCCAGGGGGTGTATACGCAACCTTCCGAAACGACCCCAATTAACGAAGGCTACGTATACAGCACGACGTTGCCGCCTCGCGGGCTCGTCTGCACGCTCTCATCCTGGCCCGCGGGCAGGGAACCGCAGGTGCGACAGGACGTGCTCGGGGGCCGGGGGGCGGGCCCGCCCGGCGCGAACCTGGGAGTGGGTCCAGGCGTCCTAACCTGCGTCGCCGTGGAAGGGAGGCTGCTCCAGGCTGACGACGTGGCCGGATTGCGCGACGAGGCCTCCCGGGCCCGAGCGGAGGGCGCCGGCGTCGTGCTCCTCGGTGAAGGCCCCCTGGGAGACCCCATCGTGTTGGCGGCCGGACTCGGCCCCTCGGTTCCGGAGATCCTCTTGGGGGTCCGGCTCACGCTCACGGCCGAGGGCCGCCATCCGGCGATGATCGCCCGCGAGCTGACCAGCCTCGACCTCGTCTGCGGGGGCCGGAGCGTCCTCTGCTTCACACCCCCGTTCGACGACCGGCTGACCGAGGCCATTGCGCTCTGCCGAGCGATGTGGCGGGACGGCGAGGCGTCGAGCGAGGGACCACACTTCCCCGTGGCGGCCGCCGTCAACCGGCCCGGCCCGGCAGGGCCGGGGAGCCCCATGCTCGCACTCGACCTCACGAGCGGCGACCAACCACCGAGCGCGGTCGCCGGCATGGTCGACCTGCTCGTACACCCGACCGGCGACGCCTCGGTGTGGCGCGTGGAGCGCGCGTGACGGACGCGACGCTCGTGCACGAGCTGCCGGGCACACAGGTGCAGACGAACGCCGTCAGCGGCCGGCACCTGCCGGCCCTCAACGGGCTGCGCGGCGTGGCGGTGTTGGGCGTCGTGGCCTACCACCTCCAGCTGGGCTGGGCGTCGGGTGGCTATCTCGGCGTCGACCTCTTCTTCGTGCTGTCGGGCTTCCTCATCACCACCCTGCTGCTCGAGGAGTGGGCGGGCGCGGGGCGCATCAGCCTGGCCGCCTTCTGGGGGCGGCGGGCCAGGCGGCTGCTGCCGGCGCTGTTCCTCGTCGTGGGGGCCCTCGGCCTCTACCTGGTGCTCAACGGCGCCTTCGGCGGCCCTGGTGCGAACGGCCTGGTCGACCTCTCGGGCCTGCGCGGCGATGCGATCTCCACGCTGCTCTACGTGAACAACTGGCACTCCATCTTCGCCCACCAGTCCTACTTCGCCCAGTTCTCGGCGCCCTCGCCGCTGCAGCACACCTGGTCGCTCGCGATCGAGGAGCAGTTCTACCTCGTCTGGCCGATCGTGGTCCTGCTCCTGTTCCGCTTCGCGCGGCGGGCCTGGCGGTCGACCGGACTGGTCCTGGCAGTCTGCCTGGGGCTCGCGTCGTCCCTCCTCATGGCCATCCTCTTCACGCCCGGGGCAGATCCCACGCGGGCCTACTACGGGACCGACACCCGGCTCTTCGACCTCATGGCGGGCGCGACCCTCGCATTCGTCGCCGCGTCGCGGCCCCAGCCCGGCGTGCGGGCGCGTCGCACGCTGCACCTCGTGGGCCCGGCCGCAGCCGTGGCCCTCGCCGTGTTCTGGGCCACCGCCGGCACGCCCCGCGGGTTGCCCACCAATTTCATGTTCGAGGGCGGCTTCCTGATCTGCGCCGCGCTCGGCGCGCTGGTGGTGTCCGACGCCCGGCTCGCCGAGCCGGGCCTGTTCTCCCGCGCGCTCGCGTGGGGCCCCCTGCACTTCATCGGGACCATCTCCTACGGCATCTACCTGTGGCACTGGCCGGTGATCGTGTACCTCACCGGGGCCCGGACGGGCCTCTCGGCCTGGCCGCTCGACCTCGTGCGTGTCGGCGTCACCATGGCCCTCTCCACGGCGAGCTACTACCTCGTCGAGCGCCCGATCCGCCGGGCCCAACCGAAGGGCACGGTGCGGTGGTGGGGAGCGCCACTGGCCGGTGTGGCGGCGGCGGCGGTCATCGTCGCCGCGACGTTCCCTGCGGTTGCCGACCCCTCCAAGGTGGTCGGCACCTCGCACCTGGCCGCCGGGACGGGAGCGGGCGTGCCCGGAGCGGGCGGCTACGCAGGGCAGCAGCCGATCCGCCTGACGACCACGCCGTCACCGGCCGATCCGCTCCGCGTCATGCTCCTGGGTGACTCGGTCATGCACGATGCGTCCTACGGGATCACCGCGGCGCTCCAGGCGACCGGCGAGGTCTCTGTGGCCACCCGCACCATCGACGGCTTCGGCCTGGCGACGGCGACGAACTGGCCCGCGGCCATCCCCGCCCTCATCCGCCAGACCGGGGCCCAGCTCATCGTCGCCTCGTGGAGCTGGGACCAGTACGGCCCGCCCACGCCCAACGCGCTGCACCAGCCGGCGCGCTACACGGCGCTGCTCCGTTCGGCGGTCTCGACCATGCTCACTCCAGGCAACGGCGTCGAGGGAGTGGTCTTCACCCAGTTCCCGCAGTCGGGCGTCATCCCCGCCGCCAACCCGGCCGACCAGGCGGCCTACAACGCGGAGCGCTGGAACGGCGTCAAGGCCTGGAACGCCATCGCCGCCCAGATGAGCGCCGACTTCCCCGGTCGGGTGATGTACTTCCCGCTCGCGGGCTCGGTCCTTCTCCATGGCTGGCGGCCCTACCCCTGGCTGCCGCCTGAGGGCCACCCGCAGGCGCCGAGCGTGCAGTGGATCCGCGTCCGCAAGCTCGACGACGTCCATCTGTGCCCCGAGGGCAGCGCCCGCTACGCCGACGCGCTGCTGGCCGACATGACCGGCGTCTTCGGACTGCCCCCCACCACGGGGAACTGGTCCCAGGGGCCCTGGACGACGGATCCCAACTTCAACGACCCGCCCGGAGCCTGCCCGGACGACCATCCCCCGGGCGCCTGAGCCGACCGGGGACCGCCCTGCCACGCCGGTCCTAAGCTGGTCTCCGTGACCAGCACGCGGGTGGAGAGCGACAGCATGGGGGAGATCGAGGTCCCCGCCGACCGGTACTGGGGGGCGCAGACGCAGCGTTCCCTGCACCATTTCGACATCGGCTCCGAGACGATGCCCAAGCCGCTGATCAGGGCCTTCGGGATCCTCAAAGGCGCGTCGGCCTCGGTGAACCGCGATCTCGGCAAGCTCGACGACGCGTTGGCCGGCCTCATCGAGCAGGCAGCGGGGGAGGTGGCCAAGGGTGCCCTCGACGACCAGTTCCCGCTGCGCATCTGGCAGACGGGGAGTGGCACCCAGACCAATATGAACGCGAACGAGGTCATCGCCAACCGGGCCATTCAGCTCGCGGGCGGCGTCATGGGCTCCAAGAAGCCCATCCACCCCAACGACCACGTCAACATGTCGCAGTCCTCCAACGACACGTTCCCCACCGCCATGCACATCGCGGCGGTCGAGGAGATCGTGCACCGGCTCCTCCCTTCGGTCGTGGCGCTGCGCGACGCGCTCTTGGACAAGGAGCTCGAGTACGCCGGCGTGACCAAAATCGGTCGCACGCACCTCATGGATGCGGTGCCGCTCACCCTGGGCCAGGAGTTCTCCGGCTATGTGGCACAGCTGACGGCGGATCTCGACCGGATAGAGCGGACGCTGCCGGGTCTCTACGAGCTGGCGGCCGGCGGCACCGCGGTGGGCACGGGGCTGAACACGCATCCCGAATTCGGCCGTCGCGTGGCGGAGGCCATCGCAGAGGCGACGGGACTCCCGTTCGTCACGGCGCCCAACAAGTTCGCCGCGCTCGCCGCCCACGACGCCCTCCTCTTCACGCACGGGGCCTTGCGGACCCTGGCGGCCTCGCTGATGAAGATCGCCGACGACCTCCGCTGGCTGGGCTCGGGCCCCCGCAGCGGCCTGGGCGAGCTGGTGCTGCCCGAGAACGAGCCCGGATCGTCGATCATGCCGGGCAAGGTGAATCCGACCCAGAGCGAGGCGATGATCATGGTCGGCATCCAGGTCATCGGGAACGACATGGCGGTGACGACGGCGGCCAGCAGGGGCAATCTCGAGCTCAACGTGTGCAAGCCGGTGATCGCCTACAACGTGATGCAGTCGATCGCGCTCATGACCGACGCCTGTCGCAGCTTCCGCACCTTCTGCGTCGAGGGACTCACGGCCGACCTGGCACAGATTCAGCGACACCTCACCAACTCGCTCATGCTCGTCACCGCGCTGGCTCCCATCATCGGCTACGACAAGGCGGCCGAGGTGGCCAAGAAGGCGCACAAGGACGGCTCGACGCTCAAGGAGGCAGCACTCGCCCTCGACTACCTGACGGAGGAGCAGTTCGATGCCGCGGTGCGCCCCGAAGACATGACGCACCCGTGAGCGAGCCGGTGCTCACCCAGAGCGAAGTCGATGCGGCACTCGAAGAGCAACACCTGCACTGGTCCCGCGAGGACGACGTGCTGGTCACCGCGGTGAAGCTGCACGACTTCGCGGCCGCGATGGAATTCGTCAATGCCGTCGGCGCCGCAGCCGAGGCGGCCAACCACCACCCCGACATCGACATCCGCTGGAACACCGTGCGCCTGGCCCTGACCACGCACGACTCGGGCGGGATCACCCTGATCGACCTGGCGCTGGCCGGGGCGATCGACCGCCTCCGCCCCGACGACCGCAGCGGCGACTAGACCTCCGGTTCGAGCAACCCCGCGCGCAGGCCGGCCAGCACGCCGGGCCCCGCGCCGAGCGCCGCGACGTAGGCGTCCACGGAGCCGTATTCCGCTCGCAGGTGGTCCAGCAGCTGCTCCATCTGGGCCGGATCGGCCGAGAACACCTCGTCGATGTTCTCAATCGTGTCCCGGCCTTCGGGATACTTCAGGATCAGCTTGGCCCGCAGCCGCTCCATCGCGGCGCCGCTGAGCGCGTAGTCGGCAACGACGGTCGCCTCGTCCACGCCGAGCAGGGACAGCACGACGGCCGAGAGGACCCCGGTGCGGTCCTTGCCCGCCGTGCAGTGGAACACGGCGGGGAGCGCTCCGGGCGTGGCGAGCACCTCGAGTGCAGCCAGGATCTGGCCACCTGCGTCGCTGAGCATCTCGAGGTACTGCGACCCGAGCAGGCCGGGCCGGCGGTCGAACTCCTGCGCGTCGGGCAGCTCGTCGATGAAGGGAAAGTGGTGGAAGGCGACCGGGTGCGCGTCGACGTCGAACCGCCCGCGCTCCAGCTCGTGGCCGGAGCGCAGGTCGATCACGGTCCGGATGCCGATCGCCCGCATCACCTCGATGTCCGGCTCCGTCAGCTCGCCCAGCCCGTCGGCCCGGAACAGCACCCGCCAGCGCGTCCGCGCGCCGACGCCGGCCGCGTAGCCGCCGAGGTCGCGGAAATTGACCGCACCTTCGAGCGCGATGAGCCGCTCGACCGCTTCGGTCATGTCACCTCACGTGACGGGCATGTCCCACATGGGGAACCAGCGGGTCAGGTCGGGCTCGACCGGCATGTCGGCCCCCACCATGGTGCGGATGCGCAGCTCCAGCTCGGTGTCCCGGCGCTCCCCCTTCGCGTCGACGGGAGCGAAGGGGTAGAACGTGCCGCGCTTGAACAGGTACACCAACCGGAACGCCTTGGCGTCGTCGGGTGCATCGGGCCCGGGCACGAAGCCGAACACCGAGCACAGCAGTTGGGGACCCCAGCCGTTGTCCTGGAGCGTCGAGTTGGCCATGTGGATCTTGGTGACCAGCTCCTCGATGTCGGGATCGTCGAGCAGCAGCCAGCCGTAGTCGAAGGAGTCCGATGCGTATCCGAAGCCGTCGCCGACCAGCCCGGAGATCTCCTTGCGGGCGTCGGCCGCCCCCTGGCCCGGCGGCGGCTTCCAGCACACGCCGGCGTGGCCCGAGGTCACGAGCCCGCCCGCGCTCTGCAGGGTCAGCGCGGCGGTGGGCAGAGCGAACAGGGCATCGAGGTTGGCCCGGACCGGCTTGGTGCGGCCCAGGATGGTGTCGAAGAGGCCCACTGTCGACTCCTCCCGACCGCTGCCCGCGCGAGCCGCTCAGCTGGCCTGGCCGAGCTGGCGCTCCAGAGCGTCGAGCTGGGCGAGACGGCGCTCGAGCGTGGGGTGGGTCCGGAACAGGTTCCCGAAGCTGAAGCCCCCGCCCCCGCCCTGGGTGGCCCCGCTCGCCACCGCCGGCGCGAAGAAGAAGGCGTTGAACGGCTCGGCCGCCCGCAGGTCCTTGGTGGGGATGCGGCTCATCTCCCCGGTGATCTTGACCAGCGCCGAGGCCAGCAGCGAGGGCCGGCCGATCAGGATCGCGCCGGAGCGGTCGGCCGCCAGCTCGCGGTAGCGGGACAAGGCCATCGTCAGGAGGAAGCTGATGAAGTACACGACGACCGACACCAGCATGATGATCATCTCAATGCCCGCGGCCTGGCTCTGGTTGCTGTCGCGGCCGCCGCCGCCGAAGATCTCGGAGTAGAACATGACCCGCGTCAGCAGGCCGGCCAGCAGGCCGAGCCCGCTGGCGATCGTCATGACCGCGACGTCGCGGTGGGCGACGTGCGAGATCTCGTGGGAGAGCACGGCTTCGATCTCGGGCTCCTCGAGCCGGCGCAGCAGGCCCGTCGTGACGCAGACCACGGCGGCCTTGGGGCTGCGGCCGGTGGCGAACGCGTTGGGGACATCGGTCTGCGCGATGGCGACGCGGGGTTTGGGCATGTCTGCCAGCGCCACCAGGCGGTCGATCACGCCGTGGAGCTGGGGCGCCTGCTCGGGCGTGACCTCCTTGGCGTGCATCGCGTACATGGCGATCTTGGCGCTGAACCAGTACTGGGCGAACAGGAGCCCCACCCCGATGATCAGGATCAGGACGAGGCTGTGGAGGAAGTAGAAGAGGACGCCGATGAACACGGCGTAGAGCACGACGAAGAAGAACCCCGTCATGAGCATCCGGTACGTGAGACCCCGGTCCGGCTTGATGTTGCGCGAAATGGCCATCAGGCGTTCTCTCCTCCGGTCCCACTCTGGTCGGCGGCCGACGCCGCATCGGCTGCGGGCAGCGCCGCGGCGGAGTCGGCGCCCGCAGCGCCGGACCCGAGCTCGGCCTTGAGGGCGGCCAACTCGTTGTCCACCTGTGAGCTCGACGACACCTTGTCGAGCTCCTTCTGAATATCGTCGACGGGCTGGGTCAGGTCGTCGAGCGCCCCCGACGCCAACAGCTCGTCGATGGCGCCGGCACGCGCCTGCATGCTGGCGATCTTGTCCTGGGCCCGCTGCATGGTCGCGCCGGCACTCCGGGTGGAATCAGAGATCCCCGACACCGCCTCGCCCACCTTGGTCTGCGCCTCGGCCGCCGTGTAGGAGGCCTTCATCGTCTCCTTCTGGGTGCGGAAGCGTTCGACCCGAACCTGGAGCTCCTGCGAGGTCTGGACCAGCTTCTGCTCCTGGTCGCTGATCTGGTCGTGCTGGGTCTTGAGCTCGGCCAGCTGCTCGCCCAGCGCGGCCCGGCGCGCCAGCGCCTCGCGGGCGAGGTCCTCGTTCCCTTGCTGCAGCGCGGCCTTGGCCTGGCCCTGCAGCTTGTCGGCCTGCTTCTGCAACCCCTGGGCCTGCAGCTCGATCCGCTTGCGGGCCGTCGCCACGTCAGCCACGCCCCGCCGGACCTTCTGGAGCTGCTCCAGCTGCTTCTCGTAGGACAGGTCGAGCGTGTCCCGGGGGTCTTCCATCTTGTCCAGGGCCTTGTTGGCCTTGGACCGGAAGATGTCGCGGATGCGGCTGAACGTCCCTGCCATGGACACCGAGCATAAGGCCCCGAAGGGGGGCGGTGGCACCGGGCGGCCCTGCGCAGGGCCGCCGCTAAGGTCGGCACGTGCCCGATCGCCTCTGCCTGCTCTGCGTCCACGCGCACCCCGACGACGAGGCCTCCAAGGGTGCGCCGACCGTGGCCCGCTACCACGCCGAGGGGGTCCGGACGGTCCTGGTGTGCTGCACCGGGGGCGAGGAGGGCGACATCCTGAACCCGGCCATGGACACGCCCGAGGTCCGGGCCGACATCGGCAGGATCCGCATGGCCGAGCTCAAGGCCGCCACCGACATCATCGGCTACGACGAGACGGTGCTCCTGGGCTACCGGGACTCGGGCATGCCCGAGTCGGAGGCCAACACCCGCCCGGATTCCTTCGCCCAGGCCCCCCTCGACGAGGCGGTCGGCCGGCTGGTCGCGGTCATCCGGCGCGAGCGCCCGCAGGTCGTCGTCACCTACGGCGACAACCAGTCCGAATACCCGCACCCGGACCATCTCCGGGTGCACGAGATCTCCGTCCTGGCGTTCGACTCCGCCGGTGATCCGGACCGCTTCCCGGAAGCCGGACCTCCGTTCGCGCCGGCCAAGATGTACTACTCGGTCTGGTCGGGGGAGCGCTTCCGTCAGATCCACGAGAAGTACGAAGAGCTCGGGCTGGAGTCGCCCTTCGACGACAAGTGGCTGGCCCGCATGACGCGCACCGAGCCGTTCACCACGACCATCGACGTGACCGGTTACACCCAGGTGCGGGGCGAGGCGCTCAAGGCGCACGCCACCCAGGTCGACCCCAACTCACCCTTCTGGTTCGGCCTGCCGCCCGAGGTGATGCGCGACATCCACCCGTTCGACGAATTCAGGTTGGCGCAGAACCGCGTCGGCCCGGTCGACGTCACCGAGGACGACCTGTTCGCCGGGGTACGGCGAGACTGACCCGGCTCAGGCCACGGGGCCGAGGAAGCCCCACTTGATCACTCCCGCGCTCTGCAACAGCACGAGCGTCACGGCGACGGCGAGGAGGCCCAGGAGCACGACTGTGACGACCGCCCTCCAGCCCCCTCGGAGGACGTTGCGGGGGACCAGGCGCCGCCGGCGCCGTTCGGATTGGGACTGGGCGGGTGGCCCCGTCGCGTGCGCGGTGTCCGCCGCCGGCGCCGCCTGGGCACCTTGCGCATCCCGGGCCGGGACCGGGACAGGAGCCGGAGTCGGGGCGACGGCCGGGGCGACGGTTGGAGCAAGGCCCGGGGCCACGGCGGGAGCAGGGCCCGGTACCACGACGGCCTCGGACTCGCTCGCGGGGAAGACGCCGGTCGTGCCGGTTGTCACCTCACGCATGACGACCTCGAGGTCGTCGAGCGTCCAGTCGCGCACCACGATGGGCGTCGTCGCCCCGCCACCGCGCAGGGTCAGCAGCACGTAGTCGTCGTGCTCTTTGATCTCCCATTCGGAGATCCGGTCCCACGTCATCTTCTGGACGGGCCGGCCGGGCCGCATGATCTCAATGCCGTCGGCCGACAGCGCGATGTCGAAGACGGCGCCATCGGCGCGTCGCCTCCCCGTGAGGAGCGAGACACCACGGATGGTCGTGGGGGTCGCGGCAGTCACCCGGGCCGGCGCTCAGCCGCCGGCCCTTGCCAGCTCGCGTAGCGGCCGGAAGCCGATCAGCGTGGCACCGGCCTCGTCGAGGGAGCGACGGACCCAGTCCTCCTCGCAGATCATCCGGTGATCGTCGACCCTGGCCTCCCAGTCGTCGGTCGCGAGGGAGCGCAGCTCTGCGCTGTCGACCGCCGGGTGCAGGTGGAACTCGGTGACGCCGGGCCGAAGGGTGGTGAGGTCCTTCTCGAACATCTGGCGCGAGCCGACACCGGGCACGAAGCGCATGTGGTCGGTGAAGACGGCCCCAGCCTCGGCGGCGACGGCCCGGGCGGGGAACCCCACGTAGCGCTCCATGGAGGCGCTCACCATCCGCAGCGGGAGCCCGAACTCCACCGCCAGCTCCAGGTAGACGTCGAAGAATTCTGGACGCAGCTGCATCGTGCCCATGTGGGCGTCCAGGTGGCTCACGTCGAAGCCCCACAGGATGGCGCGCTCGATCTGGGCCCGGCACTCCCGGCGGACCTCGTCGAGGTCGGCGTGGTCCCACACGTCCTCGACCGTCCTCGGGAACCCTCCGTCCCCTCCGAGCAGCGAAGGCGCATGGGTGATCGGGCCCCACCGGTAGAGCTCGTACTCGGCGTTGACGGTGAGGTGCACGCCGATGTCCTCGCCGCGGTAACGGCTGCTCGCCTCGCGGGCCCACGGGCAGGGGACCATCAGAGTGGCGCTGGTGACCGTCCCGGTCGCCAGGCACTCGAACACGCCGACGTTGGCGGAGTGGCACGAGCCGAGGTCGTCGGCGTTGATCACGACCAACTTGGCGTCGGCGGGGTAGCCGAGCCGCTGGGCCAGGTGCACCTCAGCCATCGCCGCTCGCTCCTCCCGACGCTGCTCCATCTGACACCTCGGCATCCTGTGCTCGGGCGTCGGACGCGATCTCCTCCTGGAAGGCCTCCATTCTGGCAGTGAGCCCCAGGTCTCCCACGGCGAGGATGCGCACGGCGAGCAGGCCGGCGTTGCGGGAGCCGTTCACCGCCATGGTGGCGACGGGAACCCCCTTGGGCATCTGCACGATCGAGAGCAGGCTGTCGAGCCCGTCGAGCTGCGACAGGGCGACCGGGACACCGATGACCGGCAGCGTGGTGACCGAGGCCAGCATCCCGGGGAGGTGGGCCGCGCCCCCGGCCCCGGCGATCAGGACCCGGATGCCCCGGTTGGCGGCCTCCTGGCCGAAGGCGATCATCTCGTGCGGCGTGCGGTGGGCCGAGACGACGCGCACCTCGTGCGCGATCGAGAACCGTTCGAGCATCTCGACGGCGCCCCGCATCACCGGGAGGTCCGACGAGCTGCCCATGACGACCGCCACGAGCGGCTCGGCAGGCGTCACCGGGGCACCTGCGTCCCGGAGGTGGGGTCGATACCCTCGGGCACCGGGGTCCCGAGGGCGACTGCGGCCGACCAGGCGCGCGCCCGTACCAGGTCCGGGTCGTCCCCACACACGGTCACGTGGCCCAGTTTGCGTCCCGGCCGGGCACCCTTGCCATAGAGGTGGACGTGCGCGCCCTCGACGGCCAGGGCACGCCCGAGCAGGCGGGCCGGGTCCTCGCCGGACGGGGCGCCGAAGACGTTGACGCTGGCCACGTGGGCGTGCTGGGGGGCCGTCGAACCGAGGGGCAGGTCGAGCACGGCACGGAGGTGGTTCTCGAATTGGGACGTGACCGCGCCCTCAATGGTCCAGTGGCCCGAATTGTGCGGCCGGGTGGCCACCTCGTTGACCAGCAACCGGTCGCCCGTCCAGAAGAGCTCGACGGCCATGACGCCGACCGCGCCCGCGATCTCCGCCACCTTCTGGCCCAGGGCCGACGCCGCGTCCACCACGTCGGGAGCGAGCCGCCCGGGCACCAGGACCTCCCGGCAGACCCCACCGACCTGGGCCGTCTCGACCGCCGGCCAGGCCTGCGACGCCCCCGAGGGACGGCGGGCCACCGTGACGGCCAGCTCGGCGTCAAGCGGGAGCAGCTCCTCGACGACGACCCGGGCCGCCACCTGTGCCAGGACAGCCTCGGCCTCGGCGCGGTCGCGGACGGGCCAGACGCCCTTGCCGTCGTAGCCGCCGCGTGCGGCCTTGAGCATCACGGGCCAGCCGTGCGCCGCCGCGAAGGCCGCCACGGTCTCTGCCGCATCCGGCCCGTCGTCGACGACGAGGAAGGACGGGACCGGGACGCCTGCCCCGTCGAGCACCGTCCGCATGTGGGCCTTGTCGACCGCGAGCTCCAGCACGTCCGGGCCCGGGCGGAATACCGCGCCCTCTCCTTCGAGAGCGGCCACGATCTCCAGGTCGACCTGCTCGTGGTCGAAGGTCACCACGTCGCAGCGCTCGGCGAACGCCCGAAGGTCGGCGGCCACGAAGGGCGAGCCCACCATGACCTCGGCGGCCACCTCGCATGCCGCGTCGTCGGGCCGCTCGGCCAGCACGGCCATGGACAGGCCCAGCGCGCTGGCCGCCTCCCCCGCCATACGCGCCAGCTGGCCCGCCCCCACCAATCCGATCTGGTGCGTACTCAGCTCGCTCGCCCCCGTCGGGGGATTCGCCTAGACAGTGGGGCGGACACACCCGCAGACTACGCGAGGAGCACCAGGGACATGGCCACATCGCTGCGTATGGGGAGCATGATCGACGACAACAAGTCGTTCCCCGACACCGTGGCCCAGCTGCAGCGCTACGCCGACGCCGGGCTCGACCACGCCTTCTCCTCGCAGGTCTTCGGGCACGACGCGCTGACCCTCCTGGCCGCAGCAGGCGCCCAGGTGCCGCGCATCGGCCTCGGCACGGGCGTCGTGCCGGTGCACCCGCGCCATCCGATGATGCTGGCGCAGCAGGCCCTGACGGTGCAGGCGGCGACGGGCAACCGGCTCCTTCTGGGCATCGGCCTGTCCCACCAGGTGGTGGTGGAGAGCATGTGGGGCATGAGCTACGACAAGCCGGCCCGCTATATGAAGGAGTACCTGGCCTCGCTCATGCCGCTCCTGCGCGGGGAGACGGTCAACTCCCCCGGAGAGCGGGTCACCACCAACGCCTTCATGCCCATCGACCACCCCGGGACGACGCCGCCGCCCGTCCTCGTCGCCGCCCTGGGCGCCATCATGTTGAAGCTGGCGGGTGCGGTCGCCGACGGCACCATCACCTGGATGACCGGGACCAAGACGATCAGAGACCACATCGCGCCGACCATCCGTGCGGCCGCCGATGCGGCGGGCCGTCCCGAGCCTCGCGTCGTGGTGTCCCTGCCCATCTCGGTCACCAGCGACGTCGAAGGCGCCAAGGAGCGCATCAACGCGGCGCTCTCCATCTACCCGAACCTCCCCTCCTACCGGGCGATGCTGGACAAGGAGGGGGCGGAGCACGCGGCCGACATCGGTTTCATCGGGGACGAGGAGGCGGTGGCCGGTTCGATCGGCAGGCTCGCCGAGGCCGGCGCCACCGACTTCGTGGCGGCCATCGTGGGCGACGCCGCCGAACGCGACCGGGGGTTGGCCCTCATCAGCGAGATCGCCCGCGCCTGACCAGCAATCGCCGGCCGGGCAGCCCGCTCCGGTTCAGCGCGACAGCGTCGTGTACTTGAACTCGTTGAGGTCGGGCATGGTGTCGAAGAGCCCGAGCACGCCCTCGACCGTCCGGCGCGCCAACGCCGCATCGCCGTCCGGGCGGCTCATCAGGCGCACGAAGACGGCGCGGTCGTCGACGACGAAGGTGGGGACGCCGAACACGGCCCACTGGCCGACTGCCTGCTCGTGGGCCTGGCGGATGTCCTGGACGGCGGCCTGGACCGCGACCTCGGCGACGACCTTGTCGCCGGGCAGCCCCACTCCGTCGAGCACGCCGGCCACCACCTCGGGGAGCCGGAGGTCGAGCCCCTCGTCGTGACGGGCGGTGAAGAGCGCCACGTGCGCGTCCAGGAAGCGATCGGGGTACTGGTCGCGCGCGATCACCCCTGCCGCGAGCGCCAGGAGGTCAGGCGCCTTGGCCGGGTCCTCCCAGACCGGCGTCCCGCCTTCGGGCACGTGGACCTGGCTCAGCGAGAACGGGAGGAAGGTCACGTCCCAGTCGGCGCCGGCCGCCAGCGCGACGGCAAGGTGCTCGTGGGCGTTGCGGGCGAAGGGGCAGCGATAGTCCCAGGTGACGGCGAAGGGCTTCACAGTTGCTTCAACACGACCTGGTCGTGGCCCATTCCCCGCCCCAGCGCCCGACGACTGTGCCGGCCGCGTCCCTTGGTCCCGGGGGTGACGACGTTGACGACCGGGCGCAGCCCGAGCCCCAGCAGGGAGCCGATGGCCGCCCCACCCAGGACGTCGGTGGGGTGGTGGGCCCGCAGGTGCACGCGGCTCGCCGCAACGGCGGTCGCAAACCCCACAAAGGCCGCAGTCTCGGCGTCGGAGTCGCCCAGCACGAACGCCGTGCAGAACGCGGCCAGGGTGTGTCCGCTCGGGAAGCTGCTGCTCGTCGGGGTGCGCACGGCGGCGGCGAGGTGCTCGTCGGGGCGCTGCCGCTCGACGCCGCGCTTGACGATCCGGCTCACGATCAGGGAGGAGAAGCCAGCGGCCGCGAGCGCGACGACGGCCCGCCGCCGGTCCGGGCCGCGGCGCCGCGCCTTGAGGCCGGCGAGCACGACCCAGATCAACCCGTAGTCGGCCAAGTTGGACACCGCGGCCGCCGCACGGTCCACGGCGGGCTGGCCCCGCAGGGGCGCGAAGGCGGAGTCGACCGCCTCGTCGAGGGTGCTCACCGGGTCGCGTTCACGCCGCGAAGGCCGGGCAGGACGGCTTGAAGCTGCAGTAGTCGCACAGGGGTCCCACGTGCGGCCGGAAGTCCTCGGCGTCGCAGGCCCGCTCAATGGCGGTCCACACGGCGATCGCCCGCTTCCTCTGACCCCGGATCGTCTGCTCGGAGGCGGCAGTGGAGATGGCGATCGGTTGTCGCAGGTACAGCAGTCGGACCTCGGCCGGGGCCCGACCCAGCAGGCTCGCGCACAGCAGGGCGTAGGTCTGGACCCCACCCATGCTGCCTCGCTCGAAGCGCTCCGACGGGGCACGACCCGTCTTGTAGTCCACGACGATCAGGCTCCCGTCTGGCGCCACGTCGAGCCGGTCGATGATGCCGCGCAGGCGCATGCCGTCGACCATCGTCTCGACGCCGAGCTCGACGCCGACGGTGTGCGCCTCGTTGGGGTCCTCCAGGAGGAAGTAGTTGTCGACCAGGGTTCGCGCATCGGCCAGGAAGGCATCCGCTGTGGCGGGTTCGAGCTCGAGCTGCGCGAACTCGTGATCGTCCTGCAGCGCGTCCCAGGCGTGCCCCAGCTCGGCGGCGGCGCTCTCGGGTGACCGGGCCCCGGGCGGATGGTGCCAGAAGAGGCCCTCGAGCGCGGAGTGGACGAGGGTTCCAAGCACCGAACTGGGGGACGGGGGCTCGGGCCGGCGCTCAATTTGGGAGAAGCGAAACGCGAGGGGGCAGTTGGTGAAGGCGGTGACCTTGGAGGGGGTGAGCGTGCGGGGTGGCTCGAGCGCCATGGCTTCAGGATACGGCGCCGCCGTATCGGCCCCGCTCATGCCCACGAGACGGTAGAAAGGGGTGCGATGTGTTCGTGCGCCCATGGCTGAGCTGCGCCGGCTCACCCGGTGGGCCGGGCTGGTGCCAGGCGATGCCGTGCAGGTCGACGGCACGCGCCTGCGGGGTGCGTCGTGGGCGTTCGTCGCCCACGTCACCAATGGCGAGACCGGCGAGGCATGGGTCGAGGTCGTCGGGGGCCGTGCCGGCGACCGCGCGGTGCGGTCGTTCCGGCCCGACCAGGTCTATGCACCCTCCGCCCGTCCCGGTCGCGACCTATCGCTGGCCGATGCTCCCGGACTCCCCCTCGGCTGACGTGCCCGAGCTGGGGGCGGAGTGATCCGATGGGCCATCCGGGCATCCCGACGCTGACGACGACGCGGCTCATGCTCCGGCCGTTCGTGCCCGAGGACCTCGACGAGCTGGCGGCGATCCATGCCGAGGAGTCGTTCTGGTGGTACCCGCTACGGGCGGCCATGACTCCAGAGGAGACAGCGACGTTTCTGACCACTGTGCTCGGGCGTTATGAGGTCGACGGCTTCGGGATCGAAGCGCTGATCGAGCGGGCCAGCGGAAGGATGATCGGCTGGGCCGGCCTCGCCGTGCCCCATTTCCTGCCCGAGATCCTCCCGGCCGTCGAGGTGGGGTGGCGACTCTCGAGCCCCTACCGGGGGCGGGGCCTGGCGACGGAGGCCGGCGCGGCCGCGCTGGAGTTCGGGTTCACGTCCGGTGGCCTCGAGTGCATCGTCAGCCTCTACGAGCCCGAGAACGTCGCGTCCGGTCGGGTGATGGAGCGGCTCGGCTTCACGCAACGCCAGCTCACGGTCGGGCCACGCGGGGAGCCGGTCGCCGTGATGGAACTGACCCGCGTCCAGTGGGAGGAGCACCGGGCAGGTGGGTGACGTGGCGCAGCAGACCGCAGTCGAGCCCGCGCCCGACGGCGGGCCCGGCCACTATGTGGCCGCGGTGCACGGCGACTGGGAGATCTGGGGCCCATGCGGCGGGTACGTGGCCGCCATCGCACTCCGGGCGGCGGGAGCCGAGTGCCGGCTCGTCCGTCCCGCCAGCTTCTTCTGCCACTACCTCTCGGTGGCTGCCTTCGCGCCGGTCGACCTCGTGGTCACCCCATTGCGGGTCGGCCGCACGGTGTCGGCCCAGCGTGTGGCCATGTCCCAGGAGGGGCGCCCGATCCTCGAGGCCATGGTCTGGTCCGTCGGCGACGTTGCCGGGCTCGAGCACGACGACGTGGACCCGCCGGGAGTGCCGGACCCCGAGCAGCTGCCGGCGCTGGCCGAGTTGCCGTCCGACCCGGACCGGCCCCGGTTTCCCTTCTGGGAGAACTTCGACCAGCGGCTGATCGAGGTGCACGAGACCTGGCCGCCGCCCGGCCCCCTCGCGCCGACGTGGCGTACGTGGGTGCGCTACCGGCCGTCGGCGAGCTTCGAGGATCCCTGGGTCGACGCGGCGTGCTCGCTGATCGTGCTCGATGTCGGGAGCTGGCCCGCCGGCTCGCGACCGCACGCCTACCGCGACCCGCCGTACATCGCTCCGAGTCTCGACCTCTACGCGTCGTTCCAGCACGGAGGTGGCTCCTCTGAGTGGCTCCTCCTCGATGCCCATTCCCCAGTCGCCCAGGGCGGTCTGCTGTCGTGGAACGGGAGGGTGTGGTCGCGTGACCGCCGCTTGGTCGCCAGCGGGGGCGGCCAGGCCGTGTTCCGGCACACGTAGCCCGGCGGCGGCCTGTAACCGTCCGTGCCTATTGGGCCGTGTAACCGTCCGTGCCTCTTGGGCCGTGTAACCGTCCGTGCCTATTGGGCCGTGTAGCCGTCCGTGCCTATTCGGCCGTGTAACCGTCCATGCGGGCCAGGATGCGCAGCATCACCTCGTCGGCGCCCGCGCCGATGGAATCGAGGCGCGTGTCACGGAAGTAGCGCGACGTCCAATTCTCGTCCATGTACCCCATGCCGCCGTGGAACTGCACCGCGTAGTCGGCCACCTCACGCTGGAGTCGGGAGCCCAGCAGCTTGCCGATGGTGGCGAAGCGGGTGGCGTCCTCGCCCCGCAGGACTGCGTCGGCCGTAGTGCGGGCGTAGTGCTTCAGGACGTCGTGACGCGCCGAGAGCTCGGCCAGTACGAATTGGAGGTGCTGGTTGGCCAGCAGGGGAGCGCCGAATACCCGGCGGTCGCGCAGGTAGGCCTTGGTGCGCTCGAGAGCCAGCTCAATCGAGCCGACCTCCTTGTAGAACGTCATCAGGCGCTCCGCCTGGAACTGCACCATCTGCTGCTGGAAGCCGCGGCCGACGTCGCCGATCGTGTTCGAGACGGGGACGCGGACGTCGGTGAACGACAGCTCTGCCGTGTCGCTCGACCACATGCCGAGCTTCTCGAGCTTGCGCGAGACGGCGACGCCGTCGATCGCGGTCGGGACCACGATCAGCGACATGCCCTGGTACCCGGGTTCGTCCGAGGTCCGGGCGAGGAGGCACAGCCAGTCGGCCTGGGTGCCGTTCGTGATGAAGAGCTTGGAGCCGTTGATGACCCACTCCTCGCCGTCGCGGACGGCGCGGGTCCGGATGCCGGCCACGTCGCTTCCGGCGTCGGCCTCGGTGACCGCGATGGAAGTCACGACCTCCCCGCTGATGGCCGGCGCGAGATACTGCTCCTTCAGCTCGTGGGACCCGTAGCGCGCCAGTGCCGGGGTGGCCATCGACATCTGCACGGCGATCGCCATGGGCACGCCCCCGCAGCTGATCCGGCCCATCTCCTCGCCGGCGATCATGGAGTAGGTGTGGTCCGCACCCATGCCCCCGTAGGCCTCGTCGTACTCGAGCCCGAGCAGGCCCACGGCAGCCAGCTTGGGGAAGAGCTCGTGGGCGGGGAACGTGCGGGCGGCCTCCCACTCGTCCACGTGGGGCTCGATCTCCCGCTCGAAGAGGTCGCGGAGCGTCTTGCGGAACAGCTGGTGCTCGTCGCTCTCGATCACCGGCGAACGATACCACCGGCCATTTTCCGACCTCCGCCGGGCACCCCCCTACACTTCGGCCCGTGACGGACGCGTTGGTCGGCGTGCAGCAGAACGACGGTGTCCGCACCCTGACCCTGGACTCTCCGGCCAATCGCAACGCACTCTCGGCACGGCTCCTGGAGCAGTTGGAGGAGGGGTTGCGTGACGCGACTGCAGACCCCGCGGTGCGCGTGGTCGTGATCACCGGTGCGGGCCCCGTGTTCTGCTCCGGCGCCGACCTCTCCGAGCGCGGCGCCGCGGCGCCCAACCGCATGCCCGACATCCTCACCCGCATCGTGGAGAGCTCCGTGCCGGTCATCGCCCGCGTGAACGGGCACGCCAGGGCGGGTGGCCTCGGCCTCATCGCCGCGTGTGACCTCGCCGCAGCGGCGGAGTCGAGCACGTTCGCGTTCACCGAGGTGAGGGTCGGTGTGGCGCCGGCGATGATCTTGGTCCCTGCGCTGCGCGTCGTGGAGCCGCGTTTCCTCGCGGCCATGGTGCTGACGGGGGAACAGTTCGACGCCCGCCGGGCCGCCAGCGCCGGGCTGCTCTCCGCCGTCACCGAGGACGAGGTTGCGCTAAATGCCTGGGTCGCAGCGCGGACCCAAGCCATCGGGCAATCAGCCCCCGGAGCGGTGGGGGTCACCAAGGCACTGCTGCGGACGCTGCGCGTCCAGGGGTGGGCGGACGGGTTGACCGCGGCCGCCGCCACCTCGGCCGAGCTCTTCGCCGGACCGGAGGCGGCGGAGGGAATGGAGGCCTTCCTGCAGAAGCGCCGCCCATCGTGGGACGCCACACCGTGAGCACGCCCATCAGGTCGCACCTGGCCATCGACGGCGGGGAGTTCAAGGGCAACGCGGAGGCCATGGGCGTGCTCACCGACGAGGTTCGTGCGCTGCACGACGAGGTGCTCGCCGGCGGCGGCCCGCAATACGTCGAGCGCCACCGCGGCCGCGGCAAGATGATGGTGCGCGAGCGGCTGGAGGCGCTCGTCGACCCCGGGACGCCCGTGCTCGAGCTGTGCCCCCTGGCCGGGCTGCACACGGTGGACCCGGTCGGGGGTGGTGTCGTCGTGGCGTTGGCCGAGGTCGCGCACACGCAGTGCCTCGTCATCGCGAACGACCCGACCGTGCGCGGCGGCACCACCAGCCCCACGACGATCCGCAAGCTCCTGCGAGCCATGGACGTGGTCGAGGAGAACCGCCTCCCGTTGCTGATCCTGGTCGAGTCCGGCGGGGCCGACCTGCCGCGCCAGGCCGACGTGTTCGTTCCGGGCGGTGAGCAATTCCGTCGGTTGACGCAGCTCTCGGCGCAGGGCATCCCGACCATCTGCGTCGTGTTCGGCTCCTCCACCGCCGGTGGCGCCTACCTCCCGGGCATGAGCGACTACACGGTCATGGTGGAGGACCGGGCCCGCGTCTTCCTGGGCGGGCCTCCGCTGGTGAAGATGGCCATCGGCGAGGAGGCCGACGAGGAGGAGCTGGGCGGTGCCCTGATGCACGCGCGGACCTCGGGGCTGTGCGACTACCTGGCACGGGACGAGGAGGAGGCGATCCGCATCGCGCGCGGCATCGTCGCCCACCTGCACTGGCGGCGCCTCGGGCCCGGACCGGCCGGTCCGGCCGACGAGCCGCTGTATGCGGCCGAGGAGCTGCTGGGAATCGCGTCGGTGGACGTGCGGGTGCCCTTCGACGTGCGCGACATCCTGGCCCGCGTCGTCGACGGCTCGCGCTTCGAGGAGTTCAAGGAGTCCTACGGCCCGCAACTGGTCTGCGGCTGGGCGTCGGTCGCGGGCTATCCCGTCGGGGTGCTGGGCAACAACGGCATCCTCTTCTCGCCCGAGGCGCAGAAGGGCGCGCAGTTCATCGCGCTGTGCAACCGGACCGACACTCCGATCCTCTTCGTGCAGAACATCACCGGCTTCATGGTGGGAACCCGCTACGAACAGGGCGGGATCATCAAGGACGGCGCCAAGCTCATCAACGCCGTCTCCAATTCCACGGTGCCGCACCTCACCCTGATGGTCGGCGCCAGCTACGGGGCCGGCAACTACGCCATGGCCGGCCGCGCCTACGATCCCCGCTTCGTCTTCACCTGGCCCAATCACCGCATCGCCGTGATGGGCCCCAAGCAGCTGGCGGGAGTCCTCTCCATCGTCCGGCGCAACGCCGCCGAAGCGGCGGGCCGCCCGTTCGACGAGGCCGCGGACGAGGAGCTCCGCCAGGCCACCGAGAGCCAAATTGAAGAGGAGTCGACCGCGCAGTACGCCACGGGCCGGCTGTGGGACGACGGGATCATCGACCCGCGCGACACGCGTACCGTGCTGGCCATCGCGCTCACCGCGGTGCACTCTGCACCCGTGCAGGGCACGGCGGTCTTCGGGGTGGTGCGGCACTGATGGCGCCGACAGCGCGCCCGATCCGTCGCGTGCTCGTCGCCAACCGCGGTGAGATCGCCCGCCGCATCGTCAAGGGCGCGCACGACGCCGGATGCGAGGCCGTCGCCGTCTACGCGGCCGACGACGCCGCGAGCCCGCATGTCGCCGAGGCCGATGCGGCTGTCCAGCTGCCCGGGTCGACGCTCGCCGAGACCTACCTCGACCCGGCGGCGCTCGTGCGCGCCGCGCTGGCGGCGGGCGCTGATGCGCTGCATCCCGGGTACGGCTTCCTGTCCGAGAACCCGGCCCTGCCCGAGGCCTGCGGGCGCGCCGGCATCGTGTGGGTCGGTCCCCCGACCGAGGCCATGCGGGTGATGGGCCACAAGGCGCGGGCGAAGGAGGTGGTGGCGGAGGCCGGGGTCCCCGTGCTGCCGAGCGCCGTCGTGGCCGCCGGCGCGGCCGTCGGCGCGCTCGCTGCCGCGGCGGCCGGCGTCGGCTACCCGCTCCTCGTGAAGGCCTCTGCCGGGGGCGGTGGCCGGGGAATGCGCCTCGTGCGCGAGTCCCACGAGCTGGCCGAGGCCGTGGCGTCGGCGCAGCGCGAAGCAGAAGCGGCGTTCGGCTCCGCCGAGGTCTTCTTGGAGCGCTACCTCGCCGCGCCTCGTCACATCGAGGTCCAGGTCGTCGCGGACACCCAGGGCACCGTCGTGCACCTCCTCGACCGGGAGTGCTCCGTGCAGCGGCGGCACCAGAAGGTGGTAGAGGAGGCTCCTGCCGGCCTGGTCCCCGAGCCGACCCGCCGCGCCATGTGGGACGCCGCCACCGCGGCGGCGCGGGCCGTCGGCTACGTGGGCGTCGGCACGGTGGAGTACCTCGTCGATGCGAGCGGGTTCTACTTCCTGGAGATGAACACCCGGCTCCAGGTCGAGCACGGCGTCACCGAGCTCGTCACCGGTCTCGACCTGGTCGGCCTGCAGCTGTCCGTGGCCTCCGGCCACCCCTTGCCCTTCGAACAGCCCGCCGTCCGGGCGTTGGGGCACGCCGTCGAGGTCCGCCTGTGCGCCGAGCGGCCACGCGAGGAATACCGGCCCACGCCGGGGACGGTGACCCACGTGCGCTGGCCCGAGGGCCCGGGCCTCCGCACCGACCGCGCCATCGAGTCGGGCAGCACCGTCAGCGCGACCTATGACTCGCTCGTGGCCAAGATCATGGCGCTCGGAGACGATCGTGACGCCGCCATCGCCAAACTCTCCCTGGCTCTGCGCGGGCTCGAGCTCGACGGGCTCGAGACCAATCGCGCCCTGCTCGCCACGGTCCTCGACGACGCCGCCTTCAGGCGCGGCGACGTGGACATCCACTTCCTGGAGGGCCGGCCGGACCTGCGCGACGCTGCGCTGCCCCATGCGGTGCGGCTGCGCCACGCCGCCGCGGTGGCGTTCTGCCTCACCGACGAGCGGGCCGCGGCCAGCCTGGTCCCCGTGGCGGCGGCCGGCTGGCGCAACGTCGGCCGGCCCCTCCACGCCGACGAGCTCACGGACGCCGCCGGCACGCTGCGGGCGCGCGTCACCGCGCCGGGCGAGCCTGCCGAGGTCCTCGTCGAGGGCGAGTGGCGCACTGTGGGCACGGCCTCGACCCGGCGCGGCGTGGTCGATCTGGTGGCGGAGGACGGGCTCCGGCGGCGCTACCGCGTGCGTCACTCGGTGCACCGAGCCGACGTCAGCGGGCCCGAGGGCCAGTCGACCTTCGCCCTGCGCGCCGAGGACGATCCCGACGAGCGAGGCGGCATCGCCGGCGAGTGTCGTGCCCCGTTGCCGGGTGCGGTCACCAAGGTGTTGGTCGCCGTGGGCGACGCGGTGGCCGAGGGTGACGGCCTCGTCGTCTTGGAGGCGATGAAGATGGAGCACACGTTGCGGGCCAACGGCGCCGGGACGGTGACGGAGGTGCGCTGCTCGCCCGGGCAGCAGGTCGACGTGAACGACGTCCTCGTCTCCATGGAGCCGGCGTGAGTTCGTCGGGCGGCCAAAGGACGATGTTGCGGGTCGCCAACTGCAGCGGGTTCTTCGGCGATCGGCTGTCGGCGGCCAGAGAGATGGTCGAGGGCGGACCCATTGACGTGCTGACCGGCGACTGGCTGGCGGAGCTCACCATGTACATCCTCCACAAGACGCGGGAGCGCAGCGGCGGGTACGCCCGGACGTTCCTCCGCGAGCTCGAAGACGTCCTCCCGCTCTGCATCGAGCGGGGAATCATCGTCGTCTCGAACGCCGGCGGCCTCCGTCCCGAGGCGCTGGCGGCCGCGGTGGGGGAGCTGGCGCGCCGCCAAGGCCTCGACGTGCACGTGGCCTCCGTCTCGGGCGACGACATCACGCCGAGGATCGCCGACCTCCGCCGCCGGGGCGACATGTTCGTCAACCTCGACACCGGCGAGCCGCTCCCGCCGGACGCGGACGTCGTCACGGCGAACGCCTACCTGCGCGCCCGCCCGATCGCGGACGCCCTCGGCGCCGGCGCCCAGGTGGTGGTGACGGGCCGGGTCACCGACGCCGCCCTCGTGGTCGGGCCCGCGCTGCACGCCTTCGGGTGGGCCGACAGCGCGCACGATGCCATCGCCGGCGCGGTGGTGGCCGGGCACGTCATTGAGTGCGGCGCGCAGTGCTGTGGCGGCAACTACGCGTTCTTTGAGGAAGTGCCGAACCGGGAGAGGATCGGCTTCCCGCTCGCCGAGATGCACCCCGACGGCTCGTCGGTCATCACCAAGCACCCCGGGACGGGAGGCACGGTGACCGTCGGGACGGTGACCGCGCAGCTGCTCTACGAGATCGACGGCCCCCGCTATCTGAGCCCGGACGCCGTGGCCCGGTTCGACACCATCGAGCTCTCGCAGGAGGGGCCCGACCGGGTGCGCATCTCGGCTGTGAGGGGAGAGCCGCCGCCGCCCACCCTGAAGGTCACCGCGAATCTCAATGCGGGCTGGCGCAACTCCATGACCCTCGCGCTGACCGGCGCCAGGGTGGCCGACAAGGCCCGCTTCGCGGCCGATGCCGTGTGGGCTGGCATTCCGGGAGGGCGTGCCGCCTTCGCGGAGTCCGCCGAGGATCTCTCCGGGGACCTCACTGGCGGCGGTTTGGCGTACCTCCGCTTGGCCGTGCGGGGCGACGACGAGCAGGCCGTCGGCCGGGCCTTCTCCGGCGCGGTCGTCGAGACCAGCCTCTCGAGCTACCCGGGGACGTTCTTCACGTCGGCCCCGTCGGGGGCACAGGCGGTCGCGCGCTACTGGCCGACGACGGTCGCAACCGCCGCCGTGGCACCGCGCATCGAGTGCGATGGCGAGGAGGTCCCGGCCACGCCTCATCTCGCCGAGCCGGGCGGTGCCGGCGCAGTGCCAGCGGCGACGCCCGGACGGGCGTCCGGTCGGGCGGAGAGGACCGGTGCCGCCGGACCGGCGACGGAGGATCTGATGCGGCTGCCCCTTTGGGTGCTCGTGGGTGCCCGTTCAGGCGACAAGGGTGGGGACGCCAACGTCGGCGTGTGGGCCGACGAGGATGTCGTCGCGGCGTGGCTCGCGGAGCGGTTCACCGTCGACGCCTTCAGGACGCTCTTACCCGAGGTCGAGCCCTACGCGGTGAGCCGGCACGAGCTTGCCAACCTGCGGGCCGTGAACTTCGTCGTGCACGGCATCTTGGGCTGGGGCGTCGCCTCGAACCTGAGGCTGGACACGCAGGCGAAGGGCCTGGGCGAGCTGCTGCGCTCGCGACTGATCGACGTGCCGGCGGCGCTGGTGTCGGCGGGCCGGCCCGCGGCGCGCTACGCATCCATGTGAGCTGGTCCCGGGACTGGCCCCGGGACTGACCCCGGTGCACCGGCATCTGGCAGGATGGCGCGGTGGAGTCGATCGTCCGCCTGGTCGCACTCGTCGCGGGCATCGCCATCGTCGTCCTGACCCTCTGGAGCGTCTTCACGTCGCTCGTCCTGCCCCGAGCGACGTCGTCGCACACGATGCGCGGCCTGGCCCGCTTTCTGAGCGGCTCGGCGCGCCGGCTCGCCCCGCGGCTCCCCAATTACGAGGTCAGGGACCGCATCCTCTCGTTCGTCGGCCCGGGCGCGGTAGTGGCGCTGTTCGGGGTCTGGATCATGCTGATCCTGTTCGGCTTCTCCCTGATCCTCTGGTGGGACCTCGGCGTCAACTTCCTCGAAGCCGTCGGCATCGGCGGCTCCTCGGTGACCACGTTGGGCATCGCAGCGTCCAGCGGGGCCGGCGCGCGGACCCTGGAGATCCTGGCCGCCGTCAGCGGCCTCGGCGTCGTCGCCCTCGAGATCGCCTACCTCCCTGCGCTCTATAGCGCGTTCGCCACCCGGGAGACCGAGGTGACGCTCCTCAGCGCCCGCGCCGGCACCCCGGCGTGGGGGCCCGAGATCCTGGCCCGACACCACTGGCTCCAGACCATGGACGAGCTCCCGCCCCTCTACGCCGACTGGGAGCGCTGGGCCTCCGCCGTATCGGAGAGCCACGCCAACTACCCCGGACTGATCTGGTTCCGCTCACCGGAGTCGTCGCGCAGCTGGTTGGTGGGGCTTGTCGCCATGATGGACAGCGCCGCTCTCTACCACGCGGTGAGCCCGCAGCTGACGCCGCGCCAGGCTCGGCTCTGCCTGTCGATGGGGATCCGTTGCCTGCGCTCCATGGCCGGGGCGCTGCACATCCCCTACGACCCCGACCCGCTGCCGACGACGCCCATCCGGCTCACCAAGCAAGAGTTCGAAAAGGGGTTCCGGAGGCTCGAGGAGATCCACTTCCCGCTCGAGCGTGACCTGGACGATTCGTGGCGCCACTTCCAGGGGTGGCGAGTGAACTACGAGCCCATCGTCGATGCGTTGACGCGGCTGATCGCGCCACCGCCCGCCCCGTGGTTCGTGGCCCAACCCGAGATCGGCGCGACGCAGTGGCCGCTCATCCTCAACCGTACGCCCGACGAGCCAGAGGGCGCTCAGACGTTCGGGTCCAGCAAGATCTTCAAGACGCCGTCGGCGCGGGAGTCGAAGAGCTCGTAAGCCTGGGCGGCCTGGCTCAGGCCCATTCGGTGGGTGAACGTGCCGCCCACGTCGAGCCGGCCCGACTGGAGCAACGGGACGAGCGCGGGCCAGGTCCCCGGCACCGGGGCGAAGACGGCTCGCACCGTGAGGCTCTTCAAGAAGACCAGGCCCATGGGGAAGGGGAGACCCATGGAGAGGTTGACGCCCACGATGGAGACGGTGCCTCCCGTGGCCGCGCAGGAGAGCGCATCGAGCACGGTGGCGTCGGAACCGACCGCCTCGATCACCGAGTCGGCACCCCGGCCACCGGTAGCCTCGAGCACCTGTGCCGACCCGGGCGCGACGCGGGCGTCGATCGGCTCGGCTCCGAGCGCTTCGGCCCGGGCGAGCCGTTCGGGCACCATGTCCACGCCGAGGATCCGGGCGGGTCCGAACAGGCCGGCGCACTCCAGCGCCATGACGCCGACCGGCCCGAGCCCGACGACGACCACGGTCGACCCGGGCCGGATGGACGCGCGCGCAGCGCGCCCAGGTACCCGGTGGGGAGGATGTCGGTGAGGAGGACGGCTTCGTCGTCCGCGACACCCTCCGGGATCGGCAGGGCGAAGACGTCGGCGAAGGGGACGGCCATCGCCTCCGCCTGGCCGCCGGGGAGGTCGGGGATCGTGCCGAAGGCGGCGGACTTGCCGGCGAGGCAGACGTTGGGCTGGCCGGCCAGGCACGGGCGGCAGAGGCCGCAGCCGATCACGCCCGAGACCAGGACGCGGTCGCCCGGCGTGAGGCTGTGCACGTGCGGCCCGCAGTCGGCCACCGTCCCGATGACCTCGTGACCCAGTCGGATGCCGCTGCCCGTCGGTGCGTCGTGGAAGAGGTGGAGATCGGAGCCGCAGATCGCCGTCCGTTCGACGGTGACGATGACGCCCTCGGGCCCCGGGAGCACGGGATCCGGCACGTCCTCGACCCTGATGTCGCGCGGTCCCTCCAGCACTGTCGCACGCATGCCCGCACGCTACCCCGCGGGACTAGACTGCCATGAGTCGAAATTCGGGCCCCGACCCTGCGAACCAGATGACGTCCCATCCCTCCACCATCAATCTCCCCGATGTCGCCGACGCGGACATCGAGGCCTTCTTCGACTTCGAAGACCTCTGGGCGGTGATCGTCTGGAACGACGACGTGACCACGTTCCAGACCGTGATCCAGGCCTTCGTCGAGATCTTCGGACACACCGTGGAGCGGGCCGACCAGCTGGCCTGGACGATCCACCGGACGGGCAAGGCCGTGGCGGCCGTGCGGCCCAAGGACGAAGCGGAGGCGGCGGTGCACGCCCTGCACCGGCGCAAGATCTCGGCGACCCTCACCCGCGCCTGACCCATCAGGAGCCGAGCCATCGGCGTCAGGCGGGCGTGCTCTCCCGCAGCCGTGCGGTCAGCCGCTCCTTCACGCCCGGCCACTCCGCGCTCACGATGGAGAAGCGGGCAGAGGTGCGGACCGTGTCGTCGGCCCCCGGACGGTCGGCACGCATGATGCCGTCGAGTTTCCCGCCGATGCGCTCAATGGCCGCCCACGAGCGCGCGTTCCGCACATCGGTCTGCAGCGCCACCCGATGGACCTTCCAGACCTCGAAGGCATGGGTCATCATCAACAACTTGGCCTCCGTGTTGACGGCGCTTCGCTGCGCCGAACCGGCCAACCAGGTGAAGCCGATGTCCACGACGTCGGGCACGCCGTGGCGCTGGTGGGCGGCGCCCGGGGGCCACTGCCAGAAGCAGATCTCACAGAACCGTGTGGCGCCCACCACCCGATCGTCCCGGCCGTGGCCGTCAGCCCTGCGCACCGTGGCGAACGCGACGTGCGCGCCCGATGCGACGCTGGCCAGCGCAGCGCGGACGTAGTCGGTCATCTGCTCGGGGCCGTCGGGCGTGTAGGCCCACTGGTAGGTGCCGCGGTCCTCTGCCGCCGCGTCGGTGAGGGCGGGGATGTGCGACTCGGCGAGCGGCTCGAGGCGCACGAAGGTCCCCTCGAGCGTGAAGGGCTCAAGCACGGGTGGCCGGCACACCCGCATCCGGGGGTGCGCCGGGTACCGCCGGCGTGGCGCCACCCGCGCCTGCAGGTCCGCCGGCCGCGCCCGGGGTGTCGCCATCCGCGCCTGCCGCACCGCCACCGGCGCCCGGAGACCCGACCGACGCCGTGGGGACGACGAAGTCGCGTTGGCGCACCAGTGCGAACGCGCACAGTGCGCCGACGAACGAGACAATCGCCCCGATGTCCATCAGATGGTTCAGCGTGGCGGAGAACCCCACGTGGTAGGCCTCGAGCAACACGCCCCTCGCCGCCGGGACCGGCAGGTGGCGAGCCACCTGGTGGACCTCCCCGGCGGACAGCGCGGCCCGGAGTTGGGGGCCCCCGTCCCGCAGCACCTGCTGTCCGACATCGGTCTTGGCCAACGCGGCGCCCGTGTGGCTGATGATCTGGCTCTGGAAGACGGCGCCCAGCACCGCGATGCCCGTGGCGATGCCCACCTGTCGGAACGTGTTGTTGGCGCCCGAGGCCATGCCCGAACGCTGCGGCTCGACCACCGAGACCGCGCCCGAAGCCAGGACCGGGTTCACAATGCCGATGCCGATTCCGCCCAGAATGAACCCGGGCAGGAGGACCGTCCAGGTCGAGTCCGGGTCGGTCGTCCCCATGAGGAGAAGCGACCCCGTCACGACGAGCATCCCGACGCCCAGCAGCAGGCGCGACTGCACCCGCACCGTGAGGCGACCGGCGAAGAAGGCGACGAAGAAGGTCATCAGCGTCATGGGGAGGAAGCGCAGGCCGGCGGCCAGCGGCCCGTAGCCGAGGTTGTCCTGGATGTAGAGGGTCAGGTACAAGAACATGGCGAAGATGGACGCCGCCAGCGTGAAGGCGGCGACGGACAGTCCGACGAAGGCGGGGATCCGGAACAGTCCCAGTTCCAGCATGGGGTCGCTCGACCTGGACTCGTTCACGAAGAAGGCGACCATCAGCACCCCCGACGCGACGAGGAGCCCGACGATGGTGGTGCTGCCCCAGCCGAGGTCGTTGCCCCGCACGAGGGCGAACACAAGTGCGAACAGACTGGCCGAGAACGTCACGAAGCCGATCCAGTCGATGCGGCGCGTCCGCGGGTCACGCGACTCGGCAACCTTGGTCAACGTGATGAGGATGGCCAACACTCCGATGGGCACGTTGACGAAGAAGATCCAGCGCCAGCCGATGCCACTGGTGATGGCGCCGCCGATCAGCGGCCCGACGGCGACCGCGCCCCCGATCACCGCGCCGTAGAGCCCGAAGGCCGTCCCCCGGTCGCGACCCACGAAGGCGTTGGCGATCAACGCCAGCGAGGTAGCGAACATGATCGCGCCGCCGACGCCCTGCACCGCGCGGGCGAGGTTCAGCATGAGCGGTGTGGTGGCGAGCCCGCACACCAGCGAGGCGACGGAGAACACGGCGAGGCCGATGACGAAAATGGTCCGCCGCCCGTAGATGTCGCCCAGGACGCCGGCGGTGAGGAGGAATGCGGCGAGGGTGAGGGAGTAGGCGTCGATCACCCACTGCAGGTCGGTGAACGACGAGTGCAGCGCCTGCTGGATGTCGGGCAGGGCCACGTTGACCACCGTGATGTCGAGCAGGAGCATGAACACCGCCGTGCAGACGGCAATCAGGGTCCACCATTTGCGGTCGAGCGCGGGCACGTGCGGAGTGTATCGAGCAGGAGTTCCTGCTCGTACAATGTGCCGTGATCGTCGGATCGGCACTGACCATCGAAATAGGTGACCGCACCCTCCTCTCGGACGCGTCATTCGTGGTGGGTGCAGGGGAGAAGGTGGGCCTGGTCGGTCGCAACGGGACCGGGAAGTCGTCCTTCATCTCCGTGCTGGTGGGCGAGGCGACCCCTCAGCTGCGCCACCGGGGCAATGTCCGCCTGCTCGGCTCTTTCGGGTACCTTCCGCAGGCACCGGTTCCCGGCGGTCTGGGCCTCGAGCCCACCGGTTTTTCGCACATCCTCTCGGCGCGGGGCCTCGACGTCCTCGACGACGCCCTCGACGCAGCACGCAAGGCCATGGCCGACGATTCCTCCGAGGAGAACATCGAGCTCTACACCGACCTCCAAGAACAGTTCCAGTCGAACGGCGGCTACGAGGCCGAGTCGGTAATGGCTCGGCTCGCGGACGGGCTCGGCCTGCGCCAGGAGCTCCTTCTCGAGCACATCGAGGAGCTGTCCGGTGGCCAGCGGCGCCGAGTCGACCTCATGCGGGTGCTCTTCCAGGACCCGGAGTTGATGATCCTCGACGAGCCGACCAACCACCTCGACCGTTCGGCGAAGCGGTGGCTGCTCGACGAGCTGGCCGGCTTTGCAGGCGCGCTGCTCGTGGTCAGCCACGACTTGAAGCTGCTCGACCACTCCATTACCAAAGTCCTGCACATCTCGAACCAGCGGCTGACCGAATGGAAGGGTAACTACTCGCGATTCCAAGCGCAGCACGAGGCTGACATGTCCCAACGCGAGCGTGCGTCGCAACTGGAGCAGCGTGAGATCACCCGCCTCTCGACGCTGGCCAACTCCATGCGGGCGAGCACCGAGAAGAGGGCCCGCAAGGCCAAGGCGCTCGACAAGCGCGTCGAGCGGATGCAGGGCGAGCGCACGGTCGTCGACAAGCGCGAGCGAGCCAGCTCGTTCCGGCTCCCGACGCCCCGCCGGTCGGGTGCCACGCCGCTCGAGGTGGCGAAGCTCGGTGTGCGCTACGGGAGCAACGAGGTGCTCTCCGACGTGACCTTCCACGCCGGACGGGGTGACCACATCGTGATCATCGGCCGCAACGGCGCCGGGAAGTCCTCTTTGCTGCGCTGCCTGGCCGGCGTGCAGGAACCCTCGAACGGCGTCGTCGAGCTGGGGGCCAACGTCGACGTGGGCTACTTCGCACAGGAGCACGAACAGATCGACCCCGATCTCACCGCGCTGGCCAACGTGAGCGACGCCGTGCTCAAGGCGGAGAAGGAACGGCGGGCGCTGCTGGGATCATTCGGCCTGCCGTCGAAGGCCGCCGACCAAATGCCGTCCACGCTGTCGGGGGGCGAGCGAGCAAAGCTCGGGTTGGCGATGCTCTCGGCGGGAGAGGCGAACCTGTTGCTGCTCGACGAGCCCACCAACAACCTGGACCCGTCGTCCATCTCCGCCGTCGGCGCCATGCTGGGCGCCTGGCCGGGCACCATCGTCGCGGTCAGCCACGAGCGCGCCTTCGTCGAGGCCCTCCGGCCGAACTATTGCCTCCGCCTCCCCGAGGAGCGCTACACGCACTGGCGTGACGAGTACCTCGACGACGTCGAGATGCGCTAGCGGTAAACGAGTCTGCTTATAGTTTTTGAAAACGGCCCCCGGACAGACCGCCCCCGGGGCAGACCGGCAGGCCGATCGCCCGGGGACCGGGCACCCAGAGAGGGCGCCCCCCGCCCGCACCGCCTACTTCACCCAGATCTGGGTCGGCCAGAGCACGCCCTCGTCGAAGGCGACTGCCTTGGAGCCCTGCACCGTGGTCGGGTTGGCGAAGTTCTGCACCTTGGGATCGGCCACCGCGGCCCAAGTGTCGCGGGCCAGCCACAGGTACGGGATGTCCTGGGCCAGATACTTGTTGACCTGCTGGTACGCCTTGATCCGGGTCGACTTGTTGTTCGTGGTCCGGCCGGCGAGCAGGGCCGTCTGAATGCGGGGGTCGACGTTGCGGGCCATGTTGAGGGCGATGGGGCCCGAGGCCAGCTGGGTCGTGAACCAGACGTAGTTGAGGTCGGGGTCGACGGCGCCGAACTGGCGCCACGTGGTGGCCTGGTAGGTGCCGGCCAGCGCGTCGTTGATGAGGGTCGACTGGGCCAGGATGTTGATGTTCACCTGCATGCCGGCCGCCTGCCAGGCCTGCTGCAGGAACTGGGCGGCACGCAGCACGTCGGCGTTGCTGATCGCGTTCAGGTTGAAGGTGACCGGTCCCGACTGCTTGGAGACCTGTGAGATCAGCTTGGCCGCGCCCGACGGGTCGTACCCCGGGTAGGAAGTCTTTGTGTAGTAGTCGGAGCCCGGGATGAACAGTCCGCTCATCGGCAAGTCCACGCCCTTGTTGATCACCTTGGAGAACTGGGGTCGGTTGATGGCCTTGGCCATGGCCACGCGCACGGTGTGGTTGTTGAACGGGGCCGCGGACGTGTTGAGCATGATGCATTGCACGGTCGGCTGGCCGACCACCTGGCCGCTGTTGTCGTAGTAGGACCATTGTTTGTTG
The DNA here is from genome assembly GCA_963837125.1 of uncultured Acidimicrobiaceae bacterium. Lineage (GTDB taxonomy): Bacteria > Actinomycetota > Acidimicrobiia > Acidimicrobiales > RAAP-2 > Bog-473. Next base: position 39,113 of record CAWILW010000009.1, on the reverse strand, counting down.
CCCCGGAACTGCTGCAGGCTGGTGGGTGAGTTGGTGTGCATGATGTCGACCTCGCCCGTCTGGAGCGCGGCAGCCCGTGCGTTGGGGTCGATGATCGGCTTGTACGTGATGGAGTCGAGGTAGGGGTAGCCCTTGCGCCAGTAGTGCGGGTTCCTGGTCGCCGTCATGTGGCTGTTGGGCACCCAATCGGAGAAGACGAACGGGCCGGTGCCGACCGGGTTGGACGTCCCGTTCTTGGAGTTCAGCATGGATGGCGCGGCCACGAATCCCGTCTGCGCCTGGGCGAAGTAATAGGGGAGCGGGGCCCACGGCGTCTTGGTGGTGATGGTCACCGCCAGCGGGCCGGTGACGGAGACGCCGGCGATGTTGGTCGCGAAGGCCGGCCCGGTCGTGAGGGAGGTGGCCTGCTTCTCCAGGTTCAGGTGCAGCGCGTTGGCATCGAGCGGCGTGCCGTCGTGGAAGACGATGCCCGGGCGCAGCGTGATGGTGAACGACGTGTAGTCGGCGTTCGAGGTGATCGACTGGGCCAGGTATGGCTCTACCGCCCCGGCGGCGTTCACGATCGCGATCGGGTCGAACACCGTGCGGCCGTAGAGGAAGCCGCCTTCGTCATAGCGCGCCGTCGAGGGGTCGAAGCCGCTCTCCTCGGTGTCGATGCCGAACGTGACCGAACCGCCCCGCTTCGGCGTGGCCCTCGAGACCCCGTTCCTCCCCGGACCATTGGTCGCCGCCGCGCCCGCCTCACCGGCGTCGCCCAGGGCGCCGAACATGGCGGCTCCGGCGCCCACCGCAAGGCCTCCGGCCATGAACGACCGACGGTCAAAAGACTGCGTCATTGCAACCCCCCAAGGTCTCGATACACCAAGTACGGCTCTGTCGCGGAGCGACTGCGGCAGGTTACAACTCGATGACCGATTGAGGGTGGCGGTCGCAATATTTCCGCACCGGCTCGATTGCCGCCGGCGGGGAGGGGTATGGCAACCTGGGCCCTGATCACGACGAACTGAACCGTGACGAGCAGAGAGGACGTGGAGATGACGATCGCAGTCGGCGACCGGGTGCCCGATGTGAAGGTGTTCACATTCGGGGAGAAGGGCCCCGTGGCGACCACCTCGGCGGAGGCCCTCGGCCATGGCAAGGTCGTGCTCTTCGGGGTGCCGGGCGCCTTCACCCCCACCTGTTCGGACCACCACCTCCCGGGCTTCGTGCTGCGGGCCGCCGAGCTGCGGGCCAAGGGGGTGGACGCAGTGGTCTGCGTGTCGGTCAACGACCCGTTCGTGATGGGCGCCTGGGGCAAGGACCAGCAGGTCGGCAACTCTGTCGTGCTGCTCGCCGACGGCAACGGGGAGCTCACTGAGGCGATGGGGCTGACCATGGACGGCAGCGGGTTCGGACTGGGCTCCCGCTCGCAGCGCTACGCCGCCATCCTCGACGACGGCGTCGTCGGCTGGTTGGCGGTCGAGCCCGGCCCGGGACTGACCGTCAGCTCGGTGGAGGAGGTCCTCGCCGCGCTGTAGGCGAGGACGTGCGCGCCGCCTCGGCGCGCCACGAGCCACAGCGACCTCGGCGCCGCTCGCTCTTGACATGCAACCATCCGGCTGCTTAAGTAAGTCATGCAGCCGAATGACTGCATGACACAACCAGCGGACGGACGATGCGAGACATGGATGCGGCCTTCAAGGCTCTGGGCGACCCGGCCCGGCGCCGGCTCCTGGACAGGCTGAACGAGCGCAACGGGCTCACCCTGACCGAGCTCTGCGAGGGAATGGGCATGACCCGGCAGTCGGTGTCCAAGCACCTCGACGTGCTGGTGGCCGCGGACCTCGTCACGACGCAGCGGCGGGGCCGGGAGAAGCTCCACTTCCTGAACGCCGCCCCCATCAACGACATCGCCGAGCGCTGGATCCACCACTACGACCGGGCGCGGGCAGAGGCCCTGTCCGATCTCAAGACGGCACTGGAGGCCACCACCCCCATGAACACCAACAGCGATCAGACGACCTTCGTCTACACCACCTACATCCACGCGACGCCCGAGCGGGTGTGGCAGGGACTCACCGATCCGGCCTTCACCGAGCGCTACTGGCGGCACCCGCTGGCCGGTGGGGTGTCGTACCGCTCGGACTGGAAGAAGGGCTCGACCTACGAACTGGCCTACGAGGACTCCGGGCTCGTGGTCAGCCACCCCGAGCAGGTGATCCTCGAGTCAGACCCCTACCGCCGGCTGGCCTACACCTGGCACACCTTCACGCCCGAGTGGGCCGCCCGGCACGGCTTCGACGAGGCCACGGTCGCCGCCTGGCGGGCCGAGCCCCGGTCCAAGGTCGCCTTCGACCTGGAGGAGACCGCCGAGGGCGTGGTCAAGCTCACCGTGGTCCACGACGGATTCGAGCCCGGGAGCCAGGTGCTCCAGGGGGTCTCGGGCGGCTGGCCCGCCGTCCTCGCCAGCCTCAAGACGCTGTTGGAGACCGGGTCGGCCCTGCCGAGCGCCTGAACGGCGGGCTTCCACCCGCGGCCCGGGACAGCTTCAGCCCCAACCAGCCCCCCAGCCAGCCCCCGGATGGATCCGGGGGCTGGCCCCCCTTGCGATGTCGCCTCATTCGGCGTAGGATACTGAGTATTCTACTTCGAAACGAGGGTTCATGAGCGTCCGCCACGCCCTGTTGGCACTCCTCAGCGAGGGTCCCAAGTACGGCCTCCAGCTGCGCCAAGAGTTCGAGTCCCGGACCGGCGAGGTCTGGCCGCTGAACGTCGGGCAGGTGTACACGACGCTGCAACGCCTGGAGCGTGACGGGCTGATCGAGTCCGACGACACGGCCGATGAGGGCCCGCAGAAGGGTTTCCACATCACCGCAGAAGGCGACGCCGAGCTGGACAGCTGGCTGCGCACGCCGCCCGACTTCTCGTCGCCCCCCCGGGACGAGCTCGTGATCAAGGTCCTGGTGGCCCTCGGGCTGCCGGGCGTCGACGTGCACGAGGTGGTGCAGATCCACCGGCGCTATCTCGTCGAGCTCATGCAGCAGTGGACTCGGCTCAAGGAGGACGAATCGCGGTTCGACCTGAACTTCGCTCTGGTCGTCGACGCCGAGCTCTTCCGGCTCGACTCGCTGATCCGGTGGCTCGATATGGCGGACGGCCGTCTGAAGCGAGCGGCGGCGGATGGTGTCACTGCGCCGGCACCACAGCCGTTCCCACTCCCCAAGGCCCGGCGCAAGGCAGGAGCCCCCCAATGAACTACCTCGAACTACGCGGGATCACCAAGGTCTACGGTGAGGGCGCGGCAGAGGTGCACGCCCTGAGCGACATCGAGATGTCGGTCGATGCCGGCTCGCTCGTCGCGGTCATGGGCGCCAGCGGCTCGGGCAAGAGCACGCTGCTCACGATTGCCGGGAGCCTGGAGGACCCGACCTCCGGCGAGGTCTACGTCGGGGGCACGCCACTGTCGAAGTTGTCCCGCAACGGCAAGGCCCGCCTGCGACGCCAATCCGTCGGCTACGTGTTCCAGGACTACAACCTCCTGGCCGGGCTCAGCGCGGTGGAGAACGTCTCGCTGCCCCTTGAGCTCGACGGCGTCGCGGCCCGCAAGGCCCAGGCGGCGGCGCTCGAGGCGCTCGAGGATTTCGGGCTGAAGGACCGGGCGTCGAGCTACCCCGACCAGCTTTCGGGTGGCGAGCGTCAGCGTGTCGCTATCGCCCGCGCCGTCGTGGGCAATCGCCAGCTGCTCCTGGCCGACGAGCCCTCGGGCGCGCTCGACTCCACCAACGCGGAGGCGGTCATGCGCCTGATCCTCGCTGCCTGTCACCGCGGCCTGGCCGCCGTCGTGGTGACCCACGACGCTCAGCTCGCCTCCTGGGCCGACCGCGTCGTCTTCCTGCGCGACGGCAGAGTCGTCGACCAGACGCTCCCGGTCGAGAGCCCGGAAGCGATCCTCGCCCACCTCCCGAACCAATGAGCGTCGGCGTCCTCGAACGGCCGGCGACCGCGCCGGCCCCCGAAACGTCCAGCGGCGGTGTCCCCGCCCGCCGGGCCATGCTGCGTTGGGCCTGGCGCCTCTTCAGGCGTGAGTGGCGGCAACAGCTGCTCATCCTGCTTCTCGTCATCGTCGCCGTGGCCGCCGTCGTGGTCGGCGCGGCCGTCGCGACCAACACCCCGCCGCCGGCCAACGCCGGGTACGGCACGGCTGGCGACCTGGCCACCTACACGAGCACCCCGGGCGTCAAGGGGAGCGCCGGCCTCAATCTGCATTCGGTGGACACCCAGATCGCGGCGCTCGAGCATCGCTTCGGAGCGGTCCAGGTCATTGAGAACGAGACGTTCAACGTCCCCGGTTCCAATCAGACGTACCAGTTGCGCGCCATGGACCCGAACGGGCCGTATGCGAGACCCATGATCCAACTGCTGTCGGGGCACTATCCGACCGAGCCGAACCAGATCGCCCTCACCCCTGGGGTGGCATCCGAGCTGAACCTGAACGTCGGCGGCACCTGGCCCCAAGGCGGCAAGACGGTCGTCGGGGTCGTGCAGAACCCCCAGAGCCTGCTCGACGAGTTCGCGCTGGTTCCGCAGGGAGAGGTGACGCACCCGACCCAGGTGAACGTCCTCTTCGACGCACCTGGCGTGCCCGCGGACCGTATCGGGTCCAACGTCTCCACGCCGGGCTCGCTCAACAACAACAATCCGATCAACCCTGAGACGATCGTGCTGGCGCTGGCGACGGTCGGCATGCTCCTGATCGCTTTGGTGTCGATCGGCGGGTTCACGGTGCTCGCGCAACGCCGAATGCGGGCCCTCGGGATGCTCGAGTCCATGGGGGCGACCGACCGCAACGTCCGGCTCGTGCTGGAGGCCAACGGCGTCATCGTCGGCGCCGTCGGCGCCGTAGCGGGCCTCGCCCTGGGTGTGGTGGCGTGGCTGGCCTACCGCCCCCGCAACGAGCAGAGCGCGCACCACCTCATCCCGATGTTCGCCCTGCCGTGGAACGTGATCGTGCCGTCCATGGTGCTAGCGGTCATCGCGACCTTTTTCGCCGCCGGCTACCCGGCCCGCGCCATCACCCGCGTCCCGGTCGTCGCCGCCCTGGCCGGGCGCCCCGCGCCGCCGCGCCAGATCCACCGTTCGTTCGTTCCGGGAGTGATCGCGCTCGTCCTCGGGTTCGTCTTCTTCTCTCTCTCGGGTGCGGGGCACCACGGCAGCGGCGTGAAGTGGCTCATACCCGGGTTCGTCGCACTGGTCGTGGGGATCATCCTCGTGTCGCCGTTCTTCCTGGCCCTGCTGGCCCGGGTCGGACGAAGGTCGCCGATTGCCATCCGCCTGTCCTTACGCGACCTCTCACGGTACCGGGCCCGGTCCGGCTCGGCCCTCTCGGCCATCAGCGTCGGCGTGCTCATCGCGGTGGTCGTCTGCGCCGTCGCCGTCGCCCGCTACGACAACGTCTTCGACTACGTCGGGCCGAACATGGCATCGAACCAGCTCAACGTGTTCAGCGGGAGCGGCCAAGCCGCCGGCTTCAGCAACAACCCGGGACCCAGCGGGACGACGACGGCGACGGCGACGAGCCTCCAGTCCCAGGTGGCCGGCGTCCACGCCGTCGCCTCCGCCGTCGGAGCCACCGACGTCATCGAACTCGACCAGCCGGCGGTCAACCTGCAGAGCTCCAGCGGCTCGGGCCGGCAGTGGAACGGGCCGATCTACGTGGCGACGCCGGCGCTGTTGCGGGCTTACGGCATCACTGCGTCGTCGATTCCGTCCAACGTCGACATCCTCAGCTCGCGCCCGGGGCTCGTGGGCTCGGGCGTGCAGCTCACCTACGGAGGTGGAGGAAAGACCAGCGGCCAACTGGTTGGCCCCGGCGCGGGAGGCGGGCCCGGGGGTCCTGGTCCAGGCAACATAAACACGTGCTCTCCCGGCTCGTGTCTCGCCCACCCGGTCGTCCAGGAAGTGGGCCAGCTGCCCACGGGCACGGATGTGCCGAACACGGTGATCACCGAGAGTGCGTTGCGCCGACTGCACCTCGCGAGCGAGAGCAGCCTCCAGGGCTGGCTCCTCCAGGCGAACAGCCCGATCACGGCCGCCCAGCTCTTGAACGCCCAGGCGGTCGCGGCCAACAACAACCTGAGCATCGAGTCGAAGAACGACGACCCGACCTCGGCCGAGATCGTCAACGGGGCGACCGTGTTCGCCATCGCGCTCGCCCTCGGCATTCTGGCCATGAGCATCGGCCTCATTCGCAGCGAGACGGCGAGCGAGCTGCGGACGCTGACGGCCACCGGTGCCAGCTCTCGCACCCGGCGCACCCTCACGGCGGTGACCGCCGGCGGGCTCGCGTTCCTGGGCGCACTGCTCGGGACGGTGGCCGCTTACGTCGGGCTGTTCGGCTGGTTCCACTCGAACGCCCTGGAGGGTGGCCTGTCGGACATCATCGATCACATCCCCTGGACCAACCTGTTCCTGATCGTGATCGCCATGCCGATCGTTGCCATGCTGGTCGGCTGGGTGCTGGCGGGCCGCGACCCGGCGGGCATCTCCACCCGGCCGATGGAATAGCGACCGTGACCACCCGCAGCGACGCCGGCCTGGTGACGAGCGAGGTCCCCTCGCCTTCACCGGGCGGAGGGGTCGAGCGAGGTCATCGGATGCACGCCCGCTTCGCGGTCCACCTGTTCCTGCTGGCGGCCTTCACCGCCTCGCTGGCCACCGCGACGGCGATCACGGAGGGGCGGCTGCACCTGGTCATCGGGCTCGCGTTCGTGGCGCTGGCCGGTGTGCACCTGGCGCAACGCCGCCACACCGTGGCGCGGTTGCTCGGGAACCTGGGACGCGCCCGCACATGGTTTCGTCGCCGGGGGCGGCTGGCGTGGTCGGACCTCGTCCTGGCCCTGTTGACCCTCAACGTGCTCGCCTCGGGGACGTACGATGCGCTCGCGGGCTACCAGGTGATCCTCCACCCGCGCGGCATCGGAATCCCGTTCCGCGACATGGGTTGGCATGTGCTCTCGGCGCTCGCGCTGCTCGTGTACCTGTGCGTGCACGTGGCGCGCCGCTGGGGCCGCATCCGGCACTCCGTCATTCGTTAGGACTCGGCGGTCACGCCGAAGCGGTCCGTGTAGAACGCGAGCGCCCGACGACGCTCGGCGGGATCCAACCCGAACTCGGCCAGGTCGTACTCGACACCTCCGAAGCGTCCCCGGGGGTGCTCGGCCATGAAGGCCGCCATGGAGGCCCGCGCTCGCTCGTCAAGGGGCTGGCCCGCCAGGTCGTAGACGCGGGCCACCATGGCCAGGTCGTCCGCCATGAACTCGTCGAAGTGCACGTCGATCGTCTGGCCCGCCGGCAGGGCGTCGCGCTCGGTGGCGCAGCGGCTCAGCATGCGCTCCAGCCGGTCGGCCCAGTACTGACCGATCGCCTCGACGTCGACCCGGTCACGGGTCAGACGAGCGCTGTAGGCGAGCATCGTCACCATCGACGTCGTCACGGACACGGGGTCCCGGTGGGTCACGACGAAGGTGGCGTCGGGGAACGTGTCGAGGAGGGCCGGGAATTGCTCGAGGTGCTGGGGCGACTTGAGCACCCAGCGTGTCCCTCCCCGCAGCCATTGCAGCACCTTGAGCACCCGGAGCAGGTAGGCGTAGCTGGGCCGCTGATCACGCGCCAGGTAGTGATCGCGCCACGTGGGCATTGGCGCCGTCGTCTCGAACAACATGGTCGAGAAGTCGATTGCCAGCAGCTGAATCTCCTCGTGGGTGTGCTCGACCGTCATCTCGTGCATGCGCTTGAAGTACGGCATGGCGGCGTCGAGGAACGACAGCGCCACCTCCGTGCGCTCCCTGCGGGGGTCGGGGGCGCCGGGGGAGGGCCGCTCGGCCTCGGCGAGCACCGGTTCCAGGCTCTCCCAGTAGGGCAACGAGCGCAGGGCGGGATCGGCGGACATGAGGTTGTGCAGATGGGTGGTCCCGGTCCGCGGCAGCCCGCAGATGACGATCGGGGCCACGATCCGCTCGTCGAGGATCTCGGTATGGCGGCGCAGCAGGTCCTCAATGAGGAGGCGGTTCTTCAGCAGCCCCGAGATGAACGCATGCTGCTGCATGACGCCGGCGCCGTTGAAGCCGCCCTCCGCCCGCATGGCGCGGCACAGCACGTCGAGCCGCTCGACGAAGTCGCCCGCACCGAAGTCCTCCAGCCCGGTCTCGGTCGCGGCCGCCTCCATCAGGGCACCGGGCTCCAGGACCAGGTGCGAGCCCGCCTCGTCCATGAAGTCGAGGATGGCCCGGACCTCGTCCGTGTAGCGGGGCTGGGCCAGGTCGTCGATCCGGACCGGTTCGGGGCGCCCGCTCACAGCCCGGCGACCGGCACGACCTCGACCACGGGTTCCTCGGGCGTGTGAGCGGGGAGGAACCAGCGGAACCAGATCCGGCCGCTCGAGTGCCCGGCCGTGGACACCCAGTTGGGGTGCGCGGGGCGCACCGCGCTCACCACGATGGTCCAGGAGCCGTCGGGCTCGTACTCCACCTGGGCGCCGTTGATCGTCACGCGCTCGTAGTCGTAGTTGTAGGTGTGCAGCAGCGGGTTCCACAGGCACATGTTCCAGAAGACGCAGTCGGGCGAACGGCCGCGGATGACCAGGGCCTGGTCATCGTCGAGGGCGAAGGCGCCCATGGCGTAGGCGGCGTCGCCGGCCGCCCACCCGAACGTCGTGGTCGGCACGGGATAGGGCGGGTCGATGACGTTGGGCGCAGCGGGCGGCAGCGGGACGATGCCGGCCTGTTCTCGTACCCAGGTGGCCATGGCCCGGAGGCGCCGGGCCAGGCCGGCATCATCCTCGCGGAAGGTGTCGGGTGGATCGACGGCTTCGATGCGCCACCGGGCGCGGAGCCCGGTCACGGGGTCCTCGAGGTAGTCCCGCGTGATCGCCGCCACGGCGTCGGGCTCGAGCTTGATCCAGGCCACGCCGGCCTCGGACGGTTCCTCGGGAGAGAGGATGAGGTCGAAGTTCCCGTGCGGCACCCAAGCGGCGTCGCGGCTGTTGGCCGCACCCACGATCCGCTCGGAGTACCGGCCGTCGTTCGGACCGCCGTAGACGGTGAGCGAGAGGTAGACCGCGTCACCCGGTTCGACGGTCACGCGGTACGTTCGGGTCGGATCGATCGGCGCGTAGCAGTAGAAGGCGTCGGCGTTGTCGCCGCCCCATTTTTTGTAGGGCCCGACGATCTCGACGAAGCGCGGTCGAGCGGTGTCGGCCCAGAGGTGCACCTCGGCGGCGACCTGAAGGATGGAGAGGATCCACTTGTGGGCCTCGAGCAGAGTGGCCTGATCGTCCGCGAGTTGCTCCACCATCCGGGCGTGCGTGGCGGTCACCACGTCCAGCAAGTCGGCGAAGGCCGTCTCTGTCTCAGTCGTCATGTGGCCCCCGGCGGTCGGCGTGTCGCCGATCATAGGGAGCAGTACGCCCGCCGGCCCAAGGTCTATCCGAGCGAAGGGCATGGGCTCGACCGGGGCGAGCTCGGCCGGTTCCTCTTCACGGCCGAGCGCTACGACCCCGACCATGCTGCTCTGGCCGCCCTGCTTGGTCTCAACGGACTGCGGTGAGCGAGGCCTGTGCCACCGACGCCGAGGATCTCGGCTTCGACCGGGGTCATCGGACGCTACGCATCATCGGGAAGGGCAACAAGCCGGCCGTGATTCCTCTGGTGCCGCGGGTGGCGCGAACAATCGACCTCGCCCTCGGAGAGCGATGCGAGGGCCCGATCCTGCACCGCCACGACGGCCAGCGACTCGACCGGCGCACGGCGCACCGCTGGGTCCGCTCCATCGGTAGGCGGGCCGGCCTCGGGATCGTCCATCCCCACATGCTGCGCGCCGCTTTCATCATGGCGGCACTCGACGCGGGGGTGCCTCTGCGTGACGTCCAGATCGCCGCCCGCCACGCTGATCCGAGGACGACCGCCATCAATGACCGCCGGCGCGAGAACTTCGACCGCCATGCCGCCGATGTCGTGGTGGCATTCGTGGCGGGCGGTTAGGAGTCCTTCAGGTCGATGCCACGCCGCTCGGCCAGTGCCGATGCGACGTCCTCAGGTGTGCGTCCGGTCCGCTCGGCCGCCACCCGGCCGTAGAGCACCACGGCGTAGAAGGCGTACTCCCACATGTTGTCAATACCCCACCCGTACGCCTCGTCAAGGAGGTCGGGGTAGACGCCGGCGCGGATCATGGCCGCAGCCATGAGTGCGTAGTGGCTGTTGTGCTGCTGGGACTTGCCGCGGAAGTGGTACTCGGGCAGATAGCGATCGCGCATCCCCTCGTACTGAATCGGCTCGGCCGGCGACGCCCCGGACTCCTCGATGGCTTCTGCGGCCAGCTCGAGCAGGACCTCAGCTGGGAACGTGTTGTTGCGAGGGTGCAGGGCTTCCAACTGCTCCATGATCGTGTCGGAGTGCTGGCCTGCCATCAGGCCGAGCAGTCCGAGGCGGGCGGCACTGGCGTAGTCCTCGTCGGCAGGGCCAGCCTTGCGAGCCATGGTCAGAACGCTATCGATGCATAGGTTGCGGGGCATATTCATGCCGGCGTTGATTAGGGGACGGTCGGTGAGCCCTCAAGTTGATCGGTCAGGAGCTCGAGCGAGCTGTGCAGCTGTGCGAACCGACGTGGCCCGAGGATCTCTTCGATCTGCAGCTGAGCCGCCCCCGCCGCGGCGTAAATGGTGTCTCCGAGCCGCCGTCCCTTGGCGGTAAGTCGGATCACACGGGCCCGACCGTCGACCGAATCGGGGACGCGCAATAAGTAACCGTGTCCTTCCAGATGCCCGAGCAGGTCGTTGACCGACTGCTTCGTGATCCCCACACGATCCGCCAGCTGACTGGGACGTACTCCCTCGAGGCCGGGATAGCGCCAGAGCGCGACATGCGCTGCGCTCAGATCGTCGAATCCTGCCGCGAGGACACCCGCATACAGCTGGTCACGAACCCACTGCCAGACGACACGCAGCATGGCGCCGACGTACGGACTTCGTTCGTGGTCGATGCCGCCCCAGGAGTCGCTTGACATAGGTCGTAAGGTTACCATACGATTTAGATCGTAAGGATGCCTGACTACACGACCTGCAACGGCTTGTGAAAAGGAGGTGGCCGAGGTGACCACTGCAATCGTTGATTCCCCCGATAACGCAGATGCGCAGGCATGGTGGTTCCTCGACACTCTGGTCGTCGAGCACCGTCGTGCCTCCGAAATGGAGACCGTCGTGCTGGAGATGACCTTGCCCGTGGGCTCGGCGCCCCCACTGCACGTCCACGACGACCTCGACGACACCTGGTACATCCTCGAGGGCGAGATGGTCGTGCGCTGCGGCGACGACGAATTGGTCGTCGGCGCGGGGCACTGGGTCTCCATGCCACGTGGCGTTCCCCACACGTTCCGGGTGGTGGGTGATCGCGAAGCTCGGATTCTCCTCGTGCACGACAATGCCAGCTTCCGTGACTTCATTCGCGAGCTGAGCAGTCCCGCGAGGGCGCACGTGATTCCGACCCAGCCGCACTTTCCGCCTATGGATGAATTGGCGCGCATTGCCGCCTCGCACGATCTCAGGCCAATTGGGCCGCCGATCAGCGTGGAAGAGAGCGACGCGGTACTTGCCGCTGTCGTTTGAAGCGTCATCGCGCGACGGAGGTAGCGCCGTGCAGGTGCAAGCACTCGGCCATGTCGTCCTCAAGGTTCGCGATCTGCAACTAGCCGAAGTCTTCTACTCGGGCACCTTGGGCATGAGAGTCGTGTCGAGGATCGCAGATCCACGGATGACGTTCTTCACTCTTGAGACGCCAGGGAACCATCATGACTTCGCCCTGATGGAGATCGATGCAGTCGCGTCAACACCGGCTGACGACGCAACTGGCCTCGCTCATGTGGCATTCAAGATCGGCAGCTCAGCTGAAGAGCTCCGCCTCGCACGGAGTGTGCTCGAGACGGAGAGAACCCCAGTCCTCTACGAGGCCGAGCGGAGGTTCACGCGGAGTCTTCACGTCCTCGATCCGGACGGGAACGAGATCGAGCTGTACGTCGACGTCTCAGACACCTGATCCGTTGCGCCGTTCTTGGCCTCGGCGGCAGTTGACACCGAGCCGGCGGCGAACGGGGGCAGGGTACGTTGACCCTGCGCGGACCGATGGGAGTGGCCGGTGAGACGACGGGAACGTTGGAAAAGTCAGGCGACGCCATATCTGGAGCGTGACGAAACCATCGAAGCCTCGTTCCCTGCTATCCGAGGCCGCGAACGCAACGGAGGGTTTGATTCGATCGTGGTTGTGACAAATGAGCGGATCGCACTATTCGACGCCAGACGTGGCGAGATAGCCGACTCCATCGGATTCTTCCTCGCTCCGTTCGGCTTGGGCCTCCACGGGGACTCCTTTGGCTTTGTCCTGTGCTCGATGTTCAGGTCAGTTGGACGTATTTCCGAGAGATTCGAGCAGTCGACCTCGCTTTGGATGCGCGAAACGGGGAGTGATCCCATTTTCCTTTCTCGAATCCGGCGAACTGGGACATTTAGTGTTGGTTCCGGGCATCCACCGATTTGGGGGAAGCCCTTCGTAGGGTGCGTCGGGTCGGTTCTTCTGGCTTGACTGATTTGGGATCGGAGCGAGCGCGAGCTCGACTCCATAACGGTGATCGTCGCCCAGACGAGCCTCCCGACGCACGTGCATCCCTGTTCTGGAACTCGGCGGCCGACCATGGAGTCGGACCCCTGCTTCTCGAATGTCTGGATGGTCACACCCCTGCGGAACGTGCACCCGTCGACGACGAACAGCCGACTGATCAGCCGCCGCAGAGAGAAAGGACCATGACATGAAGGAAGTGAGGTTGGGCATCGACGTCGCCTGTCGGGCCGACCACCGGGCCAGCCTGGCCGACGAGCGAGGAGAGTTCATCTGGTCGTCGTGGAAGTTCCGCACCACGACCACCGATCTCGAGCGCCTGTGGGCGAAGATCCCCGACGGGTCCTCGGTGACCGTCATTCTCGAGCCCACCCGCAACGCCTGGGTGCCGCTGTCGGCCTGGCTCCAAGCACGCGGCGCGACGGTGATCTTGGTGCCACCCGAGCAGTCAGCCGACCTGCGGGACTACTACAACAAGCACACCAAGACCGACCGGTTGGATTCTCGGGTGCTGGCCCGTTTGCCGCTGCTACACCCCGAAGGCCTCCGCGGCATCGACAACCTCGGTCCTGCGCAGTCACTGCGCCGTGCTGTCCGTCACCGGGCCAGCCTGGTCAAGCGTCGCAGCTCCGCCAGTCTTCGTCTCGACGCACTGGTCGAGTTGTTGGGACCGGGGTGGGCCGATTCCCTCGGATCGGCCACTGCATCGAAGACCGCCCTGGTCGTCTTGGAGAAATATGCCGATCCACGGGCTCTCAAGCGTCTCGGGCGCAGCCGCCTCGCCGCTCTGTTGATCCGCTCGAGTATGGGACTGTGGCGTGAGGACAAGGCCGACGAGCTCTTGGCCATGGCGGACGAGACCCTGGCCCTGTGGTCGGGTGGGGGTATCGACTTCACCGAGTTGGCCCACGACATCGGCTCAGAAGTCCGAGTGCTGCGCCAGCTCGACGACGAGATCGCGGCGGCCGACAAGCGGATCGCTGTGCTCTATGACGAGGCCGACCCCAAGGGCATCGTCCGTTCGGCCCCAGGTCTCGGGCCTGTCCTCTCGGCGGCCATCTTGGGCAATGCGGGCGACTTCAACCGCTTCGCCAACCTCGCCGGCGTGCGCTCCTTCACAGGCCTCGTTCCGAAGATCGACCAGTCCGGACTGGTGGCGGGACACAAGGGCATCACCAAGGCAGGCGATGCCGGCCTGCGCCAGGCCCTCTACATGGCAGCCGATCACGCCCGGCACATCGACCCGACACTGGCCCAGCGCTACTACCGACTCGTCATGGTCGAGGGCAAGCACCACAACTCAGCGCTGTGCTCAGTCTCGGCCGTCCTCATCACTCGGATCGCCGCCTGTTGGCGCAAGGGAGAGCTCTATCAACTCCGAGATGAAGACGGCGAAGCGATCACCGAGGCCGAAGGCAAGGCTGTCTGCACCGACCGCTTCAAGATCGATCCCAAGGTCCGGGCCGCCCGTCGCCGGAACACGCCGGCCAAAGTTCTCAAGAACAGGGTGGCGGGTCGAGGCAGAAAGGAGTCGGCCCAGAAGGTCGCTCCGGCCACCGACCCGCCGGGAGAAGAAGCTACCGAAAATGTGGCCTGAGGGGCTTGACTGCCGTTAGGAACTCACCTCCCCCGGACCTGCCTTAGGGTCGTGTCGATGGGCGACATTGAGCTGGTTATCTTCGACTGTGATGGTGTGTTGGTCGATAGTGAGCGGTTGGCTATTCGGGTTGAAGCCGAGATCGTGACCGGACTTGGATGGCCGCTCACGGAGTCGGACATCGTTGAGCGCTTCGTCGGTCGATCCGCGGCGCACATGCACCAAGAGATTGAGCGACACCTCGGTCGGAGCATTGATTGGGACTCCGAGTTCGAGACGCGCTATCGGGAGGTATTCGAGGCGGAGCTCGAGCCGGTGCCGGGCGTCATCGATGCACTGCTCGAGATCACACTCCCTACTTGTGTCGCATCCAGTGGAAGCCACGATCGGATGCGGTTCACCCTCGGTGAGACAGGGCTTCTTGATCGATTCCGTGGACGGATATTCAGTGTCGATGACGTGGAGAAGGGCAAGCCCGCACCGGACATCTTTCTCCATGCCGCCAAGTCGATGGGGGCATCACCCGCACGGTGTGCCGTGGTCGAGGACAGCGTCTCCGGAGTCACTGCCGGACTGGCTGCCGGGATGACTGTGTTCGGGTTCTCCGGGGGTGTTACCACTGCCGAATCACTTTCCATTGGAGAAGCTGTCATCTTCGACGACATGGCGAAACTTCCAGCTCTCCTGTCATAGGGCTGTGGCCCCAGCCCGGCAGCGGGGGCAGGGCGGTCGTCGGTCATGGGGGTACATAATGTGGCATGCCCCGAAGGGCCTCGCCGTTGCCATTTAAGGTGAGGATTCGCCCTGTCATCGGGAGGTTTCGGGCGGCGGTTGGTGCAGGGTTGCTTCTGGTGGTCGTGGGCACTTCAGCCTGCTCACTGAACCCGTCCTCACCGGGGAGAAGCCTTCCGATCTCGGTCACCTCCACTAGCCGAAGTGTTCACTCCAGCAAGTGCACGCTCAACGCATCCGGTACGCAGGCAGTCGCCACCGGAAGGTTCAGCCCCTCGGCGTCGCTGCCGGTCGTCGACGGACAACAGGTGGGTGCGCTGCAGCTTCAGCTGCGTGTCGTCAGCTCCAAGGCTCTCCGGGTTGGACATGTAGTTGTCCACAACCCGGGACTCGGCGAGTCCGTCGCAGGAGTCTCGGTCGGGCAGACCTCCTGGCATCTCGCCACAACGGTTGAGCGACTGCCGGGCGTCAGTCCGACTCGCTGCGAGGTGGTCTACGGGGTTTTCGGCTGACGTCTTTGGCGTCGAACCTGGTACGAGACTGTCCCACAATCCCGGGGGGGCGTATGGGGGCATTTAGCCATTCGTCGCGCCTGTTTCAGACCTCTTTGCCCTTGTCTTCAAGCTCGGCGGCCATGGTGTCGTAGCCTGCACTCGTCAACATTCGGCGCAAGTCGACGAGTTGCTGTCCGTCGATGTCCTTGCCACTTGGACGCCTGAGAACCTCGGTCTCTTGGCCGATGCGGAACAGAAACATGTCCTCGTGTTGTTGTTCGATGGACCCGATCGCCTCGAGCAATGACACGACATCGTGCCATTCGACGTTGTGATTCGTCTTCTGCTGAAAGATCTGTACCAGGGTGTCTCGATGATGGCCGCTGAGATGCTCGGGCCCTGAGTTGGATGACATCAGGATCCTCTCGTCGTTATGAACACCTAAATGTAGCGAGAACGAGAATCACAGTGGACCAGTGACTGACCTTCGGAGGTGGATCACCCGTATAGCCGGCGTTAGGCGAGCACGGAGTTGGGGGGCCGTTGTGCCAGTTCGGTCCGGTCGGCTCTATCTCGCCGAGGAGCGGGCGTGTCAGCATCCAGACGAGCGGCGGTGATCGAAGGGGTAGTTCACCGATTGCTTGAAGGGGGCAGGTCATCCAAGGGGGGGCTTGCGCGGACAAGGGAGGCTCAGATGATGGGAATGTTCATGAACGTGTTCGTCGCAGTTAGGACCGCACACGGGACACTGTTGGAGCGGGCACGCACCGAGCGCGGTGCCACCATGGTGGAGTATGCGTTGCTGGTGGGTCTGATCGCCGTCGTGGCCGTGGTGGCCGTCTCCGCCTTGGGCGGGAGCATCACCGGCCTGTTCAGCAGCGCCAACACATGCGTCGGTGGCCTGAACAGCACTTCCTGCTAGCCGCGAGCGGCACCCGCCGCTACGAGCTGCACAATGCTTCCCTAAGGGAACCATTCCATTTTCCCCTCCCCAAGGGGATGTCGGTCGGGGCCTGGGTTCGGCTTGGCCGGGCCTCACACCCGGTGATCTCATTTGCCAGCTTGAGAACGGCCCCACCGTTCCGGCCGCATCGAACTGGGGCATTTAGCGTTGGTTCCGGGCATCCACCGATTTGGCGGAAGTCCTCCGTAGGGTGCGTCGGGTCGGTTCTTCTGGCTTGACTGAACTGGGGCCGGAGCGAGCGAGAGCTCGACTCCACAACGGTGATCGTCGACCAGACGAGCCTCCCGACGCACGTGCATCCCTGTTCTGGAACTCGGCGGCCGATCATTGGAGTCGGACCCCTGCTTCTGAATGTCTGGATGGTCACACCCCTGCGGAACGTGCAGCGGTCGACGACGGAGAGCCGACTGATCAATCGTCCAGCGAAAGGACCACGTCATGAGTGAAGTGAGGTTGGGCATCGACGTCGCCTGTCGAGCCGACCACCGGGCCAGCCTGGCCGACGAGCGAGGTGAGTTCATCTGGTCGTCGTGGAAGTTCCGCACGACGACCACCGACCTCGAGCGCCTGTGGGCCAAGATCCCCGACGATGTCTCAGTGACCGTGATCCTCGAGCCCACCCGCAACGCCTGGGTGCCGCTGTCGGCCTGGCTTCAAGCACGCGGCGCCACGGTCATCTTGGTGCCTCCCGAGCAGTCGGCCGACCTGCGGGACTACTACAACAAGCACACCAAGACCGACCGGCTCGATTCACGAGTGTTGGCTCGTCTGCCCTTGCTGCACCCAGAGGGCTTGCGGGGTATCGACAACCTCGGTCCGGCGGAGTCACTGCGCCGTGCCGTGCGTCACCGCTTCAGCCTGGTCAAGCGCCGCAGCGCCGCGAGTCTCCGCCTCGATGCACTGGTCGAGCTGTTGGGTCCTGGGTGGGCCGACTCCCTCGGATCGGCCACCGCATCGAAGACCGCGCTGGTCATCTTGGAGAAATACGCCGATCCACGAGCGCTCAAGCGTCTCGGGCGTGCCCGGCTGGCCGCGTTGTTGATCCGCTCGAGTTCAGGACTGTGGCGCGAAGACAAGGCCGACGAGCTCTTGGCCATGGCGAGCGAGACCCTCGAGCTGTGGTCGGGCGGTGGCATCGACTTCACCGAGTTGGCCCACGACATCGCTTCAGAGGTTCGGGTGCTCCGCCAGCTCGACGACGAGATCGCGGCGGCCGACAAGCGGATCGCCGTTCTCTATGACGAGGCCGACCCGGAGGGCATCGTTGCTTCGACCCCGGGATCGGGCCCGTCCTCTCGGCGGCCATCTTGGGCAACGCGGGCGACTTCAACCGCTTCGCCAACCTGGCCGGCGTGCGCTCCTTCACCGGCTTTGTTCCCAAGATCGACCCTCCGCGGGACCAGAAGTACCATTTGTAGGTGCCCAAGGCTTTCGAGATCATCTGTGAAATCGAGCCCGCCACTCGGCCGGACTTGACGCACGTGCGCCACCAGATAGGGGTGCTGAGTCCTGTCGCGAGCGCATTCTTGATCCCCGACAATCACATCGGAAGGTCGACCGTCTCGAGCATTGCGGTCGCTCATGAGGTGCAACTCATGGGAGGTCGCTCGGTTGCCTGCATCAACGCTCGGGACCGCAACATGCTCGGCTTTCACCGGGACCTTCTGACCGCAACGGCGTATGGCGTCAATGAGTTCCTTTTCGTCTACGGGGACCGGCCGGAGACGGGGGCTCGATCGGACGATCTCACCGTTCGCTCCATGATCGCCGAAGCACGACAGTTCGCCCACCGTCCCGATGTCGGTGAAGGGTTCCGAATCGGAGTTGCAACCGGGCTGCGGACGATCCCCGCCTGGAAGCACGATGCCGATTTCTTGCTGACTCAGGTGTCGTTCTCCGTGGAGGATCTCGTCCGTTGGCGCACAAGCTTCGACTTCGACGGTCCCGTGTTCGCCGGTGTCATGGTTCTTCCGAGCGTCTCAATGGCGAGGAAGCTCTCAGCCGAGGTGCCCCAGCTGGCCGTACCTGAACCGATCATCCGGCGACTTGATGCCGACCGAGATGCCGGAGTCGAGATTGCGTGTGACCTCATCGAGCAGCTTCGAGAGTCTGAGGTATTCGACGGCGTGCACCTCATCCCGGTCAATCGTTATCGGGAAATGGCCAGCAGGCTGGAGGCGATGCTGTAGCACCTACCCAGGCGTACTTGGGCAGCCCCGACCCGGCAAGGGGACAACGCCGGGAGCCTCTTGCATATCGGTAACCTCTCGGTTACCGTAACATCAGTGTTACCGAATGCGGACCCCTTTGAGGCTTTGGGGGATGCGCACCGCAGGGAGATCCTGCGCCTGCTCAGTGAGAGGGACCTGGCGGTGGGCCAATTGGCAGATTCCCTGCCGATTAGTCGCCCCGCTGTCTCACGACACCTACGTCTGCTCAAGACCGCTGGAATGGTTTCGGAACGGGCCGAGGGAACGCGACGGATCTACCACCTGCAACATGAAGGTGCGGAAGCAATCCGGGCATACCTGGAGGCAGTCTGGGGTGCCGCCGCGGCGAGGTTCCGCATAGTTGCGGAGAACAAGAAGCGATCGTGAGTGCCTCGTTGCAAATCCACTTCGAAGTCGCTTGCCCGATCGAACTCGCCTTCGCGATCTGGACCGAGGACTTCGGCACCTGGTGGCCGGCGGACCACACCATCAGCGGCGGACCCATTGCGGTGGTCCTCGAAGGCCGAGTCGGCGGGCGTATCTACGAACGGACAAGGCAAGGGAGCGAGCTCGATTGGGGCGTGATCACCGTTTGGCGTCCGCCCGAGCAGCTCGCGTATCGCTGGCATCTCGGTGTCGGACCCGATGCCGCCACAGACGTCGAAATCCGGTTCATTCTCCTCGATGATGCCCGGACCATGATCGAGATCAAGCAATCGGGATGGGAGCGCCTTGGTCAGTTGGGGCCAGAACTTCAGGCGCGCAATCAAGCTGGGTGGGAGTCGCTCCTGCCTCATGTGCAGCTTGCAATGGAAAAAGGAGGTGACGTGGCAAAGGGAACAAAGGAGGACCCCTGGGTGCTGAAGACTCCGCCTGGGTCATCGCAGTTCACGATCTATCGGGACGAAGCTACGGATCCAACCCAGTTGGTCTGCCAGGTCGGTTCCACCAAGCTGAGCTACCAGTTGCGCCGCGATAGACGATCTGCATGCATGGCTGAAAGAGGCCGGAGACTGGGTACCCCTTGGGGCAGCTGACGAACAGAAGATGGCGGCCGATGGAACCGTCGAAGCGTGGGGTCGCTCGCCGGACAATCCAGTCGGAGGATGGTATGGGTTGAGGAAGGGCTACCGAGGACGATTCGGCATGTATCTCCCACCGTTACTCGAGGAGCTCGGCCTTGCCGAGGTGACCCACGACGCCCGCAACAACAAAATGCGAGCGAAGTGATGAGCCGAGCGGTGGTCGTGCGATACAGGGTCAAACCGGAATCGTTGGACGAGAACATCCGGCTTGTTCAGGCGGTATACGAGGAGCTCGCAGAGGCCCAACCCGAGGGGCTGGGTTACAGCACTTACAAGGTGGACGATCGGAGTTTCGTCCACGTCGCGGTGATCGAAGGTGCAGATAACCCTCTCAACGACGTTGCGGCCTTTCTTGCATTTAGTGAAGAGGTTGCTCAGCGGTGCGAAGACGGCCCACTTGTGATGCATGGCACTCTCGTTGGAGTGTATCCAGCGCCGTGAGCCAGTCAGCAGCGCCGAAACCTTCGCACATAGCCGGCGGCAATGTACGGGGCCCGACGCTTGGGTGGCCGATTTCGAGGACAAGTCGTTGGAGCGGATCGTTGCCCGCTAAGTAGCCACCAACCCGGCAGCGACAGGGGACAGGGCAAGGTGTTGACATTCAAACGTCTCCCAAGTCTCCCCACTCAGCGGGCTATCCGCCGTAATGACCGCCCTCTGAGGCCATTTCGCACCAACTGAGCGGGGGCAAGTAATAGTGCTCCCTCTCGCAGTCACCCACCAGGGCCATAGGACCATTGGTCTGCCGCTCGTCTCTCTAGTGACAAGCCGCACCCCGCCCCGGCGTCCTGGGCTAGTGGCGGTCCAGCTCAGTTCGTTCTCAGTCCACCGCTTCAACGAGCTTCCGAAGGAGCTCATTGCGATCCAAGATTGGAATACATCCGTTGGACACGACGACCGCTGTCCCTGGGTCCACGGGATCTGTCTCGGCCCAGTTCGGTGGGGCGAATCCGAACTCAATCTCCAATCCAGATGCCACTCTGATCCGGCGCTCCGTCAATGGCCCCCACTCCCGAGTTCTGATGAGTTCCGCTTGCTGCGAGAGGGCCACCGAAGCCCAGTCTTCGCTGACTGAGTAGGCAGCCTTCTCTATCGTCAGAATCACCAGATCGATGTCAGAGTCCATCCTTGGTTCTGATCTGGCCCACGAACCCACGACAGCGACTCCCTTGATGTCGGGCCGCCCGCTTGCCCAGTTCACGACGGCGTTGCAGACCTCGGTGTACTCCCTCCGCCTCTCGTCGGTCACCACGGCTTCGAGTGTCTCACCGGCCCGGTGGACTGGGGCACCCTGTGCGAACCTCAGGCCCGGTGAAGCTGGTCGGAGATTCCAACTTCTCTAAGCCTCGATCCACCGATGAACTGAGCGGAGCGTAGGCCGCGCATCCGCGGAAAGTGCCTCCTGCGCTGGAAGAATTGCGGTGTTCGACGTCGCAGTTCCCCAGCACCAAGGAGGCACTTTCTGTGAGGTCAGTATCGCGCGGAATCGACCGGATTGAGGTGTCATTCGATGAGCCCAATCTGGTGGCTAATGCCGGTCTGTTGTTGGTGGCGACGCTCGTGTCGTGCCTCTCGCTGGAGTCCTTGATCGACCAGACGGTGCGTCTGGGTGGCCGGGTGGGAGGTGCTCGTCCGGGACGCAAGGTCTTGACCTTGGTGCACGCGCTCGTCGCCGGTGGCTCACACATCGACCACGCCAACGTGCTGCGGGCCGGAGCGACACAAGCGGTGCTCCCACATAAGGTGATGGCCCCCTCGACGCTCGGCACGTTCTTGCGCTCGTTCACCTTCGGACACGTCCGCCAACTCGACTCGGTTCTCGGCGAGGCCATTCGTCGGGCCTGGTCACTCGGCGCGGGTCCCGGTGCGGCTCGCCTGGTGATCGACATCGACTCGACCATCTGCGAGGTGTGCGGCAAGGCCAAGAGCGGTGCTGGCTATGGCTACACCCGGGTCCTCGGCTACCACCCGATTCTCGCCACCCGGGCCGACACCGGCGAGGTGCTCCATGCCGCGGCTGCGCCGTGGGCCGGCCGGCTCGGCGCGCGGAGCGAGACGCTTCATCGCCGAGCTGGTGGCCCGAGTCCGCCGGGCTGGCGCAACCGGTGAACTCGTCATGCGCTTTGACTCGGGCTTTTGGTCCAACGACACCATCGCCACCCTGCGCCGCCTCGACGTCCGCTTCACCATGGGGGTGCGCATGCAAAAGCAGGTGGTCGAGGCCATTTCGCTCATCGACGAGGACGCCTGGAGACCAGTGCCCTACACGCCGGGCGGCGAGGCCCAGGTGGCCGAGTGCGACTACCGGGGTCAGCGCCTCATCGTGCGCCGCACCAGGCTCATCGGCCCCCAGGCCACCTTGTGGCCCGACTGGCGTCACTTTGCGTTCCTCACCGATCTCGACGCTGACGCGCTCGAGGTCGATGCGTTCCACCGCCGCCACGCCGTCGTCGAACTCGCCATCCGCGACCTCAAAGAAGGGGCGGGCCTCAACCACGTCCCATCGGGGAACTTCCAGGCGAACGCGGCGTGGTTGCTGTCCGCGGCACTGGCCCACGACCTCATCCGTTGGACCGCCGTGCTTGGTCAGCTCACCCCGAGCAACGCGCTCACTGTCGCTGCCACCGTGCGCACCCGGTTCCTCAGCGTCCCGGGCCGCCTCGTCAACCGCTCGGGTGTTCCTACTCTGCGAGCACCACAACGCTGGCCCTGGGCTCCCGCCTTTACCCGTTGCCTTTCCTTGCTCAGAGAGCTGCAGCCCGTTCCGCTCTAGGGACACCCCCGGCGGGCGGCGCACCGCAGACGACATCGACCAAGGCGCTGACATCCGATGCGAACGACAAGAACCTCTGATCCCCCACGCCACCACCACAGCCGATCTCCGTTTCGACGGCAGCATCACCTCGTTGTTCAGCCGGCCCCCATCTGCACAAGCTCATCCAGGGTCAATCGGTGGATCGAGGCTAAGAAGCGCCCGGGTCAAGATGCTCATCTGGTCATGAGGCAAGTTGTTGGGTCCCACCAAGCAACGGCGGATCTTTCATCACCGTCGGCTCTCGGTATGCCGCCGATTACGGTCGCATCGAACACCGTGGCGACGTACGAAGTTTGATCTCCATAGGCGCTGCCTCCCTTCGTCAAGGCTCGGCCCCCTGCGCACGAGTAGGAGTCAGTAGGTGTACGTAAGCGCCCCACTCGTGCCTGCAAAGGTCGTCACCGTCACGGTGACCGCCCCCGTCCCCGGTGGAGTCTTGACGGCGATCGAGGTCTGTGTCTCGCTCGTGATCGTCGCCAGTGACGACCCGAAGTTCACCGCGGTCGCCCCGTAGAGGTTCAACCCGACGAGCTTCACAGTCGTGCCGCCCGCCGGCGACCCCGAGGAGGGGCTGAGGCTCGTAAGTGTCGGGGCGGCATAAGTGAATGCGGCGGGAAGCGTGGTCGTGCCGGCAGTCGTCGAAACGCTAACATTGGCGCTTACGACACCGGTGGTCGGCTCCTGCGGCGTGCTGGCGGTGATCGCCGTACCCGTGCTGTTGACGCTGACGGAGGTTGCCTGGACGCCACCGAAGGTCACGGACACGTTGCCGGGGTCATAGAGGTACTTGCCCTTGATGACCACCTTCGTGTTGCCGCCGGCCGAGCCGGAGGAAGGCGTGATGCTCGTGAGCAACGGGGCGGCGTAGGTGAAGGTATCGGTGGGGACGATCTGACTTGTCCCGTTGGGTCCAACGACCGTCACGTCGACCACCTGTACGCCGGAACCGGGAGTGGGCGCTGACTTGGCGGTAATGGCGGTTCCGTAGGTATTCACGGTGAAGGTCACGCTCTGGCCCCCGAAGTCGACCTCAGTCGCTCCGAGAAACCCGTGGCCCTTGATGGTCACGGCGGTCCCGCCGCCCGCCGAGCCGGCGTTCGGCGTCACGGCGGTGACAATGGGCCCGTAGTTGAATAGGTCGGCAGTGGAGGTGAGGCTCTGGCCGTAGGAGTTCGTTACGGTAACGTCCTGGAACGCGGTGCCCGCCGGTGCCGTGGTGGTGATGGAGCTGTCCGACACGACCTTGAAGGTCGATACCGCGGTTGTCCCGAAGTCCACCGCCGTCGCCCCCGTGAAGTTCGTGCCGGTGATGGTCACGGCCGTTCCGCCCCCCGGGGGACCGTAGTTCGGCGAGACCTTGTTGACGGTCGGGGCCAGAGGGCTGACCACCGCGGTGTACGTGAACTGGTCGGCCGGAGCGCTCGGGCTCGTACCGCCCGGTGACGTCACCGAGATGCTGGTCGAGTCACCTGGACCACTGTCGCTGCCGGGTATGTACACGCTCAATGTGTTGTCGTCCACGACCGAGAACGCGGTCACGACGTCCCCGACGTTGACGCTCGTCGTCCCGATGAAGTTCGTGCCCGTCACGGTCACGTAGTAACCACCGGTCACAGGGCCGCTGTTGGGGCTCACGCCCGTGATGGTCGGCTGCACGTAGGAGGTGAACTGGTCGCTCGAACTAGTGAAGCTGGTCCCGCCCGGCGATGCCACGGTCACGGGCAGGGTGTCCGGACTGGTGCCCGAAGTGTCTGTGGGTGAGATGGCCGTGATTGACGTGTCACTGTTGATGGTGAAGGCGGCCGATGCCGAGCCGAAATCTACGGCCGTGGCAGCAGCGAACCCGTCTCCGGAGATGGTGACACTCGTACCGCCCGTGGCCGGCCCGATCCCTGGCGAAATGCCCGTTACCGTCGGCCTCGGCGCAAAACCGCTCGCCCATTCCAAGCACGCGTAGGCGGTGCTCCCTGTTCCGCCGAGACCGGGGCACGGGCTGGCACTGTCGTAGATCTGGTTGCCCGTGAGCGGGTCCGTGGTCGAAAGGGGACTCGGCGGATTCGGGTTCGGGGTGGCCACGGAGTACGAGAGCAGTGCCCCCGTCAGGTCCCAGGTATCCGAAGTCCAATCGGCAACTGTGAAGTGACCACCACCACCCTTGCCGCCGGTACTGCAGGTCGTTGTGAGATAGACGTAACCGGTCGGGTACCCGGCGCTGGGATCGACTGTGTTGTCGAACCCGGTCACATACGCCAGCTCCTTGATGCCACCACAATCGTAATGAAGCAGCGTGAAAGCGGTACCTTGAGGAACAACGAGCGAGATCTCCACAGGAGCTGCGCCAGCTTGGCCTGCTCCTATCGCCAACATTCCGAGCATCGCAACCGCAAGCGCGCTCAGACCCGTGCTCAGCCTTCGCAGCATTCTGCTCTTCCTCCCGGTCAAAACGGCCAGCCACAACCCCTCATGCGCGAGCCGGGACCCTGGAAGCACCCAAGCTTGGTCGTTGGCCTGTTCCTTCACGATAGTAGAGCAAACCAACGCTGGAGTCGCAATGGCGAACGGGCGATTTTTCGTTAGAAAACTCTCATCGATTGCAGGTCTTAATGACCTTCGATGAACCGAGGCCTGCGCGCTGCCGTGGTTGTCTTCGATGCGGCCAACCCCGTACAGGAGATAGCAGCGACCACTTCGAGAATCCATCCGATGGGGTCGTGTGTTCCTGGACACCCGCTCATCACCGTGACGGCGGGAAAGACAATGAGCATCCAAGTGGCCTGCGGCGTGCCATAGCGATGGCTTGCCGCTCTTGGCGTCGGCTGTCCGGGGTATCCCAGTCGTGCCGGTATCGGGCAGGGTCGGAACGCCGCAACAAGCAGCGATCAAGGGCGGCCGCAGGCGGGAGGAGCGGACCCTTGAACGCTCCGCTGAGAGTCCCACAGCAACTCCCACAATGGAGCGCAGACCGGCTGCGGGCCGGCCTGGAAGCCCTTCTGGTGCCCTTGGAGAGTTTCCCGGACCCCTCACCGATGTTCTTGGGCAGTACGGGGCGGATCCCAAATGATGAACTCCAATGGACGCCACTCCTCCTCGAGATTGAAGCTCTGCGGCGGAGAGGCCGAAGGCCCCGACCGCCCGCCGAGGCGGCGGCGAAGCCACCGGCCGAGGCATGGACGGCTTGAGGAATTAGAGGGACTTGTAACACACGGGGGAGTCTGAGCAGGGGAGTCTGAGCGTGGTTCGGGTTGCGGAGCCATCGGTGCATCCGTAGTAACGGAAGGCGCTCGAGAAGGGTCGACGGAGCACGGTTCTCAGCCTCGATGGCTGAGGAAGCGCCCCTCTGTGTTGCACGCCGTTGCACGTTTGTTGGTTCGACGACCGCTCCTACCGTGGAAGCGGAGGGACGAACCGATCGGATTTCGGTTTCGACCTGCGATTGCCTATCAGAGCGGCCGACCAGGATCGAACTGGCATCATCAGCTTGGAAGGGTCACCGACCCGGATAGTGACGAACCGTATTGAATGGTAGTGCCAGGTCAGAGCGTTTCGTGAATGAGGCTGAACGGCGCTGATTGCATGCGCCCGCGGGATATTCGCGGGATGAACTCACTCGTTGATGGAGTTGGACCTTCACCGACGCGACAACCATTTCGTCGGTGTTGTCAACAGTTGATCCCGATCGGCCCTAGCCCCGCAGGCACTTCGGGGGCAGGTCCTCGTGCTGCACTTTGCCGAGGTCGAAACAGTGGACCAAAAGACCTAGAGACATTTCGTAGCCGGCGGTCCAAGATACCGTCAGGGGCTCTCCGCCAACGTCTACGCGCCTGCCTGGGGGAACAGCATGCAAGAGGACATCGGCTTGATGGAGCCGGAACGCGCGCATGGCAGCGAAGCGGACCGTATGGGTGCCGGCGAGGAGCTCTTAGACCGGATCGCGCTGGGCGCGTCGGGCTACACGGAAGAGCGACACCACGCCGTCCAGAAGACAACCCGCAATTGGGGCAAGGACAAGACTGCAACAGACAAGGCGCTCCGCAATTGCGTCTTCGGAAGTGCGCTCAGCGTGCTCGAGGGCATGCGAGTAAAGCGCAACGACGAACAAGACGCGCTTACCGAGGTCGGGACCGCAGGGTTCTCGGGCTACGCGATCGGGCGAGGGCTGCTCGGCACTGAGTCGGCTCGCCCGGCGTACTCGCATTCGCCAGCCGACGAGAGGGACAACGCGATCCGAATCCACGAGCGATCGGAAGCGTGGAGCCACGACAGTCTGATGGGAGTCTTTTCGGCGTCAGAGTTTCTCATGAGCACGGTGCAGACCCAGGCAGGCTCCTGGCTGTTCGGCAAGATCGTGGGAGCCAGACGGGCCAAGAGGGTTCTGCTGGCGTCGCTGGTCAGCAGCGTGGCCTTCGCGATGGCCGAGGAGGATCTGTTCGGACCTTTCCCACTTGGAAACGCTGGCTGACCCTGGCGGTGTCCGGTGCCGGGCGGGGACCCAACTATCGGTGCCCGGCGGCTCCGCTTGCAGCTCTGTACGAGCCATAGCGATCGACCCTAAAGGGTGCCCCAGAACGCCGGGACGGGGTGCCACCATGCGGCTACTCAGACCATCACGCCGGCGCGTTATGGGATACCCCGGTCATGGGGATCCTTGAACGGAGAGCGGGACTGGACGACGACGATCGGAGAACAGCTGATCCGAGACCTCGACGAGGCACGCAACTATCGGCATAGGCAAGACTGAGCCTCGGTGACCGAAACGGCAACGACGCAGTACGCCAAGAACGGGGACGTCCATCTCGCTACCAAGTACTCGGGGATGGCCCCATCGACCTGCTCCTGCTCGAGGCCGATTTCATCCCCACCGACGCTTGGGACGAACAGCCGCTGCTGGCCCATGCAATCCGGCGACTCGCATCCTTCAGCCGTCTCATCCGTTGTGATCGTCGGGGGATTGGTTGCTCAGACCCGATCACCCCCGCCAGCCCTCCGACACTCGAACAGTGGATGGACGACTCTCTGGCTGTGCTCGACGCCACTGGGTCGGAGTGCCCTTCCGTAATGGCGACCATGGATGCCGGACCCTTGGGAGTCCTGCTCGGCCGCCAGCCATCCCCAGCGGGTGAGGTCACTGGTCCTGGTCAATTCGTTCGCTCGGGGCCTCAATGGGCCCGACTACCCCTGGGGATGGCCCGAGGAGTTCGCCCTTCAGATGACGAACAACACTGTCGACACAGGAGGCGACAGCGGGTGGGGTCTCGCCATCGAAGCGCCCTCTATGGCGGATGACGACGAGTTCCGTCGCTGGTGGGACCGAGCCGGGAACCGCGGCGCCAGTCCTGCCACGGCGCGCGCCCTGCTGGAGGTGTACTTCCGCAGCGACGTCCGGGACGTTCTCGGTGCGATCAATGTCCCCACCCTCGTGGTGCACCGCTCCGACGACAAGTCGATCGTCGTGGAGAACGGACGCTACCTGGCGGAGCACATACCTGGAGCCAAGTTCGTAGGTCTGCCCGGTGCCGACGACTTCTTCTGGGTCGGGGACGCCGACTCAGTCATCGACGAAATCGAGGAGTTCCTGACCGGTACTCGTCGTGGCCCTGGAACGGACCGCGTGTTAGCCACGGTCCTCTTTACTGACATCGTCGGGTCGACGGAGCGAGCAACAGAATGGGCGACGGAGATGGCGAGATCTGCTTGACGCCCATGACCAGACGGTCAGACGCCAACTGGAACGATTTCGCGGGCGAGAGATCGCCACGGTCGGCGATGGCTTTCTAGCCACTTTCGACGGACCGGGGCGGGCTATCCAGTGCGCGTGCGCCATCCGAGATGCCGTTCGACGATTGGAGATCGCCGTACGTGTAGGACTCCACACGGGTGAGATCGAACTCCGAGGTACCGACGTGGCGGGTAGTTGCTGTTCATCTCGCGCAACGAGTTTCGCTTTGGCGCAACCAGGTGAAGTGCTTGTCTCCCGCACCGTCACCGATCTCGTTGCCGGTTCTGGCATCGAATTTGAGGACCGTGGAGAGCACGAACTAAAGGGTGTCCCGGGATCCTGGAGGCTCTTTGCCGTCATCGAATAGTCGGGTGGTGTCCCCATTCGCCGGGAGTGGGCGCCCCGGTCACTTCGATGGACTTCAGGAGTTCCTGATGTACTGAAGTCCTGCCACAGCTAATCCGGCCGAAGCCCCGAAGTTGAAGAGCAGCGCCACGCGCCCACTGCGGCGTCCACGATTCTCGCCGACGTATCACGGGTTCGGCGAGCTGACCGAGACCTGCAGCAATGCCAATGCCTGTGCACAAACGGGCTGGCCAACGAGGTTCGCTTGTGCCGCCCGCCTTCGTGGCGGCTACCAAGGCAGCCAAAGGCATTGGCCAGGGAGCAGCGATACCTGCTCCCCATCCGACGACCAGGCCAGCGGGAACCGAGAGCGGAAGTCTCAGGCCCAGCGCTTCCGTGGGGAGTTGCTCTCGGACAGCGACAGCGCTGGCAAAACCCACCGCACCGGCAAACCCGAGCGCCGCCAGGCGAAGCGCAATGTTCTCGTTCACGGTGGTCATGACATCGAAGGGTAGCCAGTGGCATAGGGCATTCCGAGGCCCAGAACTGAGGCCCGTCCGGGCGACGCGGAACTGCCCCGTCCGGATGTGGGGCACCTGCGAGCGCACGAAGCCCACTCCCCACTCCCCACTCCCCACTCCCCACTCCCCACTCCCCACCTGGCTCATCGTCGGCTCGGTTCCGGACGGGGTGGCAGAGGCGCCCAGTCCCGAGTGGGACCGACGTTTGGAGCTTCCGTTCACGCTTGAAATCGCAGCTGCCTAGCCCCCGAACGCACCCCGCCCCTGTTGCCCATGCAAATCCCCCTGCCCCCCATGCCGGCATTGTCGGGCGGTCATCGAAGGGTGACGACGGGGAGCCGACGTGCTTCTTCCAGAGGAACTGGCGTTCGGGCAGACCAGGTCGACACCAGCAGCGGTACCGCCACCGTGGGCGCGGCTGGGGTGGACACGTCGATGACCATGGACCCTGGGCATACTCCGACCCGCAGCACACGGTGGCCAAAGAGGGAAGGAGGTGCGCCATGTCGGTTCTGGTGACCTACGGCTCGAAGCGCGGCGGGACCAAGGAGCTGGCAGAGATGGTGGCGACCGATCTGCGTGAGGAGGGCCTCGAGGTCGACCTGGTCCCGCCCACCCGGGTCAAGCGACTCGATGAGCACGAGGCGGTGGTGGTCGGAGGTGCGCTGTACGCCTCCCGGTGGCACCTGGCGGCGAAGCGGTTCGTGAAGCGCCACACCGGTGAACTCCGAGAACGCCCCGTCTTCTTCTTCTCGTCGGGTCCCCTTGACGACTCGGCAACCACGAAGGACATTCCTCCTGTCGAGGGAGTCCAGGCGCTGATGGAGCGGGTGGGGGCACGGGGACATATCACCTTTGGCGGTCGCCTATCGCCCGATGCCAAGGGCTTCCCGGCCAGTGCCATGGCGAAGAACAGGGCCGGAGACTGGCGGGATCCCGCTCAGGTCCGGGCTTGGGTCCGGTCCATCGCCCCCATCATTCGCACCGAGGTGCCGCACACCATATGACGAGCCGGGTGGGACAGTGACGTTCGCCTCTGGCGAGGAACCTCTGATGCCAGAGACTGTGAAGAGGACCGCTGCTTTGTGCTGTCCGATGGTGCTCGCTGATTGATTCCATGAGGGGAGGTTGGTGTGCAGCACCTCAGGCCGAAGCGATGCTTCTGGACCGCTACCTTCCCCAGTACGACGTCACAGAGACCCATGCCGTCGTCATCGACGCAGACACAGAACTTACGTGGCAGGCGGTCCGGCGGAGCGACCTGTCCCGTTCTGCGGTGATACGGGTGCTCCTCGAGCTGCGCAGCCTCCCCAATCGGCTGCAGGGACTCCTGAAGGGGCGGCCCTCGGAACCCTCCCGCCCGCCGTTGATGCTCGACGACATGGAACGCGCCGGGGCTCCTGGGCGAACGGCCCGGCCACGAGATCGTGTTCGGCACCGTCGTGCAACCGTGGAAGGCGGTCACCGACGACGAGCCCGTACCGCAGGTCGAAGCCGAGCGATTCGGCGAGTTCGATACCCCCGGGTACGTCAAGGTCGCCTTCAACATCCGGGTGGAGCCCTACGGCAGCGGGCGCGCCCTGATCACGAAGGAGACACGAACGGCGGCAACGGACTCCGCGAGCCTTCACCACTTCGCCCGCTACTGGATCGTCGTTGGCCCCTTCAGCGCGCTGATCCGGCGATTGATGCTGCGGATGGTGAAATCCGATGCCGAGCGAGGACCTGGCTTCCTGAACAACACCCGCCCACCCGACGCGTGAACCTGGTCACTCGGCCGGGGGTCGGTTGGGTGACGACCCGACGCCCGAATCCGCCGATCGCAGGCCACAACGCGGCACCGAACCGCGACGCTCTGTGGAGGAGGCTGTGACGCCAGAACGACGGGACATTGCGCCAGGCGATATCTGCTTTGGGACTGCCTGCTACCGCAGATCAAGTTCCTCTGGTGTAACTCTAATTGCTCCTGCCATAATTAAAACCTCCATTTACTATTTAAATTTCATACTTATTTTACTATTTATTTCTTGATAATTCAACCATTTTTACATTTTACTGTAATATTCGTCTTTTAAGCTATAATTTTTTATTCCTTCTTAAGGTTAATTTTCTCTTAATTCTCTTTTATTCCTCATCATGCTTAAAGCCATTATACTCAAACTTACATGGTTTTTTATTTTCAAATTATGGGTATTAAGCTTTTAGCTACTTTCTCCGCTTCAATGGCAGCCTTTTTTGTTGCTTCTGCTAGCTGCTTTAACTCAATGGTTTTTTCTGCTTCTAATTGGTCTATTCTTTCATTTGACTGATTTATACAACTTTTAAGATTTGTAATAATATCCCCTAAAGAATTCTTTACACTATCTGTTGTTAAATCAAAGGCTGTGATTTTATCAGAGCTTAGGGAACTTGCACCACCCTTATATTCACTTTGAAACTCATTTCCCCCCTTATTACAATTTGATTTATTACCATCTAGTATACTCCTTGCCTGGTCTAAATTACCTATTGAAGTATTAACTTAAAAATATCAAGCCTACAGCTATTAATTTCCATTTCAATTTGGATTAAATTCATGTCAACTACCCTCTCCCCTTTAGATAATGTGTTAAATTTACATTCTATAATTACTACTTAGTGATGTTCTTTGTTAATTCAGTATTTATAGAAACATCTACATCTTCAAAACTTTTTGATATAGTAGTCAATTCACTTGAAATATCTGTCAAAATAGCAGAATAGGTGTCCATGTTTTTAAAGATTATCTGATATTCATGATCAAAAGCTTCTTTACCTTTACCTTGCCAATTATTCAGTAAAGCTTCTGATGAAGTTTTTACATCCGTTTGTGTTGCTACTGTGTTCGATGCCGCATCCGAAACTTTTTTGCAGCATTCTTAAATTCTTCTAAACCTATCTTTAATCTTTCCCATAACATCACCCTCGCAAAAATTAGTTATTATAAGTCTAAATGAGGAAACTTAATTTTCTGGCATCCTTCCTTATTAATAAAGTACCCATCACCCTTTTGTAAAGGCTTTTCAACTTGCCCATATTTAAGCTTAACCTCATAAAAACGTTGATTACTCATACTATCAAGCATAAAACCAAAATTTTCGTTTTTAAGTTGTTTAACAAACTCACAGGAGTAAACATACTTATTGAATTCATCTTCCTTTCCTCCAACTATCATTGATATTCCCATGTTTTTACCCTCAGATATTATCTTAGACAAAATACTTATTAATGGACTTTGATTTTCAATATTGCTCATCAATTCTTTAATATCATCAATAAATAAAGCTATCATTGGTAGATTAGCTAAAAATTCTTTTTCATTATATTTAGGCCCCTTGTTTAGACGTTCATTTATCTGACACTTTGTTCGAAATTCTATCTCATCCTTAATCGCTAATAGTGTATCCTTTACCTCTTCAAAGCTTAAGCATATGCTTTCACACTAGGTAAATCCTTTATGGCATGAAGTCCAAAATTATTTGAATCTAATAAATATAGCTGAAGTTTTTCAAGACTATTGTTTTTATCAAGAGTAAACGCTATTGATTTTAATATATTTGTTTTCCCAGTTTTACTCTTCCCCACTACATTTACTATAGGATTTTCAGCTAAATCCACAAAAACATACTCTATTTCCTCAAAGCTTAAGCCTGGTATAAATCTATATCTGTTTAATAAAGTTTTATTAGTACCTTCTTGTAATACTTCTATTAGTTTTAAACTATTTGGTACAGAAGGAATTAGCCTAGCACATGCTCCCTTCCAGGTAGAGTTTTGTCGCAAAATCAATTGTTTTATGTTTTGGGATCTCTCCACTTCGCTATCTCCTTTTTCAGGAAGTGCTGTTTGAAACTCATAAACTCCATCAAGCTTTACAAGCCCTCTTCCTTTTACATTTTCCGGTTGGATTTTCGAAGTACCAACAACATTTGAATACTCTCCTTTATCCACACATCTTAAGGCTATAACCAGCTTAAAGTTAGAGATCATCTTGTATCTGATTGAAGAGTAATTTGCTGCAGTTATTACTAAGCTTATACCTAAAGTACTCCTTCCTAGATATCAAAATTAAACTTTCCTCTAGATTAGGGTAAAACTCTATTAAGCAGCGTAATTATCTATAGCTATAATTATTTGACATATACTATCTGATGAGGCTTCTTTATAGGCCTTTAAGGAACCAACTCCAAGGGAGGAGAATAATTCCTTTCTCCTATTAATTTCTTTATGAATATATTTTGTAAAGTTGCCCATTTTTTCTTCATCATCAGAAGTTATTACTCCACCCACAGAACAAGAACTCTCAAAATCTTTAGAGTTCTCGTACCAAAATCAAGCAGGTATATATTTACCTCTTCTGGAGTGTAAGTTCTCATTAAAGAGGTCACTAAGGTTTGTATAAATGTAGTCTTACCATACCCCGGTGCACCAATAACTAATAAGTGCCCTTCCTCTCCCAAATTAAGTTTTAAAGTTTTCTGAAGTTGTCTTTCAGGATCGTCTAGGAAACCCACTACTGGATATATCCATTTTTTAGAGTCTTCTGCTGTAAGTAAATCCTCTAATGTTATTATCTGGTCTAATGGTGGTAGCCAAGGTCCAGGTAACCTTTGAATATTATTTTTTTCACATACCTTTTCTACTTCTTCAATTACAACATCCAACTGAGTCATACTTTTCTTACCTTTATTTTCAGCTTTCGAGGAATAGATAACTTGCCTCCTACCCTCAATTCCAACTTCTAGCTATCTCTATTTCCTTTTTATTTACATCATCATCATCATACTTTTTCGCTCCACTCCAGGCAGATTGAAATAATTCAAATATTTCATTATTTCCCACCTAAAAGTAGGCCCGGCCTGGCTCTACTATACTTGCTGCTAAGGGGCTTTTGATAACTTCATTACTATCCTCAGTGTTTTGAACTTTTAAGCATAATTTAAATTTAGAGTTACTCCAAATTTGGTTGTCCACTACTCCTGCTGGTTTTTGCGTCGCAAGTATCAGATGAACACCTAAGCTTCTCCCTATTCTAGCGGCACTGACCAATTCTCTATAAAATCTGGTTGATCACTTTTAAGCTCGGCAAACTCGTCTGCAATAATAATGAGATGTGGTATAGCTTCTCTTGCTATATTGGTTTTATATAACTTCATGTACGCATCTAAGTACGATTAACATTGAATTCCCCAAATACTTGCTGCCTTCTTTTCAATTCGCTTTTAATTGAAATCAAGGCTCTATTAATTTCATTTCCATCAAGGTTAGTTATCGTTCCAACCAGGTGAGGTAGGTTCTTAAACTGATTTGCCATACCGCCGCCCTTGTAGTCGATGATAATAAATGCAATATCATGAGGATGAGAGTCAATAGCTAAAGATGCAATATAGGTTTGAAGTATTTCGCTCTTCCTGATTGAGTGGTCCCTGCTACCAAACCGTGAGGCCCATGAAACTTTTCATGTAGATTTAAGCAAACCATCTCATCGCCAATCTTTACTCCTATTGGAACTGCCATAGTTTCATAAGGTTTACTGTTATTCCAATTGTTAAAAATATTCAAATCTTTAGATTTAGTAACTCCATATAAATCGAATAAAGTTATATATCCCTTTAAAGAGTTTTCCGTAAAGAACTCTTAACAGAAATAGGCGCCATTTTTTTTGCAAAACTTTCACACCTTTTAAGCTCTATGTTGATAAAATCAAAATTAACAATGTTATCTGCATTTTTAATTTCAGTGATTTTGCCTTTAAAATCCTTACCAACCTCTATAATATATTTGCATTCCTTAGGAAGAAGTTCTATGATTATATAAGAACACCCCTGTAAAGCCTATCTTGTTACTCTTCTCAATATAATTCATTATTGCTTCGTCTTCTACTAGTTTCGCATCAGCTACAATCACTATAAATTGTGGTAAAAAAGCTCTATCTTTTACTTTCTTTTCAGCCTCCTCTCTCTCTCTAGCACAATCGTTTAAATATCCCAGTACTGTATGTGCAGATTTCTTATCAAAGCCCATAAATCTTATTTCTCGTTTATTGCTCCATAAATGAGGAAGCCACTTTATCCACTCCCAGCTATGTCTCTTCGCCTCTGGAGCTATCAATACGATTTTTACATCTTCATAGTAATGCTGTTCTAGCAACACCAATTATATTCCATAAAAATTTTATACTGCTACTTCTTTCTCCTATTATACCTAAAGGTTGTCCATTTACTAAATTAAAACAAATTGGCACATCCTTTATGGTGAGAAACTTAGCTTTGCTTTCTTTAGCCTTAGATTTAAGTGCATCTTCAGTGTAATCTAAAGTTTCTTTAGGAATTTTAATTTCAAAAGAGGGTACACTTTCTCCCTTTCCAACTCTAATATTCAAAAAGTCCTTATGATTAAAACTTCTTTCCCACAATCTTCTATTAAACTCGCTTAAAAATTGAAGGGATTCATCTGAATCTGGATTTAAAGCCTTTAAATTATTAATCTGCTTATCCACATTCTTTTGAATCTCCGCTTCTTTTTCATTCATATAGCTTTCATAAAGATTTTTTCTTTTATTACGATCTTTTTGAAGCCTTTAGTTGAGTTATGAAGGTTATTATTGTAGTGAATCCAGTAAATACAACCATTCCACCTGCGTATATTAAATAGGAACTACTTTTGCCTGCGGAGACTACAACCGCTATGACCACTGTTCCAATTAGTGGAATTAAGGTTAAGATAAATTTAAAAGACACCTTTGCTTCCTTTTGTGGTGGTGCTTCAATTTCAATGACTTCGGTAGGTATCTCGTAAATTAATCTAGGGGAGGTGGAAAAAAGCATGGATATTTTAGTAATGAGTCAGTTTGTTCTTTTTCATGCACCACTAACCCATTAACTTGAATTTTTTCATTTAAATTGGATATAGAAATAGAATTGTGTTTAAATAAAATTTTGTAGCCACATATTATTATAAAGTCATTTTCTTTAAGAGGAGTTTTATTTAAATCTACCTTCTTGCCATTAATATGCACTCCATATTTTGATTTCAGATCTATGATATAAAATTGATGACTTTGATCTTTTCTTATCTCACAATGTGCTCCGTCCACCAGCTTATCATCTATAATGATATTATTATTTTTATAGCTTCCAATGGTAACTAAATCAACATTATTTAAAGATATAACCTTGTCATAGTTCTCTTTTTCAATTATAAAATCTATAAAAAAACTAATTTTAAATAATTCAGTTTTTTTTATCAAGGGAAAATTTAATGTTAATTTGATCTCCATGTAAAAGTATTTTTCTTGGTGTCTTAATATTATTAATAATAAAGTAGGAGTTCTCACCTTCCACTATCTGCCAAGAAGTACTTATTTTATTAAAATATACACTAATAATTTCAGACGTATTTAGCTTTACTTTAATATCACAGCCTTCATAGTTTCCTAAGGTAACAGTCTCTTTTTCAAAACCATCTAAATCTATCTCTTTATAAAAATTCTCATTATTAATTATCAATATATTATTATAATCTCTCGTTTCGTTCATCGCTTAACCTTTCTTAACTTTATTTTTAAATCAGAATTATTGTTGTTCCATTTGATATATTAAATTTTTTTAAAACATCATTTCCCTTCAAAAAACATGTAGGATTTTCAGTTTTTATATAATAGCCTGATATATTTATCTTTCTCTCTTCAAGCTTTAAGGCCTTTATCAATGCAACACATATCTCCTTACAGAGACATCAAGTGGAATTTCTAACTCATATTCCTGCTCTTGACCTTCAATCTTTACTGTGATTACTGCTTTCTCCATGTTATCTCCCCCCTATCTAAATGATTTTTCTTAATAGTTCCTCTATTCCACGGTTAAAAAATATATGACTCCTTCATAAAAGAACCCTCCACCTTAATTTTTTCTAGATTAGCATCGTAATAAAGATTTTGGATTATTGGCTTCTTTTCCTTTAGCAAACTTCTGTGCAGGATTATGTTGTTATCTTCTCTATATTTATTTACTAAAAAATAAAAATTGTCTAATTTATCTGTTTGCTTTAATAAATTATCTAATTTAACACTAGATAGCTTATCTTGACCTATAGGAATTAATACTTTTGAGGAATTGGACAATATTTCATCATAATTACTATTAAATCTAGACTAAATCTATGATTATATATTCATACCTATTGGTTTTAAGTAAGCTTTCCATAAGAAATTTAATATCCTTCTAATTAAGGTCTTCAATGTCAAGCACACTATCCACAGGTCCAAAATAATTTAGTCCAGTTGAAACATCCTTAAGCACAATACTTTGAAGTTTCTCCTGAAATTTATCATTTCTATCTTTGACAAAATACAATAAATCAGAGAGATTTTGGGTGCAATCACAATTAAGAAATGCTGGGGTAGATTGAATATCTTCAAGATTTAGATATAATACTGCCTTATTCAACTTACTTAAAGTTAGAGCTAAAGCAAAGAGTAGTAGTCTTCCCGATCCCTCCAATAGGTGAATACAAAGTTATAATGTTAACCATTTTATTTGAGACTTCTAAGTCTCGTACTTCTCCTAGGTTATTTGCAGCATAATTATTTAACAACTCTTTATAAAGAGCTTCTCCCGTTTGATATTTTTTTACTATTGGGAACCCCTTAAATTCAGTAAGGCTTTTTTTACCTGATAATATACTTATGGTATTGATCGTTTGCTTAGTTATCTCCTCATAATACATTTCTGGCTTAATGAGTAATATATCTATTTTTCTATTACTCTCAAAATACCTTTCTAAATACTTAATTTCTGTAAAACATGTTATTCTAAGCTCCTGCCCATATCTTTCACCTAAGAAATTAGTTAAGCCCGATAGATAAGGTTGATCAGATTCTACTATTACTAAACTTATTTTTACCATCTAGGAAAACACCACTTTCTTTATTTAATTTCAAAAGTAAATTCACAGTTTCCGAGCCTAAGAATATCCTTATCCACTATTTCAAATTCCTTATTAGCCTCAAGCCTTCTTCCATTTATAAAAGTTCCATTTTTCGAATTCAAATCTACAACATAATATCTAGAGTTATCTGTTCTGAGTTCTAGATGAATCTTACCTACCGCCTTGTTATCCGTTACATAATCTACTTCTCCTGGAAGTCTTCCAATTTTAAATTTATCTTTATTTATATATATTTTCTCAATGGTACCTGCCTTTTTAATTAAAAGATAGGCTTCTTTAACATCTAACAAAACAGTTTCAAAGGACATTTCAGTCATTATTTCTCTTCTTGCTAAATTATTTGGTTCAGAATTCATTAAACGGGTATTGGCACTTATTGAATTTTTTTTAGATTTTTCCTTATTTTTTTTCTTAAATATATTAGTAAAAGATGTAATCATACTGTGTTTAATGGTAGGTACTGGTACTGGTACTGGTAATGATACTACTGTCGCTGTTACCTCTTGATTACTAACTACTTTCTTCTTTTGTTCCTTTATACTTCCCGTTCCGTAAAATATTTTTATATTTTCCTGTCTAAATTCTTCCAAAAATTTATTAAATTCAACAATAGAAAATTTATCATTTCTTAGATAATTTAATATTTTTTCAACTAAACTATCATTACCTTGGTCTTCAAAATCAGCATATTGCAAAATAATTTTTTTAACTATATCCCTAAACCTTTGGCTACATTCCCCTGGAAATGTTCTTTCAAAAGGAACATAAATTAAATTAATTTCAAAATTTATTGGGTTGATATAAATATAATCTAAATTCATAAAATATTTATCTTCTGCTAAAAAATAATTTTTGCACTCTATTACCACTATTGAAATATTCCTTAATATGCTTAGAAATTCTCCCTTTTTTATACTATTACCTTTTAAAAATTCTACTAAGCTTACTTTTCCTGTTATGCAGTACAAAACCTTAACCTTATCATTAAACTGCCTAGTTTCAAGACTGATGGCCCCACAGGAAGTATTG
>CAWILW010000008.1:0-207166 GCA_963837125.1 uncultured Acidimicrobiaceae bacterium | reverse complement strand
ACTGCCGCTGGGAGTATCGCCGGGTCTTCCACGATGCGGCGGCGGAGCTCGGGCTGCCCGGCAAAGCGGGCGTAGAAGCACGTGAGACTGTCGGTGACGGTGTCGAGCCCGGCCACGACCATGAGGTGGCAGATGCCGAGGAGCTCCTCTTCGGTCAAGGGCTGGCTTTCGATCTGGGCGTTGACAAGGTGCGTGAGGAGGTCGTGGCGCGGATCGCGTCGCCGCTCGGCGATGAGTCGGCGGAACCGCTCGTTCGCCCGTTCCTTGGCATCGAGCAGGAACTCATTGCTGACTTCCTGGCCATGGAGGAAGTCGTGCTTCAGCTGCAGGAAGAAGTCGAGCTCATCGGACGGCAGGCCCATGAGGTCGAGGAAGACGCCGCACGGCAGCGGGACGGCGAACTCCTGCGCGAAATCGCACTCGCCGCGTTCGATAAACCGGTCGATCAGTTCGTTGGCCCGCCGGGTGATGTCGGGCTCAAGTTGCTTCATAGGCTTGGGACCGAATAGCGGATCGAGCAGCCGCCGGTACTTCTTGTGCTCCGGGGGGTCGATGTTCTCCGGGATCATCGGGAACGGTGCCACCTCCGGTGGCAGGAAGTCCGAGGAGAACAGCGCGGGGTTCTGGAGCACGTAGTCGATGTCGATGTGCTTGGCGACGAAGACGTTGCTCCGCTCGGATCCATACATGTCCGGCAACCGCATCACCGGATTCGTGTCGCGCATCTGCCGGTAGTACGCGTGTGGCGCCTTGGCGAACTCGGGCTGGAGGAGGGAGTCGAACTCGAAGACCGGCTGCTCCATCAGCCGGCGGGGACGAGTCCGCTGTAGTCCTCGCCCGAGAGCATCTTCCCGATCAGGCCGGTGTCGAAGTAATCGGTCCAACGCGTGATCTTCGCGTCGCGCACGACGAAGGTGCCCATCACAGGCACGCCGTGGACGCTGCCGTCGAAACCGTTGATCATGTCGACCCGCTCGGTCAGCACAACCTCGCCGTCGCCAGCGATGTTTACCATCCGGTACTCGTAGGTGTCCGGGAACATCGCGAACTGGCCCGCTAGGTCGGCCAACACGTCCTCGACGCCTTCCTTCCCCGGCATCCCCGTGTTTTGGTACACGACGCGGTCGGCCAGGAACTCCCGGAGCGCCTCGGCGTCGCGCTTGCTCATCGCATCGCAGAACGCCTGCACCACATCGATTGGATCGGCCACCGCAACCTCCTCAGCTCGGGCCCGCACGGACATACAGGCAGTATGTGGACCATACTGGCCGCATGGCATCCGGTCAACGAGACAGCGGGACGGTGCGCAAGCCGCCCTCGGTCGCCGTCGCCGAGCGAGCCGAGGCCACCCGCAACGCGCTCGTCGCTGCCGCCCGCCAGCTCTTTGTCGTACGCGGCTACCACCACACCAGCACGGAGGAGATCGTCGCACTCGCCGCCGTCGGCACCCGTGGCGCGCTCTACCACCACTTCGCCGACAAGCGCGCTCTGTTCGTCGCCGTGTTCGAAGCAGTCGAGGAGGACCTCGTCGCCGCCGCCGGCGCTCACCTCGTCGAGGCACCACCGCTCGACATGCTCCGAACCGGGCTCCTCGGGTTCCTCGACGCATCCCTGACCC
Source organism: uncultured Acidimicrobiaceae bacterium (assembly GCA_963837125.1). Classification (GTDB taxonomy): domain Bacteria; phylum Actinomycetota; class Acidimicrobiia; order Acidimicrobiales; family RAAP-2; genus Bog-473. Next base: position 205,548 of record CAWILW010000008.1, on the reverse strand, counting down.
CCGAGGTCCAACGCATCCTCCTCATCGACGGCCCCGCCGTCCTTGGCTGGCAGGAGTGGCGCGCCGTCGAAGCGCGCTACGGCCTCGGCGGAATCCAAGTCATGCTCGAGCTGGCCGTCGCTGACGGCTCGCTCGCCGTGCAACCACTCGAAGTCATGGCCCACCTCCTACTCGCGACCGCCGACGAGGCAGCCCTCTACATCGCCAACGCGGAGGAACCCCGAGCAGCCCGCGACCAAGCCGTCGCCGCGATCGACCGGCTGCTCGCCGGGCTCCGACGCAGTACGTAGCAGCGCACGTTCAGACGGACTCCGGGCGCCCCTGCTCGGCCCGAAGGGTTCTCGGGCGCTGACATGGTTCATTGGTGGTCTCTTCGCGAGCGCAGACTGCCCGTTCTGCGGTTCCGCACCAATCCTGTATTGCCGGATTACCGCTCGGGTACGGGTGCCCCCGTTGTACGTGCCGTAGGGGGCGACCCAGTAACGGGGTCCACCCGAACCGGTTTGTGACGGATGCCTCGCGTATCCGCCGGACCCAGTTGCCAGAGGCGAGCGGACCGTGAAATGGATCAGGGAGGCAACCAGGCCGGCCTCAGTGGCCGGCCGACTCCATCGTGGAGGCCGATGACCAGGCAAGTTGGCACTCAGCGGGACGTATCCGGACAGAAAGAGATTTTCCTGAGCGCCCTGATAATGCTGAGGTCGCAAGTTCGATTCTTGCTAGCCCCACCAACTCATCTGTTTCTCTACCCCGGTGATCAGCATCTGTTCGCCGACTCCAGACTGCCGTCCTACGACGCCAGCGCCGCCGCCCTGCTCAACCGGCGGGTGCTCGACTTCCTGGCGAGCAGCTGACGAGCCTCGGGTGCCGGTGAGCGTGGACTCGTACCTCCTGGCCTGACGGCGACAGTGGAGCACACGCCCCATTCGAGCTGTACGCTTTCCCTCAGAGCGCAGGAGGTCATCGGTGGCCTGGACATGGGGTAGCAACACTCTGGCTCCGAACGCGACGCAGCGATGGTGGCTGTCGTGGCCCGGGTATCCCGGCTTTGAGGTCGTCGGAGTCGAGCCGATGACAGCGGGCGCAGAAATCCAATGTTCCGCGCCAGGGGTCGAGAGTCAGGGAGGCTCGACGCAGTACTTCTTGACCGTCCACAACGCTGGCGCCAGTACTGTCCAGTACGCCTTCACCGGTTCGACCGGTCCGGCTTGGATCTGGGGCACCAATACCCTGGCGGCCGGTCAATCCCAGCGTTGGTGGCTGTGGTGGCCTACTTACCCGGGGCTGGAGATCGTAGGCGTCCAGTCGCTGACTGCGGGAGTGGAGTTCGACTACTCCTCGCCGGGAATGGCGAGCAACGCCGATGGGTCAGCGACATACTTCATCACCGTAACGAACCGGGGCAGTGTGGCTGGCCAGTACCACTTCGTCGGCCTGCCGATCTGCTAGGAGGGATCCCAATGAACGTCCAGGTAGTCAGCGACGCCAGGGGCAGAATCATCTCGATCTCGACGCCCGGCGATACCGGGCCGGCACCGTCGGGAATCACGAGATCGGGTGTCGTGCTCGAGGAGGGGCATCATCTGCACGCCCTCGAGGTCCCGGCCGATTTCCAGGGGCATACTTTGGTCGAGCTGACCGAGTTGCTGAGGGTGGCGTCGCCGGGCTCCAAACCCATGCTGGTGGCAAAGAGCCGGCCCACCGCCCGGACATCGAAGTCGGAGATCGCCAAGGCCAAGAGGGCGGGTCGCGGCACACAGCAACGGCGGCGGTAGAGGGCCGGCGACTGGCCATGACCACATATCAGAGCGCCGCAGCTGGTCCGGCGACCCCAGGACCGGTGCATCGGCTCACCTTCGGGTACGAAGGCTCCGACATCCGCCTCATTTCCGACCAGTTGGTCACCATGGTGGCGCCTCCGTCGCATTCGTTGGAGGACGCCGGAAGGAAGGCGGGATTCTCCCTGATCGTACGCGACGGGAAGAACCGTGCCCTTTATCATCGCAGTGGGGTCAGCCCGATCCGATACGACGCGGAAGTCTTTGGCGACACCCCGTCACAGCCGATCAGCCGTGTCCCGGTGCGCCGACCGCGCGGGACCTTTGTGATGCTGGTCCCTCACATCCAGGGGGGTGTCCGTGTCGAGCTCACCGGCCATGCCCGGGCCGAGGAGGCTGGCGTCGCCGCACCGCACACGCTGGCGAGCTTCCCGCTGAGCCGACCCTCAGGGCAGGACTGAATGGGAACATCGGACGGAAGCGTCGTCGGTGTCACCAACATCGTGGACCACGGCGACCCCTCCCAGCGCTGGAACCTGGTGATACTGGGAGATGGATATCAGACAAGCCAGTTGAACCAATTCCATGGTGACGTGCAGAACTTCGTCGAGGCCATGTACCAGACCGCACCCTACGACGAGCTGTGGTGCGGCATCAACATCTACCGCATCGATGTTACCTCCACCGACAGCGGGGCCAAAGATCCAACCGCCTGTGGTGGGACCGGAGCCAGCCCCAAGACCTACTTCGACGCATCATTCTGCAACGCCGGGATCCAACGGCTGCTCGAGGTCAACACCACCACGGTGCACAACGTCGTGAACGCCCAGTTTCCTCAAGCCCACATGATCATGGTCATCGTCAACTCGACCATTTACGGAGGGTCCGGGGGGAGTGTGGCCACCTTCTCCTTGGCCGCCAGTGCCCAGGAGATCGGCCTCCACGAGATGGGCCACACCGCGTTTGGCTTCGCCGACGAGTACGAGTACTACGCTGGCTGCGGCGTCGACCCACCGAGCACCCACGATAACTACACCGGCTCGGAGCCGGGGCAGCCGAACATCTCGAAGGACTCCAATCGGGCCACCAACAAGTGGCACGACCTGGTGCAGGCAGCCACACCCATGCCGACCACGTCCAACGCCGACTGCACAAAGTGCGATCCGCAAGCCAATCCTCTGCCTGCTGATACCGTCGGGACCTACGAGGGTGCGGGCTACTACCACTGTGGCCTGTACCGGCCCCAGTACACCTGCCGGATGCGCGCGTTGGGCAACCCGTACTGCGCCGTCTGCCAACGGGTGATCCGCCAGACCATCGGGTCGTACATGCCCAGCTGGACGTGGGGGACCGCCACCATCGCGGCCGGTCAGAGCCAGCGCTGGTGGCTGTGGTGGCCGAGCTACCCCGGCTTCGAGGCGATCGGAGTGCAAGCCATGACCCCCGGCGACGAGCTCGACTTCGACACCCCGGGCTTCGAGCGCAACCCGGACGGATCGGGAACGTTCACTCTGACCGTCACCAACCCGACAGGCGCCACCGTCGGCTTTCATTTCCGCGGTACCCGACTATGACCCGCGTCGACCAGCTGATCCCCTTGTCGACAAACGAAGGCTTCAGTACCTTCGCCCGTTTGTCCGTCAACCTGAAAATTGGAGGATCTCTGTGATGACCCCAGCGCCGCTCGCGTGCATCCTGCCTCCCGACCTGAATCGTGCGGCTCGCCCGAGAGGCGTCCGCTGACGAGCGACTGGTCCTGCTCAAAAACAGCGACCCCGCCGAGGCCCGGCGCTGGTACGAACGGGCGGCCAAGCACGACCACGCCGGCGCCTTTGACGTCCTCCGACAGCTCGTAACTCGATTGCCGGGCGGAGCCGTGTCACTCGACCCTTTCCCGTGCTTCCACCCCTAAAGAAGATCCAGAGCGGGATATCCGAGAGTCCTTATCTCAGGAAGTCGTTCTCACCGTCGATCTAGAGGCGCTCCGAGAGACGGAGTACACACGGGCCTCGACCGATAGGGCATCACCGGTAAACGCCTATCCGATGTGGCCACCTTCCGACCCCAGGTTCGCTAGGCCAACGCACTACGAGAACGATCACGGGTGCTGCTTCGCTTGCCCGCAGTCACTGATCGTCGCATAGTTGCTCATCGGGCAAGGGTGCCGAACTCGCCGGCGGCAACGGACTGCGACACGTTTGGATACCTCGGGAGGAGTTTGTTGGGTTTCGTGTTGATCTGAATGAGCCCCACGGCAGGCTGGCGTGGCGAACGGGAACCCCCGACGCCGGCAGTCAACGAAGATGCGAGACCTAGAGCCGGTCCGAGTGGCTCAAGCTTGCCGCCTACGCGGCGTATGTGGCTGTCTTCGTAACGCCGCCCAACGTGGCTGTGAAAGTCACTGTTGGGGGCTTGTCGTGAGATATGGCCTGGAAGTACCCAACAAGGGCTCCACCGGATATTGGGAGAAGCCATGGAGGTCCAGGAAGCGTACCCCCATCGGGAAAAACGAGACCATCGGGAAAAATGAGACCCCCTTGATCCCAGTTTGTTGGATTGAACGACAATTGGACCATGACACCGCCGAAAGGCGCCGGTCCCGAAAGAGTCACATGCAGGTTGAGTGTAGTTATGTCAAGAAGACCCCTCGTGACAACAAGCTCGGTTAACACGACCCCACCCGAATCGGTTCCCGAATCAACAGCCTCCCAAGTGTCGCCCAACGAACTGTCGCGTGCCAAAGCCGGAGTCCCGCCGAACAGCACCAGCCGGCTCCGGGTCGAGTCGAAGGCCATGGCGTGCAGCCAGCGTGCCTGAGGACCCATGTCCTGGCGCTCCACCCATTGCTGGCCGTCCCACTCCCAGGTATCGCCAAACAGGGCCGCCGGATTGGCCGGAGCGCTGCTGGAACCACCGAAACCACCGAACAAGGTCGTGGCACTTCCGGTGAACGCCATGGCCGAGCCCTCTCGGGCGGGCCCGACGTCCTGTACGTGGGTCCAATGCGTGGCGTCCCACTCCCAGGTGTCACCGAGCGCGGTGAGGCTCACGCCGTCCCCGCCAAACAGCACCGTACGGTTCCGGTCGGCCGCGTAGACCATCACGTGCAACTCTCGGACCGGCGGTCCGGTGTCCTCGACTTGGGTCCAAGCGGTCCCGTCCCACTGCCAGGTGTCGCCGGTCAATCCGCCGCTGGAGCGTCCACCGAAGAGCACCGTGTGTTGTTGGTTCGCATCGAACGCCATCGCATGCCCGCTCCTGGCGGAGGGTCCGACGTCTTGGACTTGCGTCCATTCACTACCGTCCCACTCCCAGGTGTCGCCCAGGAGTACTCCGCCACTCCCCGCACCCCCAAAGAGCACGGTTCGCCCACGGGTGCTGTCAAAAACCATCGCCGTGAGGGAACGGGGCGGCGGTCCGATGTCCTGGAGCTGTGTCCAGTCCTGGCCGTCCCACTCCCAGGTGTCGTTCATGGATGAATCGCTGGCGACGCCCCCGAAGAGAACAGTGCGACCCCGTGCTGAGTCGAACGCCATCGCATTGCCAAAACGTGCCGCCGGACCGATGTCTTGGCGTTGCGTCCACAGCAGTGGTGCCATGGTCAGACTCTACGCGCGAGAGCCACCTGGTCCCGTTGGGTTGAACGTCGGTCAACCTGCTACCGACTGAGAGGATCGCGATCTCGACACATTGTTGAGACAGTCAGAACTGTTGGGACAGCCGCAGAAGACCCATTGCTTAGGCCGCGGATGGGTCCCAACTTTGTCCCAACAATTGGGTCCCAGGCCGTCCCGCGGAGTCCCGATGAGTCTCATCATCAAATCTGAATGGGTCCGATGAGCAGCAGAATTGGCACTCTACGGGACGCATCGGGGCCCAGTGGGATTCTCCCAACCTCCCTGATAATGCTGAGGTCGCTGGTTCGATTCCAGCTAGCCCCACCAGAATTATCCCGTAAGGTCACTCGAACTTCGGGCGCCTTCACCATTTCACTTGCGGTGATTTGACGACGCCGATCCAATTGAGGATGGGCATCGCGTATCCAAGATCGGTGACACCTGCAGTGCCGTCGACAAGCAGCGTCGTGATGGCGGCAGTGAAGGGTGAGGTCAGCGCGTATCGGGCAGCGGCCTCTGCGAATGGGGCGCCGACGTTCATCGCCAGCCCTTGGCCGGTCTGCTCGAGCGCGCCGGTGAAACTGCTGATCGGGGGCGGGCCAGGGATGGGCGGGGCGACGCTCGGAGGCAGCCCACCGGTGGCGCCAGCGGGCGGCGGTGTCGTCTGTAGCGCCTTCTGCGCCTGCTGCCACGGCGACTGGCTCGGGCTTGGCGAGTTCGACCAGGTGTAGGAGAGGCCACCGAGTGCGCCCCCGACGACGGCACCGACCAGGGCCCCCAGCGCGACCTTCTCGAGGATCTGGTCGAGTGTCGTATGGCCCCCGGCGAACCCAGCCGCGAAGCCGATTGCGGCGCCGTTGATCGCCCCGTTGACCGCGCCGGCCGTGACCGCTCCCAGCAGGGTTCCCTTGATCCCCAGCGCCCCAGCGACGGCCCCGCCGGCGTAGATAGCGGCGAACGACGCCCAGCCGCCAACGGCGGCTCCGACGAGCACACCCAACAGGATGTCGCCGGCGTCGCCCCCCGCTTGAGCCGCGGCGATCCCGCCGATGACCCCGCCAGCCACGAGCCCGATTCCGACAACCAGCAGTGGTGTGGTGGCCCCGAACGTGACGACCGAGAGGACGACCAGGGCAACGATTGCGACCACGGCCAGCACGCCGACCAGGATCTGCCACCAGTCGCGGCCGGTCGGGTCGATGTAGCTCTGGGGGTTGTTGCGGCAGTACGCGTATGCGTTCCAGGCGCTCGGGTCGAAGACGTCTTGGACGATGGGGTCGGGGCTAATGAAACGCCCATAGACCGGGTGGTAGTAGCGCGCTTGGAGGTAGAGCAGCCCGATCGCAGCGTCGAGCTCGCCGTGGGCGAATCCTATCGGGGTCGTGGCGCCCGCGGGAGTGCGCGATACGACAGCGCCGTACGGGTCGTAGCGGATCGAGTCGACAATCGCCGCGGTTGCGTCGGTCACTCTCACGACGCTCCCGAGGTGGTCCTCATGCAGGTAGGTGCGCGTGCCGCCGTCGACCTGGCGAGCGACCGCGCGCACTCCGTCGAACAGGTAGAGCACGAGCGTGCCGTCCTCGATCGCGTAGAGCGGATCCGGCGTGAGCCTGGTGCTCGTCACACCGCCCTTGGTGAACCGCGCGGACATCCGCAGGCCGGCGTAGTCGTAGGTGAAGCTCGCGGTCGTCGGCCCGACGATCGAGACCAGCCGGCCGAGCGGGTCGAATGACTGCGTGCCCCAGGGCGTCTGCTCCATCTGGCCCAACGTGGTGTAGGTGAACGCGTCGGTGCCGGCCGCGGTGAGGCAGGTCGCGGGCGCGCCGCTGCCGCCATAGGCGTAGGTGCCGACGTCGGACTTCTCGGTGAGGTTGCCGACGTCGTCGTAGGCATAGGTAAGGACAGAGCCAGCGTCAGTAGCGGATTTCGTCATGCGGTTGAGGTCGTCGTACTCGAACGTCGTGGCGAGCTCGGGGTCGGAGCTGACCAGCGCGACGAGGTTGCCGGTGCCGTCCCAGGTCAAGGCGGCCGAGTAGAAGGTGCTGGCGCCGCTGGCGTGCTCGATCGCGCCGTAGCGCCCGATGAGGTCGTAGCCGTAGGTGCTCTGGACGCCGTTGGCGTAGGTGATCGAGGTGCGGCGCCCGTCGAGGTCGTAGCCGATCTCAGTCACCACGCCGGGAATGCTCGTCAGCAACCCGCGCTGGTCGTATTGGTAGCTGAGCTGCGCCTGAGGCCCGGTCCCCTTCGGGTAGGTGACGTAGTCGATCCGCCCGTCAGCGCGGTATGCGAGCTTCAGGTCATAGCTCTGTCCCATTCCGGCTGGCGTGCTGCGTTTCAGGGCCGGGCGGCCCCGCGCGTCGTAGTCGAACACGGTGCTGCCGCCTTCGTCGTCGATCCGCACGCACCGGCCTCCCGCTGTGTGCAGGCCGGCGTCCGGAGGCGGCGGGGCACCGGTGTCCTGGTAGACAAAGCTCGCCACTGGGGTGGCGTACGCGGGCGCCGAGACAGTGCGGAGCCGGTTGCACGTGTCGAACGTCCGGCTGACGAGCGTCTGGCCGGAGGCCCGCGCTTCAACGGGGTTGCCGGCGGCGTCGTAGACGGTGGCAACATCGGATTCTGGGCGCTGGACCCGGATGATCCGACCGAGGACGTCATACCAGGTCCGCACGAGGTTTCCCGCAGCGTCTGTGTGCCCGACGAGGTTACCTTTGACGTCGAACGTATTGGTGCTGGTCAGCGTGCGAGCGCCCAGCTGCTGGGCAATCGAAGTGATCCTGCCCGATCCGTCGCTCGACTTGGTGGTGACCTTGCCGCGCTCATCGGTCTCAGTCATCGCGAGCGGTCCGTAGGTCCAGCGGCGCACGGCGCCGTCCGGGTTGGTGCGGCTGAGGATGCGGCCAAGAGCATCGTAGGTCAGGGCTGCGTGGGCGACGCTCGCCGGCGGCGCCGCGTAAGCCTGCGACGGTGGGCGCCAGGCCGCATACTCGGTGGCCAGGAGGCCGCGCGAGTTGTAGACGTGCGTTTCGACCGCGATCTCGCCAACCGCGTCGACGACGCGGTACTGGATCAGGGTGTTGTTGCCGTCGTACAGCGACCGCTGGTCGACGGTGGCCGCTCCGCCGCTGGCGGCGCGTACGTGCTGCGTCAGGGACACGGGTAGCGACACCGCGTCGTAGTCGTAGCTCAGCGTCGGCAGCGCGACCGTGTCGCCGGGCTCGATCCGCCTCAGGAGTCGCGAGAGCGCATCGAAGCTGGCCTGGAACTCCTGGCCCGCGGCATCGGTCAGTGTGTTCGCGCGCGAGGCGCGGTAGTCGTAGCCGGCTGAGATCTGGTTGCCGGCGGGATCCACCATCGTCGCCGGATACGAGCGGCTCTCGTCGTAGTCCACGGTAAACGAGGCGCCGTTCGGTCCCGTCACCGTGCCCCGCAGGCCGGCTGCATCGTCGACGCGCTCATACGCCCCCTGGACGATCCACCAGCCAGGACTGTCCGGGCGCTGGAAGTAACCGAGCGCGGTGAAATCCGGCGGAGCGGCCCCGTAAGCGGCGGCTACCGCTGCGTCGGGCACCGCGAGCGCGGAGCGACGCGTGACCAGCCCCTGGGCGCCGGCCGTACCCTCGGCACTCCCGTCGTACTCCGTAATCTGGTCGGCAACGATCGTTCCCGTGCCGTCGCTCTGCTGCGTGCGATAGATCAGTGAGAGGAAGCGCCCCGCCGGGTCGGTGGCGAACGTGGAGCGCGTTCTGAGAACCTGCGTCAGGGCAGGTTCGCCCGCGACCTCGCTGACCTGCGTCGAGTCGGTGATGTTCCCGTAGGCGTCCCAGGCAGCGTTGGTCGTGGTAACGGTCGCAGCCGCCGCCGGGCGGCGTTCGAGCTGACTCTGCACGGTCGAGACCAGCCGAGGAATCTCGATCTCGCCCGCCTGGGTGACGACATCCCAGGTGCTCTCGAGCCGGTCGTACGGGAGCACCTCCTGCGGAGTCCCATCCTCGCCATAGCGTTCGCGCCGGTACATTCGCCCCCGGATCGCCCGCAGGCGCCGGCGTGTGGCTTCATCGAGCGGGGCCTGCGGAGTGCTCGGATCGATCCCGGTGTGGAAGTACGACGTCGTCAGCAGTGTCGGGATTCCCGCATCGCCCATCTCGCGCTGATCGACCCGGCCGAACCCGGCGAACTCACGCAGCACGCCGTCGTAGCGGCCGTCGCGGTAGGAAAACCGGGTCTCCTGGGTGCGAGCGGTCGTGGTGTCCGTGCTGCTCACGCCGGCGACGATGCTGAGGGCCAGCGGCAGCGTCGTCGTCCACGGCTCGTTTGCAGCAGTCGCGCGGGCGGCCTCGCGCGCCGACGTCGTGTACGCGATCATGGTCTGCAACCCGATCCCGTTGTCGATGCCGGTGAGCAACCGAGGCTTGGTCGCCCCGACGAATTCGAGGTAGAAGTAGCGCGTGTCGCGGCCAAGGGGGCCGAGCTGCGACCAGACGAGGCCGGCGCTCCCGCTGCCCGTCATGTCGGCCAGGCGCGGCTGCGAGATAGCCGGCGTCGGGACGTAGTCGATCACGCGTGGATCACCGAACGAGGTGCCCGATTGATTGATCCAATAGGTGACGGTGTTTGTGTCCAGGTAAATGACGTCGGCGCAGCCGTCGCCGTCGACATCCGTCAAGAGCAGCCGGTCCATGTTCACGTCGAACGGGAGGTTCGGCGGAGCGGTCATCGTCACCGGGGCATCCCAGCGCCCGTCGCCGAGGTACGGCCAGAACGTCACACCGCCGCCGTCGATGCGCACCACGTCGCAGCTGCCGTCGCCGGTCATGTCGGCCAGGAAGACGTGCGGATCGTCGAGGAACACCACTGGGCCCTCGCCGGCGGTAACGATTTGCGGTTGCATGCTCCAGCCGTCGGCCGGGTCGCGGTAGTAGAGGGCGAGGCCGCCCTCGGACGAGCTCATCATGTCCACGGAGCCGTCGCCGGTGAGATCGAGCAGGCGTACGTTCGTCGCCCCGGGGATCGACGCGGGCGCCTGCGGGAAGCTGACGGGCTGACCGAACGCGCCAGGCGCGGTGCGCGGCACGAACCCGCTCAGCGGACGGTCCATGCGGATCAGGTCGGCGAAGCCGTCGCCGTCCATATCGACGAAGGCGAGGGTCGCTTGCGCGCTGGCGGCGAGCGGCGTGATGCCGACCCGTGACGGACCGGTGAACGTCCCGTTACCCCCGTTCGTCCACACGGACGCGTTGCCGTCGCCACCGAACTCGACCACGTCGGGCAGGCCGTCGCCGTTCCAGTCGACCAGCTCGACGCGACCCGGTGACTGACGCGCCAGCGTCGGTAGGCCTCCGTCATCGGACCCGAGCTGGAGCAGCTCGGGGTCGCCAAACACCGAGTAGTCGAACTGCAGCGGCGGCGCACCGAGGTGGCCGCCGTCCTCTGCAACGCCGGTCAGACCGACCGACTCGAGGAGGCTCACGCCATTGGCCGGATCCTGTGCATAGCCGAACGTCCAGCGGCGCAGCACTGGCTGCGCAGCCCCCACCAGCTGGAGCTCGACCTGGGTGCAGCGCTGCCGGGTGGACAGTGTGAAGCCGGGCCGCCCGGTGCGCAAGACGTCGGGCCGCGCCGCGTAGGAGAACTCGAGCGCGTACTGGCCGTAGGCGACCGTCTGCAGGTAGCGTTGCGGTCCGTCTGCCAGCCACGTGAACTGGACCGTGTTGCCGAGGGCGTCGGAAATCGTCTCGAGCTGCCAGGCGTAGACGTGCGGTGGATCCACCGGATCGGCGATGCGCGCGGCCGGTTGCGTCCCCAGGTCGTAATACAGGCCGTCGCGGTCGGTGAGCCGGAACCCGGAGCCGAGCGTCTCGGCCCGCCAGACCCCGCCGTCCACTTCCGGTCGCAATGATCCGTCTGGCGCCTTGAGCAGCCGGCCGGCGCCCTCGAGCAGCAATGGGTCGTCCCCGTCGTAGTGGGGGTAGCCGATTGAGGTGTCGAGCACGATCCGCGGCATCGGCAGCGCGAACCCCAGGCCGAACGGGCCATTGCCCCCGGCCGTGTCGTAGCGCAGGCCCAGTCTCGGCCCGATGTCGCCCGGACCGTTGGGCGCGTCAAACGGGACGTTGAAGTTCCCGGTACCAGTAGAGAGGTCAGGCGTAAAGGTCGAACCGAGGCTCGCGACCGCGCCGCCCCCGTCCGGCAGGGAGGGCACCTGATCGTCGAATCCGATTGAGCTCATCGCTCACCTTGCCGTGAACGTGTAGCCCAGCACGAAGCCGATGTTCACGATCCCGCTCAGGTCGAGCGCCCCGTTCTGGACGAGCTGCGGATTGCTCGCCGCACTGACCGTAAGCTCGTATGCGCCTACCGCCGAGCCACTGCCGAGCGACGCCCACGCGCTGCCCACGGTGTCGGACTCGATGCTGCCGCCGGCGTCCGTCACCGCCGTCACCGCCACCTGGGTCGGGGTCGAGAGACCGAACGTGATGTTGCTCGCCGCCACGGTGCCGGTGGTCGCGACCACCAACCCGACATCGGTCAGCACCGGACTGGTCTCGTTGAAGGGGAAGTCGCTCTTGCGCAGTTCCCAGGAGAGTGTGCCGGTGCGCTGGAACGCGAAGAATGCGTCCGGGAATACCCAGCGAAGCGGGATCCCCCGTTGTCTCGCGTTGAATCCCGGACGACTCGTAATCTCCTGCAGGACGCGGTCGTGAATGTCGGGGTCGAACCGCGCCATGTACGAGAAGGTCAGTTTGATGTCGCTGATCGCCCCGTAGTCGAGGTCGTTGATCGACGGCAGCAGCTCGAGGTGCCAGTCCGAAGCCGGACCGGCGCCCTCGAAGATGCGCATCATCCGGCTGTCGGTCGGGTCGACGAGCACGTCCGTGCGCGGACTGTAGTCCGAGATGACGAGCGTCTCCTTGGGCTGGACGCGAAACTTGCGGCCGTCGTTGGTCTCGGTCCAGGCCGACGAGGGGACGCGATACGTCGAGATCCCGCTGTTGGTGAGCAGACCGCTGATTCCGGTCGGCGGAACGATTCCGTCGACCTCAATCTCGACCGTCTCGATCCGGCCCGCATAAGTGCCGGGATAGGCAGCGTCGAAGTCGTCGAGTGTCGTCGTGAAGTCCATCTCTCCCGTCGTGCGGAACTGGCTCTCGAACAGGTACCCGAACCGCTCGGCCAGCGAGATCGTCTGTTTGAGCGGCTGCGGCTTGGTGTTCGTTCCGGTGATCAGGTCGTAGGAGAACGATTGGACGTCCGCCATGAGCAGGTCGGCCCCGAGCAGTCCGTTGACCTCGTCGGCGGCGTAGCTGCTCTTGATCAGCGACAGCGACTGGTCGGTCTCAAAGTTGTAGGCCTGCTGCATCAGCCGCGCCGCGCGCAGCGCCATCTCGAAGTAGCGGTTGTAGATACCGAACATCGTGTTTCCCAGGCGGTTCCACACGTCCGGAGTGAACGTCTGGTCGTCGAACACGGCGAGGTCTCCGGTGGCGTCATTCGCCCGCGTTTCGGCCACTTGGAGACCTGCCTGAGCGGCAGCGGTGCGGGCCGCGGCCGCGGTCGCCTCGTCCTGGGCCTGGACCGCCGCCGTCTGGAGTTCGGCAGCAGTGTTGTTGAGCGCATCCACCTCGTATTGCTGGTTCTGGCGCGCGGCAGTGAGCTGCTCGGCAGCCGCGAGCGTGCCTCGCGAACCCGACAGGCTGTAGCTCCCGGACATCATCGCGTCGGCGTAGCCGTTGAGCTGCGATGCGTCGCCGTTGTCACCGCCATTGAGCTGCGTGCTGAGCGCCTGGTGGACGATCCACTGCGAAGACAACGACTGGTACTCGTTCGCCTGGGACTGCGCATCGGTCGCCCGCTGGTTGGCCAGGGTCACGCCGTCGTTGTAGACCGTCTGCTCGGCGGCGGCGGCATTGACCGCCATCTGCTGGGCGTTGACCTCAGCCCCGGCCTCGTTGACCGCGTCGGACAGCTGCTGGCGGGTGAGTGTGGCCTGATCGGCGTTGTTCCAGAAGTTGATCACGTCACGCTCGGCGCTCACAGCCAGCTGGGTGAAGTTGATGGCTACCTGCTGGAGGTAGTCGAAGGTCCAGATCGGCACGCACGGCTCCCAGATTCCCCAGTAATCGAGGCCTCCGGCGATCTTGAGCAGCTGCTGGCGCACCTCGAGAATGACGGCGATGATCTGCGGGTCGAGCGCCAGCGCTGACACGTTCGGTAGGGCGTCTATTACCTGGCGGGCGATGTCGGTGCCGGACATGATCCCGGCGACCGTGTACAGCTGCCCGGTCGGCACCTGCCAGTCCGGCGTGACCACGTTGCTGTAGATCGGTAGCGCGTCGGCCGGCTGGCCGTTCTTGAACAGCGAGTTGCCCCAATCAAGGTACAGCGTTGCCAGCCGAGTCCAGACATACGGCGACTCGACGGTCAGGTTGATGTACTGGTAGGAGGCGGCCTGGAGGTATTCACTCTCGGCCTGCGCGTAGTCACCGAGAGCGTGGTAGCACTCCGCCAGCGCCAGTGGGATCACGTAGTAGTAGAGGTGCGGCAGCGACAGGGCGACATCGGTCGGGGTCAATGGCGCGAGCAGGATGTCCGGCATCGTCTGCAGTCCCACGCGGGCCTGATAGACGTTGGCGATGATGTCCGTCGGGGCGGCGGCCGAGCCGCCCGGCCAGGTGAGATGCACGGTCTGGCCACCGATCATCGTCCCGGCCGTGCGTCCCTCCAAAAACGCGGTCGGCAACGGAGTCCTGGTGCCAGCTTGGAGCGCCTCGGAGACCTGCGCCACCGGAGCGTCACTGAGGAGCGCCTCGGCCGACAGCGTCGGTAGCGCTCCGAGGCCAACAGCTGGGCTGGCCGGCGGAGTGACGGCGGTCGCTGCCACTCCCGGGGCGATTGCCTCGGCGGCGTGCCCAGGCCCGGCCCCACCGGCGGGATGCTCGGGACCCTGCGAGCCCGCCGCGCTGGCGTCGCCGTTGCCGCGTCCACTGCTTCGCTCCAGCTCCTGCACGACCTTGGGATCTGCGGCCACCGCCTGTGCGGTGAACTGCGCGGCCGATTCGGGCATCCCGAGCGCTGAATAGTTCTGCGCCAGCCGCCAGCTGGCCAATGCGCCGGCCGCGCTGCGACTTGCCAGCTGCGTACTCTCAATCCCCAGAACAGGGCTCTGGCCATTGCTTGCCAACACCGCCGGGTCGACGGCAACGCGCGGTTGCGGACCGGCCGATGGCTGGTTGACGGGCAACACGTTCAGGTACTCGGCGGAGACGCTCACGAATCCCTCGAACAGGGCAGGATCGCGGGAGAGCTGGGTGGTGTCGAGCCAGGTGATGGTGAACTGCGGGTCTAGCAGGGCGTAGATCTTCCCGGCCGCCTGCTGGTAATCGGTGATCGCGTCCTGATAGCGACGGTTCCAGTAGGCCTGGTTGGCGTCGAGCATCAGGGACTCGATCGCGGCCAGCGATGCCGCGTCGGGCCCGCTGGTACCGATTGCCGCGTCGACGACGGCGTTCTCGTAGCGAAGCGAGTAGTACTTCTGTGGAAACGTTGGGAGTGACATCGCTACCTCGATTTGACTTGCTTGGATCTCGATTTGCGGTTGGCTGTGTTGCGGTTGTGGCGGGCGATCTCCATGAGCACTTGCCGGCAATAGACGGCGACCTCACCCATAGTGGTAAAGCGGCGAGCCTGGGTGAGGATCGCTTGGTGTTCGGCGCGGGGCGCGAGCAGCAAGTCGCGGCGAACCGCCACCGTCAAGAACGCGGCGGCCGTCGAGGAGATCGCTGTCGAGTTGCGCTGCGCCGCCTGTGCGAGGGAGGCCGGATCGATGATCGTCGCCCGCTGAGGGCGCGCCGCCGTCAGACCGCCCGCGCTCGCGGTCTTTGGATCGTCGGGGCACTGGACCTCGGGCTCGGCCGCATCGGGCAACGTGGTGGGAGTGTCGGTGCGCGGCGTGGAGAGCGTGACCAGGCTGTCGAGGCTGCGGGCATGCGCGTCCCGATCGGTCATGTGCGGAAGCCCCCACAGAGCCTCGACCGTGCTTGGCACACTGGCGTGCTCGTAGACGCGGTGGTCGATGAGGTTTCGGGGAATCCAAGGCGAGCAGACGATCGCGGGCACCCGGACACCGAGCTGGGTGAAGTCGAAATCGTGGTGGTCGTTCGTGGGATCGGTGATCGAGTCTCCGGGGGCTACGGTGCGATCCGGATGGGCCGAGTCGTAGAAGCCGCCGCCCTCGTCGTAGCCGATGACGAGCAGGCTCTCGTTCCACACCGGTGAGTTGCGGATCGCCTCGTAGACGCGCTTGATCAGACGTTCGCCATGCGTAATGTCATCGAGTGGGTGCTGGGAGTTGCCGCACTCGTACGTGTTGCCGGTGACGTCATCGCCGTAGTTCGGCTCGATGAAAACGTAGTTGGCGATGGACCCGTCGGCGAGGTCCTCCTCGAAGTCGTCCATGTCGTGGAAATGGATGGATGTCGTGACGACATCCATCCCCGACAGAGCCAACACCTGAGGGAGCTCGTCCCCGTGGTAGACCGCCCAATCAATGTTCTCCGAGTCGAGCAGGTCGAAGATCGTGCCGTTGTCGAAGATGATCCCGCTGACCAGGGCGTCGATGATCGTGTCCCCGGTGGAGGGGCTGTCGTCCAGCCCGGCAGACGACGCCGCGTGGTAGAAGAGGCGGTTCGGCCAGGTCGGACCCGGCATCGAGGAGAACCACTGGTCGCAGACCACGAACTCGCGCGCCAGGGCGGTGATCACGGGAACGTCGGCCAGTGCGTCCCCTTCGGGGTCGCCCCGGTAGGAGAGCATGATCGAGCACGGATCATCCGGCGATTTCACCGAGAAATTCTGGGCGAAGCCGCTGTTGTCAATGGGTGGGTACGGCGGATACGTCGTGGCGAGCTGGCCGCACAACATGACCAGCGTGTCTCCGAACTCATGGCCGGGATCAATCCCGACTGACCGCTTTTGGCCCGTGCCGACGGTGCAGGTTCGGGTGACGTTGCCTTCGGCGTCACGCACGACGTTGGTGGCGTCGTCGGGACGGCGGATGGTCTGGGTCGCCCTTCCTGTCTCAGCGTCCGCCCCACGGATCGGAGTCGCGCCGAGCATATGATCGAACGATCGGTTCTCGAGCACGAGTACGAAGATGTGCTTGATCCGGGGATCCAGCCCTGGCTGGTGGAACTGGCAAGGCAGCAGGATGATCCATTTGACGACATACTTGATGATCGTGAACACGATCGTCACCACGAGCTTGCAAATCGTCTTGTAGATCCAGTAGACGATCCGGCACACCCACTTCGACACCCAGTTCCAGACGACGCAGACGATGTTGGATACCCAAGTCCACGCGACACAGACGATGTTGGATACCCACACGACGGCGTCGCATGCCCAGCTACAGGGCCACCAGTCGCAGCATTGGTTGTAACCCTCGTCCGCCGTCTGCGAGCACGCGTTGTAGCCCTCGTCCGCCGTCTGGACACACTCGTTGTAGCCCTGGTCTTGCCAATCGGCGCAGTCCTCGAGGGCCTGGACGGTGCAGATCCTCGTGACGAGCTCTTGCATCTGGCGCTCGAGCAACGTGACGTTCCGCACGAGCCCGCCGCACCAGGACACCGCTAATTTCCCCCGTCGTCCCGACAAGCGCCTGATGAAGCTGCCGACGCAGGCGCTTGTGGCGCCAACGCCCCACGACGATCCCGCCGAACTTGCCGGCCACGGCGGAAGCCAAGATCACCCCTGCCCAGGCAGCTAAGGCGCCGACCACTCCAGCCACGCTGTGGGGTACCCCAGACCAGATCCTCCAAGCCGGCCAGACGACGAGAGCGACGGTCACCATCACCGCTCCCGACTTACACCCGCACGGCTTCGCGGTGCGCGTCACCCGCCGACGGAGTTCGGCGAGCTCGGCGGTGGTGAGAGCCCCTTCAGCCGCCAATGCTGTTGGTGGCGTCGCTTTTACGGTTCTCAGGGCGGGCATCAACGTCGACCTCTACTGGGGCACATGGAAGTCTTCTACTTCGTTCTCCGCTGCGTATTCCTCCCTTGCCCGAATCCCGCCAACGGTGCAGTAGCGGTGGCCGCAACTGCGTATACATCGAAGTCCGTACGTCCCGAGATCCATGAACTAGACCCCTTTCAGACGACGCCGAAACTAGCGACCGCATCGGATCCGGTTGGTTTTGACGCACAGCTTGGATCAAGTTCGATCAAGATTGCACCAGCGTCGTTGCACGGCGATGATAAGTCTGTGACGCGCCTCGGGCTCTCCTTCGCTTCAGCTACCGCATGGGCCCCGCTTGTGATTGGAAACACAATGGGTCTGCGACCTTGGCGGGTCGAGACCAGGACGGACTGGGATGGAGCGGGACAGGGCGGGACCCAGCGGAAACCCGTCGAACCGCCTCGTACTGCCGAGGTCAGTCCCGTTCTCAGCTGACGTGGCTGAGAACGGGAGGCTGCTCCGTGCCACAGCCCACCGGACAAACCCCTCAGCCCACCAGCTCCTCGTCCAGCTGGGCGGCGAAGGCCAGCCAGCCCTGCTCGTGGAGATCGACGAGACCCGGGGGGCAACAGGCCCAGGACGAGAGCTTCCACCGCGCGGCGGCCGCCCCGTCCTGCAACCTTGGCGTGATCGGCGAGCTGCTCGGAATCTGCGGCGCACCGCGCTCCGGCGTCTCGGCGACTGGTGTTCGGCCCGAGGCGACGACTCCTACTCCACGAACCGGTAGCCAGCCCCGCGCACGGTGAAGAGCAGCGGGGCGAGCCCGGGGCGGTTGATCTTCTTGCGCAGGTAACCAACGTAGACATCGACGATGTTGCTGCCGGGGTCGAAAGAGAAGTCCCAGACCCGGCTCAGGATCTGCGCTCGGGACAAGACCTGTTCGGGGCTGCGCATGAACATCTCGAGGAGCGCCCACTCTCGTGGCGCCAGGTCGATGCGCTGGCCGGCTCGCCAGGCAATCTTCGTAAGAAGGTCGAACCGGAGATCGAGAACCACGAGCTCCTGCGCGCTCGGCTGTTCCACGGTCCGCAGAGCGGCTCGAATGCGCGCCAGGAGCTCGTCGAACGCGAACGGTTTGGTCACATAGTCGTTCGCTCCGGCGTTGAGGCCGGCGACCTTGTCCTGCACCTCGGCCCGCGCGGTGAGAATGATGACGGGAAGTTCGTGCCCCTCGCTGCGGAGGTCCCGCAGAATCGTCACGCCGTCGTCCGACGGAAGTCCGAGATCGAGCAGGATCAGCGCGATGTCCTTCTTGGACGCCTGCAACGAAGCGCGCGCGTCAGCTGCACCGGAGACCACCGTTGTGCAGTACCCCTCTGCGTGGAGCCCCTTCTCCAAGAAGGAAACGATGCCCGGGTCGTCCTCAATGATCAGGATCTGCACTCAGACACCGGCCGTAGTCAGGACGTCCGCCGAGACCAGGGTCCCCGGGAGGGAGATGGTGCCGCGACACCCTCCGAGATCCGATTCCGCCAGCTCGAATGTGCCTCCGTGGGCCTCCGCGACGGCCGTCACAATGGCGAGGCCCAGGCCGCTCCCCTCGCGGTCTGCGCCACCCAGCCGACCGAACCGCTCGAGTACGCGCTCCCGCTGGTCGTCGGGAATCCCTGGACCCGAGTCGTCGATGACCAGGTCGACGTCACCACGGGCCCCGACACAGCGGGCTGAGATCGCAATGGTGTCGCCCACGCCGGTTGCCTTGATTGCATTGTCGACGAGGTTGAGCAGCGCGCCGCGCAGCTTGGCTGCGTCCACCTCGAGAACGACATCGGGAACGTCGGACAGACGCCAGTCCCGGTCGGCAAGGACGCGGGCCGCGTCGAAGAGGTCCGACAGGAAGGTCCGCAGGTCGAGCCGCTCAACCTGCAGGAAGTCCGGTTCGAGTGCTCGGCCCAGGAGCAGGAGCCGTTCGACGAGCGAGCGCATGTGGTCGAGCTCCTCGACGACGACGGCAACCGTCTCGCGCACCTCGTGCATTTCGGCAGACTCCTGCCGGGCCAGCACCTCCAAGTGCCCGCGGGCCACCGTCAGTGGCGTGCGCAACTGATGGGACACGTCGGAGAGCAGACGACGTTGCACCGTCATGGCCGCTTCCAGGCGGTCCAACATGGAGTCGAACGTGGCCGCCAGCTGGCCCACCTCGTCGTCTGTTCCCTGATCGCCCAAGCGGCGCTCCAGATCTCCGCTCTCGATCGCCGACGCTGTGGTCGTGATGCGGCCAACGGTGCGCAACAACCGGCGCAGCAGCAGGTACGCCCCCGCCACGGCGCCGACGAGCGCGACGAATGCTTCGCTGACGACCAGTGTGAGGACACGGTTCCGGTCTGACCGCTGCTGGGCGAGGTCCGCAGCGACGATGACCGTGCCCACAGTGCGAGTACGGCTCAGGATCGGCGCGACGACGAGGAGAGTATTCGAACCCGCGAGGACCACCTGCTGGGACTGAGCCGTCCGGGGAGGACTTTCGAGCAGCCGCTGCACAGTCTCGCTGCGTAGAAGCGCCGCCGACCCCGCGCTCCCGAAGTGCCCGCTGCCTGTCAGTCCCACCATGATCACCTCACCCCTCGGCAGGACGCGGCCCTGCAGATAGGTGACCGTGCTTGGCGCGATTCCCGCTCGATCCGGACGCGACAGTGCGTGCCGGAAGCTCTGGAGCTCGGCGGCCAGGTTCCGGCTCGTCGCGGCGAGCGACTGATCGCCGAACGCATGCACGGTCTCGAACGCCGACACCGCCAAGACGGCCGAGAGCAGCAGTGCCAGAAATCCCGCCAACCTGGTCGCAGTACCGATCCGGCGCCTATGCGTTGCCTCCGTGCCCTCTGGCTTCATGTATCGCCTCCGCCGTCGTCACCGGGGCGCGTGGTCGTCGTCACCGGGGGCAGCGTGGAGGTTGTGGTTGTCGCCGGAGTGCTCGTTGTCGTCGTGTCCTCGGGGACCGACGGTGTTGTCTGCGGCGAGCCGGTCGGCGCTACCAGCGCAGCGGGATTAGACCCACCAGCTCCGGCTGGCGGCGCGACGTCGGGCGAGGAGCCGGGCTCGGCAGACCCGGTCGAGACAACTGCGGCGGGTGGATCGCTGATCACCGGCCGGGACGGGAGCACGACGGTGCCCTGCGGTCCAGGGGTGCTGGTAGGTGTTTCCGCGGCCCGTACATCGGGGTGTACCCCGACCTGCACCACCGGCGGGAGCGCAGTCGGCGCGACGTGCCACCACCCCTGGGTCAAGGCCACGACGCCCAGGGACCCGAGGATGGCCAGCACCCCGGGAATCGGCCACCACCGCGATTTCACGTCGTCGCGCACCGGATCATCTGCGCATCCCCCATCGTCCCCGCCCGATCAAGAGCGAATCCCGGATCACCGGGGTTGAAGGTTATCGCCCGCTGGTGCCCCCACGATGTTGTAGGAGATGGCGCCGTTGGGACAGGCCCGGGTCGCACGCCGGGCGCGGGCGAGCGCACGTCGGCCCTGTGCGGGATTCTCCAGGGGGCGGCCGAATCCCCAGTGATCGAGCTCCACGCCATCCGGAAAGAAGAGGGCACAGATACCGTGACCCCGGCAAAGGGTGGGATCCACGTGGACGACGATCTTCACCGTGCCGCCACCGGAACTGGGAACAAGGGCGGATGGTGCGACGAGCGGCACGGACTTCCGGCGCGATGGCGAATGACGTCATCGTCAAAGGCGTCGAGTGCGCTGTGCACCAACCGGGCGACGCCGTCGGGATGTGCGCAGGCCCCGCTCCCCGGCAATGCGGCGGCCGTGCGGCGCAGCAGGCGCATCGTTCGCCGTCCGGCGACACCCGACGCCAGGCGGATCATGCACTCGGCCAGAACTGGGAGTCCGTGGACGCACGGGCCGCACTGGCCCGCCGACTCGCCCGCCAGGAACGCCGCGAGACGTGCCGTCTCCATCAGGCCGCACGCCCCATGGGGCAACACACCGAGGAGGCCGCAGCCGCGCGCAGCACCAAGGCAGCTCAGGGCCGTCGGCTCCATCGGGGTGTGCCACGCCACGTCGCCGCGGACCCAGGTGCCCGCGTAGCCGCCGATCAAGACGGCGGCGGGAGGCCCGGGCACGCCCGCGTCAGAGAGGATCTCACCGATCGTGGCTCCGCCGATCACCTCCACCACCGACCCCGGCGCCTCGACACCTCCGGTCAGCGTGACAAGTTGCGGGCCGGGGCACGACACAGTCCCTGCCAACCTCCATGTGCCCGCACCCACGCGCATGATGGCGGCAACGTGAGCGGCCGTCTCCGCGTTGCAGACGAGCGTCGGGCGGCCCGAGGGCCCCCGCTCTGCCATCGGCACCGCCGAGAAGACCGGCAGTGCAACCCCCGCGTGCAGGAAGCGCGCCACGGCGCTCGCCTCTCCGGCGACATAGCCATCGGGACCGCTCGACGGGCGCCACACCGGATCATCGACAATCGACTCAGCTCGTTGGCGTAGCGCGTCCCGCAATGCGGTGGTCGCCTTTGCGGATCCTTCATGCTGGTGGATGATCACCTCGTGCACGCCGACCGCCCGGGCCAGGTGCGCCGCACCTTCCAGCATCAGCTGCGGCCGCAGTGAGCAGATGGTGAAGTCTTTGCGGCTGGCTGGCTCGCTCTCACTGCAGTTGACGATCAGGATCGGCAGCCCTGGTGCGTCCACTGCCGCCTGTACCTTGCGCCACAAGGGGAACCCTCCTCCCCCGCGGCCCTGCAGGCCACTCGACCGCAGGGACGCCATCACCTCGACGGGACCCGCAGTCGGAGGCTGTCCCCACCTCGCGAGGAAGTCCTCGAGCCGCTCGGGCCCTGCTGAAGGGGCCGGTCCCGCCACGATCATCCCGATGGAGCCGCCGACGTGGCCCAGGGCATAACCGTCCTGCTGCGGTGCCCATTCGTCCCGGTCCACCAGGGTGGGAACGGTCACAACGCCCTCGACAGTGCGACCCGACGGGCCAGCGACCGCGACAACAGCAGCGCAGCAACAAGAAGTCCCGAAGCGACGTACATCCACCACAGCACGGCGCTGTCGCTCCCGGCGAGCACACCGTGGACCAGCGACAGGCCGAAGACGACCGAGGACACGGAGTGCACGGGAAGCCACACCCGACGGGCTATGGAGCCCGCGAGGGCCGCGGTGACCGCGACGAGGACAATTCCATAGAGGGCGAGCGAACCCAGCGCGACGCCCGTCGGCCGGTACTGTGCGTGCCACGGTATGGCGACCCCGACCCAGCCGACGCCGGAGTAGTGGTCCAACGCCAGCGCGGTGACGTGCCCAAGCAGTAGGGCGACCGTGCAGGCCGCCAGCGTGACGTGCGCCCGCAACAGCGCCTGCGGCGAGGGTGTACGTCGGGCGATCCGCCACGGATGGCGGAACCAGATGCCGAGGGCGACCAACCCGCTCAGCGCCACGTAGGCGCCGATCCCGAGGGAGCGCCCGAGAATCCACGGGAGCATCCGGTTGTGCACCAACCCCGAGCTGCGCCTCGCCAACAGGTAGCCGAGGCCAATGGAGCCCATGAGCACCAGGAGAACCGCGGCCAACTCACGCATCCTGTTGCGTTGCGGTGAGGGGTCGGTGGTCGGCGCGTCCGGAGTGACGGCGACGCGGCCCGCCGCTGACATCGGCCGCTGGCGGACCTCGGCCTCCTGACCACCGGTGCTCACGCTCATGGCGCCCGCCAGATGACGTAGTTCGAAAAGGCCGGCGACTCGCCGGTCCGGCCGTCGCTCGCGACCCAGTAGACGGCGGCCCCCAGCCGGGTTGCTTCGTCCGCGATCCTCGACCGGCCGCGGAGGAAGAGCGTCTTGCTCAGCACCTCGGCCGCCGCCGGGTCATCATCGATCACGGTGACCGCCAGCAGCCCGGCCCCGCCCGGTCGCCCGGTCCTCGGGTCGAGCAGGTGGTGCACCGTCTTGCCGCGGCACTGCCATCGGCGCAGGCGGACCGAGGAGGTCGCACAGGCCCGGTCGCGGAGCTCGAGGACGGCCAATGGGCGCTCCCCGCCCCGAGGATCCTCCACGCCGATGCGCCACCCATGGCCATCGGGGTCGTGACCACGGCAGAGACAGTCCCCACCGGCATCGATCAGATAGTCCCCCACATGGCGGGTGAGCTGCGCCGCCGCCCACCGGATGGCAAGACCCTTCCCGATGCCGCCGAGGTCGACGGGCTGTCCGCCCAAATGCACCTCGGTGCCGCCACGGAACCTCGGCCGCCACGGTTCGGGCGGCCTGCGACGCCCCCACTCGCTTCCGCTCGTCGTCACGCCACCGCGTCGGAAGGGCATGCTGCGGTCGTAGCCGAGGCCCACCAGATCGCGGAGGACCCGTGGGTCGAAGCAGCCCTTCGTACGCTGGTACGCCCGGTGCGCCTCGCGGAGGGCGTCGAAAAGGATAGGGGGAACCCGGTGCCATCGATCGGGCGACCCGTTGACGCGCATCAGTGCGCTCTGTGGGTTGAACCGGGTACAGGTCACGTCGACGTCGGTGAACACGGCCAGGGCGTCGTCGACCGCCGGGGCGCGGGCACCAGACGGGGAACCGTGGATCGTCACGTCCGACGCCATCGCATTGACGGAACCGAGGACAGAGGCAGCCGCCGTCCCGCTCACGGCACGTGCGACGCACCGGTCGTCGTCGTCACGGGAGGAGGGGGTGGCGGAGGGGGGGGAGCGGGAGGCGGCTGCGTCGTCGGCGTCGATGTCGGTGCCGGCGTGGTCGACGCCGGAACCGGCACGGCTACCGAGGCCGCGGGTGCGGCGGAGGTCGGGGCCGCTGCGGTCGCGGGCGCGGCCGCAGGGATCGAGGAGCCGGCACCTACGGTCGATGCCGCGGGAGCCGACACTCCGGTCTGACCCGAGGTCGGCCCGGCCCCTCCCGGCGTGGCCGGCGCGGTGGTCCCCGTTCCGGCTTGTCCCGGGACGGCTGCCGCTGTGTGCAGCGCGTCGATCTGGCTCATGGTCGCCGTGATGGAGCGATGGAGCTGCGCGATCCCCGACTTCTCGCGGGCGATCTCGAGGGCGACGGCACTCGACGCCGCCGACCTCGAGCCGGGGGTGACCGGCGCCGTGTCGATCGACCAGACGAGAGCGAGCCCGGTCGTGCCGACCGTGGCCGCGGTGACGACCAGGCTGGGGACAATGACCCGGGGGCGTCTCTTCCTGCCCGTGCGCTCAGTCATCGAACCCCCCTCCTCCGCCGCCGTCTCCGCCGCCGGGAGGGGTCGTCGTCGTGGTGGTCGTCGTGGTGGTCGTCGTGGTGGTCGCTGATGGCGGCGTGCTGGTTGACGTCGTCGACGTCGAGGCGGGGCTCGGAACGGTCGTGGTCGTCTCCTCAACGGAGGCGGGCGGCGTGGAGGAAACGACCGCAGGCGCCAGCGGGGCCGAGGGGACAGCGGTCGGGGCTGCGACAGCTGCCACTGAGGCCGCTGCCGGGGCAGGTTGGGGCACCGAGGGGGCGGCGGGTCGAGCCAGCATGGCCTCGCTGAAGCGCAGCAGCGTCTGGAGGTGTTGTTCCTGGCCGTGCAGCGCCAGTTCGTCGCCGTAGAGTCGCTGCTCCTCAGCGAGGGCAGCAGGAGGGTGACCACCGTCCGGCGCGGCCGGGCCGGGGACCGCGAACATGAAGCCCGCGGTGAGGCCACCCGCCACAACGACGCCGATCAGCACCTTCGGAGCCATCACCACCTCCCCCCTCTTCGAGCAGGACCGGAGTCCTCTCGCTCTCTCCCTGTCGGAAGCCTGCACGACGTTCTTAAACGCACGATGAAGGAACCGTGAGAGTTCCCTCACACGTCGGAATGTTGTGCGACTGTTGCGCGGAGCGGCCGGGGGACCTTGCCGTATGGTCGCCTCCGTGGAGTTCAGCAAGGAATTGCACGACGACATCGCCGCGGGCGACATCACCGTCTCGTACCGGCTCTGGCGCCGGCCGCACGCGAAGGTGGGCGGCCGCTACCGGGTCGGTTGGGTCGAGATCCTCGTCGACGACATAGAGCTGATGCGGTTCGCCGACATCCCCGACGCCGACGTCCGCCGGGCCGGCGAGCCCGACCGCGACACCCTGCGCCGGCGCACCGCCCACGCCGGGCCGGTCGTCGACGACACGCTCCTGTACCGGATTGCGTTCCACGTGGTCGGGTAGTAGACGGAAGTGCGGTGCCCGGACTGCGGGCCCGCCGCGCGCCACCACGAGACGCGCCACCACGAGGAGGGCCACATGCAACAGCGTCCCATCGGAAACCGCACGGTGAGCGCCATCGGGCTCGGCGAAATGCCGCTCTCCATTGAGGGCCGTCCGGACCGGTCGCAGGCGATCGCCACCATTCACGCCTCTCTCGACGCCGGGGTCACCATCATCGACACCGCCGACGCGTACTCGCTCGGCGTCCACGAGCACGGGCACGGCGAGGTGCTGGTGGCCGAGGCCCTGGCCGCCTACGGCGGGCCCGTCGACGACGTCCTGGTCGCGACGAAGGGCGGGCACCGGCGCCCCGGGGACGGCAGCTGGACCGTGCACGGCGACCCGGGCTACATCAAGGAGGCCTGCGAGGGCTCGCTCAAGCGGCTCGGGGTGGACGCGATCGGCCTCTACCAGTACCACCGGCCCGACCCCACCGTCCCCTGGGCCGAGTCGGTGGGCGCGCTCGCCGACCTCCTCGACGAGGGCAAGATCCTGATGGCCGGCGTCTCCAACGCGACGGTGGCCCAGATCGACGAGGCGCAGCGGGTGCTCGGCGGCCGGCTGGTCAGCGTGCAGAACGAGTTCTCGCCGCGCTTTCGCTCCTCGGAGGGGGAGCTCCGGCACTGCGACGACCTCGGCATCGCCTTCATCCCCTGGAGCCCTCTCGGGGGCATCGGCCGCTCCGACCGCATTGAACAGACCCACCCCGCCTTCGCCGAGGTCGCCACCGAGGTGGGGGCCAGCCCCCAACAGGTGACGCTGGCCTGGATGCTGGCCAAGGGCCCGCGGGTGATCCCCATCCCGGGCAGCAGCCGGCCCGAGACCGCGGCCGCATCGCCCCCCGCGGCGGACATCACCCTGACGCCCGAACAGGTCGGGCGCCTCGACGCGTCCTGACCCGAGGGTCGGCGCCGTGACCGGCGGAACAGAAGCAGCCTCGTGCGTGTTGCACAGGTGTCGTCGCCCTGACGTGCACCGCCCAGCCCCAAGGACTCGGCGTCGCGAGCGTCGCGAGCGTCGCACCAGAGAGAGCTGCGCCACAGAGAGTGAGGCCCCCATGCCTGCAGTGACCGTCCCCGACAACCTCGTCCTCCCCCGCGTCACGACGCCGGAGACGGCGAGCCTGCGCCCGGTCAAGAGCGTCACCGACGCGCCGGCCGGGTACGAGGGCGAGGGCTTCCCCGTCCGCCGGGCCTTCGCCGGCGTGCCCATCGCCGACCTCGACCCGTTCGTCCACATGGACCAGATGGGGGAGGTGGAGTACGCCCCCGGTGAGCCCAAGGGCACCGCGTGGCACCCCCACCGCGGCTTCGAGACGGTGACCTACATGATCGACGGCACCTTCCAGCACCAGGACTCCATCGGGGGCGGCGGCCTGATCACCAACGGCTCGACCCAGTGGATGACCGCGGGCGGAGGGATCCTGCACATCGAGCGGCCGCCGGACCAGCTGATCGCCAGCGGCGGCCTGTTCCACGGCATTCAGCTCTGGGTGAACCTGCCCGCCGCCGACAAGATGATCGACCCGCGCTACCAGGACCTCGAAGCCGGTGACGTGGTGCTGCTCACCTCACCCGACGGCGGGGCGCTGGTCCGGGTGATCGCCGGCGACGTCGCCGGGCAGCGCGGGCCCGGGCAGACCCACACGCCGATGGCGATGGTCCACGCCACCATTTCGCCGGGGGCGCAGCTCGTCCTGCCCTGGCCGGTGGACTTCAACGCGCTGGTCTACGTCCTCTCGGGCCGCGGCAGCGTGGGCCCCGAGGCCAGGCCGGTGCACACCGGCCAGATGGCGGTCCTCGGCAGCGGTGACGCACTCGAGGTGCGGGCGGACGAGGCGCAAGAGGCGCGCCATCCGGCGCTCGACGTGCTGATCCTCGGTGGCCGGCCCATCGGCGAACCGGTCTACGCACACGGCCCCTTCGTCATGAACACCCGGGCCGAGATCATTCAGGCCTTCGAGGACTTCGAGGCCGGCAAGCTGGGCACGGTCCCGGCCGACCACATCGGCCACGCGTGAGCCACGTTCCGGGCGGCGAGGCGACGGGGAGCGCCACCTGGAGCACGGCCGACATCGGTGACCTGACGGGGCGAGTGACGCTCGTCACGGGGGCCAACAGCGGCATCGGCTACGAGACGGCGCGCGCGCTCGCCGACCACGGGGCGCACGTGATCATGGCCTGCCGCAACGAGGAGCGGGCGCGCCGGGCGCGCGACAAGCTGGAGAGCGAGCTCGACCGCTGCTCGCTCGGGCTGCTGCAGCTCGACCTGGCCGACCTGGTCTCGGTGCGCCGAGCCGCCGAGGTCGTCCTCGCCGAGCACGCGCGGCTCGACATCCTCGTCAACAACGCAGGCGTCATGGGCACCCCCTACCGGCTCACCGCCGATGGATTCGAGTTGCAGATGGCGACGAACCATCTGGGCCACTTCGCGCTCACGGGGCTGCTGCTCGACCGGATCGTCACCACCGAGCGTGCACGCGTCGTCACCGTCGCGTCGCACCTGCACCGCATGGGCCACCTCCGGAGCGACGACGTCGCCGGCGTGTCGTCGCGCAATACCTGGCTGAGCTACGGCACGTCCAAGCTCGCCAACCTGCTGTTCAGCGCGGAGCTGAGCCGGCGCCTGCACGCCGCCGGCCTGACGACGCTCGCGGTGGCCGCACACCCCGGCTGGACGCGCAGCAACCTCACCGGGAACGGGGCCGCCCTCGGCACCAGCCGCCTGCGGCGGAAGCTCGGGCGGGCCGCCGGGACGACGCTCGGCCAGTCGACGGCGGCGGGCGCCCTGCCGGTCCTGTGCGCGGCCACCTCGACCTCGGTCTCGTCGGGGCAGTACATAGGGCCGGCGCGCCTGTTCGGGCTGGCCGGGCCGCCGAAGGTCACCCGGCCCTCGAAGCGGGCCCGCGACGTGGCCGCCGCCTCCGACCTGTGGCGGGCCTCGGAAGAACTGACCGGCGTGCGGTACTCGGTGGGCGCCCCGGTGTAGACCGTAGCCATGACGGGCACCGCGACCACCGGTGGAGCCGACACCCGGCACCCGGTGCACGACCTGGCCCGCTCACCGGCCCGCACGGACACCACGGTCGCGGCGAACCTCCCCGAGAGCCGCCGCTACCGCATCAAGCGCATCCTGCTCGGGCCGCCCCTCGTCAGCGACGAGCTGCACGGGCAGCGTCTCGGGAAGCCGACAGCCCTGGCCGTGCTCTCCTCGGACGTGATGTCCTCCTCGGCCTACGCGACCGAGGAGATGCTCCGCATCCTCGTCCCCATCGCCGGGCTCGCCGCGTTCTCCATCGTGACGCCCATGACGGCGGCGATCCTGGCCGTCCTCGCCGTGGTCACCATCTGCTACAGGGACGTGGTGCGCTCGTACCCCAAGGCCGGCGGCTCCTACGTGGTGAGCCGTGACAACTTCGGGCCCAACCTGGCGCAGATCGCCGGCGCGGCGCTGCTGATCAGCTACACGATCACCGTCGCCGTCTCGGTGGCGGCTGGGGCCGACGCCATCATCTCGGCCGCCCCGGCGCTGGGCGGGAACGCCTGGGTGCCCGTGGCGATGTCCGTCGCGTTCGTGGTGATCCTCGCCTTCGGCAACCTGCGCGGCATCCGCGAGGCCGGGCGCGTCTTCGCCATTCCGACCTATTTCTTCATCGCCAACATGGCCCTGCTCATCGGGGTCGGCCTGGCCCGCTCGGCGGCGGGGACCCTGCCCGACCAGCCCAAGAGCTCCGGTGCCCTGCCGCTCGGCCACTCGAGCGGCGGGCTCATCCTCGGGGTGTCCGCCTTCTTCCTCCTGCGCGCCTTCGCCAACGGCAGCTCCGCCATGACGGGGACCGAGGCGATCTCGAACGGCGTGAGCATCTTCAGGACGCCGCAGGCCCGCAACGCCCGCACGACGCTCGTGCTCATGAGCAGCATCCTCGGCGTGATGTTCCTGGGCGTGTCGGTGCTGGCGGCACTCACCCACAGCGTGCCCTTCGTCTCGGGGACCCCCACCGTCGTCTCGGAGATCGGCCACCTCGTCTACGGCACCTCGCCGGCGGGCCACGCGCTCTTCTACTCGCTACAGGCGGCCACGGCCCTCATCCTCATCCTGGCCGCCAACACCAGCTTCACCGGGTTCCCGTTCCTGGTCAGCTTCGTCGCCGAGGATTCCTTCCTCCCCCGCAAACTCACGATCCGGGGCCACCGCCTCGTCTTCTCCAACGGGATCCTCCTCCTCGCCGGCGCCTCCATCGTCCTCCTGCTCGCCACCGGAGCCAAGGTGGCGGCGCTGATCCCCATGTACGCCATCGGGGTCTTCACGGGCTTCACCATGGCGGGTGCGGGCATGGCGATCCACCACCTGCGCCACCGCGACGAGCACTGGGTGCGCCACGTCGGGGTCAACGCCTTCGCCGCCGTCGTCTGCGCCATCGTCGTCGTGGTCTTCGCCGTGGCCGAGTTCACCCAGGGCGCCTGGGTGGTGGTGATCGTGATGCCCCTGATCGTCTACGCCCTGGTAACCATGAACCGCGAGTACCGCTCCGAGGACGCGGTGCTCGAGGAGGGCGCCGCCGTCGAGGCCTGCGAGGCCAAGGTCCTGCGCCGCCACGTCGTCGTCGTGCTGGTGGACCGCATCGACCTGGCCACCGCCCGGGCGATCCAGTACGCGCGGACGCTGACCCCCGACGACCTGCACGCCGTGCACTTCAACATCGACCACAAACGGGCCGACCTTCTGATGGAGCGCTGGCAGCGCCTGGGGCTGTCGCGCCTTCCCCTCGACGTCGTCGACTGCCCCGATCGCCGCCTCGGCCGCGCCGCTCTGGAGCTGGCGGCGGAGCTGGCCGACGGGGAGACGGAAGTGACGATGATCATGCCCCGGCGCTCCTACGGGAGGACGTGGCGGCGCATCCTCCACGACCAGACCGCGGATCGCATCGTCGACGTCGTGAGCCAGCTCCCCCACGTCAACGCCACCATCATCCCCTTCCACGTGGCGGCTGGGATGCGCCAGGCCGAGCTCGAGCTCCAGCTCGCCGAGGCAGCCGGAGGAGCCATGCACCGCCCGCGCCGGTCGAACGGCGAGACCGCAAACCTGCGCCCGCACGCGCCGCCGGAGCCCAAGCGGGACACCCGCCTTCCGGTCATGCCGGCGGTGCCCGGCGCGCAGCCCATCGCGTCGCTGCAGTGGCGCTCCCGGACCCGCGTTGCCGGGCGGGTGAAGTCGATGCGCGTCAAGCCGCTCTCGGACGTGCCGACGGTCGAGTGCGTGATCGCCGACGCCAGCGGCGAGGCAGTCACGCTGGTCTTCCTCGGACGGCGCTCCCTGGCCGGGATCCACAGCGGCACGCTGGTCTCGGCCGAGGGCATGGTCGGGAAGCACAAGGGCCGGCTGGCCATGATCAACCCGTCCTACGAGGTGCTGTCCCCGGCCCCGAGCCAGGCGGACGCGTGACGGCGTCGCACACGCCGGCGCCGGCCCGGCCGCCCCGCGCTCCCTTCTTGACGGGGGCCGCCGTCCAGTGGTCCCTGGCCGTGCTGGCCCCGATCGCCGTCGCCCTCCTGCTCGTCCCCGCCCGCGGCCACCTCACCAGCGCCGACGACGCCCTGGTGCTCGTCGTGGTCACCGTGGCCATCGCGTCCGCGGGGAGCCGGGCGCGAGCGTTCGTCGCCGCGCTGGTCGCCGCCGCCTCCTTCGACTTCCTCCTCACCCGGCCCTACGGGTCCTTCCGCATCAGCCGCCAGGCCGACGTGACCACCGAGATCCTCTTCGTGGTGGTGGGGCTGCTCGTCGGCGAGCTGGCCGCCCGCGGCCGGAGCCACCGGGAGGCCGCCGCGATGGGGCGCCACGAGATCGCCCGGCTGCACGACCTGAGCCAGCGGATC
Organism: uncultured Acidimicrobiaceae bacterium; assembly: GCA_963837125.1. Classification (GTDB taxonomy): domain Bacteria; phylum Actinomycetota; class Acidimicrobiia; order Acidimicrobiales; family RAAP-2; genus Bog-473. Next base: position 174,095 of record CAWILW010000008.1, on the reverse strand, counting down.
GCCGAGGGGGAGGATCCCGACTTCGTCCTCATCGCGGTGGCCGCGGAACTGCGCGAGCTCCTCAGCCTCCAGGACTGCCGGTTCGTGCGCGACCAGCCCTCGGGCAAGGGCGCCTGGATCGCCAGCGACGGCTCGGTCCACCTCAACCCGCTGCGCTGGCCGGCGGCGTCGGTGGGCCTGCCCACCCGGCACGTCGAGCTCCCCGTGCGCGGCGGCGGCGAGATCGTGGGCACCTTCATCCTCACGCCGACGCCGACGACACCCATCTCCCACGAGCAGTGCGTCGTCGCCGTCGCCCTGGCCGACCAGCTCGGCGCCAGCATGGCCACCCAGGCGCCCGGTCACTGAGCGGCCGGCGGCCGCGGTCGGTCAACGACCCCGGGCCAGGCCGGTCAGGAACTCGGCGTGCACCGGTGCGCGGTCGGGCCGGAGCACCCGGCCCAGCGGGACGATCAGCGTCGCCTGCGCCCCGGCCAGGCGCAGGGCGCACGCCGCGCTCTGGGCGCGGGCGCCACTGACGTAGGTGTCGTCGAGAAGGACGACGCGCGTGCGGGCCAGCGCGGACCGCTCCGCCTCGTCGACGCCGAACGCGGCGGCGTCGGGCCACATGTGGCCGATGCGCCCGGCCCCCGGCGGTGCCGCCGCTCCCCCGGACCTCGCCCGCCGCAGGAGACGGGGCGCCCAGCGCGCGCCCGGCAGCAGCGCGGCCACGTCGGCGCCCAGGCCCTCGACCCGGGCCAGGGGTGGCGCGCCGGGACGGTTCGACGAGGGGACCGGGAGCACCAGGTCCACGGTCCCCCCGGCCGCGGCCCGCACGGCGCTGCCGTGGGCGAGCAGGAACTCACAGAAGAGCGCGCGCACCATGGACGAGAAGCGGAGGCGCGCCTCGCGCACCGATGACTCCTTGTACCCCATCAGGACCGTGTAGAGCGGCCCCGGCAGCGGGCACAGGCGTACCGGCAGGACGGGTGCCAGGGGGAGTCCGAGGCGGCGGGCGACGCAGCGGCACGAGAAGCAGACGCCGTGGGCCGCGCCCGAAGGCCCGCGGCAGACGCGGCACACCCCCGGGCCCGCCGGCGGGACGCCGAAGGGATCAGGCGGAGGCGGCGGGCCCCTGGTCGGGGGCGGGGTCGGGTCGATGCAGGAGAAAGGTCCCCGTGGCCCGGCTCATCAGCAGGCCGTCGGCGCCGCGGACCGTGGCCTCCCCGTAGGCGACCTGCTTCGCCATGCGCACGACCTCACCGCGCAGTTCGAACTGCTCGCCCTTCAGGGCGGGCCGCATGCACTCGGTCTTCATCTCGAGCGTGCCGCGGGTGCGTGCCTTGCCCACCAGGGCGGCATTGATGGCGAAGTTCATGGCCGCATCGAGCAGGAGGGAGTGGACGCCGGCCTGGGTGATCCCGTGCGGGTTGCAGGCCAGGTCGGTGGGCGCGAAGGTCCCGGCCACCCAGCCCAGGTCCTCGCCGTCGACCCCGTAGCCGGTGAAGGCGCCCCCGACGACGGCGATGATCGGCATGCCCCCGTCGCCCAGCCAGCGGTCCATGTCCTTGCCGGTGCGCGCCATCGGGCCAGACCCTACCGGGCCTCCGCCGGGCCGCCCGGGCCTAAACGGCCCTCCGGGGCGCTCCGGGTAGGATGTCCGCCGATCTGATACGGCCCGCCGGCGAAGGCCCGGCGGGTTGAGAGGAGACATCATGACCACTGCCGTCATCGTCGACGCCGTCCGCACCCCGGGCGGGAAGCGCAACGGGAAGCTCCGGAACTGGCACGCCGTGGACCTGGCCTCCGAGGCCCTCATGGCACTGGCCGAGCGCAACCAGCTGGACCCCGCCCTCGTCGACGACGTGATCATGGGCTGCGTGATGCAGGTCTCCGAGCAGTCGCTCAACGTCGGCCGCAACGCCGTGCTGGCCGCCGGCTGGCCCGAGTCGGTCCCCGCCACCACCATCGACCGCCAGTGCGGCTCCTCGCAGCAGGCGGTCCACTTCGCCGCCCAGGGCGTCATGGCGGGGGCCTACGACATCGCCGTCGCCGCCGGCGTCGAGAGCATGACCCACACCCCCATGGGCGCCTCGGTCGTGCGCGACTTCGGGTTCCCCTTCGGCCCCCGCATGATGGCTCGATACGCCGACGAGGAAGGCCACAGCCAGCTCAAGGGCCAGGGCATCGGGGCCGAGATGATCGCGGACCAGTGGGGCATCTCGCGCGAGGAGCTCGACGCCTTCTCGGTGCAGAGCCACCAGCGGGCGGCCCGCGCCACGGCCGAGGGCCGGTTCGAGAACGAGCTCGTCCCCGTCGCCGTCCACGACGACGAGGGCAAGGACACCGACGAGATCTTCGCCAAGGACGAGGGCATCCGCCCGGACTCCACCGTCGAGGCGCTGGCCAACCTGAAGCCGGCCTTCAAGGAGGACGGCAAGGTGACGGCGGGGAACTCCTCGCAGATCACCGACGGCGCCTCGGCCGTGCTCATCATGAGCGAGGAGAAGGCGAACGCGCTCGGGCTGCGGCCGCGGGCCCGCTTCCACGCCTTCGCGCTGGCGGGGGTCGACCCGGTGACCATGCTGACGGGGCCGATCCCGGCCACCACGAGCGTGCTGGAGCGCGCCAAGCTCACGATGGACGACATCGATGCGGTGGAGATCAACGAGGCCTTCGCCTCGGTCGTGCTGGCCTGGGAGAAGGAGCACCACCCCAACATGGAGGTCGTGAACCCCAACGGCGGGGCCATCGCGCTCGGGCACCCGCTGGGCGCCTCGGGCGGCAAGCTGACGGCCACGCTCCTCAACGAGCTGGAGCGCACCAACGGCCGCTACGGGCTGCTCACCATGTGCGAGGGCGGCGGGCTGGCCAACGCCACCATCATCGAGCGGCTGGGCTGATCTACCGGCCCGGCCGGTGCCGGGCTGCCCGATCGCTGCGGCGCGCCGGGGTCAGTGGTCGCAGGCGCCGGGGCGGGCCGGGCTCGGCGGTCGAGGTCAGTGATAGCGCGTCGCCATCAGGAACCCGGCGAAGATCATGGCCAGGCCGATGACGAGCCCCCACGGCGAACCGTGCGCCATGAAGGGCAGGTGGGCGAGATAGTTCACCGTGATGACCGCCACGCCCCCGATGAGCAGCACCAGGACGAGGACGCCGAACCAGGGCGGGCTGTGGCGCACGCTCTTGGGGATGGGCGCGGTGTAGCGGCCACTCTCCTCGGCCGTCTTGTAGCGGCCGACCTTCGAGGCGCGCCCCGAGGCCGACTTGCCCTTGCGGGAGGCCCCGCCCGGACCCTTGGTGCTGGTTGCCACGGGGTGAGACATTAGTCACTGCCGGCCGGCGCCCCCGGGCGACCCGGGTACGATCGTCGCCCCATGGGACCGCGGGTGCTGGTCGTCGACAACTACGACTCCTTCGTCTACAACCTGGTCCAGGAGCTGGGCGAGCTCGGCGCCGAGCCGGTCGTGTTCCGCAACGACGCCATCGACGTCGACGAAATCCGGGCCGAGCGTCCCGACGCGGTGCTGATTTCGCCGGGGCCGGGGCGGCCCGAGGACGGCGGAGTGAGCCTCGAGGTGATCCGCAGCCTGGCGGGCGAGATCCCGCTCCTCGGCGTGTGCCTCGGGCACCAGTGCATCGGCGAGGCCTACGGCGGCGAGATCGTGGCCGCCCCGCACCTCATGCACGGGAAGACGTCGGAGATCCACCACGACGGGCAGGGGCTCTTCGCCGGCCTGCCCAACCCGTTCGTGGCCACGCGCTACCACTCGCTGGTGGTGCGCCCCGAGTCGGTGCCCGGCGAGCTCGAGGTGACCGCCACGTCGAGCGACGGCGTCGTGATGGGGCTGCGGCACCGTTCGCTGGCCGTCGAGGGCGTGCAGTTCCACCCCGAGTCGGTCCTGACCGCGTCGGGACCGGCGCTGCTGGCCAACTTCTTGGAACGACTCGGTTCCCCTGCGGGGGCCGCCTCCGCCTGACCCACGCCGATCCGGCGGCCGGGGTCGCTCCGCCGGGCGGAACGGCCGGACAGGAGCCCGCTGGTGCTCAGGGTCCGGTGCGCCCCGGGTGACGCACGTGCGGGACCGTCGTGGTGGTCGTCGAGCTCAAGGTCGTGGTCGAGGTCGTGGTGGTCGTCGCCGCCGCCTGGCAGACCGAGATGTTGACCGTGGTCCCGCCGGACACCTGCGCGCCCGCCGCCGGATCCTGGCTGTCGACGTTGCCGGGCTGCGCGTTGTTGGCACAACCGGTGTCGAAGGTCGTGTTGGCGACGAGCCCCATGCCCGTGATCGCCGACTGGGCCGCGTTGGACGACTGCCCGATCACGTTGGGGACCGAGATGCAGGGGCCGTTCGAGATGACGAGGTTCACCGGGGAGTTCGGCTGGACCGTGGCGCCGGCGGCAGGGCTCTGCGACGACACCAGCCCCTGCTGCGGGACCTGGTTCGAGCACGCATTGCTCTGGTTCCCCACGTTCAGCCCGGCCTGCGTCAGCACGGAGCCGGCCGATGCCGGCGACTGCCCCAGCACGCTCGGCACGGAGACCGACGTCTGCGTGCCCGAGACGGTCAGCACCACGGGGACGGTCGCCTTCACCTTGGCGCCACCGGCCGGGTTCTGGTCGAGGACCGTGCCGACGGGCTGGGTGCTCCCCACGTTCTTGACCGTGTAGGTCAGGCCGGCGGCCTGAATCAGCTGGATCGCCGTCGCCAACTGCTTGCCCTTCACGGAGGGAACCGTCACGATCGGCACGTTCGGGCCGTTGCTCACCACGAGGTTCACGGCGGAGTTCTTCCCCACCGACGCGCCGGCGGCCGGGTTGGTCGACAGGACGGTCCCCTTGGCGAAGTGGCTGACCCGGAAGGTGGTCGTGCCCACGGCCAGGTTGTCGTTCTTCAGCGTCTGGACGGCGAGGCTGGACGGCTGGCCCACCACGTTGGGGACGGTGACGTTGCCCCCGAGGGAGCGCAGCAGGAAGAAGGCGATCACGCCCAGGGCCACGAGCAGCAGGATGAGCAGGACGATGAGCCGGCGCGTGCGCTTCTGGCGCTCGAGGTCTTCCCTGTTCGAATACGGGACACCGCCGTCGGCCGGGACGGCCATGGTGCGGCCCGTCGTCGTCGGGACGGCCTGGGTGGCGCCGACGGCAGCCATCATGGAGGTGACGCCGGGGTCGGCCGCCTCCACCGGGCGCCCCTCCGCGAAGCGGAGGAGGTCCGCCCTGAGCTCCTCGGCCGTGGCGTAGCGGCCGTCGGGATCCTTGCAGAGCGCCTTCATGACGACGGCTTCGAGCGCGGCCGGCACCGTCGGGTTGGCTGCTCGGGGCAGGACGGGGTCGTCGCGCACGTGCTTCGAGGCCACCGCGACCGGCGAGTCGCCTGTGAAGGGCGGCTTGCCCACCGCCATCTCGTAGAGCACGACGCCGAGCGAGTAGATGTCGCTGCGGGCGTCGACGCTCTTCCCCTCGGCCTGCTCGGGGGAGAAGTAGGCCGCCGTGCCCATCACGGCGCCGGTCTGGGTCAGGCTGTCCTCGGTGTTCACGGCCCGGGCGATGCCGAAGTCGGTCACCTTGACGTCACCCTCCGGCGTGATCAGGACGTTGCCCGGCTTGACGTCACGGTGGATCACGCCGTGGCGGTGTGCGAAGGCGAGCGCGGCGGCCACCGCGGCGCCGATCGTGGCGATCTGGCGCGCGGGCACGGGCTGGGGATCGCGCAGGACGGCGGAGAGCGGCCGGCCCTCGATGTACTCCATCACGATGAAGTAGCTGCCGTCGTCCTCACCCCAGTCGAAGACCGGGACGATGTTGGGATGGGAGAGGTTCGCCGCCGCCTGCGCCTCCCTGCGGAACCGCTCGACGAAGGTGCGGTCGACGGAGAGCTCGGGGAACAGCACCTTCAGCGCGACGGGCCGGTCGAGCTGAAGGTCCATGGCGCGGTACACCTGAGCCATGCCGCCCCGGGCGATCAGGTGCGTCAGCTCATAGCGACCCGAGTAGACGCGCGGCTCGTCGACGGGTTGCATGGCGCCAGAGCCTACGCTCGGTGCCTTCGACGGCAGGGCACAGGGCCGACGGTCACGGCGCGCTCGTCGTGGTCGTGGCGGTGGACGGCGTCGTGGTCGTGGTGGTGCCCCGCGCACCCGGCGCGGTCGTGGTCGTCGTCGTGGTGGTCGTGGTCGTGACGCTGGAGATGTAGCTCCGGGCGGCCTTCAGCGAGGGCTCCTGTACCCCGGCGCGGATGGGCGCGACCGCGACCGGGTTGATCCCACTCGTCGTGACCCCGGTCCGGTCGACGACCCTTGGGTGGAACCACAGGACCCCGCCCGGCTGGCCCTGCTTGACCACGATCTGGTCGCCCTGCAGGGTCACCACCCAGTTGTCGTACGCATACCAGCGCAGCACGAAGTAGGCGGCCACGGGGACGGCGGCGATCAGCAGGATGAACCCGATCACCCGGGGCGTGATGCGACGCGGGATGCCCATGCGCCGGCGGCGGGCACCGCGGCTCTCCTTCTTCCCGGCGCGATCTCTGGGCGCGGTCGGCGGTGCCGGCGCGGGCGGCACCCGCGTCGTCGATCGGGACACCGGGACCGACGCGGTCCCGAGGAAGAACTCGTCGCTACGCGGGCCCTCCTCGGCCAGCGTCGACGCCTCGTCACCGAAGCCGAGCTGGACACCCGGGGCGAGCGTGTCGTCGGTGAGGGCGGCACCCGCCGCGCCCGCGCCGGTGGCGGCGAACAAGCCGGTGGGCTCCTCCGTGGGCGCAGCATCCGGCGCATCGTCCCGCGTCGACGCCGCACCCGCGGCAGGGGCGACGACCGACGTCGCCGCCGTTGCGGCAGCGCCGAGCCCTGCTGCGCCGAGGCCCAGCCGCTTGACCCTGGACGCGCCGTCGGTGCCCCCCTCCCCCACCTGGACGTCGACGATGACCACCGTGATGTTGTCGGCCCCCCCGTGCTCGTTGGCCACGTCCACCAGCCGCTGTGCTGCTTCATCGGGGTCGTCGACGCTGCCCAGGATCTCGGCCATCTCGTCGGCCGGGACCTCGTTGGACAGGCCGTCCGAGCAGATCAGGACCCGATCCCCCGACTGCAGGTCGAGCTCCCACATGTCCGTGTCGACCTCGGAGGACACGCCGAGGGCTCGGGTCAAGATGTGCCGTTGGGGGTGGACGGCCGCCTCCGCCTCGGTCATCTCGCCGTGCCGCATCCGCTCCTCGGCGAGGCTGTGGTCGGCCGTGACCTGGGTCATCTCCCCCTCGGAGAACACGTAGGCACGGGAGTCCCCGACGTTGGCCAGTGCGAGGAGGTCCCGGCCTTCGTCGCCCCCGACCAGCGCCATGGCGGTCAACGTCGTCCCCATGCCGCGCAGGTCGGCATTGGACTGGCTCTCGCTCCAGACCGCGGCGTTGGCCTCCGAGAAGGCCTCGCGCAGCCCGGCCACCGTCGGCGCGCGCTCGAACGCCTGCTCGAGGGTCTCGACGGCCACCCGCGCCGCCACCTCTCCCCCCACGTGACCGCCCATGCCGTCGGCGACCGCGAAGAGGTTCGGTCGCTCCAGCGGCATGTCCTGGTTGATCGTCCGGACCCGCCCGACGTCGCTCGCCGAGCCGGACCGCAGCACCGTCAACGGGAGACCTCGAACACCGTGGAACCGATCTGCAGCAGATCGCCCTTGCCCAGTCGCATCGCCCCCGTGATCTGCTCCGCGTTGACGAACGTGCCGTTGGTGGAGCCGAGGTCCTCGACCCAGAGCTGGTCGTTGCGCCGGAAGAGGCGGGCATGGAGTGTCGAGGTGTAGATGTCGTCGGACATGGCCACCCCGCAACCCGGCGAGCGCCCGATCGTCAACTCGTCGTCGAGGTCGTAGGACTGCCCGGCGTGCTCGGGCGGCTGGACCACCTTGAGGTAGAGCTGGCGGCGACGGCTCTCCTTGGGCCGCTCGGGCGGGCGCGCCGCCGCGCGCTCCTCCCGCCTATCCGAGCGCCGCTCCGAGCGTGACTTGCGGATGGTGGCCGGGCTCATCTCGACCCAGACGGCCCGGATCACCCGCAAGAAGAACAGGAAGATCAGGACGATGACCGCCCATTGCATGACGCGGAGGACCGCGTTGAGGTTTTGCGTGGCGACGAGGACCGCCTCCGCAGCGGGTGCGGTCACGACATTTCGAAGATGAGCTTCGTCGACCCCACGCTGACCTCGTCCCCGCTGGCGAGCAGCTGCTCCCTGACCGGGGCGCCGTTGACCCTGGTCCCGTTGGTGGACCCGAGGTCCGTGACGAACACGCCGTCTTCCTTCCGGCGAAACTCGGCGTGGCGCCGGCTCACGTTCGAGTCGGGCAGGACGACGCCGCACTCCGGCAGGCGGCCGACGACCAGGGGCTCCGAGCCGAGGGCCACCCGCCTGCCGTCGGGCAGGACGACCTCGGCCAGGAACCCGCCGTCCTCGCTCTCGTGGACCTCGGCGGTCACCGTGAACCGGCCCGCCTTCAGGCTCGAGCCCTCGAAGATCTCGACCTCGACGGGGCCGACGAAGGAGTAGCCCTCAATGCGTGCGTGCTCCCGGGCGGCGTCGGAGAGCTCGCGCGAGAGGGCGTCGAGGAAGTTCGAGAAGCGGGCGACGTCGGTCGGCGACAGCGTGACGGCGAAGGCGTTGGGCGCGATGAGGCCGCGCACACCCACCCGCCGGTGCAGGTCCATCTCCCGCGTCAACCGCCGCCCGATCTCGACCGGCTGGAGGTTGCTTCGAAACGGCTTGGCCAACGTGCCCTCCACCAGACGCTCGAGTCGCTCCTCAAACTGCTGGAGTCCCATGGTCTCCCAGAGATTACCGGCCCCGTGCGCTCAGCAGGGATTCGACAGGCGTCTGACCTGGTCACCTGTGCTCCCCGTGGAGTCCGGGGCGTCCGGCGACCGGCCAGCCAGCGACTACTCTTGTCCGGTCACCCGGGCGAGTGGCGGAATTGGCAGACGCGCAGGATTCAGGTTCCTGTGTCCGAAAGGATGTGGGGGTTCAAGTCCCCCCTCGCCCACGCACGCAGACGCAGTCAGTCCGGAGTCGAATGCGTCAGTGAACTCGGGCCCTGATCGCCTTCTGCACTGGTCGTCACCCTGCACCGAAGTACGGAGCACCGAAGCTAAAGACGCCTCCATCGCTGGCCACCAGCCAGTATCCCCCGGTGGCTCGATCGGCAGCCATGCCCACGACCGCTGCGGTGAGGGTCGATCCGCCCATCGACCCCTGGAAGCGGGCCGTTCCCTCGTTGAAAATCCCGCCGTCAGACGCCACGAACCAGTACCCCTGGCCGTCGGCGAGGGACGCCATTCCGTTGACGGGCTTTACGAGTCGGATCGAACCGGTACTGCCCAGGAAGGGTGCGTCGTACGAGAAGATCCCGCCGTCGGTGGCCACCAGCCAGTAGCCCCCGGTGGCGTCGTCCGCGCTCATGCCCACGATCGGCTGGTTCAGGTGCTGGCCACCCATCGAACCTTGGAACCTCGCATCGCCAAATGAGAAGATCCCGCCGTCACTGGCGACGAGCCAGTAGCCGTGCCCGTCAGGTGTGGGCGCCATGTCCACGACCGGGGCGTTGAGGCGGCTGCTCCCCATCGAACCGAGGAACGTGGCGTCGCCGAAGGCGAAGATGCCGCCGTCGCTGGCCACCAACCAGTAGCCGAGGCCGTCCGATGTCGAAACGATGTGGGCGATGGGTGCATTCAGCGGACGGCCGACCAGTGAGCCGTAGCTGACGGCTGAGCCGTGCGGCGACACCCCACCGGCGGCGTCGGCCAACCAGTAGCCGCTCCCGTCCGGCGTCGATGCGATTCCGACCACCGGCAGCACGAGTCCGCCGGGCGGGGCTGTCGACGGAGTCCAGTACCGGATGGCGCCGTCGTAGGTGTAGATCGTGCTCAGGTAGGCCATGGTGTGGGTCTGTACTGGTTGGCTGATGCCGATGGCGTCCCACACGTTGCCGTTGCCGGCGTAAATGCCCGAGTGGACGTACCCGTCGATGCCGCTCCCGCCCCAGTAGACGGCGTCACCCGGCAGCAGGGCAGCCGTGTCCTCGACGATCGTGCCCGCTGGGGCGATGACCGTCCCGACCCCGCTGAGCTGGCCCCACGCCGGCAGGGCGATGCCGGTTGCCTGGTAGACGGCGTACTGCACAAGACTGACACAGTCGAAGCCTTTGACCCCCGGGCCGCACCCCGCCTCGTTGACCCCGCCATTGGTGGGGCCGTTGATCCCTCCACCGTTGTCACAGTACGGAACACCCACCTGAGAGGCGGCGAAGGCCGCGATCTGGTCGCCCGTCGTGGCCGCCGCCGCGGGGTGCGCCTCGACCACCAGCGACGCTCCCCCTGCCGGCACACAGAGGAGGAGGGCCACGATCAGCGTCGTCCTCGTCACGACGGTCGAGTCCGGTGCGAGCACCGATCGCCTCCCGAGGAGACGCAGCGGGTTCATGGGCTCACTATCGGCACAACCACAGTGCAACTGGAGTGATTCGTCCAGGATTGGCGATCGGCTATCGGGCCTGCCTGTCCATAATGCGTGCCGAACGCAAACTCGCCCGGAGACGTCGAAAAATCCGCCAGCTGCTCACCGACGCGCAGACTGGAGGCGGCCACGGGTACGCGAACGTCGAACGTCGAACGTCGAACGTCGAACGTCGAACGACGCGCTACTGCGGCAACTCAAGCACTTGGAGCGTAGAGAGCCCGCCACCTGCCCCCATCGTGTTCGCACGGTAGCACCCAGCCCCTTCATGTAAAGCGTTCTGGGACGGTTAGCCCCTATACGGCTTTCGGTAGTTCGCATCCATAAGTCATTTGACCGCCCGGGTTGCCTGCTCAGGCGTGTCGGCCTCGGAGGTCCGGCGTACCACAGTTGGCGATCCGTCCGTCTTCTCGAATGTTGTTCAAGTCGATCGAACTCTGATCGAGACTGGTTGAAGGATGCGTGGCCTCCGCCAATCGACGCTGTACCCTATTGGGGGAGAGACCGTGGAGGATCGCCGACGGAGAGAACGCCATTCGGTCCTTTGGATGGGCCGTTGCCATATCCAGGACGAGCCATTGGACCTGTGGCGGGAGTGCGCGATCATCAACGTCTCGACGCTTGGTGTGGGGATAGACCTTCGTCACCCCGACCCAATTGAACTTCTCGGTATGTGGCAAGACGGTGAGCTCCGACTGGATGTGAGTCGTCGCATTACGTTGCGCCTTGAGCTCGGTCCCTCCGTCGATTTGACGGTCGCGGGTGAGGTGCGAAATGCAGGATCGGGACCGGATGGCATCATCCGGGCTGGCATCGAGTTCGTAGGCCTTACCGAAACTGAGCGCTCATTCATCGATCTTCTCGAGCTTCGTGCCGTGGCGTGGCTTCCAGAACCAGGACTTGTCCCATCGGTCCCACATGACGGTGTCCTCGGTCAGCTTGCGGAAGGTCCTGTCCTGGAGGGAGATGCCGACCACGGAGATGCCACTACGCGGAGTGATGGCCACCTCGTACGACAGCTCGACAAGTATGGCCTCTCGGATGGGCGTCCGGCTGACGCCGAACTCGGCGGTCAGCTGGTCGAGATCGAGGCGGTCGCCGGGCCGGAGGTGCACGAAAGCCGACCTGGAAATTGCCCGGTTCCCATTGCCATTCCTGTATACGAATTCTTCGCCAAAGGCGTGTCATATATGACGAACCGCCCGTTCTTGGCAGATGCGACCAGAAGCCTCGACCTCGTCGGCCGCCCACTGTGCAACATCCTGGGCAGTTGCCACGGCTGGCTTGCGAAGTCGTGGCAATCGGCCCCAGGGCGTGGAACAGGCGTGGAATAGCGAGGTCACAAAGCGTGCCTTCTTGTACCCTCGTGTGTCAGCCCATACATCATGTGACTAGGCAAGAACACGTTCGTCATGCGGCGGCGCTGCACGAAGGAAGGGCCGCATACAAGGGTTAGTTCCGTGTGTTCAGACTCCCAGCGAACCAACGCTTCGTTGTCCTGGAGAGCATCGTCTGAAATCGGCACCAGAGATGACGGCGGGGTCCGGTATGCCTTCCGGCGCACCCCCGCTTGGCGTAGGAGCCTTGCCCCTACTGGCGGCTTGGACGTTACCGAGGTCTCGACCCCCTGCGGGGGACTATCGCGTCCTAAGGCGTCAAAGAGACGATCGTGTGATTCGGGATCATCCGAGATCGTAGATCTCCGTCCGAAACAGACATTTGGTTCAAGGCTGCCATGGGAGTACGATGGCCGCATGCGACTCACCATCGACGCAACGAGATGTCAGGGGCATGGCCGCTGCTATGAGCTCGCACCGGAGGTCGTTCGGCCCGACGACGAGGGCCATGCAGACCTCGTGGCGACCACTGGAGATGTCCGACCCGAAGACGAGAACGCTGTCGAGGCTGTCGTCCGGAATTGTCCAGAACGAGCCCTCGTCGTCACCGGGTGACCAAGGGACACCGAGAGGCGACGAATAGCCGATCTGACCCCGTAGGTGATGGCCGAATCAGCTGCGGATTGCAGTACGTTCCTGGCCATCTGGTCATTTCGCAGGGAGCCAACGCCGTGTCAGTGAACGGGTCACGCAGAACAGAGATTCTCGACACTGCGGCGGAGCTCTTCGCCTCCTCCGGCTTACGCACCTCCCTCAAAGAGATCGCTGATGCCTCCGGGATCCTTCCAGGCAGCCTCTATCACCACTTCGAGTCGAAGGAGGCGTTGATCGTCGAGCTCGTCGAGCGCTATCAGGCGGATCTCGATGCGGTCGCAGAGGCAGGGCTGGAAGCACTGCGCCGACCGGATGCAGAACCCATTTCCGACCGGATCGTTGCCCTTGGCGAAGCCATCGCAGACTGTGCCCTTCGCCACAGAGCGGCCCTCTTGTTGACCCTCTACGAGCCGCCATCTGGGGCCGGGGATCAGCTGGTCCGTATCGCACGGAGGCCGCCGATCGGCATCGAAGGAGCGATGCTCGAGACCCTTCGTTCGGGACGCGCCAGCGGGTACTTGCGAGCGGGAATCGATCTCGAGACGCTGGCGGACCGACTCTGCCAGGTGCTGCTGCACGTCAGTCTCGGAGTCTTTCGAGAAGTCGGCGGTGCGGAACAAGTACCGGCGCTCCGCTGCAGGACCATCTTGAACGGGATCGCCGTAGACCCGCCGACGAATGTCGAGTTGGATCGCTCGGTGCCGTTCGCGGCGGCCACCGAGACGATCGATTCTTGGGAGAAGGAAGAACGGGAGGAGGACGAGCGCCTCCCCATGCTCTGGGCAGTTGCGCGGAGGGAGTTCGGCCGTCGGGGCTATGAGGCCACGACCGTTCGCGATATTGCAGCAGCGGCCGGCATGAGTGTCGGGAGCGTTTACCGGCTCATTGGATCGAAGGGCGAGCTGCTGGCGTCAATCATGCGGTCGTTCACGGTGAAGGCCCGGTCAGGATGGGCCAGCGTCCTGCGATCGGAGGGTACTTCCGTCGAGAAGCTGGACGCACTGATATGGATCAACATCAATGCCGTTGTTCGGTTCAGTGACGAGTACAACATCCAGCTGGCCTGGATCCGGGAATCGCCCCCCAACACGACAAACCTCGGTGCATCGTTCTCGGCCCGCCTCAACGACCTCAAGTCGCTGCTCGCCAAGGGCATCCGCTCTGGTGACGTTCAGCTCGAAGGTCCTTCCGCCGACATCCGAGCCTGGTCTCTCTTCGAGCTTCTGTGGATGCCGGAGAACATAGTTCGAAAGCTCGGTCCCCGTAGTGCCCTGACCTTGGCACGCGAGACAACGCTTCGAGGTGCGGCCAAACGGCCTTGAGGAATCGGGTCCAGGCCGATCAGCCGGCCGGCCAAGCCACCGATTTGACCTCGAGGTACTGCTCGAAGCCGGCAAGACCGTTCTGGCGACCGACGCCGCTGTCCTTGAATCCCCCGAAGGGAACATCTGCGCCATACGCAGCTCCGCCATTGAGGCCGATCGTTCCCGCGCGGAGGCGACGCGCCACAGCGACGGAACGGTCGAGGGAGTCCGACAAGACGTAGCCGGCGAGGCCATACGGACTGTCGTTAGCGATGCGGATGGCTTGCTCTTCGCCGTCATAAGGGATCACCACGAGGACGGGACCGAAGATCTCCTCTCGGGCAATGCTCATGCTGTTGTCAACGTCGACGAAGAGGGACGGCGATACGTAGAACCCCCTGTCGCAACCCTCGGGTGTCCCAGGACCGCCGACCAGGAGGGTGGCGCCTTCGGCGACCCCCTTCTCGATGTACCCAATGACTCGGGCACGCTGCTTCGCCGATATCACGGGCCCGCACAGGGTGTCCGGAAGTTGAGGATCACCGACGGTGACCGTCTCATAAATGCCTCGGAGAAGTTCGACACCTTCGTCGTAGCGGGACCGGGGTAACAGCATTCGAGTCGGCGTTGCGCACCCCTGCCCCGCGTGCATGCAGACGCCGAAGGCGATCATGCTGGCGGCCGCGAGGTCGGCGTCGTCGAGCACGATCGCGGCCGACTTTCCGCCGAGCTCCAGGAACAACCGCTTCATGGTCGCTGCACCCTTTTCCATGATCCTCTTGCCAACCGATGTCGAACCGGTGAATGAAATCAGGTCGACCTTCGGGGACAGGGTCAGCTCCTCACCGACAAGATGGTCCGATGACGTCACCACGTTGACAACACCGGCGGGTATGTCGGTGTGCTCGCAGACCAGACGGCCGATGCGCGTCGCGTTGAACGGCGTGTCCGGGGCGGGTTTCAGTATCACCGTGTTTCCGGTGGCGAGCGCTTGCCCCAGCTTGTGAATGGTGACCTCGAACGGGTAGTTCCACGGGACGATCGCGCCGACCACTCCGACCGGCTCATGCCAGACCTTCCTTGTGTTCACCGCGCCCGTGAGCTGAACCAAGGAGTCGCCCAGTTCGGTCTCCCAGTGGTAGGTGTCGATAAGGCCCGCTGGGTAGTTCAGGCCGTCTGCCAGAGGGAGGTCGAGCTGGGGCCCGTGGGTGACCATGCGAGGGCATCCCACCTCACGAATCAGCTCTTCGCGCAGCGCTTCTCGTTCAGATTCGAGTGCCTCCTGCAACTGCCGAAGGCAATGCTTGCGGAAGGCCCGATTCGTAGACCAGTCAGTCTCATCGAACGCGCGGCGGGCGGCGTCAATGGCGCGATGCATGTCGCCCTTCGAGGCATCGGCGACCGCGCCGAGCACCTCTTCTGTCGCAGGATTGACATTGGTGAACGTCCCGGACTCTCCATCGACGAGCTTGCCATCAATGAGGATGTGCGATTCGAATTCCACAAGGGGAGCATCAGGCACGGGATTTTCCTTCGCTGGTATGGGCACTGACGGAGGTCGTTTGCAAGGGATGCCCATGTAGGGTGCCCGCCTCAGGGACCCCGATGGCGCGGCACGTAATGCGCTGCAACAAGTTCGATGGAAGCAGCCGGTTCGCGAGCAACAGAGCCCGCGCATCGGGTCCGACGGCTCGCCGGACGAACGGTCGCCGATCCTCGAGCGCCTTGACCACTGCAGGCCCGAACCGATCAGGAGGTGAGGCAAACTTCAGAAACCGGGCGCCGAAACTCTCGAGCTTGGCGTGATGCTGTCCATAGGGTCCGTCGTAGTCAGCGTAGGTCGTCGTGAGTTCGAGGATGTCGGTCCGAAACGTTCCGGCCACCAGAACCGAGACACCCAATCCGAATGGCGCCACCTCCTGGGAGAGTGATTCGGCCCACCGTTCGATCGCCCCTTTCGCAGCGGAGTAGGCGCCGATGGCCGGCATGCCTCGAATGGCTCCCGCACTCGAAACCATGACGATCCGGCCACGACCTGCATTGCGCATGCCCGGCAGCAGCCTCTTCGTGAGCTTCACCGGTCCGAAGAAGTTGGTTGTGAAGATCTGCTCCCAGACACTCATCGGCATCTCCTCGAGGCAGCCGACGCCGGCGATGCCCGCGTTGTGCACGAGTCCGTACGGGGTGCCCACGGCGATCTGTATGGCCTCACTGGCGGCGGCGATCGAGTCGGAATCGTCGAGGTCCAACCGGATACCGACCAGGCGAGGGTCGTCTATGGCGGAGCCGGTCAGCGTTCGCAGGCGCTCCATCCCTTGCTCGGGTGAGCGCATGGCGGCCACTACCGTCCAGCCCGTTCGGTGCAGGTGCGCGGCGGTCGCTAGACCAAGGCCCCGTGACGCCCCCGTGACGACGACACTCCGAGTCTCACCCATTGGCGCCACTGCACCGGTTGGTGGCGTTGAGGGAGGTGCTCGGTCTCCCGTTGGGCTGTGCGCTCTCCCAGCCCGACCAGATGCCGCTCGAATATGGCCCCGGCTGACCGTGGGCCTGGTAGAAGCCGTTGGGGTCGTAGACCTTCGCTTCGGGGAACGGCCATGGGCATGCAACCGACGTGGCCACCTTGGTGTCACGGATGATGGCGTAACCCGCGCCATAACAGAAGTACGCGACGTTGATGATGGCGAACATCACCACGAAGGTCCCCAGTGCCGGGCGGGTTCGGAACGCACGTACGCGGAGCGCCAGCTTCTCGGCCTGGGTGCGTCCAGTGTCGTCGCGGTAGAGCAGGACGCCCGCGGGGATCATCACCAGCGTCACGAGAGACGCCTCCCAGATCAGTGGGAACTGATACCACCTCCCAGCCGCGAACGAACCGAACGGGACGACCTGAGAATAGATGTAGAGCTGCGTCCGTATGAGAAACATCTCGAGCATGGTGTCGAACACAAACCCGATGGCATAAATGAGCAACGAGAGACTCACGAGCGGGTGGCGCCAGACGAACGATTCGGGGGAGCGGCGGGCCTGGAGGCGGCGCAGGATCCAGATGGCAGGGAAGAACGGCGCCATGTAGAACGTGGCGTAGCCGATCACGATGAACGGCTCGACCGTGGGCGACAGGGACTCCAACCCCCACGTCTCGGGCCAGTGCCACAGCTGCGGGTTGTAGACGGCGTAGGGGGCCCAGTTCATGATTGGGTCCTGCCAGACGAGCAGCGTCATGACCAGTGCCATCAGCAGGATCGGGTGGCGTGGGTGACGCCGCCACGCCACCACGAAGGCGACCACCAGGATCGCCATCGTCACCACGGTGCCGACCTCGAGCAGCCCGAGCCAATGCGTGAAGCCCCAGAGAGGCTGCACGGGTCTCGGTGCGCCGCTCACCACCGGATTCCTGATTCGCTCGGCCACCGCTCCCCGGCGGGCATTCACGCCCACCACGATCAGCGCCACGAGAAGTGCCAGGAGCGTGATGCCGCCAATGACCCGGCTCCGAGACTTGACGGGCGGAGCGGTTGGCGTCGTGGTCGGCTCCGAAATTTGGGTGGTCATCGTCTTCACACCTGTCCAAAACGCTCGACGAGGTGAGCTGTGGTGCCATCGGGGTCGAGCCGGCGAGCCACCAGGTAGCCGGCACCCATCCACCCCCGGTGGGACCATTTCCCGAAGGAGATGCGGGTCCCTGGCGATCCGGACGCAGCGGGCAGCAGTCGGATCCGTTCCAGCGCCTCCTTCACGCCGCGCGGCGACAAGGGCCGCGCGTCAGCGAAAGCGTGGAGCAGGACCGTGGCCAGATCCCGGTTGACGACCGGAACGCAGTACTCCGGACGCCAGCCGTAGCGGGCGGCGTAGCGATCGATGAATTGCTGGCCGACTTGGTTGCCCTCGTCGAACTGGTCCAGACCGATCCAGCCCACGATGGCGTCCCAGACGATCGGGTTGATCCATGCGTTCTGGAACGCCGTTCCCATGAACCGAGGCGGATCCCAGGCGAGCTCTTGCAGAACCGGATTGATCAGCACGACGCCGAAGCCGAAACCGCAGTGAACCAGGGCCCCCACGTCGGCGGCATGCAGCTTCCTCACTGCTTCACCGATGTCCTGCGCAGTCTGTGCAATGGGCTCTTCGGCCGTGATGCGGATGCCGGCGTCGCGGCAGGCGGCGCGAAAAGACTTGATGTACGTCTCGCCGACGAGTGATTGCTCGACGAGGACGCCGACGTTGTTCAGACCTCGTTTGGCCAGAAGGTGGGCCCAAAAGACAGGTTCGTCGGTCATGGAGCCCATGGAGAGAGAGAAGGTCCACTCGCCGAGCCAGTCATCAGTACCCGTGACGCTGATGGCAGGAACCTGGAATCGCTTCTCGATCGCTTCCTTCGTCGGGACGCAGTTGTCAGTGATGGAGGGTCCGAACACGGCCAGGCAGCCCTCGTCGACGAGCTCACCGTAGGCATCGATCACCGCCTTGACCGATCCCTTGGGGAGCCCTTCGACCTCACGGAACACGATTTCGATCGGCCTGTCGATGATTTCCTGTTCCAGCCCCTCCTCGAATACCAGCTCGAAGCTCTGGGTCAGGTCGGACCGCATCTCTTTCGGAAAGCCGTCGGGGAGTACGAAGTCGAACAGGTAGCCCAGCTTGATCGGCTCGGCAGCGCTCTCGTAGGCCAACGATCCTCCTTAGAACCTAATAGTTGTTCCGCATGGTAGTGGCGCCCCCCGACATGGTCAATCTGATGCACCGAGGTAGGTCGAGATCATTTGCACGAGACCGGCACCGACGACCGGGTCGTCGGTGAGTGGCCCGGCGATGGCGGCGCGTGCCGCAGCCGGCATCGGCACCCCGTCGACATAGAGCCGAGCGGCGGCGATCAACACTCTGGTGGATGCCACCTCCCTGAGCCCAGCCGTTTCCAATCGACGGATCGCCTGTGCGAGTCGCACCAGCTGGGAAGCTGTTCCGGGGTCCACGCCGGCCTCGTGGACGACAATTTCTTCTTCCACGCTCACGGGTGGAAAATCGAACTCAATGGCGACCATGCGCTGTCTGGTCGAGTCCTTGAGGTCCTTCAGAACGCTCTGGTATCCGGGGTTGTAGGAAACCACGAGGCTGAACTCAGGTGGCGCATCGACCACAAGGCCGAGCCGGTCGATCGAGAGTTGACGGCGGTGATCTGCCAGCGGGTGGAGGACGACGGTCGTGTCCTGTCGAGCCTCGACAACCTCGTCGAGGTAGCAGATCGCCCCGTCGCGTACGGCCCGAGTGAGCGGACCGTCTACCCAGTGGGTCTCGCCGCCTTCCAAGAGGAACCGACCCACGAGATCGGCCGTGGTGAGGTCGTCGTGACACGAGACGGTGATCAGAGGCCGGTCGAGGTCATGTGCCATGGCTTCGACAAATCGCGTCTTTCCGCACCCAGTGGGACCTTTCAGGACCACTGCCAGACCCTGTCGGTACGCGGCCTTGAACACCTGGTCCTCGTCGTCCACCGGAAGGTAGTACGGGCGTTCGCGGGCCTTCATGGCCTTCCTCTCTCCATCTGGTGGTGTTCCCTCGATCGCTCCTTCCGCTGAAAGGCACGGTGCTGGCCCTCGGCGGAGCGAATGGCGGTGCGAAACAGAGGCGCGATCAGCGATGGCAGGTCGTCGGCCCTCGGTACCGTTGCATGCGCTGCGGATCCGAAGACGCGCCGCAGCGCTTCGGGGCCAGTCGACGCGCCCACGCTGAGGCACACACATCCAACCCCCCTCCGCCGAGCCTCGCTCAACGCCCTACGCGCGTCCGCTTCGCCGTAGTGCCCCTCATAGCCGTGGTCATACGCAAAACCATCGGAGAGCACAACGAGGAGGCGTCGGGGTGTTCCGCTTCGCTGTTCCAAGACGGTGGTCGCATGACGGATGGCGGCACCCATCCTGGTGTAGGCGCTCGGCCGCAAGGCTGTCAGCCGGTTGATTGCCTGGCCATCGAAAGGCGCGTTGAAGCCCATCACCCGGAGATACTGCACCTGTTTCCGGCCTCGTGAGTTGAACGCATAGAGCCCGACGCGGTCGCCCAAGTCGTGGAGCGCTCCTGTAAGGGCAGCGGCAACGAGGCGCTGGTGTTCGTGGACCGGCCTGCCGGCGAAGCCGGGCTCCCCGGCCGATCCCGAGACATCGAGCAGGACGAGCACTCCCAGATCACGCCGCCGCCGTCGGTTCTCGAAATAGACATCGCCGCCATGCGGTGCACCGGCCATCGTCTCGAGGTACATCTCGATTGCTGCGTCGATGTCGATATCGTCGCCCTGCGCCTGTCGCCGGCATGAAGTGAGGCCCATACCCAACCGAGACAGCGACCGGCGCAGAGCTTCTCTCAATCCCATCGAGAGCGCCATCGTCGTGGATCCGCTCGTTTCGACCTCGGTCTCGACGACTGTGCACCAGCCCGGACGGTAGCGACCGCCGACGACGTCCCATTCGGGGTACTTCATCCCATCTGACTCAATGGTGTGGAGTCCCGGCCCGAGGTCGGCAGCTGCGCCGCTGTACGTCTGAGCGGCACTGCTCGCATCGGAGCGGGCCGAAGCCAAGTGGGTCGGCGCGTCGCCGCCCGGGGCGCCGCCGCCGCCACGGCGCCGAGTGGGTCTGAGCATCTTGGCCAACCAGCGACCAACCACCCCGCCACCGCCGACCGGGCTCGACAACAG
The DNA here is from genome assembly GCA_963837125.1 of uncultured Acidimicrobiaceae bacterium. Taxonomy (GTDB): domain Bacteria; phylum Actinomycetota; class Acidimicrobiia; order Acidimicrobiales; family RAAP-2; genus Bog-473. The sequence goes on along the minus strand of CAWILW010000008.1, from coordinate 153,633 downwards.
ATCGCCGACGTACCCTACGTCGTCCTCGAGGTCATCGAGTTCGGCGGTCGCCCCGCTCGGAGTGTCGACAGCAGCCCCCTTGGAGCGTTCGAGCGGAGAAGGCCCCGCACGCTCAATCGAACGGAGGGCGCGGCGAGGTTCAATCGACCCGAAGACACGAGGCGGATCGGGGACCGACTGCCGACTTCTGGCCCGTTCGATTGTGGCTTGAGGCGTTGCGGTCCCGGCGGAAAGGGCTCGATCGATCAGGGGACGAACGACCGGAGGGAGCACGCGTTCGTTCGCCGACAGGGCGCGGTGTCCCTCCAACGCCAGGTAGCGACGCGTGAGAGCGGGGCGGTGCACGAGCTGCGAGAGGAGATTCGGTTCGAGGCTTCCACCGGCCGCCAGCGAGGCCTGGACCGCCAGCGCCTGAATCTGATCGACCGGGCCGAGGCCGAGCTCCAGGAAGACCGTCGATCCGTCGCACCACGACCGGTCACCTGCTGCGGCCGCCACGTCCATGGTCCGCCCTGCGATCGCTGAGGCCATGAGGGACAGCGTTGCCAGACGGTCGTCGCCTCTCCCCGTAAAAGACATGGGCCAAAACCTAACATTTGTTCCTAGTGACCGGCGAGGCTACCGTGTGGGAACGCCGCGACTTCGAGGAGTAGGGAATGGATTCTGACGATCTGATCCTGATGTCGGTCGACGACCACGTCGTCGAGCCGCCCGACATGTTTGACGGTCACCTCCCCGCACGGTACCGCGGTCAGGCCCCAACCGTCATCACGAAGGAAGATGGCACCGAGTCATGGGTGTTCGAGGGCCAGGAGGCAACGAATGTCGGACTGAATGCAGTGGCGGGTCGCCCACCAGACGAATACGGCATTGAGCCCACCCGGTTCGACGAGATGCGACCCGGATGCTTCGACATCCACGAGCGGATCAGGGACATGAACGCAAACGGCGTCTTGGCGTCAATGAACTTTCCGTCCTATCCGCAATTCTGCGGGCAATATTTCGCGCGATCCGAAAATAAGGACCTCGCTCTCGCCGTGCTCCGGGCATACAACGATTGGCATATCGACGAATGGTGTGGGACCTACCCGGGACGGATGATTCCGCTGTCTCTCCCACCAATCTGGGACGCCGAGCTGATGGCCGAGGAGGTCCATCGGGTCGCCAGGAAGGGTTGCCACGCTGTCACCTTCTCCGAGAATCCAGAGAAGCTCGGCTACCCGTCCTTCCACCAGGAGCACTGGGATCCGTTCTGGCGCGCTTGTGCCGATGAGGGCACCGTCGTCTGTCTTCACATTGGATCGTCGTCTCAGGTGGTGGTCACGTCGATTGACGCCCCGGTCGACACCCTCATCACCCTTCAGCCGATCAATATCGTCCAGGCCGCCGCCGACCTGCTCTGGTCTCCGGTTCTGCGAAAGTTCCCGACACTGACCGTCGCCCTCAGTGAGGGTGGCATCGGTTGGATTCCCTACTTCCTCGAACGAGTCGACCGTGTGTATACCCAGCACCGCGCGTGGACGCACCAGAACTTCGGAGACCGGCTTCCCAGTGAAGTGTTTCTTGACCGAATCGTCACGTGCTTCATCACGGACGCTCATGGCCTTGAGTGCCGGGACAAGCTCAACATTGACATGATCACGTGGGAGTGTGACTATCCGCACTCGGATTCCACGTGGCCTCAAGGGCCCGAGGCCCTCGCCGCACAACTCCACGGCCTCACCCCGAACGACGTGGCGAAGATCACGCACCAGAACGCAATGCGAATCTTCTCCTTCGACCCGTTCGCTCATATCGACAAGGACGAGGCGACCACGGCCGCTCTTCGCGCCCTCGCGACCGATGTCGACCTCGGCTATCGGTCCTCGGACCGCCTCAAGAAAGACGGTGACGAGATCGTCAGCGTCCTCAGCCTCGCCTCGGCACTCCCCGCAACTTGACCCGACGTCCCCGACCCAACAATCCCAAGGATCAGAACGCTCCGATGATCGACTTCACAGGCCAAGTGGTCATCGTGACCGGAGCCGGTCGCGGGCTTGGCCGTTTGTACGCGTTGGACCTGGCCCAACGAGGCGCCGCGGTTGTCGTCAACGATGTTGGCGGCTCCATGCAAGGGGAAGGCTCAGACTCGCGCGTCGCCGATGAGGTTGTGACGGAGATCCTTGCCCGGGGAGAGGTTGCGGTCCCCTCCTACGACTCGGTGGCCACCGCGGAGGGCGGTAAAGCCATCGTCGGCACTGCGCTGGATCATTTCGGACGACTTGATGCTGTGGTGAGCAACGCCGGGATCTTCGACACGCTTCCCTTCGATGAGCTGCCAGCGGAGAACTGGCGTCGGATGCTCAGCGTCCACCTGGACGGCAGCTTCTACCTGAGCCAGCCTGCCTACCGGGTCATGAAGTCCAATGGCGGTGGACGGTTCGTCTTCATCTCCTCATCGGCCGGCCTGTTCGGCCAACCCAACTCCGCGCATTACGCCGCGGCAAAGGCAGGCATCGTCGGCTTGGCGAACGTCATCGCTGTCGACGGTGCTCCACATGGGATCCTGGCCAACACTGTCTTGCCATTCGGCTATTCCCGCATGGTCGTCGAGACCGTGGGCGATCGGGACGAGCTCGGTGACGACGTGCCGTTCCTTCGCTCCATTGAGCCGGAGCTCGTCGTGCCCATGGTCGTCTTCCTCGCAAGCCGGGCGTGCACCTTCACTCACCAGAACTTTTCCGCGTGTGCAGGGCGCTTTGCCCGGGTCTTCGTCGGGCTCGGTGAGGGCTGGGTCGCCGACCCCGGCACGCCGCCCACAGCTGAGGCCATCGAGGCACATTTGGGGGAGGTGGCCGCCACCGAACCGTTCAGCGTCCCCGGCTCGATCTTCGATGAGGTCCAGCAGATCTGCACTCGGCTGAGGATTCCTCTGTAGGAGCGCGAAGCGGCGGGATCAGCCGACCCCGGCGCACTACCACTTCTTCCAACGCGCGATTTGCACAGAACCAAACATTCGGTCCACACTGGCTAACATGACCGAACGGGACGAAAGCTACGGAGCCGGTCTGGCCGAACTCATGAACCCCGAGGTGGCTCGGAACCCGCAGCCCATCTATTCGATGCTCCAAGAGACTTCGCCCGTGTTCCGTCTCGACGGGGTCGGTGTGATCGTGTGCTCTCGTTCGGGCGTAGATGAGGTGCTGAGTGACCCAGATGCCTTCTCTTCGGGCGTTTCCGCTCACGACCTCAAGACGAAACGACCATTGATCCCTCTGCAGGTAGATCCGCCCGACCATCGCAAGTACCGAAGGATCCTTGATCGGCTCTTCGCACCGCAACGGATGAAGCTATTGGAGGACTCGACGACCCAGCTGGTCAATGATCTCATCGATCGGTTCATGGACGATCGCGAGATTGATTTTTCGAAACAGTTCTCCACCCCCTTCCCATCGCAGGTGTTCCTCGGGATTTTCGGCCTTCCGATGGCCGAGCTGCCGCGGTTCTTGAAGATGAAGGATGGCGTTATTCGACCGGACCAGGTGGTCGGCCACGAGTTCGGACATCCCGACACCGAGGCGCACCAGCAACAGACAGCGGACTCGATCTACACATACTTCGATCACGTCATCACCCAGCGGCGGACGGGAGACGAACGCGAGGACCTGATCAGCCATTTTCTGCATACGGAGGCTGACGGCACCCGTCTCAGTGACGAGGAGATCCTCGACATTTGCTTCCTGTTCCTCATCGCAGGCCTCGACACAGTGACAGCTTCGTTGGATTGTTTCTTCGGCTACCTGTGCGACCATCCCGACGCCCGTCGCAAGATGGCCGACGATCCCGAGGCAATTCCCTCAATGGTCGAAGAGCTGCTCCGATGGGAAACGCCGGTCATGGGGTGTGCCCGAGTCGCCACTCGTGATCTCAAGATCGGGGACTTCGCGATTGGCGAGGGTGAGCAGGTTATGGCTCTTCTCGGTGCAGCAAATGTGGACCACTCGGAATTCTCCGATGCCGAGACTCTGGTCTGGAAGCGGGATGTGAACCGACACCTCGCCTTCGGCGGCGGGATCCACCGTTGCCTTGGATCACACCTTGCCCGGCTTGAGCTCCGCGTCGCACTTCGGGAATGGCACCGTCGCATCCCCGAGTACAGCGTCAAGCCCGGGGTGGTGCTGAACTACACCGCCGGCATCCGTACGCTCGACAGCTTCCCCATGGTGCTGGGCGCCGCGAGATGATGTTCTCGAGCCCTCGCCCATGAAGCCGGGTGCAGGTCTACCCAACCGTGTGGCGGGGAGGATTTGAACCTCCGACCTTCGTGTTATGAGACCTGTTCGGATCGTTCTTGGTCACTGTTAGGGGACGTTCGGCGCAGTTGTACTGATTCGGCCTTCACCTGGGACAATATGTGCCTCAACCTGTTGGCCAGGAACAGCCTCCTGACGCTCAGAATTTCTGTTTGGGAACCACCAATATTCGAGCGGTTACCGCGGACGGCCAAGGTTCGGTGTGACTACGAGCTCGTCAGGGTGCTCGTGCCTGGGTAGTCCGTCCCACAGAGAGGCTTTGATGAGATCGGCACGAAGCCGGATTTCTGGGCCTGAAGGACCCAGGCACACTGGGGGAGGTCGTGACCGAAGACTGTCGAGTAGTTGATGTTGATCGGCAACAATCCGTTGCCGTTGTAGGACTTGATGCTGCGTAGTGCCTTGACGACGCCAGCGCGGGTCGGATTCTGTCCCGCACGTTGCAATCCCTCGATCATGAGGTCGCAGCCGAGCCACGACAAGTCCTGACCGAAGCTGGGGAACTCGCTCTTGGTGAAGTGTGCGTACTTCGTGAGGGCGGCTGCCATCTCCTCGGTGCCCGCGTTGGGCAAGGAGAGGGGGCGGGCCAGGGACAAGAAGTACACACCCTGGAGGCTCGGCCATGCGGGTGAATGGACGACGGCCGGCTCGTAGCCCGCCGACAACAGAACTGCCTTGAGCTTCACGCCCGCCTGTTCGAGCGCCGTCACGAGAGCGAAGTTCGAGGCGTCGTCCATCGTCGGAAGGATCGCGTTCACGTGCTTCTGCTTGGCGATCAACGCCTCGGAGGTGAAGTCGACTCCTCCGAAGGGCACGGTGGTGTCCAATACACCGACCTTGCCCCCGGCCCGTTGGAAGGACTGGGCAGCGCCGTGCGCCTCGGCGGCCGAGAGCGGGGACACTCCGTAACCGAAAGTGCCGATGGTCGTTCCTCCATGCGACTTCAAGAAGTTGCCATAGAAGCTGTTCACTGGCGTCACTGGGTTCTCGCTCCCTCGGAACGCGTCGAACATGTTGGTGTAGGGCTGCTCACCCCACTCCGGACCGTCGGAGGAATTGCCAGTGACCGGAACCCCGGCCTGCTGGGCGTACTTCGCCGCCGTGAAGAAGAGCGGCGAGTTGGCCACGATCCCGATCGCGCCGTCAGAGACGGCTCCTTGCACGGCGGTCGAAGTCAGGCTCGGGGTCGTCTCGTCATCGACGACAGAGAGATTGATCTTCCTCCCGTTGATCCCGCCCTCGGAGTTCTGCAACTTCATCCGCGCCACACATCCCTGCTGGGAGTTGCCGTACTCGGTTGCCGCCGGACCCGTGAGGGAGGAGATGTAGGTGACGTTCAGGGGGGTGCCAGACGACGATGCCGGCGTTGCGACTGCGGCCAGGACGGTCGCGATCATGGTGGCAACTGCCATGGCCAGGATTCCGTTCTTCATCAACCGCAACAACCTGAGCTCCAATCGAATCCGCGACGGCGGATGATGAGTCCTCTCGTCGCTGAGTGTGCTTGTGGACGGCGTTGCTCTTCTCGCTGCGCTGCTTTATGGGGGAGGGATACAGCACGGGCCGTCATGGTAATTCGAGGCGGTGTCGGGGCACCGTCAGGGCGAGATCGTGCGAGCTGGAGGAGTCCCGGCTCGGCCTCGCCGGCCTCGCCGACGTAAGGGGCGACATTTCCTAGCGGCATCGCAGCAGTCGCCGTGGCGCAGTTGCCGGCCTCGTGCGCGATCACGAGGGCAGTCCTCCCGCCCACTTGAGGAGCGCACCAGCGTCGACCCGGATCTGCTGGCCGGTGATGTAGCGCGACTCATCCGAGGCAAGGAACACGACCAGGTTGGCGATGTCCTCTGGCTCCACGTACGGGATCGGCATGGCGTGGAAGAAGGAGAAGGTCAGTTCCGCATCCTCGCGGGTGGGCTCTTCGAGGTCCGGGCGGAACACCTTGTACATCTCCCGATTGTGCAGGAGGTGGGTGTTGCAGTTCGTCGGATGGACGCAGTTGACCCGGATGGAGCGTTGCGCCAGGTGTAGGGCCATCTGCTCGGTGTACTGCTGCAGCACCTGCTTCGACCATTGATAGCCAGCACCTCCAGGTCCGAACGCGGGGTGCGACGTCGCCCCCGTGATCATGCCGGCGGTCGAGCCGGTCAGCACAATGGACCCGTGATCTGCGAGGTGGCCGTGCGAGACGGCGACCGTGTGCATCACGCCGAGCAGGTCGACGTCGGTTGCGTCCACGAAGTCCTGGGCGTCCGCCGGAGCGGGGGTCATAGGCATGATGCCGGCATTGGCAACGACGATGTCGAGACGGCCGAGGTCCGCCAGTCCGGCATCGAGCGCCTCCCGCAGTTCGGCTCGTTCGCGCACGTCGGCCTGCCGCGCGATGATGCGACGCCCACGCTCTTTCACGAGCAGTTCAGTCTCCGCAAGATCCGCGGGCGAGGCGAGTGGGTAGCGATTGGACTCGATGTCGTGGCAGATGTCGACGGCGATGATGTCGGCTCCCTCCTCCGCCATACGCACCGCGTGGGCCCGTCCCTGCCCACGACCGGCGCCCGTGATGAACGCCACCTTCCCCTCGAGTCGACCTGTCATTGCATTCCCTTCTTGGCTCTCGTAATGGCTTGGACTTGATCATCGGCGGTCGGAGTCTCCGGCTGGTGGACGGTCATTCACGGAGATCTATCTCGCAGCCGACGCCAGGTCGGGTACGGATCATCGTCGATGTCGACGCAATAGGGTCGTAGTGGACTGCTGTTGTCCGGGTCATGTTCGTCCTTCTATCGATCGGTCAGAGACCTAGTTAGGTGAGTTGCGCCCTGAAGCGGTTGGTTCGGCACGCCCGGGAACAATTGAGCCCTCGGTCCCGCAGTCACCTGACCCTCCAACTTCGTCACGAGATGAGGCGTGAAGACCGCGCCGTAGAGCAGATTCGCGATGACGACGACACCGATGATGGACAGGACGGTGGACCGAGGCCGGCTTGTTGAGCTCGCGTCGGCCCACATTTCGATGACGGTGCGCCCTTCGGGATCGGTCCGTCCGAGGATGTAGGCGAAGACCATCACCATTACGCCCATGGCGAGGGCGTCGTAGAGCGGGTATTGATGCTTGGTTCCCTCCCAGAGCGCGAGCCCGGGGATCACGCGGCCGTAGTAGAAGACGCCGAGCCGGGCCCCTAGGATCCCGTTGAACAGGAAGGCCCAGAGGAAGCCGACGACGAGCCCGACTCCGAGGAGAGTGGTCGGTCTGCGCCAGTGGAACCTCGAGCTCAGCCGTCGTCCGAGCGCGGCGCCAGCCAAGGCAGGCGTCACGAAGTACGAGATGTAGCCGAAGGGCACGGACGCCGGCAGGCCACCCCACGTCATGTCCAACGGCCACCAGGACGGCATGCGGGGGATGGCTGGCGCGAACTGCGCGTAGACCGCCCAGTCGTAGGGTGCCTCGATCCAGGAGATCGAGATCGCCGCGATGCAGACGAGCAGGAGGGGGTGGAGGCGGCGGCGGCGATACGTGCGGTAGACGCCGACTGCGACAAACCCGAACCCACCGACGTACGCAAAGCCGATGGCTGCCGTCAACAGCGGGGTCAACCCATGGCTCACTGGTCAAATTCCTGGCCCGTATCACGACGCGCTTCTGGGTCGTAGTGAAACACCAGGCCGAAGGCGAGGGCGATCAGTCCGAACAGCGTGCCCAGCATGATGACGGCACCCATCTCCCCACCCCTCCGATGCGAGAGCCAGATTGTTTAGATAGCGTAGACTATCTTAATCCCACCGGTCGACTTGAGTCGGCTGGAGGAGCGAACGACAGTGTCCCAGCGACCTTCAACTAACAAGCGGGTGGCGGCACGGACATCGGTCCGGGCGACGCGTCGGCCCCGAGGCGAACCCCGGAGACTCTTGCTCGACGCCGCCCGTGACCTCTTCGCCCGCCAGGACTACCGCAGTACCACCACCCGCGAGATCGCCGAGGCCGCCGGCGTCACCGAGGCGCTGCTCTTCCGTCACTTCGGCTCCAAGGCCGCCCTCTTCCGAGAAACTATGGTCGTTCCCTTTACCAGCTTTGTCGACGACTTCGGCCGGACGTGGCGGGCGGTCGTTCCCGAGGCGACGGACGAAGAGGAGCTGGCCAGCCAATTCGTCGGACAGCTCTACGACCTGTTCGTGGAGCACCGGGGGCTTGTCTTGACGCTCTTGGCGTCGGAGGCTCTGAGCGAGGCGGAGATGGCTGACGCCGGCATCGCCGGCATCCGCCGGGCTCTCGCCGTCCTCGGTCGGATCAGCGCTGAGGGCATGGCCATTCGGGGAACGCGGTCGAGCCAACCGGACCTAGCGGCCTACTCGACCGTGGCGATGATCGCCGGCATGGCTGCGTTGCGTTCGACCTACTTCGGGACCAAGCCGCCGTCGAGGGAGGCGATCATCGAGGAACTCACCCAGGCGATCCTCCACGGCTTCTTGCATCGGCATGGCTGAGTAACCGATGTGCCGAGTGTTGACCAGCAGAAGCGCCGGCCCATCGGACCGGCTCTCAACTGCACTCTCCGAGTGGCGGGGGGAGCATTTGAACCGTGATGTGGAGAGTTGAGCCTGAAACGTCCGCAGTTGAGCCGAATGCCCCGTTGGTGGATGGGAAATGCTGGTCATTCGCGGGGGAACCCGTTGATGGTAAACATTTCCAAGTGCCGATCAGGCGGGTTGCGTCGTGAGCCCACGCAGAATCGGGGGCGAAGCCCGGGCCCGACACCCGCTCTGCGCCCTTCTCACGGGCCCTGCCGGCGGCCGGGAGAAGCAGCAGGCGGCCCGGGAGGGGTCGGTCGGTGCAAAGAGGAACGGAGGGTCGTGAGCGTGATCCCTGTCGAGTTCGACCTGTCTTTTACCGAACACGGCCATCGACTCGTCTATGACGTCTACGGCACGTCCCAGAGTCCGGTCGTGGTCTACCTGCACGGCCTGCTCCTCGACGCCGAGCTCAACCGGGGCATCGCCCAGGCCCTGGCCGAACAGGGTTACCGGGTGGTCCTCCTGGACCTGCTCGGCCACGGGCGCAGTGACAAGCCGACCCACGCCTCGACGTACCGCATCGACAGCTACGCGGATCAGGTCATCGCGCTGCTGGACCACCTCGGGGTGGAAGAGGCGGTGCTCGGAGGGCTCTCGCTCGGCGCGAACGTCAGCCTGTTCGCGGCCACCCAGCACCCGCGGCGTGTCCGGGCCCTGATCCTGGAGATGCCCGTGCTGGAGCGGGCCGTCCCGGCGGCGGCCATGGTGTTCGTGCCCATGGTCCTGGCCACCCACTACGGACGGAGTGTGCTGAACCTGACATCGGGCCTGCTGCGCCGGCTCCCCCGGACGCGCTTCGGCCCGCTGAACAGCGTGCTGAACGCGGGCTCGCTGCCACCCGACGCCACGTCCGCCGTTCTGCACGGCGTGCTCGTCGGCCCCGTCGCCCCCACCCAGGAGCAGCGGCGCGCCCTCACGGTCCCGACGCTCGTGCTCGCGCACCGCAACGACTTCATCCACCCGTTCGACGACGCGGTCGGCCTCGTGGAGCGGATGCCGAACGGCGTGCTCGTCCGGGCCCGGTCGCCCCTGGAGCTCAGGCTGTGGCCGAAGCGGCTCACCAAGGAGATCGTCGCGTTCCTGGCCGGCCTCGACCTGACGCCGGCGCACCGCGGCACCCATCGGTCCGCCTGAGATTCACCGGCCGCGGCGTGCGCGCTCCGCGCGCGCCGGCCGCGTTCAACCCCGTCCGTCGTCGGATGACGACACCGAGATCAGGACGTCCTCCCCGGGAGCGACGTGTCGCTGCCATCCCGCAGGGATGCGGTGCGACCGGTTCGGGATCATGCGGCGCAGCCGATGGGACGCCAGGAGCCGGCCCCCCTGCGTGACGTCGAGGCGGGGACGGTCCAGGAAGACGCGGGTGCGCACCAGGACGGGCTGATCTCTCTGCCGTCCCACCTCGACGATGTTCGGCACGATCCAGTGCAACGGGTCGGCGACGCGCACCACGACGGGCGCGCCCGTCCGCGCCGAGGGTTGCCCGCCGCGAAGGAGGAAGGAGGCGGCGGCGCGGCCGACCGCCAAGGCCCGGCCGGCCGCGACGTCGGCTGTCTCGACGGGATGCACGAGGTTGCCGGCCGCGAAGATCCCCTCGACGCTCGTCGTGCCGTCGGCCCCGGAGGCTGGGCCGCGGGTGCCCGGATCGATGGAGAGCCCGGCCAGCCGGGCGAGCTCACTGTCGGGGATGAAGTCCCCGCTGAACACGACCGTGTCGACGGGGACCTCGCGCCCCTCGCCGTCAGGCCCCCGCAGGAGCACCCGGTCGACACGGTCACGGCCGTAGACACCGGCCACCGTCGTGCCGGTCCACACGGGGACCCGCAGGCCGACGTGGGTCACGAGATCGAAGAGGCGGAAGGTCTGCGAGCGCGGGAGGTCGGTGACGAGCGCCACCGGGCGCACGCCGGCCTCGCGCAGGGTCAGCACCGCGCTGTACGAGACGTGCTCCGCGCCCACGACGACGGCGCGCCGGCCCACCGGGAGCTTCTCCCGGTGGACCATCTGCTGCAACTGGCCGGTCGTGAAGATCCCCGCGGGCCGCGTGCCCGGCACGAGGCGGGCGGCGCGCGAGCGCTCCCGGGCGCCGGTCGCCAGCACCACCGCACGGGCGTCGACCCGGAGCAGGCCGGCCGGCCCGGTCAGCTCGGCCCGGCCGGGCGCCGCCCAGCCCGTCACCATGGTGCGGGTCCGGATGTCCGCGCCGGACGCGACCGCCCGGTCGACCCAGCGGCGCGCGTAGGCCGGGCCGTTCAGGACGCGGTGCAGATCGCGCCACCCGAAGCCGGTGTGCTCGCACAGACGCGGCACCCCGCCCGCCTCGTCCTCGCGCTCCACCACCATGACGCGGCCGACGCCTGCCTCCTTCAGCGCGGTGGCCGCCGCGAGGCCGGCAGGGCCGGCACCGACGACCAGCGCGTCCACCGCCAGCACGTCACGCGTCACGGTTGGCGTCACTCCGTACGTCATCACGGCGCGGCCGCGGCGAGACGGGCGGCGATCGCCGCCCCGCACGAGAACCCCTGACAGCGCCCGTTCGTCGCCCGGGTGCGTCGGCGCAGTCCCCCGAGGTCGACCGCCGGGACCGTCGAGTGGAGCGCGTCGCGCACCTCCCCCTCGGTGACCCGCTCGCAGAAACATACGACGTGGCCGTAGGCCGGGTCGGCCTGAATCCGGGCTGCGTCCTGGTACGGCCTCATCCCGAACTCCGACAGCTCGGGCATGCGGGGGACGGCCGGCTCGCTTACCGCCTCGGCCAACGTGAGCCCGGCGGCCCCCATCTCTGCCACGACGTGCTCGGCGATGGCCAGCGACGCGGTGAGGCCGGTCGACCGGATCCCCCCGACGCAGGCGTAGCGCTGCTCGTCGTGCACGCTGATCTGGTAGTCGCGGTGTTCGGTTGCCGCACGCAGCCCTGCATAGACCGCCGTCACCTCCTCGTCGACGAGGTCGGGGAGGATGCGGCGCCCCGCCTGGAGCAGGCCGCGCAGCCCGGCGGCGGTGGTCGCCGTGTCGCCGCGGTCGTCGATGTCCTCCGCGGTCGGACCGAGCAGCACGTTGCCGTAGACGGTCGGCGCGACGAGCACGCCCTTGGTCCGCTCGGTCGGCACCGGGAGCAGGATCGACGAGAGGAGCGGGCTGGCCAGCTTGTCGAAGACGATCAGCTGGCCCCGGCGGGGCGTGATCGTGAACCCGTCGTGGCCGAAGAGACGGTCGAGGCGGTCGGAGCCCAGCCCGGCGGCATTGACGACCCACCCGGCCCGCACCGGACCCCCGGTCGTCGACAGCAGCCAGGCGTCCCCCTCGCGCGTCGCGCCCGTCACCTCGACACCCAGCCGCAGCTCGACACCGGCCCCCACGGCCTCGGTGGCGAAGGCGATGCTCGTGCTCCACGGGCACACGACGGACTCGTCGGGGATGCTCACCGCCCCCGCGGCCCCGGGTGCGAGATTCGGCTCGCGCCGGTAGAGGTCCTCCAGCGCGATGCGCTCGGCCGCTAGGTACCCGTTGGCCCGGGCCTTGGCCAGGACCTCGTCGAGCCGGCCCTCCTGCTCGCCGTCCCAGGCCACGAGCAGCGCGCCGGTCCTCTGCAGGGCGATGCCCGACTCGGCCGCGTAGCGCGACAGCAGCTCGTGGCCGCGCCGGACCAGGGTCGACTCGAGGCTCCCTGGCTGGGTGTCGAATCCCGTGTGCACAATCGCGGTGTTCGCCTTGGAGGTCCCGGTGCCGACGTCGTTGGACCGCTCCAGGAGCACCGCCCGCAGCCGGTACCGGGCCAGCTGCCGACCGATGGCGGTGCCGACCACGCCGGCACCGATGACCGCCACGTCGTAGACGCCGGCTCGGTGGTCATCCCGGTGGTCGTCGGTCACGACGCCGCCTCGCCCCGCGCGTCCACCAGACGCGCCACCGAGCGCTCGAAGCGGCCCAGGCGCTCGGCGGCCTCGCCGGCCCCGATCCCGGGCTCGTAGCGCGCCGCCGGCGCGGCCCGCGTCACGACATCGTGGAGCGTCGCGCCCTCGCCAGCACCGAGCCGCGCCAACGCGGCCACGCCGGCGGCCGTGGCATGCGGAGAGGCGGCCACCTCCACCGGGATCTGCAGCAGGTCGGCCTGCGTCTGCATCAGCACGCGTGAGCGGGTCAGCCCCCCGTCCACCTTGAGCACGCTGAGGGGGCGACCGAGGTCGGCGGTGGCGGCGCGGGCCAGCAGTGCGACCTGGGCGGCGACGGCCTCGACCGTCGCCCGGACCACATGCGCGGGCTCGGTGCCGGGTCCGATCCCCTCCATGCTGGCCCGCGCGTCGGGTCGCCACCATGGCGCGCCGAGCCCGCTGAGCGCGGGCACGACGGTGACGCCTCCGCCGTCGCGGCACCGACCCGGCCACGGAGTCGAGATCCTCCGCCCGCGGCAGGAGGCCCCAGCGGACCAGCCACGCGAGTGCCGCGCCGGCCGCGTAGACCTGCCCGTCGACGCAGTAGGCGGCGCTGCCGCCGAGCTGCCAGGCGACCGACACGGCCAGGCCGGCAGAAGAGCCGATCGGACGCGCGCCGGCATTGGCCAACAGGAAGGCGCCCGTCCCGTAGGTGCACTTCGACGTCCCCGCCTCCAGGCAGTGTTGCCCGACGAGCGCCGCCTGCTGGTCCACGCACAGCCCGGTCACCGCTATTGAGGGACCGAAGGCGTCGGTCCGGCCGATCTCCTGCGCGCAGCCGACGACGGCGGGGAGGTCTTCCCCCTCCAGCCCGAAGACGGCGCAGGCCTGCTCCGACCAGTTGCGTCGCTCCAGGTCGAGCAGCAACGTCCTCGAGGCGGTGGTGACGTCGGTCACGAAGGCCCCGGTGAGCCGGTGGAGGAGCCACGAGTCGGTGGTGGTCACGACCCCCGATCCGGTGACGTTGCGCCGCAGCCACTTCATCTTCGGCGCGGCGAAGTAGGGATCGAGAGGGAGCCCTGTGGTGCGGGTCAGCTGTTGCGCCTGCGGCTCCAGCTCGTCACAGATGCTCGCCGCACGCCGGTCCTGCCAGGAGATGGCGGTGCTGAGCGGGTCGCCCCCGGCGCGATCCCAGGCCAGCACCGTCTCCCCCTGGTTGGCGAAGCCGACGGCTCCCACGCCGCCGCCCGACCGTGCGATCGCGTCCCGGCCCGCCAGAAGGATTGATTCCCACAGTTGTTCGGGATCCTGTTCGACGCCTCCCGCCGCGACCGCTCGTGGCGTCACGGCGGCTTCCACGGAGGTCAGGATCTCGCCGTCCTCGCCGAACACGACGGCCTTGGTGGCCGAGGTCCCCTGGTCGATGGCGAGGACCCTCACGGGGAACGCCGGAGCCGATGAAGATCAGCGCGGCCAGCATCGCTTTGCTGACCCCCAAGCGGCGGCGGTGAGGATCGCACGCGCTCATCCTGCCAGGTCAGTTGGGGACGGCCCCGACCGTTTCAGGCTGCGCACGGGCGACGCGCGCCCGGATCCGAGGTCGACAGCTCTCGCGTCCCCTCCATACGGCTCCACAGCGGTCCACCGCAACTATTCCCGTCACGCGGCGACCGGACTTGCTAGGTTGCTCGCAATACCCGATGCGACCCTGGTCCACGGGGGCGCCGAACAAGGGGGATGCCCGTGCCCGAAGGTGCTGCCTTGGAGGAGATCCCGGAGATTCCCGACGCACCGGGCGCCTCGACGCTGACTGCGGACGAACAGCATCTCGCCAGGATGGGCTACAAGCAGGAGCTGAACCGCTCCTGGTCGGGATTCTCGAACTTCGCCATCAGCTTCTCCATCATCTCCATCCTGGCCGGGTGCTTCACCACCTTTGCCAGCGGGTGGAACGGCGGCGGCCCGGCCGCCATCGCCTGGGGCTGGCCGGTCCTGGCCGCGCTCGTCCTCTGCATCGGCCTCTGCCTCTCCGAGCTGGTGTCGGCCTTCCCGACTTCGGGCGGCATCTACTGGTGGGCCTCCAAGCTCGGGGGCGTGAAGGCCGGCTACTACACGGGGTGGCTGAACCTCATCGGTCTCCTCGCCATCGTCGCCTCGGTCGCCTATGGCTGCGCCACCTTCCTCGACCTCACGCTCGGCTTCCTCTTCCCGGGAAGCTGGCATTCGGGGAGCCTCGACACCATCTTCTTGTTCTTCCTCGGCATCCTGGTCCTGGCCGCCCTGGCCAACATCTTCTCCAGCCACCTGCTCGGTATCTTCAACAACGTCTCGGTCTACTGGCACGTGCTCGGCGCGGCGGCCATCATCCTCATCCTGATCATCCTGCCGGATCACCACGCCAGCGTCAGCGAGGTGTTCACCTCGAGGGTCAACAACATCGGCTTCTTCGGCGACAAGACGAGCGGCGCGGGATTCCTCTTCATCATCCTCCCCATCGGCGCCCTGCTCACCCAGTACACGATCACCGGGTACGACGCCTCGGCCCACCTGTCGGAAGAGACCCACTCGGCGGCCAACTCGGCGGCCAAGGGCATCTGGCGGGCGATCTTCTACTCGGCCATCGGCGGTTGGCTCCTCCTGCTGTCGTTCCTCTTCGCCGTGCAGAACGAGGGCGACGTCACCAAGGGCGGCGGCGGCGTTGCCGTGATCTTCTCCCAGGCCCTCACCTCCCGATGGGGCGGGACGGTCCTCCTCATCGCCACCGTGGGCCAGTTCTTCTGCACCATGGCCTGCATGACGAGCTGCTCCCGGATGCTCTTCGCCTTCAGCCGGGACGGCGCGGTACCAGCCGCCAGCGTGTGGTCCAGGCTCAGCTCGAAGCGGGTGCCCATCTTCGGCGTCATCCTCGTCGCCGTGGTCTCCCTCATCATCACCGCGCCGGCCCTCATCCCCGTCGACGTCAACGGAGTCCCCTCTCCGGTCGCCTTCTTCGCCGTCGTGTCCCTCGGCACCATCGGCCTCTACTGGTGCTTTGCGATTCCGATCTGGCACCGTTGGCGGATGGGCGACAAGTTCGAGCCCGGCAGCTGGACCCTCGGGGCCAAGTACAAGTGGATCGCCGTCGTGGCCCTGCTCGACATCGTCCTCGTCTCGTGGATGGCCTTCATGCCCACCTCGAACCTCGGCGTGCCCTGGACCACCGGGTTCTCCATGAAGTACGTCAACTACACCATCCTCGTCTTCCCGGCGTTGCTGATCTTCCTGTGGATCTACTGGCACGTGTCGGTCAAGAACTGGTTCACCGGCCCGAAGCAGACCATTGAGAAGGAGACCATCGAGCTGCTCGGGGGCGTCGACTACCCCGCCTCGTCCCTGCCCTGAGCAGGCCCGACCGCCTGCCGCGGTGAGCGCCGGCGGCGGCGCGGGCCTCGACCCGGCCCTCCTGGAACGGATCGAGGTGTTCCGGGGCCGGCCGTGCACGGTCGAGCCCCTGCCCGGTGGCCTCACCAACCGGAACTACAAGGTCACGACACCCGACGGGACCTACGTGCTCCGCCACTCGAACCCGTCGTCCTCCGACGAGCTGGCCGTCGACCGCCGGGCCGAGTACGAGAACAGCGTGCGCGCCGCGACCGCCGGCGCGGGGGCGCCCGTGGTCGACTTCCTGCCCGACGACGGGATCCTCGTCATCGGCTTCCTCGAGGGGGAGTCGCTGACCGACGAGCACCTGCAGCAGCCCGGGATCCTGCCGCGGGTCGCCGACGCCTGCCGGCGGCTCCACGCCGCCGAGCCGTTCGTCAACCGCTTCGACATGTTCGAGGTCCAGGCCGACTACCTCGGGCGGGTCCGGCGCCGCGGCTTCCGCCTCCCGCCGGGCTACCTCGACCACGCCGGGACCGTCACTCGCATCCGCGCCGCCATGGCGGTGCGGCCGGAGGCGGCCCGGCCGTGCAACAACGACCTGCTGGCCGCCAACTTCATCGACGACGGCCGGACCGTCTCGATCATCGACTACGAGTACTCCGGCAACAACGACCCGTACTTCGAGCTGGGCAACCTCTGGAGCGAGTGCCACCTGTCCCTCGACCAGCTCGAGGAGCTGATCGCTGCGTACGACGGCGCGCACTCCGAGCGGCACCTGGCGCGGGCCTGCCTGTGGGGGCTCATGTCCCAGTACGGCTGGACGCTGTGGGCGTCCATCCAGGACGCCACCAGCCCGATCGACTTCGACTTCTGGAGTTGGGGGATGGAGAAGTACGAGCGGGCCGAGGCGACCTTCGGCGGTCCCGACCTCGAGCGGCTCCTGGCCGGCGTGGCGCGGGCAGACTGAGCCGGACCTGGCGAGGGAGGACGACCGTGGAGCACGAAGCGACCGGGGGCGACCTGCCCGACCGCGCCCGCGTCGTGGTCATCGGCGGTGGCGTGATCGGGACCTCGACCGCGTACCACCTGGCCCGCCTCGGGTGGACCGACGTGCTCCTGGTGGAGCAGGGACCGCTCTCCTGCGGCACGACGTGGCACGCCGCGGGCCTCCTCGGCCAGCTCCGGGCGACCGAGTCCGGCACCCGCCTCGTGCAGTACTCCGTCCGCCTCTACGGCGAGCTGGAGGCGGAGACGGGCCTCGCCACCGGTCTCAAGCGCTGCGGTGGCGTCACCGTGGCGCGTACGCCCGAGCGGATGGTCCAACTGCGCCGGACGGCGGCCACGGCGGCGGCCTACGACCTCGAGTGCGAACTCCTCACCCCGCGCGAGGCCCTGGAGCGCTACCCCATCCTCGAGACCGACGATCTGCTCGGCGCCCTCTGGCTGCCCGGCGACGCCACCGTCAACCCGGTCGACGTGACCGCGTCCCTCGCCCGCGGCGCCCGCCTGCGGGGCGTCCGCATTGCGGAGCGCACCCGGGTGACCGGCGTCACGGTGCGCGACGGCCGGGTCGCCGGCGTCGTCACCGACCGCGGTGGGGTCGAGGCCGAGGTGGTCGTGAACTGCGCCGGCCAGTGGGCCAAGGCCGTCGGCCTCCTCTGCGGCGTCGACGTCCCGCTTCATTCGGCCGAGCACTTCTACGTGGTGACCGAGGCCGTGGAGGGCGTCTATCCAATGCTCCCCATCCTGCGCGACCCCGACGGGTACACCTACGTCAAGGAGGAGGTGGGTGGCCTCGTCGTCGGCGGGTTCGAGCCGGCCGCGAAGCCCTGGGTCGCCCCCGACGCGCTGCCGTACCCGTTCGAGTTCCAGCTGCTCGAGGAGGATTGGGACCACTTCGGCATCCTCATGGAGTCGGCCCTGCACCGGATCCCGGCCCTCGCGCACACCGGACTCAAGAAGCTCTACAACGGCCCGGAGAGCTTCACGCCCGACAACCAGTTCGTCCTGGGCGAGGCGCCCAACCTCGCGGGCTTCTTCGTCGGGGCCGGATTCAACTCGGTCGGGATCGCCTCGGGCGGGGGCGCCGGCCGGGCCCTGGCCGAGTGGATCGTCGAGGGTGAGCCGACGAGCGACCTCGTGGCGGTCGACATCCGGCGCTTCGCCCCGTTCAACGCCAACAACCGGTGGCTGCGCGACCGCGTGGGCGAGGTGCTCGGGCTCCACTACGCGGTGCCCTGGCCCAACCGGGAGCTGGCGACGGCCCGGCCGTTCCGGCGGTCGCCGCTGCACCACCTGCTAGCCGGAAAGGGGGCCGTCTTCGGCTCGAAGATGGGGTGGGAGCGGCCCAACGTCTTCGCCCCCGCCGGCCGGCCCGCCGAGCTCGACTACACCTGGGACCGGCCCGGGTGGCTGGCCTGGTCGGCCGCCGAGCAGACGGCCACCCGCGAGCGTGTGGCCGTCTTCGACGAGACGTCATTCGGCAAGCTCCTCGTGGTCGGCCGGGACGCCGAGACGGCGCTCCAGCGCGTGTGCACGGCCGACGTCGCCGTCGAGCCCGGCCGGGCCGTCTACACGGGCATGCTCAACGAGCGCGCCGGCTACGAGGCCGACGTGACGGTGACCCGCCTGGAGCCGGACCGCTATCTCCTGGTGACCAGCGCGGCGTCGCCGGTGCGCGACGCGGCGTGGGTCGAGCGGCACCTCGACGCCGGCGAGGACGTCAGCGTGGTCGACGTCTCCTCGGGCTACGCCGTCCTCGGCGTGATGGGCCCGGCCTCGCGCCAGCTGCTCGGCCGCCTCGGCTCGTCCGACCTGTCCGACGCGGCCTTCCCGTTCTCCACGAGCCGGGAGATCGCCCTCGGCTACGCCACGGTGCGGGCCACCCGGATCACCTACGTCGGCGAGCTCGGCTGGGAGCTCTACGTCCCGACCGAGTTCGCGGTGGGCGTCTACGAGGACCTGGTGGCGGCGGGCGCCGACCTCGGCCTGGTCGACGCCGGGTACTACGCCATCAACAGCCTGCGCCTCGATAAGGGATACCGGGCCTTCGGCTCCGACCTCACCCCGGACCACACCCCGCTGGAGGCCGGCCTGCGCTTCACCTGCAAGCTCGCGTCCCCGATCGACTTCGTGGGACGGACCGCCCTCGAGTCGGCCATCGCGGCGGGGCCGCGGCGGCGCCTCGTCTCGCTCCGGGTGGCCGACCCCGACCCCATGCTCTGGGGCGGGGAGCTCGTCCTCCACGACGGTGCGCCGGCCGGCCAGGTCACCTCGGCGGCGTGGTCGGCCACGTGCGGCGCGGCCGTCGGGCTCGCCTACGTCTGGCGGACCGACCGCGGCCCGGTCGGTGCCGACGACCTGAGGACCGGAACCTGGGAGGTGACGGTGGGCGGCACCGTGAAACCGATCGAGGTACGGACCGGGGCGTTCTACGACCCGACCTCGGCCCGTGTCCGGGGCTGAGCCGGCCACGAACGATCGACCCTGAACGCTCAGCTACCGGTTCTCGACGCGCAGGCAAACGTTCGCGAGGACCTCGCGATCACTGTGTGGCCGAAAGGTAAAGCACTGCACGAACGCCAGCGCAACAGCCGGTGCCCTCAGAGGCGGTAGAGCTTCGCCGCGTTCTCGCCGAGGATCTTGCGCTGCACCTCGGGGGTGAGGACCGACATCTTCTCCGCCACGGTGTCGAGCGGCTTGGGGTAAAGGCAAGTCGGGTGGGGGAAGTCGGTCTCGAAGAGGATGCTGTCCGCGCCGACCGACTCGACGAGCGCGGGGACGTTGTTCTTCTCGAACCAGAATGTGGCGAACAAATTCCGGCGGAAGTACTCAGACGGCAGCATCGACATGTGCGCCAGCTGCTGGGGGGCGTTCTCGGACATCTCGTAGTCGAGGGCCTCGAGTATGAAGGGGATCCAGCCCACGCCGCTCTCCACGGACACCATCTGCAGCGCCGGGTGGCGATCGAGCATGCCGCTCAGGATGACGTTGGTCACGACGCGGGCGTTGCCGATGAACAACAGGGTGCCGCCGATAGCCAGCTTCGTGTCCTCGTCCTGCGATTCCCAGGGGTAGGTACCGAAGTAGGTCATGGTCGTGAGGCTGGCGCCGATGTGGAAGTGGACGGGCAGGTGCCTGTCGGAGCACACCTCCCACAGCGGGTCCCAGGCGCGGTTGGCCAGGTCTGGCCCGCCGACGTCGTTGGGGTCCGACGTGATGTTCACGCCGCGCAGGTCCAGGGACGCCACGCGCTCGGCCTCGGTAACGGCGGCATCGACGTCCCAGGCCGGGAGCACGGGCATGGGCATGAGACGGCCGCCCGATTCGGCCTGCACCTCGGCCATGGCATCGTTGTAGATCTGCACGCACAAGAGGCGCAGCTCCGGGTCCTTCACCACGTCGGAGATGCCCTGGCCGCCGAGGCCGATGGAGTTGGGGAAGCAGACCTGCGCGTAGATGCCCGAGTCGTCCATCACCTCGATGCGCGCCTTGATGTCGAACGCGCCCAGGTGGATCTGGTCCTGTGTCCACTCGAAGAGCGCCTCGGCGGCGCGGCCCTTGCCGCCCTCGCGGTCGATGACCCCGCCGCCACCGGCGAAGCCGAGCTCCGCGCCGTCGACGTACCACATCGGCCGGCCGTCGACGTCCACGACGTGGGGCACCCGGTCCTTGTACTTGGCGGGGGAGCGGCTGGTCCACAGGTCGTGGGCCTCGGTGAGGTGGGTGTCCGCGTCAATCACCCGCAATCCCTCCAATGCAAGAGCCATCGTCCCTCCCCGGTCCAGCGGCGTTGACCACCCTACGACCTAGGGTACGGCCGTGCCGGTGGCCGAGATCGAGGGAGTGCGGGTCGCCTACGACGTGGTGGGTGAAGGTGATCACTGGGTGATCACTCCGGGAGGGCGCTTCAGCAAGGACACTCCGGGCGTGCGCGAGTTGGCTGCGGCCCTGGCCGAGACCGGGAAACGGGTCCTGGTGTGGGATCGGCCGAACACGGGTGCCTCCGACGTCTGCTTCGAGGGCAGCTCCGAGTCGGCCATGCAGGCCGACGTCCTGGCGGCGCTGTTGCGGGAGCTCGGCCTGGCGCCCGCCGTCATCGCCGGCGGCTCCGGCGGGTCGCGGGTCTCGTTGCTCACGGCGGCCCGTCATCGCGACGTGGCGCGGGGACTGGCGCTGTGGTGGATCAGCGGGGGCCCCTACGGGCTGCTCTCGCTGGCCACCCACTACTGCGGGGACTCCATCGCCGCCGCGTGGAGGGCCGGGATGGCGGCGGTGCTCGAACTGCCGGAGTGGGCCGAGGTCCTCGAGCGCAACCCGGCCAACCGGGAACGCTTCCTGGCCCAGGAACCCGGGGCCTTCATCGCCACCCTGGAGCAGTGGATGCTGGCCTACTGCCCCCGGCCCGGCGAGCTCGTCCCGGGGGTGCGCGACGACGAGGTGCGTGCGCTCGACGTGCCGGCGCTGGTGTTCCGCAGCGGGGCGAGCGACCCCCACCACACGAGGGCGACCTCCGAGCAGCTGGCCTCCCTGCTCCCCCGCGCCGAGCTGGTCGAGCCGCCCTGGGGCGATCGCGAGTGGAACGACCGGATGGTCGCGGCGGCCTCCGGCGAGGGCCTGTTCGCCCGCTGGCCGCTGCTCGCCCCCCAGCTGGTCCGCTGGTCCGGCACGCTCTCCTAGCTGGACCCGACCGGTTCGCGCTCTTGGGCGGCGAGCTTGGCCAGCTCCTCGGTGACCAGGCGATCGTGTTCGTCGAGATCGCGCCGCGCCGCCGTGGGCTCCACCGCCCACGCATGAAGAAGACGAGGATGGCGAAGACCAGCATGCCGATTAGGCAGACGGTCCACCACCGCTTCCACTCGTTGGGCGAGGCCTTCTGGGCCGGCACCAGCTTCTGCTCGGCCACGAGCAGGCTGGCCAGGTTCTGCGAGTGCACGCCGACCTTCGACTGGATCTCGGCCTGGCTCACCGGCTGCCCGTTCTGAATGGCGGTCGCCAGTGGGGAGTAGGCGAGCAGGCCCTGCACCTGGGGATTGGACAGGCCGCCGGCCGCGGTGAGCGCCTGGCCGAGGTTGTGCGTCGAGTTGCACGTGGCGAGGACGGTGGCCAGCGTCTGCGGCCCGGCCTCCTTCGTGGCCTGCAGCCCGCTGACCACCGAGGCGGGCGCCGCGGTCGCGTTGCACGCGGGTGGTGTCGTGGTCGGCGCATAGGGCTGCGCGGCCTGGATCGTCTGCAACGTGGCACCCGCCGTCTGGTTGTCGACCAGCACGGTCGAGGTGGTGATGACGTGGGGCAGCACGAGGAACGACAGGGCGACGGTGATGCGCAGGATCCAGCCCCAGATGGCCAGGCCGGTGGCGGTCAGCGCCGGGTTGTGGGATTCGACCTGCTCGGTGTAGTTCGCCATCCACGGCGCGTAGGCGAGGGCGATCGACAGCGCCAGCAACACGATGACGAGCACGTTGGAGTAGTAGCCGGTCTTGGGGTGGCCGGTCTGGATGATGAGGAAGACCATCATCACCATGGCGCAGATCGCCCCGACGAGCATGAACGGCTTGCGGACCCGCGCCCAGTCCGACAATGCCCCGGCGGCCACGAGCCCGATCGAGAGGGAGGCGGCGAGCCACACGTTGATGCCGTTGGCCTGCGGGGTTGTCCGGTTGAACGTCACCACCCAGTAGATCGTCAGCACGCTGACCGACGCGTAGTAGAAGAGGAGGAAGACCGAGATCGCGATGGAGGAGGCGACCAGGTCGATCTTCAGCATGGACCGGAGCGGGTGCACCGTTGCCTTCGCGACGTCGATCCCCTTGGCGCGTGCCTCGACCAGCACCCGCTCGCGCTCGGAGACCATCAGCTGGTCGCGCAGCTGCGGGGAGAGCTCCCGTAGGAAGAAGAACGCGATCACGACGACGACCATGCAGATGACCCCCGAGATGATGAACTGGTCCTGCCAGGGCGTCAGGTGGTCGAGCGTGTGGGTGGCCACGAGGCTGGCGCACAGGGCACCCATGGTCGGCCCGAGGGCCCAGAAGCCCATCGCCACGCCGCGTCCCATCTGCGGCGAGAAGTCGCGCATCAGTGCCGGCGTCGAGACGAGGATGACGCCCTCCACAAACCCGATCACGCAGTACGACGCGGCGAACCAGAACTTCTCGGTGATGTGGGGAATGGCGAAGAGCTGAATGAGCGCGACGACGAGCGTCCCGTAGATGGTGAGGTTGGCCCGACCGATCTTGTCGGAGAGGCCGCCGAGGAACGCGCTGAAGGCGCCGATCGCGTTGGACACCACGAGGAGGTACAAGAAGTACTGGAACGACATGTGGTAGTAGGGCAGCATCAACGGGGTGACCGCGCCCTCCACGTAGTAGAGGTAATAGAGCATGATCGTGGTGAGCACCACGATGGAGAGGTAGCCGATCCGCGGCCACGTGTCCGGGTACTTGTAGAGCTGGCGCCGGCCCAAGGCGTTGGCCCAGCCGGTTCGGGCGGGATCCACCGCTGTCGCCGCTGTCGAGGTCATGGTCAGTCCCCTTTCCCGCATGTGCGGCTGCGTCCCCACGGTCCAAGCCCCCCCGGACCGGCCACGGTGTCGAGCCAATGGCCGATGCTAGGTCCAACGCCCCGGACTCTGAAGGGTCCAAAGACACTTCGTCTGGTCGTGGTGCCGCCGACTGGGCCCCGACCCGGGCCCGTAGACAGCCGATTGGGGACTTCCGGCTCTATGCCCTGAGCCGGGTTGATCCCAGAATCGCGCTGAAGGGGGCCGTGATGGCAGATCCGAGCACCGGCACCAGGAGCACCGGCACCAGGGGCGTCGACACCATGAGCGGCTCCGATGCGCTGCTGTGGACGATCGGAGCCGATCCCGTGATGCGCCCGACCATCGTCGCCGTCGTGGTCCTGGACCAGACTCCCGATTGGGGGGTGGTCCGGGAGCGCATCGCCGGCCTCACCCAGGCGGTGCCGCGTTTGCGGGCTCGGGCGGTGACCCGCGCCCCGGGCCGGGGAAGGCCGCAGTTCGTGCCCGACGACGGCTTCGAGCTCGACACGCACCTGCGCCGCATGCGCCTGCCCGGGCACGGGAGCCTGCGCGATGTCCTCGACCTGGCCCAGACGATGGCGACGAGCGGGTTCGACGCCGCGCTGCCGCTGTGGGAGGCCACCCTCCTCGAGGGGGTCGACGGGGACGGGGCCGCCCTGGTGATGAAGGTGCACCACGCGCTCATCGACGGGGTCGGTGGGCTCGCGGTGCTGGCCGGCCTCTTCGACGCACCGGAGACCGCGCGCCGTGACCCGTCGCCGCGACCCGGGCCCGGGCTCGCTCCCGACTCCGGGGCGCTGCGGTCGCCCCTGCACCTGTTGGTGGATCTTCCGAATCCGGGCCGTCTGGCCGGCGCCGCGCTGGAGGCGCTGGCGCACCCGTTCCGCACGATCGGCCAGGTGGCCGCGCTGGGCACCTCGGTGGCCCGCCTCATGGCCCCCGCCGGAAAGCCTCTCTCACCGATCATGTCCGGGCGCGGCTTCCGGCGCCGCGTGGAGGTCATCGACCTCGACCTGACGACGCTCAAGGATGCGGCGCGGGGCTGGGGCGGCACGGTGAACGACGTCTTCGTGGCGTCAGTGGTGCGCGGCCTCACCCTCTACCACGAGCAGCACGGCGTGGTCAGCACGGGGTTCCGCATCCTCATGCCGGTGAACGTGCGCGATGGGGGGGACGGCGTCGGCGGGAACCACTTCGTGCCGGCCCGCTTCGTCATCCCGGTGCACCCCGACGTGGCGGACTGCGTGGCGGAGGTGAGGCGGATCGCCGCTGCATGGAAGAGGGCACCCGGCCTCGCCTTCAGCGACGTGCTCGCCACGGCATTGAGCGCGCTCCCGCCCGGAGTCGCCCGTGGCCTGTGGGGCTCCATGCTCTTGGGCGACGACTTCTGCATCACCAACGTCCCCGGGCCGCCGTTCCGGGCCTTCGTGTCGGGCGCCGGCGTCAAGGCCATTTACGCCGTGTCGCCCCCGTCGGGGGCGGCGTTCAACGTCTCGCTGGTCTCCGCCGGCGACCGGGCCTGCATCACCCTCACCATCGACGCCGCAGCCGTCTCCGACGCCGCGAAGCTGGCCGGCTGCATCGATGACGGCTTCGCCGAGGTCTGCTCCGTGCGCCGGAGCGATCCGCCGGGGGCGACGTGACGGTCCCCGGCGAGACGCTGACGGCGCTCGATGCGTCGTTCCTGTACATGGAGTCGGACCACACGCCGATGCACATGGGCTTCATCGGGGTCTTCGAGGGCGGGCCCCTGCACGACGCCCGCGGCTGCCTGCGTCTGGACGACGTGCGGGCCGAGGTGACGAGCCGTCTGCACCTCGTGCCGAAGCTGCGCAAGCGGGTGCGGCTCCCGCTGGTCGGCGAGTCCGCCCCGGTGTGGGTGGACGACGACGAATTCGACATCGCCAACCACGTGCACCAGGCGGCACTGCCCGAACCGGGCGACGACGCCCAGCTGTTGGAGCTCTGCGCGCACCTCATGTCGTTCCCGCTCGACCGCAGCCACCCTCTCTGGGACCTCTGGCTGATCGACGGGCTCGAGGGCGGCCGCGTCGGTTTGCTCGAGATGCTCCACCACTCGGTTGCCGACGGGTTGGCGGGCGTCGAACTGGCCACCGTGTTGCTCGACCTGGAGCCCAAGACGCCCGCCCGTCACACGGCGGCACCATGGCGGCCCGCCGCCGCCCCCGGCCGGCTCCCGCTGAGCATGGAGGGACTCGCGCGCCTCGGTGCGCTCGCCTTGGAGCTCGCGGCCGACGGGTGGCGCGCCCTGCGCCACCCGTCGCGGACGGGCCAGGTGGTGTCCCACTACGGCTCGGCGTTCGCCAGCCTGCTGTCCCGCCCTGCGGCGACGGCGAACTTCTCCTTGAACATCCCGGTCGGCTTCGGCCGCCGCGCCGAGGTGGTCCACCAACCGATGGACGACCTCCGCCGGGCCGAGCGCCACTTCGGGGTCACGCTGAACGATCTCCTGTTGACGGCGATCGCCAGCGGCGTGCACGACCTCCTCTCGGTCCGAGGCGAGGTCATGGAGGGCCGCATGCTCCAGGTGCTCGTCCCGGTCGGGGCAGACCACCGCGGCGACCGGGAGCTCGGTAACGACGTCTCGGCCATGATCGTCAGCCTTCCGATCGGCGCGGCACCCCCGACGGAGCGCCTACGCGCCGTGGCCGACGCCGAGCGGGATAGCAAGGAGCACGACCAGGCCCTGGCGACGCACCTGCTCGTGCACGCGCTCGGTGCGCTGCCGCCTGCTGCGCTGTCGGCCGCCAGCCACCTGGTGCACCACCAGCCCTTCGTGAACCTGGTCGTGACGAACGTGCCGGGGCCGGCCTTCCCGCTCTATGTGCTCGGGGCCCGCCTGCTCCGGGCGATCCCCCTCGTGCCGCTCGGGGGCAACTTGAGCCTGGGCGTCGCCGCGCTCTCCTACGACGGCCAGCTGAACATCGGCATCCTCGCCGACCCTGCCGCCTGCCCCGACGCCGGCGTCCTCGTCGAGGGCATCCGCCGGTGCTTCGCGGCGCTGGTCCGGGCCTCGACGCCGCGCGCGGAGCCCGCGACGAGCGTGCCGGCTTAGGGCCCGGCCGGCCCGCAGCTCTCGTCGGCCTTGGCGAGAGGCACGTGCCAGGTGAGCCGGGTGCCGCCCTCCCGGGACGTGCCCAGCTCGACGCTGCCGCCCAGGCGGGCGGCCCGCTGGCGGATGTTCCGCAGCCCCAGGCCCGCCGTGGGCTCCTCGCCCATCCCGTCACCGTCGTCGGCCACCACGATGCGCAGCTCGTCACCGGCGGCGATGGTGACGACGACCTGGGTCGCCTGCGCGTGCTTGCCTACGTTGGTCAGCGCCTCGCGCAAGACGGCGAGCACCTCTTCGGACAGCTGACCGGTGACGACGTGGTCGACTGGGCCGCTGAAGGAGACCTGGGGGTGGATCCCGAGGACGGGCCGCAGCTCGTGCAGGAGGTCGAGGACCTTGGGGTGCAGGCCCTCCTTGTTGATGGTGAGCTCAATGTCGAAGATGGCCTTGCGGAGCTGCCGGATGGTCTCGTCGATCTTGTCGATCGCCTCGCCGATGCGCATCACGGCCTCGGGCCGCTCGACGAGGCGGGCCGTCCCCTGCAGCGAGAGCCCGATCGCGAAGAGCCGTTGGATCACCGAGTCGTGGAGGTCCCGGGCGATGCGATCCCGGTCCTCGGTGAGGGCACGGTCCCGCACGAGCGAATGGAGCCGTGCGTTCTCGATGGCGATGCCGGCCGCCATCGCCAGTGCGACGACCAGCTCCTCGTCGTCCTCGGAGAACTCGCCCGCACTCCTCTTGTTGGTCAGGTAGAGGTTGCCGTAGACCTCGCCGTGCACCCGGACCGGGACCCCGAGGAACGAGGT
Organism: uncultured Acidimicrobiaceae bacterium; assembly: GCA_963837125.1. GTDB lineage: Bacteria > Actinomycetota > Acidimicrobiia > Acidimicrobiales > RAAP-2 > Bog-473. The sequence goes on along the minus strand of CAWILW010000008.1, from coordinate 126,119 downwards.
CATGCCCGGATGGTGGGGCGGGGTCCCCAGGCTGTCCGGGCTGGCGGCGATGTCGGCCAGTCGGAGGGGCTTGTCGTCGGCGATGAGGGTGCCGAGGACCCCCCGGCCGGTGGGACGGGGGCCGATGGCCTGCTCCGCCTCCGGGCCGAGCCCCACCGTGAGGAACTGGTCGAGCACCCGCCCGTCCTCGCTCAGGACGCCCAACGCGCCGTACTGCGCATCGACCAGGTCACAGGCCTCCTCGATGATCCTGCGCAGGACCACCGACAGGTTCAGCTCGGCGTCGAGGATCAGGATCGCCTGCACGAGCCGGCGCAGCTTCACCGGATCGTCGATCCTGTCGAAGGGCTGCACGCCACCAGGATAGAGGCGGCTGCAACCAGGGCGCGGCCTACCTGCGCACCCCGTCGGTCGTGCCGCCCGGCCCGCCCGTGGCAAGATTGCGCAGATGGCGATTCGGGTGTTCGTCCTCGACGATCATGAACTGGTGCGGACGGGCCTGCGGACGCTGCTCGAATCTGAAGTGGACATGGAGGTCGTCGGCGAGGCCGGCACGGCGGTGCAGGGCCTCAAGATGATCCTCGACCTCGTGCCCGACGTGGCCATCCTGGACGTCCGCCTCCCCGACGGGAACGGCATCGAGATCTGCCGGGAGATCCAGTCGTCCTCCCCCCAGGTGCGCTGCCTCATGCTCACGTCGTACTCCGACGACGACGCCCTGTTCTCCTCCATCATGGCGGGCGCCTCGGGCTATGTCCTCAAGGAGGTCGGCAGCGGGGATCTGCTGGGCGACATCAGGCGGGTCAGCGAGGGCATGTCCCTGTTGGACCCGGCGCTGACCCAGGAGCTCTTCGACCGCCTCCGCAAGGACCAGGAGGCCGAGTCCCGCCTGACGGTGCTCACGCCGCAGGAGCGCAGGGTCCTGGAGCTGATCGCGCTGGGGCAGTCCAACCGCCAGATCGCAGAACAGCTCTTCCTGGCCGAGGCGACGGTCAAGAACTACGTCTCCAGCCTGCTCTCCAAGCTGGGGATGCGCCGCCGCACCGAGGCGGCCGTGTACGCCGCGGTCCTCGCCGAGCGCAAGGGGACGACGACCTCCAAGCCCTGAACAGGCTCCTGGGAGCGCTAGGCGACCCTGGTCCGGCGGTTGTCGTCGAGCGTCCGGAAGTCGACGCCCGCCGCCCGCAACAGGTCCTCCAGACGGGCACGCTCGGCCAGCGGGTTGGCGAAGCGGGAGGGATCGCTCTCAATGCCCAGGGCCGTGCACAGCCGCAGCAACATGCGGTCGTGGTCCAGCTCGAGCGCGAGGTCCTCGGCCATGATGTGCCCGCCCTCGTCGCCGTGCCCCTTGAGCCGGCGCCGGTGCTGCAGGAGCACCACGACCAGCTCGTCGCGGGAGGGGGGCAGCGGCAAGGGGTCCACGTCCGCACACAGGCCGGAGAGCAACTCGCTGTACATCGACATCGCACCGCCAGTTTTTGCCCAATCGGGGCCGGTCCAGTAGAGCCGATCCACCCTTTTGCACTAGAGCCGATACTCCTACGCGTCGCCCCCGGGCTCAGCGCTTGTTGACGCGCGTGGAGCGGTCGGCTCGCGCCAGGAGGTCCTCCGCCGACTCGCCGTCCTGGGCCATGGCGACGCCGAGCGAGGAATGGAGGCGGATGTCCTTGCCGCCCACGACGACCGGCTCGTCGATGGTGCGCTGAATCCGCTTTATCAGCGGCCCCACCGCCTGCTCGTCGGTCACCGTGACGGCGACCACGAGCTCGCTGCCCCCCACCCGGCCCACCGTGTCCTCGTCCCGCAGGACGGAGGTGAGGCGGCGCGACGTCTCGCAGAGGACGTCGTTGCCCGTGGTGTACCCGAGGTCGAGGTTGATCTCCCCGAGGTTGTCCAGGTCGATGTGGCACACCACCACCTCGCCGCCGTGGCGGCGCCGGCGCACCAGCGCCTGGGTGAGGCGGTCGAGCAGCAGGAGCTGGTTGGCCAGTCCGGTGTGCGGATCGGCCATGGAGAGCTGCCACAGCTGGTCGTATTTGCCCGCCCGCGGCGCCCGGCTCGCCGGGACGGCCTCGCCGCCACCGGAGCTGAACTCCTTGAACATCGACTCGACGCTCTTTTCGGAGCCGCTCATCGGGGTCGCCGAGCCGCGCTCGCCCTGCTCGGCACCCTGACCAGCATCTTCGTCACGATCATGTCCGCCAAGTTTCCTCTTGGCCTTCTTCAAATATCCCCCTCCGAACAATGTCCGGCCGACACGGACCTTCCACTTTTACCGAGCGGCTGCCGGCGCAAACAGAGCCGGAAGTCATGAGATCGGTCGCAGGCTGGTTGCAAGCGCCGCTTCTCGCCGAACGTCGGGTGGAACGCCTGTTTCTGTACCGTCCAGTTTACCCGCAGCCGTGGGCCCGACGACCGCCGCGATAATCTCGCCGGAGGCCTTGTCCCATCCCCTTCCTCCTGCCGCGATGACCAGCGTGCCCGACCGTGATCCCGCCACGGCGGGACGGCCGTGAGCGCCGACGGTGCGCCGCCGCCCGTGGTGGTCGACGCCGGTGCGCTGGAGGCGCTCGTCGCCGAGGTCGCCGTCGAGGAGTACTACGGGTTCGACACCGAGTTCCACACCGAGAAGACGTACGTCCCCGACCTGGCGTTGATCCAGATTGCCTGGGCCGACAAGGTGGCCCTCGTCGACCCCCTCGCCGTCGACCCGGCTCCCCTGGCAGAGATCTTCGGCGGGACCGGCATCGCGGTGGCGCACGCTGCGTCGCAGGACCTCGACGTGTTGACTGCCGCCTGCGGCGCCATCCCGGCCACCGTCTTCGACACCCAGATCGTCGCCGGGTTCCTCGGGATGTCCACCCCCTCGCTGTCCCGCCTGGTGGAGTCGATGCTCGGCGTCTCGCTGCCCAAGGCCGACCGGCTCTCGGACTGGCTGGAGCGGCCGATGTCGGCGCGCCAGCTCACCTACGCCGTCAGCGACGTGGCGCACCTGCTGGAGCTGCGTTCGGTGCTGAGCGACCGCCTCCGGGCGCTGGGCCGTTTGGAGTGGGCGCTCAGCGAATGCGACCAGGTGCTCGGCGACCGCACCCCGGCGCGTGTCCCCGAAGAGGCCTGGTGGAAGCTCGGGGACATCCGCAGCATGTCGCGGCGGAGCCGCGGTGTCGCCCAGGAGGTCGCTGCCTGGCGCGAGCGCACGGCGGCGGAGACCAACCGGCCCCGGCGCATGGTGCTCTCGGACCTGGGGCTGCTGGCGATCTCGCAACGGCCGCCCGCCAACGGCGACGAGCTGCGGCGCAGCCGCGGGGTCGACGGCCGGCACCTGGCCCAGGGCCGCGCCGCGGAAATCCTCGACGCCGTGCGCCGCGGCCTGGAGCTGCCGTCGAACCGCATCCGGATGCCCTCGGAGGGCCGGGACGCGGCGGCCCCGGCGGCGGCCGTCGCCGTGTGCTCGGGCGTCGTGCGCCAGATCGCCGACGACCTCGACTTCGACCAGGGCCTCCTGGCCACGCGGGCGGACATCGCGCAGCTCCTCACCGGGGAGCCCAGCCGGCTCGACAGCGGCTGGCGACGCTCCATCGTCGGTGACCCGCTACGCCGTCTCATCGCCGGCGACGTCGCCACCGCCTTCGACCGCCGCGGCCATCTGGTCCTGGAGGAGCGGTCCCACCGGCCGATCGCCGACCTCGGGAGCGAGACGCCCGCCTAGTTGACCGACTTCAGGCGCCCGTCCCAGTAGGGCTGGCGCAACTTGTACTTCTGCAGCTTCCCCGTCGCCGTGCGGTCGAGCGCGTCGCGCAGCTCGACGCTGGTCGGCGCCTTGAAGTGGGCGAGCCGTTCGCGGCAGTGGGCGATGAGCTCGACCTCGGTCACCGTGGTGCCCTCGCGCACCACGACGAGCGCCTTGATCGTCTCGCCCCACTTCTCGTCGGGCACCCCGATCACCGCCACCTCGGCCACGGCGGCATGCTGGTACAGGCAGTCCTCGACCTCGATGGACGACACGTTCTCGCCGCCGGTGATGATGACGTCCTTCTTGCGGTCCGAGATCACCAGGTGGGCGCCGTCGAGGTACCCGCCGTCGCCCGTGTGGAACCAGCCCCCCTCGAGCGCCTTGGCCGTCTCCTCGGGCTGCTCCCAGTAGCCGGCGAACACGTGGTTCGAGCGCGCCAGCACCTCGCCCTCGGCGTCGACGTCGATCTGGACGCCCATCGCCGGCACGCCGGCGCGCCCGAGGAGCACCGAGCGGGCGCCGGCATCGAGGTCGTCCCACTCCGAGGGCGCCCGGTTGATGGTGAGCAGCGGAGCCGTCTCGGTCAACCCGTAGATCTGAATGAACTCCCAGCCGAGCTCGGCCTCGACCCGCTCGATCGTCTTGGAGGGCGGCGGCGCCCCGGCCACCACCATGCGCACGGTGCCACGACCGGGGACGGTGCGGCCGTCGGCCGCGCGCGCCTCGGCCGCGCCGAGGATGGCCGCCACGACGGCGGGTGCACCGCACAACAGGGTGACGCCGTGGCGCTCGATGCGCGCCAGGATCTCCTCGCCGTCGACCTTGCGCAGGACGATGTGGGTGCCGCCCATGCCGGTCACCGCGTAGGGCATCCCCCAGCCGTTGCAGTGGAACATCGGCAGCGTGTGGAGGAGCACGTCCCGGTCGCTCACCCCGGTGTGCCATCCGATGGCGGCCGCGTTGAGCCAGCAGTTGCGGTGGGTCAGCTGGACCCCCTTGGGCCGCGCCGTCGTGCCCGACGTGTAGTTGATCGAGCACGTGGCGTCCTCGTCGGGCTCCCAGGCCGCGGGCGCTGCCCCGGCGGGCGCGGGGTCGAAGAGCGCCGCGTCGTCCGTCCCGTCCAGGCAGAAGCGATGGCTCACCTTGATGGAGTCCACCTCGTCGGTGAGGTCGGGGTCGTACAGGAGGACGGACGCCCCGGAATGCTCGACGACGTAGGCGATCTCGTCGGCGGTCAGGCGGAAGTTGATGGGCACCAGGATGCGGCCGAAGCCGCTGACGCCGAAGAACGAGGTGAGGAACCGCCCCGAATTGGGGCTGACGATGGCCACCCGCTCACCATGCGCGACGCCGAGGTCGTCCAGGGCGAGGGCCAGCCCGCGTGCCCTCGCCCCGACCTCCGCGTAGGTCTGCGTCCCGAGCGAGCCCGGCACCGCCGGCTCGTCCACCACCGCGGTGCGGTGCCCGTAGACCAGCTCCGCCCGGTTGAGGAAGTCGGCCACTGTCAGCGCGACTCGCATGCCACCCCCGATCTCCGATGCCCGGTTGGCACCGGTGAGCGACCCTAGCGGACCACCCGCCGTCCTCCTTAGAAGTGCCCGAGGACGGGGTGGGGCACGTAGGGCTTCTCCAGCTGGGTGATCTCGTCCTCGGTCAGGGTGAGGCCCTCCGCCTCCAACGCGTCCTCGAGGTGCTTCTTCTTGGTCGCCCCGACAATGGGCGCGGTCACGCCCGGCTTGGACAACAGCCAGGCCAGCGCCACCTGTGCCGGCGGCACGTCACGCGCCGCCGCGACCGCCGTGACCGCATCGACCACGTCGAAGTCGGTGGGCTGGTCGTAGAGGTAGTCGGTGAAGGGGTCGGTGCTCGAGCGCGTCGTGTGCCGGGCCCCGTCCCGGCTGCGCGTCCCCGCCAGGACGCCTCGCGCCAGAGGGCTCCAGGGGATGCAGCCGACTCCCTGGTCGAGGCAGAACGGGATCATCTCGCGCTCTTCTTCTCGGTAGATCAGGTTGTAGTGGTTCTGCATGGACACGAACTTCGTCCACCCGTGCTGTTCGGCGGTGTGCTGGGCCTTGGCGAACTGCCAGGCGAACATGCTGCTGGCCCCGATGTAGCGCGCCTTGCCCGCCCGGACGACGTCGTGCAGCGCGCCCATCGTCTCCTCTATGGGAGTTCGGGGGTCCCAACGGTGGATCTGGTAGAGATCGACGTAGTCCATGTCGAGGCGGCGCAGTGAGGCGTCAATCCCCGAGAGGATGTGCTTGCGGCCCAGTCCGCCACCGTTCTCCCCTGGGCTGACGGGCATGAACACCTTGGTGGCGATGACGACCTCGTCGCGGGTCAGGAACTTCGGGACCAGGCGCCCGGTGGCCACCTCGCTGGCGCCGCCCGAGTAGGTGTCGGCCGTGTCGAAGAAGGTGACTCCGCCCTCCACGGCGCCTCGCACGATCGGCTCGGCGGCCGCCTCGTCAATGACCCAGGGCCGCTCGCTGTCGTTCCCGAACCCCATCATGCCGAGGCACACCCTCGAGACGCGTAGGCCCGACGTTCCCAGATTCGTGTAGTTCATGGCTGACCTCGCTTACTCCCGCCCGCGACCGGGGCGGCGTCACCATGCTTATCAGTGGTGCCCGGCACCCCGTTCGGGCGGGCCCGCAGGTGGGGCTTGCGGTGGCGGCGGGGTCACCACGACGGGAGCTCTGGAGCCGGCGACGCTGGCGTCGGACCCGTTGCCGTTGCCCTCGCCATTGCCGTTCCCCTGGCCATTGCCGTTCCCATGGCCATTGCCGTTGCCCCGGCCGTTGCCGTTGCCGTTGCCGTTGCCCTGGCCATTGCCGTTCCCATGGCCATTGCCGTTCCCATGGCCATTGGCGTTCCCCTGGCCATTGCCGTTCCCGTCGCCAGGTCCAGGGGGGATCCCGGCCGACGTGGGCACGGGTGGCGCGGTGGTCGTCGTAGTCGTCGTGGTCGTCGTAGTCGTCGTGGTCGTCGTGGTCGTCGCGCCGTTCCCCGGATTCGGAGCGACGACGAGGTCCGTCAGCGACGCAGTCGGTGTCACACTTCCCCCGCTACCGGACACCGCGCCCACCACCTGCGATCCACTGCCGGAGGGCGGCGCAGCGTTCGACGAGGCGCCCGAGCCGGCGCTTCCGCTCAGCGGGCTCCCGACACCCGGTCCCCCCGCGGGAGTGGGCGCCGGCGGGCTCGACGGGCTCGGCGCGGCCGGCCCGCCGCGCTCCGCGCTGATCACAGGAGGCACCCCCGGGCCGGTCCCGAACGTCAGTCCGGCGACGATGGAGAGGACCGCGGCCGCCGCGGCGACGGTCCCAATGGCGCGGTCGCGGGCCAGATATTTGGGACCCGCGCCAACGACGGCTGCGACCCCTGCGGCGGCTGCGGGTGCGTCAGGGAGGGACTGTCCGAAGGTGCCAGAGGTAAAGACCTCTTCGAGGGTCGCGTAGTCCTCGGTGTCGGCCCAGTTGGGCCTCTGTCCCTCCATGGTCCTCCACAGCATCATCGGTCTGGGAGGGGCACTGCCGCCCGGAACACAATTTCCCGAGAACTACTTCGCGCTACCCCCTCCACTGCCACCATATCGCTGCCCAAGCGTCTTGAGAACCAGGTCACAGGAATGTGGCGGCATTGTGTTCGACCCGTTGTCAGGACGCCACAAAACCGGAGTCCGACACGGCCGTGTTTGCAGCATTGATGCAGGTTGTTCGTCCGTTGTCAGGTTGTTCGCGAATTGAGGATGGGGCCGACGCCGGCGACCGTGACGGCCGCATTTTCGACGACCGAGGTAACGGGGCTGAGGGGCACCGCGCTCGCGATCTGACTCACGTTGCTCGTGACCGTGTTCCCCAACGTGGTGACCGTGGTGCCCACGGAGACGACAACCGGCGCGAGCGGATCGCCCGACCCTGACGTCGTCGGCGGTGTGGGTGCTGGAGAGCCCCCGGTGCCCGTGCCGCCCCCCGGCGATGTGCTCGTCCCGCCGCTCGCCCGAGCCGAAGTGGCCACGGTGACGCTTGTCCCCGCCGGCACATCGGGGGTCACCGGAGGCCACGACCCGGTCCGCGTCAAAGCGGCCACGGTGGCAACGGGCGGCGCGGCGCTCGTCCCGACTATGCCTGCAGTCGGCGAGGCGGAACCCGAGAAGGGCGCGGTCGATGAAGGACCGGTGGGTCCCGCGGAGGAGCCTTGCGGCGACCCCGTGCTCGAGCCCGTGCCCTGAGCGGACACGACCTGGTGCCCCGGGTGGCCCCACCCGCAACGAGGCCGGCGACGACCAGTGCTGCTGCCGCGACGCCGCTCATCGCGGCGATCGCTCGATGTTGCAGGTTGCCGCTGGGCGCAGTGGCGTCTGCTGCACCGTCACCCGTTGTGGCGGCCCCAGCGGTCGAAAGCTCCAGGGACCGGAGCGCATGCAGATGGCCGGTCTCCTGACTCGGGGAGTCTGCGCTCGCCAGGTCGTCGAGGGGCTTCGCGCCTCCGACGGAGATGCGATGAGCCGGGGCGCGACCGAATTCCCTGGAGAGGAAGACCTCCTCGAGGGACGTGGGCGCACCACGTTTGTGCTCGTCGGACATCGATCCCCCTTCCTCCATCGGGTCCGTCGTGATGGGAACGCTGCTCTGGGCGGCTACCTACCCCCGAAATGAGGACTACCTACCCCCGAGATCACGTTGCCCGTCGGCGCTGCGCCGGTCCCGTCGGCGCTGCGCCGGTCCCGCCGGCTCGCCGACCGGCTGACGAAGAGGCCAAGCAGCAGCGCCTCCCGGCACCGATGAGAAGCTCGCGCAGGAGCGACGCACCCGTGTTCGGGTGGGCGCTTTGCGGACTCGGCTACCGGGTGCGGCGGAAGTACCGACTCAGGGTCTCCTCCTGCTGTTGGTAGGAGGAGCCGATCCCAGTGCCGTAGAGCGAGATCGGCTCCTCGAGCATGCGCTCGAAGGTCAGCTTGCACACCGCCTGCCCGTTCTCGACCATGAACGGGACATCGTGCGCCGCGCACCTCGAGCGCGGCCCGCGAGCCCCGGAACCCTCCGGTCGGGTCGAACCCGAACCCGGGATCGAAGAAGCCGGCGTAGTGGGTCCGCAGCTCGCCGCTGGTGGGGTCGTAGGCCGTCATCTCAGCCGCCAGGTTCGGCGGGATGCTCACGGCCTCGTGGGACATCAGGAGGTAGAAGCGCTTCGGCGAGAGGACGAGCCGGTCGCCCTCCTCCCGGAAGACGGGGTCCCAGAACGGCGCCGGATCCACCTCGGCGCCGGTAGTCAGGTCGAGGAGCGGCGCGCTGTCACGGGTGCTGTGGCCCACCTGGCCCCTCTCGTCGCCGTGCAGATCGAGCCCGAGGAAGAGCCCGTTGGAGAGGGCGAGGTCGTCGACGGGTACCGGCTCTCCCGCCTTGAACAGCATCGGCACCGCAAGGTGCGTCTGGCGCACCTCGTCGTCACTCAACGTGGGGCGGCCCATGGACAGCCGCAGTTGGTTGAGCGTCAGGTCCTCCTTGACCCGGACGGCGAAGGACAGCGGCACGACCTCGAGGTACAGCGGGCCGTGGTAGCCCGGAGCCACCTCGTCGAAGCGGTCGCTGTTGTCGGTGATGACCCGGGTGAACACGTCGATGCGCCCCGTCGAGCTCTTGGGGTTCGCCTTGCCCTGCAGCCCCGCCGGAAGGTCGAGGCGCTCCTTGAGCTCAATCAGGTACGGGCAGCGGGCCTCGAGCATTGCGCCGTCGCCCCGGAGGTCGATTTCGTCGAGGACGTAGTCCTTCAGCTTGCGCTCGACCGAGTCGGCCCCGGGGAGGAAGCTGCAGCGAATGCGCAGGGCGCGCTCGCCCAGGCGCAGGTCGAGGCTGGCCGGTTGCACATTGGCCTCGGGGATCTTGAAGCGCCCGGCATCGATGTAGCCGGCCCGGATGGCCCCCTCCAGCAGCTGCCCGGGGAGCACGCCTTCTGCGGTCGGTTGAAGGCTCAGCACGTGTGGTGCCGCCAGGAAAGTCGGACGCTCGGTGCCTGCACGCTCAGAGCAAAGCACGCGCGGCCGCCACGCGGAAGGGCCCTAGTGGGGGTTGCGTCGGGCACAGGCTGTGGATGACTTGGGGATGACCTGGTCCCGAACGGGGGTTGAGCAGGAACAGGCGCATTGTCCACAGGTGGCGCCGGAAATCCGCGGCCGGCCGACGTGCACCTGGAGCGGGTACCGGCGTGGTAAAAGTGTCGAACGACCGTCGTCTCCTGCGCCCCGCTCTCGGGGCCCGACCCGGTGGAGAGGTGGAGTTGCGCGGTGCCATTGACCCAGGCACATCGGTACGAGGCTGAGACCGGCCTCGATGCCCTCGTACGAGGCGAGGGCCCGATCTTCCTGGCGGACATCGATCAGGTCCTGGAGGAATCCAAGTGCGTGGGGCATGCCTGCGCGACGGCCGTCCGAACCTGGCGGGAGGACCTGACCGTCGCTCGGGAATGCCTCGCCTACGCGCGGTCGGTGCTGACCTCTGACGTCGGGATCCTCCGCCGGTGCCTGGCCGACGCCGGATCGGGACCCGAGGCCCTCCTCGCCGACCTCCCCGCGGCCATGACCTCCGGCGAGGGCGGCGAGGGCGGGTCCGAGGGCGCCGGGTCCGACGGCAGTGCGTCCGACCTGTCCTCGACGATGCTCCACCAGGTGTCCGCCCGCTCCGACGCCCTCATGTCGGTCCACGACGAGATGGCACGCACGGACCTGGCGTCGCCCGAGGAGGTCAGCCGGCTGCTCGACGCCGTCCACGACCAGCTCAACGGTCTGGAGCAACGCCAGGTCGCCGTGGCGGCGCGACTGCAACAGATCCGAGCTGCCATCGTCCGCCTCTACCACGAGGGCAGCCTCCCTGCCCCGAACCGACGGGGCTGAACACAGCTGAACCACCGGCCCGGGGGTGACCCGGCGTGTCGACGGTAGGCTGACGGGCCGTCAGATTCCGGCCGCCCGCGGCCGCGCCGAACCCCCCGGAGGTCTTCCATGCTCGACTACGTCATCCGATCCGGCACGCTCATCGACGGTACGGGCGGGGCCGGTCGCGTGGCCGACGTCGGGATCCGGGACGGCCGGGTGGTGGCCGTCGGCCGGGTCGACGAGCCCGCGACGACCGAGCTCGACGCCACCGGCCTCATGGTGGCGCCCGGCGTGGTCGACCCGCACACGCACTACGACGCCCAGCTGTTCTGGGACCCGTCGGCCTCGCCCTCCAACGTGCACGGGGTGACCACCGTGATCGGGGGCAATTGCGGGTTCACGCTGGCCCCGATCAACGCCGAGGACGCGGATTACATCCGCCGGATGATGGCCAAGGTCGAGGGCATGCCGCTGGCGGCGCTGGAGAACGGTGTCCCGTGGAGCTGGTCCAGCTTCGCGGAGTACCTGGACGCGCTCGACGGCCACCTGGGGGTCAATGCGGGCTTCCTGGTCGGGCACTGCGCGCTGCGCCGGAAGGTCATGGGGGCGCAGCGCGGCGGCGAGGTCGCGACCGACGAGGAGATCGCGGCGATGCGGGCGCTCCTGGCCGAGGCGCTCGACGCGGGCGGGCTGGGCTTCTCGTCCTCCCAGTCGCGCACCCACTCCGACGGTGACGGCCAGCCCATCAGCTCACGGCACGCCGACCGGCGCGAGATGCTCGCCTTCTGCGAGGAGGTGGCTGCCCACGAGGGCACGACGCTCGAGTACATCACCAACGGGTGCCTCGACTCGTTCAGTCCCGAGGAAGTCGACCTGATGACCGCCATGAGCGTCACCGCCCAGCGGCCGCTCAATTGGAACGTCCTCACCGTCGACGCCCGATCGGCGGACCGCATAGAGCATCAGCTCTCCGCGTCGTCGGCCGCGGCCGCGGCGGGCGGGCGGATCGTGGCCCTGACGATGCCGACCCTCGTCCCGATGAACATGAGCTTCCGCACCCATTGCGCGCTCTTCCTGATCCCCGGCTGGGGCGAGGTGATGGGGCTGCCCGACGCGGAGCGCATGCAGCAACTGGCCCAGCCGTCCGTGCGCACCATGCTGGACGAGCGTGCCCGGAGCAAGGAGGCCGGCGTGTTCCGCGGGCTCTCGCGTTGGGGCACCTACGTCATTGGCGACACCTACGCGCCCGAGAACGACGGCTGTGCGTTCCGCGCGGTGGCCGACATCGCCGCCGAGCGCGGCACGTCCCCCTTCGACACCCTGCTCGACATCGTGCTGGCCGACGATCTGCGCACCGTCCTGTGGCCCAACACCGACGACGGCGACGAGAGCACGTGGACCATGCGGGCCGCTATCTGGAGCGATCCCCGGGCCATGGTCGGCGGCTCCGACGCGGGAGCGCACCTCGACCGGATGTGCGGTTCCAGCTACCCGACGGCCTTCCTGGCAGACTGCCTGCGCGGCCGCAAGCTGGTGTCGGTCGAGAAGGCGGTGCACATGATGACGGGGCAACCCGCCGGCCTGTTCGGCCTGCGTGAGCGCGGACTCGTCCGCGAAGGCTTCGCCGCTGACCTGTTCGTGTTCGATCCGGCCACGGTCGACTCGGAGCCCGCGCGCCTCGTGCACGACCTACCCGGCGACACACCACGGCTCTACGCGGGTTCGCACGGGGTGGTGCGCGTCCTGGTCAACGGCGTCGAGACGGTGCGGGACGGTGCCCCGACGGGGGCGGTCCCGGGCGCGCTCCTGCGCTCGGGCCGCGACACCGCCTCGGTGATCCCGGCCCCGGCCTGAGCCCGGACCCGAGTTCCACCCGGTCCCGGCGGCGTCTAGCCTTGCCCCCGGTGACGCCCGATCCGACCGACCCGGCGCTCGCCGTCGACGAGCCCCCAGCCGGAGGCCCACCGGGGGCCGATGCCCCGCCCGGGCCCTCGGAGCAGCCTGGGCAGCCCCCCGCCCCGCCCTCGTCGCACGGCCGCTGGCTCCGGGAAGGCGTCATCGTGGTCGTCGTCGCCGTCCTGGTGGCCGTCCTGCTGCGCGCCTTCGTCGTCCAGACCTTCTACATCCCGTCGGGTTCGATGGAGCCCACGCTCCAGATCGGCGACCGGATCCTCGTCAACAAACTGAGCTACCACCTCCACGGCGTCGACCGCGGCAACATCGTCGTGTTCTCGCGGCCCCCGACCGAGAGCTGCGGCGGCCCCGAGGTCAACGACCTCGTCAAGCGGGTCATCGGGATGCCCGGCGACGTGCTGACGCTCTCGGGCGGCTACGTCTACGTCGACGGGAAGCGCCTGAACGAGACCTGGCTCCCCTCCTCCGAGCAGGGCATCACCTCCGCCGGTCCGCAGGGCAGCAACTGGAACCTCTCCCGTCCCTACCGCGTCCCGGCCAACGACTACTTCGTCATGGGCGACAACCGCACCGACTCGTGCGACAGCCGCTACTGGGGTCCGATCGCGAAGTCGCTCATCGTCGGCAAGGTCGAGGTGCGGGTGTGGCCACTCTCGTCCGTCCGGATCTTCTGATCCGGGCCCTCGCCTGAACCGCCCGGCCGCGCCGGGGCGTCGGCGGGATCCTCAGTCCTCGTCGGTCTCGGCGGACACCCGCGCCACGGCGGCCACCGTCTGACCCTCGTCGAGATTCATGACCCGCACCCCGGTGGCGTCGCGGCCCTGCGAGGCGATCTCACGGGCCTGGGTCCGGATGACCACGCCCCCGGAGGAGACGAGGAGGATCTCCTCGTCGAGGGCGATCATGAACGCGGCCACGACCGTCCCGCGGGTGCCGGTCAACCGGATCCCGCGCACGCCCTGTCCCCCGCGGGCCTGGCGATTGAACCGCTCGAGCTTCGTGCGCTTGCCGTAGCCGGCGTCGGTGACGATCAGGATGTCGGTGTCGTCGGCCGCCACGTCGCAGGACACCACGGCGTCGCCCTGGCGCAACCGGATCCCCCGCACGCCGGCGGCATCGCGGCCCATGGGCCGCACGTCCTCCTCGTTGAAACGGATCGTCATGCCGTTGCGCGTCACCTCGAAGAGGTCGTCGTGCCCCGAGGTGGCGACGACCCGGACCAGCTCGTCCCCGTCGCGCAAGTTGATGGCGATGAACCCCTCCCGGCGCGACTTGTCGTACTCGCTCAACGCGGTCTTCTTGACCTGGCCCTGCGCCGTGGCGAAGACCAAGAACTGCTCGGACGAGAACTCACGTGTGGCGATGATCGCCGTGATCGACTCGCTGGGGGCGAGGGGCACCAGGTTGACGGCGGCGGTGCCGCGCGCGGTGCGGTCCTTCATGGGGATCTCGTGGCCGCGCAGCCGGTACACCTTGCCTTGGTTCGAGAAGAGCAGCAGGTAGGCATGGGCCGAGGTGTGCACGACCTGACTGACCAGGTCCTCCTCCTTCAGCCGGGCCCCCTGCACGCCGCGGCCTCCCCGGCCCTGGGTCCGGAAGGCGGCAGCGGCCACCGACTTGATGTAGCCGGCCCGCGTCATCGTGACGACGATCTCCTCGTCGTCGATGAGGTCCTCCACGCCCATCTCTCCGGGGTCGTGCGTGATGACGCTGCGCCGCGGGTTGGCGTGCTTGTCCCGGATCTCGGTCATCTCGGTCTCGATCACCGCGCGCAGCTTGCCGTCGTCGGACAGGATCGCCTCGAGCTCGGCGATGGTGGCCCGTAGCTGCTCCATCTCCTCTTCGAGCTCGCTGCGGCCCAGCCGGGTGAGCCGGCCGAGGGTCATGTCGAGGATGTGGGTCGCCTGCACCTCGGTGAAGGAGAAGGGCTCCGCCATCAGCGCGGTCCGGGCCTCGGGGCGGTCGGCCGACGCCCTGATGGTCGCGATGACCGCGTCGAGCATGTCGATCGCCCGCAGGAGGCCCTCGACGATGTGGGCGCGGTTGCGCGCCTTCTCCAGCCGGTACTCCGACCGGCGCCGGATCACCTCGACCTGGTGGTCGATGTAGTGCCCCAGCGCCTGCGCCAGGTTCAGCGTCCGAGGCACACTGTCGACGAGCGCCAGCATGTTCACGCCGAAGCTGGTCTGCAGCGGCGTCTGCTTGTAGAGATTGTTCAGGACCACGTTGGCGTTGGCGTCGCGCTTCAGCTCAATGACGAGCCGCGGCTGCTGGTTGGCCGAGGCGTTGCGCATGCCGCTGATGCCGTCGAGGTCGCCCGAGCGCACCAGGTCGGTGATCTTCTGCTCAATGACCTCCACCGAGGTCTGGTACGGGAGCTCCGTGACGACGATGGTGTCGCCTGTGCGGCCCTCCTCGATCTCGGCGACCGCCCGCATCTTGATGGAGCCCCGCCCCGTCCGGTAGGCGTCGAGGATCCCCTGGCGGCCCAGGATCTGGGCGCCGGTCGGGAAGTCGGGGCCCTTGACGAACTCCATCAGCTCGTCGGACGTCGCCTCGGGATGGTGCAGCACGTGGATGGCGGCGTCGATCACCTCGCCCATGTTGTGGGGCGGGACGTTGGTCGCCATGCCCACCGCGATGCCCTGGGACCCGTTGACGAGCAGGTTCGGGAAGCGCGCCGGGAGCACGGTCGGCTCCTGCGCCGACCCGTCGTAGTTGGCGACCATGTCGACGGTTTCCTCGTCGATGTCCGCCATGAGCTCCAAGGCGAGGGGGGCCAGCCGGCACTCGGTGTAGCGCATGGCGGCCGCGCCGTCGTCGGGTCCGCGGCCCCCGAAGCTGCCGTGGCCGTCGATCAGGGGGTAGCGCAGCGAGAACTCCTGCACCATCCGGGCCAGCGCCTCGTAAATGGCCGAGTCGCCGTGCGGGTGGTAGGTCCCCATGACCTCGCCGACGACCTTGGCGCACTTGTTGTGCGGCCGGTCGGGCCGCAGCCCGTTGTCGAACATGGAGTAGAGGATCCGGCGGTGCACCGGCTTGAGACCGTCGCGCACGTCAGGGAGGGCGCGGGCCACGATGACCGACATGGAGTACTCGAGGAACGAGCGCTCCATCTCCTCCTGGATCTCAATGGGCTCGATGGAGCCACTGATCGGCTCGTCCCCGGCCGGTGGGGTGTCGCTCCCCTCGCCCGAGCCCGCTCCACCGCGGCCCGAGCCGCGTGTCGACTGACGTGGCATGTGCTCCCTACTTCCCGTCCGCTCGCTCAGATGTCAAGGAACCGGACGTCCTTCGCATTGGTCTGGATGAAGTGGCGCCGCAGCTCCACGTCGTCGCCCATCAAGATGGAGCACACCTCGTCCGCCGTCGCCGCCTGCTCGACGTTGATCTGCAGCAGCGACCGCTTGCCGGGGTCCATCGTCGTGTCGCGCAATTCGGCGAAGTCCATCTCGCCGAGGCCCTTCAACCGGTTGAAGTCGTGCTTGTGGTCCGGATGCTCGGCCAGGAACGCCGCCCGGGCCGCATCGTCCTTGAGGTACACCTTCTCCTTGCCCACCAGCGTCGAGTACAGCGGCGGCTGCGCGACGTAGACGAAGCCGCCTTCCACCAGTGGCTTCATCTGGCGGTAAAAGAAGGTCAGCAGCAGCGTGCGGATGTGGCTGCCGTCGACGTCGGCGTCGGCCAGCAGGATCACCTTGTGGTAGCGGATCTTGGCGACGTCGAACTCCTCGGCCAGACCGGCGCCGATGGCGGAGATCAGCGCCTGGATCTCCGTGTTCTTCAGCATCTTGTCGATCCGGGCCCGCTCGACGTTGAGGATCTTGCCCCGGATGGGCAGGATCGCCTGCGTGTGCGGGTTGCGCGCGTCCTTGGCCGAGCCGCCGGCCGAGTTGCCCTCGACGATGAAGAGTTCCGACTCCCGTGGGTCGCGCGACGAGCAGTCGGCCAGCTTGCCGGGGAGGCCGGCACCGTCGAGGGCCGACTTGCGCCGGGTCAGGTCGCGCGCGCCCTGGGCGGCCAGGCGGGCGCGGGCGGCCTGGGTCGACTTCTGCACGATCTGGCTCGCCTCGCGCGGGTTCTCTTCCAGCCACTCAGTGAGCTTCTGGTTGGTCGTGCGCTCGGTCAGCGAGCGGATCGACTGGTTGCCCAGCTTCGCCTTGGTCTGGCCCTCGAACTGCGGGTCGCGCAGACGGACCGAGATGATGGCCGTGAGCCCCTCACGGATGTCCTCACCCTTGAGGTTCTCCTCCTTCTCCTTGAGCAGGTTCCGGGCGCGGGCGTAGCGGTTGACCACGTTCGTCAGGGCCTTGGAGAACCCTTCGACGTGCATCCCTCCCTCAATGGTGGAGATGCCGTTGGCGAAGGAGTGGATGGACTCGTGGTAGCCCGCGTTCCACTGCAGCGCGACCTCGACCTCCTGACCGTCCTCCGCCTGCTCGAAGGCCGCCACCTTGCGGAAGAGGGATTCCTTCGACGCGTTGAGGTGCTTCACGAAGTCGACGATGCCGCCGTTGTACTTGAACGTCGTCTTGGTCACCGGCTCGGCCCGCTCGTCGGCGAAGCGGATCTCGAGGCCCTTGTTCAAGAAGGCCATGATCTGCATGCGCTCGACGATCGTCTGGGCGCGGAACTCCGTCTCGTCGAAGATGGTGCCGTCGGGCCAGAACGTGACGGTCGTGCCCGTCCGCGGCTCGCCGGTGTTCTTGTCCTTGGGGGCCGGGCCCGTCGCCGTCACCTTGCGCTTGACCTTGCCGCCCTTCTCGAACTCGGCCTCCCAGTGCTGGCCGTCGCGGTCGACCTCCAGCACGAGCCGGGTGGAGAGGGCGTTGACGACCGAGATCCCGACGCCGTGGAGGCCGCCGGAGACCTGGTAGCCCTTCCCGCCGAACTTGCCCCCGGCGTGCAGCGTGGTCAGGACGATCTCGGCCGTCGAGACCTTGGGGTTCTTCGGGTGCGGGCCGACCGGGATCCCGGCCCCGTCGTCGGCGACGCGGCACCCGCCGTCGGCCAGCAGGGTCACGTCGATCCGGGTGGCCCGGCCGGCCATGGCCTCGTCGACGGAGTTGTCGACGACCTCCCAGACCAGGTGGTGCAGGCCGGTCGGGCCCGTGGAACCGATGTACATGCCGGGTCGCTTGCGGACCGCCTCCAGGCCCTCGAGGACGGTGATGTCGGCCTCGGTGTAGGAAGCACCGGCCCCACCTGATCTCTCGTCAACCTTCACTGCCACAGGCGCGTCCTTTCAGAACGACGGTCTTTCGCGGTGCGCATCGAATCCCCGAACGGAACACCTCCGGCCTTTCGATGCGAACGCACCATTCTACCCGACCGACGTGCCAATTCGGCCATCATGAACGGTCCGCGGCCGGGTCGGTGACGCCCCACTCAGGGACGCTCGACCACGACCTCCAGGCGCTCGACCGGGGTCTCGCCGAGCTCCCGCAACCGGGCCAGAATCGGGCCCGATTCCATGCGCGCCCGGGTGGCCCAGGCGGGGTGGTCCACCGCGACGACGAGGGCGTGGCCGTCGACGCGCACTGGTCGCAGGTGCGCAGCGAGCTCGGGGCCGACGACCTCCTCCCAGCGGGTGAAGAGGGCGTCCATGGTGGCCGGCGTCGAGGGGGCGCCCAGGCGGTCGAGCAGCCGGGGCATCGACTCCCCCACCCGGCGCGGACCACCCCCGCGCCGGCGGGTCACCCCTCCTCCAGGGTCTCGATGGAGAGGACCCGCGCCACGTCGATCCCCTGGGGCAGCGGGGCCGCCGTCGTCAGGATCGACTGGCCGGCCGGCAGCTCGGCGACGAGGGCCCGGCTGCGGGCGGGGTCGAGCTCGGAGAACACGTCGTCGAGGAGCAGTGTCGGCACGAGGGTCGTCCTGGCGCGGACCAGCTCGTGCACGCTCAGGCGCAGGGCGAGCGCCAGGCAGCGCTGCTCGCCCTGGGAGCCGTGGGTGCGCGCCTCGCGTCCATCGAGCGCCAAGAACAGGTCGTCACGGTGCGGTCCCACCGTGTTCACCCCGCGTCGGAGGTCCGCCGTCCGGCTGGCCCCGAGCGCATCGAGGAGGTCGCCCTCCCAGCTGCGGACGTAGCGCTGCTGGAGCACCACCCGGTCGCCGGCGCCCGCCAGGCGGCCGTAGGTCGCGCCGGCCAGTGGTTCTAGGTCGGCCGCAAGCCGTTCGCGGGCCGCCACGAGGACCTTGCCGGCGTCGGCGAGCCGCTGGTCCCACACGTCGAGGGTCGTCGCCACGTCGCCACCGGGCCGCCCTCCGGACTGGCGCAGCAGCGCGGCCCGTTGGCGCAACACCCGGTCGGTCTCGTCGGCCGCCCTCGCCCCTTCAGGGTCGAGCAGGGCCAGGGCGTCGTCGAGCACTTCGCGCCGCCCCTTGGGCCCGCCACTGATGATCGCGAGGTCCTCGGGCGAGAAGATCGTGCAGGGAGCGGCCACGGCCAGGTCCTTGCGCCCGGCCACCGACTTCCGGTTGACCTGCGTGCGGCTGCGTCCGGCGGGGAGGATCTCTGCCTCGACCAGCGTGGGGCTGTCGACCTTGTCGAGCTCGGCGCGGACGATGGCGCGCTCGGTACCGGTGCGCACCATGGCCTCGGGCGGCGCGCCCCGGAAGGACCGGCGGGTCCCGAGATAGGCGAGCGCCTCCAGCACGCTGGTCTTGCCGGTTCCGTTCGGCCCGGTGATAACCGTGGTCCCCTGCGCCTCCGGCGCGACGTGCGCGAAACCGAAGATGCGGAAGTCGGCCAGCTCGAGCTGCCGGACGCTCACCGCGGCGGCGCTCCGTTCAGGAGACCCGCACCGGCATGAGGAGGTAGCGGAACCCGTCGTCCTCGGCGCCGCGCACGGTCGCCGCGCGCGATGCATCGGCCGTCTCGACAATGACCTCGTCGCCCGCCACGGCTTCCACACCGTCGATGAGGTACGACGGGTTGAACGCGATGACCAGATCCTCCCCGCCGTAGTCGCCGTCCACGGCCTCCGCCGCGTCGCCCACATCCTGGCTCTGCACGCTCAGATCGACCCCGCCCTGGCGCATGGCCAGCCGGACGGGCGTCGTGTTGTCCCGCACGAGCAGCTGCACGCGACGCAGCGCGGCGAGGAAGGTCTCCTTCCCCAGGTGCAGGCGGTTCGGGTAGTGGTCGGGGATCAGCTGCTTGTAGTCCGGGTAGCGCCCCTCCAACAACCTGGTGCTGATCTGGACGTTTCCCTGCCAGAAGGTGATCTCGTTGCTGCTGGCGGCCACCCCCACCCGGTTCGTCTCGGATCCCTCCGAGATGGTCCCCGTCGGCAGGCGCTGCAGCTCCGAGAGGGCCCGGGCCGGCACCAGGAGGTCCTCCTCGCCCGGGATGGTGTTCGTTCCCGGGAGGTCCCGCATGGCCATGCGATACGAGTCGGTCGCGACCATGCGGATGGAGCCCTCGGTGCGGGCCACCAGAACGCCCGTGAGCAACGGCCGGCTGTCGTCGTGTGACGCGGCCCGCACCACCTGGCGCACCGCATCCCCGAGCGTGGACTCCGAGAGCTGGGTGGTGGGCTCGGTCGTCTTGCCGACGGGGGGAAACTCCACCACGGGATAGGTCTGGAGCTTGAAGGTCGAGCGCGCGGCGGAGATCGTGATGTGATCGCCGTCGTCCGCGAACGTCACGGCTCCGGGCTCCAGTCGGCGCACGATGTCGGTGGAGAGGCGGGCCGGAATGACACAACTTCCGTCGTCGATGCCGATCACCTCGTCCGTCACCTGGATGGTCAGGTCGAGGTCGGTCCCCGTCACCGCCAAGGAGTTGCCCGTGCAATGCAAGAGCAGGCCCAAGAGGACCGGGGACGAGCCCCCGCGCGCGCCGACGGCACGGCTCGCGGTCGCCAGCATGTCGACCAGTGCATCGCGCTCGGATCTGAACTTCACCGACGATTGTCCTTTCGGGAGGTTCCCCAGCCCTTCATCGTGAAGGGAGAGGTATATGTGTCTTGTAAAGGTAATAAGGGGTGTGGATTGTGGACGACTCGGCGTCGTCCCTGTTGGCCGGGGAGATCGCTGTCCCCATGTGACCGTGGGCGGGAGGTTATAACCACGCGGTGCGGGAGGGGGCGAAGGGCAACCTGGGGACAAGGTCGACGGTGGTCCCCAGGTCCGGAGGGGCCTGCCCACAGCCTTTGCCCGGTGCAAACCACAACTTGATGGACGTCTGTCCGGGGGTCGGGAACGTCAGGCCGAGCCCGCACGGATCTTCTGGATCAGCTCGGTGACCTGCTCGTAGATCTGCCGGCGCTCCTGCATCTGGCCGGTGATCTTGTCCACGGCGTGGATGACGGTGGTGTGGTCACGCTTGCCGAAGACGCGGCCGATGGCGGGATAGCTGTAGTCCGTGAGCTCACGGGTGAGGTACATGGCGACCTGGCGCGCGGTGACGAGCGGCCGGGTCCGACTCGGCCCGCAGATGGCCTCCACGGAGAAGCCGTAGCTGGCGGCGGTGGCGTCGAGGATCATCTGGGGCGAGATGCGGCGCGGCTCGCCGGCCAGGACGAGGTCCGAGAGGACCCGTTCGGCCTGGGCCAGGGAGATCGGTTCGTTGTTGAGCTTGGCGAAGGCGCAGATGCGGGTGAGGGCGCCCTCGAGCTCCCGGATGTTGTCCTTCACGTGCGAGGCGATGAACTCGAGGACGTCGTCGGGGACGTCCTGACGCTCGCTGAGGCATTTGGACCGCAGGATGGCCAGGCGGGTCTCCAGGTCGGGCGGGTCGATCTCGGTGATCAACCCGGAGAGGAAGCGGCTGCGGAGGCGGTCTTCGAGGGTCTCGATGGACTTGGGCGGGCGGTCCGAGGTCAGGACGATCTGCTTGGAGGCGCCCTTGAGGTCGTTGTAGGTGTGGAAGAACTCCTCCTGGAGGCCCTCTTTGCGCTCCATGAACTGGACGTCGTCGATGAGCAGGACGTCGCAGTCGCGGTAGCGGCGCTTGAAGGTCAGCGTCGTCGAGGTGCGCAGCGAGTCCACGAAGTCGTTCATGAACGTCTCGGTGGTGACGTAGAGCACCTTGCGCCGGGGGTAGTTCTCGGTCACGTAGTTCCCGATGGCGTGGAGGAGGTGCGTCTTGCCGAGACCCGAGTCGCCGTAGATGAACAAGGGGTTGTAGGAGCGGCCGGGCGTCTCGGCCACGGCCTGGGCGGCCGCGTGGGCCAGCCGGTTGGACGAGGCAGCCAC
Organism: uncultured Acidimicrobiaceae bacterium; assembly: GCA_963837125.1. GTDB lineage: Bacteria > Actinomycetota > Acidimicrobiia > Acidimicrobiales > RAAP-2 > Bog-473. Next base: position 104,394 of record CAWILW010000008.1, on the reverse strand, counting down.
GAAGGTCTCGAAGGTGAACTTCGAATCGAGCTGGACGGCGGCCGACTCGCGGCCCGGCCGGTTCAGCTCACCCGCGCCGGCGGCGGGCTCGACCTGGGGAGGCAGTCCGAGGACCTCGTCGGGCCCGGTCGGCGCGGCGGGCGCCCCGGGCTCCTGGACCTCGAGGCGGCCTCGCACGGGGGAGCCCACCTGGTTGGCCAGGGTGTCCTCGATCATCGGGAGGTAGCGGGACTCCACCCGCTCCCTGATCAGCCCATTGGGGACGGACAGCACGAAGATGCCGTCGGCGAAGGCGACGGGCTCGATGCCCGACAGCCAGAGCTGCCAGGTGCTCTCGGATACCTGGTCGCGCAGGGAGCCGGTGCACTTCGTCCAGAGATCTCCAGCTTGGTCCACCGTCAGCGCCGAACGCCCCTTCTCCCCCCTCGGTGTCCAGCCATGATGTTCGGCACGATCCTCGGTACGGGTAATTGGTCGAACGTACACCGTGCCGGCCGATGCGACTAGAGCCCATGCCCAAATCGCGCCTAACATGGGCGGACTCGCCGCCGCCGGCCGGACTCCACTCGAAGGCCGAGGCATGAACCCTGCGACGAACCGGCTCCGGATGCCGCCGGGGCGTCGCGAAAGGCTGAATTGACGTGAAGCGCACCTACCAACCCAATACCCGGAAGCGGGCCCGCACCCACGGGTTCCGCAAGCGGATGTCCACGCGCGTGGGTCGGGCCATCTTGAAGTCGCGGCGGCTCAAGGGGCGCCACCGTCTCACCGTCTGAGGGCCGGCATGCCTGCTCGGACGGTTGGACGGATCACCAGCCGCACTGTCTTCGCGGATCTGCAACGGGCCCGGGCCCGGGGGGCGAGCGGCCCCGTGCGGGCCACCTTCCTGCCGGCGAAGGAGGGCGCGCCGGGCGTGTTCCCCCAGGTGGGATACGCAATTGGGCGGAATTGCGGCGGGGCCGTGGTCCGCAACTCGCTCCGGCGCCGGGCCCGCGAGGTCGTCCGGTCGGAAGTCCCGAGCCTGCCCCGGGGGTGCTATCTGCTGCGCCTGGAGCCGGCTGCGGCCACGCTGGAGCCGGCCGGGCTCAGGGCGGATGTGGCGACGGCCCTGCGACGGGCGGGACGAGAGGCGGTGACCGCGTGAGCGGCGCCGATCCCCGACCGAGCCGCCCGGTCCGCGCCGCTGTGGCCCTGGTCACGGCCTACCAGGGCGCCGCCTCGGGGCGCATCTCGCCCTGCCGCTTCTACCCGAGCTGCTCCAGCTACGCGGTCGAGGCGTTCACGACGCACGGGTTGTGGCGGGGCCTGGCCCTGACCGTGCGGCGCCTGGTGCGCTGCCGGCCCTTCGGACCCCACGGGGTGGACCTGGTGCCGGTCCCCGTCGCGGTGCACACGCACGAGGGAGGCCGGCCGTGCTGAGCCATCCACTCCTGGCCGAGAACTCCCTGTTCAAGCTCGTCGGCGAGATCTTCCACCCCGTCTTCGAGCTCTTCGGGCTGATCCTGGCCGGCCTCTACGCCGTCTGGCCCAACTACGGCTTCGCCATCACCGGCCTGACGATCATCATCATGCTGGCCCTGACCCCGGTGACCGTGAAGAGCACCAAGTCGATGCTGGCCATGCAGCGGCTGCAGCCCGAGATGAAGAAGCTCCAGGCCAAGTACAAGGGCGCCGAGAACCGGGAGCAGCTCAACGCCGAGATGATGCGGCTCTACAAGGACAACGGCACCAGCCCGTTCGGGGCCTGCCTGCCCAGCCTCCTCCAGATGCCGTTCCTCATCGTCCTCTATTCACTGATCCGGGGACTCTCCAATACGGTCAAGCACGGCGCTGAATACGTCAACGCCGCAGGCGTCACTACCACGTGCAAAGAAAAGGTATGTGGATCGCCCCGCTATATCCCGACTAATTCTCAAATGCATGCCGCGCTGGTCAACAGCAAAGGCCAAATGCATTGGTGGTTCGGGATGGATTTGTCGCTGTCCCCGAAGAACATCTTCCACGACGGAGCCACGCTCATCCCCTACCTGGTGCTCATCGTGGCGGCGATGTTCCTGCAGTACTACCAGATGAAGCAGATGAACAGCCGTAATCCGCAGGCTGCTGCGGCCAATCCGCAGATGCAAGCGATGCAGAAGTTTTTCCCTTTGATCTTCGGTTTCATTTACCTAAATGTGCCCGCTGGAGCAACCATATACATGGTTGTGTCTTCAGCAATGCGGATCGGAACACAAGAGGTGATGTTCCGGACGGGGATGGTGACGCCGGTCGTGCACGAGCGCGAGATCGGCGCCACCAAGGAGGACAAACCGGAGAAGGCCCCGCCGAAACCGGCCCCGAAGCCGGCCAAGAAGCAGTCCAGCGCGACCGACGGCACGTCGGCCGCCAAGGCGACCCTTCCGCCGAGCAAGGGTGGCTCGGGCGGAAACGGGCGGTCGCCGGCCAACGGGAAGAAGCCGCCGGCCGGGAAGCGGACGACGAACGGCACCGCGGCATCGGGCGACGAGACGCAAGAGGCGGCCCCCAAGCCGCACCCGCGCTCGCGCTCGAAGCGGAGCAGGAAGGCTCGATAGCGACATGGAGTGGGTCGAAGTGGCGGGAAAGACCGTCGAAGAGGCCACCGAGCAGGCACTGGACCAGCTCGGCGTGGCCGTCGGCGATGCCGAGGTGATCGTGGTCAGCGAGCCCAAGACGGGACTCTTCGGCCGCATGCGGGTCGAGGCCCGGGTGCGGGCCCGGGTGCGCCCGGTGGGCGCCCGGCCCCGTCGCGAACGTCCCCGCCGAGGGGGCCGCACGAGTCAGGGCCAGAGCAAGGGCGGCCAGCGTGCCGGCTCGGGCGGGAGTTCGACCGGCCGCGACGGCTCCAGCGGGACGCCCAACGGGTCCGCCGCCGGCGAGGGAACGAGCACGACGACGGCGGGGGGGACGGGCACGGGGACCAGTCGCTCGGCCCGCCGCCGGCGCAACCGGAGCAAGTCGGCCACGGCCGGCGCAGGATCGCGGGAAGGCTCGAGGAACGGCTCCTCGGCGGGGCCGTCCGCCGAGAGGGCTTCCCAGCGGAGCACCCAACCGAAGGAGGCAGAGGACATGGCCGAAGGAATGACGCTCGAAGAGCAAGGTGAGGCCGGTCGGGTGTTCGTGGCCGGCCTCCTGAGTGAGTTCGGCCTGGAGGGGACCGTGGAGACCCGGCTGCTCGACGAGGAGACGGTCGAGATCGCCGCCTCGGGAGAGGACCTGGGGATCCTGGTCGGACCCCGGGGATCCACGCTGAGCGCCCTGCAGGACCTCACGCGGGCGGTCGTGCAGCGCCAGTGCCCGTCGCGGACGGACCGCATCCTCGTCGACGTGGCCGGGTACCGGGAGCGGCGCTCGGCGGCGCTCAAGCGCTTCAGCGTCCAGATCGCCGAGGAGGTCCTGGCCTCGGGGCAGGAGAAGGCGCTCGAGGCCATGAGCCCGGCGGACCGCAAGTCGGTGCACGACGCCATCAACGAGATGCCCGGCGTCGTGACCCGCTCCGAGGGCGAGGACCCCGACCGCCACATCGTCATCGCGCCCGGGAGCTGACGCGCCGTCGGTGCCAGGCGCCGACGAGGGGGACCGCTCCCCCACCGTGTTGCACGAGATCCTGGCCGAGGCGCGCCAGGCGGGATACCTGGGGCCCGGCCCCATTGCGCCACAGCTCCGCCACGCCGAGGGCTTCGCCACCGTGGCGCGCCGCCTGGCGGCCGGCGGCCCACCCCACCCTCGCCTGGTCGACCTGGGGTCCGGCGGCGGCCTCCCGGGCCTCGTCGTGGCGGCCCGCTGGCCCGAGGCGACGATGGAGCTGCTGGAGGCCGGGGCCCGGCGCGCCGCCTTCCTGAGCCGGGCCGTGAGCCGCCTGGGGCTCTCGGACCGGGTCGCGGTGCTGCACCAGCGGGCCGAGCTCAGCGGGCGCCAGGAGGGCCTCAGGGGCGGCTTCGACGGGGCGCTGGCCCGCTCCTTCGGGCGGCCCGCCGTGGTGGCCGAGTGCGCCGCCCCTTTGCTCAAGGTGGCGGGCTGGCTGGTCGTCTCCGAGCCGCCGGCGGAGGACCACGTCGGGTCCGATCCCGAGCGGGCCCGCTGGCCCGCCGATTCCCTGGCCCAATTCGGACTGGTCCCCGCCGACGTCGTCCACGAGGAGTTCGACTACCAGACCCTGCGGCAGGTTCGCCCCTGTCCCGAACGCTTCCCCCGCCGCAACGGGGTCCCGGGCAAGAAGCCGTTGTTCTGATCCGCACCGGCCGGTGGGGCCCGAAGCCGCCGGCGCGGGCCGCGCCCGGGCCGTGTTCCACGTGGAACGGGCCGTTGGCCCGCCGGGGGGTGGAACCGGGGGTTCCACGTGAAACATTCCTCAACCCTTGACCTCGCGGTCCCGGCAGGCCAGGATAGGCCCCGTGCGGCGGCGACTCGGAGAACCTGCTTGATGCGCATCAGGCGCCGGGACAGGGGAGCCCCCGAGTCACCACATGCAGCTGAAGGGTCCGGATTCTACGACCAGGACACGCCATCCCCATCGGAGCACCCCACCTCCATGGACCCCGTGAAGAGCCTGATCGCCGAGCCCGAGGCCGAGCCCGAGCCAGCGCCGTCTCCCCCACCCACCGTCGAGGCAGACCAGACGACTCCCCCGGCCCCGGCCGCTCCGGAGCCGCCCGCCGAGACCGGCCAGGCGGCCACTCCCCCCGCCCCGGCCGAGCCCCCGGCCCAGCAGTCGGCCGCGGCTGCCGCCGAACAGACCGTCGAGGCCCCCGAGGTGGCTCCGGACCCCGGTTCCCAGGGCCAGGTCGCCCCGCCGCCCTCGCCCAAGACGGCGACCAAGACGGCGACCAAGCCCGCGCCCAGAGGACCTGCGACGAAGGCTGCGGCGACCGCGGAGGCGGACCACACCCAGCGGGCCCCCGCCATCCGCCAGGAGGCCTCCGATCTGCTCAACGGCTCCAAGCCGGCCGAGCGCGAGCTGCCCCGCATCATCGCCGTGGCCAACCAGAAGGGCGGCGTGGGCAAGACGACCACCACGGTCAACCTCGGGGCGGCGCTGGCCGAGCAGGGTTACCGGGTCCTCGTCGTCGACCTCGACCCCCAGGGCAACGCCACCACCGGCCTGGGCGTCGAGGCCCGGAACTTCGAGCTGTCCATGTACGACGTGATCATGCGGGACCAGCCGCTGGAGGACTGCATCGAGCCGACGAGCGTCAAGAACCTCTTCGTGGCCCCGGCGACGATCGACCTGGCCGGAGTGGAGATCGAGCTCGTCCCGGCCTTCAGCCGGGAGCTCAAGCTCAAGAAGGCCATCGACACGGTGGTGGACGACTTCGACTTCGTCCTCATCGACTGCCCGCCGTCGCTGGGGCTCATCACCGTCAACGGCCTGGCCGCGGCCGACGAGGTGATGGTGCCCATCCAGTGCGAGTACTACGCCCTCGAGGGCCTGAGCCAGCTCCTGCGCAACGTGAACCTGGTCTCGACCAACCTGAACGCCACCCTCGAGGTGACCACCATCGTCCTGACCATGTACGACGCCCGCACCCGGCTCTCCGTCGACGTGGCCAACGAGGTGCGCGAGCACTTCGCCGAGCGGGTCTGCCGGGTGGTCATCCCCCGCACGGTCCGCCTCTCCGAGGCGCCCTCGTTCGGGCAGCCCATCACGACGTTCGATCCTGCCTCGCGTGGCGCCGTCGCCTACCGCGAGCTGGCAAAGGAGGTGAGCAATGGCGCGCCGCAGCGGACTCGGTAAGGGGCTGAGCGCTCTGATCCCGAGCGAAGCGACGGGGGAGTCGGACTCCCTCCTCAGGGTGGTGCCGATCTCGCACATCCGCCCCAACGTCTTCCAGCCCCGCAGTCACTTCGAGGAGGAGTCCATGGCCGCGCTGGCGGCCTCCATCAAGGCCGTCGGGCTGCTCCAGCCCGTGCTGGTGCGCGAGCTGCACGACGAGGCGGAGACCTACGAGCTGATCGCGGGGGAGCGGCGCTGGCGGGCGGCCCGGCGGGCCGGCCTGCAGACGATCCCCGTCCTGGTGCAGGTGGCCGACGACGTGGCCAGCCTGGAGCAGGCGCTGGTGGAGAACCTGCACCGGGAGGACCTCAACGCGCTGGAGGAGGCGGCGGCCTACCAACAGCTCATCGACGAGTTCGGCCTGACCCACGAGCAGGTGGCGACGCGCATGGGCAAGGGGCGGGCGACCGTCACCAACACCCTGCGCCTGCTGCAGCTGCCGGCGGGGGCCCAGCGCGCCCTGGCCGAGCGCTCGATCTCGGCCGGCCACGCCCGCGCCCTCCTCGGGACCCCGGACCGGGCCCTCCAGGAGAAGCTGGTGGAGCGCATCATCGACGAAGGGTTGACGGTGCGCGCCGTCGAGGACCTCGTCCGCCAGGGCGGCGCCGAGCTGCGGGTCGTGCCGGCCGAGCCCGAGTCGGCCGCCGCCCCGCCGCAGCGGGGTACGACTCGAGGTACGACCGAGGCCGCCCCCGGCCGCCGGGTCGCGGTGCGCAAGCTCCCCGAACCCGGTGTGGTCGAGCTCGAGGAGCTCCTGTCGACCTACCTCAACACCAGGGTCAAGGTCGACATCCAGAACCGGAGGGGCAGGCTGGTGGTCGAATTCGCCACCCTCGAGGACCTCGAACGCATCTACCGCGCCATGGTCGGTGACGGCGCCGTCACGTAGTTCACGCAACTGTCAAGGGTCGGTTCAGCTTCATCCACAACCTGTGCATGACGTTGTGGATTGTCACCTGGTTCATCTCCCCGAGGCTTTGATCGCGCAAGCGTCGCCCCGGACGCGCGAATGCCACGCAAGCGTCCGTCGGCCGCCTCACCTGGGCGATTACCCGTAAGCGGTAGGGGGTCCGGTCAGTCCCAGGAGGCGTCGGCCCAGCGTCCCAGCGCGGCGGAGATGGCCGCGGCGAGGGTGGAGGCCCGCTCGACCACGGCGCTGGCGGGGCCCACCTCGATGAGCACGGCGGGCATCCGGGTCTCGCGCAGGATCGGCAGGGCCATGCCGTGCACGCCGGCGTCGGCCACGCCGAGCGCCTCGGGCAGGGCGCACTGGACCAGCTCGGCCAGCAGCCGGCCGCCGGGGGACTCGTCGTGGGGCCCCGACCAGAAGGCGGTGCGGCACGACGAGGCGGAGGGGTTGAGCCGCAGGCCGACGAAGACGTCCACCGCCAGCTCGTTGGCCTCCTTGGCCTGCACGGCGTCGTCGGGGTGGTGCAGCTCGGTGACCCGGGTCCCGCCCAGGGTCAGCCGCCGGCGCAGGGCGCCGGTCACGCTCCCGAGGCCGCCGCTCTCGCCGACGGCCACGTGGCGGCCCCGCAGGGTGTGCGGCGCGTCGCGCAGCGCGGCCCGCGCCCGCACCGAGGACACGAGCGCGCCGTCGTGGTGGCGGCTCTCGAGCCTCAACAACTCGTGGAGGGTCGCGCCGCCGACGATCCCGTCGACGGGGAGGCCGGCGTTGCGCTGGAACTCGCCCAGGGCGCGCACGGTGGCGTCGCCGAAGATGCCGTCCACGCGGCCCGTGTCGAACCCGAGGGTGCACAGGCGTTGCTGGAGCTCGGCGACGTCGTCACCCCGCAGCATCGGGGTCCGGCGGTACACGAAGCGGTCGCCCAGCCGAAAACCGGCCTCCACCAGGGTGTTCCAGGTCTGCGCTCCGCACACGCCGTCGACGCGCAGCCCCCGCAGGCGCTGGAAGGCCTCGAGCGCGGCCCGCGTCGCGGGGCCGAAGATGCCGTCGGCGTCGACCGGCGCGCCGGGGAGGATGGCGCTGAGGCGGTGCTGGACGTCGGAGACCGCGTCGCCGCGGTCGCCGGGACGCAGGGGGAGGCCTACAGGTAGGCCGAGATCTCCTCGAGCAGCTGGCCCTTGGGCTTCGCCCCGATCAGGCGCATCTGGGGCTCGCCGTCCTTGAACAGGATCAGCGTCGGGATGCTCATCACGTCGAAGCGACGGGTCACGTCGAGGTTGTCGTCGATGTTGAGCTTGCCGATCTGGATCTTGCCCGCCTGCTCCTGGGCGATCTCCTCCAGGACCGGGGAGATCATCTTGCACGGGCCACACCACTCGGCCCAGAAGTCCACCAGGACGGGGACGTCCGAAGCCTTGACATGCTCGTCAAAGGTAGCGTCGCTCAGGGTCACAACATGCTCGCTCATCAACTCTCCTTGTCAGTGGATGCAACGCCGCCGCCCCCGGTTCTGTTCCCGGGCTACTCGCCCCGCTCCTCCAGCCAGCGCTCGGCGTCGATGGCGGCCATGCAGCCCGAGCCGGCGGAGGTCACGGCCTGGCGGTAGTAGTTGTCCTGCACGTCGCCGCAGGCGAAGACCCCGTCGACGCTGGTGCGGGTGGTGCCGCCGAACGTCTTGACGTAGCCGTTGTCCTCCAGCTCGACCTGGCCCTTGAGCAGGGAACTGTTGGGCTCGTGGCCGATGGCGACGAAGAGCCCCGTCGCATTGAGCTCGGACGTCTCGCCGCTGACCGTGTCGCGCAGGCGCAGCCCGCTCACCTTGGTGTCGCCCAGGATGTCGGTGACGACCGAGTTCCAGGCGAAGTCGATCTTGGGGTTGGCGAAGGCGCGCTGCTGCATGATCTTGGAGGCCCGCAGCTCGTCGCGGCGGTGGATCACGGTGACCTTGGAGCCGAAGCGGGTGAGGAAGAGCGCCTCCTCGAGCGCGGAGTCGCCCCCGCCGGCGACGGCGATGTGCTGCTCGCGGAAGAAGAAGCCGTCGCAGGTGGCGCACGTCGAGACGCCGTAGCCGAGCAGCCGGTCCTCGTTGGGCACGCCCAGCATGAGGGCGCGGGCACCGGTGGCGACAATGAGGGTGTCGGCCAGCAGGGTCGGCTCGTCGGCCCCCGGGTCGCCCACCCAGACCTCGAAGGGCCACGGCGCGACCTCAATTCGGCTGACCTTGGCCGTGCGCAGCTCCGCCTCGAAGCGCAGCGCCTGCGCCCGCATGATCCCCATCAGCTCGGGGCCCATGATGCCGTCGACGAAGCCGGGGTAGTTCTCCACGTCGGTGGTCAACATGAGCTGGCCGCCCGGCTGGTCGCTGGTGGAGGAGGGCTCGCCCTCGATCACGAGCGGTTCGAGTTGGGCCCGGGCGCTGTAGAGCGCGGCCGTGAGGCCGGCCGGCCCGCTCCCGATGATGACGACCTTGCGGCGCTCAGGCATCGGGCGGCACGCCGCGGCGCGAGTACAAGATCGCGCCTGCGCCGCAGAACAAGAGCCCGAGCACCAGGTAGGAGGCCCAGATCCTGTGGCCGGCGATCGTCGTGAGGCGGATGAACATGACGCAGAAGAGGACGACGACCGTGATCCCGATCACCGAGATGACGACCCCGAACACGATGCCGCGGGCGGCGACGATGGCCGGGCGGACGGCCTTGTCGTTGACGGTGGCGACCACCGTGTCGACCGTGTCGAGGGCACGCCCGGTCAGGGCGTCGGAGATGTCGTTCTCTGCCACGGCGTGAGACTACCCGGCTGTCCCGGTCGTCTTGGCCGTCTGGGCCGTCCTCGCAGGCACGATGTAGCAGACCCCGACCGTGTTGGGCCCGGCGTGGGTGCCGACCACGGGGCCGAGGTCGACCGCCACCAGCGGGTGCTCGGTGACGATGTCCTTCAGGCTGGCCAGCACGTCGGCGAAGTCGTCGCAGGCGCCGTCGGCCACGGCCAGCCGCTCCAGCGGTGCGTCCCCGGCCACCTTGGCCTTGAGGTAGGCCAGCGCCCGGGCCCGGGTCCGCTGCTTGGACTCCTCGGCGACCTCGCCGTCCTTGAGCTGGATCACCGGCTTGATGTTCAACAGCGAACCGAGCAGGGCCCGGGCCCCGCCGATGCGCCCGCCGCGCTGGAGGTGCTCCAGGCCGCCGAGCACGCCGTAGATGCGGGTGCGGCCGATGCGGTCCTCCGTGGCGGCCACGAGCTCGTCGAGCCCGGCGCCGGCGGCGGCCTCCTCGGCCGCCGCGAGCACGAGCAGGCCCTGGCCCATGGTGAGCGAGAAGGTGTCGACGACGCGCACCGGCACCGCGCCGAACGTGTCGGCGGCGGTCCGCGCCGACGTGTAGGTGCCCGAGACCTTCGACGAGATGGTGAGGCAGAGCACCGCGCGCGCGCCCTCGTCGGCGGCCTGCTGGAAGGCGGCCTGGAAGGCGCCGGGGGAGGGGGCCGCGGTCTCGGGGAGGTCGCCCTTGCCGCGGCAGCGCTCCCAGAACTCGGCCGGGCTGAGCTGGCGGCGGTCCTCGAGCTCCTCGGCGCCGAAGCGGATGGTCAGCGGCACGACGATGACGTTGTGCTCCTTGACGAGCTGGTCGCTCAGGTCGCAGGCGCTGTCGGTGACGATGTGGACCCCGGGCATGCCCGGAGTCTGCCACGGGCGGCCCCGGGAGGGAGGCGACGGCCGGGGCGGACCGGGGGCGACGGCCGGGGTTCGGGTCGGCTCAGACCCCGCGGGAGGCGCCGAGGGGGCCGAAGGGGCTGGGCGGGCGCTCCGGCGGGGGCCGGCGGCCCGCATCGTGGCGCCGGCCCAGCCAGATGACCACGGCGCCGAAGGTCAGCACGCCGGCCACCGTCGCGCCCACGACGCGGGCCAGGAGGGCGGCGGCGGTCGTCGACCCCGAGAGGTTGGACACGACCAGCACGACGACGGCCATGGGGACCGAGGCGACGACGACGCGCCACAGCGGCGCCCACGTCTCGCGCTCGGCCAGGCGCCCGAACCACCGGCGGAACACGGCGAGGGCCGCCACGGCGGCGACGGTGTAGGCGATGGAGAGGGACAGGGCGAGGCCGCGCACACCGAGCGGGTGCACCAGCGCCAGGGCCAGTGCGATGTTCAGCGCGTTCTCGACCAGGTAGAGGTAGAAGGCGACCTTGGTCCGCCGCATCGACTGCAGCACCCGGACGAGGTAGAGGTAGGTGCAGAACCCCGGCAGGCCGAGCGCGAACATGGACAGCGCGGCGCCGGTGGTGGCCGTCTCGGCGGGCGTGCTGTGCCCGAAGCCGAGCAGCAGCGCGACCAGGGGCCGGGCCAGGAGCAGCATCCCGACGGCCGAGGGGATGATGAGGGCCAGGACGGCGCGGAGGCCGCCCGACATCCGGTGCAAGAAGGCCGCGCGCTGCCCCGTCGACCAGCGGTCGGCCAGGTCGGGGGTGACCACCGACATGACCGTGACCGCGATCACGCCGTAGGGGAGCTGCATGAAGGCGTAGGCGTAGATGTAGGACGAGACCGGGTCGGGGCCCGGGACGCTGCCGGCCAGCACCGTGACGACGAAGAGGGCGATCTGGTTCGCCACCACGAAGCCGAAGGTCCACCCGCCCAGGCGGGCCACGGTGGCCAGCGCCTCGTCGCGGGGGTTCCAGTTCCAGCGCAGGAGGCCGAGGTCGGCGCGGCGCAGGCTCGGGAGGAGCGCGACGCCCTGGAGCACGACGCCGAGCGAGGTGCCGAGGCCGAGCAGGACGAGCTGGCCCCGGTGCGCCTCGACGCTGGCCAGCGAGGCGCCGTGGCCGGCCCACAGCCCGAACCAGATCAGGATCCCGATGCAGACCAGGTTGTTGACGATGGGCGCCCAGGCCACGGCGACGAACTTGCGGCGGGTGTTGAGCAGCGCGGCGCCCAGGGCGAACAGCCCGTAGGCGGCGATCTGGATCACGAACCAGCGCAGCAACGAGGTGGCCACCGCCCGCTCCTGCACGACGCGGTTGATCTCGGCGGGGTGGGCGTGGGTATCGAGCGCCGTCAGGGCGCCGATGAGGAAGGGCGCCGCCACCAGCGCGGCCACGGTGGTCACCGCGAGGACGACGACGGAGACGGAGAGGACGGCGGAGATCGACTCGAACGCCTCCCCCTCGTCCTTGGTGGCCAACCGGTCGACGAAGACCGGGATGAACGTGGCCGAGAGGACCCCGCCCAGCACGACGTCGTAGAGCATGTTCGGCGTCGTGTTGGCCAGGTTGTAGGAGTCGGCGAGCGGCGTCTGGCCGAGCGCCCAGGCCAGCGCCACGAAGCGGAGCAGCCCGGTGACCCGCGAGACGCTGGTCCCGGCCGCCACGTAGGCGGCCGACGTCCGCAGCGACAGGGTGCGCGAGCGCTCGGGGACGGCCACGTCAGTGCGCCCGGGGCCGCGCCCGGCGCGAGCGGCGCCACGTGCGCACCCACCAGACCAACAGGACCGCCCCGGCCAGGACGGTGAGGGCCACCCCGACGAAGGAGATGGCGGTCGACTGCACGGTGAGCACCGTGCGGGCCAGGGTCAGTTGGCCGTCGGGGGTGTGCAGCGTGACCTCAATGGGGAGGCGGTCACCCGAGGTGCGCGCCTGCGCCGTCACCCGCACCGAGGTGGTCGGGCGGTACAGCGTCAGCGGCTGCGAGTTGCCGTCGGGGAAGGTGAACTTGTCGCTGGCCAGCGTCACGACCACGTGCACCGGGTAGGCGGCGGCCGAGAGCACCGTGATGGGGATCGGTGCCCGCTGCGAGGTGAACGTCACCGTGCGCTCGGTGGCCAGCGTGATCTTCCCCGTCTCGCCGTCGAACGCCCTCCCGTAGGCGGTCAGCGCCGCGCCGCGCCCGACCGTGCTGAGCCCCTTGGCCTCGGTGGTGAGCAGTGCGTCGGCCAGCGTGGTGAGCTCGGGCGGGTGCCCGCTCACCGCCGCGCTCCAGGCGCCGAGCGCCTGGCGGGACTGGGCGATGCGCACCGCCGCGCTGTGCGTGATGCCGTGACCGGCCGGCCCGGCCTGGAGCCGCCGGGTGGACGGCTCGCGGTTGCCCCCCACGGGCACCTGCTCGAAGAGCTGGCTGAGGGTGACCGCGCTGAGGGCCGGGTTGCCGCTGAGGCCGCCCAGGAGCGTCCCCATGAAGGCACCCGAGGCCCGCCAGCCGGCCGGGGGGTCCACCACCACGCCGCGGGCCGCCGTCAGAGCCGCATTCTCGAAGTGGACGAAGGACAGCGCGGCGAGCAGCTGCTCGGCGCCGAGCACCGGGTTGCGGGGGGTCGCGGTGAAGCGCGCGCTCAGCGTGCTGTTCGACGCGACGGCGGGCAGGGTGGACCCGTGGCCGAGGTCGAGCGTGAAGGGCTGGGCGAAGGTGTAGTTGGGGGTCAGGCCGCCCGCGGCCAGGTCGCCGTCGCCGAGCACGATCTGGGGGGACCGGGCCACCTGCAGCCCCGCGGCGAGGTTGGTGGCATCGCCCTGCGTGAACGAGGAGGACGCGTCGACCCACGGGCCGCCCGCCGGCTTGAGGCCGGCGGAGTGCAACAGCTCGTCGCCCCGCTGCAGCTGCAGGGTGATTTCGCCGGCCAGCCCCGCCCCCGAGAGGGACGCCAGGTTGACCGGGACGTAGGACTGGTCGAGGACCTCGTCGCCGCTCAACGAGGCCAGCTCGTCCAGCGCGCGCAGGCCGTCGCGCGAGCGCCCCTGCTCCATGGCGCCCACCGCGAGCGGGCTCACGGCCAGCGTCGTGGCCACGTCCCCGTGGTCCGAGAGCGCGCCCGCCATGGCGACCGCGCCGGTGCCCGTGGTGACCGGCACCACGACCCCGACCCGCAGCTGGCCGCCCTGGCCGATGGAGCCGGGGGCGCCCGCCTCCTGGTAGGTGACGAAGGTGGTGAAGTGCGCCAGCGGAGCGGTCGACCCCTGCCGCAGCAACGAGACGGCGACGGGGTACACGTCGCCGCAGCGGCCCGTGCCCGGCGTGCAGTCGAGGTAGAGGGTCGGGCCGCCGGCGGCGCACGCCCCGGTCCCGGTCGCGGGTGCGCTGGCGGAGGTGTCGGGCAGCACCGTCACGCAGGACGACGCCGTGAGCCCGCCGGCGCCGGTGCTGACGGGGACGTCGGGGATCCGCAGCAGCACGGCCCCCTGGGGCGTGCCGCTGATCGACTGCTGCAATTGGGACTCGTCGTCCATGCGCGAATAGAAGGTCAGGCCCACGTGGAGCCCCGCCGCCGGCGCCTCGGACGGCCCGATGTCCAGCGCCAGGGTGAACCAGGGAGCGGCGGGCGTCACCCATGACGTCTGTGACGCCAGCGCGAGCGGCGGGGCGTCCACAGCGGCGCGCACCGACGTGGTGCGGGCGCCCGCGCCGGCCGGGCCGAGAAGGGTTGCGACAGCCACGGCGAGCGTGCAGAGGGCGGTCCTGGCCCAGCGCGTCGACACAGGGAGAGGCTAGATGCAGGCACTACCGTGGGCGGGTGCAGTCCACGTCGGTGCCCGAGCGGTTCCGCCCCCTCGTCAGCGCCACCGAGGAGTTGGCGCGCCGCTTCGCGGGCGCCGGGCGGACGCTGTATCTGGTGGGCGGCTCCGTGCGTGACGCGCTCGTTCTCCGCCGGAGCCGAACCGGGCGCGGACGTCGACCTGACGACCGACGCCCGCCCCGACGAGACGGAGCGCCTGGTGCGCGGCTGGGCGGACGACATCTGGCTGCAGGGGGCCCGCTTCGGCACCGTCGGTGCCCGCAAGGACGGCCGGATCTACGAGATCACGACCCACCGGGCCGAGGTCTACGTGCCCGAGTCGCGCAAGCCCGAGGTCAGCTTCGGGGACAACATCGACGTGGACCTGTCGCGCCGCGACTTCACCATCAACGCGTTGGCGCTGCGCCTGCCCGACATGGAGCTCATCGACCCCTTCAACGGGCTGAACGACCTGGCGGCGGGGCGGCTGCGCACGCCGCTCGACCCGGAGATCTCGTTCGGGGACGACCCGCTGCGCATGCTGCGCGCGGCGCGCTTCGCGGCGCGCTTCGCGCTCGAGCCGGACCCCGCCTTGGTTGCCGCGGTGGAGCGCATGCACGGACGGCTCTCCATCGTCTCGGCCGAGCGGATCCGCGACGAGCTGGACAAGATCGTCATGGTCGACGTGCCGTCGCAGGCGCTGTGGTTCGTCGTGCGCACCGGACTGGCCGAGGACTTCCTGCCCGAGCTGCCCGGGCTCGCGCTCGAGCAGGATCCGATCCACCGGCACAAGGACGTCCTGGCGCACACGCTCGCGGTCGTCGACAAGACCTCACCGGACCGGATGCTGCGCCTGGCCGCGCTGTTCCACGACGTCGGCAAGCCGCGCACGCGTGCCATCACCGACGGTGGCGTGACCTTCCACCACCACGAGGTCGTCGGGGCGCGGATGACGAGGACCCGCATGGAGGCGCTGCGCTACCCCGCGGCGGAGGTGGACACGGTGGTGCGTCTCGTCGAGCTGCACCTGCGCTTCCACACCTACGGTCTCGGCTGGACCGACAAGGCGGTGCGCCGCTACGTGCGCGACGCCGGCCCGCTGCTGGATCAGCTCAACGAGCTGACCCGCTGCGACTGCACCACCCGCAACGCCGCCAAGGCCCGGGCCGTGGCGCGGCGCATGGACGAGCTGGAGGCCCGCATCGCCGAGCTGCGCGAGCGGGAGGAGCTCGATTCGCTCCGCCCGGACCTCGACGGGAACCAGGTGATGGAGCTGCTCGGCCTCCAGCCCGGCCGCGCCGTCGGGCAGGCGCTCGCGTTCCTCATGGAGCTGCGCCTCGACGAGGGCCCGCTCGGCGCGGAGGCCGCCGCGGCGCGCCTGCGGGAGTGGTGGGCCGCGCAGCAGCCAGAGCCGTGAGCCGGGCGGGGGAGGCCGGGCGGGGGAGACCCGGCCGGGCTACCCTCGGCCCATGACCAGGATCACGGCACCCGAGAGCGGCATGGGCGAGCACATCGACTGGGCGCTGCTGCGCCCGAAGATGGCGGCGGGCATGGGGAAGCTGTCCGAGGCGGTCTACGGCAACTCTCAGCTCTCGGTGCGCGAGCGCGAGGCGGCGCGCTGGACCATCGCGCTGATCAACGACTGCGCGGTGTGCCGCGACACGCGGGCCCGCGACGGGGCCGAGGCGGGGGCCGGCGAGCCCTTCTACACCGAGGTGTCCGACTGGCGCGCCGCGACGGAGCTGAGCGCCCGGGAGCGCCTGGCGGCCGAGTTCGCCGAGCGCTTCGCGATCGACCACCTGGGCATGGACGACGAACTGTGGGGCCGGCTGCACGAGGCGTACTCCGACGAGGAGCTGGCGGACCTCACCATCTGCTGCGGCACCTTCCTCGGGATGGGCCGCACGCTGGCCGTGGTCGGGGTGCGCGCGCCCGCGGAGCGCATCCTGGTCTAGGCGTCTTCGGCCGAGGCCGCCGGGTCCGGCCGCCGGAATCGTCCCGGCGGAACGGGTCGGCCGCCGTCGGCGATGTTTCTGCAGACTCTAAACGCGACCGTTGAGAGTTCTCGAAGCGCCGTGCCCTGAAAGCGCCGTGCCACGCGCGCGCCGTGCGTCGTGCGCTGAGAGCCGTGCGCTGAGAGCCCTGTGTTCGAGCGCTGCGGCTCAGTCGGCCGGCCAGCTCTCCTGCGCCTCCCCGGCGGCGAACGACTCGACGAGCTGGTGCGCCACGTCGTCGTGGTACTGCACCGGGGGCGACTTCATGAAGTAGGCCGAGGGGCCGAGCAGGGGGCCGCCGATGCCGCGGTCGAGCGCCAGCTTGGCGCAGCGGACGGCGTCGATGATGACGCCGGCGGAGTTGGGCGAGTCCCACACCTCCAACTTGAGCTCCAAGTTGAGCGGCACGTCGCCGAAGTTGCGGCCCTCCATGCGGATGTAGGCCCACTTGCGGTCCTTCAGCCACGGGACGTGGTCGGACGGGCCGACGTGGACGTCGTCCGCATCGAGCACGTTGTCCTCTAACTGGCTGGTGACGGCCTGGGTCTTGGAGATCTTCTTGGACTCGAGCCGCTCCCGCTCGAGCATGTTCTTGAAGTCCATGTTGCCGCCGAAGTTGAGCTGGTAGGTGTGGTCGAGGGCCAGGCCGCGGTCCTCGAAGAGGCGGGTCAGGATGCGGTGGACGATGGTCGAGCCCACCTGGCTCTTGATGTCGTCGCCGACGATGGGCACGCCGGCGTCGCGGAACTTGCGGGCCCACTCGGGGTCCGAGGCGATGAAGACGGGGATGGCGTTGACGAAGGCGACCCCGGCGTCCAGGCAGGCCTGGGCGTAGTGGCGCTGGGCCAGCTCGGAGCCCACGGGCAGGTAGGAGACCAGGACGTCGGCCCGCGCCGTCGCGCAGCGCCTCGGCCACGTCGACGGGCTCCGCGGGCGACTCCTCGACCGTCTCGGCGTAGTACTTGCCGAGCCCGTCGAAGGTCGGCCCGCGCTGGACCGTGATGCCCAGCTCGCCCACCTCGGCGAAGCGGATCGTGTTGTTCTGCCCGGCGTGGATCGCCTTGCCCAGGTCGGTGCCGACCTTGGCCTGGTC
Organism: uncultured Acidimicrobiaceae bacterium; assembly: GCA_963837125.1. GTDB lineage: Bacteria > Actinomycetota > Acidimicrobiia > Acidimicrobiales > RAAP-2 > Bog-473. The sequence continues at coordinate 87,131 of CAWILW010000008.1, read as the reverse complement.
CACGTCGAAGGCCGCCACCGGGACCACGTCGCGCACGTGGTAGCCGCCGAGCTCCACGTGCATGAGGCCGGGCACGACGTCGCCGGGATCCGCGTCGCGGTAATAGGTGATCCCCTGAACGAGGGAACTGGCGCAGTTGCCGACGCCGGCGATCGCGAGGCGGATGGGAGTGGGCATGGAACTGTCTCCTTCTTCGGTATCGATGCTGCGGGCGTTCGTCATGCGACCGGCTCGGTGCCCGCGGTGACGAGGGCGGCACGTTCGGACGCGATGAGGGTGTCGAGCCAGCTGATGTCGCGGGCAACGCCGTCGGCGGTGTGCTGGACCACCGAGCGGGCGTAGACGTCGAGGTCGGCGCGTGCGGCCTCGGCCTCGCCGAGGCGCTGCACGAGCAGGGCGCGCCGGCGTTCGAGCAGCGCCAGCCGGGCCTGGGGGGCGAGGTGGCGGGCGAAGGCCAGGCGCAGCCCGAAGCTGCGGGCGTCGTCCGCGCCGCCGCCGGCGAGGAGCTCGCCGAAGAGCTGCCGCCCGGCGTCGGTGATCCGGTAGACCTTCTTGCCCCGCCGGGCCCGGGTCGGGGAGTGGCGCCGGGACCGCAGCACGGCCAGCTCGCCGCTGAGCGAGCCGGTGGGGGGCGCCGGCGCGGCCGGCTGGCCGCCCTCTGTGCCCGCTCCCTCGGTCGCCTCGACGGCGCCGGACTTCTCCAGGCGGGTCAGGGCGGGGTAGATGGAGCCGAAGGAGACGTTGGCCAGCAGGCCCAGGTGCTCGCGCAGCTGGCGCCGGATCTCGTAGCCGTGGAGGTCGCGTTCTTCGAGGAGGCCCAGAATGGCCAGGTCCAACATGACGGTTCAGTATATCGATTCGATATAGCGCTGTACAGCTTTTTGTCACGCAACGGTCACGGGCGTGCCTGATTTGGCCATGATCGTCCCCCCGCGGGCGCCCCGTCCGAAGACCTGGGGGGTAGCCTGGCGGCCGTGTCCGTCACCTCGGAGCCGAGGTCGTCCTCCCGAGCGGTGAGCCCTGACGTCACCGCCCAGGTCGAGTACCGGATTGTGCGCAACGGCCTGGTCCGCGAGGTCGAGCGGGGCAAGGTGCTCCGGACCGACGTCTGCGACGCCCACCCTGAGTTGCTCCGGGCCGCCCGCAACGTGGGGAGGCCGACCAAGGAGGTCTGCCCGATCTGCGACGAGGGCCGGCTGGTGACCGTCACCTTCGTCTTCGGGGCCAAGCTGCCGGCCGGCGGGCGCTGCCCGGGCACGGCGGCGGAGCTCAAGGCCCTGTGCCGGCGCCCCGAGCCGGTGCTCTGCTACGAGGTCGAGGTGTGCCCGTCGTGTTCCTGGCACCACCTGATGCGCAAGTACCCCGCCGGCGGCCGGAAGCCGCGCCCCAAGAAGGCGGCGCCGGCGCCGTGAGCGAGGGTCCCGTCACCGTCCCTGCGCTGCGGGCGCGCAAACGGCGCAACGGCGACATACCGATCGTCATGGTCACCGCCTACGACGAGCCCGGGGCGCGCATCGTCTCGGAGGCGGGAGCCGACATCATCCTGGTCGGCGACTCGGTGGCCAACACCGTGCTCGGCTACGAGGACACGCTGCACGTCGACATCGACGTCATGGCCCACCACACCGCGGCGGTGGCGCGGGCCAAGCCGCGCTGCCTGATCCTGGGCGACATGCCCTGGATGAGCTACCACCTCTCCCCCGAGGACGCGGTGCGCAACGCCGCCACCCTCGTCCGCGCCGGCGCACACGCCGTGAAGCTCGAGGGCGGGCGGGCCCGCCTCCCGGCCATTGAGGCGATCATCCGGGCCGAGATCCCGGTGATGGGGCATCTCGGGCTGACCCCCCAGTCGGTCCTGGCCATGGGCGGCTTCCGGGTCCAGGGCAAGACCGCCGACGCGGCGACGGCCCTGCTCGACGCGGCCAAGGCGCTGGCCGCGGCGGGGTGCTTCGCCTTCGTGATCGAGGGGGTGCCCGACGTCGTCGGCGCCGCGGTGACCGAGTCCGTCGACGTCCCGACCATCGGCATCGGCGCCGGGGCGGCCTGCGACGGCCAGGTCCTGGTCTTCCACGACCTGCTCGGGCTCGGGAAGGGGACGCCGCCCAAGTTCGTCCGCCGCTACGCGGAGGTGGGGCGGATCGCCACCGAGGCCATCGCGGCCTTCGCCGAGGACGTGCGCAGCGGGAACTTCCCGAGCGACGCCGAGAGCTACCACGCGCCGGAGGGCCTGGGCGACGTCCTGGCCTGAGGGCGGCTAGCATGATCGCCCGCAACAGACCCTGCTCCTGACCGTCAGGGGCCCGGGCACGCCCGGTCCAGAGGGAGGTACGCCGCACATGCGGCCCTACGAAGTCATGGCCATCTTCGAGGCCACCACCGAGCCCACCGTGATTCAGGGCGTCATCGACCACGCCCTGGAGGTCATCCGCACCACCGGGGGCACCCCGGGCGCCATCGACCGCTGGGGCAAGCGCACCTTCGCCTACGAGGTCAACCACAAGCGCGAGGGCTACTACGTCGTGGTCGAATTCACGGCCGAGCCCGACACGGTGGCCGCGCTCGACCGCATGCTGGGCCTGGCCGACGAGGTGGTGCGCCACAAGGTGGTGCGCCTCCCGGAGAGCGCGCCGGCAGCGGCGACGGCCGGCTGACCGGTCACGAGAGGAGCAGACAATGGCGTCAGACAACAGCGTCACGCTCGTGGGGAACGTCACCCGTGACCCCGAGCTGCGCTTCACCAACACGGGCCAGGCCAACGTCACCTTCGGGCTGGCCGTCAACCGGCGCTGGCAGAACCGCCAGACCCAGGAGTGGGAGGAGGCGACCTCCTTCTTCGACGTCGTGTGCTGGCGCGAGATGGCCGAGAACGTGAGCGAGACCATCACCCGCGGCGCGCGGGTCATGGTGGCGGGCCGGCTCGAGCAGCGCAGCTGGGAGACCCAGGAGGGCGACCGGCGCTCCAAGGTCGAGGTGGTGGCGGACGAGATCGGGCCGTCGCTGCGCTGGGCCACCGCGCAGATCACCAAGAACGAGCGCCGCGGGCCGGGTGAGGGCCAGCGGGGCGGCGGACGCCAGTCGGCGCCTGCGCCCGCACCGGCACCACAAGCACAACCCGCCGCCGATGCCGGCGCCGGCTACGGATTCGACGAGGAGCCCTTCTGATGGCACGCAACAACCAACGCGGCGGGACCGCGGCGCGGCGCTCCACCCCCAAGGATCTCGGCCGCCGGGTCAAGAAGAAGCCCTGTGCGCTGTGCCGCGACAAGGTCGAGTGGGTCGACTACAAGGACGTCCCCATGCTGCGCAAGTACATGAGCGACCGCGGCAAGATCCGCTCGCGCCGGGTGACGGGCAACTGCGCCCAGCACCAGCGGGCGCTGGCCATGGCCATCAAGACGGCGCGCGAGCTCGTGCTGCTCCCCTACACACAGCGCACCGTGACCGAGCGACCCGGTGGGCGCGGCGGCGGGCGCGACCGCGGCGAGCGGACGCTGGGCGACTCCATGCCGGCCGAGGCGCCGCGGCAGCGCCCGGTGGACGCCGAGGTCCCGGCGGCGGACGCGGCGCCTGCTGCGCCGGGCGAGTCGGAGCCCGAGTCCAAGGTCGCCGAGCCCGAGGTCGCCGAGCCCGAGGTCGCCCAGCCCGAGGTCGCAGCGGACGTCGCGGAGGCGCTGGCCATCGTGGACGCGGCGGTTGCCGACGCCGAGGCGGGGGCGGTGGTCGAGGTCGTCGTCGAACCCGGCGAGGCGGGGGCCGAGGCATGAAGGTCCTGCTGAGGGACGACGTCGCCGGCGTGGGCCGCCGGGGGGACATCGTGAAGGTGGCGGGCGGCTTCGCCCGCAACTTCCTGCTGCCCGAGGGGCGGGCCATCGTGGCCAACGACGGTGTCGAGGGCCAGGCCCAGATGATGCGCCGCGGCCGCGACCTGCGAGAGGCCCAGGACCGGACCGCGGCGGAGGCGCAGGCCACCCTGCTCGCCGGTGCGGTCATCCCGATCAGCGCCCGGGCCGCGGGCGGTGGGCGGCTCTTCGGCTCCATCGGCCCGGCCGACGTGGCCGACGCCATCCGGGCGGCCAAGGGGGTCGAGGTGGACCGCAAGCACGTCGTGCTGCCGGACCACATCAAGGAGACCGGGACCTTCGAGGTGACCGTGGAGCTCTTCCGCGACGTGGCGACGGTGGTGACGGTGGAGGTCAGCGCCGCCAGTTGAGCGGCGCGCCATCCGCGCCGCTGTGACACCCCTTGCCCATCATGGGGGGGTGCCGATCCCGGTCCAGCCAGGCCCGCTGCGGGCCACCGCTCGTACACGGCTTATCCACACGACCGCGGGCCTTACCCACACGTGGACGGGCCTTACCCACACCTATTGGGGACTTACCGTCCCCAGGGCGGGACGGTCAGAGTAGGGGAGCCGTGGTCCAAGCCTTCGACGACACCCGCCCCCGGCCGCTGCGCGCGGCCCCGCCGTCCGGTCCTTCCGGCGCGCGCCTCCCGCCGCACGACCTCGAGGCCGAGGAGTCGCTGCTCGGCGCCATGCTGCTGTCGAACGACGCGGCGTCGGTCGGGATCGAGAAGTGCTCCGGGGCCGACTTCTACAAGCCCGCCCACGGGCACATCTTCGGGGCGATCCGGATCCTCATGGAGCGGGGCGAGGCCATCGACGCCGTGACCGTGACCGACGAGCTCAAGCGCTCCGGGGTGCTCGAGCAGGTCGGCGACCCCTCGATCTTCATCTCGCTGCAGGCCAACACGCCGTCGATCGCCAACGCCCGGCACTACGCCGCCATCGTCGAGGAGCACGCGCTCCTGCGCAAGCTCATCGGGGTGGCGGGTGAGATCGCCGACATCGGCTACTCGGTCCCCGAAGACGTCAAGGCGGCGGTCGACCAGGCGGAGCAGCTCGTCTTCGACGTGGGCGAGCGCCGCACGGCCGACACCATGCGGCCGCTGCACGAGCTGCTCGGCGCCGGGCTCGACCGCATCGAGGAGCTGGGCCAGCGGGGCGACACCATCACCGGCGTGGCCACCGGCTACCACGAGCTGGACAAGATCCTCCTCGGCTTCCAGCCCTCCTCGCTCAACATCGTGGGTGCCCGCCCGGGCATGGGCAAGACGAGCTTCGCGCTCGGGGTCCTGGCCAACGTGGGCCTCAACGTCGGGCGCCCGGCCCTCCTCTTCTCGCTCGAGATGGGCCACCTGGAGCTGACCCAGCGCCTCCTGGCCTCCGAGGCGGAGGTGAACGGGCAGAGCCTGCAGACGGGGCGGATCCGCACCCAGGACTGGAGCAAGATCGGGATGGCCGTCACCCGGCTCTCCGGCGCGCCCATCTTCATCGACGACAACCCGAACGTGACGGTGATGGACATCCGCGCCCGCTCCCGCCGGCTCAAGAAGACCGAGGGCGACCTGGGCCTCGTCGTGGTCGACTACCTGCAGCTGATGACGGGCCGGGGCCGGGCGGAGAACCGCCAGACCGAGGTGGCCGAGATCAGCCGCGGCCTCAAGATCCTCGCCCGCGAGCTCGAGGTGCCCGTCGTTGCCCTCTCCCAGCTCTCGCGCAACCTCGAGTCCCGCCAGGACAAGACGCCCCAGCTGTCCGACCTGCGCGAGTCGGGCTCGCTCGAGCAGGACGCCGACGTCGTCCTCTTCATCTACCGCGAGTCCGAGTACAACGACGAGGTGCCGATCGACCGCGCCGACGACGCGCTGATTGAGGTGGCCAAGCACCGCAACGGCCCCACCGGGAAGGCCAACCTGCTCTTCCTCAAGCAGTACGCGCGCTTCGAGAACCACCGGGGCGTGTAAGCCGGCCCGAGCGGGTCGCCCACCACGCGACGGCTCCGGCGAGGGCCGCGAGCACCAGAGCGACCCAGGGCGAGACGAGCGCGGCCAGGGCCACGACCGCGGCCACCTCGACGGTGACGACCACGCCGGCCATGACCGGCCCGAAGTCGGTGAAGCGCCGATGGAACGCGGCGAGGGCGGCGGCGCTCGTGATGCCGCGCCCGAGGAGCACGGCGAGACCGCGCACCAGACCGAACAGCACCCCGATCGACAGCGCCAGAGGTGGGTCGGCGGTCAACGCGGCGAGCACGATCATCAGGTAGACGGCCGACGTCTTGATGTAGGTGACGAGGCCGGTCCCGATCTGCCAGCCGAACCCGGCGCCGTAGACCCAGGGGCGGAACTGGTCCAGCCACCGCTCGTTGACCTGGCGGCGGTGGAAGGGGAGGCGGAAGCCCATGACGTGCGCGTCGGCGGCCGCGGCGACCGCCGCGGCGGCGCACGCGATCGTCACCAGCGTGGTGCCCGACGCTCCTGCCGCGCCGACTCCGGCGGCGAGGACCGCCAGGCACAGCCCCAGGGAGGCGCCGCCCACCACCGCCCCCAGCACGAACCACGCCGCGGTCGAGCGGTACCGATGGCCGCGGGCCTGCTCGGCCAGCGGCGTGATGCTGGCCAGCATGGAGAGGCCGCACGGGGACCACGTCGAACGGGCGGCTCCGGCCGCGGCGACGGCCGCGGCGCAGAGGGCGACGACTCCGGTCATGGCTGCTCCTTCCCGCTCACGCCGGTGAACCCAAGAACGGCGCGCCGCCGAAGGCGAAGACGCCTCCGTCGCGGGCGACCAGCCAGTAGCCGGCGTCGTTGCCGAAGGGGGCCAGGCCGACGACCGGCATGTTCAAGTGGACGGCGCCGGTGGACCCGTCGAATGCCGCGTCCCCGTAGGCGAAGATGCCGCCATCGGCGGCGGCCAGCCAATAGCCGCGGCCCGAGGGGGTGGCGGCCATGCCGACGATCGGGGCGTTGAGGTGCCGACCGCCCATGGAGCCGAGGAAGGGGGCGTCCCCGTAGGCGAAGAGGCCGCCGTCGGCCGCGGCCAGCCAGTAGCCGCGGCCCGAGGGGGTGGCGGCCATGCCGACGATCGGGGCGTTGAGGTGCCGCCCGCCCATGGAGCCGAGGAAGGGGGCGTCCCCGTAGTCGAAGATGCCGCCGTCGGCCGCGGCCAGCCAGTAGCCGCGGCCCGAGGGGGTGGCGGCCATCCCGACCACGGGCGCGTTCAGGTGCCGGCCGCCCATGGAGCCGAGGAAGGGAGCGCCGCCGTAGTCGAAGACGCCGCCGTCGGCGGCGGCCAGGAAGTAGCCCCCGCCGTGACACAGGGCGACGGCGACGATGGGCGCGTCGAGCTGCAGCTCGGACGCATCGCCCTCGGACGGGAAGTCGCCGTAGGCGAACAGCCTCCCGAGCGACGTGAGCACGGCGTACCCCTTGCCGTCCGCGCTCGCCGCGAGCCCCACCACCTGGCAATTGGTCGCCAGAGACCCGCACGGGGGCATCGGCGGCGCCGGCGTCCAGCAGGGCTCGTTCTGCTCGGCCGTCCCGTTGTCCACGGCGACGGCGGTCGTGCAGGAGGGATCCACCTGCCACGGCGGCACGCAGGCGACGACCCGGCACACGATCCGGCCCATGCACGGCACGTTCTGGTTGCACTGGCCGTAGCGGAACTGGAGGCAGCCGGTCAGGTACGAGTCGCAGCCCTGCGCGCCACAGCCGCAGCCGGTGTGGTCGCAGCCCGGCTCGCAGAAGGGGAAGCCGCCGCTGCACCCGGTGTCGCAGCTACAGGTGGAATTGCAGTCCATGTAGTAGCGCGGCCCGCCGCAGTACGAGGAGTTGTCCGCCATCCACCACCCACCCATGACGGTGTTCTCGGGGCAGAAGTTGAACCCGCTGGTCGCGCAGCAGAACTCGGAGAACCCCGAACAGCACGTGCTGCCGCAGTCGCAGCCCGTGTTCCCGCACGCGCAGATGAGGCCGTAGGCGGATACGGGTCTGAGCGCCAGATCCATGCCGGCGCCGATCGCCACGGCGCTGCCCACGAAGGCGGACCGGTTGATGAGGCTGCGCCGGGAGAGACGGCCGTCGAGGAACGCGGAGGTGCGGATGGTCAGCGCCTTCGCCACGCTCACGACGCGGTCGCCCGGCCGGTCGCGGGTGCGCGTACGAGCCGCCGCGCGCCCTGGAGCGTCGCCAGGGCCGAGAGCGCCAGGACGCTCAGCCAGAGACCGGCCGCGCTCACGAACAGCAACGGCATCCCGGCCCAGGGCTGGTGCACGAGCAGCGAGGCGAGCGAGCCGCTCGGAGAGGAGGCGGCGGCGACGATCGCGGCCGTCCCGGCCAGGAGGAGATCGATGGCCAGGTGGAGCCCGGTGGCCGGCGTGTCGACCCCGCCGAAGCAGCCACACGTCGACAACGGCCCACCCCGCGCCCGGGCGTAGGCGACCACGCACACGAAGAGCGCGTAGGACAGGGCGACCAGCGCGGCGGTCGCCGGGCGGGGGAAGGCGAGGGCGGCGAGACCGACCGCGGCCTCCGCGACGGCGCCGCCCCGGACGATCCCGCGCAGCAGCGCGTGCGACGGCGCATGCCGGCCCGGCAACAAGGCGGCGACCGCGCGGGCGGTGTCGTCGGGCCGGAAGACCTTGGCGGTGCCGGCGGCCACGAGGAGGCCGGCGGCGATCAGGTAGAGACCGATCAGTTCCACTGCGGCCTCGCCCCGGGGATCTGGGCCGTGGCCGGGACGAGTGCGAACGACGTCACCAGCGCGTTGACCCGGGGCACCAGCATCTCCCGGCGCTGGTGGCTGCCGAGCACGGCGTAGAACGAGAAGGGACGGCCCGCCTCGGTGAAGAACCACTGCGTACCGGACTGGCCCACCAGCCCCCGTCGCAACACGACGGGGGAGAAGTCACCCGGCGAGAACGCCGGGGGTCTCCCCTGCCGGGCGAAGAGGGCGGTGCCGAGGCTCTCCGGCCCGTACTCGAACAAGGTGGCGAAGACGTCGTCGGGCCCCATGAGGGTGACGGCGCCGCTGCCGAAGTCACCGATGTCGTCGGGCAGGGGGAAGGTGCCGAACTGCGCCACGGGGTACGTCGCGCCGAGGGCCGGGGGGCGCACGAAGATCCGTCCTTCGAAGCCGTCGGGGAGCCGTGCCGCGATGCCGTGGGCGACGATGGTGCTCACGGTCGCCCGTTGGCCGTGCCGGGCGGATGCGGAGCGGCCGGCCCGGAGGGGAACACGTCCTCGAGCGTGCGCGGGTACAGGCTGGGATCGCCGGGAAGGATCCCCGCGGACCGGAGCACGTCATCGGCCGCCGCCTCTCTGGCCGGGCCACCCAGGGCGGTCGGCTGCGGACGACGCCGCGTTCGGTCGGGCGTCCGCTCGTGCTCGGCGCGCCGGACGAGCTCGGACAATTGGACGACGGTGCTGGCCACCCCCTGCCCCACCTTGTGACCCGTCGCGCCATCGACGAGCACGAAGAACGGCGAGCCGGGCACCTGGTAGTCGACCCAGGCGTCGGTGGACATCACCACCGGGACGCGACCCGTCGTCCGCGCCTGCACCTCACCGGGCACCTCGCGGTCCTGCCCCTTGGTCACGATGACGACCCGGGTCCCGTCGGGCACCTCCAGGCCCCGCGGCGCCTGGAGGGCTTCCCAGAACGGCGCGCAGGTGACGCACCCCGACGAAAGGAAGCCGAGCAACGTGAGATGGTCGCCGTTCCCCAAGGCAACGGCCCGCGCGTCGCCGGCCGGCGTGACACCGGCCACGGTCGGAGCCGGTCCCAGGGCCGGACCCCCCGCGGCCGTCGGTCCCAACGTCACGGCGGCCGATGCCGCGAGCGGACGGTGCTCGCCGGCCGGGGCGGGGTCCCCGACGCCCACTCCGAGCTCGTGGAGCGATCGCAGGATGTCGGCGTGGCTGCGGAGGAGGCCGGTGACCAGGATGCTGAACACGACCACCACGAACGTCGACACGACAACGAGAGCAATCACGCCGCCTCCTTTTCCGGTACGACCCAGTATCCATCCGGGCCGGGCGCGCGGAGGGGGACGGTCACGGGGAATCTCGGGCATACTCCGGACGTGCAGCGCGCACCCGCCGACGACCTCTTCCTCCCCGAGCCCGAGCCCCGGGTGGTGCGCTACACCGTGATCTCGGTCGACGACCACGTGGTCGAACCCCCGCACACCTTCGAGGGGCGGCTGCCAGCGGCGTTGCAGGACCAGGCTCCCCGGATCGTCGAGACCCCGGAGGGGCACCAGGTGTGGGAGTTCGAGGGCGGGCGCTACACCCAGGTCGGCATGAACGCGGTCGCCGGACGGCGGCCCGAGACGGTGCGGGTCGAGCCGTTCCGCTTCGACCAGATGCGGCCGGGCTGCTACGACGTCGACGCCCGGGTGCGCGACATGGACATCAACGGGGTTTGGGCCTCGGTGAACTTCCCGTCCATGATCACCGGCTTCTGCGGCCGGGTGTTCTTCGACGCCAAGGACCGGGAGCTGGGACTGGCCTGCGTCCGGGCCTGGAACGACTGGCTCTTCGAGGAGTGGTACTCACGCCACCCCGAACGCATCGTCCCGCTCGGGATCTCGTATCTCGCCGACCCCGACCTCGCCGTGGCCGAGATCCGACGCAACGCGGACCGAGGCTTCACGTCGGTGACGTTCCCCGAGCGTCCCCACGAGATCGGGTTGCCCTCGTTGTGGGACCGGGCCCATTGGGACCCGATCATGGAAGCCGTCGTCGAGACGGATACCGTCGTCTCGCTGCACGTGGGCAGCTCCGGCCTGACCCCACCCCCGCCCGGGGCCGGTATGGACTCCCTGCAGCTCGGCGCCACGCTCTTCGGCCAACTGTCGCTGATCGCCTGCGCCGAGTGGCTGTGGTCCGGGTACGCGGCGCGCCTCCCTTCGCTCAAGATCGCCATGAGCGAGGGCGGCATCGGCTGGGTGGCCATGCTCCTCGACCGGCTCGACAACATCGTCGACCGCTCCGGCTACGGCGTCGGCTGGGACACGCGGCCCGCCGAGGTGCTGCGGCGCAACTTCTGGTTCTGCACGATCGACGACCCCTCGACCATCGACACTCGCCACGCCATCGGCGTCGGCCACATCATGGTCGAGGTCGACTACCCGCACGGCGACAGCACGTGGCCCGACACCCAGGCCGTGATCGAGAAGTGCTGGGGACACATCCCCGCCGACGAGCTGCGCGCCATGTGTTGTGAGAACGCCGCCGCCCTCTACCGACACCCGCTCCCCGAGACCGTGCTCCCGGCCACAGACTGAGGGAGGGACCGTGTTCACCCCGAGCGCCGACAAGCTGATGCCCGACCTCACGCCGCGCGAGGAGCTCGTGGTCCTGGCGCGCGCCCTGTGGCGGGAGGGCTACAACGACCACCTGGCCGGGCACATCACGGTCAACCTGGGCGACGGGACGCTGCTGTGCAACCCGTGGCTCCTCACCTGGGCCGAGCTGCGGCCGTCGCAGGTGCTGCGCATCGACCTCGATGGCGGTGTGGTGGAGGGCGACTGGCCCGTCCCACTCGGCATCCCGCTCCACCTGGAGCTGCACAAGCGACGGTCCGACGTCGGCTGGGCCGTGCACAACCACCCGCTCTTCGGCACCGTCTGGGCCGACATGGCCGAGGTGCCACCCATCCTCGACCAGAGCTCGGCCCTCGGCGGCGGGAGCCTCGTGCTGGTCGACGAGTACGAGGGCCCGGTCAACGACCCCGCCAGTGCGGGGCGGGCGGTGGCGCAGATGGGCGACGCGGCGATGGCGCTGCTGGCCGGCCACGGCGTCTTCGTCCTGGGGGGCTCGGCGCGCGCGGTGCACCAGCGCGCCGTGGCGCTCGAGCAGCGCTGCCAGCACGCCTGGTACGCCCGCGCCGCGGGCGGCTCGGGCGAGTCGCGGGTGCCGCAGGCCTTCGTCGACCTCGTGGCCAAGAGCGACGGCGAGGGCTTCCTCGGCTTCTGGGAGGCCGCCGTGCGGGCGGAGCTGGCGGCCGCGCCCGACCTGCTGGACTGACGGCCCGGCCCGGCCCGGACGGGCCGCCGGCGTCGGGGCGTCGGGTGACCTTGGCCTCTAGGCACCGCCGGGGCGCTGTGGATACCTGGAGGTATGACCGCCTCGCCGTTCATGCGCCAGAACGACGCATTCACCTGGTACATGGAGAACGACCCCCAACTCCGCTCGACGGTGGTGGGTGTGGCATGGCTCAGTGCGACGCCGCCCTGGGAGGACCTGGTCCAGCGGCTGGAGTCGGCGACCCGGCAGATCCCCGCCTTCCGCCAGCGGCTGGTCGAGATCCCGGCCCGCCTGGCCACGCCGCGCTGGACGATGGACGCCAACTTCGACATCGCCTGGCACCTGCGCCGGGTGGACGCACCGGCGCCGCACGGCCGGGACGAGGTGCTCGCGCTCGCCGCACTGGCGGCCATGAGCGCCTTCGACCACACGCGCCCCCTGTGGGAGTTCACGCTGGTGGGCGGGCTGGAGGACGGCGGTGCCGCCCTCATCATGAAGATGCACCACTCGCTGACCGACGGGGTCGGGGGCGTGCAGCTCGCGCTGCTCCTCTTCGACGTCGCGGCGGACCAGGCGGGCGCCGGCCCGCTGCCCGACGCGCCGGCCGGTGAGGACATCGCCGGCCGCCGGCTCATGGTCCAGGTGCTGGCCGACCGCGCCGCCCGCCTGCGCGACGGGCTGCTCCAGGCGGCCCGCAAGGCCCCGGGCGCGACGGCCAACGCCGTGCGCCATCCGCTCGGCACGGGCGGCGACGTCATAGAGACGGCGCGCTCCATCGGCCGGACGGTGCGCCCGCTCCCGGCCGTGCTCTCGCCGGTGATGACCCAACGCGGGCCGGGTCGGGTGCTGCACACGATCACGGTGGGCCTCGACGAGCTCAAGGCGGCGGGTGCCGCCGCCGGCGGCTCCCTCAACGACAGCTTCATGGCCGGCATCACCGGCGGACTGCGCCGCTACCACGAACACCACGGGGCGACCGTCGACGAGCTGACGGTGACGCTGCCGATCAGCATCCGCAAGGCCGGCGACGCGCCGGGTGGCAACCGGATCACGCTGCAGCGGCTGCGGGTGCCGCTTGCAATGGCGGATCCGGTGGGCCGCATCCATGCCATCGGGGCGCGTTGTCGCGCCGCGCGCGCCGAGCGGTCGCTGCCCTTCACCGACACCATCGCCGGCGCGTTGAACTTCGTGCCCACGACGGTGATCGGCAACATGCTCAAGCACGTGGACTTCCTCGCCAGCGACGTGACCGGATTCCCGGTCCCGATCTTCCTGTGCGGGGCGCCCGTGACCGGGTACTACGCCTTCGGGCCCACCATCGGCGCCGCCCTGAACGCCACCCTGTTCTCCTACGCCGGGACGTGCTGCATCGGCATCAACGTCGACACCACGGCCGTCGCCGATCACGAGTTCCTCGTCGAGTGCCTGTCGGAGGGCTTCGCCGAGGTCATCGACGTGGCCCACAAGAACCAGGAGGAGGTAGTGCCATGTTGAGTTCAGCCCTCGACGTGTTCCGTCTGCGCCAGTACTTCAACGTCATCACCGCGACCCGGGCGTGGGTCGACGGCCTGCGCGACGACGTGGGCCTGCTCGACGACGTCCGCCGGGCCACGTTCACCCTGCCGGGCGAGCGGCCCCGGCCTGTGGAGCTGCGACCCTTCCCGGCTCTCGCCCCCTTCAAGGCCGAATGGCTGGAGGGCAAGCGGCTGGCGCTCATGGCGACCGGCGGCAGCGGGGCGCTGGCCTCGGTCGTCGGCGCCGCAAGGGCCCTCGAGGAGGCCGGGGTCCGCCCCTCGGTGATCTCGCTCTGCTCGGGTTCGGCCCTCTTCGGGTTCCCCGTGGCCGCAGGCGTGCCGGCGGCCGAGGTGGCCGAGTTCTTGCTCGCCTTCGGGCCCGAGGACTACGTCGACGTCGACTGGCGCCGACTGGCGTCGCTGGTGCCGACGGCGGGGCGCGGCTTCGCCGGGGTCATCCGGGGGGAGCGTATTGAGGAGAGCTTCCGCCGGCTGGTGGGCGACATGACGCTCGGCGAGCTGGAGATCCCGGCCTACGCGCCGATCTGGAGCGTGGAGCAGAACCGGCTCGAGTACATCGGCCCGCGCACCCACCCGGACCTCCCCGTGGCCCGGGCCATCCGCATGGCGATCGCCCTCCCGCTCTTCGTGACGCCCGTGGCGCTGGACGGACAGTCGTGGTGCGACGGCGGGCTGGTCGACATCTTCCCGGTGCGCCCCGTGCTGGACCTGGAGGAGCCCTGCGACGCCGCCCTGGCGATCAACGGCTTCTACCCGCCCGAGTTCGCCGGCGAGGACGCGTCAGGCTGGGCGGACCGCCGCGCGAGCATTCTCTACGTGGCGAGCCAGGTGCGCACCTGCCAGCAGAGCGAGCTGGCCCGGATCAACCTGCGCCGGCTGCGGGCCGCCACCGACGTGTTGATGATTGAGCCCGTGCCCTACGAGAAGGTGCGCGGCGTCGGCTTCTACCGCCAGTTCCTCAACCCCTCCGAATGGCCGGACTTCATGCGGTCGGGCCGGACCGAGGCGCGGCGCGTGCTGCGCGCCCACCGCCCGACCCACGCCCACCGCCCGGCCGCCCGCAGCCGCGCCGGCGGCAGCGCTCACGCCGTCCCGAAGACCTTGGCCAGCTCGTAGGGGACCGGGGTGTCCAGCTGGGCGTAGGTGCACGAGGCCGGGTCACGGTCGGGGCGCCAGCGCACGAACGAGGTGGCGTGGCGGAAGCGGTTCTCCTGGAGGTGGTCGTAGGACACCTCGCACACCCGCTCGGCGCGCACCGGCTCCCAGGTCATGTCCTTGCCGGCGTTCCAGCGGTTCGGGCCGCCCGGCATGCGGCCGCCCTCCCCCTCGGGCGCCCAGTCCGCCCACGGGTGGCCGTCGAGGCCCCCGGCCCGGAGGGGCTCGAGCTCGTCGACCAGCTCGCGGCGCCGGGCCACACTGAACCCCGACGCGACACCGACGTGATGGAGGGTGCCGCCGTCGTCGAACAGCCCGAGCAGCATGGAGCCGACGCCCGCGCCGTCCTTGTGGGTGCGGAAGCCGGCCACGACGCAGTCCGCCGTCCGCTGGTGCTTGACCTTGACCATGGCCCGCTTGTCGGGCAAGTACAGCAGCGCCCCGTCCTTGACGACGACGCCGTCGAGGCCGGCGCCCTCGAAGCGGGAGAACCAGTCGTTCGCCGTGTCCGCGTCGGCGGTGGCCGGCGTGAGGTGGACGGGCGGCCGCGCCTTCTTGAGGAGCTTCTCCAGCGCGCCGCGCCGCGCCGCGTACGGCGTGTCCATGTAGGTTCGGTCGCCGCGGGCCAGCAGGTCGAAGGCGACGAACGACGCCGGCGTCTGTTCGGCCAGCAACCGGATGCGCTTCTCGGCCGGGTGGATGCGCTGGGAGAGCGCGTCGAAGTCGAGGCCGTTGGGCCCCGCGATGACGATCTCGCCGTCGAGCACGCAGGGTTCGGGCAGCTCGCGGGCGAGCGCCTCGACCAGCTCGGGAAAGTAGCGGGTCAGCGGCTTCTCGTTGCGGCTACCCAGCTCGACCCCGTCCTCGTCGGAGAAGACGATGCAACGGAAGCCGTCCCACTTCGGCTCGTAGAAGAGGCCAGGTCCGCGCGGGAGGTCGCGTGCCAGCTTGGCCAGCATGGGAGCCACCGGGGGGCGGACGGCGAGCGTCACGCGGGATCAGCCACCGTGCGAAGCCGCCCAGGCCAGCAGGCCGCCGGCCGACTCCCTGTTCACGATCCGCCCGGCGTCGAGGCCTACGTCGACCGCCTTGGCGCAGCCGCGGCCGAGCCATTCGAGCTGCCCCGGCGCGTGGGCGTCGGTGTCGATGGCGAAGGAGCAGCCGAGCTCGGCCGCCTGGCGCAATAGGTCCTGGGGCGGGTCCTGGCGCTCGGGGCGGGAGTTGATCTCCACCGCCGTGCCGGTGCGGGCGCAGGCGGCGAACACCGCCTCGGTGTCGAAGGACGACTGGGGCCGGCCGCGCCCGGTGATGAGGCGGCCGGTGCAGTGGCCCAGGATGTCGGTGTGGGGGCTCTCGATGGCGGCGAGCATACGTGCGGTCATCTGGGCCGAGTCCATGCGCAGCTTGGAGTGGACGCTGGCCACCACCACGTCGAGCTCGGCCAAGAGGCCGAGCTCCTGGTCCAGGGAGCCGTCCTCCAAGATGTCCACCTCGATCCCGGTCAGGATCCGGAAGGGGGCCAGCTGCTCGTTGAGCTCGGCCAACACGTCGAGCTGGCTGCGGAGGCGCTGGGCGTCGAGCCCGTGGGCCACGGTGAGGCGGGCGCTGTGGTCGGTGAGGACCAGGTACTCGTGGCCGAGGTCGCGGGCCGCCTCGGCCATCTCGAGGATCGGGCTGCCGCCGTCGGACCAGTCGGAGTGGGAGTGGCAGTCGCCGCGCAGCGACTCGAGGAGCGCCTGGGCGTCCGCGTCGAGCTGCAGGTCGTCCGGGCCGCCCTCGCCCTCCAGCTTGGCCAGGTAGTCGGGGACGCCACCCCCCAGCGCCTGCTCAATCACCTGGGCCGTCGACTTGCCCACGCCGGGGATGCTCTGCAGCCGGTGCGCGTCGGCCAGCGCCGCCAGCTCGTCGGCCGGCATCGCCTCGAGCGCGGTGGCGGCGTGGCGAAAGGCGCGCACCTTGTAGGTGTCGGCACCGCCGCGCTCGAGGAGGAACGCGATCCGGCGCAGCGCCTCGAGCGCGTCCACGCCTAGTCCTCCTTCTTGGCCCGGCTGGGCGCGACCCGGGTCGGCTCGTCTGGCATCTTCGGGTACTGGGGAGGCCACGGTGCGTCCTGCAGCCCGGCCGCCTTGTCGCGCTCGGCCAGGGCCAACAGTGGCTCGAGCGACTGCGGCTCTGCCGCGATGTCGGCCCACGGGTCGCCCCGCCGACGCACCAGGTCGGGCACGGTGAAGATGGTCAGCTCGTCGGAGGTGACCGTCTCGACCTCGTCCCAGGTGAGCGGTGTCGAGACCTGCCCGCCGGTGCGGGGCCGGGCGAACCACGCGCCGAACACGGTCTTGTGCGGCGCGTTCTGGTTGAAGTCGACGAAGACGCGGCTGCCGCGCTCCTCCTTCCACCAGTTGGCGGTGATCTGCCCGGGATGCCGGCGTTCGAGCTCGCGGGCCAGCGCCACCGCCGCGGCGCGCACGGCGAAGGAGTCCCAGCGCGGTTCGAGCCGGAGGTAGATGTGGAGGCCGCTGCTGCCGGTGGTCTTGGGGTAGCCCCGCAGGCCGAGCTCGACGAGCAGGTCGCGGCAGAGCAGCGCGGCGGCGCGCACCTCGTCGAAGCCGATGCCGGTCGTGGGGTCGAGGTCGATGCGCAACTCGTCGGCGTGGGCGGGATCGGCGGCGAGATACGGCCACAGGTGCAGGCCGAGGCAGCCGATGTTGACCGCCCACACCACGTGCGCGATGTCGGCGACGACGAGCGCGTTGGACGTGGTGCCGTTGGGGGTCGAGACGGTGGTCGACTGCAGCCAGTCGGGGGCGCCGGCCGGGATCCGCTTCTGGTAGAAGGACTTGCCGGTGGCGCCGTCGGGGAAGCGCTGGAGCATGGCCGGGCGCCCCCCGGCGGTGTTGAGCAGGTGCGCACCGATGTCGAGGTAGTACGACACCAGGTCGAACTTGGTGGCGCCCAACCCCGGGAAGTACACCTTGTCGGGCCTGGAGATGCGCAGCTCACGGCCGCCGACCTCCACCGAGCGCTCGTCGTCCGCTGGCACCGCGTCGACTCTACCGAGGCCAGGCCGGCGCCCCGGCGGCTCTCCTGATCCCGCGGCGGGCCCGGACCGGGGTCTCAGGCTCCGTCCTTGCGCCCCCACTCGTGGGGGTCTCACAATGGGGATTGGAGAGCGGAGTGCACAGCGCACGCCGCGAGTGTCGGTCGTCGCCGAAGGGCGCCGCCGTGGACGTCGGTTCCCAGCAGCTCGAGATCCTGGTCCAGGAGGGGGACGGCAGCGCGCGGGTGGTTCTGCGCGGCGAGCTCGACGTGGCCACGGCGGCCGCTCTGATGCAGCGCCTGGCCGCGGTGAACCGGACCGGCGTGCGCGAGCTGACCCTCGACGTGGCGGAGCTGTCCTACATCGACCCGGCGGGCCTGTCGCTCCTCGCCGTGGCGCAACAGCGCGCCACCGCGTCGGGTATGGCGTTCCGGATTGACGCACCGACGGCGTTCGTGCGCGACCTGCTCACCCGCACCGGGCTGATCGACGTCCTGACGGTGTCTCCCGAGAGCGACGCCGCCTGAGGACTCAGCCCCTCCGGCGCCGATGGGAGTCGGCCGGCACGACGGCCGTCCCCGCCGCAAGCGCCCGGTCGTCGGCGGCCACCCGCGCCAGCGTCGCGGCCCGCAGGCTGTCGCTCAGGGCGGTCCGGGCCGAGGACCACACCCAGTGCATGGCGCACACCTCGTCCCAGTGGCAGGGCCCGCCGCGCAGCGCGCACTCCGAGGTCTGGAGCGGCCCCTCGAGCGCCTCAACGATCTCGAGGATCGTGATGTCCTCCGGCGGGCGGGCCAGCAGGTAGCCGCCGGAGGGACCCGAGCGCGAGCTGACCAGGCGCCCGCGCTGGAGCTCTTGGAGCACCTGTTGGAGGAATCCGGTCGGGATGTCCATGGCGGCGCCGATGTCGGCCGCCTTGGCGTGCGTCCCCTGATGGTTGGCCAGATAGATCAGGGCCCGGATGCCGTAGTCCGTGCGGTTGGTGGGCATCAGCTTCATGTGTCTTCATTCTTCCCCTGCCGCCTCGGGACGGGAGGGCTTGACTCGGGGGCCTATTCTCTATATTCTAGCTGTAGAAACGAGGCGACAGAGTGGCCCTGCCGGCTCCAAGGCATGAGGGGAGGCCGCGATGTGCAATTGGACATCCCGCCCACTCGGGCAGGACTTCGCCCGGGGTTGGCACGACACGACCCGGGATGGCGACGGGGACGACGGCCCAAGGGTGCTCTTCGAGTCGCCCGACGGGGCAGAGGCCCACGCCACCTGGAAACTGCTGCAGCGCGACGGGTACCGCGTGAGCTGGTGTCCCGGCCCCCAGGGCGGGTTCTCATCGGAGTGCGCGCTGACGACCATCGGGCACTGCTCGCTGGTGGACGAGGCCGACGTGGTCGTCAGTGCCCTCGATCTCAGGGACCCGTCGAGCCAAGAGGTCGTGCGCGGCCTGAACGAGGCTGCGTCGCACACGCCGGTCGTCGTGGTGGCGTCCCGCGGGGCGGCGCCGCGTTGGGCCGACGAGCTCCCCGACTGCACCGTGCTGTCTGGACCGCTCAGTTCGAAGGTGCTCCGCCGATCGGTGAGCTTGGCCCACCCGGCCGGGAGGGCAGTGCCCGTCTCGTAATTCGGATCCGCAGCTGCCTCAGACGGGCTGCGCCCCGCGGTCCTCCTCGGCGGTCAGCGCCACTCCCCGCGCCACAAGCTCGCGCTCCAGCCGGGCTCGTTCGCCGACGGGGTGCGCGAACCGCTCCGGCGTGGTCGGCACCCGGAGGGACTCACAGAGCCGGATCAGGGCCCCGTCGTAGGAGAGCTCCCGGGCCAGCGCCTCCGCGACGGGGGCTGCCAAGCGCCCGTCCGCTCCGCGAAGTCTGGCCCGGGAGTGAACGAGGTCGGCGAGCAGCAAGTCGACCGACCCGTGCTCCTCCGTCCCCGCGTCAAGGGCCCGTGTGAGGAGGTCTACGTACATGACCACACAGCGATGGTGACGGGTGCGGCGGGCGGGTCGGTAGGGCAGAACGACCCCTCTTGACCCGATTCTGCCGGGAATTCCCACGTGGAAGGCGAATCGAGGTCCTCAGCCGGCGACTGCCCCCCATCGGGGCCCTCTGGGTGCCCAGAGTGAGGGGGGACAGAGGCCGCGATGACGCGGAGCGCGGTGAGGCCGAGGTAATCCACGTTTCAAGTGCATTTCGGGACGGTGAACTCTGGCCTGATGCCCTTGTGCCCGGGGACGGTCCGGCCGACAATCGACTCAGCGGGAGCCCGGTCGCACGCAAGAAGGTGCATCGACACCGTCGTCTGCTCCCGGCGACGGCGTCTCGTTCCAACGGCAGCACCTCAGCGGTCACTGGGGCTACGCAGACGACCCGCCCGATCCCCCCCCGGGCGGGTCGTCTCGCGCGGCTGGAGCTCAGATGAAGTCGGCCAGCGCTTCCCACCCCTCCGGGGGCGGTGCCAGGCGCCAAAACTGCTCGGGGACCCGGCCGTCCATGCGCGCGGTCAGCGCGTGGTCGCGCTCGAGCGGAGGGATCTGCGAGGTGTAGCTCCAGATGGCGCGGCGCTTGCGCTCCTCGTCGGGGATGTGAGGGACGATGGCCGGCGTCGGCCACGGGTGCGACCGCAGCAGCTTGGCCACCCGCCAGGCGAGCAGGCCCGGGATGTGCTTGTAGCCATGGTCCTCGTAGCAGAACCAAGCGCGATCGGGCTGCGCCTCGCGCACCAGGAGGCTGGCCTCGTGCACCATCACGTGGTCGGGGTTGCCGAGGCCCATGGGCACGAAGACCGCGGTCGGGTCCAGCTCGGCGATGGCCTCCCCGAGGACGGGCGCCACCTCGGCCGGCGTGGGGCGGACCTCCGGGCTCAGGTACTGGTGGTCGGGGAAGTCGAGCCAGCGATAGCCGGACTCGAGGACCGACATGGCGGCGACGTCCTCTTGGCGGCGCACCGCCACGACGTCGTCGCCGGCGACGAACCCGCCCAGGGCGTCCCACTCCGAGGGCTCGTCCGGGTAGGCCGGCGGCCATCCCGCCAGCACGGTGACGACGGTGGTGTTGTCGTAGCTGGCGATGAGGTGCCCGGCCCCCATCGCGGCGTCGTCGAAGTGCGGGGAGACCACGACGATGCGGGCGAACGCCTCGGGCTCCACCTCGCCCCAGGTCGGCTCCGCGTAGGCGTCGGTCACGAGCGGATCATACGGGCACGTCGTCGACCTCACCCGCCACGTAGTGGCGGAACGCGGGCATCAGCGCGCCGATGACGGCGGCACCGGCGATGCAGGCGAGCCCACCGGAGACCACGGAGAACTCCACGCTGGTCAGTGTCGCCACTGCCCCCGACTCCATGTCGCCGACGCGCGGGCCACCCTGCACGACCGCCATCTGAATGGACGACATGCGGCTGCGGAAGCGTTCGGGAACCGTGCTCTGGAGCATGGTGTTGCGGAGGACCGCCGAGATGACGTCGGCCCACCCGGCGACCGCGAGCAGGACGAGGCCGACCCAGAGCACGTCGACGAGTCCGAACAGCGCGATGGCGGCGCCCCAGACCGAGACGGCGACGATCACGGCCCAGCCCTGCCGGCGCAGGTTGGCCACCCACCCCGTCGTCAGCGCGCCGACGAGCGCGCCCGCACCCGGCGCGGCGTACAGGAACCCGAGGGCCACAGTGCCGCCGCCGAAGGTCGAGCTCACCATGGCCGGGAAGAGCGCGCGCGGCATGCCGAACACCATGGCGTTGATGTCGATCAGGTAGACGCCCTGCAGTGCCTGGCGGGTACGCAGGTAGCGCAGGCCCTCCCTGGTCGACTGCCAGAGGGAGAGGCCGCCCGCACCCTCGGCGGGCGGGATGGGCGCCAGCAGGGCGGAGGTGACGAGGGCCACCACGAAGGAGATCGCGTCGAGCGAGTACACCAGCGGCAGGCCGATGCCGAGCAGGATCCCCGAGAGCGCCGGCCCGACGATGACGCCCACCTGGAAGACGACTTGCATCATCGCCGCCGCGGCCGCCAGGTGCCGGTGCTCGACCATGCCGGGCACCGAGGCCATGCGGGCGGTGTTGGAGAACCCCATGAAGCCGGCCGCCAGCGAGCTCACGAGGTAGAGCACGGCCAAGGAGGGGTGGGGCACGGCCGCGTTGACGGCCATGGCGGCGCTGGTGAGCATCATGGCGGCCGCCGTCCACACCATGATGCGGCGCTTGTCTACGGCGTCGCCGATGGGGCCGCCCGACAGGGCCCCGGCGAGGAAGGGGACGAGCTGGGCCAGGCTGATGGCACCCACCTGCAGCGAGGAGTGGGTCATGGAGTACACCTGGTAGGGGATGGCCACCACGGTGAGCTGCGTGCCCAACATGGACACGAGCTGGCCCGTGAACAGGAGCCGGAAGTCGCGGCTCTCCCGCAGCGGGGTGGTGTCCACCAGGATCCGTCCCGGCATGGCAGAAGCCTACGGTCGGCCCCGGCGGGCGGGGCCCGGGGCTCCGGGTGTCAGGACAGCTGCGAGCCCAGGTCGCGCACCGAGATGTCCCAGGCGGCGGGCCAGTCCCTGGTGCGCAGGAGGGCATCGCTCCCGCCGTCGCAGAACAGCACCGACCCGCAGAAGAACGCGCCGTCGGGCCCGAGCAGGAACTCCACGACCGCCGCGATCTCCTCGGGACGGCCTGGACGTCCGAGCGGGATGGGCAGCATGTCGAGCAGCGGCCCGGTCTCGGGGTCGGCCCGCATGGCCGCCACCATCGGCGTGTCGATCAGGCCTGGTGCGATCGCGTTGAGCCGGAGCCCGGACCCCGCCCACGACGGCCCCGTCGCCTGGCGCCGGACCCAGTGCGCCACGGCCAACTTCGTGGCTGGGTAGGCGACCAGGGAGCCGCAGGCGTCGGCGATCTGGGCGCTCCGGGCCTCGTCGTGGTCCAGGCACGCCTCCACCAGGTCGGCCGGGATGGCCGGCTGCACGGTGGTCGAGTTCGAGCTGATGGCGACGGCGGCGCCCCCGGGGGCGAGCAACGGGCGCAGTCCGACGAGCACGTCCACGGTGCCGAAGTAGTTCACGGCGGCGAGCAACGACCCGGCGCGGTCCGGCGCGCCCGCCAGCCCGGCGCAGGTGACGATGCCGGCCAGGTTCCCCTTGCCGCGCTCGGCCGCCTCCGCGACGGCACGCTCGCGCCCGGCGGTCGTCGAGAGGTCGGCGACCACGTCGGCCTCCGCCTGGTCGACGCCGATCGTCTGCCACCCGGCGGCCGCGAGCCGCGTGGCGGTGGCGGCGCCGATCCCCGAGGCCGCGCCCGTGATGACGACGGCGCGCTCAGGCAGCGGGACGCGCCTTCAGGACGGCGAGTGCCTTGTCGGCGTGCGCTCCCATGGAGACTTCGGTGTGGATCACGTCGAGAATGGTGCGATCGGTGTCGATGACGAAGGTGATCCGCTTGTTGGGCAGGAAGCTGGCGCCGCGCTTCGCACCGAGCTCCGAGGCGACGACGCGGTCGGGGTCCGACAGCAGGGGGTAGCCCAGGGACTCCTTCTCGTCGAACTGCTTCTGCTTGTCGACCGAGTCGGCGCTGATGCCAACCCGCTGCGCACCCACCGCGGCGAACTCGGCCGCCATGTCCCGGAAGTGGCAGCTCTCTTTCGTGCAGCCGTACGTCATGGCGGCGGGGTAGAAGAAGAGGACCACCGGGCCGGCGGCCAGGAAGTCGCTGAGCTTGCGGGGGGTGCCCGTCTGGTCAGGCAGCTCGAAATCGGGGACCACGTCGCCTTTGCGCATCGGCCCAATGTAGGGCGAAGGCGCTCGGGCGTGCCCGATCAACCCTCGAAGCGGAACCCCACCCCGCGCACCGTCACCAGGTGCCGGGGGTTGGCCGGATCCGGCTCGATCTTCCGGCGCAGGCGCTTGATGTGCGTGTCGAGCGTCCGGGTGTCGGTGAGCTCCTGGTCCCACCAGAGCCGGTCGATGCACCAGTCACGGGTGACCACCTGGCCGCTGTGGGACATCAGCAGGGCGAGGAGGTCGAACTCCTTGCGCGACAGCTCCACGGGGGCCTCGCCGACCGTCACCTCGCGCCGGCCGGCGTCGAGGCGCACCGGGCCGACGGCGAGGACCTCTTCGTGGTGCTCGGCGACCGCCACACCCCGCCGCAACACGGCCCGCATGCGGGCCACCAGCTCACGCAGGCGGAAGGGCTTGGCCACGTAGTCGCTGGCGCCCAGCTCCAGTCCGAGCACGATGTCGACCTCGGAGTCGCGGGCGGTCACCATGATGATCGGCACCGGCTTGAGGCTGCGCATCTGCTGGCAGATCTCTATCCCGGACTGGTCCGGCAGCATGACGTCGAGGAGGACCAGATCGGGATGCACGCGGTGGAACAGCCGCAAGGCCTCGTGCCCGTCACCGGCGCTCTCGACGGTGAAGCCCTCGCGGGTCAGGCCCGACGCCAGGGCCTGGCGGTAGGACTCCTCGTCGTCGACGACGAGCACGAGAGGGCGGTTGTCCCGCGGCGGACTGCTCTGCGGTGACCGGCCAGTGGTGACCGGTGCGTGGGCGACCGCCATGTTCTGCTCGGCCTCAGGCAGCGTCGTGGGGGACCCGGGGCGGAACCAGCCGGCGAGGTGCAGGCGACGGCGGCGGACGGGGGGTAGATCGCACCGACGTCGCCTGGGCACGCGGGGAAGCGAACACCCGCGCCATGGTGACCAGCGATCCGAGCACGCCGCGGCGTGAGCGCGCCGGCCGGATCATGATGACCTCGGCCAGGGAGTCCTGGCCGCGACGACGGCCGGCGGCGGGTCCGGAACGGGGATCCCGGCCGCCGTGATCGAGACGCTGATCGACGGTCGCCATCGGGCATCACGCTACGAAGCCGAGGTGAACGTGCTGTGAAAGCGGTGCAACCAACAAGTGTGCTGTAGATGAACTCTTACGGCGACGCCCCTGCTCACCGGCGGTACGCTCGCTGCCACGCGAGAGGGAGGTGCCCGATGACCGAGGCCATGGGCCACGGCGTGAACCAGCGCAAGGCCATACAGATGACGCCCGAGGAGGTCGACGCGTTCCTCGCCGAACGGCGCGCCATGACGATGTGCTCTTTGTCCGCCGACGGGTCCATCCACGCGGTGGCGATGTGGTACGGGTTCCTCGACGGGTGCATCACCGTGGAGACCAAGGCCAAGTCGCAGAAGGTGCAGAACCTGCGCCGTGACCCTCGGCTCACGCTCCTCTTCGAGGACGGCGACTACTACGAGGAGCTGCGCGGCGTGGAGCTGGTCGGGAAGGCCGAGATCATCGACGACCCCGATCAGCTTTGGAGACTCGGGGTCAGCGTCTTCGAGCGCTACTACGGCGCCTACACCGACGACCTCAAGCCGTTCCTGGAGACCATGTTGCACAAGCGCGTGGCGGTGAAGCTCAATGCGGAGCGGACGGTGAGCTGGGACCACCGCAAGCTCGGGCTGCCCCCGACGCGCCCTGCCAGCGGGTGAAGTTCGAGGTCGCGCAGGACGTCGCAGTCGCGCCGGCGCGGGCGGTAGCGGCCTACGGCACACCAGCGTTCTACGCCGGGCGGCCCGGGAGGGACGACATCGTCGTCCTCGAGGTGGTCGACCACGAGGACCGGGGGGACCGGATCATCATTGAGGTGCGCTTCGCGTTCACGGGCTCGGTGTCACCGGCGGTGCGGGCGGTGATCGATCCCGCCAAGATGTCGTGGATCACCCGGACCGAGGTGCGCCTGGCCGAGGCGACCACGAGCTGGGTGGTCCATCCCGATCACTATCGGGACCGGCTGACTGCGGCCGGCGGCTACCGCTTCCAACAGGGACCCGAGGGACCCGACAGCACCGTCGTCAACGTGGAGGGCGATCTCAAGGTGCACGTGCCGATCGTCGGGCGTTCCGTGGAGCGGGTCATCGTGTCGGACCTGCGCGCGTACATCGCGGACGAGGTGACGAGCATCCCGGACCTGGCCGGATGACGCTCAGGGCCGCCGGCTGCTCCGTGACTCAGGTCGCCGGCTGCTCCGTGACCTTGAGCATCTGGGTCATCCCGTCCTCGATCCCGCCGGCGAGGATGTCGATGTCGGGCGTCGAGTCGTAGTCGCCGGTGATGCCGAAGTTGACCTCGCCGTCGTAGGAGAAGATCGCGATGCCGAGACGGATCTGCCCGCCGAGCGGCACGTAGGGGAAGGCCCGGATCATGCGGCGCCCCGCGGCGTACAGCGGGAATTGCGGCCCGGGGACGTTCGTCGTGACCGTGTTGACGTTGCGCTGGCCGGCTCGGGTCGCCAGGCGCATGCCCGCGGCGAGGAGCATCGGCGGGGCGAACCCCGACATGGAGGTGAGGGCCTCTCCGGCCACGGCCTGCTTGGAGTCCTTGAGGTCCTTCATCTGCTCGGTGATGGCGTGCAGGCGAAGGACCGGGTCTTCGATGTCGACCGGGAGCTCAGCGAACATCGCGGAGACCTTGTTCTCGAACGTGCCGTCGCCGACCGCCTTGCCCGACGCATCACGCGGCCGGACCGACACCGGAACCAGGGTGCGCACCACCCGCTCGACGTCCTCGTCACGCGACAGCAGCAGCTCGCGGAAGCCGTTGGTGATGCTGGCCAGCACCACGTCGTTGAACGTGCCGCCGAGCGCCTTGCGCACGCGCTTGATGTCGTCGACCGACGTCGTTGCCCAGGCGTAGCGCCGGTGCGGGCCGATCGGCCCGTTGAGGCTGGAGAGCGGCATGGGTCGCACCAGACCGGCCAGGGCGAACAGGCCGCCGGCGACCTCCAGGGCGTAGCCGGCCATGCGGCGGACCATGCGGGTCTGCGCGCGGGCGGCTCGTACTTGCTCGTAAGGGGAGCGGACGATGTTCTCGAGCGCGTCCACCATGAGCTGGAGCCCCGACGGCGCGGGGCGAGGCACCCATTCGGAGTGCGCTTCGGGGCGCTCGGCGTCGGGGCTGAGGTCCATGACGACGGCGAGCAGGTCGGTCCCCGCGACGCCGTCGACCAGCGCGTGGTGGGTCTTGGACAGCATGGCCCAGCGGCCGTCCTCCAGCCCCTCGACGACCCAGATCTCCCACAGCGGCTTGGAGCGGTCCAGCTGCTGGGCCATGACGCGGCCGACCAGCTTGCGCAGCTCGCTCTCGCCGCCCGGTGAGGGCAGCGCGGTGTGGCGCAGGTGGTACTCGATGTTGAAGTGTGGGTCGTCGACCCACACCGGCCGGCCCAGCTCGAACGGGACGAACCTGACCTTCTGTCGGTAGCGCGGGACCAGGTCGAGCTTGGCATCGACCATCGCCAGGACGTCACCGAACGGAGGCGGGGGGCCCTCGAAGATGGCGACGGAAGCGATGTGCATGTGGGACACGTGGTCCTCAATGTGGAGGAACGACGCATCCAGGGGGCTCAACCGGTCAGGGGCCATCGATTCTCCCTTCAGGGAACGTCCGGACCCGAACGCTACTCCCCGTCCGGAGGCGGCACCCCCGGGGTCAGCCGGCGGTCGCGGTGGCGGCGGCCCCGCCGAGGGAGGCGAGGAACGGGGTGGTGGCGATCCTGCGCCGGGTCTCCTCGTAGGCGGTCTCGATGACACGGGGGCTCCGGTCCTCCGCCATGGCCCGCAGCCCCATGGCCCGCCGGGAATCGCCCCCCGGCTCCAGGCTGATCACGGCGGTGCCCGCCGCCTGCAGCCGGGCGATCTCGCGCTCCATGCGACGGTGCACGGTCCGGCGCAGCAGGCCGTCGGCGCCGCTGGCGCTGCCGCGGGCGGCCGACATGGACGAGATGACGACGACGACGTCGAGCTGCTCGGAGCGGAGCACGTCGGCGTTGGTGACCGAGTGGATGCCGCCGTCGACGTACTCGGTGCGCTCAATGGTGACGGGCCGGAAGTAGCCGGGGATGGCGCACGACGCCAGGACGGCAGGGGCCAGTCGGGCGGGCGGCGCGCCCGGGCGGCCGAAGACGACGCGGGCACCGTCGGAGCGGCGGACGGCGCAGATGCGCAGGCCCTCGGGCCAGCGGTCGCCGATGTGCTCGTCGAGCCCCCGGGCCCGCTCCGAGATGTCGACCAGCCCGCGCGGCACGAGGGTCATCGCCGCCACGTCGGGCCGGAAGGCCAGCGGGCGGCGCGCCACCCTCGTGATCAGGGCCGGGGAGGGCAGGTTCCAGGGGCGCAGTAGCGAGCGCAGCGACGGGCTGGGCAGCGGCTCGGCGTCGGCGGGGAGGATGCGGCGGAGGATCGCGCCCCGCGGCGCGAGGTGGGCACGCCGTAGAGCGACGCCGCCAGGTCGGTGGCCGGGACCCCGACGCGCAGCGCCGCGCCGGTGACCGAGCCGGCCGAGGTGCCCACGATGATGGACGCATCGCGGGCGTCCCAGCCCGCCTCGCGTTGCAGCGCGGCCAGGACGCCGGCCTGATAGGCCTGGCCGACGACGCCTCCGGCGCCGAGCACGAGGCCCACGGAGGGCCCCCTCCGGTGCCCGAATCCCCCACCGATCACCTTCATCACCCGCTCTTTCTACCCGCCGGAGCGCCGACGTGTCGGAAGTTGTCGACCGGGCCGATCCGGTCCCGGTCTTGCGGCAGCCCGCGCCGCAACCGGCCGCGCGCGGTGGCGGGCTCCCTAAGGTGTGCCCGATCAGGGCCGATCGGGGAGGCGCATGACGGAGACCCTCAGGATCGTGGGAGCGCCACGCCCGGACCCGCTAGCTGCACCGCCCGGAGACCGCCGCCGGTACTCTCCGAGCTGGCATGGGCGCGACCCGAGACGACCTGCACCGGCTGGCGGCGCACGTCCTGGGCCGCCGCCGCTTCGCCGTGAGCGGCCGTTTCGGCCTCCGCGCCAGCCCGCGGCATCGCCACCCCGGCGTTCGGGCCCGAGCCCGAGGTCCTGCGCCTGTCCGGCCCCCTGCTCATCCGCGAGGTGGGGGCCGAGTGCCGCGACATGCCACTCGACGGTGCCACCATGGCCGAGCTGGCCGCGTTCGGCGGAGCCGACCTGGGCGACGGCTTCGTGGCGGGCCCCGGGACGCCGGCGTTGGGACCGACCGACGAACCGCTGCGCCTGGACACGGCCGAGCTCGACGCGCTCTACGGTTGGTTCGATCTCGGCTGGCAGGTGCTCGATGCCGTCACGGCGGACGCGGCAAGCCGGACGACGGCGCAACTGTGGCCCGAGCACTTCGATGTCGGCAGCACCGTCGACCTCTCCCCGGGCGTGCAGGTGAACCTGGGCTTCTCGGCCGGCGACGCCTTCTCGGAGGAGCCCTACGTCTATGTCGGGCCGTGGGCGGCCGATCGCCCCGGCGACCCCGGCTACTGGAACGCGCCCTTCGGGGCGTTCGCGCCGCGGTCACGCGCCGGCGACGAGGAGGCCTGCGCCGCCTTCATCCGCTCCGGGCTCGCACTGCTCACGGAGGCATAGACCCCGGTGCCCGTCCCGCTCCCCACCGCCGAGTCGCTCAACCTCCAGCCGCCTACCGCGGGGGAGACCCAGGTGATGGCGGACGGCATCGCGTCGGCCGTCGCCGGCCCGGGCGGGCTGCTCCCGGTCCAACGCTCTCTCATCGAGGCGCTCTTCCCCGCGATGACGGGTCACGACGTGACAGTGGCCGATCGGCCCACCATGACGGCGGCGGAGTTTGCCCGCGCCATGGCGCGGCGCGATCTCGGGTTTCGCTCCCGCATGGTGCAGGTCATGCTCCTGTGCGCGCTCGTGGTCCATCCCCTCTCTGATGCCGTGGCCGAACGCGTGGCGCGCTTCGCCGACGAGCTCGGTGTGGAGGAGGGCATGGTCGACATTGCGCGTGAGTTCGCCGCCGGCTCGCTCGGCCTCGCCTCGGTCGACTTCCGACGTAATGGGTACGAGGGGACATGGAACGAGGAGACGTCGTCGGCCGCACTGCACTCGACCCGGGTCCTGCACGACGCCTGGGAGTTCTCCCTCGCCGACCCCGACCTCGCGGCGCGCTGGGCGGCCCTCGGCGCTCTGCCGGGTGACACGATCGGCCGCAAGGTGTGGGAGATGTACCAGGCGCGCGGGTTCACCTTCCCGGGCACAGAGGGGTCGGCCCCGCCGCTCCTGGCCCAGCACGACTGGGTGCACGTCCTGGGCGACTACGGCACAACCGTGGAGTCGGAGGTCGAGGTGTTCGGGTTCATCGCGTGGGCCAACGACGACCTGCACGCATTCTCCCTCCTGGCCATGGTGATCTCGCTCTTCGAGACCGGTTACCTGGCTACGGGGGCAGGGCTGTTCGAGGCTTCGCCGGGCCACTTCTCATCGAGCCCCGACATGGCCGTCCGCCTCTCCGACGCCATGCGGCGCGGCGCGCTGTGCCACGACGAGGCCACCGGCTCGGACAGCATCGACTTCCTCCGGCTGGACTGGTTCGCGGTCGCCCACCTGACGTGTGAGGAGCTGCGGGCGCGGTTCCACCTCGTACCCAAGTCGGCGCACGCGGTGCACGCGGGATCCGTCGGGCCCTGGGAGAAGGGGGGGATCAGCCCCTTCCAGATGAACGCCGGCCGGCAGTTAGCAGAGTCGTGTGGGTTGCCCTACGACGCGCACGGCGCCTCCGTCTGAGGGTCACGACTCCAAGAAGCGCAGCACCGCCAGCACCCGGCGGTGGTCGTTCTCCGAGACGGGGAGGTCCAGCTTGGCGAAGATGTTGGCGACGTGCTTCTCGACGGCGCCCTCGCTGATCACCAGCGCCTGGGCGATGGCGGCGTTCGAGCGGCCCTCGGCCATCAGGGAGAGCACCTCGCGCTCCCGGGCGGTGAGGACCGAGAGGGAATCGCCGCGCCGGGTGGCGCCGAGGAGTTGTGTCACCACTTCGGGGTCCAATGCCGTGCCTCCTATGGCGACGCGCTCGAGTGCCTCGACGAAGTCGCTGACGTCGGCCACGCGGTCCTTGAGCAGGTAGCCGATGCCGGCGGCGTCGTCGGCCAGGAGGTCGGCCGCGTAGCGCGTCTCGATGTACTGGGAGAACAACAGGATCCCGAGCCCCTCGTGGTTGGCCCGCAGCTCCAGGGCCAGGCGCAGGCCCTCGTCGGTGAAGGTCGGTGGCATGCGGATGTCGATCACCGCCACGTCGGGTGGGTGCTGGGCGACGGAGCTGCGCAGCGCCGCGGGATCCCCGACGGCGCCCGTGATGGTGAAGCCGCGGTCGACGAGCAGTTGGACCAGGCCGTCGCGCAGGATGGCAGAGTCCTCGGCGATGGCGACCCGGAGTGCGCCGACCATCACGCCGAGAGGGGAAGGTCGACGGTGACCACGGTCGGTCCACCCGGCGGGCTCACCAGGTTCAGCCGCCCGTCCACCGCGCGGACGCGGTCCATGAGCCCGGCCAGGCCACTCGAGGAGGAGCCGACCGTGGTGAGGCGGGCGCCGCCGCGACCGTCGTCGCGCACCACGAGGCGCAGCCACGTACCCTGCTCGGCGCAGGAGACGGACGCCCGCGAGGCCTGTGCGTGCTGGGCCACGTTGGCCAGGAGCTCGGCCACGCAGAAGTAGGCGATGGCCTCAATGGCCGGCGTGGGTCGCGTCCGCAGGTCGACGGAGACCTCGGTGGGGACGGCGCTGCGGGCGGCCAGCGTGGCCAGCGCGCCCTCCAGGCCGATGTCGAGCGCGGGAGGGTGGATCCCCCGGGCGATGTCGCGCAGCTCGGCGATGGCTTCCTTGGCGCCGCGGTGGGCCTCGTCGACGAGCTCCCGTACCCGGTCGAGGTCCATGTCGTCGGGGTCGGCCAGCTTCTCCTTGGCCATGCCGAGCCGCATGGCCAGCGCCACCAGCTGGGCCTGGGTGCCGTCGTGCAGGTCGCGCTCGATGCGGCGCAGGGTGGCCGCCGACGCGTCGACGGTGTGCGACCGGGCCTCTTCGAGCGAGCGCACCCGCGCCGCCATCGGGTCGGGCCCCAGCAGGCCGCGGATGAGCAGGCGGTCGACGTTGACGAAGGCGCGCATCGCCCACGGCGCGGCGAAGAGGAAGACGGCGCCGAGGACGAGGATGGCCACGCCATGCGCGAAGCCACTGGCATTGTCGGAGAAACCTGGGAACACGTTGCGCACCAGACCGAAGGCCGGCACGGTGCCGTTTCCTGGTGAGAGGAATGGATGGGTGAGGCAGACGAAGGCGTCCCACCAGAGGCTGAACGCCACGTAGAAGCCGAGGATCGTCCAGGGCACCTTCAGGGCCAGGTAGCCGACCGCCCGCCAGCCGACACGGTCGCGCAGCGACGACTGCAGCCAGCCGAGGAACCCCGGGCGACCGGCGAACGGCTCGGGGTCCTCCACCTGCTCGCCGAGGAGGGAGCGGGCCAGGCCCCGCTGCAGTCCCCCGATCCCGCGCGCGCTCCGGATGGAGAGCGCAAGGACGGCCAGACCGAAGAAGGTGATGGCCAGCACGACGCCGATCACCATGGTGACGCCCACGAACGCGAGGCCGATCACGGCGAGCCCACCCGACACGAAGTAGAACGCGAGCTCGGCCCAGGGGCGTTTGGTGAAGGGCTCTCGCAGGATGCGCCGAGCGATCTCCTGGGTCCGGGCCGCCTGCTCCTCCGTGATGGCGAACGATATCTGCCTTCCTCCGAGGCGCACCGGCGTCTCGCTCTCCTCCGCCTGCTCGGTGGTCATGCCTGGTCGGTGATGGCGTTCATGGGTGCTCCTTCCGATGCACGGGCACGGAACCCGGTCCATCCGCACCCCCAGCATGATGCCCGCTCCACCCGTGTGGAATGCCGCTACCGGGCGTCCCGGTGCTGGTGCTAGCCCCAGTCCAGGCGGGCGTCCGGCGAGCTCAGCCCGCCGACGCCGCCGGCGACCCGGGCCACGCGGGGTACGACGGTGCCTGGTCGGGCGGCGAGGAGTAGCTGGTGACCGAGCCCGGCAGCGAGAACATCGGGACCGGCCCGGCCGGCACGACGCCCGCCTTGTAGCGGACCCCGCCGTGGACGTAGCGCATCAGGCCGGTGCCCTCCGTGCCCTCCTCGTTGGGCCCCTTGGCGGTGGCGTCGTACCAGAGGAAGGTGTAGTCGGCGGGGGACGAGTAGCTCGGCAGCGGTGCCGCGCCCTGGTAGCCGTAGGCCTGGAGCGGGCTCGTCGGCCCCCCGCCTGCCGGCGGGGCGCGGAACAGGCCCGTGGTGAAGTTCGACGGCGTGAGGTCGGGCCCGGCCAGCTGGGCGCCCGTGAAGAACTGCACGATGGGGGGGATGAGGGCCGGTGCTGCCGGGGAGGCCGGCGAGGTGTTGGCGCCGTACCACCAGCGGTAGAGGTGGTCGGCGTCGGCGGCCGCCACGGGGACCGGCACGGCCAGGCTGGTGACGCCGAAGGCGTGCGCCCACTCCTGCTGGTCGTAGTAGCGCGCCAGTGTCGACGTGTCGGTGAGCACGATCCCGGTGATGATCCACTCGGGGGAGTACCCGACGGTGGCGCACGCCTTGGTCAAGTAGATCGGCATGATCGGGTCGCCGGCGAACACGACGCTGGTGGCGCCCGAGGACTTCAGCTTCTCGGCCAGGGTGGCCGCCTGGGCGGGCAGCGTGGTGAGGTTGAGCGTGTAGACGAGGTCCGTGGGCGTCGCCACATTGACGTGGCCCGCCCGTAACTTCTTGGTCAGCTGTGCGGTCAGCTCGGCGTAGCCCGGCGCGGGCGGCTCCGACGTCTCGCTCACCACGATGAACTTGCGCTTCTGGGTGTGCAGGGCGGGGTCGCCAGCCCAGACGGCGTCCTTGCCGTTCAACTTGGCGACGAGGTAGTCGACCGTCTCGTTGAGCGACGTGTCGGCGCTGGGCAGGTTGGCCCACTGGTAGGGCGCGTTGCGCTCGATCTCTCCGTAGGTGGACGAGTCGCCGCACACCAGGCAGAACACGTGCTCCCGGGCCAGCTCCTCCTCGTAGGCGGAGGTCAAACCCGGGCCGTTGATGGACGCGAACGCGTGGAGCTGCTGTGCGACGGTGACGGCGTCGGCGTGGGCCGCCACCGGATCGGCGTCGGCCCCCGACGCGGTGAAGGGGATGAGGTTGACGTGGCGACCGTAGAGCTCGTAGATCTGGTTGAACATGGCCACGTAGGCCTGGGCGGTGGCGAGCGCCTGGGCGTTGGTGCCGGCCGCAGCCGAGATCGTCGCGGCCAGCCCTCCCGGCTGAGGCTGGTAATAGACGACGTTGACCGTGTTGTCCGTCACACCGCTCGAGGTGGCGCCGCCGTTGCTCCCGCTGGGGACGGGCACGCACGGCGGCGCAAAGACGGTCGGCATCTTGAGGCGACCGGTCTTGTGGTCGCACTCGCTGCCCCAGTCGTAGGCGCCGGTCTTCCCCAGCTTGGCGGCGGCGGCATAGGTGAGGGGCACGCTCGAGCGGGCGCTCGGCGTGGCGCTGCCGGCGCTCGTCGTGGTCGTGGCGCCGTTCGTGGTGCTCTCGTGGGCGGTCGCCGTGATGCCGGCGGCCACCAGCGCGGCGACGATGAGGACGACCGGTGCCGCGATGCGCAGCCGGCTCACCCGCGGCCAGGGCCGTTCGGCCGGCGCCGGTCGCGGCTCGGCGTCGCTGTCGCTCATGCGGGGTCCACCTCCGTGGTCGTGGTCGTGGCGGCCGTCGTGGTGGCCCGGGCCGACGAGGGGCCCGAGCGCGACACGGCCAGCGCGCCGGAGCCGAGGAAGGCCTCGCCGACCTCGGCCGACTCGAGGACGGCCTGGGGTGCGCCGCTCGTGAGGACGGCGCCGCGATCCATGGCCACCAGGCGGTCGGCCAGCTCGGCAATGAAGGCGATGTCGTGCTCGACGATGAGCAGGGTGGCATCGAGCCGCTCTCGCACGTTGCGGAGCAACTCGACCATGGCCTCCACCTCGCGCTGGGCGATGCCCGAGGAGGGCTCGTCGAGGAGGACGACCGTGGGCTGGTGGGCCACGACCGCCGCCAGGTCGACCAGCCGACGGGAGCCCGTCGACAGCTCGCTGACCAGGTTGTCGCCGTAGCGCTCCAGGCCGAAGAGCTCCAGGAGCTCGTCCACGCGGTGCATGACGGCGGCCTCCGTCCGCACCTGGACCGGCAGGCGCAGGATGGCGTTGAACGGGTCGCTCACGTCGGTGAAGCGCTCCAGCGAGACGGCCAGCGCATCGCGCACCGTCAGCCCGGAGAAGAGCCGCGAGTCCTGGAACGAGCGGCCCAGCCCGAGGCGGGCGCGGGCCGACGCCGTGCGCCCGGTCACGTCGACCCCGGCCAGCTCGACGCGCCCGGCGTCAGCGCGCAGGAACCCCGAGATGACGTCGAACAGCGTCGTCTTGCCGGCGCCGTTGGGCCCGATGATCCCGACGACCTCCCCGTGGACGGCGTGCAGTGACACGTCATCGAGGGCCGCGTTGCCGCCGAAGGCGAGCGAGATCCCCCGGACCTCGAGCTCGTGGCGCCCGTCCCGTTCCGGCGCCGCAGCGACGGCGGCCCGCGCCCGAAGGACTCGGACGCCTTCTGGAGGTAGATCGACCACAGCAGCTCGGGATGGGCCGCAAGCTCCTCGGACGTGCCGGAGAAGCGCACGGCTCCGGACTCCATCACGTAGACGCGGTCGGCCACGGCCACGGCCACGTTCATCGACTGCTCCACCAACAGGATGGCGGTGCCGGCCTCGCGCATCGACTCGACGGCGCCGAGCAGCTGCTCGACGACGAGCGGCGCGAGCCCGAGCGAGAGCTCGTCAATCAGGAACAGCTTGGGACGGGTGATCGTCGCCATGGCGAGGGCGAGCATCTGCTGCTGGCCGCCCGAGAGGTTCGCGGCCCGCTCGCCGCGGCGGGAGGCCAAGGTGGGAAACGCGCTGAGGGCCTCGTCGATCATGTCGGCGTCGCGCTCGCCCCGTCGCCTCCCCTGCCAGGCCGCGGCGCGCAGGTTCTCCTCCACCCGCAGGTTGGGGAAGATCCCCTCGCCGCCGGGGACCTGGGCGATGCCGAGGCGGGCGATCTCGTCGGGCGGCAGGTGGGTGATGTCGCGGCCGTCGAAGACGATGGCGCCGCCGTCGGCTTCCACCACGCCGCCGATGGCCCGCAGCAGCGTGGACTTGCCCGCGCCGTTGGTGCCGAGCAGCGCCACGATCTCGCCCTCGCCGACCTCGATCTCCACCTCGGTGAGCACGGTGACGCCGTCGTAGCCGACGCTGAGCTCGCGGACGGCGAGGAGCGGGAGCCGCCCGGCACCTCGGTCCCGCAGCATCTGGGCCCGGGTGCGCATGGAGGTCCACACGTTGCGGACGTCGCGCGCAATGAGGCTGCCCGCGCTGGCCACGATGAGGCCGCCGATGATGAAGATCGGGACCAGGATGAGCAGGCCGTAGCGGAACCCGACCGCGTCGCCGATCGCACCGACGATCGGGAGCACGAGGAACCCCGGCAGGACGAAGAGCGCCCCGATGGAGAAGCCGACCGAGCGCACCCGGGCCGGGATGGCCAGGGAGAGCGAGGCCAGGACGCCCGGGCCCACGATGGCCAGCGACATGACGATGCCCGCGTTGCCGACGAAGGCGATCGGGACGTTGGGGGCCAGCGCGAAGAGGACGGCGAACGCCGCCGCGATGACCGAGGCCACGGCCAGCATGCGGAAGACGAGGCCGATGTCGCGCTTGGCCAGCCGGGTGGCGATGACGGCGCCCACTGCGAGGCCGAGGAGGTCGAACACCTGGATCGGCGCGATGAGGAAGGCGCGCTGGACGGCATCAAGGTGGAACGTCTCCTGGTACTGCAGGGAAGCGAGGGACGTGAAGCCGGCGATGGCGGCTGCGAGGAAGGGCAGCGCGATGAAGATGCGGCGTAACGCGCTGATCTTCCAGACCGTCCGCCAGGCCTCGCCGAGCGACGGCGGGGCCTCGACCGCGATGTCCACCGTTTCGCCCGGCGCCGGCTCGGGGGCGGTGACGTCGCCCAGCGGGACCGGCTCGCCCCGTTCCGAGGCGAGCATCTGCTCGGCCAGCTCGACCTGCTCGTGGCGCCCGCGGGCGGGCTCGCGGAGACGCAGGCCGATGAGGACGACGACGGCGATCGGAATGGCGAAGAAGAAGAACGGGGCGCGCCAGGACCAGATGGACGCCAGCCCGGCGCCGAGGAGGACGCCGACGATGGCGCCGATGCTGATGCCCGAGCGGTGGGCCGAGTAGATCCGCGGGCGGGCCGGAACCGGGTAGTAGTCCGCCAGCAGCGAGTTGTGGGTGGGGAAGATGACGGCCTGCCCCATGGAGACGCCGACCAGCGTGATGGTCACCATCACCGCCGTCTGGGAGGCACCGACGCCGACGGAGAACGCGGCACCCACCGCGGCACCGATGAGCGCAATGCGCACCCGGTTGGTGCGGTCGGCCAGCACCGCGACGGGCAGCGTGCAGAGGAGGCCGGCGGCGCCCGCGATCGCCACGATCAGCAGGATGCCGGCGTTGGTGAGCCCGAACGCGTCGCGGATGTTCGGCGTGAGGACGTTGAAGGCGCTCTGGGTGGCCTGGTCGAGGAGCTCGATGGCGAAGAGCACCCCGAGGGGGAACAGGGACACGCCTGCGCCGAGCTCGGAGAGACGGTGCCTCATGGCGCCAGCGCCGGATCGACAGGTCCCCGCGTGCCAGGCACGGCGGCCTCCTTGCGCCGGGTCAGCGCGTCGACGACCCAGGCGCGCAGGTCGTAGCACAGCCCGGCCAGCCCGCGGGGGAACAGGATGAGCACAAGGAGCACGCCGATCCCGGCGGGGAAGAGCTGCCAGCTCGGGGGGAGGTAGATCGTGCTGCCCTCGACGAGTGCGGCGCCCAGGATCGCCCCGAGGGCCGACCCGAGCCCGCCGACGGCCGTCGCGGTGAACACGAGGAGGCTGACGGGCACGA
Source organism: uncultured Acidimicrobiaceae bacterium (assembly GCA_963837125.1). Lineage (GTDB taxonomy): Bacteria > Actinomycetota > Acidimicrobiia > Acidimicrobiales > RAAP-2 > Bog-473. The sequence goes on along the minus strand of CAWILW010000008.1, from coordinate 49,715 downwards.
GGAACGAGGTCTCCTCGTAGGACTGGTTCACCACGAGGAAGAGGCAGCCGCCCAGGCCCGCGATGAAGCCGGAGATCGCGAAGGCGGTGAGCTTCGCCCACACGACGCGCACCCCGTAGCCCGACGCCGCCTGCTGATTGGTGGGCAGCGCGCGCAGGACGCGGCCGGTCCGGCTGTGCCGCAGGCCCATCATGGCGACGAGCACGAGCACGAGGACCCCGAGGCACAGCTCGAACACCGACGCCTGCGAGGTGATGGAGAGCCCGAACAGGTAGGGGGTCCCGAGCTGGCCCTGGGGGATCCAGGAGAACTCCGCCCGGACCAGGAGGTAGCCCGAGGCGGCCAGGGCGAAGGCGAGGGTCGTGACGGCGGCGAACATGCCGTCGAGCCGCAGGGTCGGGAGGCCCACCACGGCGGCCACGACCGCCGCCGCGGCGCCGGCCAGGAGGAGGGAGAGGCCCAGGTCCCAGTGCCAGTCGATCAGCGCCACAGCGCCGACGGCGGCGCCGACGGCAGCGAAGGACATCTGGCCGAGACTCACCTGGCCCGACCACCCGGTCAGCACGACCACCGAGCAGCCGACGATGGCGACCACGACGAGGGCCGAGGTGCGGATGAGCTCGCCGGGGCCCATCCAGAGCGGCAGCGTGCAGGCGGCGCCGAAGGCGAGCAGCGTCAGCGCGGGCGTCCCGACTTTGACCTCGGTGAGGTCGCGGGCGGAGGCGGGCAGGTCGCGCACGCTCCCGGCCAGCGCCAGGGTCGTCGCCGCCTCACGGTCGGTGTGGCGCGCCAGCAGCTGGCGCACGACGATGGCAGCGAAGACCACGGCGGCGAGCACGGCGAGACCGAGGGAGGGGTTGGTGGGGTTGTCCCAGGCGACCCCCTGTTCGAGGACGCCTAGCGCGACCGCGGAGGCGGCGATGGTGGGTAGCTCGGTGAAGTTGCCCAGCGCGAGTGCGGCCAGCGCGGTGACGAGCGCGGTCAGCCCGTAGGTCGGGTCGAGCGGGAGGCCCAGGATCGTCGCCTGGAAGAAGATGCTCACGAAGGAGAGGACGCCGGCCACCACCCAGGTGACCGACTGCAGGCGCCCGACGGGGATGCCGAGCATGGAGGCACGGTCCCGGCGGTCTCCCGCTGCCTGCACCGCCACCCCGACGTCGCTGCGGGTGAACCAGGCCCACACCGCGGTCAGACAGGCGACCGAGACGATGACCGCGACGAGGTCGTTGGCGTCGAAGACGATCGGTGCGATGTGCCAGTGGAATTCCCACGGGAAGGACACGACGGCGCTGCCGATGGGCGCCTGTCCCCAGATGCGCGGGATGACGAGGCTGAGCACGACCAGGACCTGGGCGAGACCGATGGTCGCCACCGTCAGGATGAGGCGGGGCGAGCGACGGAACCGCCGGATCACGACGAACTCGCAGGAGAAGGTCAGCAGCACCACCGCGACGAGACCGGTGGCGAGGCCGACGAAGTAATTGACGCCGGAGAGGGCCACCAGCCCGACCGCCAGGACGGCCGGTGCCGTGCCGAGGTCGCCCTGGGCGAAGTTGATCACCTTGTTCAGCCGGTAGGTCAGCCCCAGCCCGACCGCCATGAGGGAGCCGAGCAGGCCGAGCACGAGGCCTTGAACCCACACCCCGGTTGGCATCGGGAAGAAGAGGAGTTGGACGGCGAGGATCGCAACGACCGATGTCACGGAAGCAACGGCGGTCGCGCTGCGCCCGGGCAGCCGGAGGTTGGTCCTCAGCGCCTCAGGCCCTTCTCATGGCGAACTCGCCCCCCCGGGTGGCTCACATGCGTACTCGCATCTGCTGGTCGTGCTCGTGCGCGCCTCAGGGTACCGGTCCCCCATGTATCGTGCCCGTGAAGGCGGGCCACACGGGAACGGATGGCGCGAAACGCCCGACCGACTCCCCCGCAGACGAATCGAGGCACCGTGGCGCTCACCGACCAGGCATCGACCGCACAACGCTCGACCTCCCCGGCCGCGCACGCCGTCGAGCTGCGCAAGACCTACGGCAGCGGGCAGGCCACGGTCCACGCCCTCGCCGGCATCGACGTCACGTTCCAGCGGGGCCAGTTCACCGCGGTCATGGGACCCTCCGGTTCGGGCAAGTCGACGCTGATGCACTGCATGGCGGGTCTCGACCGGCCGACATCGGGACAGACGTTCGTCGGCGACCTCGACATCGGGAGCCTGGACGACAAGGGACTGACCCAGCTGCGGCGGGACCGCATCGGGTTCGTGTTCCAGTCCTTCAACCTCGTGCCCACGCTCACCGCCGGCGAGAACATCACGCTGCCGGCCGACCTGGCCGGGAAGAAGGTCGACATGGAGTGGTTCGACTTCCTGGTCGCCCAGCTGGGCATCACGGACCGGCTGTCGCACCGGCCGAGCGAGATGTCGGGAGGCCAGCAGCAGCGCTGCGCCTGCGCCCGGGCCCTCATGAACCGGCCCGACCTGATCTTCGCGGACGAGCCCACCGGGAACCTCGACTCGAACTCCTCGGCCGAGATGCTGGCCTTCCTGCGCCGGTCCGTGACCGAGTTCGGGCAGTCCATCGCCATGGTGACCCACGACCCCCGCGGGGCCGCCTATGCCGACCGGGTGATCTTCCTCGCCGACGGCACGGTCGTCGACGAGCTCTCGGAGCCGACCGCCGACTCGGTCCTGGAACGCATTCGGACGCTGGGCGCCTGACATGTGGCGGGTCACCGTCAAGGGGCTCCTGGCCCACAAGCTGCGCCTCGTCCTGACGGCGCTGGCCATCGTGCTCGGCGTGACCTTCATTGCCGGCACCTTCGTCCTCACCGACACGCTGAACAAGACGTTCAACACGCTGTTCGGCAACATCTACCAGCACATCGACTTCCAGGTGCGCGGTGTGGCCCAGTTCGGCAACGGCGGCACCGCCACCCGCAACCCGGTCCCCGAGTCGCTCCTCGCCAAGGTGCGGGCGGTCCCCGGCGTGCAGGCCGCCAACGGATCGGTCACGGGCTACGCGCAGTTCATCGCCCCCGACGGCAAGGCCATCACCACCGGCGGGGCGCCCACCCTTGGGGTGGAGTTCGACCCCAACCCGGAGATCTCCGCGCTGCACATCGCGTCGGGTCGGCCGCCGACGACCCCAAATGACGTCGTCATGGACCTCGGCACGGCCGAGAAGTACCACTTCAAGGTCGGCGAGAAGGTGCGCATCTTGTTGCAGGGCCCGACCCGCACCTTCACCATCACCGGCCTGTCACGCTTCGGCACGGCCAACAACCTGGCCGGCGCCACCCTGGCCGCCTTCGACGTCCGGACCGCGCAGGCGATCCTGGGCGAGGTGGGCAAGTTCGACAACATCAACATTGTCAGCGCTCCCGGAGCGAACAAAGTGGTCGTTCAGCGCGATATCGCGCACGTGCTGCCCCACGGGGTCGAGGTGGTGACCGGTCAGACGGTCATCAACGAGGCGTCGAGCGCCATCAGCCAGGCGCTCGGCTTCTTCAATACGGCCTTGCTGGTATTCGGCTTCATCGCGCTGTTCGTGGGCGGCTTCACCATCTTGAACACGTTCTCCATCACGGTGGGCCAGCGCACGCGGGAACTGGCGCTGCTGCGCATCGTCGGGGCAAGCCGGCGCCAGGTGTTCCGTTCCGTGTTGGGGGAGGCGTTCATCGTCGGCCTGGTGTCGTCGCTCATCGGCCTCGGGCTCGGTGTGCTGGCCGCCGTCGGGCTGGAGAAGTTGTTGAGCGGGTTCGGGGTCACGCTGCCGACGGGCTCCCTCGTGTTCGAGACCCGCACCGTGATCGTGTGTCTCGTCGTCGGCATCGGCGTGACGATGGTCTCGGCCATCAGCCCGGCCCGCCGCGCCGTCCGGATCGCCCCGGTGGCGGCGGTCTCCGAACGGCAGACCGAGGCCGAGATCCCGCTGCGCCGCCGCTTCGTGAGGGGTGGCATCATCACTCTGATCGGGGTGGTGCTGCTCGCCGTCGGGCTGACAAAACCGGCTATCCAATTTGTCGGGCTCGGCGCCGTTCTGATCTTTGTCGGCGTGGCGCTCCTGGCCCCCGCGGTGGCGCGACCTATGGCCAGCGTCATCGGTCGCCCGCTCGCTCGCCTGTTGGGCACCTCGGGCCGGCTCGGCCGGGAGAATTCCATGAGGAGCCCCCGCCGCACGGCGCAGACCGCCTCGGCGCTGATGGTCGGCCTGGCCCTCGTCTCGGCCATCGCGGTGTTCGGCGCCTCGCTCTCGAAGTCGGCCACGAGCAGCGTGGACAACGCGATCCGCGCCGACCTGATCGTCTCCACCCCGAACAACCAACAGGGCGGGTTCAGCCAGGCGGTCGCGCCGGCCGCCGCAGCCGCTTCGGGGGTGACGGCGGAGTCGACCGTCTACCAGGACCAGTTCGAGGTCCAGGGGGCGATCAACAGCCTGACCGCGGTGTCGACTGCCCACGTCAACGACACGGTGATCCTGAACATGACGGAAGGCACGCCTGCCGCGCTGGCCGCGGGGCAGCTTTTGATCGACACCACGACGGCCGACTCCAAGCACCTGGCGGTGGGCGACGTCGTGCCGGTGAAGTTCGCCAAGACCGGGCGCTCGACCATGCGCATCGGCGGCGTCTTCAAGGCCAACGCGCTCATCGGCAAGTACCTCGTGGGTGATGCTTTCTTCCGCACCCATTTCGACAGCAACGAGTTGCCGGTGGCCGTTCTGTTGAAGACGGACGGGAGCCCCGCCGCCGAGCAGAACGTCACGAAGGCGTTGACGGCCTACCCGAACCTGAAGATCCAGACCCGGGCCCAGTTCGAAGCGTCCCAGACGGCCTCGATCAACCAGCTGCTCGGGATCATCTACGCCCTGCTCGCCCTGGCCGTGATCATCGCCCTCATCGGCATCGTGAACACGCTCATGTTGTCGGTCTTCGAGCGCACGCACGAGATCGGCCTCCTGCCGCGCCGTCGGCATGAAGCGGCGGCAGATCCGGGCCATGATCCGTTCCGAGTCGGTGATCCTCGCCGTCTTCGGCGCCATCATCGGCATCATCGTGGGAACGGGGCTGGGCATCGCGCTGGCGTCGTCGCTCAAGTCCCAGGGCATCAACGACATCGTGGTGCCGTACTCGAAGCTCCTGATCTTCCTGATCCTCGCCGCGCTGCTCGGCCTGCTGGCTGCGAGCTGGCCGGCCCGTCGGGCGGCCCGGCTCGATGTGCTGGCGGCCATCGCGGCGGAGTGAGGCAGCGACGGAGCGACTCGGCGAACCGGACGCCCGCCGGGGCTACACGTTGATGCGCCAGCGGATGGTGACGCGCTCGTAGGGCCGGTCGACCGCCGCGGCGATGCGCTTGCGCAATGCCGGGTCGAGGTCCTCGAGGCTCTCGGTGTTCGACGTCGTGTAGACGTCGACGAAGAGGACGCCGCCCCAGCCCAGGGTGGCGACGACCTGGCGGACCCGGAGGCGGTCGTCGACGGCGGTGACCTCGTCGACGGCGTCGCGCGCCGCTCGTTGGAGCGCGGCGTCGGAGAGCAGCGGCGTGGTCTTCGCGGCGGCGTCCCGCGGGCGGTGCGGCCGGCCCGCCGAGCGCGGTGCGCGCCCGCGTCCGTCGCTCACGCCTGAAGCAGGCACTACAGCCACCGGCACACGCCTTTCGTCAGTGAAACCTGATCGATCATGTCGGCAGGTGCCTCGGTGCCCTTTCGCAGAGTTGTGCCCGAATTGGGCATCCGGGGGACCGGGAGGACGTCTCGCACGCACGAACCACGGGCCCCTGACCGTAGGGTGCGTTTCGCTACAGTACGCCATATGACGACCACGGCCGCTGGCCCCACGCCGGGCGCCTTCCTCCTCCCCGGTTACCAGGTGGCCGTGGGTCCCTTCACCCACGTGGCTGCCGAGCGGGATCGGCTCGCCGCACTGCAGTGGCGGAGCTTCGATGCGCACCAGATCGGTGCGACGGTCGGGGCCGAGATCGCCGGGGTCGACCTCACCACGGAGCTGTCGGACGAGGTCGTCGCGGAGCTGCGCCAGGCCCTCCACGAGTACAAGGTGATCTTCTTCCGGGACCAGCCGCTGACCCCGGACCGGCACGTGGCCTTCGCCCGCCGCTTCGGCGACCTGGAGATCCATCCCTTCCTGGCCTCCAACACGGGGGAGCCCGAGCTGGTCCGCTTCGAGAAGACGGCGGAGGTCAGCGGCTACGAGAACTCGTGGCACCACGACGTCACCTGGCGCGAGTGCCCCTCCATGGGCGCCATCCTGCACGCCGTGTCCGTTCCCGAGCACGGCGGCGACACGCTGTTCGCCGACATGTACGCCGCCTACGACGCACTCGACGCGGCGACCAAGGAGGAGATCGACGCGCTGGACGCGGTGCACGACTTCACCCAGACCTTCGGGCACACCATGACGGCGGAGCAGCGGCGCCAGGCCCAGGAGCAGTACCCCCCGGTTCGCCACCCCGTGGTCTGCACCCACCCGGCGACGGGGAAGCTGCACCTGTACGTGAACCGCCCCTTCGTCAGCCACATCGAGGGCCTCGACCACGAGGCCAGCCTGCAGCTGCTCGACCGCCTGTGCCGCCAGGCCGACGCACCCGAGCACCAGTGCCGCTTCACCTGGACGAAGGACGCGGTGGCCTTCTGGGACAACCGCGCCGTGCAGCACTACGCGTCGAGCGACTACTGGCCGCACCGGCGCATCATGGAGCGGGCCTCGGTGATCGGGACCCGCCCGGCCCGCACGAGGGGCTGAGGGACTCAGGAGTCCAGCCCAGCATCCGCCGACTCCTATGCGGGCGGCGGTCGTATCCTCACCGGCATGGCTGGGATCGGCCCGTTCTCCCGCCGGCAGCGCGATCGGCACGACGACCACCTGCCGCTCGCCGCCGGGCCCGTCTCCAATGGCGAGTTCGTCCCGGCCGCGGCGGACCGGCGGGACCGGGCGGTCAACGAGCTCATCCGGTCCTCCATCGACGACTCGGCCCGACGGCTCGGCGTCGACCGCCGCCGCTTCCTGCAGGGCGCCGGGGCCGTGGCCGCCTCGCTGGCGGTGTTCGAGCTGGCCGGGTGCGCCTCGCCGACCGCCCCGCACCGGGGCGCGGCGTCCAAGCCCCGCGGCGGGCGCTTCACCACGCCCCCGCCGACAGACGCGGCCGCCTGCCAGGACGCGCTGACCGGTTCGGACTTCATCTTCGACGTCCACACCCACCACGTGATCCCGGCGGGTCCCTGGGTCCAGAACTCCCCGGAGACCACGGGACTCGTGCTCTCCATGCTCCCGCCGGGCTGCACCGACAACCCTCGGCTCGACTGCGTCGACCGGGCGACCTACCTGCACGACCTCTTCCTGGCCAGCGACACGACGATGGCGGTGCTGACCGACGTCCCCAACTCGGGCCCGTCCAACGCTCCCATCCCGTTCCCCGAGGCCCTCAGCACCCAGGAGATCACCGCCGGCCTGACCGGTGGCGGCGCCAACCGGGTGCTGGTGGAGAACGTCATCGCCCCCAACGTCGGGACCGTCGCGGCCACCCTCGACGAGATGTCGAGCGCGGTGGCGGCGGGCCCGCCCGTCGCGTTCAAGGTGTACACCGCGTGGAGCCCGAGCGGCCAGGGGTTCTCGTTGGAGGACCCCGCCGTGGGCCTCCCCGTGATCCAGCACGCGCACGACCTCGGCGTGAAGGTCTTCGTGGCCCACAAGGGCCTCCCGCTGGTCAACTTCGACCCGGCCTTCAACCATCCGGACGACATCGTGGCGGTCTCGCGCCAGTTCCCCGACATGCAGTTCGTCGTGTACCACGCCGCCTGGGACCCCTCACACGTCGAGGGCCCCTACGACCCGAACGCGACCATCGGCACCGACACGATGCTGGCCGCCCTCGACCGCCACGGCGTCCCACCCAACGCGAACGTCTGGGTCGACGTCGCCACGCTGTGGCGCCAGCTGCTCACGACACCCGACCAGGCGGCCCACGCGCTCGGGAAGCTGCTGAGCCGGGTGGGGGCGCAGCGTGTCCTCTGGGGCACCGACGCCATCTGGTACGGGAGCCCGGAGGCACAGATCATGGCGATGCGCTCCTTCCAGATCACCCCCGAGTTCCAGGACCTCTACAAGTACCCCGCGCTGACGGACGAGGTGAAGGCGGGCCTCTTCGGCCTCAACGCCGCCACGTTGTTCGGCGTCGACCCGACGGCGACCCGGTGCGGGCTCACCGCGGACCCCCTGACGGCGAACATCTCCGAGGCCGCCTACCTGCGCGAGGAGGGCTGGCTTCCCTCGGCCTGGCAACCGCACGGGCCGACGACCCGACGCCAGGTGCTGGACTGGCTCGCCTCGCCCGTCACGCAGTGGCGACCCCTGTGAGCGCCGGATCGTTGCGCTGGGCCGGCCCGCATGATCTCCCTTGGGGTGGGCCACCGCCCTGGATCTGCCGCCCTTCTCCCCGGCGGGGACCACTGGGTATATGACCCCCGGAGCCGGAGGGCAGGAGCGGTACCACCGTCGGGGAAGCCGGAAAGAGAAGCCAGTAGAGAAGCCAGTAAGAGGAGCCAGTAAGAGGAGGTAGCCATGGAGGCCAGCAACGGCGATCGCGTCGTGATCGAAGGCACCAAGGTCGGCCAGACGCGACGGAGCGGGAAGGTGGTGGGCGTCGAAGGCACCACCGACCACAGACGGCTCTGGGTGCCATGGGAGGACGGCCACCAGAGCCTTCTGGTTCCGGATGCCTCGGTGAGGATCGAGCCGCCCGACGCGCCACGTAAGGGTTGAAGATCAACGACGATTGCGCATCCTCGCGTCGCTGACATGACCTGGAGCCCGCTGCACATCGCGGCTGGCACCGCGCACGTGACCGCGCATCTCGTATTCCGTCGCGCCACCCAGCCCGCCTGACCACTCCACCGAGAGAGGATCTTTCTGCGGTTTTCTCAGGGAGATCGGAGAAAACGCCCCCTGGCCCCGCCGGACCGGATGGCTAGTGCACGAGGGCCACGCCCCCCGAGCGCGCCGCGGCATGCGCCGCCTCAATCACCTCGGCCGTCACGATGGCGTCTGCGATGTCGACCGGCGGGTGCGCCCCGTCGAGCAGGAACGCGGCCAGCCCGGAGTAGAAGAGCTGGTAGGCGCCGGGCAGGGTGGGCACGGCCTGGCGTGCCGCACCGGTGACGATGTGGCCCCACGAGGCCTCGGGCTCCTCCCCCCAACCGGGACCACCGGGGGAGCGACCCTCCGACAGAGCGCCCTCCTGGGGGTCCATCCCGAACTTCACGTAGGCGCCCGCGCTGCCCAGGAGACGGAACCGAGGGCCCCTATCGGCCGCCACGGCACTCGCCCACAGGTGCACTCGAGGGCCACCGGGGTAGTCGAGGGCGACGAACACGTCGTCATCGACCTTGCCGTGCGGCCGGCGGACGGCGATGTCGGCAGAGACGGCCCGGGGCGGGCCGAAGAGGACGACCACCTGATCGATGAGGTGGGTCCCGAGGTCGAAGAGGATGCCCGTCCCGGACCCCGGTTCCGGGTCGTTCTTCCATGCCCGCTCCGGAGACGGCGACACCTGCGGCTGCCAGCGCTCGTAGCGGGACTCGAACGTCTGCACGGTTCCCAGGACCCCCCGCGGCAAGAGGTCGGCCACGGTCCGGAAGTCGCCGTCCCAGCGCCGGTTCTGAAAGGGCACCACCGCGGTGCCCGCGGCAGCGGCGAGCGCGGCCAACCGCCGCGTCTCGCTCGCCGACGGGGTCACCGGCTTGTCGACCACCACGGGGCGACCCGACGAGAGCACCGCCTCGGCGATGGCTGCGTGCGTCGCATTGGGCGTCGACACCACCACGACGTCGACCTCGTCCACGTGCACCAGCAGGTCCTCGAACTTCGCGGCCACCCCCGTCCCGGGGTAGTGGGCGCGGACCTCGGCCTGGCGCGCCGGGTTGGCCGTGACGACCGTGACCAGGTCGAGCCTCGGCTCGGCAGCGATGAAGGGCGCGTGGAAGAGGGAGCCGCCCATTCCGTAGCCGACCAGCGCGACCCTGGCGCTCCCTCGTGGCGGGCTCACGACGCTCCTTCCTCGACGCTCCGGTCGGGCGTCGACCGGCCCGAAGCCACCATACGGGGAGCGACCCCACGGGACGTGCCCGGCGTCCGTGTGGTCGATACTCTCCCCGTGCACTGGCGAGTTCGGCGTGACAGGGAGGGGAACCGGGCGCCATGCTTGGCCCACGAGCGCGAAATGGAGAACCTGTGGCTGACGTAAGTGAAGAGACACCGGCCATCGCCGACGTGGGCCGGCTCACCGCCTGGATGGACACCCAGGGCCTCGGGACGGGAGCGCCGCTGGAGGCGAGCTTCATCTCGGGCGGCAGCCAGAACGAGATCTTCGAGCTGCGCCGGGGCGACGTGCACTGCGCCATGCGGATCCCGCCGAAGGCCGCACCGACAGAGCGCGACGGCGGCATCGTGCGCGAGTGGCGGATCATCGAGGCGCTCAACGGCACCGACGTGCCGCACACCGAGGCCATCGCCGTCTGCACGGACCCCGCGGTCCTGGGCCGCACCTTCTATCTCATGGGCTTTGTCGACGGCTGGTCGCCGATGGGCATGGAGCGCGGCACGTGGCCGGCGCCCTTCGACACGGACCTCGCCGCCCGCCAGGGCCTGGCCTATCAGCTCATCGAGGGCATCGCCCTCCTGTCCAAGGTCGACTGGCAGGCCCGCGGACTCGGGGACCTCGGCCGCCCCGACGGGTTCCACGAGCGCCAGGTGGACCGCTGGACGACCTTCTTCGAGCGCATCAAGGGACGCGAGCTGCCTGGGTTCGACGAAGCGTCGGCCTGGCTGCGCGCCCACAAGCCGCTCGACTACATCCCGGGCATCATGCACGGTGACTACCAGTTCGCCAACGTCATGTTCCGCGACGGGGCGCCGGCGCGGTTGGCCGCCATCGTCGACTGGGAGATGGGCACCGTCGGCGACCCCAAGTTGGACCTGGGCTGGGTCGTGCACACCTGGCCCGAGGACACCAGCGGCGGCGAGGGGAGCGTCGGCGGCTACGTCGACATGACCGGCATGCCGTCGCGCGCCGAGGTGCTCGATCACTACGCCAAACTCTCCGGCCGGCAGGTCGACGACATCGACTATTACTGCGTCCTGGCCAAGTGGAAACTGGCCATCGTCCTCGAGCAGGGCTTCCAGCGAGCCGGCGGGGACTACAAGCTGGAGGCGTTCGGCCCCGTCGTCCTCGACCTCATGCAGGCCGCCGGCGAGCTGGCCGCATCGAGCGACTACACGGGCTGACACCCCCCCGAGCGACCCCGTCCGAGCTCATGGTGGGCGACGAGAGCCACCAGCGTGAAGCTTCGGCCCTCGACAAGGGAAGAAGGACCCTGGTCGGTCACGCTCCAGATGTAACACTGGGGTTGGAAGTACGACAGTCGAGGGAAGGAGGACGCATGAAGGGACTCGACGGGCGTCACCGCAACGAAGATGGACGGATTGATAAGAAGCGTGGCGACACCAAGGTCGGGCACCTCAAGGCGCAGTACCCGACTTTGGCGGGCTTTCCCGACGACGTCACCCTTGGGGAGCTCCGCGACAGGTATCAGGTCGACAGTCTCGATGCGCTGCTCCGCGTGCTCCGCGCCAAGTAGTCGACGCTCCGGCGACGTGCGCAGGCGCGCCAGATGGCCATGTCGCGTGCACGATCAGTTCTCCCGCCGTGTATTGAGCCCTTCGCCGCGACCGGGTTCTAACGACACGGTAGGAGACGGCAGCAACGGCCGACCGGCGCCCGCCAGCGTGGGCTGGCGGGATTAACTCGTCGCCGGCCCACGCCACAGATCGATGCCGCCCTCGACGGCGTAGGCATCGATCTGTGCGAGCTCTTCATCCGTGAAGGTCAGGTCGTCGAGCGCCGCGACGTTCTCCTCCAGTTGGGCGACGCTGCTGGCGCCGATGACCGTCCCCAGCGACAACAGTTAGCGTCGCCGGAATGCGGCTTTTGCTCGTGGCCTATCCGGGGGCCGGGAAGGGAACTCAGGCGGTGCGGCTGGCGGCCCACTACGGCATCACACATCTCTCCAGCGGCGCCCTCCTGCGTGCCGAGGTGGCGAAGGACTCGGAGATCGGGCGGATCGCCGCCGACTACATGGAGCGAGGCGATCTCGTTCCGGACGAGCTGGTGCTCCAGATGCTGATCGCGCCGGTTCTCGAGGCATCTCGCAACGGCGGGTACGTCCTCGATGGCTTCCCGAGGACTCTGCGCCAGGCCGAGGAGGCCTACGCGGTGGCCCAAGAGATCGAGGGAATCGAGCTGCAGGCGGTGATCCACCTCCGGGTCGGCCACGAAGAGCTGCGCCGGCGGCTTCGGGCCCGCGCCGGTCAGGAAGGGCGCGTCGATGACACCGAGCGTGGAATCGAGCACCGTTTCGAGGTCTACGACGCCGAGACGAAGCCGCTCTTCGCCTTCTATGCCGGACGAGGCATCCTCCTCGAGATCGACGGCGCACAGGTCGTCGATCGGGTGTTCGACGACATCACGACCGCGATCGACGGTCTCCTCGCGGGTCGGGACTAGCGGGTTGGGACTAGAGGACGCCTCCGTCGAGGTCCCAGGTCAAGACCGAGCTCGCGGATTCGAGACGACACGATCCCAACGGCGGTGGGATCATGGCCCCCATGGCAGAGAAGAAGAAGGTGGTCGTCTGGGGGACCGGGTTCGTCGGGAAGATGGTGATCCCCGAGATCCTGCGGCACCCCAACTTCGAGCTCGTGGGTGTCGGCGTGCACGACAAGGACAAGATCGGAAGGGATGTCGGCGACATCTGCGGCATCGGCCCCGTCGGCATCGCGGCCACGGACGAGCTCGATACGCTGATCGCACTCGGCCCCGATGCCCTGGTGCACTACGGGCCCACGGCGGGGCAGGCCGACGAGAACATCCGGGACATCGGTGCGTTCCTGCGCGCCGGCATCGATGTGTGCTCGACCGCCATGACGCCCTGGGTCTGGCCGGCCATGACGCTCAACCCGCCCTCGTGGATCGACCCCATCACCGAGGCCTGCGCGGAGGGCGGGGCCACCTGCTTCACCACCGGCATCGACCCGGGCTTCGCCAACGACCTGTTCCCCATGACGCTGATGGGCCTGTGCGCCGAGGTGCGTTCCGTGAAGGCGCTCGAGATCCTCGACTACATCAACTACACGGGTGCCTACGAGGACGAGATGGGCATCGGGCGCCCGGCGGAGTTCACGCCCCTGCTCCAGCACACCGAGATCCTGGTCATGTCGTGGGGCGCCACCGTGCCGATGATGGCCCATGCCGCCGGCGTCGAGCTCGACGCGATCACGACCACCTGGGACAAGTGGGTCACCGACGCGCCCATCACGACGGCCAAGGGCGTGATCAACCCGGGCGAGGTGGCGGCCATCCACTTCACCATCAACGGGATGGTCGGCGGCGAGCCGCGGATCTGCCTCGAGCACGTGAACCGGGTCGGCACCGACGCCGCGCCGGACTGGCCCCGGGGCACCCAGGACGACGTCTACCGGGTGGAGATCGAGGGGACCCCCTCCATCACCCAGGAAACCGCCTTCCGCTTCACCGACGGCAGCGGGCGGCGACGCCGCGGCTGCCGGCTGCCTGGCCACCGGGTTGCGTGCCCTCAACGCCGTGCCCGCCGTCAACGACCTTCCTGCGGGGTGGGCCACCGCCCTGGATCTGCCGCTCATCCCGGGGGCGGGGACCATCCGGTGAGAGTTGGCGATCCGGGCCGGCATGGAGGGCGCGATGTCGTTCGGGCGAGCCCGGCCTCACCGCCCAACGCGTCGACACGGCTGATGCCGGATGCCAAACTGCGAATCGTCGCTGGGCCGACGAAAGCAGAAGGGGGCCGATGCCATGACTGACCGTGACGCGTCGAGCGCTGCTCCGTCGGACATCGATGTCGTCGTGGTGGGCGCCGGCTTCTCCGGCCTCTACCTTCTGCACCGCCTGCGCACGCTCGGCTTCACCACCAGGGTCATCGACTCGGCCGGCGACGTGGGAGGGACGTGGTACTGGAACCGGTACCCCGGTGCTCGCTGCGACATCCCGACCACCGACTACACCTACAGCTTCGACCCCGAGCTCGAAGAAGCCTGGACGTGGTCGGAGAAGTACGCCACCCAGCCGGAGATCCTGTCCTACCTGCGATTCGTGGCCGACCGCTACGACCTTCGCCGCGACATCACCTTTTCGACGAGGGTCACGTCGGCCGCCTGGGACGAATCGGCGGCGCGCTGGCTCGTGCGCACCGATCAGGGCGAGGAGATCAGGTGCCGGTTCTACGTGATGGCCAGCGGATGCCTGTCACTCCCGAAGGCGCCCGAGATCGCCGGACACGACACGTTCCGCGGCGAGGTGTACTTCACGAGCACCTGGCCGCACGAGGGCGTCGACTTCACCGGCAAGCGGGTCGCCGTGATCGGCACCGGGTCGTCGGGCATCCAGTCGATCCCGCTGATCGCCGCGCAGGCCGACCAGCTCACCGTCTTCCAGCGCACCGCGAACTTCTCCATCCCCGCCCGCAACGGTCCGCCGTCGCCGGAGCGCCTGGCTGCGCTCCAGGCGGACCGGGCCGCCTACCGCGACGAGGCCAAGCTGTCGCGCGCCGGCGTCCCCAACGAGGTCACCGACATCGCCGGGGCCTGGGCGAGCGACGAGGTGCGGCGTGAGCGCTTCGAGGCGGCGTGGGAGGCCGGCGAGCTGATCGGGATCCTCGGTGTGTTCAACGACCTCCTGTCCAACCAGACGTCCAACGACGTGGTCGCCGAGATGATCCGCGAGAAGATCCGCGCCATCGTGGTGGACCCCGAGACGGCCGAAGCGCTCTGCCCTACGGGTCACCCGTTCGGCTCGAAGCGACCGTGTCTCGATACGAACTACTTCGAGACCTACAACCTGCCCCACGTCCGGCTGGTCGACCTGCGCAAGAACCCGATCGTCTCCATCACCGAGTCGGGGATCGAGACCACCGACGAGACGTTCGAGTTCGACGCCATCGTCTACGCCACCGGGTTCGACGCCATGACCGGTCCGGTGGTCGCCGTCGACATCAAGGGCCGCGACGGCGTCTCGCTCAGGGAGAAGTGGGCCGACGGGCCGTCCACCTATCTCGGCCTGACCACGGTCGGCTTCCCCAACTTCTTCACCATCACGGGCCCGGGCAGCCCGTCGGTGCTCTCCAACATGGCCGTCTCCATCGAACAACACGTCGACTGGGTCGCCGGTTGCCTCGACGACCTCCGTGCGCGCGGTTTCGAGACCATCGAACCGACGCCGTTGGCCGAGGCGGGGTGGAACCAGCACGTCGACGACGGTGCGTCCATCACGCTGTATCCCACCGCCAACTCCTGGTACATGGGGGCGAACGTCCCCGGCAAGAAGCGGGCCTTCCTGCCCTACGTCGCCGGCGTCGACACCTACCGCACCGTCTGCGACGAGGTCGTGGCTCGGGACTACCTCGGGTTCTCCCTCGCCGGACCCAACGGTGTGCAGTGCAACGACGGGGTGATCTGCCGGCTGCAGGTGGACGTGGCCATGCTGATCAAGACCCTGGCGGAGCTGGAACTTCCCCCGCTCGAGTCACTGTCGGCCGAGGACGCCCGGGGTCTCATGCTGGCCATCGAATCGGTGCGACCGCCCGGGCGGGAGGTGGGCGAGGTCGTCGACGGGGTGCTGCCCGGGGCCGCGGGTGACCTCGCCTACCGGCTCTACCGGCCGGCCAGTGACGGACCGCATCCCGTCGTCGCCTACTTCCACGGTGGTGGGTGGGTGCTCGGCAGCCTGGACTCCGACGACCCGTTCTGCCGCGACCTGTGTCTCGGCTCCGACGCCGTGGTCGTGTCGGTGAACTACCGGCACGCGCCGGAGGCTCGCTTCCCGGCGGCCGCCGACGACGGGTTCGCCGCCGTGCAGTGGATCGCCGCCCACGCCACGGAGCTCGGGGGCATCCCCAGCCAACTCGCGGTGGCGGGGTGGAGCGCCGGCGCCAACATCGCGGCCGTGGCGTGCCAGCTGGCTCGGGATGCCGGTGCCCCCGACATCGTCGGCCAGCTGCTGGTGGCCCCCGTCACGGACGGCAGCATGGCCACAGCGTCCTACGAGGAGAACGGGCTCGACTACGTCCTGACGGCGCCACTGATGCAGTGGTTCTGGGACCACTACACCGACCCGGCCGATCGCAGCGACCCCAAGGCATCGCCGCTGCGGGGCGACCTGTCGAACCTCCCGCCGGCCCTGATCGTGACGGCCGAGTTCGATCCGCTTGCGCGACGAAGGCCAGGCCTACGCCAAGGCGCTGGCCGCCGCGGGGGTGCCGGTCGAACAGATCGAGGCCCGGGGCCAGATCCACACGTCCCTGACCATGACCGACGTGATCCCGTCGAGCGCCGGCCTGCGGGCGCAGATGGGCCAGGCCCTCCGCGGCTTCTTCCGGGCGGCCGTCCCCGCCTGATACCGCCGGATCTTCCTTCGCGAGCGCCGAACTCCATGCGTTGCCCCTTGGGTCGGCCGCGGATGCCGGAGGCTGCGACCATCCGCTGAGCCGACGGATCTTCCCGACCGGACCGCGCCCCGCCGTGGTGTCCCGCCCCGGATCGGGGTGCCCGCACCACCTCCGCTACGGGGGTGTACCTGCCTGTAGACATCGGAGCGGCCCTGCATAAATGAGTCCGGTGGCTGGGCATGGGCACATGGCGGCGCGACCCGATCGTGCGCCGTCCTACGCCCGCTCGGCGGCGGCGGACAGGGTCGCCCGCAGCCACTCCCCGATGTGCTCGAACGCGGGCGCCGCGGCCGGGAAGCCCTGGTTGATGAATCCGTGTGGCTGCCCCGGGCAGCTCACCTCGTCAACGTCGACGCCGTCCTCGCGCAGCCGGGCGGCGTAGGCACGCCCCTCGTCGCGCAGGCCATCGCAGCCGGCCACCATCACCAGCGCCGGCGGCAGGCCTTCGAGGCTGTCGGCGTCCATCGGGATGGCGTAGGGGTCTCCGCTCAAGTCCTTGCCCCCGCCGTACTGCTCCCAGACCCACGGCGCGCTGCCGAATTGTTCCCGCGACGGGTAGGACGCCGACGGGCCGTCCGTGCAGGGGTAGACGAGGACCTGCCCGGCCAGCGATGTGTTCCCCGTGTCCCGGAGCCGAAGTGCGACGGCGGTGGCGAGGTTGCCGCCCGCGCTCTCGCCGGCCACGGCGACCGCGTCCGGTGACACACCGAAGTCGGCGGCGTGCTCGAGCGCCCAGCGCGTGACCGTCTCGCAGTCCTCGAACCCGGCCGGGTAGGGGTCCTCGGGAGACAGCCGGTATTCGACGGAGACGACGACGGCGCCGGACGCATGGGCGAGCTCGCGGGCGACGTTGTCCATGATCTTCACGCTGCCGACGGTGAAGGCGCCCCCGTGGACGTAGACGACGAGCCCGGTCCGCGGGCCATCGTCCCGGTAGATGCGGACGGGCACCCCCTCCACGACGTCGTCGGTCACGTTGTCGATGGTGCAGGTGGGGGGAGGACCCTCGTAGTTGCGGGCGAGCTCGCGGATGTCGGGCGGGAAGCCCTCGGCCATCCAGTCGGGCTGGGGGTTGGCCGCCATCCATTCGACCACCCAGGGGTCGAGCACACCTTCGTCATCTTGTGCCGGCATGGGTCCCCCTTCGGCCGTTGGTCCGAACGCCGAGATTACAGATCGTGATGTTCGACGTCACTCGCCCCAACCCCGGCATTCCCGGCAATCCGGAGATCGGTGGCGGCGCTACGCGAAGCCGAGGAGGCCGTAGGTGTTACACAGGCCCGCCGCGTCTATCAGCAGGAAGGCCGCCACGGCGGCGATGACGAAGGGCGCCTTCCAGCGGCGCCCGCCCCGTGACATTGCCGGGGGCATGTACCAGAGCGGCAGCGATCCGAACTGCGCCAGGTGGATGTCCATCGGCACCGCGTCGTCGGCCAGCGGTGCGTCGGAGTCGGCGGAGAGGGCGAGGGCGGTGAGCTCCTCGTCGCTCAGGGCCTCCGCTGCCTGCTGCTCCTCCGCGATCACGCTCTGCACGCTACCTGTACCGGTCTCCATTCGGTACGGCGCGCATCCGTCGGCGGTTGACCGACGGTGGCCCACGTCCTCACGCGGCGCCGAGTACGGCGAATAGGTGAGCGGCGTACGCGGAATAGCGGGCTTACAGCAGGTGAACGTTCGGACCCCGGACAAGGCGATCGCCGCCGGGTACTCCCTTCGAGCCCGTCGGCGCATGGATGGAGTCCGACTTGGAAGAACCGTCTACCCGGGACCAATTTCTCTCGAAACGGCTGGTAGCCTCACCGACCTCCGTCGCGCGGGTCAAGACTAAGGGGGCGTTCCCATGGTGGGAAGTTGCCGACGCAGGCGTGGCCACAGCGAGGTGGACGGCGTCCTGCGAGGAGTGCGGCGTCTCACCCTCGGCGGTTTCGTAGTCGCAGTTCTGCTGATGATCTCCGTTCCCCTACCCGCATGGGCGGCAGCGGCTCCCGGCAACCAGGTGAACTCCGAGCTCCCCTGGCATCCCGCCGTCACCGACGCACAGGGTGGCTTGTTGGCCTGGTACAAGCCCCAGCAGAACCTCGGCTACGACCAGGTGCTCCGGCTCGGGTGGCATTTCCTGGAGCACGGCATCCCCGACGAAGCCGGCACCGATCTCAAGACCTACCTCGTCAACTCCGTCTTCAACGGGACCACGGGCCAGGGGGCCTACTGGCAGAGCAATCCCGCCATGGTGTTCGGATCGTTCGTCGACTCCGCTCTGGCATGGTACGAGTACTCGGGCGACGAGACGGCGATCGACACGGTCCGGGGCATGCTCGACTATCTGCTCGTCCACGGGCTGACGCCCGCCCGCTGGAGCTGGTCCGGTGTGCCCTTCCCGACCGGCTGCGCCAACCAGCCCGACTACGGGCGGTGCCTCTCGGACATGCCGAAGAGTTACTACGGGGGGATCGAACCGGACAAGGTCGGTGAAGCCGGTATCGGCTATGCCTACCTCTACGAGAGGACCGGTGACCGGGCCTATCTTCGGGAAGCCATCCGCTGCGCGAACGCGCTCGCCGCGCACGTCAGGCCGGGTGACGACACCCATACGCCGTGGGCCTTCCGCGTCGACGGGCGGACGGGTGCCACGCTCGACGGCGAAACCTTCGGGGGGGCAGTCGTCTCCCCCCTGCGCCTCTTCGACGAACTCATTCGGATTCACGCGGGCAACGACGCCGCCTACGGGCGGGCCCGCGCCATCGCCTGGCGCTGGCTGGATTCGCACCAACTCAATCCGCACAGCCCTACGTTCGACCAGTGGACGGGGTACTTCGAAGACGTCCCCAAGGATCAGACCGATCTGAACCAGGCTGCTCCGACGTACACCGCCCTGTACCTACTGAACCTGGCACACCCTGCCGCCCTGGACCCCCAGTGGCGGGCCCATGTCGGCCACCTCATCTCCTGGGTGCAAGAGCACTTCGGGATCGGGCCGTTCGACGGGGCGCTGGGAATCAATGAGCAGGGCCCAGCCGTCGGGCACTACCTCTGCTGTTCGACGGCTGGCCTCGGCAGCGACTCGTCGCGATGGGCCGCCGTGAACGCGATCTACTACGAGAAGACGGGAGACGCACAGGCAAGAGAGAGCGCCTTCCGGTCACTGAACTACGCCACGTACTTCGAGGATTCCAATGGTGAGGTCTCATGTTGCGGACAGAGCCTGGGAACCTTCCAGTACTGGTTCAGCGACGGGTACTCCGACTACCTCCGCAGCTTCAACTGGACGATGGCCGCCATCCCATCGCTGGCACCGGTCGGACAGAGCCATCTGCTCGGTTCGACCTCAGTGGTCACGCGGGTCGTGTACGGCCATAACCAGGTCCGTTACCGAACCTACGACGCTGCTGCAGACGAGGTTGTGCGGCTCGCGTTCTCGCCCACGTCGATAACCGCCGGGGACCACGTGCTGCATCGCGAATCCTCTCTCGTGAGTGCCGGCTACACGGTCCAGGCTCTGGGTGGCGGGGATGTCGTGGTGCGGATCCACCACGTGAATTCTGGGAACGTCGTCATCTCCGGTTGACCCAGCGCCTGCTCGGCGACCTTCCGTGACGAAGGTTGCCGGACTCCGCGGAGCGTGGGGCTCGCGACCGATTCATCCGGAAAGCAAGTTCTGTCGAGCGGGCGGCCGGAGGGCGTGGTGAGATATGCCCGTGGACGGAGTACACGACCTCGGCGGGATGCAGGGATTCGGCCCGGTCGAGATGGAGACGGACGAGCCCGTCTTCCACGCCGATTGGGAACGCCGCGCCTTCCGGCTCACGATCTCCGCCTTGCTGGCGGGGCACCTGAACGGGCGGTTCCGGCACGCGATCGAGCGGATGGATCCGGCGTGGTACTTGGCCTCGCCCTACTACGAGCACTGGCTCACCGCCACGGCCACCGGCCTCATGGAGGGCGGTGCGATCACCCAGGAGGAACTCGATGATCGGCTCGCAGCTCCGTATCCGGTCGCCCGGCCGGAGCGGGCTCCTCGGCTCGACGACCCTGGTCCTTCGGCGGAGACACACCGTTACGGGGTCGGCGAAGCAGTACGCGTGCGCGAGTGGCATCCGCTCGGCCATACCCGAGCCCCCCGGTACGTGCAGGGCAAGCCCGGCGTCGTCGTCCGTCTCGACGGCGTGTTCTCGGTCCCCGACGTGGAATATCACTGCGATCATCAACGCATGGAGCCGACCTACTCGGTCCGCTTCGAGGCCGTCGACCTCTGGGGTTCATCGGGTGACCCGGTGCATGTGGATCTCTGGGAGAGCTATCTCGAGTCCAAGGAGCCAACTGCCCATGGGTGATGGACACCACCACGCGCTGCCGACCACGCCCGTCGAGGATCGCGTGGCGGCACTGGAGGCACTCTTGCTCGAGAAGGGGTTCATCGATCCCGCTGCCATCGACTCCGTGGTCGAGCACTACGAGCACGGAGTGGGGCCCATGAACGGCGCCAAGGTCGTCGCCCATGCCTGGGTCGACGACGCGTACCGGCAACGTCTCTTGACCGATGGCACGGCCGCCATTGCCGAGCTCGGGTTCTCGGGTCCCGAGGGTGACCACATGGTGGTTGTCGAGAACACCCCTTCTGTGCACAACGTCGTCGTGTGCACTTTGTGCTCGTGCTATCCGTGGCCCGTGCTGGGACTCCCACCTAACTGGTACAAGAGTCCGCCCTATCGATCCCGCATGGTCCGTGAGCCGAGGGTGCTCCTGAAGGAGATGGGCTGTGCTGTTCCCGAAGAGTGCGAGATACGGGTCTGGGACTCGTCTGCCGAGATCCGCTACCTCGTGCTGCCGATGCGACCCGAAAGTTCCGACGGGCTCTCCGAGGACGGGCTCGCTGAATTGGTGACGAGGGACGCCATGATCGGTGTGGCCCAGCTGTGACCGTGACCGACGTATTCGACGAAGCGTTCGCCGAACCTAGCGTGCCGCGGTCGAACGGGGCCCCGGTCTTCGACGCACCCTGGCAGGCTCGAGCGCACGCCTTGGCCGTCCTCTCGGTCCAAGGCTCTGGTCGAGAATGGGGGGACTTCCGCAAACACCTGATCCTGGCCATAGACGACGATGATGGACGCGCGTATTGGGACAGTTGGGTCGCGGCCCTTGACGCATTCCTTGCCGAGTGCGGTCTTCTCGCCTGACTCTCTGACTGGCCTATGGGCGTTCCACGGTGCGCGGCCGGACCGGTGCCGGTCGTCCAGACTGTGTGCGGCCTACAAGAGGCCGGGAAGCGTTTCTGGAGCGTGGGGATCTGCAGCAGGTTCCGACTTCGACCCAAGAAGCACCAGGAGCGACCCTCGTTTGAGGTACTCCGTCTCTCTCTCTGCCGAACTTCAGACAGCGGCGAGCGTCCAGATGCGCGCGGTGCAGGCGGTCGTGAGCGGCCACTCGAGGCCATGCTCCATCAGATCCGCTCCGCTCCGGTGCTCGGCGGAGGCGTCGGGGCCGGAAGCAGCGAGGTCGATGGCCGTGACCTCGTACGTCCGCTCAGGGTCGAGCCCGCCCAGGCGTACCGGACCGGTGTCCGTCGAGCCGGCCGAGTCCGAAGCATCGGCGAGCTGGAAGGCGAAGACGACGGCCTGCTGGCCGTCCGGCGACACGTAGGAGAGCGCGGCGCGCTCGCCCGGTGGGATCAAGCGCCACACCTCTCCCTGCTGCACGAGCGGGCGGATGTCGCGGTACAGCGCGACGGCGCGCCGGCAGATCGTGCGCTCCTCGTCGCTCAGGCCCGTGAGGTCGAGGTCGAACCCGAAGCGTGCGCTCATGGCCACCGCGCACCCGAACGCCACCGGCCGGTCGCCCATCCGGGTCACGTGCGCTGCGACCACGTTGGCCGGCAGGAAGTGCGAAGCGGCCCACTGCATGCGCACCCGGTCGACGGGGTCGGTGTTGTCCGACAGCCAGACCTCGTGGAACCAGCGCAGCGACCCGAGGTCGACACGGCCGCCGCCCGACGCGCACAGCATGAGCGTCTGCTCCGGGTGACGTTCTGCGACCGCCGCCATGAGGTCCCATGTCGCCCAGACGTGGTCGACCCAGTAGTTGGCCTGCCGGTCGGCGGCGAGCGTGGGTGACCCCGGATCGGTCAGGGGGCGGTTGGCATCCCACTTGAGGTAGCTGATGCCCGGGTTCTCCGCGAGGGTGCGATCGACGACGCCGAGGACGAAGTCGGCGACGGGGGGCTGCAGGACATCGAGCACGAGCTGGTCGCGGTACTCACGTCGGGGTCGCGTCGGCTGGGCGACGACCCAGTCGGGATGCTCGGCGTAGAGCGTTGAGTCCGGGTTCACCATCTCGGGCTCCACCCACAGCCCGAACCGGATCCCACGCTCTTCGGGCCCGCTCGATGACAGGAGCGAGGCCGCCGGGCAGCTTCACCTCGTCCACCTCCCAGTCGCCGAGGCCCGCGGTGTCGTCGTCGCGGGGGTGCGACGTGCCGAACCAGCCGTCGTCGAGGAGGAAGAGCTCGGCACCGAGGCCGGCCGCCTGGTCGATGAGACCCAGGAGCCGCTCGGTGTCGAAGGCGAAATGGGTGGCTTCCCAGTTGTTGACCACGATGGGACGCAGGTCGTCTCCGTCGCGCACGGCGTGGGCGCGCACCCAGTGGTGGAGCCGCCGGCTCAGGGGGCCGACCCCCTCGGTCGACCAGGCCCAGATCTGCTCGGGTGTGGTGAAAGTGGCACCGGGGTCGAGCACGTACTCGGACGCCGCCGGGTTGTGCCCGCACCAGGCCCGCACCGTGGGGGCCGTGGTCCGCTCGAAAGCGAAGCGTGTGTTGCCGCCCCAGGCCAGCGCGCCGGCGACGACGGTCCCGCTCGCCTCCTGCGGCGCACCGTCGGGGGCCAGGAGGAAGAAGGGGCACGACCGCAGATGGGGCTGGACGCCGCCGCGGGATTCGACGAGCTTGGTCCCGGGCGTGAGCGCCTCGGTGGTCGTCGTCCACTCGGCCGCCCAGTCGCCCCCGCCGAAGTGGGTCAGCTGCGGCGAGGCGGTGGCGAGCAGCGGCGAGGCCGCCGCGACCTCGAAGAGGGTGACCGGGGCGGGCTGCCGGTTGGTGACGGTGACCCACTGGCGCAGCACGTCGTGGTCCTCGCCGTGGAAGCACAGCCGGACCTCGAGGGAGCAGTCGGGGTCGATCAGGAGTATCTCGGTGCGCGCTCCGGCGTCGACGACGTCCTCCGCCCGCAGCCGGCTCGTCGTGGTGCCGTCGGCGTGGGTGACCCGCAGCGCGGGCGCTCGGAACGGCTCCTCGTCGTAGGCCGGGTAGGCCAGTGGATAGAGGTGCGCCGGTATGCGGTCCGGCAGGCGTTCCATGTGGACCTCGATGTCCGGCCCGAACCCCGCCTGGCGCAGCTGCCCCTCGTCGTCGACGAGGAAGCCGTAGCCGGCTGCCCCGGACGACACGACGATGCTGCGCACGCCCTCACCCTTGCAGAGCCGGGCCCGGCCCGTCGCTCCCGGCCACACGCATCCGGCGCACCTCCCTGGAGCCGCGGTCGCCCAGGGGGCGCGGGTCATCCGCTATGAAGACCGGCGTGGGGAGACGACGCCGTGCCGATCCAGATGAGGGGACGGACCTCCCACCCTCGCCCCGATCGTCTGCTCCGTTCGCACCGGGTTCGGTCTCCATCCGTCTGTACCCGCACAACGAGCTTCCCGCGGCCGCCGTCGTCAGCGAGCTCTGCGCGCAGGCGGGCCTGGCCATCGAGAGCGGGTTCGACGGGGTGATGACGAGCGAGCACCACGGCGGCTTCGCCGGCTACCTGGCGCAGCCGCTCCAGATGGCTTCCTTCGTCCTGGCCGAGCACGGCACGGGGTGGGCGGCGGCGGCACCGCTCCTCCTCCCGCTCCGGTCCACGGCACTCGTGGCCGAGGAGGTCGCCTGGCTCCAGGCCCGCCACGGCCGTCGCGTCGGGCTCGGGGTCGCCGCCGGCGCGCTGCCGCTCGACTTCGAGGCGACCGGCGTGCGCCAGTCCGGGGCCGTCGACCGTTTCAAGTCCGAGCTGCCGCGGCTCGTCGCCATGCTCCGCGGCGAGGAACTGGGCCAGCTGGAGGGAGACCCGGCGTTGCTCGCCTGCCGACAGGCCCCGATCCCCGTGCTGAGCGCCGCCGTGTCGGCCGCCGCCGCCGCCCGGGCCGCCCGATGCGGAGCCGGGATCCTCATGGAGGGCATGTCGGCGCCTCCGAGGCTCTCCCGCCTCACGGCGGCCTACGACGAGGCCGGCGGGACGGGCGCCAAGGTCCTGATCCGACGGGTCTGGCTGGGCCGGGCGCGCTCCGAACTGATTCAGAGCCAGCGGGCCGTCTACGAGAGCTACGCCGGGGCCGCGGGCTCCTTCGGCGCGGACCAGACCATTGCGTCCGAGGATCCCGACGACCTCGCGGAGCGACTGGTCGCTGCGGCCAGCGAGTCCGGCGCCGACGCGCTCAACCTGCGGGTGCATCTCCCCGGCATGTCGCCGGGGCAAGTGCGGGAGCAGATCGCGCGGATCGGGTCCACCGTGGTTCCGTCAATGAAGAAGCACTGGTTCTCGCCGGGCGGTGGAGCCTTCTAAGTCCGGATCAGGGTATGCCATCCGGTCGAGCGAAGTCACCCGCTGGCTGCATCAGCCTTATACCCAATCGCCGCCGCGACCGCGGCAAGCGCGACTCCGGCCATGGCGCCGAAGACCACAAGTGCGTTCGCGCTGACGCCGGTCAAGATCAGATGTAGGCCATTGGGTGTCTGAAGCCCCGCCCAACAAAGAAACGCGATAGCGGGTATGAACACGCGGGCGATATCCCACCTATTGAGGGAGCCACCCCTGAATCGACCTGCAACATAGAGCAGCGCGCTCAGCACGGCTAACGCGACAATCGATGCCTTGAAGACTCCCGAGTCGCTGATCGTTGTCATTCCGTTGGTCCCAGTTGCCGTAACGGTGGGGACGACGATGGTGGCGTACACGACGAGAGCTTCTGCGGGAACGATTGCACTGACCACGTCAGCGACCTTTGAGGGAGCTGCGGCGGTTCCCGCAGCGGCGACGTCGGCGGAAGCTACGGCGGCCACCGCGGCGAGATCCTCTCGACGTGTGCTCGACACCCCGTAATAGAACGAGCTCATTTCGTCCTCCATTTTGGATTATCAGGCGCTCAACTTCTAGTACTCCGAGGCCGTAAAGAAAGGCCACAATTGAACACGTCCGTTGCATTTAACCTACGGTTCGAGGTCTTGTCACATTGCCGCAAGAAACCAACTTGCTTGACCGCATAGTGAATCACAACCTTCTGTGGCGAGCCGAACATCAGCGGAATAGCCTTCAGCGAAGAAGCTCGTCGAAGGGCGAAAGAATGGCTCGCTACGTAATGTCGCATCGGCTGTCTGGCCTTGACATGCACGAAAGACTGCAGGCGCGTGACGGAACGTTCACCGCGTTCAATCGTCTTTTTCTGACCTCGAGTGACCTGATATCGGAATCACCCGCGAAAGAAGGACCAAGAGAAATCATCATTTTTGACGCGAGCCCCGAGGAGGTTGCCGCCAAGGCGTCGCTGGCCGGCCCAGACGTCATTCTTGAGCCGGAGATTTTACATTTCCCCGTTTTACCGACCGCACTGCCTCCGGATCTAAGAACCCTCTCAGCAGGCGGGGGCAGTGCAGCACGACCTGCAGCCGGCGCTGGTCAGACGCTGACAGTCACGATTACTGGGCCTCACGGTCCCCTTTACGGCAGTTTGGTCACTGATTTCCTGAGAGGTCGGGGAAATCGCCGAACGAAAATCACGGCGCTTACCGACCGAAACGGCTCTGTGTCCTTCGCATGCAGTTCGTATTGGAGCCATTCGGCTCTTATTGTCGAACCTGCGGGGGGTCACTGGAGCATGATCGTTCGTGGACCGAGCGACGGAATGGTCATTTCGGTGCCCGAGCTCCCACGCACCGGTCCGCGAGCTTGGTGGCATGCGATTCTCGGGATCGACGGCGAGCACGAGAATCTCGGATCGGGCATGGTCGTCGGGATCATTGACACCGGAGCCGGCCCGCATCCGTGCATCGCGCACGTTCAGCCTGCGGGTGCGTTTCTTGGAGGAAAACAGAACCCGTCTGTGGACGCCATTCACGACGTGGACTCCCACGGAAGTCACGTTGCAGGAACGATCGGCGGTCACGCACCTAAGGATGGGGAGCATCCGGCCGGTATTGCTCCAGGCTCCGAACTAGTAATCGCAAGAGTTTTCGCGCAGAGAGGGGAGGGGGCCAATCAGGGCGACATCGCTAACGCTATCGACTGGTTGTCTGACGTCTCCCAGGCTGATCTGATCAACATGAGTCTTGGCGCTCCGATTCCATCGACAATTGCAAGGGATGCGATCGAGGATGCCGTGGAGCGTGGCACGCTAATCATCTGCGCGGCAGGAAACGGCGCTGGCACAGTGGACTATCCGGGTCGTTTTCCGGAAACAGCGGCTGTTTCCGCGATCGGCATAGAGGGTTGGGGCCCTCCTGGTTCCGTCTCCGCTTCTCGTTACCCTGAGCAATCGGACCGATACGGCGATCACAGAGTCTTCCTTGCCAACTTCAGTTCGTATGGCGACGAGCTCGAGTGTGCCGCTCCCGGCGTGGGGATCATCTCCACCGCTCCAGAGCGCTTTGGGCTGCAGGCCCCGTACATCGCGCTCGACGGGACGTCGATGGCAAGTCCCGTGGCGTGCGGGGCTCTCGCTGCGTTGCTTGCCCAAGACGCTGGATATTTGGCTCTCCCCCGTGACGCAACCCGTTCCTCGCAGGCCAGAGCGGTTCTCCGCAGGGCATGTCGTGATATGGGGCTTGCGTCTCGATATCAGGGCTACGGCCTCCCAACGGTGGTGTGACGTCCGTTGCCTGGGATAGCCCTAAGATGGACCCGTAATGATTGACCTCAGCGAGGGCGTCAGATGAGACGTGACAGGTACGTAGTAGCCGTTCGCCGCGAGCGTCGGGATGTTGTTCCAGCGGACTGGATCGACCGAGTTGACTCGATCCCGGGACTAAAGGTGCTCGGCTCATCCCCACAGCGGGCTCAGATTCAGGCGACACCTCTCGCAATCAGTCGCTTGCAAGAAGTGCTTGGAAAAGACTTCTACCTTGAGCCGGTTATTGAACACACGCCGGTTCGTGGCATGGCGGTTTGAGGATCGACTGGCCTCTTAGCGCTGCCACAAGTTGTCTGCGCTATGGCCCGTACGAAACCGAATGCTGAGCGCGGTGTTGTCTTTGTGTCTCCGCACGCGCCCCTTCACAGGGTGGAACGAGCAACACATGGCATCTATCTGCATCTAGCCTCCTTCGTCTCAGCTCGTACTAACGGATCGGGGTCCAGCCGCTAGAGAGGTGGTTCCCACCGTCGACGTCGAGGGTGATCCCGGTGATCTGCCGTGCGTCGTCCGACAGCAGGAAGCACACCGCCGCCGCGACGTCGTCGGCCTCGGTCAGCCGGCCCAGAGGGCAGCGCCGAGCCCGCGGCCGCACCGTCGTCGGCCTTCCAGATGGACCGGGTCGCCGTGGTCCGCACCAGCCCGGGGCTCACCCCGTTCACCCGGACCCCCTTGCCGGCCAGATCGGCGGCGATGGTGCGCGTCATGGCGTTGAGGGCAGCCTTCGCCGACGCGTAGGCCACCATGGCCGACGTCGTCTTGCGCGGGGAGCCGCTCGAGATGGTGACGACCGATCCGCCCTCGTCCCCCAGGCCGCGGTCGAGCGCGGCACGGATCAGCGCAACGGTCGGCCAGGTGTTGAGCCGGACCGTCTCGAGCAACTGCGTCTCGGAGATGGTGTCGAAGGAGAGCGGGTACGGGGCGCCGCCCACCGTGCTGACGAGCAAGTCGATGCGCCCGAAGGCCTCGACGGCCCGGTCGGTGAGCACGGTCACGGCCGGTTCGCTGTCCATGGACCCGACGACGCCGGCGGCACGGTGTCCCTCGGCGCGCAGGGCGGCCTCCGTCGCCGCCACCCGGTCGGCGTCGCGGCCGTTGACGACCACGGCGGCGCCCTCCCGGGCGAGGCGGAAGGCGCAGGATCGGCCGATGCTCGGGTCGGCGGTCGAACCGGTGACGATGGCCACCTGGCCGGAGAACCGCTGGTCGGTCCGGACGCGGGCGGGGTCGCTCGGGTTGACGGCGTCGCTGTCAGCCGATCCCATCGCGTGCATCTTGTCCCAGCTCGTCCGCCGTGTGCCACGCAGCCGGTGGCGGCGCGAAGGGCGGCCGAGCTCCCGGGAGCACCCCCGCGTCAGAGCCCGAGCAGATCCCGGGCCTCGGCGAGCTCGGGGCTCGAGGAGTCGGGAGGGAACCGCTCGAGGACGGCGCGGATCCGGTCGGCCCACTCCTCGGGGCGGACGTCGTGCGGCAGCCGCGCCAGGTCGTTCGCCGCCCGCAGCGCGAAGAGCAGGGACCCCTGGGCCAGGCCGATCTCCACCGCCGCGACGAGATCCGTGAGCACCGCGTCCATCCGGTCGGGGCGGGCCACGGCGGTGATCTCGGCGCGCAGGCGCAGGAGGTCGGGCTGATGGACCAGCTCTCCCGACGTCCGGGTCAGCTCCATGGCCTCGTCGAGCACCTCGAGCGCCCGCTCGTCGTCGCCGAGGTAGTGATGGTTCCGGGCGACGATCCCGAGGTAGGTCGGGCGGAACGCCCCGTGCCCGACGAGGTCCATCCCCTGCCCGTACATCTCGAGCTCGGCGACGTCACAGGGGCGCTCGGGCTCGGGCACGAGTCGGTAGGGGCCGCCCAGCAGCTGGAAATAATCGAAGCGGTAGCGTTCCCCGACCTCGATCGTCCGCCGACCGAAGTCGCGCGCCTCCTCTGGCCGGCCCGTGATCATGCGGATCCAGGCCAGGTAGACGGTGACGAAGGCCAGGGAGAACGGTCCGGACGGGAAGCCGAGCTCCTCCGCCTTCACCAGTGCCCGCTCTTCCCACATCGCACCTTCTTCCGTGCGACCCTGCAGTGCACACACGCAGGCGAGTCCGAGCGCCGTGATCGGCACGGGGTCGTTCGGGCCCGACCAGAACACGGAGGCCGCGCCGTCGGGCGACCGGGTGTGATACCCGTCCCATGCCTCGACGAGCCACCGGTAGGCGTCGTCGAGGCGGCCCTGGTAGAACGCGCTGTAGCCCACCGACGACTTGATCTCGGGCGCGAACCATGCCATGGCGGGCTCGTCGACCATATCGATCAGGGGCTCGAGCACCGCGAGGGCGGCATCGACGGAGCCCCGCACCAACAGGTAGCTCCAGATGCCGAGCTGCGCCGGCATGATCTCGGGGCGATCGTTGAGCCTCTGGCAGATCTCCTCGGCGACCGTGAAGTCCTCGAACACCTCGGGAAACCCGTACCCGTACAGGGAGCTCGTGCTGACCGTCCGCTGCAGCCTGACCATGAGCTCGTTGAGGTCGCGCTCTTGGGAGGCGGGCATCGTCGCGATCAGCTCCAGTGCACGGTCGAGCTGGCGGCGGGCCTCGGTGTGGCTGGCCGTCGCCTGGGCGGCCTGGGCGGCCGCGAGGTAGGCCGGGATGGACGTGGACGCGTCGCCGGCCAGGTCGTAGTGCTGCGCGACGACGGCCAGATCACCGGCCGATGTGGCGCTCGAGCCGAGCATCTCGGCGATCCGGCGATGGGTCTCCTGGCGGGACGGCAAGACCTGGGTCTCGTACGCGGCGTCGCGCAAGAGGCCATGCCGGAACCGGTACCGTCCGAGCCGGCCCTCGGCGACCGGCTCGATCGAGCGCGGCCTCTTCGAGACCGATCAGTGCCAGGTCGACGGGGCGCCCGGCCAGCTGGCGCAGCTGCTCCTCGTCGAATTCCCCGCCGAGAGCGGCGGCCAGTTGCGCCACGGGCAGGTCGATTCCCGGTGCCCGGATACGGGCCGTGAGGATCTCGTGGATGCGGGGAGGGAGCACCTCGTCGCGGTCGCCGGTGAGGGTGCTCCGTGTCAGCTCCTGGAGGAAGAGGGGGACGCCCGCGCCCCGCTCGACGATGAGCTCACACTGCGACGCGTCCAGCGCATCGTCGCCGTCGGTCAGTGCGGCGACCAATCCCGCCGCCTCCTCCTCGGTGAGCGGCTGCAGCTCGATGTCGCGGACCGACGCCCCCCACGGTGCATCGAGCGCGTCCCGGTTGGTGATCAGGATCATGGTGCCGGGCACAGCCTCGGTCGCCAGGAGCCCCAACAGCTCGACAGTGGTCGGGTCGGCCCAGTGGAGGTCCTCGACCATCACCAACGTCGGGGTCGACGCCGCGGCGTGGGCCAACCACGCGACCAGGGCCCGGAGGGTCTCCTGGCGCAGCGCGAGAGCGTCCACCTCCGGGCGAGACCAGCGCTCGTCGGTGTCCAGTCCGAGCAGCGGGGCCAGCAGGGGGAGCGCTGTCTCCACGAGGCCGACCTCCGCCAGGCGGGATTGCAGCTCGGCGAGGCGCGCTGCCGGTGCCTGGTCCGGGAAGAACCCGAGCAATTGTTCGAGCATGCGCCCGACGGGCCACAGCGCGACGTTGCGGTGATAGGGCGAACAGCTGGCCTCGAGGACAGCACCGCCCTCGAGGTGGACGTGCGAGGCGAGCTCTGCGGCGAGCGCGGACTTCCCGATGCCGGCCACGCCGTGCACGACGACCACCGCCTCACCGGGGCGCGGGGCGCTCTGGGTGCCGTGGACGAGGTGCCTCCACGCGCGATGGAGTTGGCGGAGCTCACCCTCGCGGCCGACCAGGCGGATCGATCCGGGGAGCCCGCGACCCGACGGGGGGCCGGCCGGGTTCGACCGCACCACGTGGTGCAGTTCCATCGGGCGAGTGATGCCCCGGAGCGAGCGCGTCCCCAGCGGCTTCAGTTCGAAGTGGTTCTCGACCAGTTGTCTAGTGGTGTCGCTGATGACCACGGTGCCGGGCTCTGCCTCACCCTGCAGGCGCGCCGCCACGTTGGGCGCAGACCCCGCGATGGCGGAGCCGTCGAGGACACCCGCGGTCGGCCCGGCGATCACGACCGTGCCCGAATGGACGCCGACCCGGATGGCAGGCTCGATGCCGTGGCGACGGTGGAGCTCGTTGCCGGACTGCGCCATCCGTTCGACGAGCCGCAGAGCGGCCAACACCGCACGCCGCGCGTCGTCCTCGTTCGCGGTGGGGTATCCGAAGCACGCCACGACGCCGTCGCCCTGGAACTGGAGGATGCGACCGCCCAACTCCTCGATGCTCTCGGTCGCCACCTTGCGGTAGAGCACGAACACGTCCTGGACGACTTCGGGCTCGGCCGCTTCGGCCATGTCGGTCGACTGGACGATGTCGGCGAAGACCAGGCTGACGAAGGCCCGCTGGCCTCCCGACAGTGACCGTTCGAGCGTCGCCCGCTCGACCATGGCTGCGGCCCGCTCGTTCGGAGGATCGACGGCCAGCACGTCGTTGGCCAGCTCGACGACGCGGTCCCACGCCCCGATCGACGCCGCCGCATCCATGGACGTCAGGAGCCGATCGATCAGCAGGGACAGGCGGTCCTCCGCCGACGTCTCTCGCCCTTCTCGTGCCGACGTCACCGGGTCGGCGCCTTCATGACCTGAAGGGCGGGCCAGTGCACGCGGGCGCGCCGTGACCTGTGAGCGACTCGTCCCCTTCGCCGTCATCCCTGGCCATGCCGCCTCCTCCGTCGTCGGGAGCCTGCTCACCTGGATCTGACCTGGGAAACCTAGCCCAGATCATTTCCGCGCAACCCCGGTGAGAGCAGCATGCACCGAGGACGGGGCGGGCCGGTCGCGGCAGCACCCCGACCCGGTTGGGACTGGGTACGGTGGTTGCAGGAACGGAGCGGCAACGGGCCTGCTTGTCGGGCCAGAGCAGCTCTGTCGGGAGGAGACCAAGGTGAGTTCGGGCATCACGAGGCGGTTTCTTCCGGTCCTCTTGGTTGGTCCATTGCTGGGTGGGCTTGCCGTCGTTGCGTCGCTCGCCCTCCACGAGACCTCCGCCGTTGCCGCCGGCGCCACGACATGCGGTGTCACCGGGACGACCGCCAACGTCACCCTCGACCAGACGGCGAGCCCGTTCACCTCAACCTTGACCCAGGACGGCTCGGGCAATCTCCTGGTCAACGGAACGGCGTGTGGCAATTTCAGCGGTGGCAGTGCCCTCACGACGATCGATCTCGTCGACGCATCCGGCGCGACCAACCAGCTAGTCGTGCTCGACCAGACCGGGGCCGGGGGAATCTTCCCCTGTACCGCCGCCATCGAGGGAACGCTTGGCGCGACGGACACAGTCAAGGTGGTCGGTGCGTCCAGCGAAGATCTCGCCGTCGGCGACTCCGCCCCCAGTGTGGCCGGAGTCGATCTCAACTCCTGCTCGTCGGGTCAGATCGGAGCCATCACCGGTGCAGGCCACTACTGGCTGGTGGGGGGCGCCGGTGTGCTCACATTGAGTGCCGCGGGAGACGCCGCCATCGCCAGTCCCCTCAGTGTCCCGGCCACGCTCCAACCCAGTTCCGGCAGCTCCCAAGCACTGAAGGGCGGCGCAGCCGGCGACACGATCGACTTCTCCAGCGTGAGCACCACCGTGAACCCGCTCATCGTGAACGTGTCGGGCTCGCTGGTGACCGGGGTTGCAAACAACACGGCAGCCGTCGGTGCGGTCACCTACGACTTCACCAGCGGCAGCGCCAATTTCACCACCTTCGTCGGCGCCGCCACCGGCAACACCACCTTCTATGCCGGCTCGAGCGCCATCACCTTCGACAGCTCGGGCCCGGACAACACCTTGAGCTTCGCCAATGCACCCGGGAGCTCGCTACTCGTGTGCGTGGTGCACGCCGCGGGGTGCTCGGGGGCGAACCAGGCCCAGCTCGGTGCCACCGTCGAGCCCTTCTCGGGCATCACCACCTTCGTCGGGCTGGCCGGGGGGAACACGGACTTCGTCACGGGGCGACTGGGCGGCTTCAGCTTCGAGGGCAACGGTTCCGGCAACCTCGCCG
The DNA here is from genome assembly GCA_963837125.1 of uncultured Acidimicrobiaceae bacterium. Classification (GTDB taxonomy): domain Bacteria; phylum Actinomycetota; class Acidimicrobiia; order Acidimicrobiales; family RAAP-2; genus Bog-473. Next base: position 16,184 of record CAWILW010000008.1, on the reverse strand, counting down.
ACTTTTCGGGAGCAACCTCAGGTGTGCATGCAGACCTCAATACCGGGACGGTCCAGGTCGCCTCGGGAACCGACACCTTCAGTGGCATCTCCACGGTGGTCGGCTCGAGCGCCGGTTCGAACACGTTCGTGGCCGGAAGCGCCAACGAGACCTTCATCGACGGGGGCGTGAGCGGAGGCGACACGGTCGACTTCTCCAACGTGGCCACGAGCACCTCCTCGCCGCTCACGGTCAACGTGTCGGGGGGCCCGGTCAACACCGTGGCCAACGGCACCGCCGCGGTGGGGCCGTTCACGTACACCTTCACCAGCACCGTCTCGAACTTCACCAACTTCATCGGGTCGTCGAGCGGGCACACCGACTTCTTGGCGGGCCCGACGGGCGGCCACAGCTTCAGCGGTTCGGGTTCGGGCGACACCTTGGACCTCAGTGCCATGGCCGCGGGGCCGACCGTCGACCTCTCGGGCGGGACCACCGGGACGGTGTGCGTGACCACGCCGTGCACCTCGAACACCGACACCATCTCGGGCCTCACCACGGTCACGGGCTCGAGCGCCGGCAGCACCACCTTCGTCGGCGGATCGGCGACCTACGACTTCACCGGGCACGGCAACACCAACATCTACGAGGCAGGGAGCGGGCCCGAGACCATCTCGGACTCAGGCAGCGGGAACGCGATCGACTTCTCGGCTCTAACGGTTCCGCTCACCGTCAACGTCTCGGGCACCGTGGTGGGCTCTGTCGCCAACGACACCGCCGCCACCTCGAGCTCGACCTACACCTTCACCAGCTTCGGCTCGGTCCCCGCCGCGTTCAAGGGCGCCGCCACCGGCAACACGACCTTCTATGCGGGCTCGAGCGCCGATGCCTTCACCGGTGCGGGACCGTTCAACACCTTGAACTTCGCCGATGCATCCGGGAGCTCGCTGCTGTTCTGCGTGGTGCACGCGGGGGCGTGCTCGGGGGCGAACCAGGCCCAGCTCGGGGCGACCGTCGAGCCGTTCTCGGGCATCAGCATCTTCGTCGGGCTGGCCTTGGGCAACACGGACTTCGTGGCGGGCGATCTGGGCGGCTTCACCTTCACGGCCAGCGGAACCGGCAACAACCTCGACTTCTCGGGGGCCAGCCACGGCGTGGACGTCGACTTCCATGCCGGCACGGTCTCGCTCTTCGGCGGCGGAACCGACATCTTCAGCGGCATCTCTACCGCGGTCGGCTCGAGCGCCGGTTCGAACACGTTCGTGGCCGGAAGCGCCAACGAGACCTTCATCGACGGGGGCGTGAGCGGAGGCGACACACTCGACTTCTCCAACGTGCCCACGAGCACCCCCTCGGCGCTCACGGTCAACGTCTCGGGAGCACCGGTCAACACCGTCGCTAACGGCACCGCCGCGGTGGGGTCGTTCACGTACACCTTCACCAGCACCGTCTCGAACTTCACCACCTTCATCGGGTCGTCGAGCGGGCACACCGACTTCTTGGCGGGCCCCACGGGCGGCCGCAGCTTCAGCGGTTCGGGTTCGGGCAACACCTTGGACCTCAGTGCCATGGCCGCGGGGCCGACCGTCGACCTCTCGGGCGGGACCAGCGGGACGGTGTGCGTGACCCCGACCTGCCTGTCGCATGACACCATCTCGGGCCTCACCACGGTCACGGGCTCGAGCGCCGGCAGCACCACCTTCGTCGGCGGATCGGCGACCTACGTCTTCACCGGGGCCGGCAACACCAACATCTACAAGGCAGGGAGCGGGCCCGAGACCATCTCGGACTCAGGCAGCGGGAACACGATCGACTTCTCGGCTCTCTCGGTTCCGCTCACCGTCAACGTCTCGGGCACCACGGTGGGCTCTGTCGCCAACGACACCGCCGCCACCTCGAGCTCGACCTACACCTTCACCAGCTTCGGCTCGGTCCCCGCCACGTTCAAGGGCGCCGCCACCGGCAACACCACCTTCTATGCCGGCTCGAGCGCCAACACTTTCGATGGCACGGGACCTGCCAACACCTTGAGCTTCGCCGATGCATCCGGGAGCTCGCTGCTGTTCTGCGTGGTGCACGCGGGGGGGTGCTCGGGGGCGAACCAGGCCCAGCTCGGGGCGACCGTCGAGCCCTTCTCGGGCATCAGCACCTTCGACGGGCTGGCCGGGGGCAACACGACCTTCGTGGCGGGCGACACCGGCGGCTTCACCTTCAACGGCAGCGGGTCCGGGAACGTCGCCGACTTCTCGGGGGCCGGCCACGGCGTGGACGCCAACCTCCATACCGGCAGCGTCCGGGTCAACTCCGGAACCGTCACCTTCAGCGGCATCCCGACGTTCATCGGCTCGAGCAGCGGCGCGAACACCTTCGTGGCGGGAAGCGCCAACGAGACCTTCTCCGACACGGGTTCGACGGGAGGCGACACCGTCGACTTCACCAACGTGGCCACGAGCACCCCCTCGCCGCTCATCGTCAACGTCTCGGGGGGGCCGGTGAACACCGTGGCCAACGGCACCGCCGGGGTCGGGTCGACCACGTACAGCTTCACGGACGCCGTCGCGAACTTCACGACCTTCATCGGAGCGTCGAGCGGCCACACCGACTTCTTGGTGGGCCCGTCAGCGGGTCACAGTTTCACGGGCGCGGGCTCGGGCAACACCTTGGATCTCAGTGCCATGGCCGCGGGGCCGACCGTCGACCTCTCGGGAGGGACCACCGGGACGGTGTGCGTTGCCACGCCGTGCACCTCGGCCACCGACACCATCGCAGGCCTCACCACGGTCACCGGCTCGAGCGCCGGCAGCACCACCTTCGTCGGCGGCTCGTCGACCTACTCATTCACCGGGGCCGCCAACACCAACACCTTCAAGGTGGGCAGCGGGTCCGAGACCATCTCGGACCCCGGGAATGGCAACACGATCGACTTCTCGGCGCTGTCCATTCCGCTCACCGTCAACGTGTCCGGCGGCACCGTGGGCCCGGTCGCCAATAACACCGCCGCCACCTCGAGCTCGACCTACAGCTTCAGCTCGGTCCCCACCACGTTCGACGGCGCCGCCGCTGGCAACACCACCTTCTACGGCGGCGCGCCGGGCGGCGACACCTTCGACGGCACGGGGACGGGGAACGTCGCCGACTTCTCGAGCGTTCCGTCCGGAAATGGCGCGGGTCTCACCATTGACCTCCACGTGGGCCTCGTCACGTCCGTTCACTTGTCAGACGACTCCATCCACGGCATCACCACGGTGGTCGGATCAAGAGAGGGGTACGACGATTTCGTGGCGGGGAGCGGAAACTTGACGATCTCCGACGTCGGGTCAACCGGACACGACACGGTGGACTTCTCCCACGTGGCCACGAGCGCCCCCAAGTGGCTCACGGTCAACGTGTCGGGAGCGCCGGTGAGCGGTGTGGCCAACGGCACTGCATCGGTCGGGTCGACCACGTACAGCTTCACCAACATCGTCTCGAACTTCGTCAACTTCATCGGTGCATCGTCCGGCTACACCACATTCGTGGCGGGCCCCAGGGGCACCTACGACTTCACCGGGAGCGCTGCGGGTCCCGACAACAAGCTCGATCTCAGCGCTGCACCACTGGGCACGACGGTGACGGTCTCGGGTCCGGGCGCCGGCACCGTGACCGGATTGACGGGCGGCGGCGTCGACCTCTTCACCGGCATCCAGATCTTCGCTGGCCCGGTCCACATCGTCTCCCCGGTGTCGGCTCTGCCAGCCGTTCTCCCAACCACCACCGCGGGCCTCGCCTACGGCGTGCAACTCACGGGCACGGGCGGCACGGCCCCGTACTCGGGCTTCGTGGTGCAGAACGGCTCACTGCCTCCGGGATTCAGCTTGTCCGGATCGGGGATGCTCTCGGGCTCGGCGACGCGGGCAGGGACCTTCTCCTTCGTCGTCTCGCTCCTCGATGCCAATCAGGTCCTCGGCGCGACCTCGTACACGCTGACCGTCAACGCCCCGCCGCCGGGCTACTACAACGTTGCCTCGGACGGGGGCATCTTCAACTATGGCGGAGCGGCGTTCTACGGCTCCATGGGCGGCCAGCACCTCAACGCACCCATCGTGGGAATGGCCGAGACTCCCTTCGCCAAGGGCTACTGGGAGGTGGGCTCCGACGGGGGGATCTTCAACTTCGGCAATGCGGCCTTCTACGGTTCGACGGGCAGCATCGTCCTGAACAAGCCAATCGTGGGTATGGCGGCCACGCCGAGCGGCTGGGGCTACTGGCTGGTGGCCTCCGACGGCGGCATCTTCAACTACGGCGACGCGGGCTTCTTCGGCTCGGCGGGCTCCATCCCGCTCAACAAGCCGATCGTGGGTATGGCCGCCACACCGAGTGGTCGGGGCTACTGGCTGGTGGCCTCCGACGGCGGCATCTTCACCTACGGCGACGCGGCCTTCTTCGGTTCGACGGGCTCCATCGTCCTGAACAAGCCGATCGTGGGCATGGCGGCCACGCCGAGTGGCCGGGGCTACTGGCTGGTGGCCTCCGACGGCGGCATCTTCACCTACGGCGACGCGGGCTTCTTCGGCTCGGCGGGCTCCATCCCGCTCAACAAGCCGATCGTGGCCATGATCAGCACCCCCAGTGGTCAGGGCTACTGGCTGGTGGCCTCCGACGGCGGCATCTTCAACTACGGCGACGCGGCGTTCCTCGGCTCGGCGGGGGGCCTCCCGCTCAACGCGCCGGTGGTGGGCGGCACCGCCGGTTAACGCTCGGCGGGTGATGCCCGCTGGTCGAAGACAAGCCGTCTTGGTGTCTGCGCCGTACCTCTATAATGGAGCGCACTTATCCAGACGAGCTGAGACACCTGGGTCTACGACGCTCACCAACCGGCCGCAAGGCACGGTGGCAAGGCCAGGATCGATAAGGAGACCACCATGGTGTCGAAGACACTCGCGTCCCTTGACGCGTGGCTTGCCGAAGCGGAAGAGGTGCTCGCGGAGCAGCGCAGGCTCTCCGAACAGCACTTGGAGCTGAAGCTTCCCCGGGAAGCGCACCAGCCCACTCTCTTTCCGGACGAGGGTCCATCATTGGCGGTCGGAGCATGACCGCACCGATCTGCGATCTCTACATCCCCGGACACATGGTCCACTGGATACAGGCACGGCTTGCGAGTGAGCATCCTCGTGCCTGGGGCAAGCTCGACGGGGTAGATGGAGAGGTCATCACTGTTCGATTCTGGGACAGGGTTGCCCGCTATCGGAATCATCATGCCGAAGCAGTACTGGCGAGCTTCCCGGCAGGAACGAAGGTCCACGTGAGCGAGCGCTACGGCCTGCTGGGTGTCCCCCTCCCCAATGGGAATGAACGGCTGCTCTGCATCATGGATGCCGACAAACCGTGGCGCCCCTGTAGTGTCGCCCCTTCGCCCCCCGAGTCTCTTGAGGATCTCGTTGACCAGGTCCGCGATCGCGGTGGTTTCAGTATCCCCGCCTCGTTCCTGCCAACCATCGAAGACAGCGAGAACACGAGGTGAGGAAGTATGCCGTCACCCGGTGATCAGGACTGCCCGGATCTCAGCTTCCGAGCACAGCTTCGTGGAGCGACGCAGCCTCCTCGATGGCGGGGAGCAGGCTCGCAGTGTGGTCGAGCCATTCCCGCAGCCGGGCGGTGGCTCGGACGTCGTCGTCGTTGTAATCGAGGATCCATTGCCGTGCCTCGTTGCGGATCCCCTCGTCTTCGTCGGACGTGGCCTCGAGGTAGCGCACCATGGCCAGAGCACCGCCGACGTCGTCGCCTCGCCAGGCGAACCCCGCCAGCGGTGCGACGGTCTTGAGTCCATTGCTCGGGAGCCCGGTGATGAGCTGCTCCTTCACGATCGGCAGCAGGTCGACCCATTGCTCGGACCGGATGAAGTCCTCGACTTCCTCTTCGATCCCGCAAAGCGCCGCGAGGCGACGCAACTGACCGTTCTCGGCTCCCTGGCTATAGCAGTAGGCGCGGAACGACCGGCCCTTCCGTGCTGCGTCGTTCCGCGCGTCAGTGAACCACTCCCAGAATCGGAGGAATGCTTCGATCTCGCCGGTGGCCGTGTCGGGGTTCCACGAGACGAAGGGCTTGTACTCGGACACCACCGCACCGGACGGGTCACGCACGCTGAGCAGCGCGCCCCAGAGGTAGCAGCCGTCGTTGACGTTCTCCATGTCGACGTCGACTTCGATGTCGCCCCGGGGCACGACGACCCGGTCGACCCCTCGCCGACGGTGGGCGGGGTGTGAACTGATCAGCGCACGGGCGTTGTCGATCTGCTGGGGAAGATCGCCCATGCCGCAGCCGCTGAAGCTCGCCGTGAGCGGGTCGAGGCGGTCGGTATCGCCGGCGGTGACGATGTCCGCGTCCACCAACAGCTCCGCCTGCTTGGTTCGGCCAGCCAGCAGTTCCGTCACGGGAGTCGAAGGGTCCGCTGTGCGGGCCCTCTCCGCGAGGTGCTGCAGATCCACCTTCTCGGCGACGAGCCGGGCCGTGGCGGAGTCCAGTGCCGCCAACTGTTCCAACGTGGCGACGCCCCGGGCGAGGTACTTGCGCCGCTTCCCGATCGTCATGCCCGGCAGGAGGCTGATGTCCCCCGACGCCTCCATCTGTTCGTAGCACCACTCCTGCCAACCACAGCCGTCGCAGTCGGGTACGGCGATCGGCTCGGCCAGCAGGGGAGCCGTGGGATCTAACACGTGCGCCAATGCCGCGTCGATCACGGAGAGGCGGTGGGCGAACTCGACGTCGTAGACCTCCATGGCGGTGAGCAGCTGCGGCGGCGGGTCGTCGATCCACTCGGTGGGGTGACACCAGGGCTGGTCGAGGTCGTACCAGACCACCCGCTCCTCCCGGCCGACGATGCCGGCCCATCGTCCGACCTCCAATTGGGATGCATGGCCGCATGCCTCGAGCAGACGTTGGTAGTGGGCCAGCTGGAGGAGGTCGGGCCAGCGCCACCTGGCCCCCAGCTCGGCATCCGGCTCGGCCGGTCCGGCGAAGAGCGTCTCGAGGTCCGAGGTAACGGTGCCCGCTACATCGTCCTTGGTCTTGGGGTCGAGCGTCTTGTGGTGCTTGACGTCGAGGGGCAGATAGCCGCCGCCCCCTGCGCCCGGGGCGAAGGTGTCGGCGCGAAGGAGCAGGTCGGGCTCGCCCACCCGAAGTCCGATCCGATCGACGGGCAGCCGCCCACCGATCACCAGCGGAACGCCGCGGTCCAACGCCTCGACGGTTGCCGCCTCCCGTTCGCTCGGCGGGAGGTCTCTGTCGACGACCAGGGCGCCGGGGACGGCACCAGCCAGCAGCTCGAAGACGCCGGACTCGAAGTCCCGTCCTTCTTTCCGGAGCATGGAGAAGAAGGGGGAGGTCGGGAGCGGCTCGCACGGTCGCAGCACGTCGAGCTGGACGGCCTGGGGACACGCCATGGCCGTGTAGGCCCCCTGCGGGGGCACTTCGCTCACGGCAACGGCTCGGGACTCGACACGTGACGAAGGCTAGAGCCCGGCTGTCTCAGAGCCGGCTCGTCAGAGGATTCCGGTTCCGCCGACAACCGGAGGTTGGGAGTCCCCGGCGCGTTGGGGTTGCCGACCGCCGACTCCGAAGGCTACCGCCCGCTCAATGTCCTCGGTGGTCACGATCCCCACGAGCTGGCCACCGTCGGGGTCGAGGACGAGCGCGGGATGGCCGCCCGAGCTCATGATCCGGTCCAAGAGGGTGCCCATCGGTTCGTCGGGCGGTGCAATGGGGACGGTGGACAGTGGAATCGTGAGGTCGGCGGCCGTCTCCGCGCCGTGGCGTCCGCCGAGCGCAGCGTGCACCGCATGCGCGGTGACCACGCCGATCAACTGCCCCGCATCGTCCGTCACCGCCGCCGCGTCGGCACGGTTCCGCCACAGGTAATCGGCCACCCCCGCCACCGGTGCGCCGCGCAACACGGTCAGGGGGCGGTCCGTCATGACGTCGGCGGCCGTCAGGGTCTCCATCGCCTCCTGGACGCGTGTGTACCGCTCCTCTGCCCCCGCGGCTGTGAAGACGAAGACCCCGATCAATGCCGGCCACAGGCCGATCACGTTCCCGGTGCTCACGAACGCGAGCACTCCCAGAGCGATGAGCACGCCTCCGATCCCCCTGCCTGCGTGTGCGGCCGCCACCGAGGCACGGCCGCGATCGCCCCAGCGGCGCCACAGCGCTGCGCGCAGGACGCGCCCGCCGTCGAGCGGGGCACCGGGTATCAGGTTGAAGACCGCGAGGAGGAGGTTGATCTGCCACAGCCACGAGAGGACGGCGACGGGAAGGCCGTGCCCACCTGCCAGGACGAGAACGGCCTCCAAGGTCCCGAACACCCCGGCCAACGCGGCACTCGTGGCCGGACCGACCGCGGCGATACGGAAGTCGGCGCCCGGCGTGTGGGCCTCGCCCTCCAGCTGGGAGATCCCCCCGAAGACGAAGAGGGTTACCGATCGAACCTTCACGTCGTTGCGACGGGCCACGATCGCGTGAGCGAACTCGTGGGCCAGCACGGAAAGCAACAGCACCACTGCGCCGACCACACCTGCGATCCAGTCGGCGGCACTGACGTGTCCCGGGCGTGCCGGGAGGACGTAGGCCGCCAATTCCCAGGCGAAGAGGGTGAGGATGACGACGACGCTCCAGTTGAGGCCGACCTCGATCCCGTCGAAGGTGCCCAGTCGAATGTCCTGTTTCATGCCCAGTGCCTCTCAAGCCACGATGCCGCCACGGTGCCGCCACGACCAGGGTCCAAGGTCACCTGCACGTTCGCCCGTCCGCGGCCGCCGCGGCCGGATGTGCGCGCTGCAGCTCGTCGACCAGGGCGAGCAGACGGTCGTAGTGCGAGCCCCGCCAGTACACGCGTCCGCAGGACGCACACCGGCGGAACCGCTCGTAGTCACGACGGGTCCGGGGCGGGAGGAGGTCGAGGACCTCCTCCTTGGCGACGTCCTCGAGGGACCCGTTGCAGGCGAGACAGCGGCCGAACGGCTCGAACGGGCCGCGCAGATCGAACCGCGAGAGCACCTCGTCGATCTGGCGGCGGGGGTCGGTCTGGCGAACGAGATAGCCGTCCACGACGGCCCGGCGCTTGAGGACGCCGCGATCACGAGTGAGCAGGACCCGTCCTTCGAGCGCCGACCTCCGGGCCAACTCCTGGTCCGCCGCCTCCGGGTGCCACTCGGCATCGAAGCCGATCAGGCGGAGGGAGCGGGCCAGGCGCCCGAGATGGACGTCGAGGAGGAAGCGCGGGGCGGCCGGCGGCAGCGGACGCAGTCGGATGAGGGGCGTGACCTCGACGTCATGGGTGGACGGGTGGGCGTCGACCCGATCGCCCTCGTGCACCCGTTCGTCGAACCCGACCGACCGGCCGTTGACCACGATGACGTCGACCTCGGTGTGGGGGACGCCGAGCGACTCGACCAGGTCCTTGACCGTGGTGCCGGCATGCACGGACACGCTCGAGGAGCGGTTCCTCCTCGAGGGGGCGACCAGGTCATCGAGATCGCCGAAGAACCTGACGTCGACGTGCACGGGCGATCCAGGGCGGACGGGCATGACTCTCCCATTCCCTCCTCATCGTCCCACGGCTCCGGCAGCCGCACAGACCGGGCCGGATCGGCGGTGCGGCGACGGCTAGGGGCGGGTGCCGATCTCCGCGTGCGCGGTTCCCCGCAGCGACCACTGGCGCTCGATCGACCACCCGCCGCCGTTCCGGCGCTCGAGGACGACCTCGGCGTCGGCCACCTCGCAGTTGACGCAGGTGGCAGTGGCGCCGTCGGGGTCGCGATAGTCGACCGAGACCGACGAGGCCTGCGGTTGGGTGACCTGGACCCGGATCCTTCGGGCGCCGACCCGGCCCCGGACGGTCCACTCGGGCAGCCCCAGGTCGGCCTTGAACCGCAGAGCGGAGAGCAGCGGGGCACGGGGCCAGTCGACGCCGCCCAGGCGCAGGCGGAGGGCGGGCAGTGGGCGAAGGCGATCGAGCCCGGCCCGGTGCGCCACGGCGGCCACGATCTCGAGGACGTCGCCCCCGCCGAGGTCGGCGTGGAGCCAGCCCCATCGAGCCGCGTTCCCGTGACCGCGGATGCGCGCCGCCCCACCCGGGGCGTCGTGCAGCTCCCAGACGCGGTCGCCGAACGCGACCGTGCCGGTGAAGCGCTCGGTCGGGAAGGGGACGAACTGCGCGGCCGGCAGGAGGCGGTGCTCCCACGCGGCGCGGCCGAACGTGTACAGGGGAGCGGAGGTCTGCGTGTGCGTCAGCATCCAGCGCGCCGGTCCGGCCGATCCCTCCCGCCGTCCGGCGGTGCTCACGACGTCCCCGCTGGCGAAGCGGGGCCCCGACACCAGAGGACGCGGCCCGAATCGCTGCAGGAGCGGCGCCTCGCCCGGTGGGAAGGCGGCTACCCACCCGTGGGTGTAGGGATCGGAGGAGTCCGTGGGGGAGACCAGCTCGTGGTGGAGCCAGAAGCCGGTGCCCGACACCGGGTCGGTGATGGTGTCGTACCAGACCTCGAGCCGGCCCGGCCGGGGCCGGACGGCCTGGCCCTGGTCGACGCCGCGATCATTCATCGAGCGTCACGGTAGTGACCGGCCCGACGTCGAGGAAGAGGTGGGGGCGTTCCGAGGGGGGAACGGGCACCGGCGGGATCAGTCTCCCGAGGCCGCCTTGCGCTCGTCCTCCGTGTACTCGAGGCTCGTCGCCTCACCGCGCCGCAGCCGGCGATAGGCAGCTGACGTCGACCTCATGGCGCCGGTGACACCGTGCGCTGACTTGTCCCACGTCAGGGATGCGTCGGCGACCACGCCCATGCTGGGCCCCTCCTGGACGGCGTCCTGGTCGGCCCCGAGGAACGTGAAGTGCCAGCCCTCGGCGGTCCTGGCCTTCACGGAGTCCATCACCTGGAGCCGGCTCCACTCGCAGCTGGCGTTCTCCATGCCGTCGGTGATCACGGCGAAGAGCACGTTCGCCGGGCGGTCCTTGGGGTCCATGCTCTCGATCCGGGCGTGGACCGTGGCGATGGTGCGCCCGATCGCATCGAGCAGCGCGGTCATGCCCCGCGGGACGAGCCGGTACGGCGCCATCTCGGCCGCCGGCACGCCGTCGGCCACGACCTCGTATTCGTTGTCGAACTGCGCCAACGTCACCAGGCACGTGCCCTCCTCGCGGGCCTGCTCCTCGATCAGTGTCTTGATGCCGCCCTCCATGTCGTCCTTGATGGGCTCCATGGAGCCGCTGCGGTCGACCACGAGGGTGAGCAGCGTGGTGCCGGCCTTCTCTGCGTCCTTCTTCGATGTCTTCGTCATTGCCCTCCTTCTGGCGATCCGGAGATCGCCGCTTCGTCGGCTTGCCCTCGGACGGGCGTGCCTTTGCCTCCTTGATCAGCTGGTGCGCACGGGTCGGGCTGACGCCCAGCTCGCTCGCCAGTCCACGAACGGACCCGGCGGAGTCGTACGCATCCGCTGCTGCGAACGCCCGCAAGGTGGAGAGCTCCTCCACCGCCTTCTGGTACTTCTCGAGCTCGCGGGTTGCCTGCCGGTAGCGCTCCCGGGGATCGGGCACCCCTTTGAGCCACTCGAGGAAGGCGTCGTTGTCGTCGGACCCAGGGGTGACCGGTCCGGGTGCCTCCTCTTCGTCACTCATGTCCAGGGGGACTGTACAGGATAGCTGTTCTCTCTGTCAAGGGGGGCTGAACAGAGCGTGTGGCTTTCTGCCGATCTCTAAGGGAATTGTTAGAAAGCAGGCCGAGATGACATACCCGTCCTCTAACGTCTTCTAAGGCTAGATTTAGAATCCAGGCAAGCTGGTCAGCAGGGAAGACATGAACAAGCGGGACAACCCCTACACCCCGGGAGCGGGGAGGAAGCCGAGGACCCTGGCCGGGCGGGACCAGGACCTCGAGTCCTTCCAGTCCCTGGTCGAGCGGCTCGATGCGGGGACCTACGAGCGGAGCCTCATCTACACCGGGCTCCGCGGGGTGGGGAAGACGGTCCTCCTCATGGAGTTCGACGTCCTGGCCTCCGAGGCCGGGTGGGCCACCACCGACGTGCAGGAGGTCGGCACGCAACGCCGACTTCCGGTCCACCTTCGCCCGCATGGCCGCCCGGCTGCTGGTCAACATGAGCCGCCGGCACCGGGCCAAGCAACGGATCGAGCGGGCGCTCGCCGTGGTCAAGGCCTTCAGCATCGCCATCCCCGGGGCGGTCGACCTCAAGCTCGATGTGGAGGTGGCCTCGGGCGTCGCCGACTCGGGCGATCCCGAGCAGGACCTGGCCGGGCTCTTCCGCGAGATCGGCGAGGTGGCGCGGGCCAACCGCATGGGGGCGCTGTTCCTGATCGACGAGATGCAGAACCTCAACGCCGAGTCGCTCTCGGCCATCTGCATGGCCTTCCAGGCCGTCAGCCGAGCCGGGTTGCCGGTGGCGATGGTGGGCGCCGGGCTGCCCGATCTCAAGGTCCGCCTGCTGGCGGCCAAGCCGTACGCCGACCGACTCTTCTCCTACGCGGAGCTCGGCAGCCTTTCGGAGGTGGCCGCCCGGTCTGCCCTGATCGGCCCGGCTGCGGCGGCCGGCGTCGGCTACGACGAGGCAGCGGCCCGCCAGATCGTGTCCGAGGCGGCGGGGTTCCCCTACTTCATTCAGGAGTACGGACGCGAGCTCTGGAACTACGCGGAGTCGACGCCGATCACGACCGGCCGATCTCGATGCGGCCCGGGTGATCGTGAAGGACAGCCTGGCCCGCAACTTCTTCGGGACCCGCTTCGAGATGGCCACAGACACCGAGCAGCGCTATCTCTCAGCGATGGCATCGCTCGGACAGGGCCCCTACCCGGTGGCGGCCGTCGCCCAGGCGTTCGGGGTCAATGATCAGCGCAAGGTGTCGGTGCATCGGGAGTCGCTGATTCAGAAGGGCCTCATCTGGAGCCCTCGCCGCGGTCAGGTCGACTTCACCGTGCCGCTGTTCGCCGACTTCCTGAAGGACAATCATCCGGTTTCGAATCTCTAGCGCCCTTGAGGTCGTTGACAGGGTTCCGCCTCACGATCGGTATGCACCGTATTCGTGAGCAAGTAGGCCCAGTTCGTGTTCGAGCCTGCGAGATAAACTGCTCAAAGCGAGGATTGGCGTCGGCCAACGGATATCCAGGGTCGTAGGCGAACTCAGTCCGCGGTCTGGGAACTTGTCAAGAACCTCTTTGGTGAATCTACGTTGCCTGGGATCGTAGTGCTCAACGATTGGCCGTACGGCGTCGTGCACAGCGTCCGTCCCAACCAATTCAATCTTCCTTACCGAGATCCAGAGAGCGTCGAGTGCCTCGAAGTGAGCGTCACGCTCCAGTGGGTGTCGTTGGGATTCTTCAGTTATAGAGCTAACTAGTTCTCGGTTGAAGAATCCGCCTTCATCTACTACGGCCTTCGGCGAGTCCCGCTGTCGCAATGCGTCCCGTATTGCGTCGGTGCCAGCGGTGTCCCGTCGAGCGGGCCATCGAAGTCGCAGCGACGAACTCGATGTACGCGTCGAGACGCCGATTCTCCTGGTGAACGGCCACCTGATGGTCGAGAGTCGAGTTCAGTGATTCGTCCTGTTGTCGAATGGTCGCTCGTGAGAACCAGACACTCACGCCGACCGCACTGAAGGCGGCCAGGGCGATTGCGAGGTTCGTGGAAACGTCACCCGTTATCGCAAGTTGCAACACCCACCTCCGCACGGCTCAACGAAGACCTCAACGGCTACTGGAGGCGGCAAACGCCCGTTGGTAGATTGTAGTTATGGTCAAGCGCGGAAGATTCTCGTATCGCATGTCGAGAACCTGCTGAAGCACATCACGGGTGATCCCGAACCAGCCCGGGACTCAGACGGGGACTGGCCCTTTAATACGGACCGTGCGGTGATGTGGGTGCGAGTCGCCGGAGAGACCGAGCCGAACATTGGCGTCTGGGGCTGAGGCGGTCCGAAACGTCCCCGAATCGGATAAGGCCTACCTCGAGGTGAACGAACTCAACAAGAGTGTTCGGTTCGCCCGTGCATACCTGCACTCGGGGACCCTCGTCTTCGCGTGCCGGAGTTGGTTGGCGAGACCCTCGACATGGAGGAGCTGAAGAATGCTCTCGACAACTTGGCCTCGGCTGCGGACTACTTTTCGCCCAAGTTCGGCGCCTTGCGGCGGAGAGACGATCCGCACTCCCGAATCAGGTTCTCCCAAGGGGGGCGAATCGGACTCAGCCGGCTACCTGTGACACGGAGGCCCAAAATCGCCCGAGCTGACCTTGCACGAGGGGCACCCTGAGCCTTCTCGGTGTGGCCAACCCGTGAACGCAGGCCGGCTGTTCCCAGCGGAGCAACGCGAACATCGCCCTATGCAGCCGTGGCAAAGAGGGCTTTGATCTCCTCTACGTTGGCCTCCTGGTATGTAGAACCCTTCTTCCAAGCTTGGCTCCTTGCGGAAGCCAGAGATAGGCGGCACGACCGGTCGAGAGCACGCGACCGCTTCTTCTGCTAAAGCGCTGTGGCGGCAACTCCAGTTAATGCCTGTCCCTCGGACCCAGTGCCGAATCTCTTCAGCCAGCGCTCTAGGTGAACTGGGCAGCAAGACTTGCCGACTTCGCGTTATTGCATGAGGAGTCGGCGGTACCAAGTTGTCAAGAGTGTTGTCTGGATAGCTTGACCACGGGAGGAAGTGGTCCACCTCAATGACATCCGACATCTTGGATTCGCAGTAGAAGCAGCGGCCGTTCTGAGACTCGGCGAGAGGAACTCGAACGGGGTCGAGGCTGATTCGTTGCGCACCAAACAGGAACTCGCCCAAGCGGTGGGCATCGACGAGGCCCTCCGGGTTGCTTGCTGCCACTCTTTCAGCCCATTTGGCGTGCACGAGTGGCCGTACTAGTGGGGCCAATCGTACTAACCAGGTGCTTACGTGCGGTGGAAAGGTGATCGTGTCATCAAAATCGTCTCGCTTGACGGAGCCAAGTGATGCCTCGTCCTTCCATTCGAATTCGTAGATGAATCGGTCTTCGACTGAATGATTGCCTTGGCGAAACCGTTGGAGTTTCGCAAGCGGCATTCTGATAACCGTCCCGACCAATTCGTCTTGAAGGTTGGCCCAACCGGCCCGATCGACTTCTCGGCATCATGGAGACTGGTGCCAGCCCTCAATGTATGCAGTGAACGCCACCTAGCGAGTTTCGACGGGATGTCATTCTGCGGGGATTGAACCAGTACCGTCGGCTCCATCCCCGAAGCGCCATAGGGCACTGACTGGGGCCAATAGAGTTCTATTACACGGAGCCCGACGTCCTTGGCTGCGATTTGTGCCGGAGCGTTGCCATTCGGGTCCTATTCTCCATAAGCACGTCGATGAGGGCCAATAGAGTTGCCAACTTGTAAGTAGCCGAGTATCGAGTCTCCTCCACTAGAGCGAGGAGGCGTTCTGCAAATTGGACAGGCGTCATCGGTCATGGAGCAACAACAGTAGATTCGAAATCGGCCTGCTGATAATCATTTCGTCTCCCACGTCGGAGCTGGTGGAGACTGAGCAGAGCCCTAGGTTGTTGCGCGGTCGTCGTTTGATTTGGGATGAGCGGCAGACGCATGCGGTGGCTTCCCCGACTTATTGACAGCCGGCACAGCCTCGACGGCCCGGAACGCTGCGGCCTCACATCCCCGGCGACCGCATTGTCGTCGGGTGTGCTCTTTCCCGAGGTCTCAAAGGTCGAGGGCAAGTCAGTGCGTTGCCAAGGTCAATGAACGGCAGGTCGAACCCACATCATGTCGGGGAGCCGCTAGCAGTTGAACAGAACAATTCCATCGCTATTCGTGAGTCATCCAAAGGCTCGCGGGAGGTGATGATTATTCTGGATTCGACACGCGGTGGTGGACGTGGCGGCCCAGTGCCATCACGTAGCGACTACTCCACGTGGCCGAAGGACTTGGCGATGTACACTTGCGACGTGTCGATCCAGAAGCCCATATCGGATAGATCGACGGCAAGTGAGCGGTCCTCGGTCATCAGGGATGAGATCGTTTGGCGGCGAACTCTGAAGTAGCTTCAACGACAGTGGGTGCAACGATGGCTGGGTCACGGTGCCAAGTGGGCTCGATACGACCGATGGAATACGGCGATAGCCGAGGTTGTCTACTCGCCTGCCATGGCTGGGCGGCCTGTTTTCCTTGATCTTGAGGATGACATCCTCGATGAGCTGCGGCA
>CAWILW010000007.1:0-5198 GCA_963837125.1 uncultured Acidimicrobiaceae bacterium | reverse complement strand
CACCGCTGGCGCGAGGCCGGAACGGGGCGGAATCGAGTGTGGCCGCCAGGCGGCAATCCCACAAAGGGGAACCGTCCCAGAGCCAGCTGAAGAGTTTACCGCATCTGGCTGGGAATTCCACCGGGAGCGGATCCGCGTGCATCGCCATGGGCACGGTGCCTCCGGGGCTGGCGATGATCAGCCTAGGCGGGCCGGTGCAGAGCGCAACCGGCCCCTCCCCGGGCGGCGCCCAGCCCCAGGAGCGTTGGACCGTCCACGAGGTCGAGCACGAGGTTCGAGCCACGAGGTTCGAGCTCCGGCACCGCGGTGAGCCCCCCCGTCGGCGGACCGCCCGCACGCCGGCACCCGGGGAAGTCTGACGGTTGGACCGTCGCGTGCCCCACCGCTGTTCCTGGAACATGTTCATTCCTCCTGGAATATGTCCGTGCATCGGGTTTGCCCGATACTCCCTGACCCTGGACGGGGACCTTTATGGGGATTGTCCGATAAAGGGATATAGAACGATAGATTCGGCCCGTGGACCCCGTGGAGAACCCCTACAACCCGGGAGCCGGGACCCGGCCGCCGGCGCTTGTCGGAAGAGACAGCCAGATCGAGGCCATGGACGTCACGCTCCAGCGCCTGCTCCGAGGCACCAACGCTCGGAGCCAGCTCCTGACCGGCCTTCGTGGGGTCGGCAAGACCGTCCTGCTCAACGAGTTCGAGGAGACCGCGGTCGGTCGCGGCTACTTCCACGAGTACATCGAGGTCAGCGAGGACGGGGCGCTGGCGCCGGCCCTCGCGTCGGCTCTCCGTCGGGTCCTGCTGGCCATGGACGCGAAGCGCCACATCGGCGAGGGCATCCGGAGAGCCCTCGGGGTCTTGAAGGCGTTCACGCTCCGGATCCCCGACGGCCCCGAGCTGAGCATCGACGTCGATGCAGTGTGGGGCCCAGCCGACTCGGGCGAGCTTGGTGCCGATCTCGCGGGCCTGTTCGTGGAGGTGGGGCGCCTGGCACACGACCACGACAGCGGGATCCTCCTGTCGATCGACGAATTGCACTACGTCGACCGACCGACCTTCACGGCTCTGATCGTCGGTTTGCACCGGGCCTCGCAGTTGAGCCTCCCCATCACGATCGCCGGCGCGGGATTGCCCACGTTGGCGGCGCTGACGGGTGAGGCGAAGACCTACGCAGAACGCATGTTCACCTTTCCGCGGATCGGCTCCCTGACCGAGGAGGAGGCGGCCGAGGCCCTCCAGACCCCGGCGAACAGCGCCGGCGTCCGCTGGACCGATGGTGCGCTCGTGTCGGCGCTGGAGCTCACCCAGTGCTATCCGTACTTCCTGCAGGAGTTCGGTCTGCATGCCTGGGACGCCGCCGACGGGCCGACCGAGATCGACCTGGACGACTTCACGCGCTCGGTACCCCTGTCGATCGCCACCCTCGATGACAGCTTCTTCCGTGTCCGGGCCGGGTCTTCGACCGCCGCGGAGCGTGCCTACATGCGCGCAATGGCCCGCCTGGGTCCCGGGCCCGTGAAGACGGCCGACGTGGCGGCCCAGCTCGGAAAGTCGCTGGGGGCGGTCAGCGCAGTCCGAGACGCTCTCATACGGCGGGCACTCTGCTACTCGCCGGCAAGGGGCCAGATCGACTTCACTGTTCCGCTCTTCGACCAGTACATGAAGCGCTGGCTCCCTGACACATAGGGCTCGTCGCCGGCTCGAGAACCTGGCACGCCTGCCGCGACGCCGCCGGACGGCTCAAGCGACGGTGAACACCTCGGGCCCGTCGGGGGTGACGGCGATCGTGTGCTCGAAATGGGCCGACAGGCTGCCGTCGGCGGTGACCACGCTCCAGCCGTCGTCGAGGAGCATCGTCTCGGGCGAGCCGACGTTGACCATCGGCTCGATGGCGAAGACGTTGCCCGTCTTGATGGTGGGGCCCCGGGTACCGGGCCAGTAGTTGGGCACCTGGGGCTGCTCGTGCATCGCGGTCCCGATGGCGTGGCCCACGTACTCCCGGACGACGCCGAAGCCGGCCGCCTCGGCCACCTGCTGGACCGCCCGGCCCACCTCGTTGAGGGCATTGCCCTTCACCAGCTGCTCGATCCCGGCCCACAGGCTGCGCTCGGTCACCTCGAGGAGCCTCTGGGCCTCCTTGGAGATCGTCCCGATGCCCATGGTGAAAGCGGCGTCGCCGTGGTAGCCCTCAATGATCGCCCCGCAGTCGATGGAGAGGATGTCCCCCTCCTCCAGCACGTAGCCACCGGGGATCCCGTGCACGATCATGGAGTTGGGCGACGTGCAGATCACGGCCGGGAAGCCGTGGTAGCCGAGGAAGTTCGACGTGGCGCCCCGCCGTTCCAGGACGTCACGGGCCACCTTGTCGAGGTCGAGCGTGGTCACGCCCGGCTTGGCGGCGACCCGGGTCGCCTCGTGCATCTCGGCCACGACCTTGCCGGCGCGGCGCATCTTGGCCAGTTCCGCCTCGTTGCGCCTCATGGGAGACCCTCCCCCTTCTGCTTCTGGCGCAGCGTGTCGATGGAGGCCACCACGCGGCGGGTCACCGCGTCGGGCGAGCCGGTGCCGTTGATCTCGGCCAGCAGGCTGCGCTCCTTGTACCAGCTGAGCAGGGGGGCGGTCTCCTCCTCGTAGAGGTTGAGCCGGCGCTCGATGGCCTCCTCGGTGTCGTCCTCGCGCTGGACGACCTCGCCGCCGCACACGTCACACGTCCAGTTCACCAGAGGCGGGGCTGCGGTCGAGTAGTTGGCGCCGCAGTCCACGCAGACGCGCCGAGAGGCCAGTCGCTTCATGACCAGTGGGGTGGGGACCTGCAGGTCGATCACCAGGTCGAGGCCGAAGGGATGGACGATCTTCTCGAGCGACTCGGCCTGCCCGGTCGTGCGCGGGCAGCCGTCGAGCACGAAGCCACGCCCGCTCGTGTCGCGCTCGGAGAGCCGGCCCCCGACCATCTCCATGACCAGGTCGTCGGGGATGAGCTCGCCCTTCTCCATGAGCGACGCGGCCCGTTGGCCGATCCCCGAGCGCGACTTCACCTCGCTGCGCAGCATGTCGCCGGTGGAGACATGTGGCACGACGTAGTGGTGTGACAGGCGGACGCATTGCGTCCCCTTGCCGGCCCCCTGCTTGCCGAGGACCACGAGCCTGACCCCGGGAATCACAAGCGCCTACTTGAGGAAGCCCTCGTAGTTGCGCATCATCAACTGGCTGTCGATCTGGCGCATCGTCTCGAGTGCGACGCCCACCGAGATCAGGAGGGTCGTCCCGTAGAAGGGGAAGCGGTTCAGGTGCCAGAGCGCCATGAGGAGCGAGGGCACGACGGCCACCGAGCCCAAGAAGAAGGCACCGACGACCGTGATGCGGCTGAGGATGTGCGCGAAGTAGCGCTCGGTGGGCGGCCCGGGGCGGATGCCCGGGACGAAGCCACCCTGCTTGCGGATCAGGTCGGCCTGCTGATGCGGATCGAAGGCGACGTACACGTAGAAGAACGTGAACATCACGATGAGCAAGAAGTACGCCGCGATGTAGAAGAAGCTCGTCGGCGTGAGGCTGTTTCGCACGAAGTTCTGGAACCAGTTCCACGGGATGACGTTGGAGAGCAACACCGGGATGTACAGCACGGAGCTGGCGAAGATGATCGGGATCACGCCGGACTGGTTCACCTTCAGCGGGATGTAGGTGGAGCTGCCGCCGTACATCCGCCGGCCCACGACCCGGCGGGCGAACGTCACCGGGATGCGGCGTTGGCCCTGGTCCATGAAGACGATGAACACCAGCAGGACCAACGAGACGAGGATGATGATCCCGAATTTGGTCTTGCCGCCCTCCTCGTAGATGGCCTTGAACCCGGTGGGGATGGCGGCCACCACGTTGGCGAAGATCAGGATCGACATCCCCTGGCCGATGCCGCGCTGGGTGATGAGCTCGGCCAGCCACATGACGAAGGCGGTGCCGGCCGTGAGGATCAGCACCATGAAGAGGGCGAGGGGCCAGTTGAAGGTGGGGATCAGGTCGACACTCGTCCCGAGGAGGGCCGAGTCGTGGCCGTGGAAGGCGTAGACGAGGCCCGACGACTGCATCACGGCCAGCGCCACGGTGAGGTAGCGGGTGGTCTGGGTGATCTTCTTCTGGCCGACGGCTCCCTGGTCGCGCCATTCCTCGAGCTTGGGGATGACCGTCGAGAGCAGCTGGATGATGATGGAGCTGGTGATGTAGGGCATGACGCCCAGGCCGAAGACGGCCAGGCGCACCAGGGCGCCCCCGCTGAAGAGGTTCAGGAAGCCGAGGACGCCCGACGCCGAGGCCTGGCTCTCGAGTCCCTGCAGGCGTGCCCAGTTGACCCCGGGCACGGGGACGTTGGCACCGATCTGGTACAGGGCGATGATCGCGAGCGTGAACACGACCTTGTTGCGAAGGTCGGGGACCCTGAAGATGTTGGCGAGCCGGGAGAGCATGCCCGTTCCTCTCAGTGGAGTCCCGGTGTGGTCACTATCGGTTCATCAGAGCGTTGCCCGACGCGGGCGGTCGCCCATGGGCGTAGGGCAGCGGCACACGCTCGACGCTACCCCCGGCGGCGGTGATCGCCGCCTCGGCCGCCTTGGAGAACGCGTGCGCGGACACGCGGACCGGCCGGGAGAGCGAACCCTGGCCGAGGATCTTGACGAGCGCCTTGGGACGCACCAGACCGGCCTCCACCAGGGTCTGCACGGTGACCTCGCCGACCCCGAGCTCGTCGAGCGCGCCGAGGTTGACCGGGGTGTACTCGACCCGGAAAGGGTTCTTGAAGCCCTTCAGCTTGGGGATGCGCTGCATGAGGGGGAGCTGGCCACCCTCGAAGCCGGCGGGCATGGTGTTGCGGGCCTTCTGCCCCTTGGTCCCACGGCCAGCCGTCTTGTGGCCCTTCCCCCGGTGCCGCGGCCGACCCGGCGCTTGGCCTTGGTCGCGCCCTTGGGCGGCGCCAGATCGTGGAGCTTCACTTCGAGACCTCCTCGACGCTGATCAGGTGCGGCACGCGCGCCAGCATGCCCCGGATTTCGGGGCGGTCGGGCAGCTCGTTGGACTGCCCGATGCCGCGCAGGCCGAGGGCCCGCAGCGTGCCGCGGTGCTTGGGCTTGGTGCCAATGGCCGACCGCGTCTGCGTGACGAGCAGGCGGGCCTCCCCCGCCGCCTTCTTGGTGGTGGCTGCCATCCTCAGC
>CAWILW010000006.1:0-445229 GCA_963837125.1 uncultured Acidimicrobiaceae bacterium | reverse complement strand
GAGGGGTTCATCTGGCCCTTGACCGCTGCGGTGCACTGGGCGGCGAACCAGGTCAGTGGCTTCCCACCGGCGCTCTGGGCCAGGCCCCGGCCCGAGACGGTGACGGACTGGCCGCCGACGAGGCCCCGGTTCGGCGTCACCCTGGCCGAGACGCCCGACGCGCCGGCCGCCACTGGGCCGGCGAGGACGACGGCGCACACCAGGCACAGCATGGTGAGGGCTGCCGATGTCCGGTGCATACCGTGGACCTCCGAGCCCGGGTTCGCTGCCGGGTGGCCCCGGGCGCCGCATCATTCCACTGCGGAACCGGCGATACAACGCGCCCCCCGACCTGGTCAACGGTCCGACCGGAGCCCCGAGGCGGCTCGGCTAATCTGAACCTCCACCTATTCGGGGGTGGTGTAATCGGCAACACGACTGGTTCTGGTCCAGTTATTGAGGGTTCGAGTCCTTCCCCCCGAGCACCGGCGGCGTCCATCCTTGTGATGGAATCCTCCGCTCGGCCCCATCGTCTAGAGGCCTAGGACACCACCCTCTCAAGGTGGCGACACGGGTTCGAATCCCGTTGGGGCTGCTTCAAATTTCCTGGTCAGATGGTTCTGGCCAGGAGCTCGATTCGCCTTTGCCCATCTATCTGACCATCTTTGGGCGGGAGTCGATGGACGAGGCGTGCGAATAACAGCTGATGACATGGGCAATGCCGATTTCGATGTCTCCGTCAACAAAGAGTGGCGACAGTCGTACTGGTTGGGCGAGGCGGATTGTGGTCCGGCCGGCCGGTCCGGCAACTCGGCGTCGAAACCGTGTCAGGCCCAGGATCGACGAACCGGATCCCAGGTGGCCGATTCCGACAGTTCATCCTCGAAGACGAGTGGGTCGACGTAAGCGAAGAGGGCATCAAGAACTTCGGCAAAGGAGTCGGGGAGTCTGTCGCCCAGTCTCAGGCGGTCTCGCCACCGGATATAGCGGGTCTGGCCGAGTTCAGCGAACCCCTCCAGCGCCGGCCGGAGCGAGGTGAGCTCTACTCCGCGATAGCGAGCTACCTCGATCAGGGCGCCGCGTGCCATGACCTTGGTGTACGAATGACGGCCGGTCAGTTGGTAGATGTCGCCAAAGTCCCGCCACCTCGTGTTGGCGGTGGAACGCTGTAGCGCTGTCACGGCTTTCTCTGCCAGAACCATGGTCATCGGGTAGCCCAGCAGGCGGATTTCGCCCCCGAGGAGCTTTGGGAGAAGGACTTCGCTAGGGGCCGGCCAAATGGGATCGCCCACGTTGACGTCGATATGAAATGGTTCGACTGCGGTCGCAAGGTGGGCCCGCAGGGAGACCCTGACGCTGCTGTACGCGTGTTCTTCGCGGATCAACTCTGCAGTGACGGTGCTTAGGTCGAACGTGAGCCCGTCATCGATGTCCTCCGCCAACTGGATTTTGGCGATTTCGATCACCAGGTTACGGACTTCTTCGACTTCGTTCGAGCGGTTTTGTACGGCGAAGTCGATGTCGGCAGTTGGCCGCCGAAGGGCGTAGGCAGCGAGGAGCACGCCGCCCTTCAGGACGAGGTCAGTGGCGTGGTCAGAGGCAGCCAATCGGGCCAGGAAGCCTTCAAGCGCATAAAGACGCAGATACTCGGCACTGGTCCGACCATCTCTCTTGGCGAGAGCACGAAGCGACAGGAATGCGTGGCCATCGACGGTGTTGTGGGACGGGGAGGCCGGCCGTTGGCTGGAGGCCGTCATGTCAGGATCTCGAGAGCTGAACGGATGGCCGTTTGGGTGCGGGGGAACGTTCGCGACATTTGGAGCAGATCAGCGGGAGACCCGCCCGCCCTCAGCCATCGGCGGAGAGCTTCGTGCGCGGTTTCGATGCCGAGCTGAGACCGGAAGCGGAATGCGTCGACAATTGACCGTTCGGCGTTGTACAGCCCGATCCGGGTGTCCTTGTCCAGGGCGATCATCTCCCTGCCAACGCGAAATGTGCTGGGGTCGAAACTGTGCCAGTGGATAGTGATATGCCCACGTGGGTGCCATGTCCCGCGGGGGAGTGCGATGTCATGGCGCGCCGGGATGAGATCGGTGAGGTCGTGGCGGGCCAGTGCCGAGGTGAGGCAAAGGGTCGCCATCGGGGATCGTTGTGCAACCGCCAGGAGGTCGACGTCTCCCAGAGGAGCGTCGTGGCGTCGGTACAGCCCTCGCCCGATGGGCTCGAGCTGGCCAGAATCCCTGAGTCGGTACAACGCATGCTTTGAGAGGCCAGCCTTGCGGGCCTCCGAATAGGTGAACGTGTCTGGAAGATCTGCGGGTGGCATTGGGTGTCTCTTCGGAAGAATCCTATACAGAAGACCTTTTAATGTAAAGGATATTTCCGGCCGTCGAATCAGCCGGCCAGTCCAGGCTCTGCCTGGCCCGCCGAGGCGGCCGGTCGAGCAAGGTGAAGCCCGAATTCGCAAGAGCTCCGTTCCCGTAGGACGGCGCGGAAATCCGGCATCGGTTGTCCATCCAATTGCCCATCCATTCGGTCCGATTGGACGGACAAGGGCCTCAACCCTGGACGAATGTGGGCCTCTGAACAGGCACGATGGTACTGGAGCTCACCTGCTGGACATGCCTGCCCGATCTCTCAAGGTGG
Organism: uncultured Acidimicrobiaceae bacterium; assembly: GCA_963837125.1. GTDB lineage: Bacteria > Actinomycetota > Acidimicrobiia > Acidimicrobiales > RAAP-2 > Bog-473. The sequence goes on along the minus strand of CAWILW010000006.1, from coordinate 442,604 downwards.
CGACACGGGTTCGAATCCCGTTGGGGCTGCAAAGAAATTCCAGTTCAGAAGTTGGGGAAGGGCTCTGAGAGAGTGGGCGGGAGTTCGGAGGGAGTCATAGCGGTTCTTCGGATCTCAGCGGGGTCGCGCCCTGACGTAGGTCCCCCCGGAAATGGCGAAGGTGCTCCAGGGTTGTGGTGTGAGCCAACGTCCCAGAAAGCACCTTCGTCCTTACTGACCCTATCGAGATCGTCCGGGCCCTGGTGGGGCTCAAAGACGTGCGAGTCCTCGCCTACGAACGCTGGGGTCCCCACGTCGAGCTGGTGATCGAGCAGGTGATCGAGGAGGTTCGATGTCCGGCCTGCGCGCAGCGGGCAGGTGTCAAAGAGCGTCCGGTCGTCCACTACGTCGACCTCCCGGTCTATGGCACGCCCATGTCGCTGGCCTGGAAGAAGCACCGGATGCGCTGTGTGAACCCGGGCTGTCCAAAGAGAAGCTGGGTGCTCGAAGATCACCGCATCGCGGCCAAGCAGTGCCTCCTTACGACCCGGGCGGCCAAGTGGGCGACGCGCCAGGTCGGCGGCGGGCGCACCGTCTCTGAGGTGGCCGACGAGCTCGCCTGTGACTGGCACACGGTCAACGACGCCGTGTGCACCTATGGCGAGGCGCTGCTCGAGGCCGATCGCAAGCGGATGAACAGGACCTCGGCCATCGGGCTCGACGAGACCTCCTTCGTGCGCCTCGGCACCAAGGCGCACACCGCTTATGCGACCACGGTGGCCGACGTCGAGCACCACCAGATCATCGACATCTTGCCGTCGCGCACCTTCACCGACGTGGCCGCCTGGCTGGACAAACAGCCCAAGGGCTGGAAGGAGCGCATCGTCTATGGCGCCTTGGACATGTCGAGCGCGTATGCGGCCGTCTATTCGGTCGTCTTGCCCCGCGCCACCCAGGTCGTCGACCCCTTCCACGTGATCAGCCTGGCCAATCGCACCCTTGACGCCGTGCGCCGCAGAGTGCAGAGCGAACAGACCGGCCACCGCGGCCGACGCGACGATCCGCTCTATCGGGCGAGGCGGATCCTGCTCTTTGGCGAAGAGAAACTCGACGAGCGGGCCACCGAGCGTTTGTGGTCACTGCTCGAGCTGGGGGATCCGAACGCCGAGGTGGCCATCGCCTATCGCATCAAAGAGCGCGTGCGTGACTTCTATCGGACCTTTGACCCCGACGAGGCACGCACGATGCTCGAAGAGCTCCAGGCCCATTGCCTCAAGCGCGCCATGCCACCGGAGGTCCAAAAGCTCGGACGCACGATCAAGCACTGGTTCGACAAGATCGCCAACTTCCACCGGGCCCGGGTCACGAACGGTCCCACCGAGGCCCTCAACAACCTGATCAAGCGGATCAAACGCATCGGGTTCGGGTTCCGCAACTTCGAGAACTACCGCATCAGGGCGCTGCTCTACGCCGGTCGGCCGAACTGGCGGGTGCTGGGCTCGATCGTCGTCCGATGAGGGGCGCGCCCCGCCAGATTCCGATGAGCCGTCATAGCCTGCACCCGATGAGTTGCACCTCGTTTGCGTCTGTACCCAAGACCGAGGAGGCGAGGGCCTATCAAACCCTGGTCTCAGCATTCACCGATGACCCGGTAGAGCGCTGGCTCTATCCCGAGTTGCCTGAGTATCTGACGCACTTCCCTAAGTTCTTGGCGGCGTTCGGCGGTAGCGCATTCGACGAACAGACCGTATGGCGTCTTGGCGACTACTCCGCTGTTGCCCTCTGGCTACCCCCAGGCGCAGAGCCGGATGGCGATGCCATCGGTGCTGTGCTGACCGAGACCGTTTCGTCGGATAAGCACGTTGACGCCTTCGCCGTTCTCGAACAAATGGACGCTGCCCATCCCACATACCCGCACTGGTACCTACCGTGGTTCGGGGTCGACTCGGCCCTACAGGGACAGGGGATCGGAGGCGAGTTGATGGAACACTGCCTCGTCGAGACCGCCGACAGGCACTATCTCCACACCTACCTGGAAACTCCCAATCCCCGTACTATCTCTTTCTACGAGCGACACGGGTTCGAGGTGACTGGCATGGCACAAGCCGGAGGGTGCCCACCGATCACATTCATGCTGAGAAGAGCATCCTGATTGTCGTTTAGCTGACCTTCCGACTGGACCCATCCGACAAACGCAGGCGATGCCGGCGGTTTCTGGGGTAGCCAACCCGACCTTCGTACGACTGGCTACGAATCGGCGGGCAGAACGTCCAAGTCGAACTCGTTGCCTTCAGGGTCCGCCATGCAGCGCCACCGGAAACCTTCGAGTTCACGGGTGTTGCCCGGCTCCAGCCATCGACCTCCGAGCTTTTCCACCTCGGCCGTGGACTCGTCCAGGTCATCGACGACGAGATCGAGATGCACTCGGTTCTTCCCGTCCTTCATCTCGGGCACGCGCTGAAAGCCGACCGTGAGGCCCTCTTCCGTCGGCGACAAAATCAAGAAGTCACCATCACCGATGGTGGTGTCAACGTGAACGCCCAGCAATCCGCACCAAAACGGAGCAAGCCCATTCGGGTCAATCGAGTCAATCGCCAGATACCCCACCTTCGCAGGCATCCCGGCCTCCCTTCTTGTGGCCGGGCGACCTCCGGATGATGCCCCGACTTAGGTCGGACTGTACCCAAGGACACCAGCACCTTGCAGTTGTGGGGTGAGCGCCCTGTCCGTACGCCGGCCTGGGCCGGTGTCCCGCACTTGGGTGATCTTCGGACCTGGCAACGAGAACCCTGAGCTGATGGCCATATCCTCTGGCACACTTATGCCCGGTGGCAGTCCCCAAGACCCAGTACACATCGACCGTCGATGGGGTCCACATCGCGTACCAAGTCACCGGCAGCGGGCCTGGGATCTGGTCTTCATTCCCTCGGCAATCTCCCATATCGAGACGTACTGGGAGTAGCCAACCGTAAGTCGATACCTCAACCGGTTGGCCTCATTCTCTCGACTCCTTCTGTTCGACAAGCGAGGAGTTGGCATGTCGGATCGCATCGAGGGCGTACCAACCCTCGAAGAACGTATGGACGATGTTCGAGCCGTCATGGATGCCGCATCGTCAGAGCGGGCAACGATCTTGGGCATGTCCGAGGGTGGGGCCATTGCCGCAATGTTCGCGGCGACTTATCCCGAGCGGGTGCAAGGACTCATCCTGCTCAATGCCGCAATTCGGTGTTTGGTCTCGCAGGAGATTGAACCACTCATTGACGAGTACCTCGAGCAGAGCTGGGGCAGCGGAGGGTCGCTAGATACGGGAGCACCCAGCGTCGCGACCGACTCAAGGGTCAGAGAGTGGCTTGGGCGAGTCGAGCGCCTCGCTGCCAGTCCGGCGACAGCGGCCGCCATGTTGAAGATGAATGCCTCGTACGACGCTCGCTCGGTACTTCCAGCCGTATCCGGATCTCTCCAGTTGAGAGTACGGCCCGGCTTGGATACCCCCCTAGAGGCCAAGGTCCCGCCTGTCCTCACTGAGGGGTGTCACCGCAGACGGGGTGGTTGTGCCGACTCATAGCAGCGCTTGAATCGCTGCGACCATGGCGTCCTCCTGGAGCCAGTTTCCCTCGAAGTGGCGGTTAGGGTCGTTCATCTGGTTGTAGTACCACCAAAAGAGGTAGATGCCCAACGAAAAGACCGTGGCCACGATCCGCCCTACGTAGTTGTTCTCGCCCTTCACGCGATCTTGATTGGGTGCGGGCACGGCCTGGTCGAAGCGCCCGAATATCAGCGACAGCTCGTACTCCACGCCGACCTCGGCGCGATCGTGCTTCACCAGATCCTGGTCCAACAGCACGAAGGCGATGATCTCCACAATGCCCCTGGCGATGATGGCCAGCACCAGCCAAATGACGGGGTCGCGGAAGTCCCTGGTCATACCCCGGAGGACGTCCATGTGGGCACCGGCACGTTGGAACGACGGCGTCAGCTCCTCCTGGAGTCCGCGCCGACCCGCTTCCTCCCACGCGAAGGCAAGGGTGGCATCAAGTAGTTCGACTCTTCGTGCGTTGTGGTCGCGCATTCGACGGACCAATTGGTAGAAGACGTACAACCCATAGATCCCGATCGTCAGGATGGTCCAACCGAGCGCTGTCCAATAATTGAAGATGTAGTCCGTTTCACCGCGACGCTGGTAGGCGAATAAGGCGCGATCGGAAGACGGCATCGGAGGCGGCGCGGGCATGCGACCTGCACTGGGGACTCCAGGCGCTGGGGCGCTCTGGGGTGGGGGTGGAGCACCTGCCGGCTCACCGACGCTCCCGCCAGAAGCGAGCGGGTCGTCCTGGTCGTCATCAGCCATGGCGCCTCCTTGGATCGAGATCGGGTCCAATCCTATGAAGCTGGTCGATCCGTCGCCGTGCGAAACACCGGTGAACTCACAAACCGACGTCTCGAATCACCCTCCCAACTGTCCCGATAACCCAACCGCATGGCGTTGACCAGACCGGCGGACCAGGGTGCCCAGTCCGCCGGGACGGTGTCTGCCTCTTACGATTCGTGGACGTGGTTAGGCGTCCGGTTGGCCGTCAACCGAGCATCGGTCAGATTCCCTCCCGGGCCGCATAGACCCAGAGCACGTACCCCCAAACACGGGATCTGGCCACCACTACCCGAGGGCGGCGTTCATGACGTGTCCAACTAGAATTGCTTGCTGGGATTTCGCATCAACGCAGCATCAAAAGGCTTCATCGGCCAGTCATTGGAGCCGACGCAGGTAGGTATGACCATTGGACACAACGCAAGCGAGTTCGGCCTGGGCATAGAAGTCAGAGAGGCCCTCGATGCAGAGGCGCGGGATGACGCAGCCTTTTGGAGCAAGGAGCGCGGCGGAGTTCGGCGAGTTCCGAATGGCCCACAAGGGGCAGCCTCGGGATGAGGTCGAGAAGGCGCTGCACAAGTGGCTGCGGCACCACGGCGTCGACATGGACGATCAGAAGTTGACTTCACATGCGGCGAAGATCGCCGCTGGCCAAGACGTCGACCTAGCAACATTGCCGGAAGTTGGCCGGGTTCCCAGCGGCACCGGCGAAGCCCCCGAGGGAAAGTAGGGGCGAGCGGACGCACCGGCGGGGCCACGGTGCCCCTGAACGCCGGACGCGGGCTACCGGTGCCTCCCTGATGGCAGAGCGGCCAGCACGAGAATCACACCTGCGAGTGACACAGTGCCGCCGACGGCGAGCGACACTTCATTCCCGCTCATAAAGGCTGTTCGGGCTGCACGGGCCAACAGGGCCCCAGTTGAGCCCCCGGCGCTAGCTGCGACTGCGAGCGCGCCCCCCAGCGAGCCCAGGATCGTCTGCGCGATAGGTGCGGACACATGTCGAGTCAGAAGGACCGCATTCATGTGATCCTGATAGCGGGTCAGCATGACGCTCCCGATCACTGCGACGCCGAGCGCACCACCGACTTGCAGGGAGACAGTGTTGGTGGCCGATCCCATGCCAGAGTCACCCTGGGGCACCGATCCGATGACGGAGTTGGTCGCAGTCGGCAGCAGCAGCCCCGCCCCGAAACCGATCAGCACGAAGCCGAGAACGACATCGCCATACGTCGTCTCGAACCCCGAAGCGGCCGACACCTGCCACAAGCCGGCGGTGATCAACGACAGGCCGGCGGCAATTGTGAACTTGACTCCAATGAAGCGAGAGGCGAGTGGGGACACGGCGGCACTCACGATCACCATGGCAGCTATCGGCAGAATGCGAACTCCCGCTGCTAGGGGCGAGAGGCCGAGATCGAACTGGAGGAACTGGGTAGAGAGGAATAGCGCCCCCATGAGCGCGAATACCCCGAGGCACTCCGCTGCGAGTGCCACCGAGAACCTGCGATCACGAAAGAACTGCAGGTTCAGCATCGGGTGCGTGCAGCGGGACTCCCAGGCGACGAAACCGGCGAGAGCGACCAAGCTCGCGAAGCCGGTTCCGAGCACGACCGCCGACGACCACCCTTGCGTCGGGGCCTCGATGATCGACCAGAGCAGCAACCCCAGACCGGCGATCGAGAGCACCGCCCCGACGGGATCGGGCCGACTTACGTGCGGATTCTTCGACTCGGGCACGAGGATCGCCGCTCCTACAAGGCCGATGCACACGATGGGGACGTTGACCAGGAAGATCGATCCCCACCAAAAGCGCGAGAGCAGCAGGCCACCGGCTATGGGGCCGACGGCGATCCCGAGCCCGACCGTGCCGGCCCATGCGCCGATGGCACGCGCCCGCTCGACCGGATCGCGAAAGGAGTCGTTGATTATGGACAACGACGCTGGAATGGTGAGCGCAGCACCAGCTCCCATAACGGCCCGACAGGCGATCAGCACGTTGACGGAGCCCGATAAGGCCGCACCGATCGATCCGGCCACGAAGAAGGTGAGTCCAATCAGAAAGAATCGTCGGCGTCCGAATCTGTCGGCCAGGCTGCCTCCGACAAATAGAAGTCCGGCAAATACCATGGCATAGCTGTCGACGATCCACTGAAGCTCACTCGACGTCGCTCGCAGATCACGGACGAGCGTCGGAAGGGCCACGTTGAGAATGGTGTTGTCGACGTTGATGATCAGAGCCGCAACGCACACCACGACCAGAGCGACCCAGCGGCGCCTATCCTTCTGACCTACCTCGATCGCCGGCGTCCGAATCGACAGGGTCACTAATCCATTCCAACGGAGTGAGCCTGACTCGGCCAGGGCCGAAGGTCATGGAGTCAACCCCGGGTCGAGAGTGCCCCAGTACGGGATGGTGACACGTTCTGACAGCACTCAACTGATGGCTCGCTAACTCCGGCAAGCGCTGAGACGACCCCCGCATGGGTGACGAGAGGGCTGATCGAGTACTCGGAAACCGCCCGACGCCCCACGAATGAACGCCATCGAACACGCCCAAGACCTCTCGGCCAAGCGTCCACAAATGGAGACACACACTTGCACATGTCGGTGCCCACCGCCCTGATCCCGCCGACGCCCTCCAGGCGGCGACGACCGCGTCGCCAGGCCAGAATCGGCATCCAGGCCGGCCGGTGCCCGACCGGCCACCACCATTGTGATTAGGGGTAATCCCCGTGACATACCAGCAAGCGATGAAGACGTACGCCCCGACCCTCCAGGGGTCCGCCTCGTCCGCCGCGGAGTGGACAGCAGGAATGCTGGCGGTCGCCGCCGATAAGTTCCTGACCGCGAATCCCACCTCGGCCGAGTTCTTCCAAGGCCTCTGGAGCATCAAGAATGACACCCTCGGCGGCCTGGCTCCACCGCTCACGTTCAATCAGGGCGCACCAGCGACACCTTCGCCGTGCTACTTCTTAATGACAATCAAGAATGGACAATTCGTCGACGCAAACAACGGAACCTACCAATGTGTTTCGTGAGCAGCCGGATCCCCGAGGCGAGCGAGAGCCGGAATTCCGATCGGCATCGGTAACCTTCTGGAGCCTCTCCTGACCACGTCGATCGTGAACTGGTTACCCTGAGTCGCCCACGTCCACGTCGAATCGAAAGAGTGGATCCATGACCCCAGAACTCTTCCGCAAGCCGAACGCTCCGATCGCCGAGCGCGTCGACGACCTGCTCAAACGAATGACCCTGGACGAGAAGCTGGCCCAGATCGGCAGCCTGTGGCTCGCCGACCTGATCCTGGGCGACCACTTCGACGCAGAACACGCCGCGGGCAAACTCGAGCACGGTATCGGTCACGTCACTCGCATCGGCGCGTCGACCGGTCTGCGCCCCGAGGAGAGCGCTCGACTCATGAATCAGATCCAAAGGATCGCTGTCGAGCACACCCGGCTCGGCATTCCTGTGATGGTCCATGAGGAGTCCGTCGCGGGGTATTGCGCCCGCGATGCCACTCAGTTCCCGCAGGCGATCGGTCTGGCATCGTCCTGGGACGAATCGCTGCTCTTCGACGTCGCCGACGCCATTCGTCGCCAGATGGTCGCCGTCGGCGCACGCCACTCCCTGGCCCCGGTCCTCGACGTGGCCCGCGATCCCCGTTGGGGACGTGTCGAGGAGACCTACGGGGAGGACCCCTATCTGATCGGCCGCCTCGGAACCGCGTATGTGCGGGGACTCCAAGGCGACGACCTCCGCCATGGGGTCATCGCCACCGGCAAACACTTTCTCGGCTACGCCCTGTCCGAAGGCGGCATGAACCATGCTCCGGTCCAGCTCGGACCGCGCGAGCTGCGCGAGGTGTACGCCGAACCGTTCGCGGCAGCAATCCGCGACGCCGGCCTGGCGTCGATCATGAACTCGTACTCCTCCGTCGACGGGATCCCGTGCGCCGGCAGTTCGGCCATCCTCGACGGCCTCCTGCGAGGCGAGCTCGGTTTCGACGGAGTTGTCGTCGCCGACTACTACGCCGTCCAGCTTCTGGCCCACCATCACGCCGTCGAGTCTGGTCTCGGTGCGGCGGGGGCACGGGCGCTGCGGTCCGGACTCGACCTCGAGCTGCCCGGGCGCGAGTGCTTCGGCGGGCCGCTGAAGGCACTGATCGAACAGGGCGGCCTCTCTATGGACGTCGTCGATCTCGCCGTCGGTCGCGTCCTGCGCTCCAAGTTCCAGGTCGGCCTGTTCGAGGAACCCTACGTCGACGAGGGTGCAGCCGCTGTCGTGTTCGATACTCCAGACAACAGAGCCCTGGCCCGCCGGGCCGCCACAGAGTCAATCGTCCTCCTCAAGAACGACGACGGCCTGCTTCCGCTCGACGCTGCATCGCTCCGTCGCGTCGCCGTGATCGGTCCGGCAGCAGATGATCAGCGGCTCCTCCAGGGCGACTATCACTATCCGGCACACACGGAGATCAGTTGGCCGACGGGGACCGATGCGGAAACGGGGAAGGGCCCGGCGATCGCAGAAGAGCAATACCTGCCAGGCCGGGGCGGCTCTCTGACGCCGGGTCCCTACTTCGTCGATCACATCACCCCGCTCGCCGGCCTCCTCGCGGCGTTGCCCGGTGTGGAGGTCACCCACACCAAGGGCTGCGACATCAGCGGTGTTGATGCGTCGGGCATCGGCGCAGCCGCCGCAGCAGCCGCCGAGTCCGAGATCGCACTCGTGTTCGTCGGTGGGCGGTCCGGACTGACACCAGCGTGCACCGTCGGCGAGGCCCGTGACGCCACCGATCTGGACCTGACCGGCGTCCAGCAGACCCTGGTCGACGCCGTGCTCGCGACCGGGACTCCAACAGTCGTGATCCTGGTCAGCGGCCGGGTCCACACCATTGCGGCGATCGCTGACGCAGCCTCCGCGGTGCTCCAGGCGTGGCTGCCCGGCGAGGAAGGCGGCAACGCCATCGCCGACGTGCTCCTCGGTCACGCCGAGCCCGGCGGGCGGCTCCCCGTCTCGATGCCCCGACACGTCGGCCAGGTCCCGATTCACCACGACTACCGCACAGGCGGCGGTCGCTCCCTGTTCTACGGCGACTACAGCGACTCGCCCACCACGCCGCTTTTCGCATTCGGTCACGGGCTCACCTACACCTCGTTCGACTACGGTGAGCTGGTTATCGGTTCCTCGGGCACGACCGCCGAGCCTGTCGTTCTTCGAGCCACGGTGACCAATACCGGCGAGCGGCGGGGGACCGCAGTCGTCCAGCTTTACGTCCGCGACGAGGTCGCCTCCGTGGTCCGGCCCTACCAGATGCTCGTCGGGTTCATCCGCGTGGAGCTGGATCCCGGACAAATCGCAACTGTCGCATTCGATGTCCACCCGAGTCGCCTTGCGTTTTACGACGAAGCGATGCGCTTCGTCACCGAGCCCGGTGCATTCGTGTTCTCCGTCGGTGGCGCCTCGAACACGGCGATCCAGCACGCCACCGTCACCCTCGGTGGCGACGTGGCGGAGTATCGCCAGCGCGAGATCGTCGCCACCGTCGTCTCGGCCGCGTGTGCATGAAGGCAGAAACGCCCTCGCACGGACGGTAGCGATAACATCCCTGGTGGCATAGATGTTGGCCGTGGGCCGCACTCCCGAAAATGCCGTTCGCCGCGTTCAAGTTTGGGGCCGCAAAGAGGTCATCTGCCAGGACCCAACTTCGTTGTAGGTGATGGTGCCAACCGGCGAGTTGCTCAACAGGGTGATCTGCCGCTCCACGCGCACGGGGAGGCCGGAACGGACCGTGAACCACCAGTCCTCTCTGACTCTGCCCCTCTGTCCACCCATGAGCGTCACCTGCTGGAGCTCATGGACGGTGGGGACGACGGTGCCCCCGATCCGCAATGTGACCATACCGACGATGCGAACGGTGGTCGCAGCGATGCTCCGCCCGGACACGGCCGTGTTGGTGCCCGGACACGAGTACCTCTGCGTCTGCCCGGGCTTGGGGCTTTGGGGGAGTACCACACTGCCGGACGGACACGTGAACCGCCCCAGATTGTTGACCTTGATGTCGCCGAAGTCCCACGACTGGGAGTCGCGGTTTTCGGCTAGAAGGAGCCGGCCGTCACTGGGGCAGAAGTCATATTCCTCCCAGTGGGCGACGTTGTAGTCGATGTGCCACCGCCAACAGCCATCGGCCAGGTACGTGATCGTTACGGGCATCACCGTTCCGTCACGCTGTGAATTGGGCGGGAACGAGATCCGTTCGGTTCCCCGGCCATTGAGGGGGTAGACGCCCTCGGCAGGAAGGTCATTCCTGAGGGTTCCGCTGCTGGTGGGGGTGGATTCCTTCCCCTGAAACGCCTTCACGGCGGCGTGGAGGGATTTGGGGCCAGGATGTTCGCGAAACACGTATCGGATCACCACGAAACCGGCGGCGCCGAGCACGATGACAACTGCCGTAGCGACGACGATGCACCACCGAGCGCGCCCGTGGGCAAGTGGCACTTGATTCCCTCAAGAAGGGTCCTGGGACCCAGTGCGCTTGGCGTCGGGGGGGTCGAGCTCCAGCTCGGCGCGCAGGGCGAGTTTGTCTATCTTGTCGAGCGACGTGCGCGGCAGTGGGTCCTGGTTGACCACCATCCGGTTCGGGTGTTTGTAGTCAGCCAGACGGTCCGCGAGAAAGACATGGAGGGCGTCAATGTCGAGTGATGCCCCCTGGGCAAGTCGCACCACGGCCAGGATGTCTTGGCCGAGGATCTGGTGGGGGACGCCCAGCACGGCGGCTTCCATAATCGCCGGGTGCTCGTAGAGGGCGTTCTCCACCTCGATCGAGTAGATGTTGTAGCCGCCTCGGATGATCATGTCCTTCTTGCGGTCCACGACGTAGACGAATCCGTCATCGTCGAGGTAACCCAAGTCCCCGGTGTGCACCCACCCGTCCTGCCAGGTCTCGGCGGAACTTTCGGGTTCGCCGAAGTAGAAGCGCCGACCGCCTCCAATCCGGATCAACAGTTCGCCCACATGATTGGCGTCGAGGCGCTTCCCGTGATTGTCGATCACCCGAACACCGGCCCCCTCGATCGGCTTGCCCACCGAGCCCGGGCGTTGTTCTGCCTCGCCGGGCGGCAGAAGGCACGCAGCATCCCCGGCCTCGGTGAGGCCGTAGGCGTTAACGAGCATCGCCCGGGGAAACGTGGCGGCGAGCCATCTGGTCGCCTCGGGCGGCATCGGGGCGGTGCTGAAGACCACCATCCACACCGACGAAGTGTCGAGACCTTCGAGCACCCCGGCTTCGCGAAGCAGCAGCACCTGTGCAGGCACCACCATGAGCCAGCCCGGTCGGTGGCTGTCGATCAACTGGGCGAAGCGGGCGGTGACGAAGGAAGGGAGGCAGATATTGGTGAATCCCAGGCGAAGACTGGCGATCATGGCACCGTAGGTGCCGAGGGCGGTCGCCAACGGCGCGGCGTGGAGGAGCGCGTCCCAGCGTTCGGAGGGCGTGACGGCGATATGCAGCACGTTGTCGTGGGTCGAGGCCACCCCTTTGGGCAGCCCGGTGGTGCCCGAGGTGTACACGATGTCGGCGAGGTCCGAGGAGGTCACCGGCACTTGGAACGCGTCATCGTCGTTCTCTTCCAAGGCCCCCCAGGCATGGGGGGCACCGACCTCGGGACTGACCACCACGGGTGGATCGGCGAGGCCAGTCGTGAGATCGAGCGCGCGGGCCAGTTGATCGCCGGCGGCGATGAGCACACGAGGCCGCGCGTTCTCAAGGATGTGACCGATTTCGCGCCGGGCCAGACGGGGGTTTATCGGGGCCGCGACCCCCCCGGCTTTCTGTGTGGCAAAGTAGGCGATCTGATATAGGAGCGCGTCTATGTTCGTGACCAGGATGGCCACCCGCTCGCCCGTCACCACACCCAATTCGAACAAGCTCCGGCCGACCGCGTTCGATCGCCGATCCCATTCGGCGAAGGTCATCGAACCGCCACCGTCGACGAGCGAGGCGACGCGATCGGGAAAGCGCTCCGCCACCTTACGCAACTCGTCAGGAACCAGCGCCATCGGTCGGTCCCTTTCCGAGCTCGGCCTATGCTGCGGATTTCGCATCGGCAAGGTGCCACGGTTCCTCCGCGATCTCCGGGCACACGACGAAGCCGAAGTCGATGTGGTCGAGGTACCTCAACATCAACAACGTGATTGGCCCGCCACCGTCGAATTCGGACAACCCTGCGGCATCATCTCCGCGACTCGCCCACTGCGGAGATCGAAAGAAGGCGTTTATGGCATACATATTGGACAATCCGATTGGAACCTCCCGGCCAGCACAAACAAGCTCCGACCAGTTGTCGTCGGCGTCATCATGAGCTGGGGTCAACTCGACAACGCCCAGATCCTCATGCACCACGCAGCCTCCTTTTTCCGTCCTGTCCTAGTGCTGAGCTAACCCGTCACTGCCGGATCGCATAGGGTCGAATTGCCCTTTTGCGATTCCGGAGGCGCTGCTCGGGCAAGACGCCCCGTCGGATGCATGGCTTGGGAAACAAAGCCTTGCCAAGACTTCACCCGGAATCATCCAGTAGACGCCGCTATAGACCAGCCGAACGGAGCGCGTGAGGTACTGCACGCGCCCTCCGGGCCGTTGGGTCGTCCCGCCTCACAACATCCTCTAACGACGTGGGAGCCCGGTTCTGAGTGCTACCCAATTCCTGCCGGTCAGATCCGCCCCGACATCAGCCGGCATGGTGCACGGCGTGGACCCTGTGGCCAGGGCGTTGCTCCTGGCCCTAAGTCCCGTCGGCCGGGACACCTTGAAAGACCGCCTCCGAAAAGGCCAACGGGCCACCGGGTGCTGGCCGTAGGCTGACGGTGATGTCAGGTTTCGTGACCGGGTCGAGGAGGGACCAGCGTCAGGTTCCCCTCTTCACCGGGTTGATCGCCGGGGTAGCCCGGGCGATCCGTGACCCTCGCATCGCCGGTGTCCTGCGTGCCGGCCCACGGGTGGTGGATTTCCTCGTCCGCAGCCACCGACGCACAACCGGGATCGCCGACGACGACAGCATCATCAGGGTGCGACCGACGCCGTTGTTGGCCGCCCAGGCATACCTCGACGAGGTCCTGATCGCCGCCCTTCGGCACCCGGACCTGCTGCCAAGAGTAGAGGACTACGTCCCGGCCGCCGCCGACTTGGCCATCGCCCGCGAGGTTTTCGCGGTCCGGGGGTGGATCGACAACCCCGCGGCCTACCACCGCGACCCCCCGCCGCCCGACGACGTACGAGCGGTCCACGAGGCCGCCCATGGGCTGGGCTACGAGCACACCACCTTCTCGAGCGGGTGGGAGCCGCATCGTGAGGAGCCCGGCCGGGCGCGGTGGCTTGAGCACCAGGCCAACCGGACGGCGCACGTCTGGGTGTCGAGGGCCCCGGGGCGGGACCATGGGTCCTGGCTAGTTTGCCTCCACGGGTTCGGCATGGGGCAACACGCGTCGATGGACCTGCGCTCATTTCGCACCACCCAGCTGCACCGGATGGGCATACACGTGGCGGTAGTGGTGCTGCCACTGCACGGACCAAGGGCGTCGGGACGGGTCCGGGGCGAGGATCTCATGACCATCGACATGGTCGACAGCATGCACGGCATGGCCCAGGCGACCTGGGACGCGCGGCGCCTCATCGCCTGGCTGAGAGCCGCCGAGGGTGCCGAGCGGGTGGGGGTGATGGGCCAGTCGCTGGGCGGCCTGGTGGCCTCCCTCGCCGCCTCCCTCGACCCCGAGCTTCGGTGCGTCATCGCCGGGGTGCCGGTCGTCGACCTGCCCGATCTATTCCGTCGACACAGCCCTCCGGCCATCGCCGAGCGCGCACGGCGGTTCGGGGTGCTCGGGGACCAGGCTGACGACGTGCACCGCGTCGTGTCGCCGCTCGCGATGGCCTGCGCCGTCCCCAAAGATGGCCGATACATCTACGCGGGTCTGGGGGACCGGATGTCCACCTTCGGCCAGGCCAGGCGGCTCTGGCTGCACTGGGACCGCCCGTCGCTCGCCGCCTACCCGGGCGGGCACGTGGGCTTCTTCTGGTCGAAGGCGGTCAAGGAGCTCGTGGTCGAGGCCATGACGGCCACCTTCACTCCGGCCGCCTGAGGCGGATCGATCGGCTTCAGGTGCTGTCGGCGCTCGCTACAGCCTTCGCCATCTCGTGCAGTGCATCCGGGATGGCGTCGGCGATGCGCCAGGCGTCAGGGACCAGGGCCGAGCAGGCCATGATCCCGAACCCCACGCGATTCTCCTGCGAGAGCACGGTTACGTTCAGGCCGGCACCGTCCATGACCGGGCCGAGGGGGTAGATGCCGACCACGCGCGCGCCCGCGAGGTAGAGGGGGATGGGCGGTCCGGGCACATTGGAAAGGATCAGATTGTGCACGACGGGATGGTGGTCAGCCCCGTGGAAACGGGAGTAGAGGTGCGCCCCCAGCGAGAAGACGTTGAGCCAGAGGTGCTCGGTCCACTGCAGCAGCGTGTCGGCGCCGAGCTGCTCGTGGAACTCCTTGGCCTGGGTGTCGGCCGCGACGCTGGAGCGGAGGCGCTCGAGCGGGTCGGCGACGTCGGTGGGTAAGGTGGTGAACATCACCGACACCTGGGTGGTCCCGTGCTGGGCGCCGGCTTGGCCGTGCACCGAGACCGGCTCGACGGCGATCAGGGGGCGGTCGGGCAGCTCGCCGAGCTCTGTCAGGTACCGCCGCAGCGCGCTACCGACCAGGGCGGTGAGCACGTCGTTGACGGTGGCGCCGACTGCCTGCTTGACAGCCTTCACCTCTTCCAGGGACACGTCGACGAAGGCGACGGAGCGACGGCCCGAGACCGACGCATTGAAGGAAGTGCGAGGCGCGGTGAACGGCACAGCGATCCGTTCAGAGCCGCCGCTGCGTGCGGCCCACCAGACTGCGCCCCCGATCCGCCCGATGGTCTCGGGAACCAGCTTGACGACATCGGCCGGCGCGCGCAGCCGATCGAGGAACGTGCGGCCGAGGAGTTCGAAGGGATTCGGCGGCCCGAGGGGTGCCGCCGCGTTCTTGGGTTCGCCCGGCGGGCCCTCGGGAGACAGGTCGAAAAGCTGGCCCAGCAGGTTGGTCCCGGTGATCCCGTCGATGGTGGAGTGGTGCATCTTCACCAAGAGCGCGACGCGCTTGTCGGGCAGTCCTTCCACCAGCAGCATCTCCCACAGTGGGCGGTCCCGCCGGAGCTGAGTGCTGGAGAACTCGCCGGCCAATTCGGCCAGCTGGCGGTCGTCGCCCGGCGGGTCGAGCACGATGCGGCGCAGGTGGCGGTCGACGCGGAGGTCGGGGTCGTCAGTCCAGTACGGTCGTCCCAGGTTCAGGGGCACCGTAGATAAGCGGTGGCGCATTGGGGCGATTCCGGGCAAGCGCGCCTCGAGCATGGCGGTGATGCAATCAAAAGGATCCCTGGGCCCCATGGTTGCGGTGTCCAGGATCAGCAGTCCGCAGACGTGCATGTGCATCGTCGGCGTTTCGCATGACAGGAACATTGCGTCCAAGCCGCCCAACTGCTCCATGTTCCGTGACCACCACCCTCGGATGCCCCTCCGGTCCTGGCCATAGCATCCTCCTCGAGGATCCCAGGTGTCCACTTGTGCGCCGTCCAGACGGCACCGCCACGCCGCTGATGACACGCACACAATGCCACGGCGTGCGTCCGCTACCGAGAAAGGGTGGCGACATCTGCGACAGTCGAGGGTCGGGATCCGCAGTCCAGCATCGGTTAGGCCTCTACAGCCGTTCGCGCACGCCCGATCAGCCTCTTGGCCCATCCAGCGAGATCCCGCGCCTCTCCAAGAGCGAAAAACGAGACGCCATAACTGGCCGAGTCTTTCTTCTGCAGCAGTCTCTTGAGGTCTTTTGCCATTTCCGCCCCGCCCGGCTCCACGGTCTCCAGAAGAGCGACGGCTTCGTCGTGAGCTTGTCCACGCGCTCGTTTGCGAAGGCGGGCGCAGCAAGCGGCGTCTGATGCTGCAATGCCGGACAGGATCGCCAGGGCGGCAGCGACGCCGGAATTAGCCACTGCCGTTGTGTCCTCAAGAACGAGCTCGGCCGCGAGTACGAAGGCCTCGGCTTGCTCGAGTCGCTTCTGCGCCTCTGGCCTGCCGCACGTTTGTGTTCGAGGGGTCACGATGCCATTGCCAGTGCTGAGCGGTTCCCGCTGATCTCCACAAGCTCCTGCTCCCAGCTCCTCACGATTGGCTCCTCGGCGCGTCGCAAACGCCCGATCTCTGCTGGGCTCTTAAGGACAACCTGAGCCGGATTGCCGGTCCAACGTCCGATGAGGTGGGCGAGGTGCATTGCCGAATCGCCAAGGTTCTCGACATCTCCGACGATCAGTAGGTCGATGTCGCTCGCCTGATCTCCGTCCCGGCGCGCCGCCGATCCGTAGAGGCCGACCAGTAGCGGCTTCGGTTGCCAAGAGTCGACCTCGGCCCGAATTCGCCTGGTCAACTCGCCATAGAGGGATGCGAGGGCCTCGATAGGTCCGGCTGCAAGATGCTCTCGGTTCAGCCGATAGCCGCCAGGGACGACGTCTACGAGTCCCGAGGCGACCATTCGCAGCAATACGGTCCGGACGCCACTCTTGGAGGCCCCTTCGGTGAGTCGATGCACCGCTCCCAATGTCATTGGGCCGTTGGTCGAGCTCAGGGCGGCGTAGACGTGGCCGTCGAGGCTGGGTATCACGCTAGAAATGGGACTACTGAGGTCCACTAGGTCCTAAGTCCCCATCTTGTGAAATATCGCACCTCGTACACTATAGCGCACCCCGTATGAAATATCGCACACGCTACGAAGTAACGTCGGCCCTGTTACTTGGGACCGCATTCCGGCGGCTGGATCAGCCGCGTCAAGAGCCCAGCTAACCGCGACCCCCGGAGCAGCTGTCGATGCCGGCCGCCGTTGGCATTGACCTCCCGGCACACCGTCGACGGCGCTCGACCCAGTTCTGCGGCGATCGCTCGCATCGACCATCCGGCCGCCAGTCCGCGCGAGATCTCCTCGCGCTCGGCAACGTCAGCCGCAGCTCAGAGCGCTCTCGCGGCGTCGGGCGCTTGCCACCGGCATCGGCGATGAACCGTCTGAGCGACGAGTTCTGCCTGCCCAGATGCCGGGCTATGCGCTTGACCGGTACCCCGGCTTCGCGCATATCCCAGATTGTTCTCCTGTCCTCGGGTGAGAACCGTGCCATTCGTGGACCTCCCTGATCGACGACATCACTGTTCGCGAATCAGGCGGGTGTTGCAATGATCCCTTAGGACACAGTTGAATAGGGATGACGCTTCGTCATCCCTTCCCGGGGGCTGGAAGCTGCCTTCCATCTCTGACCCGCGAGCAACTGCCCCCAGCCGCTGGGCCTGAGCTTCTCCCAATGCCGCTGAAGGATTCCGCTGGGGCCGTCGGCCTCCTTTGGCTTGTGCATCGTCGCTCGGAGGCAGCCGATCAGCCGATCGTTCGAGACCGTCTCGTTGGCCGAGAGGGTCCGTGAGGCGAGAGGGACCCGCTAGCGTCCCGCTGAGCTCGGCCGGTTCCCCGTCGTCTTTGACGGATGATCTGGGCCTAGATAGCCGGATCTTCATCCGCCGCTCTCCGTCTGATCCTGGGTGCCTGGGGGCTCGTCGTGGTGCGCGGTCGGAGTTGTGGCCTCTCTGACCTGGGAATTTAGCGCCACGTTAGCGCCACGTCAGCGGCTCTTTATCGGCGTTGAAGGGGTCCAGCGCAAGTTGAACCCATGGAACACTCGATGCTTGAGAAGAGCAGGCTTCTGCTTAGGGCGGCCCTGTGTGCGCTGGCCATTGGCGTGGTCGCAGCGATCGTGCTCATTCAGACCAGCGCGTCGTCGACTGGCTCGGTCCGCCTGAGTTCGCGGAACCCCGCGCCTGCCCCTGGTCCGGTCGCGACCCACGCGCCCCTTGCTCCGGTCCACCAGAGGGTGGATCTCTTCGGGGACTCGCTCGGGTACCAGGTCGAGCCCTACCTCGACCTGTTCTTCGCCGAGAGCGCAAACGACACCGTGTCCAACAACACGTTCGGTGGCACCGCTACGTGCGACTGGCTTGGGTCTATGGCAACCGCTGCGGCCGAGCACCCCCAGGCAGCCGTCCTCGTGTTCTCGGGGAACGCGTTCACAACCTGCATGGACGGAGTCGCCCTCCGGAGCCGCCAGTACTACGACCGCTACACCTCCGACACTGAGCAAGCCATCGGAATCTTTGCCGCGGCTGGGGCTCACGTCTTCTTGGTCGGGACGCCGATCGATGCGTCTTCGGCGCCTGGGTGGGATCGCCTCGACGACATCTACCAGCAGTTGGCCAGGGCCAACCCCCTTACCGTGACCTATGTGGACGCCGGCGCCTCCGTGGAGTCTCCGAACGGCGCGTTCACGTGGCAGTTGCCCTGCATGGGCATCGAGCCGAGCTGTGGCCCGAACGGTACCAACATCGTGCGCTCGCCCGACGGCGTTCACTTCTGCCCGGACGGCGCTCCGGCGAAAGTCGGTGTCACCGGACCGTGTGACGTCTACTCGCCCGGAGCCTTCCGCTTCGCCCTAGCCGTCGTGCAAGCTGTGACGCAGTACCAGGCCTGGGCCTCTGTTGCCCAGGACTCCGCTCTATGGATGAGGTAGCACTCTTGCCGGGGGACGAGACCAGGCGCATTCTCGCCCCATAGGCAATGAGGACGTCAGACGCCGTGGGACACCCAATGGTTCTGACAGCCGACGTCCCGTTCAGCTGAACTGCGACGGATTGGTCACCCGCCCGAGCTCGCCGTGTCGTCGGCGACTCGGCGGCGAAGGTGCACGCGTCAGTAGAGGGCTCGCCCTGGCCCGAACTCGCCGGTCACAGTATCGGCAGGGGATCGAGTCGGCAGCCAGCTAATAGAGTCCATCCGGCCTCACCGAGACCGACTGGTCCTGCCAGTGAAGGCCGTAGCCGACGGCGGTGGAGCGGAGGCCCGGGATCGTGAGCTTACCGTGGTCGTAGTAGTGGAGGAACAGGGAGTTCGAGACCCGGGTCGCGCGCTGGCGCAGGACCTCTGCCGTGACCCGCCGGAGCACCGCTGACCCGGGCGAGTCCCGCGGCGTGCCAACGATGCCACTGAGGAAGCCGACCGAGCTGGTTCCACCCAGCGCAAGGCGGTTCTGCACTTGTGGGGGGACAAGCTGCCGGATAACCGCGATGGGCCAGGTCTTCTGGCTTGCCGGCAACCGGGCGGCCAACTCATCGATCATGGCCTTGAGCAATATTCGACCCGGACTCACGTCATCGAGAACCTCTTTGAAGTTCTCGTAGGTGAATTCTTCCCTCTGCGGAAAACTGTCTCTCTCGAGTGCCCACATCCGCTCCCTGAGCCTCGCCAGCAGCACCCGCGCCTCAGACACGGACTGGGGCCGAAGGGTGCCGACGTCTGCGACGCGCCAGAGCACCCGCCGATTGAGCGTGCCCTCGAACAGATTGTCTCTGTCCTCCTGGGTCACTTGAGTGCCCGGAGTCGACATTGGCACGGAAGGCAGGTCGCGTCGGGGATCGGGGTCACCCTCGTCAAATCTGCGGAGCGTCTTCTTGAGATCCGTCAACGTATCGGCCCCGGTCAGTGACCGGATAACGCAAAGGTCGCCAATCCCGAGCGTGTCGCCGACGCGGTCCCAGACGTAGAAGTAGGCCTCCTGTTCCTCCGCGGTCCAGTTGATCCCGAACTGCTCGAGCACTTCGAAAACCGTGATCGAAAAACTCAACAACGTTGCAAGCAGGTCGGTTTGGTTCAGTGGCACGCCGCGGTCGGAGTCATACAGATTCCAGGTCTGCAGGCGCGATTGGACGGCTCTTCCGAATGAGCGAGTGCATGATCCGCAAGGCCAGGGACGCACGAAGCGCCTGAGCCTGATCCTTCGGGTCCCACAGCCGACGGGTGTCGTCGAAACTCTGATAGGTGTACTTCTCCATGTCGTCGCTCTTTGGCGCGTCTGGCGTGCCTGGTGTCAGCACCCAAATTACGAATTGGGCAGTTGCCAGGATCCGTCTGGTGGACACCGCTCCACCAGCTGCGAGCTGGCTGCGCTCCAACAGCACCTTGGCGCCTTCTCCGGCCGCGTAGGCTTCGGGGAGCGCCGCAAGGAGCAACGCGGCCGCGATTTCGGAACCGTAGCGCTTGAAGAGATTGCATGCTGTCTCGACGAGATCCGGATCCGGGAGGGTGCGGCCGTCATCGAAAAAATGCCCGACGCCGTAGTCCTCGGCGTGGGTGTCCAGCCAATCATCCTTGAGGAGGAAGGCAAGGCCGTCTTTCCTAGCCTCGTTTATGAGCCCGTGAAGTCCTTCCTTGCTTGCGTCGTCGCCCGTCGTAAGAGCATTGACGTGGGGATCGACCAGAGGGTCGCCGATCTTCTGCATGAAGTCGAGGATCTCTTTAGTGAGTAGCGTTTCCATTTGATTGATCACCCCTCACCAACTGGCACCAGGCTGTTGAGCGCTCTGCCGGCTACCGAGTCCGGGTCCAAGGGAGGCATGACAGCGGCTTGGCCAGGGTGGCCGCTGGCCCGTGGCATTTCACCGGCCACAATCCGTCGCGTGTCTTCGATCGAGTACGGCCGCCAGTACAGGGTCCGGTCCTGTTGTCTGCTCCGGAACAAACAGATGGCCCAATTCATGCGGTCGTCGAATCGCCGCCAGTCGTGTGCAGCCGACCCAGCACCGATCTGCGACCGGTCGAGCGCGTCTGACAAACCGCCGAAGTGCCTCCAGCTTTTCGGTCACTTTCTGCCGAAGCTCCGCCAGCTTTTCTTTCACCTTCTCCGGGTATTCCGGGTCGTCGGCGGCCATGCCTGGCAGGTCCAAGTCCATCAGCGGAAATGGACTCGCCCGCAGGTCCAAGTCCATCAGCGGAAATGGAAACATCGGTTCGGTCGGGTTCCGCAGCGGCACGTCTCGGCCCAACCGCAGCATCTCGGTAGGTAGCACGATCACAAGCAGGTACTTGGTCATCATTCGAGCCCACGCCTCGCTCAGAATGCCCTCTGCGCCCTTGAGCCTGGCAAGCAAACTGTAAGCTGCGACCTGTTGGGGCACACCGCTTCGCCAGTGTGCGAGCTGCGATAGCTTGCCGTCAAGCTCCCGCGTCCACCGTTCCGGGACCGAATTGATCACAACGGCTAGCGCCCGGTTAACCACGTCCTGTTCTGCGGCTGTAAGGAGGCAAGTCGCGAAGAACATGAGCTTGGCCACGTCGGGGTCCGACTGAATCTCGTCCGAGCTCTTCCCGCTCTCAGCCAAAGAGGAGGCGCGGCGGAACACCAACCGGTAGCAGTCGAAGGCATCGTCGACGAGTTCGAGATGTCCTTTATCGATGAACCGAAGTCCGCTCCAGTTGAGGGACTTCAAGATGTCGGCGCGAACGCTGTCGGCAATCTGGAACTGGTTGCTCAGCGCCGCCGCGTCCCTCTGCTCGATCATGGCGACGAATTGGAGCAAGGCCCTGCTCGCGCTCAGGAAGATGAGCTCCTGGCCCCACGCCAGAGCCCGACCCACCACGTCGCCATGTGCCGACCGGCTTTGGATGATGGCTGGTGCTACACGACGGCGGACTGAATTCGGGAGCGAATCGAGGCGTTGCGGGGCACCATCGTTGCGAATGTTGGGTCCGAGCGTGTAAGTGCCCCACGTTGCGAAGTTGAACCAGTTGGCATTGCCAACGGAGATCGGCTCCCCTGCCGATGTGCGGGCGACGACGCCTCCGTTCTTTCCAAAGAGCGCTTCATCGAGGCAGACAGCAAACATGCTGTACGAGAGCGTGATCCGATGAGTCCGTAGAGGGGTGTCGATCGTCTTGAATACCTCTTGAACCCAATCCGAGGTTGCGAACGAGCACGGATTGGTTGCTTCCGGTGTGCGACGTATCTTCGGATCGTTCCATCCGGGCACCTCCATTCTTTTGGTAGCCGACCTGTAGGGTCGGCTGCGGGGGTTAGTAGGTCAGTGGGATCTGCTCGCGTGTCTCTGGCGGTGGGTGGGTCAGCGTGGCGAAAATCGGCTGGATCTGACCGCGGGGACCGCGTAGGCCCTGGTCCCTCTCCCCCGAGCAGGGTGTCGCGCCGTTCTCGAACGATGTCCTCGGCAACGTCCGCCAGAGCACGAAGGGCGGCGAGCACCTCCAGCGACGCGTCCAGGAGTCGGACTTTTGCCTCGGCGTCGAACAGGTTGAACGACCCATTTCGGCTGTGACGTCTGCCCGCGGCACCCGTGTGCTCTCCGCTTTCTGCTCCATGACGGGCGAGCAGACTGGTGAGGGAGTCGCGTTCACGCATGGTCGGCTCCGGAGAAGATGACCTCGAGCATGTCGTGGTTGACGCCGGCCCGAAGGACTTGACGCTCGCCGAACGCGTCGGGCAGCGCAATCACGCGCCGGTGTGTGCCCAGGCCGATCGTGAGTTCGGTGCCTTGCCTCTCGACTGAGATGTCACCTCGCTCGATGCCGCCAACGGGGACACGGACGACTGCGTTAATGCCATCGCTGCTGATGGTCACAGCACCCTGGGTCGACATACGTTCCAACGGGTCCACGTCGCCGTAGAGTTCGAGGCCCACCTCCGCAAGGTCTTCGAAGCCGATGGGCTCGCGTGGTCGTAGCTGGGCGTGAGCTTGGGGCAACGGGGAGAAGGCCTCATCGATTCGCTTGAGCCGCAGGGCCTGATTGGCGTGCCAGGTCTCGAGCAGCGGCGAGCCGAGGTCAGCACCGAGCACCCGGTTCACGAGCACCGCATCGACCGGATAGCCATACAGCGCAAGGTAGGACATGGTGCGCTGTCCCTCGGCCACCACTAAGTGCTCAGGCGTGACGACGATTCGCGCCGTCGTCACGGCATTCTCGAGAGTCGAGCGGAACCCCGACAGTTGCGAGGTCAGATCGGTGACAGAGGTCAGGACCCGGTCGTTCGGGGCATTGATCGACAACGTGCGCTCGATGTTGCGCCGGACACGCGAGCGGATCATCCCGCTCTGGCCGAAGATCCTGGCCAGGTACCAGTCGAGGACGTCGGGCAATGACAAGAGCCGGAGACTGTCGGCGCTGGGGGCACAGTCGACGACAAGTCCTCGCCACATCCCTTCGCGAGCGAAGTCCCTGAGTCGGGCTAGTGCCAGAAGCTGATCAAGACCGGGAAGTACGAGGAGCTCGGCCGCGTGCAGGCGGTCGAGGTCGACCACGTCGAGGAGCTCGCCCAGGTACTCCGCGATCGTCGACCACGACCGTTGCAGCTCGTGGCGGCCGTCGAGCTGCACGGCATCGAGGTTGGGCGCCACCTCCGCCGGCTCGCATCCAACCTCGGTGCCGAGCGCCTCAGCCAATGAGTGAGCGGCATCGGTTGAAGCGACAAGTACTCTCCCGGACTCTCGTGTCGCCGCGTGCACCGCGGTGGCCGCCGAGAACGTCGTCTTCCCCACCCCCCCTTTGCCCATCACCAGAACGATCCGCATCTATCCTCCCGTTTCCCGATCTCTATGACCCATTAGGCGCTCAGTGGCGTGTGTCGACTTCCCCACGTGGTCGCTCCACTTCGTGCCACGTCCTCCAAATGCGAGCGGCACAACACAACAATCTCGTTCTCAGTCATCGTTCTGGCGCGCACTCGCAAACCTGCGGCGCGCAGACCGACGGACCGTTCCAATCCAGCTTCGAATGACTCGTCGGCAGCCTCCGTCGCAGGCATCGTCGGCATGCCGGCGCGCCAAAGCATGATCGTGAATGCCGCGTCGTCCTGGGCCCGGGCGACAAGGATCCGGGATGCTTCGTAGTAGAACTGCGATCGCTGGGACCGATTGCCGGATGCCAGCAACAGTTCGAGGACTTCCAGGAGCCCTTGAGCGGCTCCGGGCAGGTCGTCAAGACGGCGCCTCAAACTGGACCACTCCAGAAGATCGAGACTCAGATTCCACCTGCTCCCCACGCTACCCGCCGCCTCCATCGCTTGTTCGAAGGCGACACAGGCCGCGCCGGGATCCGCATCCGACAACACGCGACCCAAGCAGTACATGGCCCAATGTGTGCAGTCTGGGTTGTTCAGGTCCCGGGCAAGCGCGATGGCCCGATCAGCGTCACGCGTCGCTCCGGCAATGTCGCCGATCGTCAACCGGCCGATAGCAGAGAACCCGAGACTGTTGATCTGCCAGAACTGATCCCCACTCTGTCTGCCGTACGCGACGATCGCATCGAGGTGCTCAGGAACTTCGCCGAGCCTTCCGAGATAGGCCTTGGAATCGATGAGCGCGAGGTGGGCCCAGAGCGCGCTCGGATCCTTGGGGGATGGGGCGGCCGCGACGGCGCGCTCCCCGAGTGCGATGGCCGTTTCCATGTCGCCGACGAACCACGCGCCCAAGGCGGCGGCCCCGAAAACGGGTGTTGTCATCGGTGACGTGGGATCCAGGACGCGCGTGAGACGCATGGCCCATTCGTTCGCCTCCGACACCATCTGGAATAGACAGAACTG
This sequence comes from uncultured Acidimicrobiaceae bacterium, assembly GCA_963837125.1. GTDB lineage: Bacteria > Actinomycetota > Acidimicrobiia > Acidimicrobiales > RAAP-2 > Bog-473. The sequence continues at coordinate 417,733 of CAWILW010000006.1, read as the reverse complement.
GAACAGTCCGATGACCATTCGGGCGGCGTCTTCGACCGAGTGCTCGAAGCACCATGCAACGGCCTGGCGGTGGTCGGGGAAGTCTGCCGACAAGTTTTCGCATGCGTCTGCCTCCCGGTCGGTGCGAAGGAGCGAGCCGAACCGCTCGGCCAAGTCCCGCATGAGTTTCGCGTGACGACGTTGTAGCGATCGACGTCTCGCCGGCTCGAGGAGGCTGTTGGCAAACTCCCTCGACGGCTGGAAAAGGCGGAAGCGAGCGGTCCCGGGCGAATCCCGGGTAACCAAGCTCAATCGCACCAGCCGGTCGAACACACGCGTCGATTCCGTGTTCAGCCGTCCCTCGACGAGCTCGAGCGCCTGCTCGCGGCTGAACGAACCCGCGAAGACGCCCAGCGAAGCGAACAGCAGTTGGTCTTTCTCAGACAACAGACCCAAGGACCATTTCAACGAAGCCGTAATGCTGCTCAAGCGGGGCTCCGACCGCCCCTCCACGGCGAGCCGAGGCAGGACGCGCTCGTCAACGACCGCTTGGGCCAACTCATCGATGGTTATAACGTCAAGCTGCCGAGCAGCCAGCTCGATTGCCAGTGGTACTCCGCCGATCCTGCAGCAGATAGCGGATACTGTGTCTACGTTGCGCGTGGAGAGAGCAAAGTGACTATCGACCATGCGAGCGTGCATCTCAAAGAGGCGGAGGGTGGGATTCATCTGGAGCTCGACCAGGTTTGAGGTAGCCGATCGAGGCACCTCGAGTGGTGGCACCTCCACGCACCGCTCGCCAGTCGTCCCGAGAGCGGCTCGCGACGTTGTCACAATATGGACCCATTTGCAGCGTCGCATGAGCGCGTCAACGAGTGACCGGACCTGCTCCAACTGGTGCTCACAGTTGTCGAGAACCAGAAGTAAACGGGCTGGACCAAGGACCCGCAGCAAGGCGTCGAGCGCGGACTCGTCCCGAGCGGGCACGCCGTGGAGTTCGGAGAGCACAAGCTCTGTCGTGCTTCCATCGCTTGGGATCACCGACAAGTCGACGAAACGGACCCCGTCCTCGAAGGGCTGCCCGCCCGAACTCGCCACTCGTACGGCTAGACGCGTCTTTCCTATACCCCCGGGACCGACCAGGGAGACCAAGCGGTTGGATCGCACCTCGTCGACGAGTTGAGCGACAAGCTTGTCTCGCCCGATAAGCCTCGTCAGCTCGGCAGGCATGTCGTCGTCTGCACGCTGGACCAGCCCGAGGGCGGGAAACTCGCTAGGCAGACCGTCCACCTGTAAGCCGAAAACCTGCTCCGGCTGCCCCAATCCCTTCAACCTGAGGATCCCCAGGTTCTGGAGGGTCACTTGCTGCGGGAGGGCGTCTCGTACCAGGTCGGCCGTCACGCGTGACAGGACAGTCTGACCACCGTGGGCGGAAGGGACCAACCGGGCAACTCGATTTACGGTGGGACCGAAGTAGTCACCGGAGCGCTCGACGCATTCGCCGGTGTGCATTGCAACTCGCACCCGGATCTCGCAATTCTCGGGCCACGGTTCGTCCCAGATTGCACGCTGCAGCGCAGCGGCCGCGCGCACGGCGTGCGAAGCTGAGGTGAACGCTACGCAGAATGAGTCGCCGATCGTCTTGAAAACGTGCCCGGAATGCTCGGCTACCGTCACGCGGATGAGCTCGTCATGACGGACCAGCGCTTCGCTCATGGACGAGGGATACTTCTCCCATAGCCCGGCCGAACCCTCGATATCGGTGAATAGCAAAGTGACGATGCCAGTGGGAACGCCAGGTTCAGATGCTGGACGCGACGTTTGCCGGTCTTGCTTCTGCGGCTCCAAACCCTGCCATTCGAGTTCCGGGCTCTGCTCCAGGATCGCTTGGTCAAGAGCCACCAAACTCGGTGAGGGGAGAAGGCCGATCTCCGACAATTCCCGCCGAAGTCGCTCATAGACACGAATGGCATCTGCTTGTCGTCCGCATCGGTAGAGCGCGAGCATGAGACCTTTGCACAGGCCCTCGTGGAGGGGTTCGGCGAGCACCGCCGCTTCGGCTGATATCACGACTCGCTCAGGTCTACCGAGGGCAAGAAGTGTGTCGTGAAACGTCTCAAGCGTCGACACCCGCAGCTGTTCGAGGTGTGCGCTGACGGGAAGCGACCAGGCAGAGTCAGCAACATCGACCAACGCCGGACCTCGCCATTGATCGAGCGCTGCGCCTAGCGATCCAGCCGCCTGCTCGAGCTCGCCGGTGGCGAACGCTTCGAATCCCCTCGTGCTTTCGCGTTCGAAGGTGTCGACATCGAGCTCTCCATCCGCAATTTCAATGACGTACCCGCCCGCGCTGTAACGAATGACGTCTCTGCCCAGCAGGCGTCTCAGGGCCGAGATGTGGCTCTGCAGGGTCTGGCTTGCACCCTCGGGCGGCCGGCCATCCCATACATCCTCTATCAGACGGTCGGGAACCAGGGGGTGATTCGCGGAAGCCAGCAGACGAATGAGAATGCCTCGCCGGCGCCGTCCCGGTAGTTCAAGGACGCCGGAATGACCACGGATCAGTAGTGGTCCGAGGACACCGAAACACGGGTTCACATTTGAACCTTACCCACCTAATACACCCTGCTCAAGAGGTAAGTCCGCGCTTGAAGGGCCCTTGCAGCGCTTTTGCAGCCGCCTTGCAGCACCCTCCCGCAACCTGTGCGTGACGAGTCACCACACCGAATCCATGGATACGAATCGAGGCGCCGTGCGACAGCAGGCTGAGGAGGTTGAGTTGAGCGGTCCGAGAGACCCGAGCATGCACCTTCCAAACGAGAGCGGACGTCCTGAATCCGCCATGGAACGACGGGTGTTCGATGTCGCCGCGGTCGACGCCACGGCTCGCTTCTGCGGGATTCTTCGGATGGTTGACTCCCAGTCCCGCAGAGTCGGCCGGAGCGAACCATTGGGTGATGAGGCTCAGAGGGTCGAGGAAGAATTCTGGCGTCTTCTTGATGCATTGGGCGCTGAAATCGACGCATCTCGGTCCAATCCAATGGTGCGTCAGCGCGTACGCGCTCTCTTGGTCCCATGGCTTCGGAAGAGCCGCTTCTGGAGCCGGGCCTTGTTCAAGGCTCGGGGACCTGGTAGCGACTTCCATCTTCTCGAATGGATCTACGAACTCGAAGACGGGTCAACCTCGAGTCTGGCAGAGAGCGCTGTCGCAAACGTGCTCGATGATGTCTTCTCGCGGCTCGCGAGCGTCAGCGGTGTTTGGTACCGCCGAACGTGGTGCCGCGACCTGATCACATCAACCATCTTCCGTCTTGAGCGACCGATCCGGATCATGGACGTCGGCTGCGGGGGTAGCCGGTATACACGGGACGCTCTCCCGCTGCATCCCGGCTCCATCCGTTTCGCCGGATCCGACGAAGATCCGAGTGCGATTGCTTTCCTTCGGGCGACGCTCCCCAGTACCGCGATCGACCCGGTCGGCCTGCTGTGCACCTCCCCGGAGTACCTCACCGAGCTCGTGCCAACGCCGACGTTGCCCGAAGCCGGTTTCGACGTGGTGCTGTCCACGAACATTTTGGACGATCTCGACAACGATGCCGTCACTCTTCTCCTCCGGCACATGTCGAACCTCACTCGGCCCGGTGGTGTAACTGCGATCTGTACTACGAGCCCGGATGACAGGTTTCGAACTATTGCCGAGTGGGTGAGTGACACGCCGATCCATTATCGGGACCGGGCGATGGTGCTGAACCTCTTCCCCGGGAGTCAACGAGCGCTCGTCGACGCAACCGTCTCACCTGATCGAACGACCGTGTGCGCGCGGGTTGTCAAGTGAATACCGAATCCGTTCCGCAGAGAGCCCGTCGCCCTTATCTCAACCTGGCCAAAGGAGGACACATGTGCCCATCACTTCATTCGAACATCAGAGGGCGACGTCTCAAGAATCTGCCGCTCTTCGCCGGCTGCAGCGCGAAGGAGCTCCGCCGGATCGAGTCGCTGACGACTGAAGCCCGGGTGCCCGCAGGTCGCGTCCTTGCCTCGTGTACCGAGCTGGGAAAGGAGTTCTTCATCGTTATGAGGGGAACAGCGAGCATCTGGCGCGAGGACGTCCGACTCGATGTCGTCGGCCCGGGTGGGTTCTTTGGTGAGCTGTCCTTGTTCGACCATGGGATGCGAACCGCCTCGGTGATCGCGGACACGGACATGGAACTGCTCGTACTCTCCCCTCGAGAGTTTTGGAGCCCGCACTTTCTCATCGCGCCCGTCATGCAGCGGATGCTCAAGGTGTTCAGCGAGCGTTTGCGCCGGGCGGACGAAGGATGGACTGGCGGGCGTGTCTCGCCCTGGTCGAGGTCAGATGATCCGCTCGGGCGTTCGATTCCCGTCCCAAGCTTGCAATAGCAGAAAGAGGTGGTAATCCCGTGCTCGACTCCATGTACGTCTCACGCACGTTCCTGCTGGGTGCCGCCGATGCCGTTGAGGCCACCGAGGCCTGGTATCGACAGCTCGAATTCGCGCCCGGCGGAAGGCGGCTCGTCGGTGGACACAAATTGCTCCTACGGCCGTGCTTCGAACCGACCGACTTCGATCCCCAGCTCCTGCGCCGGCTTCGTGGCACCCTCTGGGTCGGTTGGCGGTGGCCGGTTCGAGTAGAGCTCGAGTTGGCGCAGTACTCACGCTTCGCCTCGGAGTTTGCGCTTCGTCCCTCGACCCTCCGCTGGCCGGTAGCCATCGAGCGCTACGGGCAGGATGCGGCAGAAGCCCTCGAAGAAATTGTGGCCACCATCACGACGGGCTTCCCGGAGTTGGTGGACCGATCGGGCGAGTCAAAGGCAAGTTGCACGGCTCGCGCCGGTCGCACCCCGACGCCGAGCCCACTTTGGTTCGCCAATCGGATCGCCAGACGCCCACGCGCGTTCGATCCCTTGAGTGGCTGAGTTCTGGCCATTCTTTTCGCTGTGGACAAATCGCAGATCTCCCGGAGTTTTCGAACTAGGGCGCGCATCCCACGGTGGAGTCGTTTGACCAATCTGGGTCCCAATCTGCAATCCACACGTCAAGGCCTGTTATCTCCAGCACCCGGTGGACCATTGGACTGGGACGAGAGATGACGAGGGTTCCCCCATCGCTGATCGCCATTTGCCTTGCGGCGTGAATGGCACCCAGCCCTGAGGAGTCGATGAAGGTGAGCTGGCAAAGATCGATGACAACGAGAGAGCCTGGAAGTCCGATCAAGCGCTCGGCGAGTCCTTGACACGTACTTGCATCAAGCTCTCCCCTCAAGGCGAAGAGACGACCTCCATCGAAGTCGTAAGAAGTAACGCCAAATGGGTTCACCATCACGTGCGTCCACCCTTCCTCGGCCAAAGCAGAAACTTGGATCGCCCCGTGCGAAGGGCCGAAAGAGTGAAAACTCTTGGAGGGGCCCTCTACTCGGTGCGCCTGCATTCGTTGCCCTCCTTTTTCGATCGGGCATAGGCCGCCTTGTCTTGTGAGTTTCGGCCATTCCTGTTTCGTCTTCGAACTACCGCTCTTCTAGCCTGGTTGAAAGGGCGAGCTCGATCAATCACCCGATCGGGTGATTTATAACGCCCGGACGGTCGCTCTCTTAAGGTAAGGCCGTGCCCAAATCGATCCGGGTCGCGCTCGTCAACGACTACATGATCGTCCTTGAGGGCCTCCGTGCCCTGCTCCGGTTCAGTGAACCGGAGATCCAAGTCATCGAAATCGACCTTCGGAAGGGTCCGAGGCGAGGGGTCGATGTGACTCTGCTCGACACCTACGGAGAGCTCGGATCCCTTGGCGAAAGGGTGCGGTTCCTCGGCGCCGACTCGAGTAACGGAGCGATCGTGGTATTCAGCTTTTCCGATCGGCCTCAGGCGGTGCGCAGTGCAATGCGTGCCGGTGCTCAAGGGTTCATCTCCAAAGCTGTACCACGGCAGCAAATCATTGAAGGCATCAAAGCGGCCGCAAGAGGCGAGCGTGTCGTTCTCACCCAAAGGTCTCATCACGCCAAGATCGATGACGCGCTGCGATGGCCGGGGCGCGAGGTCGGACTGACCGAACGTGAAAGCGAGCTTCTTTCCCTGCTTTCCACGGGCATGACGAACCGGGAACTCGGCAGCCACCTTTACGTCAGTGAGAACACCGTAAAGACTCAGCTACGAAGCCTGTACGCCAAACTCGACGTTCGGAACCGGGCCCAAGCCGCGGCCTTAGCTGGGCAGGGCATCCTCGGCGATCATCGCCGTCAGACCAAGCTCGTGGAGTGAGACGTTCGTCGCGGGTCCGCTGCTGTCCGCCAAGCAGCGCGTCATGGAACGCGGCTCTGTACGGAACACGGCCCCGGATCCGGCCCTTCAAGTAGGTGACCAAGGGCCGATCCGGCAACGGCGTATGGGTTGCGTCGCCGGGGTGAGGAGATCCTCGTAGAGTGCCTCCAGTGCCGACGCGATGGCTCCCTCTCCCCTACGAGGCATGGAGCGCCACTTGCGACACCCTGCACGCACACACCCAGGTCCTCGGCAAGTTCGCCGCGGCGCTCGCGCCGCCGGAGCCCCAGCTTCAGCACGCCGCGCTGCGCCTGAGCGGGCGCGGCTGGGAGACGCAGCCACTGCCCGCACCAGATGGCTCCGGCGCCCTGGTCGTCGCGCTGGATCTGCATGACCATTACGCCGTGGCCGAGCACAGCGATGGTCGGGCGCACCGCATCCCCCTTGCGCCGGACCGATCGGTCGGCGCAGTGACGCGGGAGGTGTTGGCTGCAGTCACTGACCTCGTCGGCCCCGTACCGTTCGACCCCAAACCACAAGAGACCCCCTGGACGACGCCACTGGACGAGGACGTCGAGCACACCACCTACAACCCGACCCAGGTGAACGAGTACTTCGCGGCAGCAACCCACGCTGCGCTGGTGCTTGGGGCCGTGCGCGCCCCGTACCGGGGACGATCGACTCCGGTCAATGCCTGGTGGGGCACCTTCGACCTCGCCGTGAGCCTTCTCTCTGGTGAACCGGTCGATCCTCCCTCGCAGGGCTTCATCACACGCAACTCGGCGAACGCACAGCAGATCGAGGTTGGCTGGTGGCCGGGCGACGCCCGGTACCCCAAGGCCGCGTTCTACGCCTTCGCGTTCCCGGCTGCGGAGGGCCTGGAGAGCGCAACCTTGTCGACACCCGGAGCGCACTGGGAAGCGGGTCTGGGCGAGTACGTCTTGAACTGGGACGATGTGTGTGCCGCACCCGATCCCTTCCGCGCCGCGGTGGACTTCGGGCTTTCAACAATCCGCCATGCTTGCGCGGTCTGCGGCTGGGATCCCGTTCTCGCCGCGAGTGCCGAGGGGATCACGCCCCCGCTCCGCTGAACAATGAGGGGATCGAGACCCTCGTTCGACCCGTGCAATAGCGCCCGCCGAAAGTGACGAGGGCACGCCAGAGCTCTCTCGCCGCTAGACCAGACTCAAGAATGGAGACAGACAAATGCCACCTGAGCTGATTGATACGTCGGTACCTCCCACCGGCGACGGCTGCGTTGAGTGCGTGCAGCACCAAGGTTGGTGGTTGCATCTTCGCCGCTGCGCACTCTGTGGTCATGTCGGCTGCTGCGACTCGTCTCCCAGCCAGCACGCGTCGAGACATGCTCGTGCGACTGGGCACGCAGTCGCCCAGAGCTTCGAACCGGGGGAGGAGTGGTTCTGGGATTACGAGGCCAACACGGTGATTGATGCCCCCGATCTTGCTCCTCCATCGTCTCATCCCACCGACCAGCCAGTTCCCGGACCCGCCGGGCGGGTCCCGCCCGACTGGGAGCGTCATCTGCACTAGGGGCGATGACGGCGATGAGGTTGGTTCACGACCACAACCCTGGTTGAGGCCAGGAGAACTGACTGGGCGCAACGGCTCGCCGGGCGACCACGAAGGTCTGTGATGCCCTCCAAAATTCCACGGATCCGGCGTTGTCAGAAGCATCTTGACCGGTAGGAGTGCGGGCAAGCCCTTTACCCACGCTGACGGTCGAATCGATAGAGGATCGGGAGGACTTGGAGGTCCTTGGGTCGCCCGGCCGCTTCCTTGGATCTGATGACGTCGCTGAGGTCGGCGATCATGACGTCCACGTCGTTGACCCGCATTCGGTGAGCCTTCACGGCGAGCTCTTCGTATCCGCCCGGAATTCCACTCGGTACAAACGAGATATCGAACTCACCGTAGTGGCAGATGAGATTCCATACTGATGGGGTTGCGAGTGACCGGCCATCGTGATCAAAGGGAAGCCCTCCATCGACGGCGTCGGTACGGATCCGGGCCCCGAGCTCCTTCAAAGCCTTCGAGAGTCTGGTCAGGTTCTCCGCGGACGAGTCAGGCGTCAGGTCGATGTCCCTGGTTGCTGGGATGGGCGCTCGCTGAGCGATCGCGGCGAACGCGCCGATCACGACATACCTGACACCGTGACGGTTCAGGACGTCAACGATTGCCGCCGCATTCAGCGGCTCCGTCATCGCGAAGAGCCACTACCGACCTGGACGGACTCTGCATTTCTCCATGCCTCTATCTGCTGATCCCTTCGGCGGCGTTCCCTCGGACCACGCTTCGAATCGAGCTCTGCGAGCACCTCGTCATGGGGATCGCTCGGGATGAGGTGCATGCTCAGATCGAATCCGGCGGCCTTCAGGAGTCGCATCAGGGTAGGAATGGTCGGCTGCCGGCAGTCGCGCTCGTACGCCGAGATCATTGTCGCCGGCACCCCGGCACGTTCGCTGAGCTGCCCTTGGCTCAGCCCGCTCTTGATCCGGGCCAATTGCAACAATGCTGCGGCCGGCGATGGGATATGAAACGATTGTGCCATAACACGATTGTATCGTATGCTCGGGTTGTCCATCCGGGATGGCCGTCGACTCCGGGACAAGGGACAGAAACGGTTCATGTCGGCGGATGTACATGACGCCAGTCCCGAACCGGGCATCAGCCGGCGCCGCTTCGGGGAGGCGGGACGAGCTTCAGCCGGTGAGCGCCATCCCGAGGAGCTCCCCGAGCTCGGCCAGTGCCGCGTCCGGGTCGGTCACCTTGATGGTGTGCATCCCGAGTTCCCGCGCCGGCTTGAGATTCACGCCGAGATCGTCGAGGAAGACACACTCGTCCGGCTGGACCTCGAGGGTTTCGCAGGCGAGCTCGTAGAAGCGAGACTCTGGCTTTCGCACACCTAGGACCCACGACTCGAGAACCGCATCAAAGAGTGCATAAACCGCCGCCATTTCGACCGAGAGGACGGCCTCCGCCCGGACGAAGTTATTGGTGAGGCAGGCCGTCTTGTAGGCCGTGCCGCAGGCGCGAATGGCCGCCACCATCGACGGCCGGATCTCTCCCGCCAGCCGTTCGAGCACCAGCCGCCCGTCCAACTCGTGGCCCAGAGCCCGGGCCTCCGCGGACCACAGCGACCCGAACGTCTTCACGTCGACCTCGCCGCGTTCGAGTTGCGCCCATGCGTTGGCGTCGCGGTTGGTGTCGTTGACCGTGCGGATGAAGTCGGTCGGGAGCCCGCGTTCCGCCTCCAGGTGGGCGAAAGCCTCGAACGGGCTCGACGAGATCACCCCGCCGAAGTCGAACAGGACGGCTCGAATCACTCATGCCTCCCAGGGATCGGCGTCATTCTTGCGTCCTGCGGCCGAGGATGCCTCGCATGCTCCTGACCCGCCCGGACCTTCGATTTGGGAACGGATAGGGTCTTCCGATGCGACAGGTCAGTGGGACATCGTGAGCTGTTCGCCTGAGATGTCGCCGTCTCGGCCGTTCGTTTCGTGGAGGTCGAGGATGCGACAGCGCTGTGTCCCACTCGTCGTCGGCTCGCTCATCCTCAGCGCCCTCGCCGTTGTGGGCACCGTCGATTCCGTGCCGGTTACGGCCAGTCCACCGAGCCAGGGGGTGACGGCGACGACCATTCGCGTCGGCATCCCGTACGTCGACCTTGCCTCCGTCCGCCAGTTCGGCATCACACTGGACCAAGGCAGCTTCCCCGACGCCTACAACGCCATCATTTCGAATCTGAACGCCCATGGTGGCATCAACGGGCGACGTCTGGTGCCCTATTTGGTGGCGGTGAACCCGGTGGGAACCGGCCCTGCGATCACGGCGTGCACCCAGCTTGCCGAAGATGACCAGGTCTTTGTGGCACTCGCTCCGCAGCAGCCCGACTGCTTCCTCCAGCAACACCACGTGCCGACGATCGCGGGGAGCTTCCAGAACGTCCAATCGTCCGGTGGCACACCCAACTTCACCCTGGAACCGCCACTGTCCGCCTACGACCCGCTCCAACTGTCCGTCCTCGCGCACCGCGGGGTCTTCAAAGGCAAGAAGGTGGGCCTCTTTGCCGGAGGCGCGTCCGACGGAACGGAACTGCAGGCCGTCCAGACTGCGCTGAAGTCGGTGGGGGTCCGCGTGGTCAAGAGCGCCGTGGACAGTGCACCGTCGGGCGATGCGGCCGCGACCTACCAGCAGGCCGCCATCATCACGCAGATCTTCCGGTCGGCCGGGGTCAACGAGGTGGTCGCCGTCGGTACTGGCGCGACGATCTGGCCCGAGTCGCTGCAGGCGAATCAGAGCACCTACAGCCCACCGTGGGTCGCAACGAGCGAGCCCGGCCTCGAGGGCGCCGTCTTGGGTTCCACGATCGCACCGCAGTACCTCAAGAACGTCCTCACGACGAGCCCCGTTCCCTCGAACTACCAGATCTGGCATACGCCCGCCGTCCAACAGTGCGACCGCGTGGTGCGGAAGGCCTATCCGACGCTCAAGATCACGCCGCCCACCAATCCACTCACCGGTTCCGACCAGACCTTCTACGCGGTCGAATCGGCCTGTATCAATCTCGCTCTGTTCACGACGATCGCCAAGGCGGCCGGCAAGAACCTCACCTGGACCAGCTTCGCCCACGCGGGCTACGGGTTGAGGGGCGCAGCCATCCCGGGTGCGGGTGCGCCGGTCTCATTCGGACCGGGTCGGGCTTATGCGCTCGGGACGGTGTACCTGGTCACCTTCGACCCCGCGAAGAAGGTGCTGCAGTTCTCCAACTCGCCGGCGGCGACGTAGCGAGGCCGCGGCAGCGCCGCGCTAGCCCGACGGGATGATCATGTCCAGCACCAGAGCGGGCCAGGTGAAGCCCGAGCCCGCTCCCGCACCGCCCGGCTGGCCGGTCACCGCGTCATAGAACTCCCGGAAGCCGTGCGCGTCGATCAGGCCCGTCAGCTGGTCGCGGACGCGACGGGCCTCGGCCCACCGGCCGAGCCGTGCCGCAAGCAGGTAGGCCCAGTAGGCGGTTGCCCCCCATACGGCGTTGCCGTCCCATTGGACGTAACGGCCGACCCCGCGCTCGGCGACGACGGTGCCGGCGGCAAAGCCTCTGGGGCCCCACATGGGCCCGCCCGGGCGTAGGTGGTGCTCGGCGACCAGTTGGGACAGGCCCGATTCCGCCAGCGCGCGACTGGCGGCGGGGAGCAGGCCCATGGCTCCGAGGCCGTGCAGCTGGCGCGAGCGGGCGAGGTCGTAGGCGACGAAGATGTGCCCCTCTTCCCACCACAGAAGCGCACCCACATCGCGGGCGACGTCCCCGGCAGTGGCCTCGGCCTCCCGCGCCTCCGCCTCACGGCCCCGTGCCTTGCAGGCGCCCGCCACCTCCTCGAGGGCCAACAGGTACCAGCCGCACACGGTGGGGTCGTACACGACGAACCCGTGGCCCGCCGCCAGGGCCGCCTCGGGAGCCATAGCGGCTGCCCGACAGGACACGGTGAGCCCCTTGAGCTCGCGCAGCGAGGCGCCGAGGTCATCGGGGAGCAGGGTATGCATGAGTGCACTCCCCTCGGTCCCGGTCTCGAAGGGGTGGAGCACCGCGGGGAGCGACCGTCCTTCCAGCGTCCGATGGCGGGCCAGCGCGCGCAGATGGGACACGGCCTCGTCCAAGAGCCCGTCGGCAGGCGCTCCGAGGGCCAGCGACACGCGAGCGCTGGCGTAGGCGGCCGTCGGAGGGTCCACGAACGGCGTGCGATCCCCGTCGAACATCGGTCCGAACAGGCTCTCGATGAACTGCTGGTGGTCCTCGGCCCCGGGGACGTAGCGCTGATGGGACAGCAGCCCGTCCGGCAGCCGATTGGCCCGGTAGAGCGTGGTCAGTTCCTCCAGCGCGGCGTCGGGATCCAGGTGGAGCAGCGACAAGGCGTGGTACCCGCTGTCCCACCCGAAGAGGGCGGGGTAGCTGTCGCGGTCGGGCACGTGGAAGGTCCCGCCGAACGCTTCGACCCGGTGGTCGCGGAAGAGCGCGGAGCAGCGGGCACTCAGGCTGGTTGGCATCAGTGTCGAGTCCTCACGTCGGAGCGAAGTACGGCAAAGTGATCTCTTCGCTGGCGGGATGAAATTCGACCGCGACCCGCAGGCCGTCGCGCAGTACTGCGGGTTCGCAACCGATGATCGCACTGAGCATCCAGACTCCCTCGTCCAGGCGGACGACGGCCGGTGCGTAGGGCACCGTGAACGACGGGTCTGGCGCGCGCCAGACGACGGTCCAGCTGTAGAGCGAGCCCTGCCCGGTGCTGGCTTCCCAGACCGGTGACGTCGCGTGGCAGTGGGCGCACACCGTGAACGCGCCGAGGCCCCGAAAGTCGCACGCGGAGCACCGCTGGTAGAGGAGCCGGTGGTTCCGACACGCTTCCCAGTAGGCCGTGGCGTGGAGGCTCGGGTGTGGCGCGGGGATCCCCAGAGGTTGGGGTTGGAGGAGGCTCACGGGCGCGTTCGACCCAGGAGGAGCACGTCGCAGAACAGCGCACCGGCGCCTCCGTTCGAGCACAGGGCGACCTCTGCCCCGTCGACCTGGTTCGTCGCGCACGTCCCCCGCAGCTGCTGGGCCGCCCTGATGACGCGTTGTAACTGCTGGGCGCTGATCCCCGGATGACTGAACGACATGGTGCCGCCGTCAGTGGTGACGGGGAGGAGGGCGCCGGGTGCGATGTTCCCGTCCTCGACGAACGGGCCACCCTCACCGGGCCCGCAAAAGCCGAATGCCTCGAGCTGCCTGATGACTTCGAACGAGAACGGATCGTAGAACTCGGCGACATCGACATCGGCTGGCGAGAGCCCGGCCATGACAAACGCCAGGCGGGCCGCCCGGGCCCCCACCATCCCCGCGGGATCGCCGTCGGGCCGAGGCTGGAAGTCCCACACGGGTGCCACGACGTAGGCCGGCCCGAACGAGTCGCTCGCTCCACCAAGGATCCACACCGGTGCGGCGCACTCGGCCGCCCGTTCGGCCGCCACGAGCACCACGGCACACCCGCCTTCGGACGTGGTGGCACAGTCGAGAAGATGGAAGGGATCGGCGACCATGCGCGACGCCAGGACGTCCGCCGGCGAGAACGGACCCCGCCCGTGATAGACGGCTTCGGGATTGGCGTGTCCGTTGTTGCGGATCACGGCCGCAACGCTGGCGAGCTGCTCGGGCGTGGTGCCGTAGGTGAGCATGTGACGCCGCGCCATGAGGGCGAACTCGGCGGCCGTGAACAGGCCGTACCCGACCACGAATTCGTTGGCCGGACGCGTCCAGGGCGCGGTGGCGGTCCGATCGACGTGGATCCCGGCTCCTCCGGCGGCGACCAGCACGACGTTGCACTGGCCGGTGACGATCAGCGCCGCGGCATCGAGGACGGCCGGGATCCCCAATGAGCTCGGCCGTCTTGCGCAGGGCCCGAGGCCGAGCTCGAGGGCGATCTGTGCGCAATCCGTGCCGACCACGCCGTCGACCTCGTGCGGCGCGACGCCGGCGTCGGCCAGCGCGCCCAGGGCCCCGACCAAAGCGATGGACGTCGAGTCGTGATCGGGAAGCGCACGTGCCTGCACCGTGTTGTGGACGCCGCCGATGGCCACGCCGCCGAAGGGGTGTGAAGGCGCGCGGGTCACGGAGCGATTGATAGCCGATAGCCCACTGCCCGGGCCTCATCCCCTCCCAAACGTGCGTTCGGGAAGCGGTGTGGGGCTCGGAAGGTGTGACGACCCCTAGAGGTACATACCGCCGTTCACACCGATGATCTGGCCGGTGATGTAGCTGCCGCTCTCGGAGCAGAGGAAGGAGCACGCGGCTGCGATGTCGGCCGGCGTTCCGGCACGGCCGAGGGGGACCATCGGACCGACCACATCGACCCCCGGGAAGTCGCCGGCTGCTTCCGCAGCTCGTGCCATGGGCGTGTCGACCAGGCTGGGGGGGATGGTGTTGACGGTGATGCCGCTGCGGGAGAGGTCGACCGCGAGTGCCTTGGTGAGCGCAATGACGCCGCCTTTCGATGCGACGTAGTGGGCCATGTTCGGCGCGCCCGATTGGGCGCTCGACGACGAGATGGTGACGATGCGGCCCCAGCCGGCGGCGATCATGTCGGGCACCGCGGCCTGGACGCAGCTGAACGTGCCGGTCAAGTTGACCGCAATGATGCGATCCCACTTCTCGGCGGTGATCTCGAGGAGGGGATCGAAGGACTCGACGCCCGCACTGGTCACCAGGATCTCCACGGGCCCGAGCTCGGACCGCACCCGGGCGAATGCGGCCTGGACGGATCGGCGATCGGCGACGTCGACCTCAATGGGGCAGACCGTGACACCCTCGGCCCCAAGTGCGGCGGCTGCAGCCTCGAGGCCGGCGCCGTTCCGATCGAGGAGGGCGACGTTGTGACCGTCCGCCACGAACCCCTGGGCGACGCCCAGCCCAATGCCCGACGCGGCACCCGTGACGACAGCAACGCGGCTCACCGCTTCGCCGCCGGCGTGAACTCCAGGTGGAGATCGGACAACCCGCGCAACACCCAGGTAGGTTCGTAGCGGAAGTGACGGTCCGACGCGGGCCCGTGGTACTCCTCGGCCAGGCGGATGTCGCGCACACGGTCGAGGATGCGGTCGAGGCTCACGCGCCCTTCGGCCCGGGCCAGGGGGCCACCGGGACACGTGTGCGCACCCCGACCGAAGGCCATGTGTGCCCTGGCATTGGGTCGGTCCACCTGGAACTCCGCGGGGTCCTCGAATCGACGGGGATCTCGGTTGGCGGCGCCGTTCAGCAGCATGACCGGCGTGCCCGCCGGGATCGCCACGCCTCCGATCGTCGTGGAGCGGCGCGCCAGCCGGAAGTCGGCCTTCACCGGACTCTCTATGCGCAAGGCCTCTTCGATGAAGCCTGTGATCAGTTCCTTGTTCGACCGCAGCTCGTCCTGGAGCCCGGGGTATTCCGCCAGGTACTTCAACGCGACGGCGAGCAGACGTGCGGTCGTCTCCTGGCCGGCCGCGAAGAGGAAGGTGGCGGTGCGCACCACGGAGGTCACGTCGGGCAACGTCCCGTCCGGATAGGACGCCAGCGCCAGATCGGTCAGCACGTCTTGTCGCGGCTGACGCCGGCGGTCCTCGATGTACTGCGTAAACCACTCATCGAGCCACGACAGGGCGTTGAGCCCCATCTGACCCTCGCCGGCGCCGAGCGCTCCGGGGACGTGACTCAGGCCGAAGCCTTCGCGGAACCGCTGGTGGTCCTCTTCAGGCACCCCGAGCAGATCGGCGACGACGAGCATGGCGAAGGGCTGTGAGTACGCGCTGATGAACTCGCAGTGCCCGTCGGCGATGAACTCGTCCAACAGCTGATCGGACAGTCGCTCCATGAAGGCCTCGTTCTCCTTGAGGCGTTTCGACGTGATCAGGCGCATCACGAGCGCGCGCTCCCGGGTGTGGTCCGGGGGGTCCATCGTGACCATGTGCTCGTTCATCGGGAGCTGGTCCCGGTGACCGTCGATGATGCTGCCCACGTCGTCGCCCTCGAGCGGGACGGGGAACGTCGCAAAGGGGCCGATGACCGAATTGCACGACGAGAACGTTGTGCTGTCGCGGTAGACCTCGCCGGCCTCTTCGTAGCCGGTGACCGCCACGACCCCGTGATGGGGGATCGCCACGACCGGGCACTTGGCCCGCAGCTCCTCGAAGTAGGGGTAGGGGTCCTCGAGGAGTGACGCGTCGCTGAAGAAATCGATGCTCTCCCAGTCGCTCAACGGTCTCCTTTCGACGCGCCCGATGTCGGGCCGGACTCCGCCATGCTGTGCAGTCGCACAGGCTGGTTTTGGCACTTGCTTAGCATCACCCGCCCGATGTGGCAACTTGTTCGGATGGGAACCTCGTCGCCGTCCCGGTCCCGGCGCATCGGCGCCGCGGACTCCAAGACCCGGGCTCGCCTGGTCGAGGCGGCCGAGAGGCTCTTGCTCGACGAGGGCTACGCCGCGGTCACCTCACGCAAGGTCGGAGCCAGGGCGGGCCTCAAGCCGCAACTCGTGCACTACTACTTCCGCACGATGGACGAGCTCTTCATTGAGGTCTTCCGGCGACGCGCCGAGGAGAACGTCAGCCGATTCGAGCGGGCGATGGCGGAGGGCCCGTCACTGCGCACGCTCTGGCGGCTCAACGCCGATCTCCGCGGCGCCGCCTTCTCCGTTGAGTTCGTCGCGTTGGCGAATCACCGCAAAGAGATCCGGGCCGAGATCGCCCGCTACGCCGAGCGGTTCCGGGCCGCCCAGCTCGACGCCCTGACTGCCGCGCTCGAGGCCGACGGCGTCACCACCGAGCAGGTCCCCCCCATCGTGGCGCTCTTGATGATGACGGGCCTCTCCCAGGTTCTCGCGCTCGAGCAGGCCCTCGGGGTCACCGCCGGCCACGACGCCACCATCTCTTTCGTGCAGGACATCATCGACCGGCTGGAGCCGGCGAGGTAGAGCGCCGGGACGCCCGTGATGCCGTCCCCGGCCGGGAAGCGATCGGTGCCCTACGAACGGAGCGTGACGGCGGCGTCCGGTTCGAGCACCCGGAAGCTGAAGCTCTCCTCGATGTAGAGCCGGATCACATCGGCGTCGTGATCGAGGTAGCCGATGGACAAGTCCTGCCCGCAGTCGAACTGGAAGTCGCCGCCACGGAGGCTGAGCACGACGCCGCCCTGGACGCCGGGGGCCCACACCAAGGGCCCACCCAAGATCGCGCGGAGATGATCGAAGAGCAGGTGCCCCCCGTATTCGGTGCTCTCCACGATCTTGGTGTAGATGTCCGGACAGATGGCCAGCCCGTAAGGCCCGGCGATGCCCGACTGCCGCAGGACATCGACGGCACGGGCGACGGCATCGGGAGATCGCTCGACGTCGGGGTCCAGGTCGATCGGCGCATGCGATGTGCTCTCCGTGATGCCGAGCAGACCGGCAGCCTGGTGACCATGGAAGACGCTCACGTTCTCACCGAGCGCGATCTGCCGGATGGCCTCATCGAGCTCGGGCAGGTCGGGGTCCGTCGCTCCCCGCTCCACATCGTCCAGCTCCACTCGGGACACGTTGCACTCGGTCCGGAGCTCCATGAGGGGGAGGACGCTCCGACGGGCGGCCGCCACGCCCTCCGACGGTCCGGGGATCGGAGAGATCCGTCCGAGGTTGGTCGCCGAATGGGACCAACCGTGTGGGCCGGAGAAGTCCACCAGCTTGCGCGCCGCGAGGTAGGTGGTGAGGCGCGTGGTCGCCTCCTGGTCGACGACCTCCCAGCCACGGGCGGAGATGGGGGCGAGCTCCCGGCGGAGGTGGTTCATCACCGCACTCCCTTGAGGCCGCCGATCCCGAGGGATCCCGCTTCGAAGGAGGGTTCCTGCGCACCCTCACCCGCCACCGGATCGGCAGGACTCTCGTCGCCGATCTCGGTGATCGGTCCTTCCGTGAACAGGAACTTTCGCAGATTGGCATCGAGGGCCGAGTCACGCCGGCGCAGCCACTCGAGGGTCATTGCGGCATGCTCCTTCTCGTCGTCGCGGTTGTAGGCGAGCACGGCCGCCAGACTCTCGTCCGAGGTCGCCCGCACCCGCTGGTCGTACCAGTCGATCGCCTCGAGCTCCTCACGCAGCGAGCTGATGGCCCGGTGGTAATCGACGCTGGCCTCGTCCAGAAGCTCCAACGGCTCGTGGAATCCTTCGCTTGCCAAGGCGGTCTCCTTTCGTGACGCACACGGTCTAGCAGGAAGGTTCCCCGAGGGGCGACGAAATATACATGGGGGTGACAGTCCAGCCGGCTGCCGGGGGGACTCGGATCCCCGGGGGTACCAACCGGCGTTCGTCTGCCGGCTCCCGTCGGTCGACTGGGTACTGTGCAGACGAGATGTTGCAGGATGCGATCAAGCTCGTCCTGGCCGACGTCGACGGCACTCTCGTGACTTCCGAGAAAGCTCTCACACAGAGGACCGTCGAGGCCGTGCGCTCGCTGCGGGCCGGAGGCGTGCTCTTCGCCGTCACCAGCGGGCGCCCACCGCGCGGCATGGAGATGCTGGTTGACCCCTTGGAGCTCTCGACACCGATCGCCGCCTTCAACGGTGGGCTCGTCGTCGATCCCGACATGACGGTGATTGAGCAGAAGCTCATCCCCGAGGAGCTCGTGAAGCCCATCCTCTCCGCACTGGAATCATCGGGGCTCGACACCTGGATCTACCGCGGCGCAGATTGGCTCGTGCGCGACCCGCACGCTCCGCACGTCAGTCAGGAGGCGGCCACGGTGGGGTTCGGGCCCACCGTGACGAAGACGTTCGACGCGATGTCCGATGCCGTGGTGAAGATCGTCGGTGTCGGCGACGACCACGATGCAGTGGCGCGGGCGACCGAGCTTGCTCGCGATCGATTCTGTGACCACGTCACCGCTGCGCAATCGCAGCCCTACTACCTCGATGTCACCCATCCCGAGGCCAACAAGGGCGAGGTCGTCAAGTTCCTGTCAGCCCGCTGTGGGTTCCCGCCCTCGCAGATCGCCACGATCGGGGACATGCCGAACGACGTGTTGATGTTCGCCCACGTCGCACTGAGCATTGCGATGGGCAATGCATCGAGCGAGGTGCAGCGGGCTGCCCGGATGGTCACGACATCCAACGACGACGAAGGGTTCGCCAACGCGATCGAACGGTTCGTCCTGCCGCACATCCGCTGACCCACGCGTGAGGTACACGAGGGCACCCAATGTTGGGGTCCCATTGTTAGGGGTATGCTTCGCCCCCTCGCACCTGAAGGAACAGGGCCGCCACGCGGGTCTAACATTCGGGTACGGAATGAGAGCGACGACTCTCGGTGTTGCCCCGCTTCGCGGTAGCGCTCTACGACGAGATTTCGCGGAAGTGGGACTGTGCAGTCGAACACCATCGTGGCCTCGTCCGAGGACTTCGGGGTCCTCGCCCGGCAGGTTCGAGAGGCCGGTCTTCTCAATCGTCGACCCGGCTACTACGGCCTGAAGATCCCCTTGACCGTTGCGGCATTCGGCGCGGGGTTCGCCGGGTTGATCTTGGTGGGGAACTCGTGGTCCGCGCTCGGCATCGCCGTCTTCCTCGGGGTCATGTTCACCCAGCTCGGCTTCGTCGGGCATGACGCCGGGCACCAGGAGGTCTTTCGCTCCCGCCGGGCGAACCGGTTGCTCGGCTTCACCGTCGGGAACGTGCTCATCGGCATGAGCTTCGGGTGGTGGGTCCCGAAGCACAGCGCGCACCACGCCCATCCCAACGAGGTGGGCCGCGACCCCGATATCGGCGACGGCCCCGTCAACCTCTCCACCGACGAGGCGAATGTCAGCCAGAGCCGGCTCTCCCGTCTCTGGGCTCGCTGGCAGGCCCCCCTGTTCTTCCCGCTCATGATCCTGCGCAGCACGGGCATCTACGTGCTCGGGGTCAAGCGGCTGATCCGGGAGCGAGACGGCGCGGCCGGTCTGGAGGCGCTGCTCCTGGCCGTGCACGCAGCCCTGTACCTGACCTGCGTCTTCTGGGTCCTGTCGCCGCTGAAGGCCGTGGCCTTCATCGCCCTCCAACAAGCCGTGTTCTCGGTCTATCTCGGCTGCAGCTTCGCCCCGAACCACAAGGGCATGCCGATCGTCGAATCCGACTCTGGCCTCAGCTTCGCCCGGCGCCAGGTGGTCACCGCGCGGCAACGTCACGGGGGGCCGGTTCATCAACCTGCTGCTGGGCGGTCTCAACTTCCAGATTGAGCACCACCTGTTCCCGAACATGCCCCGCCCCAACCTGGCGCGGGCGCAGTCGATCGTCCGCGCCTTCTGCCTGGAGAACGGACTCGGCTACCACGAGGACAGCTTGATCGGTTCCTACCGCCAGACGATCGGTTCGTTGCGGGGGGCCGTCGTGGCGACCGCGGGCCGGATGCCCGCGGTCGGTGGCCGGGCGCTGGTCGCCCCGCCCGCCGCCTGACCCACCACCCGACAGGCCCCTGCGGCTGGGCCCTTCGAGCGGACCGGTGGCGGAGGCATCCCTCCGCCACCGGTCACGTCGACTGGGGTCAGGCCGTTGACGCCAGGCTCTTCGGGGGGACAGAGGTCGGCCCGGTGTACTTCTTGATTGGCCCCTTCCCGGGGTTCGTCACCACGACCGGGCTCACCGCGACGCCGCCGATCCAACTGCCCGTCGGGGTGACCGCGGGCGGCGCCGAGCTCTGGAGCTTGACGACCTCCTCACCCAAGAATCCGTAGTGCACCGAGCTCGAGTACGCGAGCGGTACGAAGCCGGGCGTGACGAATTTCTTGCCCTGTTGGTTGATGGCGTTGACGAGGCTCTGCCGGGTGAGGTTCTTCCCGGCCTTCTGGAGCGCCTGCACGAACGTGTAGGCCAGTGCCACACCGTACTGGGTGTTCCCGTCGAGCCCGGACTTCGCCCAGAGCGAGGGCGCGTACTGCTGCAGGATCTTCGTCTCGACCTGCACCCACGGGTTGGACGTGTCCGACTCTGGCGCGAAGTAGGCAGTCGTGATGACCCCGTTCAGCAGGCCGCCGGCCGCCGCCACCTGTGACGGCGTGCCTCCGCCCTTCTGGGCGAACGAGGACAGCAGCGGGCCGACCGTCGGGGAGTCCGCTCCCACGCTGTCGACGACGTACTGGGGGAAGTAGCCGATGACCGCCGCCGGCAACATCGCCAGGGCGGTGGCGGCCGGAATGGTGGCCAGCACCACGACCTGCACCCCGGCCGCCTTCAGGGCTGCCATCTGGTTGGACAGGGGTCCGGCCAGAGTCGCCACGTCGTAGGTCTGTCGAGACACGACCGAGGACGACGGGATCTCCATGTCGAGGCCCTTGACGACGTCCTGGCCGAACTCGTCGGCCTGGGAGAGGTAGCCGATCTTCTTCCCGGCGAAGTTCGTCTTGATGTAGGAGCCGAGGATCTTGCCGTCCACTGTGTAGGGAGGTTGCCAACCGAGGCTCAGGGGGTACTTGGGGTTGCTCCAACAGTTGCAGCCCGACTCAATGAACAGCTGCGGGACTTTCTGCGCGTTCAAGAACCCCTGCACGGCAGACTGCGTGGGTGTCCCGAGGGATCCCACGTCCGCGAAGACGTTGTTCTGGAGCACCAGCTTGCGGGTCAGCGTCGCCGTATTGGCCGGGTTGTACCCGTCGTCGAGATAGTTGTAGTGGATCTTGCGACCGTAGATGCCGCCGTGCGCATCGACGTAGGCGAACATGGCGTTCATGGCCGGGGCGATCTCGTCGTAGCCAGGTGCCGCGGGACCTGTCAACGGTACCGTTGCGCCGATCGTGATCGAGTTCGACGTCACCCCCGGCGTGCTCGCGGCATCGGCCGTGGCCGGGAGGAGGGTCACCCCCAGCATCAGGCCCAATGAGCCGGCAATGAGAGCCCGGGCCCAGAGGGCCGACCCGATCCGTCTCCTCACTCGTCGTTGCATAATGCCTCCTTGTGTGTGGTTCTCGTGTGTCTGCTTCCCTTGTGTTGATTTCCTGTCGGATGTCGCATCGCCCTAGTCGCCCGTCGAAACCGGAACGACTGCCGGCGTGCCGCGCCTGGCCCGACCACCCGGGCGGGGCCGGTGTCCCCACAGCCAGCGCAGCCCACCCTGGATCCCGTTGGGAGCGGCGATCATGGCCACGATCAATACGACCCCGAAGATGATCGTGGCCATGTACGCGTTGGCTCCGGTGCCCAGGTTGAAGTCCGAGGACACCGAGGTGGCCCATTGCGGCATGTACACCAGCAGGATCCCGCCCCAGACCATGCCGATCAGCGTTCCCGTGCCGCCCAGGACCATGGCGGCCAGCAATTGGATCGACAACGTGAGCGGGAACTCCCCCGTGTTCACGACGCCGGTCGAGAGGCCGAGCAGCGCCCCGCCGAGACCGGCGCACGCCGCGCTGATCGTGAAGGCCATGACCTTGGTGCGCGCCACGTGGATCCCCGCCAGCGAAGCGGCGATCTCGTCGTCGCGCACGGCCCTGAAGGCCCGGCCGTACCGGCTCCACAGGAGGTTGGCCACCAGCACCATCACGACGAGTGCCCCGATGATCTGAATCTGGGCCAGCCACTCCTCGGCGCCGAGCGATCCCGGTGCGGTGGGGACGGTGGTCGTCAAACCCTGGTCACCACCGAACGTGTTGGGCCACTTGTCGGCGACCGAGGGGACGGCCAGGGCGAAGAGCAACGTCATGCCGGCGAGGTACGGGCCCTTCAGGCGGGTGGCCGGCAAACCGATCACGAATCCCGCTGCGGCCGACACCCCTGCGGCAGCCGCCAGCTCGAGGACGAAGTTGGTCTGGGTATGGGTCATCAGCAGGGCCGTCGTATAGGCCCCGACGGCCATGAACGCGCCGTGGCCGAGCGAGATCTGGCCGTTGGCGCCGGTGAGCAGGCTCAGCCCGACCAGCGCGACCACGTAGGCGGCGATTTCGCCCACCTGGTAGTCGTTGTAGGAGCTCAGTCGCACGGTCACCACGTAGAGCACCGCGGCGGCGGGCAGCGCGCAGAGGACATGGCGCAGCAGCGGCTGGCGGGGCAGCCGCACCGCACGGGCGATCTCTGCCGCGTTCACCTAGACCCTCCTCGCCGCAGGACGGGCGAAGATGCCCTCGGGACGAGCCATCAGCGCGACCATGAGAAGGGCGAGTGCACCCAGCGGTTCGAGGCCGGACCCGAGGTACCCGCCGACGTAGGAGATGGACAGGCCTGCGATCAGCCCGCCGACGAGGGCGCCGACGGGGCTCTCGAGGCCGCCGATGACGGCCGAGGTGAATCCGTACACGAGGATCAGGTCCATGTAATAGGGGCCGAACGATCGAGTGGGTGCGACCAGGAGCCCGGCCAGTGACCCCGCGATGCCCGCGAGCCCCCAGCCGAGGGTCAGGAGGATGCCGACGCGGACCCCGAGGAGACGGGCGATCTCGCGGGAGAAGGCAGTCGCCCGCATCCTGAGCCCCAGCGCCGTATAGCGGAACAGGATCAGGGTGCCGGCCATCAGCAGTAGCACCGCCACGAGGATGAAGACATCGAAGTGCGAGAACGCGATGGTCGTGGACCCGACTCGGAGCCCGCTCTGCGAGAAGGCGGCGGGGAAGCCGCGGCTGGCGTTGCCGTAGATCGCGCCGGCCAGCCCCTCGAAGACCACCAGCAGGCCGATGGTGACGATGACGGGGTTCAGCTCCGACTTCCCGTGCAGGGGTCGGATGAGGACGCGCTCGGTCACCGCTCCGATGGCGAAGCCGATCACGAGCACCAGGACGAAGGCCCACCAGTACCCCATGCCCCGGGAAAGCAGGCTGAACGCGATGAACGTCGTGAGCATGCCGGCGGCGCCTTGCGCGAAGTTGATGATCTTGGTGGCCCGATAGATCAGGACCAGGGCCAACGCCAAGGTGGCGTAGATCATCCCGTTGGCGATGCCGTTCAGTGTGTAGTCGAGGAACAGGCTCACGGCGCTAGAACCCCAGGTAGTGGTGACGCAACGCGTCATCGGCGGCCACGGTGACTGCGTCGTCGGAGACGACGACCTGTCCGAGGTTGAGGATCACGGCGTGATGCGACACGGAGAGCGCGCTGCGCGCGCGTTCTGCTCGACGAGGACAACCGTGATGTCCTTGGTCTCGGTCTGCTCCCGGATCAGCGCCATCAACTGCGCGGTCACCATCGGTGCCAGCCCGAGGCTCGGCTCGTCGAGGAGCAGGAGGCGCGGGCTGGAGATGAGCGCCCTTCCGAGGACGAGCATCTGACGCTCCCCTCCGGAGAGCGTGGACGCCTGCCGGCCGCGGAAGCCCCGTAGCCGCGGGAAGAGCTCGAGGGTCTCGTTGATGGCTGCCTGACGTTGCGGCTTGCGCAGGCACCAGAGCGTGGCCAGGCGAAGGTTTTCCTCGACCGTCAGCTCCTCAATGACCCCGCGGCCTTCGGGCACGTGCGAGACGCCCATCCGCGCGATGGTCTCCACGTTGCGGCCGACGAGGGGATCCCCGTCGAAGCGTACCGATCCGTCCTGCGGCCGGACCAGGCCCGAGATCGTGCGCAGCAGGGTGGTCTTGCCGGCGCCGTTGGCCCCGAGGACGGCGGTGACGGCCCCCGGCTCGGCGTCGAAGGACACAGAACGGAGCGCCTGTACCGCGCCGAAGGAGACGCTGAGGTCGCGGACCTCAAGCACCGCCAGACTCCCGGTGGCCACCCGCTCCCTGGTCCTGCACCACGTCCCCGAGGTAGGCGCTGACGACGTCGGGGTTCGCCCGGATCACCTCGGGTGTCCCATGGGCGATGACGCGGCCGAAGTTGAGGACGACGATCCGGTCGCACACGGACATGACCAGGTCCATGTGGTGTTCCACCAGCAGGACCGACATGCGGTCGGTGAGGTCGCGGATCCTGGTGCCGAGCGCATCCATTTCGCTCTCCGAGAGCCCACTGGCCGGCTCGTCGAGCAAGAGGAGCCGCGGCTCGGCCATGAGGGCGCGCGCCAGCGCGGTCCGCTTCTGCATGGCGTAGGGCAAGGCCGAAGGGAGCCGACGCGCGTAGTCGGCCGCTCCGAGCTCGTCGAGCATCTCCATGGCGCGGGCACCGACGCGGCGCTCCTCCCGGCTCGATCGCCACAACCCGAGGAAGGAGGATCCCAGGTCGCTGCGGAGCACCGGCTCCGCTCCGAGCATGACGTTCTCGTGCACGGTCAGACCGGCGCACAGCCCGACCCCCTGGAGGGTGCGGGCGATCCCGAGCCGGGCCAGGTCGTGCGGGTGGTGTCTGCGCAGGGCCGTGCCCCGATAGGTGATCGTGCCGGCGTCGGGGTGCACGAAGCCGCAGATCACGTTGAACAGCGTCGTCTTGCCTGCCCCGTTCGGTCCGATGACGCCGACGACTTCGCCATCACCGACCGACATCGACACCTCGTCGAGGGCGAGCAGGCCGCCGAAGCCGACGCTGACCTCGTTCGCGACCAGGACGGCCGCCCCGTCCCCCTGCTCGTCGCCCGGTCCTGCCGGAGCGGTCGAAACCTCGAGGCTCGGGCCCACCGGTCGCGCTCTATCCGGGCGGGGGGGCGATGGGGATCCCTGGCGGGCGAGTCCCGCGAACAGCCGTGCCTACCCAGCCCCCCGGCATCGCATCCGACGTTACAGCTTTCGACACACAAGTGCCGGGTAACCGCAAGAGTATGACGACACGCACCCCCGGATGCCCGCTGGGCCCCCGGGCGCCGTGCGGATCCGCCGCCCTCCCACGGCGGCGCCGGGCCTCAACGCCGCGTGAAGCGTCCCGACGCCTCGCCTGTGAGGCGCCCCGGCGGCAACAGGCGGCCGCAGATGACCAGTGCCAGGGCCTGGGCCGATCCCGTCAGCGGGGAGCCGGACCCGTAGCGCCAGTCGAGGTCGTCCGCCCCCAACTCCACTCCGGACAGGTCGACACCGAAGAGGTTCGGCGCGTCCGGCCCGGCGATGATCCCGAGGACCCGGGAGATCCGGTCCTCGGGCACCCGCCGGTCCAGCGGTACCGCCTCGATGATGTCGAGGGTGTGGATCACGCAGTGCGTCAGTGCGCCCTGCGGCCCGCCACCCGGCGGCTGCCAGGCATGCAGCACCTCGGAGCGCAGGTCGCCCAGGAGCGACGACACGCCGAGTGCGGCGTCGCGTGCGGCCACCGTGTTCGACAGGCGCGTGAAGTCACCCCTGGCGGCATCCAATTCCGCCATGAAGGCCGGGCCCGTGTAGCGGGCCGGCATCGTCATGTGCGCGACGACCTCCCGGGTGCGCCAGCCCTCGCACAGCGACGGGGCGTCCCAGACGGAGCCGTCCGACACTTCGAGGAGATCGGCGAGGGCCACGTACTCCCCGGCGATCATGCCGGCGAGGTCGGCGTCGGCCTGCAGTGCGGTCTCGGATGTCATGGTCGTCCCTCCTTCTCCGTTGCCCCGTGACGGGTCTGCGCGGGCTCCTTCGCGGGCAGCCCGCCGAGATACGCGGCGAAGCGGTCCAGCGACGACAAGAATCCCGCCTGCACCTCCGCGGCCAGGAGCGCCTCGGGCACGAACCGTTGGTGGATCCGGACCTCGGTGCGCGCCGGCCCGAGCGCGACGAAGTGCGTCGTCACCTGCATGCCCGAGTGCGACTCGGTCCAGGCCAACAGCTCGGGCTCGCGCACCTCGTCGTAGACCGCGCGCGTCGGGTACTCGCTGCCGTCGGCGTCGTTGACCATGACGGTCTCGAAGACCCCTCCGGGCCGGGCGTCGACGGTGATGCGGTCCCGGGGCGCACTCACACCCGTAGGTCCCCAGAAGTGCGTGAGGTGGTCGGGGTCGATCATGCAGCGGAAGACGAGCTCGCGCGGTGCGTCGAACACCCGGCTGAATCGAAGCTCCCGCGGTGCGTCGGTCGCGCCGCTGCCATCACCCATGGTCTGGTCCTTTCTCGTCCCGCGGCGACCCATGCGCCGGCGCGCCCTGGACATCGGCCAGCAGCGTGTCGAGCTTGTCGAAGCGCTCGTCCCAGCAGCGCCGGTTGGCGCCGATCCAGTCGAGCGTGCCATCGAGCATCTCGACCTCCAGGTGGCACGGCCGGAACTGGGCGTCGCGCCGCCGCGAGATCAGGCCGCTGCGCTCCAGCACCTTGAGGTGCTTGGAGATCCCCGGCAGCGACATGTCGAAGGGAGCCGCCAGCTCGCCCACCGTCGCGTCGCCCCGGGCCAGCCGGCTCACCATGGCGCGCCGGGTGGGATCGGCCAGCGCCGCGAAGGCCGCATCGAGGCGCTCGTCGGTCATCGTCATGGGAAGTATTTAACCAAAGAGTTAGTTAACTGTCAAGTTAATTACCGCCGGGGTACTGCTACGATTCGTCCCGGCGGGGACGCCCGCCACCAGGAGGAAAGGCACAGATCGTGCAGGTGCAGGTCATCACGGGCACCACCCGGCGGGGTCGGTTCAGCGAGCGGGTCTCGGCCTGGGTGGTGGCCCGGCTGCAGCAGCACGAGGCCTTCGAGGTGGAGCTGGTGGACCTGCGCGACCACCCGCTTCCGTTCTTCGACGGCGATCCGCCCGCCCGGACGGGGCGCGACTACGCGGACGAGGCGGTCACCCGGTTCGGCCGGGTCGTCGACCGGGCGGACGGCTACGTCATCCTCACCGCCGAGTACAACCACGGCTACCCGGCCGTGCTGAAGAACGCCCTCGACTCCACCTTCGCGGAGTGGCGACGCAAGCCGGTGGCGTTCGTCGGCTGGGGCAACACCGGCGGCGCCCGGGCCGTGGAGCAGCTGCGGGCCGTCTCGGTCGAATTCGAGATGGCGCCGCTGCGCCATGCGGTCCACGTCCTGCCCGACGTGATGCGCGCCATCTTCGGCGCGGAGGACCCCGCCGACCTGTCGCTCTTCGCGCCGCTCGAGCCGCGTCTCGCCATGATGGCCGACGACCTCGCATGGTGGATGCGGGCGCTCGCGACGGCGCGAGCCGCCGACGAGTAGAACGGGTCAGGACTCGGTGACGGCGTCAAGTTGCGCCGCTCAGACGGCACACGGATGGGAGGACGCATGGACGACCCATTGCCCCCACTGCGAGGGTCGGTCAGCCGCCTGCGCCAGCTCTGCCTGGGCCTCGACGACGACCGGCTCGAGGCGCAGTCCTACTGCGACGACTGGACCGTCTCCGGCGTGCTGTCGCACCTCGGCTCGGCGGCGGTCATCATGGGCCGCCGGCTCCAGGACGCGCTCGCTGGGCGCGAGACCCCAGACGACTTCGCTCCCTCCGTGTGGGAGGAGTGGAATGCGAAATCGGCCCGGGTCAGGGTCGACGACGCGCTGGAGGCCGATGGAAACGTGCTCGAGGCCCTCGAGGCGGTGCGCGCCGCCGACCGGGCCCGCCTGACGTTCCCGATGGGGCCCGTGACCTTCGGATTCGACGAGTTCGCCGGCGCTCGGCTCAACGAGCACGCGTTCCACAGCTGGGACATCGCGGTCGTCTTCGACGACGCCGCGCAGATTCCGCTGGACGCGGCCTCGGTCGTGGTCGACAACCTCGCGCTCGTCGCCCGTTTCACCGGCCGCCCGACGGGCGCCGGACGCCAAGTCGCCATCCGCACGACGGGCCCCCGAAGGGACTTCGTCATCGGCTTGTCGGCCGGCGGCGTGGAGCTCACTGCCGCTCAAGGCGGGAGCGCACCCGACCTGGAGTTGCCGGCAGAGGCCTTCTGCCGGCTGGTCTACGGAAGGCTCGACCCGGGCCACACGCCGGTCTTCACCGGCGACCCGACCCTGCTCGACACGATGCGCGCCGTCTTCCCGGGCCCTTGAGCCAGGTTGAGCCTGGGGCTGGTGGTCGACGCCGGGCCCGGTGCGGGGAGCGCGCCGGGCTGAGCTGACAGGATTGGGCGTGCCCATCGTCCACCTGGCGAGCGACGCCGGCCCCGAGGAGGTCGCGGCCCTCGTCGGCCGGGACGGTGCGGCGATCGTCGACGGCGTGGCCGACGCCGCGCTGCTGGACCAGATTGCCTCCGAGCTGGACCCCTACCTCCGGGCCACGCCGACCGGGCCCGACGACTTCAGCGGCAACCGCACCCGGCGGACCGGATCGCTGATCGCCCGGTCACCGTCGTGCCGCCAGCTCGTCATGCACCCGCTGGCGCTGGGCACGGCGCGCACGTTCCTGGGGCACGCCACCAATATCCAGCTGCACCTGACGCAGGCGATCGCCATCGGCCCCGGGGAGACCCCCCAGCCCATCCATCGGGATCAGTGGGCGTTCGACTTCTTCCCCTTCCCGGCCGGCTACGAGGTCCAGTGCAACACCATCTGGGCGTTGACCGACTTCACCGAGGAGAACGGTGCGACGAGGATCGTCCCGGGCAGCAACGCCCGCGAGGACAAGGTGTCGTTCGGTCCCGACGACACCGAGCCGGCAGAAATGGCCCGGGGCTCGGTGCTCTTCTACTCCGGGAGCGTTTACCACGGCGGGGGAGCCAACCGTTCCGGAGCGACCCGCATCGGGCTGAACATCACCTACAACGTGGCCTGGCTGCGACAGGAGGAGAACCAGTACCTCTCCGTGCCCCACGAGGTGGCCCGAACGCTGCCGACGGACCTGCTCCGGCTGATGGGCTACGACCGGGGTGCGTACGCGCTGGGGTACATCGACGACCTGCGCGATCCCATTGAAGCGGTGCGTCCCGGCACCGGCTCGACCGGGTTCGCCGTGGGCAGCTGAGGCGACGCCGGTCGTTGCACCCCCCGTACGATCAGCCGCGGCGCCGCCGCACGGCGTTACCTTGGTGTCGTGCCGGTGGACATCCGAATGGCCACGGTGGACGACTACGACGAGCTGTACGTGGCGTTCAGCCACATCGTGGGTGCCGGCGAGGGGTTCCCCCAGGTCCCGCCGCTGACCCGCGCTGACTTCGACGACTACTGGGTCGACCACTCCTCTGCCGTCTCGGTGGCCTGGTTCGGCAGCTATCTCATCGGGGCGTACTACCTCAAGCCCAATTACGTCGGCCGGGCGGCGCACATCGCCAACGCGGGCTACTTCGTCCTCGCCCCGTATCGGAGCACGGGCGTGGGGCGCACCCTGGTGGAGCACTCCCTGCGCGAGGCGCGACGGCTCGGCTTCGACGCCATGCAGTTCAACCTCGTCTTCGAGTCCAACCCGGCGCGAGCGATGTACTGCCGCCTGGGGTTCGAAGAGGTGGGCCGGATCCCGCACGCCGTCGACGGCGAGGATGCGCTGATCTACTGGCGCAGCCTGGAGGACATCGAATTGTGAGCGACACCGACGTCACCTCGCAGCGGCACGACGACCATGTGGGGGTGGTGTGCCTGCACCGGCCGCCCAACAACTACTTCGACACTGCTCTGATCGAGAGCGTCGCCTCGGCCTATGAGGAGCTGGGCGACGCGGGTTGGTGCCGCGCCATCGTCCTGGCCTCCGAAGGTCGGCACTTCTGCGCGGGGCTCGATTTCGGCGCCAACGCGGGGCAGGACATCGCTGCGCTGTACCGGGCAGCACTCCGCCTGTTCGCCGCGCCGCTTCCCGTGGTGGCCGCGGTGCAGGGGGCGGCGATCGGCGGCGGCTGCGGGCTCGCGCTGTCGGCCGACTTCCGGGTGGCCACCTCGGGGAGCCGCTTCAGCGCGAACTTCGCCCGCCTCGGGTTCCACCACGGCTTCGCGCTCACGGTGACGCTGCCCGCCACCGTGGGCCGGCAGGCGGCGGCCGACCTCCTGCTCACCGGACGGCGCGTCGGCGGTGCCGACGCCCTCGGCCTCGGCCTGTGCGACCGCCTGGCCGGCGACGGCGAGGGCGCCCTCATGCAGGAGGCCCTCGGCTACGCGGGGGAGCTCGCCGCCGCGGGCCCGCTCGCAGTCCGCTCCATCCGGGCCACGCTGCGCCAGGGCCTGGTGGAGGAGGCCCGCCTGGCCATGGAGCACGAGTGCGCCGAGCAGCTGCGCCTGCGCGACAGCGCCGACTTCGCCGAGGGGATCCGCGCCAGCGCAGAGCGGCGGGAGCCCCGGTTCACCGCTTCATGAGCGTCGCGGGCCCGACGGTCCACCGGCTCAACACGGCCTTCTCCTGGGCCGACCACGGGGGGCCGTTCCGCACCCTCACGAGGGAGCAGGCGCGGCAGTACGACGAGCAGGGTTTCTTCGTGCTCGAAGACGCCCTGACTCCGGGCGACGTCGC
The DNA here is from genome assembly GCA_963837125.1 of uncultured Acidimicrobiaceae bacterium. Taxonomy (GTDB): domain Bacteria; phylum Actinomycetota; class Acidimicrobiia; order Acidimicrobiales; family RAAP-2; genus Bog-473. Next base: position 386,797 of record CAWILW010000006.1, on the reverse strand, counting down.
CGCGCTGGTCGAGGCCATCGACCCCCTCGAGGCCAGAGGGGAAGAGGCGCTGCGAGCCATGCAGGACGGGCGCTTCTTCATCGCGCGCGCCGACGAGATCACCTTCACGACGCACCTCGTGGCGCAATCGGCGCTGCTGCGCCGCTTCACGTCCTCCGCACTGTTCGCCGACCTCTGTGCGGATCTCATCGGTCCCGACGTGCGGCTGTACTGGGACCAGGCGGTCTACAAGAAGCCCGGGACCGAGTCGCCGTTCCCCTGGCACCAGGACAATGGGTATGCGTTCGTCGTTCCCCAGCAGTACCTGACGTGCTGGGTGGCGCTGACCGACGCCACAGCGGAGAACGGCTGCCCATGGGTCGTGCCGGGCCTGCACCGCGCCGGCACGCTCGCCCACGAGTACTCCGACACCGGCTTCGTCTGTCTGCGCGACCCACCGGACGCCACCGCGGTGCCGGTCCAGGCGGGGAGCATCGTCGTGTTCTCGTCCCTGACCCCGCATTCGACGGGTCCCAACCGCACCGAGGACGTGCGCAAGGCCTACATCGTGCAGTTCGCCCCGACCGGCGCGGCGGCGGTCCGCCTGCAGCCGGGCGGTGGCACGACCCGCACGCCCGCCGACGACGAGTCCCGGCAGTACGAGGTGCTGCGGGCGGGCCAGCGCGTCACGCGCTAGCGCTCCGCGAGTCTTGAACGTCGTCGCCGACGACACGACGTGGGTCGTCGTCGTGTCCCGCGTCCGCGGTTCCCGCGGGGGCCGCCTGTGCGCGACCAGTGCGCCGCGTGGGGAGGACCAGCGCCAGCGCGCACCGGTGCGCGGGCGGGGGAGTCCTGGGTCGGCGTCGGGCGCCGGCTCCTGCCGTAGATCGCTCTTCATGTCGTGCGGCTCCTGCCCTGTCTGACCCGGCAAACTGCCGTGCCGCCACCGCGGCGGATCCCGGTGTGGTCCAGCTGGGTGGACGCTGGGGGCCGGGTCAGAGTTGGCGAGCCGGCGGCGCGGCCCGCAGCGAGGCCCCGCGAGACCCGCACTAGGCTGTCGCTTGGGGCGGCCGTTTCGCCGGGACACCTCGCAGGAACTGGAACAGGACACGTAGGGGGTTTCATGACACAGACCGCACCCGTCAAGGACTGGGCCACCGACTTTGACGTCCTCGACCCGCGGTACGTGGCCGATCCGTTCAGCATCTGGGACGAGCTGCGCGGGACCTGCCCGATCGCGCACACCGACCGGCGCAAGAGCAGCTGGCTCCCGACGCGCTACGACGACGTGACCGCGATCGCCCACGACATTGAGCACTTCAGCTCGCTCAAGGTGGCGGTGATCCCGGGCGACGAGGACGAGGATCCCGCCAACTTCGAGGGGCCCAACCTCGAGTACGGGTTGCCTCCCATTTCGTCGGACCCACCGATGCACACCTGGACCCGCCGGCTCCTCCTGCCCTGGTTCTCGCACAAGCGGGTCGACACCTACGTGCCGCTGACGCGCGACCTGTGCCGGAGCCTGCTCGACGGGTTCGCCGACGCGGGCCACGCGGATGCGGCGGCCGACTACGCCCAGCAGATCCCCGTCCGGGTGATCGCCCACATCCTCGGCGTCTCGACCGACCTTGCCGACACCTTCACGGGGTGGGTGCGTGACGTGCTGGAGTTCGCCGACGACGCCGAGCGCCGCCAGCGCGGTGCGGAGGGCCTCCTCAATTACTTCCTGGGACAGCTGGAGGAGCGGCGCGCCAACCCGGGGGACGACCTCTTGAGCGAGCTCCTCACCACCGAGGTGGACGGCAAGCCCGTCGACGACGGCATCGTGCTCGGCATGGCCGCGCTCGTCCTCATTGCCGGGGTCGACACGACCTGGAGCGCCATCGGATCCTCGTTGTGGCACCTGGCCTCGCATCCCGAGGACCGCAAGCGCCTGGTCTCCGAGCCGGAACTGATGCCGACTGCGGTCGAGGAGCTGCTGCGCGCCTACTCGCCGGTGACCATGGCGCGCGAGGTGACCCAGGACGTGGAGTACGGGGGCTGCCCCATGAAGGCGGGGGACAAGGTCCTGATGAACTTCCCGGGCGCCAACCGCGACCCGGAGGCGTTCGAGCATCCCGAGGAGGTCCAGCTGGATCGCGCCCACAACCGGCACGTCGCCTTCGGCTCGGGGATCCACCGCTGCGCCGGGTCCAACCTGGCCCGGATGGAGCTCCAGGTCGCCCTCGAGGAGTGGCTCGCCCGCATCCCGGACTTCTCGCTGGCCGAGGGCGAGGCGATCGCCTGGGCGGGCGGCCAGGTGCGCGGGCCACGCGTCCTGCCCGTCGTGTTCTGATGAAGATCCGGGTCGACCCCGACAAGTGCCAGGGCCACGCCCGCTGCTACGGCCTGGCCCCTGAGATCTTCGACGTCGACGACTACGGCCTGGCGTCCGTCATCGTCGACGAGGTGCCGCCCGAGCTCCAGGAGAAGGCCCGCCTCGCCGTGGCCAATTGCCCCGAGTACGCCATAGAGATCGTCAGCGAGTAGACGGCCGCCGGATCGGCGTCGGTCGGGCGGCCACCGGCTACGCCGGTGCCGCCCGCGACCTCGGCCCTAGACGGTCGCCAGCTCCAGCGGCTCGGCGACTCCCTCGATCGTCGCGTCGGCGGTCCGGGGCTTGCGCCTGATGAGGGTGAAGGCGGCGGCGGCCGCCACGCCCAGCACGATGGCGCTGAACGTGAATGCGGTCGTGTAGCCGTGGATGGCGCCGGCGGTCAGCGCCTCCGGTGAGGTGCCGTGGACGGCGACGTACGACACCGTCGCGCTGGTGGCGATGGTGTTGATGAGGGCCGCGCCCATGGTGCCCCCGGTCTGTTGCGTGCTGTTGACGAGGGCGCTGGCCACGCCGGCGTCCTCGGCGCCGACCCCGATCAGGGCCGTGCTGCTCATGGCCACGAAGGACAGGCCCATGCCCAGGCTCACGATGATTTCAGCCGGGAGCACCGTGCTCACGTAGGCGGAGTGCACGTCGAGCGTGCTGAAGAGCGCCAGGCCCGCGACGCCCATCAGGAGCCCGCCGGTCAGCAGTGCCCGCGGGCCGAAGCGGGGCAGCAGGCGGCTGGCCGCGGTGGCGCCGCCGATGATGCCGAGGGAGAACGGTACGAAGGCGAAGCCGGACTTCAGCGCGGAGTAGTGCAAGACGCCCTGGAAGTAGTAGGTGAGCGAAAGGAAGGTCCCGAGGAGCGCGGTGCCGACCAGGAGGGAGGCCAGGAACGACCCACCCCGGTTGCGGTCGAGGACGATGCGGAGAGGGAGCAGCGGGTGGGCTGCCCGCTGCTCAATGACAACGAAGGCGACCAGGAGCACGGCGGCCATGCCGAACAAGGTGAGCGTGACCGAAGAGCCCCAGCCGTCGGTGCCCGCCTTGGTGAACCCGTAGACGAGCGCCAGCAGCCCGCCGGTGACCGTTGCCGCACCGGGCAGGTCATAACCGTGGTTGGCCGAGGCCCGGCTCTCGGAGACGAAGCGGAATGCGGCCACGGCGGCGGCGATGGCGATGGGCACGTTGATCAGGAGGGTCCAGCGCCAAGAGGCGAACTCGGTCAGGATGCCGCCGAGGATGAGGCCGATGGCCGCGCCGGCGCCGGCGATGCCGCCGTAGACGGCGAAGGCGCGGGCGCGCTCCTTGGGCTCGGTGAAGGCCACCGTGAGCAGCGACAAGGCGGCCGGAGCCATGATGGCGGCGAAAGCGCCCTGCAGGGCGCGGGCGCTGAAGAGCATGGCGGAGTTCTGGGCCAGGCCCCCCAGGGCGGAGGCGCCGGCGAAGCCGACCAGGCTGATCACGAACATCCGCTTGCGCCCGAAGTAGTCGGCGATGCGGCCCCCGAGGAGCAGCAGGCCGGCAAAGGACAGCGTGTAGGCGGTCAGCATCCACTGGCGGTTGGCGGTCGAGATGTGCAGTGCCCGCTGCGCCGACGGCAGGGCGATGATCACCACCGAGGCGTCGAGCACGACCATGAGCTGGGCCACCGCGATGATGGCCAGCGCCCGAAAGCGCTTCGGGTCGAGGTCGGGTGAAGGGCCGCTGGTCCCGCTGGTCTGGTCGGGGCGGTCGAGGGTCGAGGTCATGGCGTCTCCGTCTCCTGGAAGGTCCGAGATTCGATCCCCGGTTCCGCCCGAATCCCCTCCTCACTGGGAAGGGACTGGTTTCGGCGGCCCGGATGACTTACAATCGGAATCGGACTATTGGTTCCGGTTACACTATACGGAACGATGGTTCCGTTTGTCAACGGGGAGGGAGAGATTTCCGTGGGCCCGAATTCGAAGGTAGCGGGGGGGTGTGACGAGCCGATGGCCGTCGCCACCCGTCCCCTGCGGGCCGACGCCCAGCGCAATCGCGAGCGCATCCTCGAGGCGGCCGAGATCGTCTTCGCCGCCGAGGGGATCGAGGTTCCCGTCGACACGATCGCCGAGAAGGCCGGGGTCGGCGTCGGCACCCTCTACCGGCACTTCCCGACCAAGGAGAAGCTGTGCGAGGCCATCCTCCTCGACCGGCTCTCCGAGTTGACGGTCGAGGCCCGCGCGCTGGCCGACGCCGACAACCCGGCCACAGCCTTCTTCGGCTTCCTCACGCACATCGTGGAGGAGGGGGCGGCCAAGCGGGACCTCATGGCGGCCGTGATGGGCGCCGGAGTGGAATTCGAGGTGTCCGCCGCCGAGGTGAAGGACGCGCTCCGCGACGCGGTGGGCGTCCTACTGGGGCGGGCCCAATCCGTCGGTGCCGTACGCGCCGACGTGACGGCAACCATGGTGGTGTCGCTCGTCGGCGCCACGTGCCAGGCGGCGGCGCACTCCGCCGCCGTGCCCGCCTGCGACCTGCTCGGGATCGTCTGCGACGGGCTGCGTCCCCAGGGCGCCCACTGAGCGCACGCCGCCGGCGCCGGGCTCAGCCCTCGCCGCCCCCGAGGCGCAGCATCTCTCCGTAGGCGTCGATGGGGCTGTGCAGGGCCAGCCCGCCGTCACACTCGACGACCTGCCCGGTCACCCATGCCATCGCGTGCAGGGCGACGATCACCGTTGCGACGTCGTCGGCCTCGCCCAACCGGCCGAGCGCGGTCCGCGCCGCGACCCCGGCGAGCCACGGCGAGCCCGCGATCGTCGCCGCGGGCCCGCGCCCCAGCATCGGTGTGCGCGTCACACCGGGCGCCACCGCGTTGACGCGCAGGCCCGACGGCCCCCACTCGGCGGCCGCGACCTTGACCAGCATCGACAGGGCAGCCTTCGATGCGCAGTAGAGGCCCATGTTGCGGTCGACCAGGCGTGCGCTCACGCTCGAGACGGCGACGAACGAGCCGCCCACTCGCTCCTCCTGCATGGCGCGGGCCCAGGCCCGCATGCAGAGCCAGGGCCCCCGCGCGTTCACCCGCATGATGCGGTCGAAGTCGTCGGGGTCCGCGTCGGCGAGCAGGCCCGAGTGCCCGACACCCGCCGTCACGGTGACGGCGGTCGGCACGCCCCAGCGCTCCCGGGTCAGGCGCACGGCCTGGTCGATCGCCTCGGGCTCGGTGACGTCGCAGGTGACGTCGTGCGCCCCCGCCACGTCCCAGGTCACGGTCGTGGTACCGCGCGCCCGGAGCAGTCCGGCCAGCGCGGCGCCGATGCCCGACCCGCCCCCGATGACCAGTGCGAGCGGCTCGGTCTCGTCGTCCATGTGCCCTCCTTCGGTCCCGCCCGGGGTCAGACCGTACCCGTCCGGCGGTGACAGACTCTTGGCCTCATCCCTGTCCCCCGGAGGCCCCGTGGCGAAGGTGCACCACTCTGCGATCGCGACGCGTGACGTCGAGGCGAGCCTCGTCTTCTGGCGCGACGGGCTGGGATTCGACGTGCTCATGGACCACTCGTTCGACGGTCCCTGGCCCGAGCTCTTCGGGAGTGCGACCACGACGCTGCGTTCGGTCTTCCTCGGCGACGCGGCGGCTTCGGAGAGCGGCATCGTCGAGCTCGTCGCCATGGAGGGCACGGCGCCGCCCGGCGCAGGTGCGACCGGGCCCGCAGAGGGATTCTTCCTCCTGTCGCTCCACGCCGACCTCGAGACGGTCCTGCCTCGCCTCGCCGCGCTCGGGGTCGGAGGGGAGCCGACGGTGGCCGCGGTCAGCGGCGTGCGCCTGGCCGTGGTGCACGACCCCAACGGGGTGCGGGTGGAGCTGATGGACGACGTGGCCAGAGGCAACCTGGCCACCCTGGCCGGAGGTGACGCGTGACGGCGCCGGACGAGGGTGGGACGGTCCCGCACTGGCGGGTGGCCATCATCGGGGCAGGCGCCGGGGGGCTCGGCCTGGCCATCCGGCTGGCCAAGTCGTCCCGGCGCGACTTCGTGCTCTTCGAGGCCTCCGACGGCGTGGGCGGCACCTGGCGCGCCAACACCTACCCCGGCGCGGCCTGCGACGTGCCGTCGCACCTCTACTCCTACTCGTTCGCCCTCAAGCCCGACTGGACCAAGACGTACGCCAACCAGCCCGAGATCCTGCAGTACTTCGAGGAGTGCGCCGACCGCTTCGGCATCAGGGGCCACCTGCGGCCTCACACCCGGATCACCAGCGCCCGCTGGGACGAGGGCGCCCGGCGCTGGCGTCTCGCCGACGCGGAGGGGGGCCACTACGAGGCGGACGTGCTCGTGAGCGCCATCGGGACCTTCACGACCCCGTTCGTGCCCGAGATCGAAGGCCTCGGCACCTTCGACGGCCCCTGCTTCCACTCGGCGCGCTGGGAGCACGAGCACGACCTGTCCGGCCGGCGGGTGGCGGTCGTCGGGACGGGAGCGAGCGCGGCGCAGATCGTGCCCGAACTGGCCAAGGGGGCCCAGTCGGTCTCCGTCTTCCAGCGCACCCCCCAGTGGATCCTGCCGCGCTCGGACAAGCCGTTCACCGAGGAGGAGAAGCGCCGCTTCGCCCGCAACCCGATCGCGGCCAGGCGCCACCGGCGCGAGATCTACTGGGCCTTCGAGAACACGATTGCCTTCCGCCACGGCGACGAGGTGGCCGAGCAGCTCAAGGCGCTGGCCCTGAGCCACATCGACCACCGGATCAAGGACGACGAGCTGCGCGCCAAGCTCACGCCGGACTACCCCTTCGGGTGCAAGCGCACGCTCGTCTGCAGCGACTTCTACAAGGCCCTCGTGCGCGACAACGTGGAGCTGGTCACCGAGGCGATCGAGCGGGTGACGCCGCACGCCATCGTCACGATGGACGGGCGGGAGCGTCCGGTGGACGCGATCGTCCTCGCCACCGGGTTCAAGGCGACCGAGTACCTGGAGGGGATCGAGGTGGTCGGCGTGGGCGGCCGTCGCCTGCACGACGACTGGTCGGAGGTGGCGCACGCCTACCTGGGCCTGACCGTGTCGGGGTACCCCAACTTCTTCATGCTCTACGGCCCGAACACCAACCAGGGAGGCAACTCCATCATCGTGATCCTCGAGGCCCAGGCGACCTACGTCCTCGAGCGCGTTGCGGGCCATGCGCCTGCGCCGGGTGGGCGCGGTCGACGTCCGCCGCGAGGTCATGGACGCCTACAACCGCGAGCTGGCCGAGGCCCTTGCCGGCACGGTGTGGAGTGACGGGTGCCAGAGCTACTTCAAGAACGCCAACGGCAGGATCGCCACCCAGTTGCCCCAGACGTCGAGGTGGTACACGGACAGGACACGTCGCTTCCGGATGAGGGAGTATGTCTGCTCATGAAGGCAGCGGTGTACTACGAGACCGGAGCGCCCGACGTGTTCCGCTACGAGGACGTGCCCGACCCGGTCCCGGGGCCGGGCGACATCCTGGTCGACGTCGAGGCGGTCAGCATCGAGGGCGGCGACACCCTGAGCCGGCTGGGCGGCGACCTGGCCCGGGTGCCGCACGTGGTGGGCTACCAGTGCGCCGGCACAGTGGCGGAGGTCGGCGCCGACGTGGTCGGCTTCGCCGTGGGGGACCGGGCGGTCACCGTCGGCATCGACGGCTCGCACGCCGAACGCAGGGCGGTGCCCGCCGCGTTCGCCTGGAAGATCCCCGACGGCGTGTCGACCGACGAGGCGGCGTGCGTGCCGGTGCCCTTCGGGACGGCCGATGACTGCCTCTTCGAGTTCGGCCGCCTGCAGGCCGGCGAGACAGCGCTCATCCACGCCGGTGCAGGTGGCGTGGGCATCGCGGCCATCCAGATGGCGAAGCGGGCCGGCGCCCGCGTCTTCGCCACGGCATCGAGCGACGACCGGCTCGAGCGGCTGCGAGAGCTCGGGCTCGACGAGGGCATCAACTACGTCACGCATGACTTCGTGGTCGAGGCGCGCCGGTTGACCGAGGGCCGCGGCGTCGACGTGGTCGTGGACTCGGTGGGAGGCGTGACCCTGCAGGGGAGCATCAACGTGCTCGCCTACCGGGGCCGGTGCGTCAGCGTCGGAGACGCCGGCAGGGCGCGGGCGGAGCAGGTCGACATCTCCACCATGCGGCCCAACAACCAGACGCTGTCGGGCTACTTCCTGGGCGCCGAGCTCTTGCTCACGGGCCGCCCGCACCCGATGATCGCCGGGCACCTCGACGCCATCGCGCGGGGCGACCTCAAGGTGGTCATCGACCGCACCTTCCCGCTCTCGGATGCCGCGGGGGCCCACGCCTACATCGAGAGCCGGCAGGCGTTCGGCCGGGTGCTCCTCATCCCCTGACTCCCCGTCGGCCGCCACTTCGGCCCGCCAGCCCCGCTGGCGACGGTTCTCCAGACATACATATTCCTATTTGGAGTTCGGGAACAACGCCGCCGATCCAAAAGCCAGGCTCCTGGCGGCCGGCCCTGAGTCCGCCGGCCCTGAGTCGGCAGCCGAGCCTGCCACTGCGCCGGCCGCCGGCGTCACCGCATGGTCAGGAGGGGGTTCCGCGCCAGCGGCGCTCGAAGGGCAGCCGCCAACTGCGCGGCGCGACCAGGTCGTTGGTGGCCGGTGGCCCCCAGGTGCCTTTGGCGTAGGACTCCACCGGGGGTGGGTGCTCGAGCAGCGGCGTGGCCACCTCCCACAGGCGTTCGATCCCCTCGGCCGTGTTGAACAGCGTGTGATCGCCGACCATGGCGTCGTGGAGAAGGCGCTCGTAGGCCTCGAGCACGTCGGCGTCCTGCCCCGTGTCGCGCAGGGCGAATTGCAGGCTGAGCTTCTCGAGCTTCATGCCCGGGCCCGGCTTCTTGCCGTAGAAGGAGAGCGACAGCTTGGAGGAGTCGGCCAGGTCGAAGGTGAGATGGTCGGGCCCCTGGGCGCCCACCCCGGAGTCCGCGGGGAACATGGACTTGGGGGGCGCGCGGAACGCGATCGAGATGATGCGCTCGCCTCCGCCCATGCACTTGCCGGTGCGAAGGAAGAAGGGGACACCGGCCCAGCGCCAGTTGTCGATGTCGCAGCGCAGCGCGACGAACGTCTCGGTGTCCGACTCGGGATCCACGCCGGGGACGTCGCGGTAGCCCTCGTACTGCCCCCGGACGACCTGGGTCACGTCGAGAGGCCGCATGGAGCGGAACACCTTGTTCTTCTCCTCGCTGATTCCCACCGACTCCAGGGCGGTAGGCGGCTCCATGGCCATGAAGGCGAGGATCTGGAAGAGGTGGGTGACGACCATGTCCTTGAAGGCCCCGGTCGCCTCGTAGAAGGCGACCCGGTCGTCGACCGAGAGCGTCTCGGGCACGTCTATCTGCACGTGGTCGATGTGGTCCCGGTTCCAGATCGGTTCGAAGAGCCCGTTGGCGAAGCGAAAGGCCAGGATGTTCTGCGCCGCCTCCTTCCCCAAGAAGTGGTCGATGCGGAAGATCTGCTCCTCGTCGAAGAACTGGTGCAGCGCGTCGTTGAGTGCCCGGGCGCTGGCCAGGTCGGTGCCGAACGGCTTCTCCAAGACCACCCGCGCCCGCTCGACCAGCTTGGCGTCGGCCAGCATCTGGATCACGGAACGGTCCGCCGAGGGCGGGATGCTCAGGTAGTGCAGCCGGCGGACGTTGTCACCACCGATCTCGTCCTCGGCCTGGCGCACCCTGTCGGCCAACTCGTCCGGGCCGGCCTTCGTCGACACGAAGCTCAGCCGCTTCTCGAAGTTCGCCCACTGGAGCAGGGAGATCTTGCCGGTGGCGAACTGGTCGACGGCGTGGCGGGCGAGGTGGCGGAAGTCCTCGTCGCTGAGGTCGCTCGTCGAGCTGCCGATGATGCGGTACTCGGGCATCATCCCCGCGACGGACAGATGGAGGAGGCCTGGGAGGAGCTTGCGCGCTGCCAGGTCGCCGGTCGCCCCGAAGATGATGATGACGTGGGGATCGAGCTGGGACGGGGGGGGTGCAGACGTCACCGTCTCGCTGCGGTCGACCACCTCGCTCACGGCAGCGGCCGGCGTTCGTTGAGCTCGGACACGTTGCCGCCCATGATCTTCGGCACCGACTCGGGCGAGAGCTTCTGCAGCTCGGTCACCCAGTCGGTCGGCTCGGGCAGTCCCTCGATGTGCGGCCAGTCCGACCCGAAGATGACGCGGTCGTCGCCCATGAGACCGACGATCTCGTCGACGTCGTCCTCCCAGAACGGGTTGATCCACACGTGCCGGCGGAAGGTGAGCACCGGATCCTCGGCGAAGTAGCCCGGCATGCGCCGGGCCGTGGTGCCCAGCTTGCGGAACAGCGGAGCGAGGAACTCGGATCCGTTCTCGACGGAGGCGACCCGCACGTTGGGGAAGCGATCGAAGAGCTTCTCGAGGATGAGCGTGGCCAGGAAGTCGTGGGCCGCCCGCTCAATGGCGAACATCTTGATGCTCGGCCGACCCCCGCCACCGCGGAACGAGGCCGAGAAGCCGTCGACCGCGTAGCCGTTGGACGACAGGCCGGCGTCACCGGCGTGGACCACCACGGTGATGCCGGCCTCGTGGACCCGGGCCCAGAAGGGGTCGAAGACGTCGGCCGCCGGTGAGAGCGGCCCGGCCGCGGTGGTCGGCGCCGCGGCGCGCAGCACGACGGTGCGGGCGTCCTGGTCCAGCGCCCACTCGAGCTCGCGCACCGCCTCGTCGACGTCGGCCAGCGAGATGTAGGGCGCGGCGAAGATGCGGTCCGCATAGGCCATGCCCCAGTCCTCGGCCAGCCAGCGGTTGAAGGCCCGGAACAGGAGGACCACGGCGCCCGGGTCGTTCTTGAGCGCCTCCTCGTAGAGCATGCCCAACGTCGGGAACAGCCAGACCTTGGCCAGGCCCTGGGCGTCCATCGTGGCCAGGCGGGCGTCGCGGTCGCGGTATTCGGGTCGGATGGGTTCGGACGTGCCCATCAACTCGTGCATCGGCCGGCCGTCGGGGTTGCCCCGGAAGAAGTCGACGAGCGCGCCCGCCGGCGCGATCGGGTCGAAGGTGGGATTGGTGACGGCCCGGCTCACCCGGCCACCGAGCGCGTGGTACTGCCGGCCACCGATGTCGACCCACTGGATCACCCGCGGCCCGTGCGCAGGGTCGAGGTGACGGGTGAACGCATCGAGCGCCTCGTAGTAGTGGTTGTCGGCGTCGAAGAAGAGAGGATCGGCAGCGGGCATGGTCAGCCTTCCGCGGGGGTGCGCAGCCCCAACTGTATTAGCTGGCGGTCGGCGGTCCCGCGGCCGTGTGCGAGGCCCCCTCTGGGTCGACCGCCCAGGTGGGGGCCCGTCCCCACCGCTCCCCGTAGACCAGCTCGGGGAGCGGGCGCCGGCGCACCGGGCCGTGGCGCCCCTGGGGTCGGCCGAGAGTGATGGTCGCCATGAGCTCCACGTCGTCGGGGATCTGCAGCAGCGCCCGGAGCTCGGCGTCCGCCGCGAACTGCCATCCCGTCATGACGCCCCCGTAACCCAGGGCGCGTGCCGCCAGGAGGAGGTTCTGGCAGGCGGGGTAGACCGAGGCGCCGTCGGTGTAGCTCGTGTGCCGGTAGTGGACGAAGCAGGCCAGGATGAGCACGGGGACGGACTCGTACGCGTCCACGTAGTGCTGCATGGTGCGGGCCATGCGGGACTTGGGCGAGTCGGCGTCGGCTCCCGAGCCCTTGTCGTACCCGTCGGCCTCCCGCTTGGCGGCCCAGAACTGGCGAGCCCCAACGCCGAGCAGTCGCTTGGCCTCCTGGGCCACCGGCCCGTCGGTGAGGACGATGAAGCGGAAGGGCTGGCGGTTCGACCCGCTCGGGGCCCGGGTGGCGGCGAAGAGGATGTCGCGCAACACCTCGTCGGGTACCTGCTCGTCGGCGTAGCGCCGGATGGCCCGCGTCGACAGGAGTCCCTGGTAGAGCGAGATCTCCTCCTCGGGCATGGCGGCGACCCTACCAACCGGCGTGCCCCGCGGAGCCCGCATTCGGCGCCGCCCTCGGGCGTCTCCCTACGCGGCCCGGGCTTCCTGGGCTTCCTTGTACTTGCGGTGCTGCTCCAGGATGTGCTCGTGCGAGGCGCCCGCGGTCGGGACGTTCGGGTGGTGGCGGCGGCACAAGATGTAGGGCGTGCCGAGCAGGGGGTGATGCCCGATCCTCCAGCATCCCTTCACGTGACAGTTCACCTTGCGGACGCCGGTGTAGACGCCGAGCCCGACCGCGCTGATCAGCGTCGCCTCGCCGAGGTCGGAGCCGAACCCGGACCAGAAGTTGTAGTAGACGTCCGGGCCGCCGTGCGTGATGCCGGTGTGCAGTGCCAGCCAGTGCCGCACCGGTCCGTAGACGGCGATGACCAGCACGATCGCGACCAGCACGATCACGATGCCGACGCCGTGCCAGACCGGCTTGGCGGAGTCCGCACCGGCTGCCTCGGGCGGAGCGGTGGCGCCGGCGGCAGCGGTCGCGCCGGGGACAGTCGTCGAAGGGTCGGACACGGTGCGAGAAGTCTACGGACGGGGCATCGCGCTTACGGGGATCGTGCGCCGCGGTTCGCTGTCCCGCGAGTGGCTCAGGCGGGCTGACGGAGGGCGGCCCAGCGCAGGCGCACCAGCACCCAGATGGCCCACCACCCGGGATCGACCTCGCCCTTGGCCATCGACATCCGGCTCGAGGTGGTCGCGGCGTGGTGGTTGTTGTGCAGCCCCTCGCCGGCCACGAACCAGGCGAGCCACTGGTTGTTCGTGGCCAGGTTGTCGTGGGGGCGCTTCCCCCACGTGTGCCCGATGGCGTTGATGGCTCCGCCACCGAGGAGGTACACCGATGCGTGCACGGCAGAGGCGATCAGGGCGATCTCCCAGCCGAACAGGGCGACGAGCAGGCCGATGCCGATGCCGAGTCCGAGCAGGGCGTGGTCGAACAGGATCCTGTCCCAACGGTCGCCCGGCAGGTCGCGTGCATAGCGGCTGACTGCGGCGCGGTTCCGAGCCACCCGCCGGTAGAGCACGGCATTGCCGAACTGGACCGCGGAGAAGCCGAAGATGACCGGCGAGTGGGGGTCGCCCTCCTTGTCGGTGTGGGCATGGTGCTTGCGGTGCACCGCCACCCATTGGCGGGGGCGGGTGCCCGTCGAGATCCAGATGGCGACCCGGCACGCGAAGTGCACGGGCGGCTTCAAGGTGATCGCCCGATGGGCGAGTGCCCGGTGCAGGTACACGGTCGTGACGACGAAGGCCATCTGCGCGGTGACCAGCCCGATGACGAGCCCGATCAGCACGGACTCCACGACCGCGGCCACCCCCAGAGCGTAGCCCGCGCGCGATCTCAGAAGACGGCAGGGGCCGGCGATCACCGGTGGGCGAAGTCCATTGCACGGGGTTGGTCGTCACTTCCAGGACCGTGTCGCCGAACCCGTGCACCGGTGCGCAGACGCCGAGATCGAGGCCCCCCCGATGCGGTGCCGCATGGAGGGGGTCGCTGACTACCCGGGCTCCGCCGGCACGCGGTCGAAGTAGAGGTCAGGGTGGCGCTCGTCCTGGAGCAGCCCGGAGATGCCCTCCCGCATGTAGGCGATGTGCAGATCGATGCGGTGGACCAGCAGCTCGGCCCGGCTGGCCGAGCCCGGCACGGCCCGGGTGGCCTCGGCCACGACGGTCCCCGTCGGCGCCACGATCCGGCTGGCGCCGAGGAGGGTGGAGGTGGAATGCGAGCCGGCCTGGTTGGCCTGCACCCACCACTGGCTGTTGGTCAGGGCCAGGGCGGGGTAGAGGAGGTCCCAGGCGTTGGCCCCCTCCACCTCGTACGCGGACGGTGCCAGGACGAGGCGGGCACCGCGCAGGGCCAGGGTGCGGGCAACTTCGGGGAAGTCGCCGTCGAAGCAGACGACGACACCGACACGTCCCAGTGAGGGGTCGTCGAACGTGGTCAACCGGTTACCGGGAGTGAACACCGTGTGCTCGAGCGTCGGCGGGTAGAGGTGGGCCTTTCGGTGCCAGGCCGCGAGCTCGCCCCGTGGGTTGAAGATCAGCGCCGTGTCGTAGACGAGGCCGTCCTCGCCCAACTCGGGCACGCTGCCCGCGGCCAGCCACATGTCGCGCGTTCGTGCCGCCTCCGCCAGGCGCTTCGAGCGTAGCCCCTCCCGGGGTTCGGCATCCGCCCGCGCATCACGGCCGAGGGTCTCGGGGTCGTAGCCGCAGGACCACAGCTCGGGGAGCACCAGGAGCTCGACGCCACGCGAGGCGGCGTCGTCCATCATGCCGAGGGCAACGCTCATGTTCTGGCGCGGCTCGCCCGGTGTGGCCAACCACTGGGCCACACCAACCAGAAGGTCTCGCTTCACGTAGGCATCCTTGATCCCGCACGTCGGACGGCTGTGTGCGCTCACCCTACGGCGGCAACGTTCTCGGTCGGTTTCCCGTACGTGAACGCACTGTTACAAGCGCGCACGCCGGCGGCGGCAGATGGCTCAGTCGGCCGCTCGGCGCGCCATCAGCGTGACCAGCTCGTAGAGCACGTGCGCGGCGGCGACGGCGGTGATCTCGGCGTGGTCGTAGGCGGGTGAGACCTCCACGACGTCGCCGCCCACGACGGCGGCGGGCGCGAGCCCCCGCACCAGGGAGAGAAGCTCGCGGCTCGTCAGTCCGCCCGCCTCGGGCGTGCCGGTGCCGGGGGCGTGCGCCGGGTCGAGCACGTCGATGTCCACCGACACGTAGACCGGCGCGTCCCCGACCCGGGTCAGGATGTGCGCCACCACATCGGCGACACCTCGGGCCGCCACGTCGTCGGAGGTGATCTCCGCGAACCCCATGCCGGAGTCGTCGGAAAGGTCGGTGTCGGAGTACAGCGGGCCCCGCAGCCCGACATGGATGCTGCGGTCCCGCAGGAGCAGGCCCTCCTCCCAGGCGCGGCGGAAGGGCGTGCCGTGGGTGAAGCGCTGGCCGAAGTAGGTGTCCCACGTGTCGAGGTGCGCGTCGAAGTGGACCAGGGCGAGCGGGCCGTGGCGGCGCGACGTGGCGCGCAACAGCGGGAGCGCCACGGTGTGGTCGCCCCCCACGGCGACGAGCCGCCCGCCGCCGGCCAGCAAGGCGTCAGCCGCCGCCTCAATCTGGGCCACGGCCTCCTCGGCGCTGAAGGGCGTGCAGGCGATGTCGCCCCCGTCGACCACTTGGGCGCGCGCGAAGGGCAGCGTGTCGACGGCCGGGTTGTAGGGGCGCAGGAGCCGCGAGCCCTGGCGGACTGCGGCAGGCCCGAAGCGGGCGCCGGGCCGGTAGCTGGTGCCGCCGTCGAAGGGGACGCCCACCAGCGCGATGTCCCAGCGCGGCACCTGTTCCGCAGTGGGCAGCCGGGCGAAGGTGGCGAGACCGGCAAAGCGGGGGACCGCGGTGGCGTCGGCCGGCCCGACGGTCTCCCCCCCGCCGTCCATCAGTCGTCGATGGCCTGGTACACGAGCGCGCGCAGCTGGGCCCGGAACGGGTAGGCGACGGACGGGAAGAGCTGGGTCATGAACACCACGAAGAGGTCCTCGACGGGGTCGACCCAGAACGCCGTGCTGGCCGCGCCGCCCCAATAGAACTCTCCCCCCGAGCCCGCCATGCTCGTGGCGGCCGGGCCCAGGCCGACCGCGAAGCCCAGGCCGAAGCCGACGCCCTCGAAGCCGGCTTCGCCGAAGCCCCCGACGGCCATGTCCTGGAGGGTCGCCCCGCCGGCGAAGTGATTGGTGGTCATGAGCTGCAGGGTCTTGCGTCCCAGGACCCGCCGCCCGCCGAGCTGCCCGCCGTTGGCCAGCATCTGGCAGAACGCGCTGTAGTCGTGCATGGTGGAGACCAACCCGCCCGCACCCGAGAGGTAGGAACGGGGGCGCACGAACCCGTTGGCGAACGGGCCCTCCATCAGGCTCGGGGTGTTGCCCGGCCGGTACTGGTAGCAGGCGGCCAGGCGGGGCAGTGACTCTTCTGGCACGTAGAACCCGGTGTCGGCCATGCCGAGGGGTTCGAAGAGCTCGCGACGCAGGTACTCGTCGAGGCGGAGCCCCGAGAGGATCTCGACCAGGCGCCCGACGATGTCGGTGGACAGCCCGTAATTCCAGTGCGTGCCCGGATGGAACTTGAGCGGGTGCTCGGCGAGCAGAGCGGTGACGCTCTCCAGCGTTTGCTCCCCACCTAGCGCGGCGCGGGCCTCGCCGAACGCGGCGTCGATGGGATTGTCGGCGAAGATCCCGCCCGGCAGTCCGGTCGTGTGCATCAGGACGTCGCGCATGTTCATCGGGCGCTCGGGCTTGACCAGGGAGATGGAACCGTCGGCCTGGACCTCTCCCACTTGTTGCGTACGCCATTCGGGGATGTAGCGGCTCACCGGGTCCACCAATTGGAACATGCCACGCTCGTACAGCTGCATGAGGGCGACCGACGCGATCGGCTTGGTCATGGAGTAGATGCGGAAGATGGCGTCCTCGGCCATCGGCATCTCTCGCTCGCGATCCATCAACCCGAGTGAGCGGTGGTAGGCGATGTGGCCACCGCGCACCACGGTGACCTGGCAACCGGCGATCTTCCCGGGGTCGACGTACTGCGTGGCGAAGTGCGCAGTGATGCGCTCCAGACGGCCTTCGCTCATGCCCGCCGCATCAGGTTCGATCTTCACGGTGACCTCCTTCTCGCCGCGGGGGAAGGCTCGGACTCCCTGGGGCATGTCCTCCGAGACTACAAACGATTCGTTTTAGAGTTTGCGGCACGGCCGGCGATCGGCCCGCGGCATGGCTTCGAGAGTATCGCCCGGTTCACCGGCCCTCACGCCTTCTGCGCGGGCGCCTTCCCCGCCTTCTCCTTCTGTTCGCGCAGGTAGGCGGCGGTCCCCTCCAGGAACTTGCCGACGTCCTGGGCCTTGGAGGCGGCGATGCCGTGGAACCACTCGGGGACGTAGACCTGGGCGGCGCCCGACTCGAGCCCGGCCAGGATCGCGTCGACGGCCACCGACACCGGCTCGGCCTGCACCGGCAGGTCGGGCACGTCGTTGTCGGGCAGCGTGAACAGCTCGGTGTCGATCACGCCGGGATAGACGACCATGACCTTGATCCCGGTGTCCCACAGGTCGACCGCCATCGCCTCGGAGAAGGCGGTGAGTGCCGCCTTCGAGGCGTCGTAGGCGGCCTCGCCCGGGGCGCTCAGCGTGGCGGCGACCGAGGAGATGTTGATGATGGTGCCTGATCCCCGCGCCACCATCTGGGGCAACAGGTCGAGGGTCAGGCGCATCGGCGAGAGGTAGTTGACGTGCATCACGGCCGTGACGGTGTCGATGTCGAGCTCCGTGACGTGGCGGCGCTTCGGGATGCCGGCGTTGTTGACCAGAAGGTCGATACCCCCGAACGCGTCCATGACGTCGACGGCCAGCTTGTCGACCGCATCGGGGTCGGCCAGGTTGACCACCCACATCCGGCTGTCCGGGGAGTACTCCATGCAGCGCCCGACCACCTCGGTCAGCCGTTCGGCCCGGCGGGCACAGATGCCGACCACGGCACCCCGCTCGGCCAATGCCTCGGCCAACCCGGCACCAATGCCCGACGAGCCCCCCGTCACCAGCGTGCGGCACCCCTTCAGGTCCAAGGCCATCGCCCTCACCCCACTTCTCGCTCTACGCCGGAGCACACCTTACGCACGTCCGCCGCCCAGTGGCCATTGATGAATTGTTGACACGGCGGGTGCCTGCGTTCACCTTCCGTTGACACGTGCACCGGCAGCATGGTCGCCATGGCTGACTTCCTCGTCGTGCTCGGGATCGTCGCGTTCGTCGCGGCGTTTTTGGGCCTCATCTGGTGCTTGGAGCGGGTATGACCTGGGTCCAGGGCGTCCTTCTCGGCATCTCCGTGGTGCTGTTCATCTACCTGGGCATCGCCATGTTCAAGCCCGAATGGTTCTGATCTGACATGGGCTTCTTCTGGACCATCGTCGTCCTGATCATCACGCTCGGCCTCGCCTGGCGGTACCTGGGGTCGTACATGGCAGCGGTCTTCGACGGCCGCGTCACCTTCCTGGCCTGGGCCGAGCGACCCTTCTACCGGCTCCTCGGCACCAGCCCCGACAGGGAGCAGTCCTGGAAGCGCTACGCCGGCTCCACCGTCATCTTCTCCGGGGTGTTCCTCGCCGTCGGTTACCTGCTGCTGCGGATCCAGGGGTCATTGCCGCTCAACCCCCAGCACTTCGGGGCCGTGCCGCAAGCGCTCAGCTTCAACACGATCACCTCGTTCATGACCAACACCAACTGGCAGAACTACGGCGGCGAGACGACGATGTCGTACTTCTCCCAGATCGGCGTGCTGACCGTGCAGCAGTTCGTCAGCGCCGCCGTCGGGATCGCCGTGGCGATCGCCGTGACCCGGGGCTTCTCGCGCCGGAACTCGCCCTCTATCGGCAACTTCTGGGTCGACATCACCCGGTGCTGCCTGTACATCCTGCTCCCGATTGCCTTCCTGGCGGGGATCGTGATGGTCGCCTTGGGCGCGGTGCAGACCCTTGCTGGGCCCGTGTCGATCCACAACGCAATGAACGGCGTCACGCAGACAATCCCGCGGGGGCCGGCAGGCTTCATGGGGCCGATCATGCAGCTGGGCACCAACGGCGGCGGGTTCTTCAACGTCGACCTGGGACACCCCTTCGAGAACCCCACGGCGATCACCAACTTCATCTACATCTGGCTCACACTCTCCATTCCGTTCGCGTTGACATACACGTTCGGCAAAATGGTAGGGAGCATCCGCCACGGCGTCGCCCTGTTGATCGCCATGGTCCTGATCTTCGGCACCTGGGTCGGCTTCACGGCCTATGCCGAGCACCAGAACAACCCGGCCATCGCGACGGCCGGCGTGCACTCCACTGTGGGCAACACGGAGGGCAAGAACTCCTATTTCGGCGACACAACCAGCGCGCTGTTCAATGTGTCGATGACCCAGACCTCAGACGGCGCCGTGGACAGCGCCACCGACTCGTACAACCCCATGGGTGGATTCGGGCCGATGACCGGCATGATGCTCGGCGAGGTGACCCCGGGCGGGACCGGGAGCGGGCTGTACACGCTGCTCATCTACGCCGTCATCGCGGTCTTCATCGGTGGCCTCATGATCGGGCGAACACCCGAGTACCTGGGCAAGAAGATCCAGGCCCGGGAGGTGAAGCTGGCCGGCCTGGCCGCGGTGGTAATGCCGGTCACCGTGTTGGTGTTCACGGCCATCGCGGTGTCGCTCCATGCCGGGCGGGCGGGCCCGCTGAACGCCGGTCCTCACGGATTCTCCGAGATCCTCTATGGCCTCACATCGCAGGGCAACAACAACGGGTCGGCCATGGCTGGATTGACGGGCAATACCGCCTTCTACAACATCGTCGGCGCCATCGACATGATGATCGGCCGCTTTGGGATCATGGTCCCGGCCCTCGCGCTGGGTGGCGCCCTGGCCGCCAAGAACACCGTCCCCGCCTCGCTCGGGACGTTCCGCACCGACAATGGCATGTTCGTCGGGCTGACCATCGGCGTCATCATCATCATCGGTGGCCTCACCTTCTTCCCCGCCGTCTCGCTCGGACCCATCGTCGAGCAGCTCAGCCACGGAAAGTTCTTTTGATGACCACAGTGACCACACAACCGCAATCCCAGCCAAGCGACCTGCCACACGGCGTCGCCGGGTCTCGGAGCCTCTTCGACCGCCAGATCATGGGCCAGGCCCTCGTCGATGCCTTCAAGAAGCTCGACCCTCGGGTGCAGATCAAGAACCCCGTCATGTTCGTCGTGCTGGTCGGCACCGTCGTCACTCTGATCGAGTCGATCGCGCACCCCAGCGTGTTCGACTGGTCCATCACCGTCTGGCTCTTCCTCACGGTGATGTTCGCCAATTTCGCCGAAGCCATGGCGGAAGGGCGGGGCAAGGCGCAGGCCGACACCCTACGCCGCATGCGAGCCGAGACCGAGGCACGCCGTCTCACACCGGCCGGCTCTGAGGAGCGGGTGGCAGCCGCGGAGCTGGCGAAGGGGGACCTCGTAGTGTGCGAGGCGGGCGACCTCATCCCCTCCGACGGCGAGATCGTCGAGGGCATCGCCTCGGTGGACGAGTCGGCCATCACCGGGGAGTCGGCACCCGTCATCCGCGAGTCCGGAGGGGACCGCTCCGCCGTCACCGGAGGGACCAGGGTGCTCTCCGACCGCATCGTGGTGCGCATCACCGCCGAGCGCGGTCAGACCTTCCTCGACCGCATGATCACCCTGGTCGAAGGGGCCAACCGCCAGCGGACGCCGAACGAGATCGCACTCACCATCCTTCTGGCCGTCCTGACCATCGTCTTCATCCCCGTCGTCGTGACCCTGCAGGCCTTCGGTGTCTACTCGGGCGCGACGGTGTCGATCGTCATCTTGGTGTCCCTGCTCGTGTGCCTCATTCCGACCACCATCGGTGCGCTCCTCTCGGCCATCGGCATCGCCGGCATGGACCGACTCGTGCAGCGCAACGTCCTCGCCATGAGCGGACGCGCCGTCGAGGCGGCCGGCGACGTGCAGACGCTGCTGCTCGACAAGACCGGGACGATCACGCTCGGCAACCGCATGGCGTCGGCTTTCTTCCCGGCGCACGGGCACACGGAAGAGGAGGTGGCCGACGCCGCCCAGCTGGCCTCGCTGGCCGACGAGACGCCCGAGGGCAGGTCCATCGTGGTCCTCGCCAAGGAACGCTTCAACATTCGCGAGCGGGAGCTGCCCGTCGGTTCGCACGAGTTCGTTCCCTTCTCGGCCACCACCCGGATGTCGGGACTCGACGTCGATGGCCGCCAGATCCGCAAGGGTGCGGCCGAATCGGTTCGGACCTGGGCGGTCGAGCAGGGCGGCACGCCACCTGACGGGCTCCAAGAGATCGTCGATCGCATCGCCCGGGGCGGTTCCACCCCGCTGGTCGTGGCGGACGGTCCAGTCATTCTCGGCGTGATCGAGCTCAAAGACGTCGTGAAGCAGGGCATCCGCGAGAAGTTCGACGAGATGCGCCTGATGGGGATCCGGACGGTCATGATCACCGGCGACAACCCGCTGACCGCTGCCGCCATTGCCCAAGAGGCAGGCGTCGACGACTTCTTGGCCGAGGCGACTCCCGAGGCCAAGTTGGAGCTGATCCGGCACGAGCAGGAGGGCGGGAAGCTCGTGGCCATGACCGGTGACGGCACCAACGACGCGCCCGCACTGGCCCAGGCCGACGTGGGCGTGGCGATGAACACGGGGACCACCGCTGCCAAGGAGGCCGGCAACATGGTCGACCTCGACTCCAACCCCACCAAGCTCATCGACGTCGTCGAGATCGGCAAGCAGTTGCTCATCACCCGTGGGTCGCTGACGACGTTCTCCATCGCCAACGACATCGCCAAGTACTTCGCCATCATCCCGGCGCTGTTCGTGGCCACGTACCCGCAGCTCAACGCGCTCAACATCATGAAATTGCACAGCCCCGAGAGTGCAGTGCTCTCGGCCGTGATCTTCAACGCCCTCGTCATCGTGGCACTGATTCCGCTTGCGCTGCGAGGAGTGAAGTTCAGGGCGGCGTCCGCGGAGGCGATCCTACGCCGAAACGTCTTTATCTACGGCGTGGGCGGGATCATCGTGCCGTTCATCTTCATCAAGCTCATCGACCTCATCCTGGTCGCCCTCCACGCCTACTGATCGCGAGCCTCACATGATCACCCATCTCCGTCGCTCCATCATCACCGTCGTCGTCTTCACCGTCTTCTTCGGCTTCCTGTACGCCTTCGCCGGCACCGGGGTCGCCCAGGCCTTCTTCCGGGGCCAGGCCGACGGCTCCCTGACGGCGAACGGTTCGAGGCTCATCGGCCAGGACTGGTCGCAGACAAGGTGCCCCGGTCACCGGCTTGGCAGCTGCGTGTTCCAAGGCCGCCCCGACAATCTGGGGCCGTATGCCGGGTCGGCCAGCCCGGCCGCCAGTGGAGGGGACAACCCGCTACAGGCCAACAACATCCCGGGCAAGCCAGGGGTCCTGAACTCCGGCGAGTCTGCGACGACCAACCTCGGGCCCCGCTCCAAGACCCTGCTGCAGAACACGCAGCAGCTGGTCGCCTACTGGAAGGCGCGGGGCGTCAACCCCACGCCCGACCTCGTGACCACGTCGGCGAGTGGTCTGGACCCCGACATCACGCCACAGGACGCGTACGCCGAGATCCCCATGGTCTCGCGTGCGACCGGGATCTCCCCGTCGCGGCTGCGGAGCCTGATCGACCAGAACACTCAAGGCAAGCAGCTCGGCTTCCTCGGCTCTCCTTTCGTGAACGTGCTGCAACTGAACGAGGCGCTGGCCAAGCTCAAATCCGCGTGATCTCAGCTATCTCGTCCGCCATCCCCCGGCGACGGACGACGCTGCGAGGAGAGGTCGTCTCCGTCGTCAGCACCGAGCGGCCCTGGGTCCGCACCGATGCCACCATCAGCGACGACACCGGGTCCCTCGTCCTCCGCTTCGTGGGTCGTTCTGCGGTGCCGGGCCTCGAAGTGGGTCGTCGCCTCGTGGTCGACGGGACCCCGGGCCTCGTCGACGACGGCCTGGTGATGCTCAACCCGGTCTACTCGTTCATCGACGAACGCTGAGAATCGGGCATCAACTGGTAGCCGATGCCCGGCACCGTCCGGAGAATGCGGCCTTCGTCGTCAGCGAGCTTCTTACGCAGACGGTGGGTGTAGACCCGCACGTAGTTGGACTCGGCGCCGTAGCCGGGTCCCCACACATCCTTGAGGATCATATGGTGGGTGCATACCTTGCCGGCGTGGCGGGCCAGGTAGGCGAGGAGCTCGAACTCCTTCGCCGTGAGGTGCAGTGGCGAGCCCGCCAGCGTCGCCATGTGGTGGACGAGGTCGACGTCGAGGTCGCCAACCTGCAGGCTGGTCGGATGCTCCGCGCCGTCGCCCCGGTGGGCGTCGGCGTGGCGCAGTGCCACCCGTAGCCGCGCCTCGAGCTCGGCCATGCCGAAAGGCTTCGTGACGAAGTCGTCGGCCCCGCTGTCGAGGGCTTCCACCTTGCGACGCTCGTCGCCGTAGGCGGACAGCACCACGATGGGGACGTCGGAGAACTCGCGGATGCGGCGACACACCTCCAAGCCATCCAAGTCGGGCAATCCGAGGTCGAGGATGACGAGGTCCGGTCCGGCCAGGGCGACCTGGTTGACGGCGTCGGTCCCCGAGTGCGCGGTGAGGACATCGTCTCCACGGGCGGTCAGCCCGATCCGGAGCGCCTTCAGCAGCGACGGGTCGTCGTCCACGACGAGGACCTTGGCCACGGGACGCTCAGACCGGCGCCGTGACGCGTGTCTCGCAAGGCACCGTGAAGACGACTCGGGCGCCCCGGGCCACGTCGGGGTCGATCCAGATGAGCCCGCCGTGAGCCTCGACGAAGGCCTTGGCGATCGCCAGGCCCAGGCCGGCTCTACCCCCGCCGCCGTTCTGGCTGAACATCTCGAAGACTCTCGCGCGCTCCTCGCGGGCGATGCCGGGGCCGTCGTCGCTCACGGCGATCTCGACTCGTGTGGCCGCGCTTCCCGGCGCGGTCCTCGCCGCCACGCGGATCACGCTGTCCTCGGGGGAGAGCCGTTCCGCGTTCTCGAGCACGTTCGCCAGGACCTGGCTCATGAGAACGTGGTCGAGGTGCAGAAGCGGCAGGTCGTCGGGCGCATCCACCCTGACGCGGCCGGGCGCCATGAGACCACCCAGCGCCGCCAGCGCCTCGACGACCAGCTCGTCGAACGCCAGCGTCGTCGGCCGCAGCTCGAGCGCCCCGGCCTCAATACGGGTCATGTCGAGGAGGTTGGTGACGAGGCGGGCCAGACGGTCCGCCTGGAGTTCAATGAGCTCGAGCAGCTCAGCCCGGTCCTCGGGCCCCAGGTGGGCGTCGACCTGGCGCAGGCTCGACACGGCGGTCTTGATGGAGGCCAGCGGCGTGCGCAGGTCGTGCGAGGCGGCGCCCATGAGCGCGCTGCGCCAACGGTCGATCTCCTCCAGCAGCTGCGACCGCAGCGCCTGCTCACGGAGCTGGGCCCGGTCGACGGTGAGCGCGGCCTGGTTGGCGAACGTGCTGAGCAGGCTGCGGTCCCGTCCCACCAGCCGCACGTCCTGGAGAACGAGCATGCCCACGGGTCGATGGCTCACGACCAGCGCGATCGACACGCGGTGTGGTCCTGCCTCATCGACGAGGCCGAGGGACCGGGCCTGGCCACCACCCGAGGTGATCGATGCCACATCAGCCTCCGTGAGTGCCTGTCCAGCCGTGGCGGCGACGCGCAGCGCCTCGGTGGATCCTGTGGCCTCACGCCCGCCCTCGGGCAGCACGAGCACCGTCCAACGTGGCGAGAAGACGCTCTGCACGGTGCTGGCAATGTGGGTCAGGAGCTGCGAGAGGGTGAGGTCGCCAATGAGCGCCTGCGATAGCTCAAACAGGCGCTCCGACTCGGCAGTCCGCCGCAGCGCCTCCTCCCGCGCGTCCCGCAACTTGTCGACCACCCGGGCCACGATCAGCACGACGACGGTGTAGACGAGAAGCGCGATCCAATTGGAGGGCGATCGCACCGTAAAGGTGTTGTACGGCAGCAGGAAGAACCAGTCGTAGAGGAGGAAGCCTCCGACCGCGCCGACGACGCCCGGGACGAAGCCGCCGATCACGACGCCGATCACGGTGGGGAGCACGAACGCCAGCGCCGGGATGGCGATGCTCAGGTGGGCCCGGAAGGGCAGCATCAGGGCCAGGAGTGCGCCCAGGCCGGCCAACGTGACGACGATCCCCAACGTCGTACGCTGGTACGTTGCCTTTGTAACCAGCCCGCTTCGTCTCACGTCCGTCACTACTTTCCGTCCCTCGGAGGGCCCTCCGAGTGTACCGACGCACTGATGGGGCCCGGCGAAAGGCGCAGATGAGCAAGACCGGCGAAGACGAGGGGGTGCGGCCCACCGGCCGCTTCCGTGTGTACCTCGGCGCGGCGGCCGGTGTGGGAAAGACGTGCGCCATGCTCGACGAAGGATGGCGACGGTTCCAGCGGGGCGCCGACGTGGTGGTGGGTTTCGTAGAGACCCACAAGCGGCCCTACACCATGGAGCAGATCCGGGACCTGCCCGTCGTCCCGCGCAGGCAGGTGGAGTATCGGGACGCCGCCTGGGAGGAGTTGGATGTCGACGCCGTCATCGCCCGAAAGCCCGAGGTCGTCCTGATCGACGAGCTGGCCCACACGAACGTGCCGGGGTCGGGCCGGCACGAGAAGCGGTGGGAGGACGTCCTCGAGATCCTCGATGCCGGCGTCGCGGTCATCACGACCGTGAACATCCAGCACATCGAGTCCCTGGCCGACGCCGTCGAGCGGATCACGGGTGTCGGTGTGCGTGAGCGGGTGCCCGACTGGGTGGTGCGTCGGGCCGACCAGCTCGAGCTCATCGACTCCTCGGCCGACCAGCTGCGGCGCCGGATGCTGCACGGCAACATTTACCCGGAGGCCAAGGTGCCGTCGGCGTTGAACGGGTTCTTCCGGACCGAGAACCTCGTCGCCCTGCGTGAGCTCTCGCTGCGCTTCGTGGCCGACGAGACCGAGGAGGAGCTCCTCGAGTTCCTGCGGTCCCGGGGCGGCGCGCACGGCGACCTGTGGGAGACGACCGAGCGGATCATGGTGGCGGTGACCGGCGCGCCGGGGAACGCAGCGGTGATCCGACGGGCGGCGCGTATCGCTTCCCGGGTCAAGGCCCCCCTCGTTGCCATCCACGTGGTGTCGGGCGACGCGGACGCGAGCGCGGCGAGTACGACCGAGCTCCAGGAACTCGTCAGGGCGGTGGGCGGCTCGTGGCAGTCCGTGCAGGGGGACGACGTGGCGAAGACGATCTTCGCGGCCGCCGTCGATCAGCAGATCACGCAGATCGTGCTGGGGACGTCACGGTTGACCCGCTGGCAGTCGGTGACCAGAGGCTCGGTGATCCAGCAGATCCTCCGGATGGCGTCGGACAACGACATCGATGTCCATGTGATCGCGCGACGGGACGAGGCGAGCAGCCTGCCCAGTGCCGAGGACGACGGCTAACCGCCCGCGAGATCGTCGCGGGCCGCGTCGGCGGCGAGGCGTGCTGCCGACTGCATGCACCGGTTCAGGTGCGCGAGGGCCTTGGCGCGCCGCGGGTCCCGGGCGAGATACTTGGCCAGCGCCACCGGGTCCGCCGAGCCGTCCGGCTTGCTCAGGGAGAAGACGGCCTGGTCGACGATGTGCTCGTCGGGTCGATCGCTGATGCCCCGGTAGACCGACCACTCGACCCCCGCCGTTTCGCAGACCTCGGCCACCCCGGCTGCCTCCATGTCGACGGCGCCGAATCCACGTTCCAGGATGGGACGCCACACGTCATCGTCATCGAACAGCCCCTCGGTGGTCATGAGGCCGCCCGAGGCCTGACGCGGTGGGATCGGATGGGTCGTGTACTCGGGGCCGTCCGGGTACAGCTGCACCCGGCTCGGCACCATGAGGGATCCGACGGGGAGGTCCGGGTCGAGGCCACCGGCGATGCCCACCACCATCACGTGGTCGAGGGGGGCTGCACCCAGCGCCCGCGTGGTGGCCTCCCGGCCCAGAGCCGGTCCCATGCCGGTCACGAGCGTGGTCACGGACCAGTCGCCGACGGTCCCGACGTGCGACCAGACGGAGTCGCCGGCTGCCCGCCGCAGACCGAACGAGGCCACGATGGCCTTGAGCTCCGGCTGCATCGGCGCCAACACGGCGACGCGCTTCGTAGGGGCTGTCACGCCTTCATCATGGCGGATCGTTGGATAGCGTGTGCTGCCCGGTCGGGCCAGGACCGAGAGGAGAGACCATGCCCAGTGCCGAACAGATCGTGCGCGACTTCTGTGCCGCGGCCAGCACCCGGGACCCCGAGGTGCTGCGTGCCTTCTTCTCCGACGACGTCGTCTACCACAACATCCCGATGGAACCGGCGGAGGGGATTGAGGCCACCATGGCGGTCATCGAGATGTTCGTCGGCATGTGTGAGGGCCTGGAATTCGAGGTGCACCACCTGGCCAGTGACGGGTCGACCGTCCTCACCGAGCGGACCGACACGTTCACCATCAAGGGGAAGACCGCCCCCCTGCCCGTCATGGGTGCCTTCCACGTCGCGGACGGGAAGATCACCGCATGGCGGGACTACTTCGACATGGCGCAGGTGACAGCCATGTTCGAAGCGGGGTAGCGGGCCTCCAGCGTCTTCTCACTCTGAGCCAGCGCAGGGTGGTGCTCAGTAAGCGTGGCAGCGCCCCGGTGCGTCGGGGGGACCTTGGCCGTGCGCGGCCTCCCAGGCCAGCTGCACCGACAGCGGCGCGCTGCCTGCCGTCGGGTAGCCGTCGAAGTGGCTCCATGCGAGGATCCCGAAGTACCCCGCGTACGGGTCGTTGCGACCCCCCTCCTCGCAGATGGCCGTCGCCATCCAAGCGGCAGGGATGGTGTTCTCCTGGGCGGCGACCGCCTGGAGGAAGGCGGCCTGCTGGGCCGCCTGGACGGCCTTGGCGTAGGTCACCATCTTGGAGACCTTCTGCGCCTGCGAGTAGGACATCAACTTGTCGTTGATGCGCACTGCATGGTGCGAGCTGACCGCCTGATGGCGGGTCGCCTGTGCCCAGGCGGGGTCGCTGCTGAACAGCGACATGAGTACTGCTGGAACGGCAACAACAATGACGGCAACGGCCGTCGCGAGTGCAATGCGGATCCGCACGGCACCTCCCTTCGTCTGAGCGCGCGCTCGGCGCACGCCTGGCTCTGTTCGGTGAGGGCGGGCTCCGGCCTGTGCATTCGCGCCCCGAACGGCGAGCGGGAAGGCGTCGCGCGTTCTGGCTGATCGCCGCAGGGTGTGCGGCCGGTTGGTTAAGCCCTATGAGTTATTGCTCGGTGTCGTCCTCGATTCGTGGTGGTAGTAGGCCGGGACCGACGTATAGGTCGGTCCTCACAGCCCGCAGACGTAGCGGGTGGTCCAGGGCTCCCAGCCGCGCTGGGCGAAGAGCCGGAGGGCGGCCGAGTCCTGCGTGGCCGCGGGGTACGACTGGGCCGGGCCCGGCAAGCCGGTCAGGCTGGTCCACGTACCGTTCCCGAACTGGTACGCACCGCCGCCGCCTTCGGCGTAGTTGCCACTCGACTCGTGCTGCCGGATGCAGGCCCAGTCCGGCGTGTTCGTGCTGGTGGTATCGGACCCACCTCCGGCCGGCGCCGGTGCCGGAGCCGGAGCCGGAGCCGGAGCCGGAGTGGCGACCGCGGCGGACTGCGCTCGGGCGGCGGCCGCCGCGGCCTGGGCCGCCGCATCCTTCTGCTTCTGGAGCGCAGTCAGGAATGCGACCTGCCTGAGGTAGGTGACGGTCTTGAGGTACGTCGCCTCCTGGTTCGCCGCAACGGCGTTGGAGAACGTGACCAGCTTGGCGACCTTCTCCGCTTCGGCGTACGACATCAGCTTCGAGTTGATCTTCACCGTTCGGTGAAGGCTCACGGCCTCGTATCGAGTGACCCGCGCCGAAGCTGCGGGGGTGCTGCTGAACAACGTCAAAAACAATCCTGGTACGGCAATGACGGCCACCGCCGTCCCTAGTGCAATGCGGATCCGCACGGCACCTCCCTTCGTCCGGCGCGACGTTGCGCCAGGCTCTGCTCGGTGTAGGCGGGCTCCGGCCATTGCATTCGCGCCCCGAACGGCGAGCGGGTAGGCATCGTCCGTTCTGGCTCATTGCCGCAGGGTGTGCGGCCGGTTGTGTACAGCCCCGGGGTTGGTTCTGGGTGTGGCCCTCGCTCCTTCGCCTCGACGGACACCTGCGGGCAGGCGCGTCGGGACTTTGGTCAGTATGGAGATCGGATCGGCCGCTCTACTTCCGGTATGCCGCCGGAACTCCGGTCACGGCATGCAACTCAAAGGCCAATCTGACTTTTCGGTGAACAACCTACCAGGAGGGTCAACATCATCTCGGCGCATCCCACCAACAGGCCCCCTGACCTGGGGATTTCTGCCAAGGGCTTGTGATGGAGATCACAAACCCCCAGGTAGGAGCCTTCTATTTCGCTCAATAAGGGACATAAATTTCTCCTCAATTTGGCGAAGATAGCCCCTGACCAGTGGGAACGGAGCTGCTCGAAGGGCGACCGGTCGCCCCAGAGTCCGTGCGGCGGTGCCCCGCTCCTGCCTAGGGTCCCCTCCCGGTACGGCCACAGCGAGGAGGTCCGCAGTGCCAGGGAGCGCCACCGTCAGCGACGAGAACCGCTTCACGGTGGCCGGGATCATCCGCCACCTCGCAGCGGTGCAACCGGACCGCGAGATGCTGGTGCTGGGCGACGAGCGGCGCACCTGGGGCGGCGAGTTCGAGGTCGCGTGCAAGGTGGCACAGGCGGCGCGCCGCGACGGGCTCGGCGTCGGCGACCGCGTGGCCTTCCTCGACCGCAACGGGATCGCCTACTTCGACTTCCTCTTCGGCGGGTCGCTCATCGGCGCCGTGAACGTGGCCGTCAATTGGCGCCTGGCCCCCCCGGAAATGGCGGCCATCATCGACGACTCGCGGGCGCCGGTGCTCGCGATCCACACCGACTACCTGCCCGCGCTCGCCGACATGCCCGGCGGCCTGCCCTCCGTCCGCCGCATCGTCGTCATTGGAGACGCAGAGGGGCCGCAGTGCGACGATCCGCGGGCCCTGCCGTTCGATGCCTGGGTCGAGGGCTGCCCGGCAACGGACCCAGGCCGTGTGGGGCCGCTCGACGAGGTGAGCATGCAGCTCTACACGTCGGGCACCACCGGACTCCCCAAGGGCGTCATGCTCACCAACGCCAACATGTCGACCGCGATCGGAGCGGCGAACGAGACGTTCAGCATCTCGGAGCGGACCGTCAGCCTCGTCGCCATGCCGCTTTTCCACATCGGCGGCTCGGGCTGGGCGTTGTGCGCGATGTCCCGTGGTGGCCGCTCCATCATCCTGCGCGACGTTGACCCGGCCGTGCTGCTCGAGCTCATCGCCACGGAGCGGATCACCGAGATGTTCGTCGTGCCCGCGGTCCTGATGGCCCTGCTGGCGTCGCCGGCGCTCGCGACGACGGACCTCTCGAGCCTGCATCTGATCTTCTACGGCGCGTCCCCCATCTCCGAGGACGTACTGGTCAAGTGCATGGCCGCCTTCGGCTGCGGCTTCTGCCAGGTCTACGGCATGACGGAGACCACCGGCGCCATCACCGCGCTGCAATTCGAGGACCATGACCCCGACGGCCCGCGCCACGGCCTGCTGCGCTCGGCGGGGAAGCCGCACGACTCGGTGGAGCTCCGCATCGTCGACCCGGACACCGGGAAGGTCGCCGAGGTCGGTGACGTCGGGGAGGTGTGGACCCGCTCGCCCTACAACATGGCCGGCTACTGGGGAAAGCCGGAGGAGACGTCTGCGACGATCGACGCCGACGGGTGGTTGCGCACCGGGGACGCCGGGTACTTCGACGCCGACGGTTACCTCTACCTGCACGACCGGATCAAGGACATGGTCGTGAGCGGCGGTGAGAACATCTATCCGGCCGAGGTCGAGAACGTGCTCCTCTCTCACCCGTCGGTCGTGGACGCCGCGGTGATCGGAGTGCCCGACCAGAAATGGGGAGAGACGGTCAAGGCGATCGTCGTCCTGGCGCCGGGAGCAACACTCGACGAGGGGGACGTCATCGCCCATTGCCGTCGGAACCTGGCGCACTACAAGTGCCCGACCTCGGTCGATGCGGTCGCTGCCCTGCCGCGCAATCCCTCCGGCAAGGTGCTCAAGCGGGAGCTCCGGGCCCCCTACTGGGCCGGCAAGCAGCGCTCCATCAACTGACCCCGCCGGTGGCGACGGGCCGCGCGCACCGGAGCGTGAGTCAGTGGGCGAACTGGTCCAGCCACGGAGCGGTCGCCGCCAGTAACTCGTCGGTGAGGGCCACGATGTGCTCGTACGGCAGTCGGCCGGCCATCGGGTCGGTGAGCATGGCCTCGAGCACCAGAGTCCGGTCGCCGGTCAGGGCTGCCTCGACGGTCAGCTCCTGCGAGTACACGATCCGTCGGAGGCACTCGCCGAGGACGGACCCCACCTCGACACGATCCCGAGGTGTGATCCCTGAGCCGTTCGCCACACCCATGCACTCGAGTACGGGCCCGTGATCGAGGCCGACGACCTGGCCGGTGTTCGGAAGGTTCACCGGGAGGCACCGCTCATTGCCCGAAACGAGGGCATCGAGGAGGGGGGCGACGAGTTCCCCCGAGGACCATGGTGGTACCTCCTGCGATGCAAGGAGCGCGGCCAACTCGGCCTCGTCTGTGTCCTTGTCTGCCCGGTGGCCATCGATGCCGTAGTGGTGGACGCACCAGTCGGAACCGAAACCGCTGGCCTCGGTGACGAACCAGGGGAAGAACTCGGCGACGTGCGTGTCGGAAGCTCCCGGGAGCACGCCGAACTGTCGCAGGAGCTCGAGCTTCAGCCGGTTGTTGGCCACGACGTCGCCCTTCGTCCATTTCTCTCCGGTCGACACCTTGCGCCAGTGACTCCCGGCAGGGGGCTCCATCCAGATCGGGTCGTCCAGAGCCGCGACGGGTTGGTCCATCAACGACTGCAGCATCGTGAAGCCGTCGGAGCCACCGATGCGCAGGGCCGTGACCAGCGGGAGGTGATTGACGCCGCCGACCACGGGATCGACCTCGTGCATCCCGACGTCGAAGAGCAGGCTCATAGCCCAGGTCAGCCCCACGAGCTCGTTGCACAACCCGACCGTCGAGATCGTCGTTTCACGGGTCACGGCACGGCACAGTGCAGTGAGAGGGTTGCTGACATTGACCAGCAGTGCGTCGGGGCAGCGGCGCTGCATGGCCCGGGCGATGCCAACGGTCACCGGCACGCTCCGCAAGGCGCGCGAGATGCCACCGGGACCCACGCTGTCGCCCACGGGTTGGGGCAGGTCGTAACGCTCGGGGATCTCCAGGTCGTGGCGCATTGCGTCGAGACCCCCCACGGAGAGCCCGGTGATCACGAATTGGGCACCGTCGAGGGCAGCATCGAGCTCCGTGGTGACAGATGTGCGCAGACCGGCCGACCCGAGCGACGCCAGGTGTTCGGCCAAGAGTTGGACTGGCGGCAGGCTCTCGGGTGCGGTGTCCATCAACACGACCTGGCTCTCGGCCAGGGACGGTGTGTTGATGAAGTCCACGAGCAGGCGGGGCGTCCAATGGGCGCTTCCGCCGCCGATGATGGCAATTCGCGGTGTCATGTCCCCTCCGGCCTGACCGTCGGTATCGCTGGGTGGAAGAGTCACCGTACCCGAGGCTTCGGCGAGGCGCCGCTCTACCCGAAGGTGAAGTCGTACGCCTCCACGCCGGGCGACACCGTCAAGGTGAGGACGCCGGATTGCAACGCGGATCCCGAGAGGAGCGTGTAGAGCTTGGGGCCCGTGACGTTGACTGTCGTGAGGTGGCGGCCGTTCAACGCCACCCCGACCGAGCCCTGTCCGCTCATCACCAGATAGACGTCGTCGGCGGTGAATTGCAGGCCGAGCGTGGCGTCGTGGCCCGCGGTGGCCTCCTCGCTGTGCACCGTCCACGTCCCGCCGAAGGCGAGGCTGTTCGACGCGATGGTCGAGGGCGGGTGGTACACCACCGTCTTGTCGGGCAACACGGGGGAGCCCACCGAGTTGTTCAGGCGGCTGTAGCCGAGGTAGCTCTCTGGCGTCAGGGAGGTGTTCGTCGGTGTCTTGTCGGCGACGTCGGTGCGCGCCGGAAGGTCGGTGACCCCGTTCGCGGAGAGCAGCATCCGGATGTTGCTCTCCGTGGCGCCGTAGCCGCCCTCCCCGAAGCTGTAGGCGCGCACGACGCCCGTGGGGTCGATCAGGTAGTCGGCCGGCCAGTACTGGTTGCTATAGGCATCCCAGGTGGCCAGGTCGTCGTCGACGGCGACCGGGTAGTCGACGCCAAGGCTCGCCGCTGCGCTCTCCACATTGGACACCACGTGCTCGAAGGCGAACTCGGGTGACGACACCCCCACCACCACCAGGCCGTCCTTCTTGTAGTCCTTGTACCAGCCCTCGACATGGGGGAGGGCGCGCTGGCAATTGATGCACGAGTAGGTCCAGAAGTCGACCAGCACGACCTTGCCGCGGAGGCTGCTCAGGTTCAGCGGCTGGTTGCCCGGCGTGTTGAACCAGGCCGTGATGCCCGTGAAGTTCGGGGCCCGGCCGAGATTGGGCAGGTTCGTCTTGCTGGCCATGAACGCCGCCGGCTTCTGCGGGCCGGTGCCGGGGGTGTGCGTCGACGTCGTGGTGGTCGTCGTCGTCGCCCCGGCGGCGAGGTGTCCGCTCTGCGAATTGCCGGCATCGGTTGCGGCACACGTCGCCTTCTTGCCTTCCAGGCGGGCGTTGGCCGCCGCGAATTGGTTCTGGCGCTCGCCGCTCAGCTGGCGCAACTGCGTGCAGGCCGAGCCGGAGGACTCGACGTGATCCTCGAGCGCCGTCGTGTAGCCAGGGACGTCACGCTGCAGGGGCCCGACCCAGTTGAAGGCGATGGCCAGTGTCGTGACGCCGAGGACGACCCCGGCCACCTTGCGAACGGTGGGGAGATGGCTGCGCAACGCCGACCAGGAGGTCGTGGCCCGCTGGGCCACCAGCGCGAGCACCAGGAGAGGAATGGTCACTCCCAGCGCGTAGAAGAGGGTGACGAGCAGCGACGTGGCGCCCACCCGATGATGGGCCGCCGCGACCGAGATCGCTGTCAGCACCGGTCCCGCGCAGGGGACGAACACGAGGCCGAGGCTCAGCCCGAGGACGAACCCACCGCCCTCCGTTGCGTAACGGGACGAGCCGAGACGGGCAAACGGGCGCTCAATGAGCTCACCGACGCGGGGGATCAGGAGCCCGACGGCCAGCAGGCCCAGCATGGCGACGCCGAGCCAGAACAACAGGTCCTGGGGCAGGTGAAGGAAGCTGAGCACCGACGTCGCGAAGAGAACGGAGAGGCTGAAGCTGACCACCAGCCCGGCGATGATGATGAAGGGACGGGCCCTGCTCGTGCCTGTCGAGCCTCCCGCCATCACGACGGGGATGATCGGGACGATGCATGGCGACAGCCCGGTGATCAGCCCGCCCAGGAACGCAACGAGCAGCAGTTCACCCATGGAAGTCGCCCTCCTGGTGGTTGCTCGGCACCGGCGCTCCTTCGCTTCGACCCAACACCTCGAAGCTAGCTGTCCACCCTCGCGGGGAAGCGTCGCCCCCGCGGGCATGACGGCCGGCCTGCGGCGCTGCAGACTGTCCGGTGGTGATCAACGTCAACTGGATCTACCTCGGGACCGCGATCGGCGCCCTGGGGACCGCTGTCTACCTGCGGGACACCCTGCGGGGGACCACGAAGCCCAATCGGGTCACGTGGCTCCTCTGGGCTGTTGCGCCGTTGCTCGCCGCCGCGGTCGAGCTCAACGAGGGCGTGGGCCTGCGCGCCCTACCCACCTTCATGGTCGGGTTCATGCCGTTGCTCGTCTTCGCGGCGTCCTTCCACAATCGCGGCGCCGTCTGGAGGATCCGCCGGATCGACTACGCCTGCGGCGCCATGTCGGTCGTCGGCACCGTCGTCTGGCTCGTGACCCGCAACGGTGTGCTGGCCATCTCCGCCGCCATTGCCGCCGACTTCCTGGCCGGCGTGCCGACGATCATGAAGAGCTGGACCCACCCCAAGACCGAAACGGTGTACTCCTACCTCGGGGCCGTCATCAGCATGGGCGTCGTGCTGCTGACCATTCAGGTCTGGACCTTCGACGTGGCAGCCTTCCCGATCTTCATCGTGTGCATGGGCTCGGTCGAGGTCTTCCTGGTCGGCTACGAGCCCGGGCCGCGGCTGCACCGCGCCCGCCACCACGACCACGCCCTGGCCGAGTCCGCTCCCTCGTGACGCCGCACCCGTCGCACCGGTTACGCACCTGGTAGGAAAGAAAGAGTACGACCACCGAAGGGAGACGTCAGTGCCCACCGCCCACGCCAACGGGATCGACATTGAGTACCGCACCGAGGGTGACCCGTCGCACTCCGCACTGCTGCTGGTCATGGGTCTGGGCGCCCAGCTCATCGCCTGGCCCCAGGGGTTCGTGGACGACTTGCGTGACCGCGGCTTCTTCGTGATCCTCTTCGACAACCGCGACTGTGGCCTGTCGACCAAGTTCGAGGGCACGCCGGAGTTCCTCTCGTTGTTCTCGGGCGACCCGGCGACGGCGCCCTACCGGGTGGAGGACATGGCCGACGACGCGGCGGCGCTCCTGACCGAGCTCGGGATCGCCCGGGCCCATGTCGTGGGTGCATCCATGGGGGGCATGATCACCCAGGCGCTTGTCATCAATCACCCCGATCGTTTCCTCTCGGCCTGCTCCATCATGTCGACCACGGGTG
This sequence comes from uncultured Acidimicrobiaceae bacterium, assembly GCA_963837125.1. Lineage (GTDB taxonomy): Bacteria > Actinomycetota > Acidimicrobiia > Acidimicrobiales > RAAP-2 > Bog-473. Next base: position 351,071 of record CAWILW010000006.1, on the reverse strand, counting down.
ACCGCTCCGTCGGGGCGCCGACCGGCGAGGCCATGACTGCGCTGATGCGGCCGGTGGCGACGAGCCGCGACGAGGCGATCGAGGCCAGCATGGAAGGGAGCCGGGTGATCGGATCGCCGGGCTACCCGGCGGACGAGGCGGTCCTCCGCGAGCGCGCCGGCGAGGCCTACGACCGCTCCTATTGCCCCGACGGCACGGCCCGCCAGCTGGCCGCCATCCTCGCCTCTCCCGATCGCACCGAGGGCCTGCGCGCGGTGCGGCTGCCGTTCCTGGTGCTCCACGGCGAGGCCGACCCGCTGGTCACGCCCAGCGGTGGGCAGGCGACGGCGGCCGCAGTGCCCGGATCGAAGCTGATCACGTTCCCGGGCATGGGGCACGACCTGCCCGAGGCCCTGTGGGGCCAGGTCACCGACGCCATCGTCGCCAACACGGAGCTGGCTTCGGTCTGAGGCCCTCAGCCGTCGAGCGCGTTGCCCGCCGCCACCGAGGCGAGCCAGCGCGCGCTCGGCTTCGGCGTCCGGGCGAACGTGGACCGCTCGACGTCCACGATCCCGAACCGGGGTCGGTAGCCGAGGGCCCACTCGAAGTTGTCGAGGAGCGACCAGTAGGTGTAGCCCCGTACGTCGACTCCGTCCGCAATGGCGTCGAGGACCCCGATGAGGGCCTGGCGCACGTAGTCGACGCGCTGCGCGTCGTCGGTGGTGCCGATGCCGTTCTCGGTGACCAGGAGGGGCACCGAGCCACCCGTGTACTCCCAGGCGCGCCGGAGGCAGTTGCCGAGGGAGGCAGGGTAGAACTCGTAGCCCATGTCGAGGACCGGCACACCGTCCTCGTAGCCCGCCCACCCGTCCGGGCCGATCAACATGCGCGTGTAGACCTGCACGCCGAGGAAGTCGTCGCCCTTGGTCACGTCCAGGAAGACGTCCTCCGAGTGATGCCGGATGCTCTCGAGCTTCTCCTCTCCGCCGGGCGCCAGCTGGTAGTCCGTCATGGAGAGGGTCAGGCCGACGGGCACTCCCGGTGCGGCGGAGCGGATGGCCTCGACCGCGACCCGGTGGGCGTCCGCCAGGTGCGTGGCCACGGTGCGGGAGAGGTCCACGTCGGTCTTCCCGGGAGGGAACATGCCGGCGTGCCAACCCATGGTCGCGACGATGTTGGGCTCGTTGATGGTGCAGGCACGCGTCATCACGTCGCCCAGCGCGTCGGCGACGACGGTGCAGAGCCGCCCGAAGCGCTCGACCGCGAGGCCGGTCTCCCAGCCTCCCTGCGCCGCCAGCCAGAGCGGCGTCGTGAAGTGATGGAAGGTGACCACCGGGTCCACGCCCCGCTCGCGCAGCCCGATGCACTGGCGCCGGTAGTGCTCCAACGCGGCACGGGAGATCTCGCCCTCGGCCGGCTCGACGCGGCTCCACTCCACCGAGAACCGGTAGTTGTCCAGGCCCAGGCCCGCGACCAGGTCGGCGTCCTCCTCCCAGCGGAGCCACGAGTCGCAGGCGTCGCCCGAGGACTCGGCGCAACCCGAGCCCGGCGTGTGCTCGAAGGCCCACCAGTCGTTGTTGGTGTTGGCACCCTCAATCTGGTGGGCTGCCGTCGCCGTGCCCCAGGTGAAACCCTCGGGGAACGACCGCCCCGGTCCCGTTCCGGCCATGTGCTGCGCCCTCCTCGCTTGCTCTGGGTCCCCGGGGCGCACGGTATCGTTCCCTGACGATGACGTCATATTCCTCGCCGACGACTGACGTCCCCGATTCGGAGCGGGTGCGTGCCGCGATGCCCGCGGACGCGTTCAAGGGCGGCGAGGCCGAGCCCATGGTCGAAGCGCACGGGCTGGTCAAGCGCTTCGGGGATTTCGTCGCTGTCGACAGTGTCGACTTCACCATCGCCAAGGGCGAGTCCTTCGGCTTCCTCGGGCCGAACGGGGCGGGCAAGACGTCGACGATGCGGATGATCTCGTGCATCAGCCCGTTGAGCGGGGGGACGCTGCGCGTCCTCGGGATGGACCCCGCCACCGACGGTGCGCGCATCCGAGCCCGGATGGGCCTGGTGCCCCAGGAGGACTCGCTGGACCTGGAGCTCACTGTGCTCGACAACCTCATGATCTACGGGCGCTACTTCGACATGCCCAAGAAGGTGATCCGCGAGCGGGCCCATCAGCTGCTCGAGTTCGCCCAGCTGAAGGAGCGTGCCCACGACCGGGTCGACCCGCTGTCGGGCGGCATGAAGCGGCGGCTGACCATCGCCAGGGCGCTCATCTCCGACCCCGACCTCCTCATCCTGGACGAGCCCACCACGGGGTTGGACCCCCAGGCCCGCCACCTGTTGTGGGACCGCCTGTACCGCCTGAAGCAGGACGGGGTCACCCTCGTCATCACGACGCACTACATGGACGAGGCCGAGCAGCTCTGCGACCGGCTGGTCGTCATGGACAAGGGCCGCTTCGCCGCCGAGGGAACGCCGCGTGAGCTGATCGAGGCCTACTCGACGAAGGAAGTGGTCGAGCTGCGTTTCGCACCCGGCGCGCACGAGGAGGTGGCGCCGTCCCTGGCCGAGCTGGCCGAGCGCCAGGAGGTGTTGCCCGACCGCATCCTCCTCTACACCGACGACGGCGATGCCGCGTTGGCCGAGGTGGCCCGCATGGGCCACGTGGCCCGGAGCACGTTGGTGCGCCGCTCGACGCTCGAGGACGTGTTCCTGCGCCTCACCGGCCGCTCCCTGGTCGACTGACCCGATGACGGCGGTGGACGGCGTGCCGACGCCGGGGAGTGCTGCGCTCTTCCGGCACGGCGAGGAGGTGACGGCGCGTCGCATCGCCACTCCCATGTGGCTGCGCGCCGCCCGTTACTGGGGCTACCAGTACCGGCGGACCTGGCGCAGTTCCGTGGTGACCAGCTTCCTCATCCCGGTGCTGTACCTGGCCGCCATGGGCGTCGCCCTGGGCTCGCTCATCAACAAGCACTCGCACGGCGTGGACGGTGTCACCTACCTGGCCTTCTTGGCGCCGGGCCTGCTGGCGGGCACGTGCATGCAGATCGGCACCAACGACGCGACGTACCCGGTGATGGGAGCCATCAAGTGGATGCGGACGTACCTGGCCCAGCTCGCGGCGCCACTCGACGTCTACGACGTGCTGCTCGGGCACCTGGCCTGGATCGCCGCCCGCCTGGCCATCGTGGTCTCCATCTACCTGGCGGTGATGGCCGCGTTCGGGATCGTCTACTCCCCGTGGGCGCTCCTCGCCCTGCCCGCCGGCGTCCTGACCGGGATCGCCTTCGCCGCCCCCGTCGCCGCCTTCGCCGCGACCCAGGACAAGGACACGAACTTCTCCACGCTCTACCGCTTCGCCATCATCCCCATGTTCCTCTTCTCCGGGACCTTCTTCCCGATCTCACAGTTGCCGACGTGGCTCCAGGCCGTGGCCTACGTCACGCCGCTGTACCACGGGGTGACCCTGTGCCGTGACCTCACGCTCGGGCAGGTCGGGTGGGCGGACCTGGGTCACGTGGCCTACCTGGGCACCTGCGTGGCCGTGGGGTACGCCGCGGCCCGGCGGACCTTCTCCCGCCGGTTGGTGGTCTGACGCGGTGAGCTTCGCCACGACCGGCAGAGGTGCAGTGGTCGACCGGCGCCCGCCGGGAGTGGCGGCGCGCATCACGCCGCTGGCGCTCCTGGGCGGGCGGCACGCCTCGCGGGTGCTGGAGCGCAACCTCCTGGTCTACCGGCGCTCGTGGATCTTCATCATCTCCGGCTTCTTCGAGCCGCTCTTCTACCTGCTGTCCATCGGCGTCGGGCTCTCACATCTGGTCGGACCCATCCCGGTGGACGGCCAGCTCATCCCCTACACCGCCTTCGTGGCGCCGGGACTGCTGGCGTCCTCGGCCATGAACGGTGCGATGCTCGACTCGACCTTCCTCGTCTTCTTCAAGCTCAAGATCGCCAAGACCTACGACGCCATGTTGTCGACGCCGCTGGGCGTGGGGGACGTGGCGCTCGGGGAGCTCAGCTGGTGCGTCCTGCGCGGCGCCCTGTACTCCGCCGCCTTCCTCTCCATCATGGCGCTGCTGGGCTATGTGGTCTCGCCCTGGGCGGTGCTGTGCTGGCCGGCCGCGGTGTTGATCAGCCTCGCCTTCGCGTCAGCCGGCATGGCCGGCACCACCTACATGCGGACCTGGCAGGACTTCGACATGGTGTCGCTCGCCTTCATCCCGCTGTTCCTCTTCTCGGCGACCTTCTACCCGATCACGGTGTACCCGGGGTGGCTGCAGGCCGTGGTGCGCTGCACCCCGCTCTACCAGGGGGTGGTGCTCGTACGCGCCGCCGACCTGGGCATCTGGAGCTGGACGCTCCTCGGCCACATCGCCTACCTGGTGATCATGGCGGTGGCCGGGGTGATGATCACCCGGCGCCGCCTGGGCGCGCTCCTCCTGCCGTGACGGACCCCTCCCGGCGACCGGTACCGTAAGGGCCGCATTCCCGAGCGGCAGAGGACCGGACGCACATGAACATCGTGGTGAGCAACGTCAAGGGCGGGGTCGGCAAGACGACCACCGCCGTCTACCTGGCCGCCGTGGCGGCGCGCCGGGGGAACGGCCCGGTCCTCCTGGTCGACGCCGACCCCCAGGGGGCGACGGCGGAGTGGTACGACGCCGACCCCTTCGAGGGCGTCGACCTCGTCGAGGGCCCCTCGGTCCGCACCGTGACCAAGGCGATGAACCAGGACGACGGCATCGTGGTGGTCGACACCCCGCCGGGGGAGGGGACCGTCGTGCAGGCGGCCCTGGCCAGGGCCGACGCGGTGGTCATCCCGACCCGAGCCGGCGGAGTCGAGCCGAACCGGGTCGTCGCCACCCTCGAGATGACGCCCCGGAACATCCCGGCCGGCATCGTCGTCTGCTCGGCCCGGTTGGGCACCAACGACCTCGAGGCGACCGTCGCGTGGTGGACCGACCTCAAGGTCCCCGTGTGGGGGATCGTGCCCGAACGGGTCTCCATCGCCAGCGGGCCCGCAGCCGGCCTGTCGAGCGAGGGGATCGAGCACTACGGCAAGGTGCTCAAGAAGGCCACCGCCAGGCCGCGCTGACCGGGACGCGTCGGCCGGCGCCGGTCGATCAGCCGGCAGTGAACGCCTGCAGTCCGGCGTGGTTCTGGCTGTCGGTCCACGAGACGGGCGCCTTCCCGTGCAGCTGGCCGATCAGCTCGGAGAGGAACCAGCGACGCACCGCGACGCTGCTCGGCGAGGCCGGCAGTGTGAGGAGCCGTTGCGAGAGACCGAACTCGTCGGCCTCGTCGAGCATGGCGTCGTAGAACTCACAAGCGACGACCGCCGACTGGGGCAGGACCAGCGTCCAGTCGAAGGAGTCGAGCTTGTCGTCGACGGCCTCCTGCCACATCTCGTCCATGCCGGGCCCGAGCCCGTTGAAGCGGCTCCCGATCTGCGAGACGAGGACAGCCAGGCGCTCCGGCAGCGCGGGCGCGCCGGGCGAGTGGTCGGAGCGCTCCTTCATGAGGCGCAGCTCGCGGAACAGCGCCTCGTACTCCTCGCTCGACTTCTGCAACAGGGCCACCGGTATCCCGATCAGCCGGACCGCGACGTCGGACGAGTCGTCGCAATCGTGGAGGTCGGGATGGGTGATCCCGGCCAGGTCGAAGCGGAATGTCCCGTCGGACACACTGCTGGGCGACACCGGGAAGTCGACCGGCAGCTCGAACCACACGATCTTTCCGCCGTCGACCGCCTGTACCCCCCAGTTCGACGCGAGCGTGTTGAACAGTGTCAGACCCCTTCCGGTGGCCGCATCCCGTCCGTATTCCTTGATGGAGGGGAAGGCCGGGCTGCCGTCGGCCACGTCCACCCGGATGCGGTCCGGGAGGATGTGCAGGGTGACGCACATCGGAGTGGCGGCGTGGAGCACCGCGTTGGTCACGAGCTCGGACGTGAGGAGGGCGGCGTAGCCGGTGACGTCCGCAGGCAACTCGCGCAGGTGGGCGGCGATCCAGTGGCGGGCAACCGGAGTGCTCTCCACCACCGGCTCGAGATGCAGGGTCGACATGCCATCGCGAGCAGTACCCACTGGCTGGACCGTTATGCGCCCTTCGTCGACTCCGGTGTATTTGAGGCAGAGCACGACGACGTCGTCGGTGCGCTCGTCGGTGCTGAGCATGGACGCGAAGGTGACGGCCGGGTGGTCGGGCCACCCGGCGCGGGCAAGGCCCGTTGCGGTGCTCGCCAGGTGTTCCATGCCGCTGGTGATCACCTCGCCGCGGCGCTCGACCAGGCCGTCGGAGTACATGATGAGCGAGTCGCCACTCTCGAGCACGAGCTCGTCGAGGGGCCGAGGGGCGCCGTTGAGCCCCGCCGCGATCAACAGCGATCTCTGCATGGGGCAGAACGTCGCGCTGGAGTCGGCGCGCACGACGAGCGGCGGCGGGTGCCCGGCGTTGCTCAGTAGCACGCGGCCGGTGGAGGGGGTGATCATGCCGACCACGGCGGTTGCCACCCGGTCCTCGATCAGGGCGTCGAAGAGGCGGTCGAGCGACGAGAGCACCTCCGTCGGGGACAGACCGGACACCGCGTAGGCCCGGATGGCGCTGCGCACCTGGCCCATCAGCGCCGCTGCCGAGGCGCCCTTGCCCATGACGTCGCCGACGCTGAAGAAGACGCAGTCGTCGCCCAATTCGAACACGTCGTACCAGTCGCCTCCGGCGTAGGTGCCGGCCACGCCCGCCCGGTACTCGGCGTCGAGTGACAGTCCGTCGACCGAGGGCAGGGAGTCGGGCAACACGGCCCGTTGTAGGACTTCGGCGACCACGTGCTCGCGTTGGAACCGCGTCGCGTTGGACAGGGCCACGCCGGCCCGGCTGGCCACTTCGGTGGCGAGTGACACGTCGTCGGCCTCGAAGACCCGGCCCGGCCCGTCGATGAAGGTCATCACCCCGATGACCTCGCCGTTGGCCGTCAGCGGGACCGCGAGTGCCGACGGGACGCCCTGCGGATCCGACGTCCCGTCGCCGGGTTCCAGGGGAGCCAGCTGCGTCCGGCCGGTCCGGTAGGCGGCCGCGGCCGGAGCATCGGAGTCGTAGGGAACCCGCACCCCGTTGCTCCCCGCGCCCGCCGGCCACGGGTTGATGCGGGGCTCGCGCACGTCGAGACGTACGAGGCCGCCCTCGCCCGGAACCTGCACGATGCACGAGTCGGCGAGCCGGCCTTCCACCAGGCTCATCGTGCGCCGGATGACGGTGGTGGGCTCGAGACTGGAGCTCAACAGTCGGGTCACCTCGGAGAGGAGCGACAGCCGCTCGCGCCCGGCCTCGGCGGCGCGCAGCGCATCGCGCTCGTGCTCGAAGACCTGGGCGCGTTCGAGCGCCTGGGCGGTCAGACCGGCCAGGGTGGACAAGAAGCGCAGGTCCGGCTCGCCCAGCTCGGACTGGCCGACGAAGGCCAACGACAGGACGCCCAACGGGCCGACACTTCCGATCAAGGGCTCGGTGACGACGGTCACCGGCTGGCTGAGCTCGCGCAACACCCGCGGCACCACCTCCACGGCAAGCTCCCGCTGCTCCGATCCCTCGGCTCCGTCCGGGCTGGTTCCGTCGGGGCCCATCGACGTCACGACGGTGAGGCCGCGCGTGAAGCACACGCCCGCACGACTGGCGTCCATGGGCACCATCCCGCGCGTCAGCAGCGCCGGGTGCCCGCTGCTGGCCAGGCACGACAGGGCGCGCTCGCCCGCCGCGGGGACGCGCACGACCGCGGACTGCGCGCCCAGAGCCCTCCGGCCACCGGCGATCGCTGCGTGCGCCACGTCACCCGGCGTCGTTGCAGCGGCTAACGCCGAGCTGAGCTGATGGAGGTGCTGGCTCCGCTCCAGGTTCACGAACTCGCCGACGGTGAGGCGGGCCCGCTCGACGGCCTGAGCCGCGGCGCCCGTGATGGTGAAGAGGAAGGTCCGGTCGGGGTCCGAGAACTCGCGGTCGTCGTCCCAGTGCACGACGACCGCGCCGATGGTGTGGTCGGAGACGACGAGGGGGACGACGGCCAAAGCGCGGAACCGTTCCGAGCTCACCGATGCCGCGATGTCGGGACGCTGCCGCTGCAGGTCGTCGAGGGACTCGGCGAAGAAGGCCACGTTGCCGCCCAGGACCGGGCCGTCCGGTTGCAGAGCCGTGAGGACCGCGTCGATCGGCTCGTCCAGGTCGTAGCCGAAGCGGCGCAGGGTTCGCAGATGAGCCCGGTCCCCGGCGAGGGCGAAGGTGGCGGCGTCGACGTGCAGCTCGTCGCGCAGCGCGGCGAACACGGCGTCGGCGACCTGCGCCGGGTCGGCGGCTGTCGTCAAGGCTCGGGCCATGGCCTGCATGCGCTGGGCCGTCTCGGCCGCCACTCGTCGTCGCCGCTCGTCCCGGGTCTCCGAGCGGGCCGTCCACAGTGCCACGTTTCGCTGCCCGCGGAGGTATGAGATCCACATGGCAATCGCCGTGGCGGCCAGCTGGGTCACGACGCGCAGGGTGTGGTTGAGCTCGCCGTAACTGTGCGGTGGGGTGCTGATGACGAGCGCGAAGAACGCAGCCAGGAGACCGACGATGAGGACGCGCGAGGGCCGCGCGAAACGCGGCGGCGACGAAGGGAGCGATGGCCAGGAAGCCGACCAGCGTGATGTTCCCCCCGTAAACGGCGAAGACGATCGCCACCGCGGAAACCCACAGCAGCGCCACCAGGGTCGCGACCGCCTCGGCGCGATCGGCCCGATGGCTTCGGGGAGTCGCCTGAAGTTCCTCTTCGCCTGGTTCGGGCACTGCCCACCCTCCGGTGCGACGGGTTCGTCGTGAACGCTATTCCCCTAGCTGGCCAGCTGGGAAGACGTCCCACCTCGCACCGGGGGTTGTGCGGCCAGTTCCTACCCGGGTGTGCAGCGTGGGAAACCCCTGAGGTTTAAGTTCTCCTCCGGAGGGCTATTAGAAACACTGGCCAATCGCCATTGCACAACGCCCGGGTGGGCCCGGAACGTCCCGAGGGACGCAGGAGGGTGGAGTGGACCAGGATTTTCGGATCGAGGAGCGGGCGGGGGCGGCGCACCCGGTGATCGCGGTCAGCGGCGAGATCGACGTGGCCACGGCGCCGCAGCTGCGTGAGTACCTGCACCGCGTCATCGCCCAGGGCGAGTTCAGCATCGTGCTCGATCTCCTGGGGGTCACCTTCCTCGACTCCACGGCTCTCGGCGTCCTCGTCGGCGCGCTCAAGCGCTGCCGGGAGCTGGGCGGAGACCTCTACGTCGTGGTCGCGGACCCGCGGATCATGAAGATCTTCGAGATCACCGGGCTCACCAACGTGTTCACGATCGCCGATTCGCTCCAGGACGCCGGCTCGTCGTGACCGACGCGGCCGACGTGCTGGTGGCGGGTGACCGCATCGAATTGCGCTTCCCGGCGCGCGGCGATCTCATCGTGCTCGCCCGGCTGGTGACGAGCGCCATCTCGGCCCGCGCCGGGTTCGACATCGAAGAGCTCGAGGATCTGCGGTTGGCCGTGGGGGAGCTGTGCCTCCTCACGCTGCAGGGGACCGACGCCCGCTCGGGCGGCGATCTGTGCCTGGAGCTCACGATGCTCGGCGATGCCATCAGTGTGGTCTGCACCCTCGAGCGGGCCGCCGCCGCGTTCGCTCCCGGACCCGAGGGCGAGGAGATCGCCCGGCTGAGTGAACGGATCCTCGACGCGCTGGTCGACGAGCACGGCAGGGAGAGCCAGGACGGCTCGGCCCGTGCCTGGTTGCGCAAGCGCCGGGGGGGGCATGCGGAGTGATGGACGGCCGGGAAGGCGATCCCGGGCCGCAGTCCGACGCCACGGGACTCGAGCCACCGCCGCCCCTGAACGCGGCCGAGCGCGACGAGCTGATCACCTCGAACCTCGGGCTCGCCCACCAGCTGGCCCGGCGTTTCCTCCACCGCGGGGAGCCCCTGGATGACCTGGTACAGGTGGCGTCGCTCGCCCTCGTCAAGTCGGTCGACCGGTTCGACCCCTCCCGGGGCGTCGACTTCGCCGCCTTCGCCACGCGGACGATCATCGGTGAGCTGAAGCGGCACTTCCGCGACAAGGGGTGGGCGGTGCGAGCCAGCCGCCGGGTGCAGGAGCTCTACCTCGAGCTCGGCCATGCCACTGCCGCGCTGGTCCAGCAGCTCGGCCGCAACCCCACCGTGGCCGAGCTCGCCGAGGCCACGGGGGCGAACGAGGAGGCTGTCATTGAGGCCATCGAGGCGGGCCAGGGATACCGTGCCGCGTCGATCGACGCGTCGGAGAGCGAGGACGATCCCCTCTCGGCACGGCTGGGCGAGCACGATGGCAACTACGACTCGGTGGAGGACCGGGCGCTCCTAGGTCCCGCTCTGGCCACGTTGCCCGCACGCGAGCAGTCGATTCTGCGCATGCGCTTCGTCGACGGGCTCACCCAGTCGGAGATCGCCGTGGCTGTCGGCGTCAGCCAGATGCACGTCTCGAGGCTCCTGACGTCCAGCCTCCAGAAGCTCCGGGAGGGCATCGGTCAGACAGAGTCCGGGCCGCGCTAGGCGACGAAATCGGGCAGCCCAGGGAGTGGGTCCCCTGGAAAGGTGACGGAATCGCCCCTTCACGGACGGGATCCGTAAGAAATTCGAGAAGTTCCGGCGCTCCTTGAGTATGGTGCAGAGCCATCCTTAGAGAACGTGCAGAGCCATCCTTAGAGAACGTGGGGGTGTCCAGTGGTACATCTCGATGCAACGCTCGCCGAGAAGAAGGACATAGGGGAGAAGGGGCTCAAGGGGGGGGCGCTCGGGCTGTTCTCGTCGGTGGTGGTCGGGGTGGCGTCGACCGCCCCCGCCTACAGCCTGGCCGCGACCCTGGGCTTCGTCGTCATCGCCATCAACGGCCTGGGCGCGCCGATCATCACGATCCTCGCCTTCATCCCGATGCTGTTCATCTCCTACGCCTACAAGGAGCTGAACTACGCCGACCCGGACTGCGGCACCACGTTCACCTGGGGCGCACGGGCCTTCGGCCCCAAGACGGGGTGGTTGGGCGGGTGGGGCATCGTGGCGGCCGACATCCTCGTGATGGCCAGCCTGGCCCAGATCGCCGGGCAATACGTCTTCCTGCTCTTCGGCGCCGGGGGCATCGGGACCAATCCGTCCAGCGGCTGGGTGCTCCTGGTCGGGATCATGTGGATCGTCCTGATGACCGCGATCTGCTACGTCGGGATCGAGGTCTCGGCCAACATGCAGAAGGTCCTGCTCGGCATCGAGCTCACGATCCTTCTTGTCTTCGCGGTCGTCGCGCTGTTGAAGGTCGGGACGGGGCACGCACCCCCCGGCCACCTGACACCGAGCGCGGAGTGGTTCAACCCGTTCCACCACCTCTCGTTCACGAGCTTCATGGTCGGCTTCACCCTGATGTTGTTCATCTACTGGGGCTGGGACACGTCCGTCTCGGTCAACGAGGAGACGAGGGACTCACACCGGACCCCGGGACGTGCCGCGGTGCTCTCGACAGTTGATCCTGCTGGTGACCTATGCCCTGGTGGTCATGGCCTCGCAGTCCTACGCCGGCGTCGGCACCCACGGCATCGGCCTGGGCAACCCCAACAACTCGGGCGACGTGATCAACGTGCTCGGGACCTCGGTGTTCGGCACGTCGGGGATCGGGTGGTTCATGACCAAGCTGCTCCTGCTGATGGTGCTGAGCTCGGCGGCGGCCTCGACGCAGACCACCATCCTGCCGACGGCGCGGACGACCTTGTCGATGGCGACCTACAAGGCGATCCCGTCAGGCGTTCGGGCGGGTGCACAAGCGCTTCCTCACCCCCACGTTCTCGACCGTCGCAATGGGCGTCGTCTCCATTGCGCTCTACGTGGCGATGAATTACCTGTCGAGCGGCAGTAGCGTCATCGGCGACTCGGTCTCCGCCCTCGGCATGATGATCGCGTTCTACTACGGACTGACGGGATTCGCCTGCGTCTGGTACTACCGTAAGAGCCTGACCGAGAGCGCTCGGAGCCTGTGGCTGCGCGGCATCCTCCCGCTGGCTCGGCGGTCTCATCCTGTGGTTCGCGATGTTCTGGTTCCTCTGGTACAACTGGGTCACCCCGAGCAACAGCTACACGACGTGGACCTTCCCGGGCACCGCATCGCGTCGTCGGCGGGAGTATTCGTGATCGACGTGGGCGCCATCGTCCTGGGCATCGTGCTGATGCTGATCTTCTGGGCTGTCCGCCCGGCCTACTTCCGCGGCGAGGTCCTGAACCGCAGACACGCCGACGCGGGTGCCCGAGGACCTCGGCGTCCCGGTCGGGCTCTTCGGGATCGACGAGAGCCGGCCGCCCGTCGCCGCGGTCGCCGCGCCGGCCGAGGGTGCACCGGCCGAGCCGGAGCCCGACGCCCGGTAGCCTCCCGCGCTGTGCCGTGCGGCCGGCACAGGAAGTCTGGAGGCTCCATGACGAAGAGACTGGAAGGCACGGTCGCCCTCGTGACCGGCGCCAGCAGCGGCATCGGCGAGGCCACGTCCGTCGCGCTGGCCTCAGAAGGAGCCGTCGTCGCCCTCGTGGCCAGGCGCCGGGACCGCCTCGATGCCCTCGCCGAGCGCCTCGGAGGTCCCGGGAAGGCGCTCGTGATCGAGGCCGACGTCACCGATCCCGACCAGGCGGAGCGCGCCGTCAGCACGACGGTGGCCGAGCTGGGCCGGCTCGACACCCTCGTCAACAACGCCGGCGTGATGCTGCTCGGGCCGATCGTCGGCGCCCCGCTCGAGGAGTGGCAGCGCATGGTCAATCTCAACCTGTTGGGGTTGCTCTACTGCACGCACGCCGCCCTCCCGCATCTCCTGGCCGCAGCGGAGTCCGAGCCGCGCTCGGTGGCGGACGTGGTCAATGTGAGCTCGGTGGCCGGCCGGGTGGCGCGTCTGAACAGCGGCGTCTACAACGCCACCAAGCACGGCGTCGGAGCGTTCAGCGAGTCGCTGCGCCAGGAGGTCACGACGCGCCACGTCCGGGTGACCCTGATTGAGCCCGGCGCGACCGCCACCGAGCTCGCCTTCCACAACCGCCCGGAGATCCTGGAGGGGATGGCGCAGCAGTTCGGCGGTATCGAGATCATGCAGGCCGAGGACATCGCCGCCTGCATCGAGTTCGCGGTCACCCAACCACGTCGCGTGGCGGTCAACGAGATCCTGGTGCGGCCGACCGAGCAGGAGCGTTGACGTCGAACGGGTCGCGGTCGTGGGGTGTTCGGCGGCCGTGACGGCCGCCACGATCAAGGGGGAGTGAGCGATGGACCTGGAGCTGGCCGACAGGGTCGTGCTCATCACCGGCGGCACCGACGGGCTCGGCCTCGCGCTGGCCACGAAGCTGGTCGCAGAGGGCGCGGCGGTGGCGGTCTGCGGCCGCGACGAGGAGCGGCGGTGCGCCGCCGAGTCGGCGCTGCAGTCGGCCGGCGGCGACGTGCTGGCCGTTCGGGCCGACGTGTCCACCCCGTCGGATCTCGAGGCGTTCGCCGACGCGGCCGTGGCCCGCTGGGGGCGCATCGACGGGGTGGTGCACAACGCCGGGCGAGCCGCCGCCGGCACCCTGGAGTCGATCGACGACGACACCTGGGAGTCCGACGTGCAGCTCAAGCTGATGGCCGCGGTGCGGTTGACCCGCCTCACACTGCCCCACCTCCGGGCGAGCCATGGCGCCGTCCTGTTCACCCTGGCCATGGCCGCCAAGGCACCCGGTGCAGCCAGCGAGCCGAGCTCGGTGACCCGAGCCGCCGGCATGGCCCTCATGAAGGCGCTCTCCAAGGAGCTGGCGCCTGACCGCATCCGGGTCAACGCCGTGCTCATCGGGCTCATCGAAAGCGGCCAGTGGGCCCGCCGGGCATCCTCGGCGGCAGAGCTCGAGGCGTTCTACACGCAGTTCGCCCGGGACGCGGGTATCCCGTTGGGGCGCTTCGGACGGGCCGAGGAATTCGCCGACCTCGGCTGCTTCCTACTGTCGACCCGTGCCTCGTACCTGACCGGCGCCGCCATCAATCTCGACGGGGGCCTGTCGCCGGCCACCTGACCGGGTCACTCGTCGTAGCCGACCGTCTCGGTGGCGTCACCCTGGCCGCGCCGCTCCAGGTCAACGGCGTAGCCGTCGATCATGTCGAGGCGGGTGAGCGCGTCCACGTGTGGCCGGCCATCCCCGCCCCACTTCGCCTTGGCCGCCCGCCGCGCCGAGCGCACGTCCTCGGCCACCACGAACACGACCTCGTGGTCCTCGCCCATGCGGCCGGGTCCCAGCTCGCCCCCTAAGAACGCGGCGAAGAGGTGCACGCGGGAAGCGTAGCGAGTACGAAGGGGACCTATGAGCCCAGGCACCCTGCACGACAGCACCATCGTCATCACCGGCGTCACCGGTCAGGTGGCGCGCCCATTGGCCCTCGCCCTGGCCCGCGACAACACCGTGGTCGGGGCGGCCCGCTTCTCCGACGCGGCCGCCCGGGACCAGCTCGAGGCGGCCGGCATTACGTGCGTGCCGGTCGACCTGGTGTCGGGCGATGTGGGCGGGCTGCCCGCCGACGCCGACTATGTGCTGAATTTCGCGGTCGCCAAGACCAATGACTGGGAGAAGGACCTGGCGGCCAACAGCGGAGGCCTCGCCCATCTCATGGAGCACCATGCGGGGGCGCGTGCCTTCCTCCACTGTTCCTCGACAGCCGTCTACAAGCCCGAGGGGCACCGCGTCTTCAACGAGGGCGGCCCGCTGGGCGACAACCACGGGGTCTGGCCGTTCCTGCGCACCTACAGCATCTGCAAGATCGCGGCGGAGGCGACCGCACGTTGGGCGTCCGAGCGCTTCGGGCTCCCGACCACGATCGCCCGGCTGTCGGTGCCCTACGGCGACGGCGGCGGGTGGCCGGCCATCCACCTCCACATGATGTTGTCGGGCAACGCCGTGCCGGTCCACGTGGACGCGCCGAGCGTCTATCACCCGCTGCACGCCGACGACATCCTCGCCATGGTGCCTCGCCTCCTCGACGTGGCATCGGTCCCGGCCGTCACGGTCAACTGGGGCGGCAGCGAGCCGGTGAGCATCGAGGAGTGGTGTACCTATCTGGCGGGACTGGTCGGGATCGAGGCCCGGTTCGAGCCGACCGAGCACACCATCGACAGCGTCCAGATCGATACCACGCGTATGCACGAGCTGGTCGGGCCGACGACGGTCCCCTGGCGCGAGGGGATGCACCGCATGGCGAAGGCGCTCCACCCCGACAAGGTCGAGTGAGCGAACACGCCGAACGGGTGCGCTCCCTCCGCTTCGAGCTGTGCGACCCCGAGGAGCCACCGGCCTCCGAGCTCCTGGCCGCCATGCGGGCCGAGCTCAACGACGTCTACGAGACGTTCAGCAGGCTGGACAACCCGCCGCTGGTGCCGGCGGAGCTGCGGGCGCCCGGTGGCGCCTACGTGGTGGGGTACGACGGGCACCGAGGCGGTCGCCGGGGGAGGGGTGCGCCGCCTGGGCGACGGCGCGGCCGAGATCAAGCGGATGTACGTCCGGCCTGCGGCCCGTTCGCGGGGCGTGGCCGCCGCGCTCCTCGAGGCGCTCGAGGAGGCGGCACGCACACTTGGTTACGGGGTCGCCCGCCTCGACACCGGGCCCAAGCAGGTGCACGCGCTGCGCCTCTACCGCACCGCCGGGTACGCCGAGGTGCCGCCGTACAACGACAACCCGTTCGCCTGCTTCTGGGGCGAGAAGCGCCTGCTCTGAGCCCGCGCGGCCCTACGCGGGCCGCTGGCGCGCCTGCAGCGCCGCCCAGGCCATGACGAGCTGCAGGGGGAGGCGTCCCCAGGCGACGGCGCGGCGATCGGACGGGCCGTGGTTGCGCCCCGTCCCGCTGTCGAGCGCCATCTGGACGTTGGCCGGGAACACGGCCCCAGGGTGGCGATGGTGGCCGCAGCCGCCCAGCGCGTGCGCCGGGCCAGCCCGGCGGCGCACACCAGCTCGACCACCCCGCTCGCGTAAATGAGGTTCGTGTGGTGCTTCTCGGGGATGGCGCGGGGCATGATCGACGCGAAGACCTGGGGGCGGACCAGGTGCACGATCCCGCTGCCCACAAGGATGGCCGCGAGCGCCATGGGGGCGCGACGCCGGAGGCGAACCACGGTCGGGACTGTACTGTGGCGGCGTGCCCACCCAAGTGACGATCGTCGGCGGCGGTAGCTACCAATGGGGTCCGGAGTTGATGGCCGACCTCTTCGGGACGCCGGCGCTGTCCGGAATGCACCTGGTGCTGCAGGACATCGACCCCGCGCCGCTGCCCAAAATGGAGGCGCTCGCCCACAAGCTGAACGAGGCCATGGATGCCAAGGCGACGGTGGCCACCACGACCGACCTCCATGCGGCCCTCGACGGCGCCGACTTCGTCATCGTCTGCATCTCGACGGGCGGCTTCCGCTCCATGGCGGTCGACCTCGACGTGCCGGCCGCCCACGGCATCACCCAGACCGTGGGCGACACCGTCGGCCCCGGCGGCATCAACCGCGCGCTGCGCAACGTCCCCGTCCTCGTCGGCATCGGCAAGGCCATGGAGGAGCGCTGCCCCGACGCCTGGCTCTTCAACATCACCAACCCCATGACGGCGCTGACCCACGCGGTGTGCCGGGAGACCAGCATCAAGACCGTCGGGCTCTGCCACGAGGTGGGCAACTTCTGCATGGACCTGGCCATCGCCCTGGGCCGCCCCTTCGAGGCGGTCTCGGCGGCGGTGACGGGTGTCAACCACTTCCCCGTGCTCACGTCGCTCGAGGTCGACGGCGCCGACGGCTTCGACGCACTGCGCCAGCTGGTGGACGAGGTCGGCGGCCTGGAGTCCCTGGCCCCGTACCCCGGGCGGCCCGAGGCGGACAAGTTCTCCAAGCTCGACTTCGCCGAGCGCCACCTCTTCAAGTTGACGCTGCTCGACCGTTGGGGCACGTTCCCCGCGGCGGGCGACCGGCACATCGCCGAGTTCGTCTCGTTCGCCCTGACACCCGAGTCGGACTGGGGCGCGGCGTACAACATCGCGCTCAGTCCGATCTCGCGCCGCGAGCAGCACCAGGCGGAGTACGTGGCCGACGTCGATGCGTGGCTGGCCGGCACCAAGGACCTGCAGACCTGGCAGTCCGGCGAGCTGCCCTCGCCCATGATCCAGGCCATGCTCACCGGTGAGCCGTTCGAGGCACCCGTGAACATCCCCAACACGGGCCAGGCCGTCGGCATGCCGGCCGACGCCGTGATGGAGTCGATCTGCGTGATCGACGGTGACGGCATCCGCGGCCGTGACCGTTCGGCGCTGCCCTCCCCCTACGACGAGATCGTCCGGCGCCAGGTCGCCACCCAGGAGCTCACGGTCGAGGCGGCGCTGCGGGGTGACCGCACGCTCGCGGCCGAGGCCTTCGCGCTCGACCCGCTGGCCGGGCGGGGTGACCTGCGCACCACGGACGCCATGGTGGCCGAGCTGCTCGCCGGCACGGCGGAGTGGCTGCCGCAGTTCGCCTAGCCCCGACACCGTTTACTCAGGCGAGACATCTGGAGGGACACCGAATGCGCATCGGATTCATTGGCCTCGGCGCCATGGGGTCGCCCATGGCGGGGCACCTTGTCTCCGCCGGGCACGACGTCACCGTCACCTCGCGCGGCCGGGGACCGATTGACGCGGCGGTGGCTCAGGGTGCCTCGGACGGCGGCACGCCGCGGGGCGTCGCCGAGGCATCGGAGGTCGTCATCCTGTGCGTGCCCAACTCGCCGGAGGTGGTCGAGGTGGTGGACGCCATGCTGCCGGCACTCGGGCCGGGGAAGACCGTGGTCGACTGCTCGACCATCGATCCCGAGGT
Source organism: uncultured Acidimicrobiaceae bacterium (assembly GCA_963837125.1). GTDB lineage: Bacteria > Actinomycetota > Acidimicrobiia > Acidimicrobiales > RAAP-2 > Bog-473. Next base: position 333,226 of record CAWILW010000006.1, on the reverse strand, counting down.
GGAGCGGGCCCAGCACGCCCGGGTGGGGGACACCGGGGCGCACTACCTCGATGCGCCGCTGTCGGGCGGCACCGCGGGCGCGCACAAGGGGACACTGACGCTCATGGTCGGCGGGGACGCGGAGGTGCTCGCCGTCACGGAGCCCGCGCTCGAGCCCTTCGCCGGTCTCGTCGTGCACGTCGGCGGGCCCGGGATGGGACAGGTGGTCAAGCTGTGCAACCAGGTGATCTACGCGGCGCAGATGACGGCGACGGCGGAGGCCACCGCCATGGCGGTCACGTCGGGGGTGGACATGGAGAAGCTGCTCCTCGTCCTCACCCACGCCACCGGTGACTGCGTCGCGGTGCGGACCCGCCTCCCGGTGCCCGGAGTCGTTCCCGAGAGCCCAGCCTCCAACGGATGGCGGCCCGGCTTCATGACCGACCTCATGGCCAAGGACCTCGACCTGGCCATGGCCTACGCCTCCCATCGCGGCGTGTCCGTGCCCACGACGGCGGCGGCGCGCCAGCTCCTGACGGCGGCGAGCGCCGCCGGCTACGGGCGGGAGGACTTCTCCGCCGTGGCCAAGGTCGTCCTGGCGCTGGCCGGCGCCCGATGACCGGAGCGGGAACACTGCCCACGCCGGCACTGCTCCTGGCGGCGGACCACCGGGCGCGTGCGGTGTTGACGACGGAGAACTGGGCCGAGTTCTCCGTCGCGCTGGCGCAGTCGCTACCGTCCTGCGACGGCATCCTGGCGACGGCCGAGCCGCTGACCTCGCTCGCCGCGGCGGGCCACATCACGGCGCTGCACCGCACCTACCTCTCGATCAACCGCACCGGCCTGGCCGGCTCAGTGTTCGAGCTCGACGACCGGCTGATCGCCAGCGTGCCCCGCGCGGCCGCCGACGGCTGGACCGGTGTGAAGCACATGACGCGCATCGACATGGATGACCCGTTGACTGCTCCCGCCCTGGAGCTCCTCGGCCAGGTGCTCGAACAGTCGCGCCAGGCTGGCCTGGAGGCCTTGATAGAGCCGCTCGTCTGGCACGAGGGTCGGGTGCGCCGTGAGACCGATGCCGTGGTCCTGGCTTCGGTCATCGCGCACGACATCGGGGCGCCCGTGATCAAGGTCCCGGTCCCGGCGGCGAGCCCGGGTGCCGAGCGCCAGCGCGCCGTGGCCCGCGTGGTGGCGAGCGTCGGCGTGCCCGTCCTCTTCCTCGGGGGCCCGCGCACCGACGCCGGGCGCGACTGGGTCCTGGACGAGGTGCGCGATGTCATGGAGGGAGGAGGCGCCGGCATGGCCATGGGCCGCACCCTCTACCAGGACCCGGACCCGGCGGAAATGGCCGGCATGGTCCACGCCCTCGTGCACGGCCGATGATCCTCACCATCGACTTCGGGACCACCGTCACGAAGGTGGGCCTGTGGGGCGACGGAGGCGTGGTGGTGTTGGCGCGCTCGGAGCTCACCACGACGCACCCCAACATGGGCTGGAGCGAACAGGACCCGCTGCGCTGGTGGACCACGCTCGTCATCGCGTGCGCCGAGGCCCGGGCCCAGGCGCCGCTCGCCTTCGGTGACGTCGACGTGGTCGCATGTTCGGGCGCACGGCAGACCTTCGTCCCGGTGACCTGGCAGGGGGACCCGATCGGCAAGGGGATCCTGTGGTCCGACCACCGCGCCGCGGCCGAGGCGCGCGTCCTCGCCGAGCGCATGGGGGGAGACGACATCAACCGGGCCCGCACCGGGATCCCGCTCGACGCCGGCGCGGTGGCGGCCAAGCTGGCCTGGCTGGACCAGAACGAGCCGGGGCGGCTCGAGGCGGCCGACGTGATCCTCTCGCCCCGCGACCTGATCGTCTACCGGCTGACGGACCAGGTCGTCACGGACTCCACCTTCGCCTCGCGCAGCGGGCTCTACGACTTCGACGGCAACGCCGTGCGGGAGCTGGCCGGCCCCGCACTGGGCAAGCTCCCGAGCATCGTCGCCTCCGACACCGTGGTCGGCCACCTGAAGCCGGTGCCGGGTGCCGAGCTCGGGCTGCGACCGGGGATCCCGGTGGTCATCGGTGCCGGCGACCGCCAGTGCGAGGTTCTGGGGTCCGGGGCGTCCGAGCACCTCCCCATGGTGAGCTGGGGGACCACGGCCAACGTGTCCATGCCGGTGCACGAGCGCCCGGTGCCCTCCCCGGCGGGCGCCGTGGTCACGCGGGCCGCGGACGGGGGGTGGCTGCTCGAGGGTGGGCTCTCGGCCGCCGGCCAATTCATGGCCTGGCTGGGGCAGCTGCTCGACCGCACGCCCGACGAGCTGGCGCGCCTGGCGGCCGAGAGCCCGCCCGGCGCGCGTGGGGTGGTCGCAGTGCCGTGGCTCGACGGCGCCCGCGCCCCGTGGTGGCGCGACGACGCCCGGGCGGGGTTCATGGGTCTGGGCGCCGCCCACGGCGCCAGCGACCTGGCGCGGGCCGTGGTGGAGGCGGTGGCCTGGGACGTCGTGCGCGTCATGGAGGTGGTGACGGTCGGCCGTCTCGGTGGCGCGATGGCGGACGGCGTCACCCTGGGCGGCTCCGGCTCGGGGCTGCCCGTGTGGATCAAGGTCCTGACCTCTGTTCTCGGGATGCCCGCCACGCGGCACCGCTCGGGTGAGGCCGCCTCGGCCGGTGCGGCGCTGCTGGCGGGACGCGCGCTCGGCATGGGGCTCACCCTCGACGAGCTCGACCCCGTGGAGCCGCTCATCGAACCGGACCCCCAGGCCGTCGAGGCCTACCGTGCCATGCGGCCGCGGGTCGACCACGTGGCGGAGTCGGTGCTGGCTGCGACGGGGTCACTCCCGACGTCCGACTACAGACCCGTGCGCTGAGCCACCGTGCGCGTCGACCTCGCCTACGGCCGGAACGGGACGTCGGTGGAGGTCCCCGACAGCGCCGAGGTGGTCGTGCCCGTCGACCTGCCGGCTCTGGAGGACGAGGCGGCGGCGATCACCGCCGCGCTGCGTCGACCGCTGGCCGGCCCGCCCCTCGGTGACCTCGCACGCGCCGGCCGGGTGGCCGTCGTCTTCCCCGACCTCACCCGTCCCATGCCAAATCGCACCGTGCTGCCACCGCTCCTCGCCGAGCTGGCGCGCTGCGGCGTGCCCGACGAGCACGTCACGCTCCTGTGCGCGACGGGGACGCACCGGCAGGCCACCGCGGCCGAGATGTCCGAGCTGGTCGGTCCCGACATCGTGGCGCGCTACACGATCATCGACCACGACTCGGGCGGACTTGGGCACGTGCCCGTCGGCGAGGTGGACGGGACGCCGGTCCTGCTGCAGCGCCAGTACGTGGAGGCCGACGCCCGCATCATCACCGGCTTCGTCGAGCCCCACTTCTTCGCCGGCTTCAGCGGCGGCCCCAAGGCGGTGTGCCCGGGGCTGGCCGCGACCGAGACCATCCTGGAGGCGCATCATCCCCGACGCATCTCCGACGCCCGGGCCACGTTCGTCACCCGTGACGGCAACCCCGTGCACGACTTCGTCCGCGCCGCGACGGCGCTGGCGCCCCCGCACCTGTCGCTCGATGTCGCCATCAACCGGGCGCGGCGGGTGACGGCCGTCTTCGCCGGCCCGCTGCCCGAAGCTCATGACGCCGCCTGTGCCAACGTGGCGTCCTCGGCCGTGCGCGAGGTCGACGCGCCCTTCGACCTCGTGGTGACCACCAACGGCGGGCATCCACTGGACCGCAACCTGTACCAGGCCGTCAAGGGCATGGCGGCCGCCGAGCGCATCGTCCGCGACGGCGGGATCATCGTCATCGCCGCCGCCTGCGGTGACGGGCTCCCCGCCGGCGGCGCCTTCGCCCGCCTCCTCGCCGATGCCTCCTCGCCGGCCGACCTCGCCGAGGCCTCGGGGGAGCCCGAGCTCGACCGTTGGCAGGCCCAGGTGCTCGGGCGGGTGCTGGCGCGCGCCGAGGTCCACCTGCACGCCGAGGGCCTGGACGCGGGAGCCATCGCCGCCGCCCAGCTCGTCCCCGCCGCGGACCTCGACGGCGCGGTCGCCGCGGCGTTGGCCCGGCTCGGCCCCCGAGCGCGTGTGGCCGTGATCCCGGAGGGACCCCTCACGGTGGCCACCGTGCGCGCGCCTGGCTGAGCGCCTCGCGGACCGGGACCGACACCTCTCTCTGACGCCGGTGTCAGGGATAGAGTCCCCCACACGGTGTCCGACGATCCTCTGTTTGACTTCGCCGTCCCCGAGGATCTGCTGCGGGAGGCGGTGGCCCAGGTCGGTGATCCCGACGTGGTTGCCGACTTGTCGGTCATGCCGGGCACGGGGGAGGGCAAGCCGCCGCCGCTCCCTGGCATCCTCAACAAGTTCGGCTACAAGCCCCTGATCCTCCTGACCGCGGCGGCGCTCGTCCCGGGCACCTTCGGCAACGGCATCAGCCTCGTCGGCAAGAACCTCGAGACGTCGTTTCACATGTCCAACGCGTCGCTCGGTGCGGTGGCCTTCATCGCCCAGGTGTCCCAGCTGCTCTGGGCCGTGCCGCTCGCGCTGTGGGCGGACCGGGGCAGCCGCAAGGTGGTGGCCGCCGTCGCGCTGCTGGTCTTCTCCGGCTTCGGCGCGCTGATGGCGATCTCGCCCAACGTCTGGTGGTTCGCCTTCCTCTACCTGGCGGCCTCGGTGGGCACCGGGGTGAACAACACGGTGCACAACTCCTACCTGTCCGACGCCTACCCGACCGAGGGGCGGGGGCGAATCTTCAGCTGGCACAACCTCTCGGACCCCCTGTCCCAGACGATCGGCATCCTGATCTTCGGCTACGTCGTGACGGTCTCGCACAACTGGCGCTACGGCTTGCTCGTCGCACTGGCCGGGATCCCGCTCGGGCTCGCCCTCTTCACGCTGCGCGAGCCGGAGAAGGGGGCCAACGAGAGCAGCCACATCCTGAAGGCGTCGGGGATGGACCTCCATGCCCAGCAGGAGAAGGCGCCCCGAGTCCTCCTCGGCTCCGCGGTGACCCGGCTGCTGCGGGTCCGCTCCCTCTACTACGAGCTGGTGGCCGTCGCCATCCTCGGCTTCGCCGGGACCGGCGCCCCGCTGTTCGGCAACCTGTTCTTCATCGACAAGTTCCACCTCGACACGGCCCAGCGCAGCGAGATTTACGCCATCATCGGGTTGGCGGCCTTCCTCGGCCTGCCCCTGGCCTACGTCTTCGGGGACCGCTATTTCCGCCGGGCCCCCCAACGGCCCCTCGTCATCGCGGGCGCCTGCATCACTGCATACGGAGGCCTGTACGTCCTGTCGCTCTACGTGCCCCAGCTCTGGATGGTGGTGACCCTGCAGTTCCTGGCCAGCGCCGCGGTGTCGCCCCTGGCCATCTGCATCTTCCTCACCCTGGCGGCCACCGCACCGCCGGAGATGCGGACCATCTGCTTCGCCATGTTCGGCGTCTACTCGTTGGTCTTCGGGGGTTTCGCCGGTTCGGTCGTGCTGGGGGCGGTGTCCGACGCCATCGGTGGCCTGCACGGGATCGTCGTCGCACTCACGCTGATCTTCCCGGTCTGCGCCGTCGGCGGCCTCCTGCTCGTCATCGGCTCGCGCAGCGTGCGCCGCGACATCACCCTCGTGATCGAGGACGTGCTGGAACGCTATGCCGAGGGCAAGCGGCGGCAGGCGGGCGGCGCGATCCCGGCCCTCCAGGTGCACAACCTCGACTTCTACTACGGCACCAACCAGGTCCTCTTCGATGTGAACCTCGAGGTCGCGGACGGAGAGATGGTGGCGTTGCTGGGCACGAACGGAGCGGGCAAGTCCACCCTCCTGCGGGCCGTCTCGGGCCTGGGCCACCCTCACCGCGGCGTGATCCGGCTCTTCGGCATGAACACGACCTACCTGGAACCCGAGCAGATCATCGACGAGGGCGTGGCGCTCCTGGTGGGCGGCAAGATGACGTTCTCGGGCCTGACGGTGCGCGACAACCTCCGCATCGGCGGGCACATCTTCCGGCGCGACCGGGTCAGGGCCGCCAGAGCCCTGGCCGAGGCGCTCGAGGTCTTCCCGGAGCTGGAGTCGCGCATCGACCAGCCGGCCGGCACGCTCTCGGGCGGCGAGCAGCAGATGCTGGCGCTGGCGCGCGTGATGATGACCAAGCCCCGGCTGCTCATGATCGACGAGCTGGCGTTGGGGCTCGCACCCATGACCGTCGAGCGCCTCATGGGCATGGTGCGCCGGATCAACGCCGCCGGCACGACGGTGATCCTGGTGGAGCAGAGCGTGAACCGGGCCATGAGCCTGGCCTCGCGCTGCTTCTTCATGGAGCGCGGCACCATCCGCTTCGACGGACCCACCGCCGAGCTGCTCGAGCGCGACGACCTCCTGCGCCCGGTCTTCCTCGGCGCCGCCGGCTCCGGGCTGGCCTAGCCGTGCTCACCCTGCTGGCGTTCTCGGCCCCGAGCGGGATCGTCCTGCAGGGCGCCATCATCGGCCTCGGCTACGGGCTGCTCGCCGTGGGGCTCGTCCTCATCTACCGGACCAACCGCATCATCAACTTCGCCCAGGGCCAGGTCGGCGTCATCGCAGCCGTGTTCCTGGTCAAGCTCACGGCCGACTTCCACTTCGAATACTGGTTCTCGCTGGTGCTCTCCATCGGCCTCGCCGCCGGGGTCGGCGCGCTCTCCGAGCTCGTACTCCGCCGTCTCTTCGCCCGTGCCCGCGTGCTCCTCATGGTGGCCACCATCGGCCTGAGCCAGGTCCTGCTGGCGCTCACTGCCCTGCCCTTCATCCGTCCGAAGAACCTGTTCGAGCCCGTGCCGGTGCCCTTCGACCTGTCGTTCTCCATCGGGTCGGTCATCTTCACGCCGGCGCAGGTGCTGACCATGATCGTGGCGCCCATCGTCGCCATCGCGCTGGCCGTGGCCGTCCGCTCGACCAACTGGGGCCTGTCCATGCGCGCCATGTCGGAGAACGCCGACTCGGCCCGGCTGTCGGGCGTGTGGATCCGTCGCACCTCGACACTGACGTGGACGGTGGCGGGCGCGCTCTCCGCCTTCAACGCGATTCTCAACGCGCCGGGCCAGACCGAGCGCGCTGACCCAGGCGCTCAGCCCGGACCTGCTGCTGTTCGCCCTCACCGCCGCGCTGGTGGGCGCCATGGTCAACCTCACGGTGGCCTTCGTGGCCGGTATCGGCGTCGGGATCTTCTACGAGCTGCTGCAGTGGAACACGCTGTCCTCCACCAACGCCACGGCCATTGACGTGGCGATTTTCTATGCGCTGATCCTGGTGGTCCTCCTCGTCCGGGTGCGTGCCATGCGCAAGGGCACGCGCACCGGTGCCGGGTCGACGTGGGCCGAGGGCGGGAAGGCGACGCTGGCGCGCACCACCGACCGCGTGCGCCAGGCGGTCTCGGTGTCGGGGGTGTGGTCGGCGCTGGGCCTGGCCGTCCTTCTCCCGTTCGTCCTCGACGTCGGGCGCACCTACCTGTTCAGCGAGATCTGCATCTACGCCGTCATCGCGCTGTCGCTCACCATCCTCACCGGTTGGGCCGGGCAGTTGTCGCTCGGCCAATTCGGACTCGTCGCCGTCGGGTCGCTCATGGCGGCGCATCTCGGCAATTCGGTGCCGCTCCCGCTGCTGCTGCTCTTCGGCGGCGCGGTGACCGCCGCAGTGGCGATCGTGATCGGGCTCCCGGCCCTGCGCATGCCGGGACTCTTCCTCGCGGTCAGCACCCTGGGGTTCGCCTACTTCATGCAGCAGTCCGTCCTGCCGACGGCGTGCTGGACCCTGCCCGTGCTGCACAAGACCCTGTGCACCGGCCTGCCCGCCGGCTCGCAGGTCATCGCCCGCCCCGAGCTGTTCGGCCTGAGCCTGCAGTCCGAGCGCGCCTTCGCGTTCTTCTCGCTCGGGATCCTCGTGCTGTCCATCCTGGCCGTGCGGACGTGGCGCGACCGCGGCGTGGCCCGGCGCCTGGTGGCGGTGCGGGACAACGAGATCACGGCGGCCGCCATGGGCATCCCGGTGCTGCGCACGAAGCTGCTGGCCTTCGGCCTCTCGGGCTTCATAGCCGGCTACGCCGGCGTGTGCTTCGCGTTCGCGACACAGCGGTTGAGCACCGAGACCTTCGATCCCACCGTGTCGTTCCTGATCATCTCCATGGTCGTCATCGGCGGCCTGGGCTCCATCCCCGGGGCCATCCTCGGCGCCCTCTACCTCGAGGGCCTGCCGGCGATCTTCGGCGCCAACCCGACGATCCAGTTCCTCACGAGCGGGATCGGGCTGATCGCCTTCCTGCTCTATCTTCCCGGCGGCCTGGCCGAGGTCCTGCAGCGGCTGGGCGACCTGACCGCGGTCGGCCTGCGGTCGTTGCTGCAGCGGCGCTCCGGCGGGCCGCCCGAGGAGGCGGCGCCGGCGCCCGGGGACGAGCCGCGCGATGCCGGCGGGCGCGAGCTGGTGGCCGGAGGCGTCGACTGATGGCGACGGCGCACTTCCCGACCGGCCCGGCCCGCCTCGAGGTGCGCGACCTGCGCGTGACCTTCGGCGGCGTCCGGGCCGTCGACGGCATCAGCTTCAGCGCGGAGCCGGGGGCCATCGTCGGCCTGATCGGCGCCAACGGGTCGGGCAAGACGACCACCCTCGACATCATCTCGGGGCTCGTCCGGCCGGACCAGGGAACCGTGCAACTCGACGGGATCGACATGGCGGAGTACCTGCCCGAGGAGCGGGCCGGCATCGGGATGATCCGGTCGTTCCAGGACTGCCGGCTCTACCCCCAGCTGACCGTCTACGACGTGCTCATGCTCTGCGAGGACGCCAAGCGCGAGGTCGCCGTGCTGCCGACGACGCTGTACCTGCCCTGGGCGCGGCGCGCCGAGCGGGCCAAGCGGGCCGCGGTGGACCAGGTCATTGACGCCTTCGGGCTGGGCCGCTTCCGGGACCACCGGACCGCGGAGCTCTCCACCGGCACCCGTCGCGTGGTCGACCTGGCCTCCATCGTGTTGGCCGACCCCAGGCTGCTCCTGCTCGACGAGCCCACGGCCGGCATCGCGCAGCGGGAGGCCGAGGCGTTCATCCCCCTGCTCCGGCGCATCCACGAGGTCGCCGACACCACCATCGTGATCGTCGAGCACGACGTCCCGCTCATCTTCACGCTGTGCTCGTCGGTCGTGGTCATGGAGCTCGGCCGGGTGGCGGTGGCAGGGTCGCCCGAGGAGGTCCGCGCTGATCCCAGGGCGCTGATGGCCTACCTTGGTGCGAGCGACGAGGCGCTTCTGGCCTCGGGGCCGGTCAACGCTGACGGTGACGCTCGGGGGGAAAGGTGAGGGCAAGGGGGAACATGGACACGTCGACGTTGCACGTCAACCCGCTGGCGCCGTTGGGGCGGTCGTGGCGCCGGTTGCGCCGGCGGTCCCTGGCCATGCAGGTGCGCACCATCCTGCTGATCGTGGCCGTGATCGTCGGCCTCGTCCTGTGGATCGACCTCGCCCCCTCCAGCGTGCCCGGCGGCGCGGGAGCGGCGGGCGCCTCGGAGGCGGCCACCCAGCCCACGCCGGTGTCGCAGGCGAGCACCAGCACGCGGGGCGTGACGGCCACCTCCATCAACGTGGTGTTCCCGATCGTGAACCTCAACTCCGAGGCCGGGAAGCTCGGCTTCGCGACGGACGTCGAGTACGGCGAGCAGACGAAGGCGATCAACTTCTTCGTCAAACAGATCAACAAGGCCGGCGGGATCCACGGGCGCAAGATCAACCCGATGATCGTGAGTTTCGACCCGCAGGACGAGGCTGGCATGCAGGCGCTGTGCAAGGACTGGACCGAGGGGAGCCCGCCGGTGTTCGCGGTGGTGGACGGTCTCGGGGCGTGGAACGGGGACAACGAGCTCTGCGTCACCCAGCAGGGGCAGACCCCGATGATCGCGGCATGGACGACCACGTCGCAGTGGACCCAGCTGGGCTCTCCCTACCTGTGGTGGACGGGTCCCGACGACGCCGCCGTGCTGGCCGCGCTCGTCCAGTGGGGACACGGCGCCAAGCTGCTCGGCGGCTCGGCCAAGGTGGGCGTCCTCGCGGGGGACCGGACGAGCGACCAGAACGCCCTCAACCAGGACCTGCTCCCCGACCTCAAGAAGATCGGCGTCACCCCGACGGTCGTGACCGTCGCGGCCGGCAACAACTCGACCGCCACCACCAACTCGGACGTCCAGCTCGCTGTGGAGCGCTTCAAGGCGGCGGGCGTGACGTCGGTCATCCCGCTCGTCCCGGAGCCCGCGTTCTTCCCCTACGTCGGGGCCGAGACGTCGCAGCAGTACTTCCCGAGGCTCCTGCTGAGCGACTACGAGCAGTCCATCGGACTCGGGCTCGGCCTCATCCCCGTCCCCTACGAGAAGGCGCTGGACGGACAGGAGGGCGTGACGACCGAGACGCTGGGCGGCTTCGACGACGCGCGACCCGAGAGCCAGGGCGGCTACGACCCCGGCGTCCGAGCCTGCTATCAGGCCTGGCACGCCGCCTACCCGAAGCCGCCCAAGGGAGCCGAGAGCTTCTACATCGAGGAGCAGGGGCCCGTCGCGTCGTGGTGCGGCGCCATCCGGCTCTTCGCGGAAGCGGCCACCAACGCCGGGCCCAGCCTCAACCGCAAGACCTTCGTGACCGCGATGTCCAAGATCGCCAACTTCCCCGGCAGCACCTCGCCGGTGTGGACCTTCGGGCCGACCAAGTTCTACGGGCCCACCCAATACCAGGTGGTCAAGCTCCACAACAACGTGCCGCCCTCGTCCCAGTGCAAGCTCAAGACGAACCACAAGCCCCAGGGCACCTGCTGGGTGACGGTCCAGCCTTTCAAGCCGCTGCCGCCCACGAACGGCTCCTGAGCGGCTGATGGCTCCCGAGGGCATCTGACTCCCGCGGTAGGCGCCCGCCGGCGATGGAGGCTCGTGCTACCACGAGGCCGGGCCACCTGCTGACCTGATTGGCGATCGTCGAAGGCTCCGCCAAGCTAAAGCGATGGACCCCGCTGCCGGCCCGCCGGGGACGGCTGCGCCGAGGTCCCCTGCCTCCGGCGCCGACCCGGTGAGGTCCGCGGCGATCCAGACGGCCTGGTACCGGTCCGCCGTCGGCTGGAGGCGACAGCGTGGGGGCTACCTGGTGCTCGTCCTCCTCATCGGCCTGGCCGGCGGCGTCGCGCTCGGCTCGATCGCCGCGGCGCGGCGGACCGCGTCGTCGTACTCCACGTTCCTGGCCGCCACGAACCCTTCCGATCTCATGATCGAGCCGGCCGGCGGTTCGGGCCCCCCTCAGGCGCACCTGGCGCAGCGACTCACCGACGCGGTGCGCAAGTACCCGCAGGTGACGCGGGTCGAGAGCTACGAGGCGCTGCCCGCGTCGCTCGTGAAGCACGGGAAGGTCGAGCCGAGCACCCTCACCAACGTCGTCCTCGTCAGCAGCGTCGACGGCCTCCTCTTCAACCAGGATCGCTTCACCGTCAGGAGCGGGAGGATGGCCGACCCCCGCCGCGCCGACGAGGTGGTGGTGACCCAGACCGCGGCCGCCGCGCTGGGACTGCACCTCGGGCAGACCATCCCCGTGTCCATCGATACGAGCACGGGCGCGAGCCCGGCGCCGGGTCGGCGCGTGGGGCTCAAGGTCGTCGGAATCGGCCTGCTGAACCGAGAGGTGGTGCAGGACCAGATCGCAAAATTCCCCACCTACATCGTCGGGACGCCCGCCCTCGCCCGGTCGCTGGCCTCCGACAGCAAGACCCAGGTCTACCTCGGCGTGCAATTGCGAGGGGGTACGGCTTCGGTCGGTGCCGTGGAGCGGCGATGGAACTCGACCCAGCGTTTCTTCACCGATTTCGAGGTGGCGTCGCAGATCCAGGGAGAGGCCGAACAGGCGATCCGGCCCGAAGCTCTCGCCCTCGGGGCGTTCGGCGCCATCGCCGCCCTCGCCGCGCTGTTCCTCTCGATCCAGGTCATCGCGCGCCGGCTGGGCGCGCGTGAACAGGATCTGGTGGTCATGCGCGCCGTCGGGGCCGACCCGATGACGACGGGGATCGACGGGATGATCGGCATCTTCGGATCGATCCTGCTCGGGTCCGTGCTGGCCGTCGGCGTGGCGTTGGCCATGTCGCCCCTCTTCCCGATCGGGCCGGTCCGGGCCGTCTATCCCGACCGTGGCGTGAACGCGGACTGGACGGTGCTCGGCATCGGGTTCGCGATCCTCGTCGGCGCCTTGTCCGTCAGTGCGGTGCTCATCGCCTTCCTCGAGGAGCCGCACCGCGCCCAGCGGCGTGCACGCGTCGGCGTCCGTCGGTCGTCCAGCGTGCAGCTCGCGGCCCGGTCCGGGCTGCCGCCCTCGGCCGTCGCAGGCACGACCTTCGGCATTGACGCACGATCCGGCAGGGCGGCGGGCCCGTACCGCGGTGCCGTCCTGGCGGCCGTGGTCGCCATGATCGTCGTGACGGCGACGCTGACTTTCGGCGCGAGCCTGCACACGCTGGTGTCCCAGCCCGCCCTCTACGGGTGGAACTGGGACTATGCCGTGCAGAGCTCCGACGGGTACGGGCCGGTGCCCAACAAGGCGGTGGCGACCCTCCGGCACGACCCCGAGGTCACGTCGTCGTCCGGCGTCTCGTTCGCCACCCTGCAGCTCGATGGCGTCGAAGTCCCGACCTTGTTGTCCGATCCCGTCGGCCCGGTCGCTCCCCCCATCACCTCCGGTCACGGGCTCACGACGAAGCATCAGATCGTCCTTGGCGCGGCGACGTTGGCGCAGCTGCACAAGCGGATCGGGGACACCGTCGGCCTCAAGTTCGCGCCGGGCTATCCGCCCCGTCCCATCAGTCTCACCATCGTCGGCGTGGCCACGATGCCGGCGATCGGGATCGCCGAGGGGCTCCACACCTCCATGGGGATCGGTGCGGTTGTCCCGGCCGACGCCGGGCCGGTGACGGAGAGCCTCGGTCCCAACGGTTACGACCCTCCCTGCACGGGGCCCAACATGGTCTTCTTGCGCGTGCGGGGAGGCCAGGGCGCCCCGCAGGGTCTTGCCGCTGCGGAGCGACTGTCGGCGGCGGCGAACCACATCCTGGCCCACCAAGACCCCAATTCGAACTGCGCTGGGAACGAGGCCAGCGTGCTCTCCGTCCAGCACCCCGCGCAGATCACCAATTACCGGTCCATGGGCACGACCCCGTTGCTCCTGGCCGCCGCGCTCGCCCTCGCCGCCGTGGTAGCCCTCGGCCTGGCGCTTGCGGCCTCGGTGCGGCGGTGCCGTCGGGATCTCGCGCTGCTCAAGGTGCTTGGCTTCGTCCAACGGCAGCTGGCCGCCGCGGTGTCCTGGCACGCGTCCATCACGGCCGCGATCGGCGTCGTGATCGGTGTCCCCCTCGGCATCGTGCTCGGGCGATGGCTCTGGACTCTTTTCGCGGAACAGATTGGCGCGGTCCCGGCCCCGACGGTCCCGGTGTGGTCGGTGGTCGTCGCCGCGGTCGCCGCCTTGGTACTGGCCAACGCCGCGGCCATCCTCCCCGGCCGGCGTGCCGCCCGCACCGCGACCGCGCTCGTCCTGCACGACGAGTAGGGCGGGCCAGAGCGCGACCCTCAGGCGCGCTCTCAGACGACGGGCGCAGTTCTGACCGCGGGCGCAGTCAGGCGATGTTGGTCGCCGTCGGCGGCCGTCCCTCGAGGATGTCCCGGGACCGGATCTCAATGGCCTCGTTGAGATCGGGGTGCGTCAGGATGTAGAAGGTGTTCTGGCGCACGGCGTCCAGGACCCGGTCGGCGACGGTCGCCGGAGGGATTCCGGCGTCCACGAAGCTCTGGATGGCGGCACGCAGCTCCTCGGCGCCCTCGGCCTCGCGCTCCGGAGCCCACGCGGGTCGGTTCCGATCGGACTCGGCGATGCGCGTCTGGACGAAGCCGGGGCACAGCACCGAGACACCCACCGGCGCGCCGACCGCCTGCAGGTCCTTGTAGAGCGCCTCGGACATGGCCACGACCGCGAACTTGGTGGCGTGGTAGGGCCCCAGGAAGGCCGTCGTCGTGAGGCCGGCGATGGACGCCGTGTTGACGACGTGCCCCTCGCCCTGCGCAATCATGAGCGGCACGAACGTCGCGATGCCGTGGATCACGCCCCACTGGTTGGCGCCGATGATCCAGCGCCAGTCCTCCTCGGAGAACTCCCAGATGGGCCCGCCGACCCCGACGCCGGCGTTGTTGTGGACCAGGTGCACCGCGCCGAAGCGGTCGAGGGCCCGGTCGCGCAGCGCGCGGACCGACGCACCGTCCGACACGTCGGTCACGACGCCGAGCACCTCGGCGCCCTGGCCGCTGAGCTCGCCCTCCGCCTCCTTGAGCGGCCCTTCCTCGATGTCGGCCAGCACGATCTTCATGCCTTCGGCCGCGGCCCGCTGCGCGACGGCCTTGCCGATCCCGCTGGCGCCGCCCGTGATCACGGCCACCTTCCCGTCGAGCTTCTCCATGGGCCCTCCCTGACTTCCGTCGTGATGCCGGGTCGCAGTCAAGCACGGCATCGTTCGCCCGGCCAGCGCCACGGCGCGGCCGCCCGCGGCCGCTGCTCAGTGCGCCTGCGCCGTGCGGTGCTGCTGCAGATATGCCGCCCCGGCGGCCGACACGGAGATGAGCTCGCCCTGCCCCGGTGCACGATGGCGCTCGATATAGCCCCGGTCGTTGGCGTCCTCCCAGACCGGCAGGCGCGGGCAGGACGTGCGCCAGGCCTCCATCACCTCCGCGTAGGGCCGCGGGGTGGGGCCCACCCACTCGAGGAGGTCGAGGATCAGGGCGTCGACGGCGTCGGGCATAAGACGGTCCCATTGTCGCGCCTGGGACGGCGCTGTCGCGTCGTTCGAGATCAGGAGCTTCAACCAGAAGTAACCGCCAGGGCTTGGGGTCGGCTCAGGACAACCGCTCCGATCGGAGACGTTGGCGGGGGCCTTGATGCCATCACGACGATGGCGGGCAGGGTTCCGACGCGGCCTCCTGGACCGGCATGTCTCGGCGAGCCGTCACCCCGGCACGACCACGCGACGGCGCAGACACTGTGACGGTAACTGGTGGCGAGCGGCAGCCCGACGGTAGCCTCCCGCGCTCAATGACACACCTGGCCAACCTATGACCGACCTTCTCGGCGACAACGTCTCCGTTCCGGCCCGGCTCGGCGTCATCGCCGAGGTCCATGATGGCGAGCTCCGCTTGGAACTGCGCCCGCGGGCCGAGGTGCTGCGTCACGGCGCGGTGCGGGCGAGCGTCCTGTCGCTCATGATCGACGTGGTGGCCGGGATCGTCCTCGACGACGATCCCGACGCCTGGATGTTGACGTCGGACATGTCGGTGCGGATGCGGCCCCTGCCGGCACCGGAGCGGGTCACCACTCGAACCACCATCCTCCGACGGGGTCGGCGATCGGCGACGGCGGTGGTCGATCTCGTCACCGGCGAAGGTCAGCCCGTGGCGACCGGCGCGATCGGTTTCGCCCGGGTGGCACGCCGTTCGACGGATCCCCCGAAGCCTCCGGTGCCCCCGGAGCGCGTGACGGCCATCTTCGACGGGTCCAGCCTCTTGACGCGCCCACTCCGAGAGGAAGCCGGCATTGCCGTACTCGATCCGATGACGGGTGTCGTTCGGATGGCGGTGACGCCGGAGCTGCGAAATCCCGCCGGAACCCTTCAGGGCGCCATGGTGGCGCTGGTGGCGGAGGCCGCGGCCGAGGAACTGGCGTCGGCTCGCTTCGGCCTGCCCGCGGTCGTGACCGATCTCGATCTGCGCTACCTCGCGCAGACCGGCGCCGGCCCCGTGCAGACGAGATGCTGCCTGCTCGGAAGCGGACCTGATGCGCCGATTCAGGTCGAGATCTTCGACAGCTCGAGCGATCGGCTCACCACGCTCGTCTACGCTCGCACTGCGGTCATTCGCACATAGCGCCGCTGCCGCTGGAACCTTTCGGTTCAGCCCGATCGGCCAACCCCTGGCTTTTGGGCGTTTCACCGTCACGGCGGCGCGAACAGTGCCTTCAGCGCCGCCGGCAGCGCGTGGCGGCTCGTCTCGAGGACTTCGTTGCACGGAGTGCATCAGGGCTCTACCCTTTGGAGCCATACCAACTGCGCCCCGTCAATGTGCGGGGTGAGACTGGGGCACGGCTGTGACGAGAAGACGCTCGCAAGTTCGAGGTGGCTCCGCGCACGGAGCGACCTGGCTGCGGAGCTCGATCGGAGGGTCTGTCTTCATTGCAGTCGCCTTGGTGACGC
The DNA here is from genome assembly GCA_963837125.1 of uncultured Acidimicrobiaceae bacterium. GTDB lineage: Bacteria > Actinomycetota > Acidimicrobiia > Acidimicrobiales > RAAP-2 > Bog-473. The sequence continues at coordinate 317,015 of CAWILW010000006.1, read as the reverse complement.
TGGGCCATGCGAGCACGGCCACAGCGTCGGTGGCGAACCCCCCGCTACCGAGCAGCATCGCTGCGATCGGGGACTCGATCAGCCAGGCCGTCGATGACTGCTGCTCTTACGGGGCACATCCACAGGACTCCTGGAGCACCGGGGATGGATTCCCGGCCAACGGGGTGTACAGCCACTACGAACGGATCATGGCGCTGAATCCGGCGATCTCGGGTCACGCGTACAACGATTCGGTCTCGGGCGCCAAGGTTGCAGATACCCTGAGCCAGGCGCAGGCCGCGGTGGCGCAGCAGGCCCAGTACGTGACCATCCTCATCGGCGGAAATGATGTCTGCACCGGAACGATCTCGTCGATGACCACCACGGCGCAGTTCACGACAGCCTTCCAATCCACGATGTCGACGTTGGAGTCGGGTCTCCCCCCCGGTGCGCACATTTTCGTGTCGTCGATACCGAACATCTACGGACTCTGGTCGGCGTTGCATGCGAACCCCACGGCCCAGCTCGTGTGGGGTTTTGCGAAAATCTGTCAGTCGATGCTCGCGCCCGGCAACACCGAAGCACAGCGCCAGCAGGTAGTTGCTCAAGAACAGGCCGACAATGCGGCACTGAGTCAGGTGTGCGGACTGTACGCGAACTGCCGGTGGGATGGCTATGCCACGTTCGATCACCAGGTCAGCGCAGCGGAGGTGTCGACGCTCGACTACTTCCACCCCAGTCAGACCGGACAGGGGGTACTGGCCGCGCTGACATGGCGCGCTTCATGGTGGCCCTCGAGCAGCGGCTACTGGGAGGTGGCCTCCGACGGCGGGATCTTCAGCTTCGGCGACGCCGCGTTCTTCGGGTCGATGGGCGGCCAGGCGCTGAACAAGCCCGTCGTGGGCATGGCGGCCACCAATGACCGCCAGGGCTACTGGGAGGTGGCCGCCGACGGCGGGCTCTTCGACTTCGGCGACGCCGCGTTCTTCGGGTCGATGGGCGGCCAGGCGCTGAACAAGCCCATCGTGGGCATGGCCGCCACGCCCGACGGCCTCGGTTACTGGGAGGTGGCCTCCGACGGCGGGATCTTCAACTTCGGCGACGCCGCCTTCTTCGGGTCGATGGGCGGCAAGACGCTGAACAAGCCCATCGTGGGCATGGCCGCCACGCCCGACGGCCTCGGTTACTGGGAGGTGGCCTCCGACGGCGGGATCTTCAACTTCGGCGACGCCGCCTTCTTCGGGTCCGCCGGCTCGCTGCCGCTCAACTCCCCGGTGGTGGGTATGGCAACCGCACCCGGCGGCTCGGGCTACTGGCTGGTGGCGGCCGACGGCGGGATCTTCACCTACGGCTCAGCCGGGTTCTTCGGGTCGGCCGGCTCCATACCCCTCAACAAGCCGGTCGTGGACATGGCGGCGACACCAGACGGTGGCGGCTATTGGCTGGTGGCCTCCGACGGGGGCATCTTCGATTACGGCGACGCCCCGTATCTCGGGTCGATGGGCGGCACGAGCCTCGCAGCCCCTGTCGTCGGCGCGGCCTCGGCGTCGACGTGATCCCTGGATGCCCGCCGATGCGAGGCCGACACGATCGGCCGCAGGCGGATGGGAAGCTGGTCTCGATCACCGGGGGCACCGACGTCGGTGACCGACTCCCGTCGCCCGCCTGGGTGAACGAACGCCGAGCTGGCAGGCACCGGACCCACGCGTTGCCGCTCGGTTGGGTCCGACTGCCACCACGACGCCGGCGCCTCAGAGCAACGAGAACGTCCCCGCCTGCACCATCACCAGCACGCCGATGCCGCACAGCAGCACCGGCACCGCCACGGCGCCGAGCCGGAGCATGACCGCCCTCGCCTTCGGGTGGCGCCCCCCGGTCAGGACCAGCCACGTGACCACGACCTCCCCGGCCACGAAGACCGCCGCGATGGCGGCCAAGTTGGTCGCCCCGCCGACCCGGAAGAGGGGGATGTAGACGGCCAGGTTGTCGCCGCCGGCGGCCACGGTGACCAACACGGCCGCCGTGAAGCTCCGGCCCACCGCCCGCTGTTCCGCCCGCCAGCGGGAGCGCCCGCGCCCGCCCCCGCCCGCGCCGCCCGCGACCTCCGCGCCGCCCTCCTCCTCAGGATGCGCCCGCCGCAGCCCCACCAGGCCCCGCACCCCGAGAGCCAGCGGGACCAGCCCGAGGAGTCCGACGACGGCGGTCGAGAACTCGAACAGCACGGCCGCCCCCGCCACCGAGGCCGCCACCAGCGCCACGAACCCGAAGACCTGGCCCGCCGCGATGCGGTGTGCCCGTTCGAGGGGTGCCCCCGCCACCATGGCCATGGTGACGACGCAGTTGTCGACGTTGGTGCCGACGAACGCCGCCGCGGCAATGCCGAGGTCGGCCCCCAGGCCGGCCGCCAAGGGAATCCGTCAGCCCGCGGGCCGGGGCATGGCCGGGCCGAAGGGCTTGTCGCCCCGCAGGGTCACCCGGTGTGCGTAGCGCGCCGCATCGCCGTAGTCGTCGAGCGCGTAGTGCATGGTGGCCCGGTTGTCCCAGAAGGCGACCGAGCCGGGGCGCCAGCGGAAGCGGCAGGTGTACTCCGGCTTGATGCAGTGGTTGTAGAGCATCTCGAGGATGGCCGCGCTCTCGTTGTCCGAGAGACCGAAGATGGTGCGGGTGAACTGGCGGTTGACGAAGAGGCCGTTGCGGCCGTTCTCGGGGTGGGTGCGCACGACGGGGTGCAGCGCGGGCAGGAGCTTCTCGCGCCGGGTGCCGTCCCACTCGTAGCCGCCCCGCTCGGCCACGTCCGCTGCGAACCAGGGGTCGTGGTGGATGGCGATCAGCTGGTCGCACATGGCGCGCACCGGCGGGGCCAGGCCGTCGTAGGCGTCCTGCAGGCTGGCCCACATGGTGTCGCCGCCGACCTCGGGTGCCTCGAGCATGTAGAGGATGGAGCCCATGGCCGGCGTCTCCAAGAAGGTGACGTCGGTGTGCCACCAGCTGGCCCGGTCCACCTTGCCGTCGATGGCGAGCACCTCGGGGCTCTCGTCGATGGAGGGCAGGACCGGGTGCGCTTCGGTGACGATGCCGAATTGGCGGGCGAAGTCGGCCTGCTGATCGGCGGTGAGGGACTGGTCGCGGAAGAAGATGACGTGGTGGGTGTTCAGCGCGTCCCGGATGGCGGCCACCACCTCGGGTGCCAGCGGGGCGGCGATGTCCACGCCGGCGATCTCGGCGCCGATGGTGGGCGAGACCGGGAGGACGCGGACGGAGGTGGCCAGGGTCACCGCGCCAGTCTGCCCGAGCCCGAGGGTCCCCTCGATCGCGCCCGCTCACCTACATTGTCCCACCATCGACCAGCGCCACCCGTGAAAGGGGCCCTCCATGAGCGATGACACCGGGGGCCTCGTCCTGACTCCGCCGGCCCGCAACTACTCGCCGTGGTACCAGTGGATGGTCCGGCTGGCGGCCACCGTCCACGAGGACCCGCTCCCCGAGGGCGATCCCGCCTCGTTCGGGGCCTGGGTCGAACGCTGCCGCGCCCGCCTCGTCGAGTTGCTCGGACCCGTTCCCGAGGCCGTGCCCCTGAACCTCGAGACCGTCGAGTCGGTTCCCTGCGAGGGGTACCGGAGGGACACGATCGTCTTCGACACCGAGGACACCATGTCGGTGCCGGCCTACCTGCTCGTGCCCGACGAGCGCGCCGGCGGGCCGCCGGGGGCCGCCGTCCTTGCCTGCCACGGGCACGGGCCGGGCAAGTCGCAGGTCGTCGGGCTCGAGCACACCGACATGCCCAATGCCGACTACGCGCTGCAGCTGGTGCGCCGTGGCTACGTGGTCCTGGCGCCGGACCTGCGCTGCTTCGGTGAGCGGCTGGACTGGAACCCCGAGGACCACTACGCCTGCGACACCAACCTCGTCCACGCCGCCATGGCGGGCTGGAACCCGCTGGCCCAGAACGTCTGGGACCTGCGCCGCTGCCTCGACGTGCTGGAGCGGCATCCGCTGGTGGACCCCTCCCGCCTGGGCATGGTCGGGATCTCCTACGGGGGCACCGTGACCCTCTTCACCGCCGCGCTCGACGACCGCGTGGCGGCGTCGGTGGTGAGCGGCTACTTCTCCTCGTGGTCCGAGAGCCACAAGATGCCGTGGAACATGTGCGGCTCCCAGATCATGTTCGGGATGCTGGGCCGCCTGGAGCACGAGGACCTCGGTGCGCTCGTCGCCCCCCGGCCCATGCTGGTGGAGTCGGGGACCGAGGATTTCTTGTTCCCGGTGGCGACGGCGGCCGAATCAGTGCGCCGCTGCCGCCTCGTCTACGCGGAGCACGGCGCCGCCGAGCGCCTGGTGCACGACGTCTTCGAGGGCGGCCACCAATGGCACGGCACCGAGGCGCTGCCGTTTCTCGACCGCTGGCTGGGCCACGGAGGGAGCGACACCGGCCGCTGACACCTCCTGGAGACCGGCGCGGTGGCATGGCCCTTGACGTGTCTCGGGTGTGGGACATTGTGCGTCTGCCATTGCGGCAAGAGTGCGGTGCTCAGGGTCTAAAGGGGAGCGGGATCCGAACGTGCGTGATCAGACAGCTTCCGCTGGTGTGTGGGCTTCTGACGCCAGTGCCCCCGCGCCGGCGCCGCCAACGAAGCGATCCTCGTGGTGGCCGCTGCTCGTCCTGGCCATCGCAGGCACTGGTTTCGCGACCTGGCTCGTCTTCGTGTGGTTGGGGGTTCGAACCCGCACTCGGCTCTGGTTCGTTGCGGCCGGGATCTCGGCCGCATCGAGGCCGGCGCAGCTCATCCACCGGGTGAGGCCTCAGGCGTTTCGCTCGTACCGCGCCGCCTCCTGGGACTCCGCGGCCCGCCGGAGAAGGTGGTCGAGCGAGGTCGGTGGCCCCCCTTCGGTCGCTGCGGGTGCCGGTGCCGACCCGTCTGCGCGCTGCCCTGCCTCGGGGACGCGTTGGCGCCGGCCGCGGCGCAGCCAGTCCCGCCAGCGCCGGGTCCCGCCCCGCCCCCGCCCGCTCGCCACTACAGGAAGCCGCGCAACACAGTCGAGAAGGCCGACGCCAGGACCACCTTTCCCTCATCGTCCTTCGACGTCGGGACGGAGACGGGGTTGGCCGTCGGCACGTTCATCAAGGAGAGGACGGCGGTCACCGGCGTCCCGGGCCCGAGGTAGATGTGCGAGGCCACCTGCTCCAGCAGCGAGGTCGTGCCCGTCGGGTCCGAGATGAGCGAGGTGACCGAGAGCTTCCCGGTGGCCAGTTGGCCCAGGCTGGAAGTCGGGTCGACCATGTGGAGGTCGACGCCGACGTAGTGGCTGACCGGTATTCCCAGGTGGTCGAGCCCGGCGATGATCACGGCCGGGGAGTGGAGGCTCAGCGTCTTGATCGGCACCCTGGCGCCGCCCGCCATGGGGAGGGCCAACCCGTCCGGGATCTTGAGGACGCGGGTGTGCCCGCCGGTGGCATGGAAGACGAAGATCTGCTCGGTGTGGTTCGGGCCCTTGACGATGGCCAGGAGGTCGTTCTTGCCCCGCGCCAGCAGCGCGGCCGGAACCCCGACGCGGTGGACGGCGTGATCGATCTTGTAGATGCCGATCCCGATCCACGCCGCGGCACAAAGGAGGAGAGCGAGAAACGCCGATCCGGTGGCCAGAAGCACGCGCTTGACGACCCGCCGGCGCCCCCGGCGCGGACCGGCTGGGGGACCGGTGATGACGCCCGGCCGTTCCGTTGGAATAACGATCGTCACTTCACCCCTCCGTCGAGCCACCCGGCAGGGGGGGCTTGCCCAGATCTCCGTGCCCGCAACCTACGAAGCCGCCATTGCCCCACCGTTGCCCCCCGGGTTCGAAATGGTTGCCGTGGCCTCGGCGCGGCACGACTTCCGTCCGCGATGCTGGTGGCATGGGAGAGGCCCGCCGCACCTCGCCGGCGCCGACACCACCGCGCCACTACACCTCGCCCGACGAGGACAGCGCCCGCTGGTGGACTTTTCCCTTCCGCCGGGGCGACATCGTGGTGAGCACGCGGTCCAAGTCGGGCACCACATGGGTCCAGATGGTCTGCCTCCTCCTCGTGTACGGGACCCCGGACCTGCCCGCCCCGCTGGGCGCACTCTCTCCGTGGCTGGACCACCTCGTCCGGCCCAAGGAGGACGTGTTCGCACTGCTGGCTGCCCAGGCGCAGCGGCGCGTCATCAAGACGCACACCCCTCTCGACGGCGTCCCCCTCGACGGCCGGGCGACCTACATCGTGGTGGGCCGGCACCCGCTCGACGTCGCGGTCTCGCTCTACCACCACGGCACCAACATCGACCGTCGGCGGATGGCGGAGCTCACCGGGAACCCCGAGATCCCGCGTCCACCTCTCCCTCCGCTGCACGAGTGGCTGTTGGGTTTCATCGAGTGGGACGGTGACGCGCGCGAGTGGCTCGATACGTTGCCCGGGGCGATGCTGCACCTCTCCGACGCCTGGGCCCGGCGTCACGAGCCCAACGTCGTGCTGGTGCACTACGACGACCTGATCGAGGACCTCGACGACGCCATGCGCCGGTTGGCGGCCCGGCTCGGGATCTCCGTCGACGAGGCACGCTGGCCGGCGCTGGTGCGCGCCGCGACCTTCGCGGAGATGCGGGGTCGGGCTAGCGAGTACAAGCCCGATGCCCTCGGTGTCTTGAAGGACCCAGTGGCCTTCTTCCGGCACGGCGTCTCGGGTGACGGGCCGGCGCTCTTGAGCTCCCGCGAGCTGGCGCACTATCACGAACGCGTCGCTGCGATGGCCCCAGTGGACCTCCTGGCCTGGCTCCACCGCGACGGCGGGGACTGAGCATGGCGGTCGTGCCCGACGACAAGGACTGGACGTGGGTGCTCGAGCGCCCCTGCCCCGAGTGCGGGTTCGACGCGTCGTCGGTCCCGCCCGAGTCCATCGGCGCGCTCGTGCGCGGCAACGCCGCGGCCTGGGAGGAGGTCCTGGCGCGCCCGGCCAACGAGCTCCGCTCCCGCCCCTCCGACGATCGCTGGGCGCCGTTGGAGTACGCCTGTCACGTCCGCGACGTCTGCACGCTGTACCACCAACGGCTCGGCCTGATGCTGCGCGAGGACGACCCGCTCTTCCCGAACTGGGACCAGGACGCGACCGCGGTCGATGAGCGCTACCTGGAGCAGGATCCCGGCGCGGTGTCCGCGCAACTGCGCGACGCGGCCGCCGCGTTGGCCGATGCGTTCGACCGCGTGCGGGGCGAGCAGTGGGACCGACGCGGCCGGCGCAGCGACGGGGCCACTTTCACCGTCGCGAGCTTCGGCCGCTACATGATCCACGACCCAGTCCACCACCTTTACGACGTCGGAAGACGTCAGGGGTTTGCGACCCCCACTTAGCGGCCCCGCTCAGCGGCCCCGCTCAGTCGGGCAGCAGCCGCGCCGAGTCGGGCTCCAGGTGGATGGTCGCGTGCGAAATGGTCCGCAGCGCCGACGCGGGGCACGACGTCGCCACGGGACCCGTCAGCGCGGCGCGCACCGGCTCAGCCTTGCGCGCCTCGGGGACGATGGCCAGCACCCGGCCGGCCCGCAGCAACGCGGGGATGGTCACGGTGATGGCGTGCGCCGGCACGGCGTCGAGGTCCGCGAAGTGGCCCTCGTGCACCTGCTGGGCGCGGCAGGACGTATCGAGCTCGACGACCTTGACGTCGCGTGGGTCGGCGAAGTCGGCGACCGGCGGGTCGTTGAAGGCCAGATGCCCGTTCTCCCCGATGCCGAGGCAGCACAGGTCGAGCGGGTGGGAGCGCAGCAGCCCCGCGTAACGGGTGCACTCGGCCTCGGCGTCGCCCAGCCCTTCCACGTAGTAGGCGGCCTTGGGGTGCGCGGGCGAAACGATGCGCTCGCGGATCCAGCGCTGGAAGCCCGCCGGATGGTCGGGGCCGACGCCCACGTACTCGTCCATGTGGAAGACCACGGTGTCGGCCCAGGGCACCCCGGCGGTCTCCTCCGACGAGCGCGCGCACGAAGGCGAGCTGTGAGTTCCCGGTGGCGAACATCGCGTGGGCGATGCCGCGAGCCTCCACCGCCGCCCGCAGGACGTCGCGTGCCTCGTCCGCGGCCGACCGGGCCATTTCGCCGGCGTCGGCGTGCACGTGCACGGTGGCGCGGTCGATGGTGTGGATCCCGATCTGCACGCCGCTCAGCATGGCAGGTGGGTCTCGGCCAGACTAGGAACGTGCGCGACGTGGAGATCCCTGGTCCGGCTCACATGGAGGCCGCGTGGAAGGCGGTGCGCCGCTTCCTCACGGTGACCCCCGTCGTCGGCGCGCCGCAGCTCGGGCCGTCCGTCTCGGTCAAGGTGGAGACGGTCCAACCCACGGGCTCGTTCAAGGTGCGTGGGGGCCTCGCCGCGGTGTCGGCCACGCTCGAGCGCGATCCCGGTCGCGCCGTCGTCGCCTCGTCGGCGGGCAACCACGGGCTCGGCCTGGCCTATGCGGCGTCGAACCTCGGCGCCCGCGTCACGGTCGTCGTGCCCGAGGGCGCCTCGGCGGCGAAGGTGTCGGCCCTCCAGCAGTTCGACGTCCGCCTCGTGCTCCACGGTGCGGGCTACCGCGACGCGGAGACACACGCGCTCGAGCGCGCCGCCGCCGAGGGGAGCCGCTACGTCTCGCCCTACAACGATCCCGACGTCATCGCCGGCCAGGCGACACTCGCCCGTGAGCTGCTCGACCAGGTGCCCGACCTCGGCACAGTGGTGGTCCCCTGCGGCGGCGGCGGGCTGTTGGCGGGTGTCATCCTCGGCCTCCAGGGATCGGGCGTGCGCGTGGTCGGGATCGAGTCCGAGGCGTCGCCCTCCATGAGCACCGCCTTGGCGGCGGGCGGCATCGTGCCGATCGACGTCGAGCCGACGGTGGCGGACGGGCTCGCCGGCAACCTCGAGCCGGGTGCCGTCACCGTGGGCATCGCGCTGGACAACGGCGTCTCGGTCCTCACGGTCAGCGAGGCCGACATCCGCTCGGCCATGGCCTACTCCGCCAGCAAGATGGGCCTGGTGCTCGAGGGCGCCGGCGCCGTCGGTGTCGCCGCGCTGCGGGCCGGTGTGATCTCCCCGGACCCGGACGGCCGCGAGACCGTGGTGATCCTCACCGGGCGCAACGTGGCGCCGAAGCTGTTGTCGGAGGTGCTCCATTCCTGAGGCTCTCGTGAACGGGGTCACCCTCGGCTACGAGGTCACCGGCGACGGTGAGCCCCTTCTGCTCGTCGCGGGCTGCGGCCAGCCGGCCGCGGCCTGGCACCTGGGCCTGGTGCCCGCGCTGGCCGCCGCCGGCTACGCCGTGGCGACCTTCGACAACCGGGGGGTGGAGCCCTCCTCCTCGCCTCCGGCCCCCTACAGCGTGGACGACATGACCGACGATGCGCTGGCACTCCTCGACCACCTGGGGTGGCGCGACCCCGTGCGGGTGGCCGGTCACTCCTTGGGCGGGTGGATCGCGGAGACGCTCGTGCTCAATCACCCCGAGCGCGTCCGGTCCGCCGCGCTGATGGGCAGTGCCAACGAGCCGACCGCGTGGGAGATCGCCATCACGACGGTCGAGCGGGACCTGGCGCGCCTCGACTACGACCTGCCGCCGTTGTTCTACGCCACCGAGACGCTGCGCTACCTGCCGATCGCCGACATCCAGGACTCCGAGACCGTGCGCACGTGGCTGTCCCTGATGGCGGACATGCCGGTGTGGCCCAACCCCGGGCGCCTGGGCCAGTACGAGGCGGCCCTGGCCTGGTCGACCGACCCGGTCCGCACCACCCGCTGGCCCGAGGTGCGCGTCCCCTGCCTGGTGCTCGCCTTCGAGCACGACGTCGACTCCCCGCCGCGCTACGCACGGGCGGCGGCGGCGGCCATCCCCGGCTGCGACTACCGCGAGGTCGCGGGCGCCGGGCACATCGGGTTCCTCACCCACACCGAGGACGTCGCGCGGCACCTGATCGAGTTCTTCGCCCGGGCCTGAGTCGGCTCGGGCGGGCCGTCACCCGGCTCGGCTGGGCCGTCACCCGGCCGGTGGCGGTGTGTCCCAGTCGATGGTGACGGTGGCGGCCTCGTCCGCGTGGTCGCCCAACCACTTTCGTGCGAAGGGGCACCAGGGCACGACCGTCAGATGCTCGGACCGGGCCCGCGCCAGGGCGGCCCGGACCAGGCGGCCCCCGACGCCGTGGCCGCTCCACTCCTGCGGAACGTTGGTGTGGATGAGGACGAGCCGGTCGCCCCGGACGCGGTAGAGCAGCTCGGCCTCCGTGCCGCCGTCGTCCCGGATGACGAAGCGGCTCTGGGCCGCCTCGTCGACGACGTCCGCGTCGTCGGGGGTTGTCATGGCGAAGCCTCCGGTCGTCGTGGTCCGCCGCCACCCTATGGGTGTAGGAAAGAGCGCATGAGCGGACCGGTCACCGTCGACGACGCGCCCGCGTCTCCCGGGGGTGCCTCCGGCGCCGCCGGCCCGGTCGTGGAGATCCAGCCCGGGCGGGTGACGCAGGTCGGCTCGTTGCCGGTGCGCCGTGTCCTACCGCAGCGGCCGCGCCGCACCGTCGGGGCCTGGTGCTTCGCCGACCACGTCGGCCCGGTACCCGTGCAGGGGTCCGGCGCGCTGGGCATCGGCCCGCATCCGCACATGGGTCTCCAGACGGTGACCTGGCTGCTCTCGGGCGAGCTGGTGCACCTCGACAGCCTGGGCTCCGAGCAGCCGATCCGTCCGGGGCAGTTGAACCTCATGACCGCCGGACACGGCGTGGCACACGCCGAGGAGGACCCGGGAACAGCCCGCGAGCTCCATGCGGTGCAGCTCTGGGTGGCCCAGCCCGACGCCACCCGGGACGGCGCGCCCGCCTTCGAGCACCATGGGGAGCTGCCCCGCCTCGACCTCGATGGTGGTGAGGCGGTGATCCTCGTGGGCGACCTCGCCGGCGCCACCTCCCCCGCGCGGCGCGACACCGAGCACGTGGGTGTCGAGGTGACGCAGCGGGCGGGCAGGACCGTCGTGCCGCTGCGGGGCGACTACGAGCACGCGCTCGTCGTGCTCGAGGGCAGCGTCCGGGTGGACGGGCAGGTCGTCGAGCCCGGGGCGCTGGCCTATCTCGGCATGGGCCGCGACGAGTGCGCGCTGGAAGCGGTCGCGGCGGCCCGCGCGCTGCTCCTCGGGGGCGTCCCCTTCCCCGAGACGCTCCTCATGTGGTGGAACTTCGTGGGCCGTTCCCGGAACGAGGTCTCGGAGGCCCGGCGGCAGTGGGCCACCGCCGACGACCGCTTCGGCCGGGTGCAGTCCTCGCTCCAACGCATCGAGGTGGGCGCGCCGCCCTGGGAGTGACTACCACTCACCCCAGCCCGGCGGGCTGACCGAGCCGGTCATCGTCCGGGGGTCGACCGGGGCGCCGAGCTGGGCCGCCTGGTAGACGGCGAAGCAGAGCCGGAGGACATCGGTGGCCTCGGTGGCGGTCATGGCCGCGGCCGAGCCGTGCACCAGGGCGTCGACGAAGTGCTGGGAGGAGCGCACGAAGCCCGCCCCCCAGTCCGCGTCGAGGTCGGTGAATTCGGTAGTCGTGCGTTCGTGCGGGGTGCCCGTGAACAACATGACGGGGGCGAGGTCCAGCATCTCGCCGGTGGCGCGTGTGACCCAGATCTGCCCCTCGTCGCCGGTGATCTCGAAGAACTCGTCGGCCCCGTAGTACTGCGAGCGCATGTAGAAGTTGGGCGAGTACTGGACCTCCATCATGCCGAGGACGTCGGGGTCCTCGTACTCGAAGATCACGGCGCAGGGCTCGAAGAAGAGGTCGCGGCGTCGCACCACCGCCTGCACCGAGGTGATGCCGAGGTCGAGCAGCCACAGGGCCATGGCGTACTTGTGCACCATGTCGTCGAAGAGGTGCCCGCCCGGGCTCCGCTTGTCCAATCGCCATCCGTAGCCCTCCGGCCGGAGGGCGGCCTGGAAGGCCGAGTCGGTCTGCCCGACGAGCGTGCGAATACGCAGCGAGGTCGGTTTGCCGATGGCGCCGTCGGCGACAAGACGCTTGGCGAGCTCGAGTGGGGGGTAGTGGACGAAGCACTCGCTGATGCGCAGGGTACGGCCCGCCTTGTCCGCGGCCGCCTGCATCGCCAGCGCGTCCTCAATGGTGTTGGCCACGGGCTTCTGGACCGAGACGTGCTTTCCCGCTTCGAGGGCGGCGATGACGTGGTCGCGGTGCAGATGGGTGGGGGTGACCACCTCGATCGCGTCGATCGAGTCGTCGGCCAGGAGGTCCGACAGGTCGGGGTAGAAGGACTCGACCCCCCACTCCTTGGCCGCCTGGCGCCCCACTTCCTCGTCGCTGTCGCAGACGGCGACGACATCGCAGCGGGGATCCTCCAGGTAGCCCCGGGCGTTCATTGCCGCGATGTTGCCGGCGCCCAGCACGCCCAGCCGGACCCTGTCCATCAGACCCTCCCTTGTGCCGGCGGTCCCGCTCACGCGTCGGCTCCGAATGCGCCCCCGTCCCGGGCGGTGTGCACCTGATTGTCGTCATAGCCGAGCACGGAGCGCAAGACGTCCTCGGTGTGCTGGCCGACCGTGGGTGCCTTCGCGGGCCGGGGAAGCTCCTCGCCCACGAAGTGCAGCGGGGTGAAGAGCTGGTCCGTGCCCATGTCCGCCGCCGGAAGGAGGTGGAAGCGGTCGGCGAACTGGGGGTCGTCCAAGAGTGTCTTGGGCGTGTTGACCGGGGCGAGGGGCGTGTTGACCCGACCCCCGAAGTCCAGCCACTCTTCCGCCGTCTTGGTGCGGAAGATGGCGCGCAGCTCGTGCTGGAGCTCCCGGTTGCCGCGCGCGTGGTCGGCATACTTCGAGCCCGGCCAGCGCTCGAAGAGATCCAGGCGGTCCACGCCCTCGCAGAAGTTCTTCCAGAAGGCCTGCTCTGATGCCATGAACAAGACGTGCCGCTGGTCGGCCGTCTCGTAGACCTGGTAGCGGACGCCCTCGACCATGCCGGCGGTCCCGGGTGCCCGACGTTCGTAGTTGTCGGCCTTGTTCCCCGTGACCTCCGCCTCCGGCCGCTCGTAGGCCCGCCACGTCTCGCTGCGCAGCCAGTCCATGGCCGCCGCGGCGTCGGACTGCGCGATGTCGATGTAGGCGGCCTCGCCGGTGGCGCGGGCGCGGAGCACCGCGGCCAGGATGCCGAGCGCGCCGAAGAGCGGACCGGCGTGGATCCCGATGGACGCGTGCTCGGGGATGTAGGTGAACCCCTCGTCGTCGGTGGCGACGTTGACGATGCCGGCCCAGGTGTCGTAGGCCACGCCGTGGCTCGGGTAGTCGCGGTAGGGGCCGGTCATGCCGTAGCCCGAAATGGTGCAGAAGACGATCTTCGGGTTCACCACGCGCAGGTCGTCGAACCCGACACCCCGCCGCGCCAGCGACCCGGGGCGCATCGCTTCGACGACGGCATCGGCCGTGGCGGCCAGCTCCTTCATGATGGCCACGCCGGCCTCGGTCCGCAGGTCGAGCACCAATGACCGCTTGCCCCGGTTGAGGTGCAGGTGCATGAGCGAAGTGCCCTCGACGATGGGCCAGGTCATCTCACGGATGTAGTCACCGGCCGGCGGCTCGATCTTGATCACCTCTGCCCCGAGGTCGACCAGGGGCGTGGTGATCTGCGCCGGCCCCAGCGCAGAGCACTCAATGATCCTCAAGCCGTGCAGTGGCGGCGTGGCCATCTGACCTCCCGTCGTCGAAGGCCGGATCGTAGCGGCCGCCGGGAAGGGCGCCGAGGGCCGGACCTCGCCATACTGTGACGGTGGAGACGGAGGCCCTGAACGACGCCCTGGTCGTCTTTGCCACCACCGCGCCCCGGTACGGGTCGCTCGGATTGGCGAACCACGGCCCGATGGCGGCAGAGGCGCTGGCCCAGCTGGGGCGGCCCGATGCCATCGCGGGCTGGGTCGCGCGGTACCGGAAGCGCCTGGACCAGGCCCCGGCCGCGGCCGAGCGGCCGCTCACCGAGGAGGATTGGCCCGCCGCGCTCGGGCAGGCCGACCGCTTCCCCGAGTGGCTCGCCCTCTTCGAGAAGGAGATGGCCGACCGGCCGGCCGCCGCGGTGGTGGGCGAGTGGGCCCCCCGCCTGCTGCCCGGCGCGGTCGGAGCGGCCACCCACGGATTGATCCGCACCGGCCACGGCGTGCGCGCGCTCTCGGGGGCCGACGTACCGGCGCGGCGGCTGGAGGTCGCGATCGGGCTCGCCTTCTGGGCCTCCTGCTACCAGGAGCTCCCCGGACCGCCGCTCCTGATCGGGCACGAAGGGGTCCCCGACGCGCTGGCCGACCTTCCCTATCTCCCTGACGATGCGCCGAGCGTCGTGCTCATCAGCGACCGGGTCGCCTTCGTGGCCGACATCGCCGACGAGTTCGAGCAGGCGGTGGCCTCGCTGGGCTGGACCGGCGGCGCCGTGGACCTGCTCGACCAGCTGGCTGCCGGCGGGGCGCTCGCCTACCTGCGCAACGCGGAAGAGGGCGGAGCGATCGGACTCCTGCATTCCGTCACGGCGCCACTGGCCTGCGAGCTCCTGCTCCCGTGGCTGGCCGAGGAGGACCGCGCTGCGGCATTGGGCTATGTCTGGCAGGCGGTGGCGGCGCTCCACGTCGCCTACGACGTCGACCGGAGCTCGCCGGTGCCCGCGAGCGACATCCCGTCCACCGAGGACCTCGTCGGGCTGGCCCTGGACTCGGGTGACGAGCACGCGATCAAGCTGACGGAAGCCGCCGTCCGCAGCTTCGGGCGCAGCGGTGAGCCGGCGCTCCTGTGGGCTGCCGCCGACGCCTGCGCCCGCTTCGGCGGCTGAGCGCGGCCTCCGGATGGCACGCGGAGCTTTTCGCCGGTGGCCTGAGTAGATTCGGCGCAATGGAGTACCGCACACTCGGCCGGACCGGCATCAAGGTGAGCCCCCTCTGCCTCGGGGCGATGATGTTCGGGGCCTGGGGCACGCAGGACCACGACGAGTCGATCCGCATCATTCACGCCGCCCTCGACGCGGGCGTCAACTTCGTCGACACCGCCGACGTCTACTCGTTCGGGGAATCCGAGGAGATCGTCGGCAAGGCGCTGGCGCAGACCAAGCGGCACAAGGTCGTGCTGGCCACCAAGGTCCACGGCCAGATGGGCCAGGACCCCAACGCGCAGGGGAACTCACGCCGCTGGATCATGGCCGAGTGCGAGAACAGCCTGCGCCGGCTCGGCACCGACTACATCGACCTCTACCAGATCCATCGCCCGTCACCCGAGACCGACGTCGACGAGACGCTCGGCGCGCTGACGGATCTCGTCCGGGCCGGGAAGATCCGCTACTTCGGGAGCTCCACCTTCCCGGCGCACGAGATCGTCGAGGCACAGTGGGTGGCCGAGCGGCGGGCCCGTGAGCGCTTCGTCACCGAGCAGCCGCCGTACTCCATCCTCGTGCGGGGGATCGAGAAGGACGTGTTGCCGATGTGCCAGAAGTACGGCATGGGCGTCCTCTCGTGGAGCCCGCTCGCCGGCGGCTGGCTGTCGGGCGCATTCGGGCCGGGGCGGGACAACACCAGCCGACGGTCGGCCATGCTGCCGCACCACTACGACATGGCGAAGCCCGGCAACCAGCAGAAGCTCCAGGCGGTGGGCGAGCTCACGAAGGTGGCCGACGACGCCGGGCTCAGCCTGATTCAGCTCGCGCTCGGGTTCGTGCTCGAGCACCCCGCCGTGACGTCACCCATCATCGGTCCCCGCACCATGGAGCACCTCGAGTCGCAGCTTCCCGCACTCGAGCTGCGCCTCGGCGAAGAGGTGCTCGACCGCATCGACGAGATCGTGGCGCCCGGCATCGATCTCAACGAGACCGACGTCGGCTGGGTGCCCGCCGCCCTGGCGGACCCGGCGCTGCGCCGGCGCGCCCGCTGACGCCTCCGGCGTGAGCCCCACCCATCAGGGCTGGGCTTCTAGGAGTAGCGGGCGGCCCTCGTCCCCGGCGGATGGTGCACGCCGGGCAGCGCGTCGGGATTCTCGACGCAGACCTCGGACTCGAGCCCGTCCGGATCGCGGAAGAAGAGGCTCAGCATCGGTCCGAAGTCGGTCACGAAGTCGTCGGCGAGGCCTCGGGCCATGAGCCGCTCGCGGATCTGTTCGAAGGCGTCGACCGATGCCGCCTGCAGAGCCAGGTGGTCGAGCCGGCCCCGGCCGAACATCGGGGTCTGCCGGTCGGCCTCGGTGTTGCCGTCAATCTGGAACACGTTCAGCTCGGCCCAGTCGCCGATCTTGATGATCGAGAGACGTGGGCCCTCGCCCTCGGGGAACTCGGAGCCGTCCCGGAGGATCTCGGCGTCAAAGACCTCCCTGTAGAAGTCGTTCAATCGGGTGGCGTCGTGGGTGATCACTGCCACGTGGTTCAGGCCCTTGAGCAACATGGTCGTTCCCTCCTGCGGATCGGCTCGTTGTTCGGCCGTTCCAGGCTATGCACCCCCCGCTAAGGTGTGACGCGCATCAGCAACCCGAACTTCTCGTCCGTGTGCGGAGGGGGGACCCCGGTGGAAATATCGATCATCGGAACGGGCTTCATCGCCACCACGCTCGGGAGCGCGCTCTCCGCGGCCGGGCACCGGATCACCTATGGCTCCCGCCATCCCGACGACGACGCCGCCCCGGTGAACTCCGTGGTGTCGGTGGGGGACGCGCTCGTCGGGCTCGGAGGTGATCATCCTCGCCATCCCGGGTGCGGCGGTGGCCGAGCTGGCGGCCGAGCACGCTGCGGCGCTGGCCGGGAAGTTGGTGATCGATGCCACCAACCAGATGGGTGCACCGATCGCCAACGCCCGTGCTTCCCTGCCCCCGTCGGTTCGCTACGCCCGCGCCTTCAACACCCTCGGCGGCGAGAACATGGCCGACCCCATGTTCGGTGGCGAGCGCGCCGACATGTTCTTCTCGGCTCCGGTGGGCGACCGCGACACCGTCGAGACGGTCATCGAGGCTGTTGGACTGCGGCCGATCTACGTGGGGGAGGACCAGGAGGCGATCATCGACGCCCTCTTCCAGCTCTGGGTGGCGCTGGCGATGCGGCAGGGGCGGGGCCGGCGCCTCGCACTGCGCCTCTTGGAGGGGTGAACAGGGGAAATTGCAGCTGTCCCTGCCCGCGTTGTAATCGTATTTAGAGATATAGACTATCTTGCGGAACTGCTTGACAGATATGCCCGTCAGGTCCACCCTGATCGATATGAGACCCATGAAGGAGATTCCGGTGCGTTCGGCCCAGGACGATCTGCGGGCGCTGGGCCTCTTCTCTGAGACCAGCCGCTCAGAGATGGACCTCATCGCCCGCCAGCTGACCATGTTGCGCGTCCCCGCCGGCAAGGTGCTGATGCGCGAAGGCGAGCGCGGCAGCGAGTTCATGATCATCGCCGAGGGCCAGGCCGAGGTGCGCCAGGGCGACCGCACAATCGCCACCATCGGTCGGGGCGACCTGGTGGGCGAAATGGCACTCCTGAAGAGGGACGGAGACGGGCGGCGCAACGCCACCGTCACGACGGTCACCGACGCGGTGATCTACGTGGGCTCCCCGCGGGAGTTCCGCCAGATCATCGCGTCCGCTCCCTCGGTCGCCGAGAAGGTGCAGCAAACCGCCGCTTCGAGGCTCCCCGCCGCCGCCTGATCCGTCCCGCGGCCGCCGACGCGGCCCGTGGAGCGAGCACCTGTACACAGGCAGGCTCTGTTCCCCAGCGGGGAGGCGCGGCACGCCCGCCTCAGGGATCGAGCAAGTTGAGGAGCCACTTGGGTCCGACGACCTGTGCCCCCAGCGCCTCGGCGCGCCGGCCAAGGGCGCGATCGGCGGTCACCAGGGTCACCTGACCGCTCGCCGCGTTATCGGCGATGACATCCACGAGTTGGTCGTCGCCACCCCGTGGTGCGTGCACCACGGTGGCCCCGTGTAACTCCCCCGGCTCGACGCCGCGCCGCGCCGCCCCCTCGAGGACCACGACGACCGGTGTCGTCAGCCGTCCCGACACCACTGCGGCACGCACCCGCTCGACGAACGTGCGGGCCGCGCCCGCCCGATCCTTCCACCAGCCGTCGGGACGAGAGCCGATCACATTCGCCGCGTCGATGAGCAGCACTGTTCCAGTCTGCCCGTCCCTCGGTCGTCTCTCGTGCCTCCCGGGCAGTGGGCTGCATCCTGGGGTACGGCTCCTCATCTGGATCGCGCTCACGCTCATCTGGGTGCTGGTCTCGCTCGCCCTGCTGCGCTCGAGGCGCGATTCCGAGAGCGGTTGACTGCTGCCGACGAACCGGGGGACTGGTGCACCCGATGATGTCGGGAAGACTTGGCGGATGTCAGCGGGCGACGATGGCGGCACCTATGGCTCGGACGCCCGGCATCGGCTGATCCATCGCGCGCTGATCCTGTCGTACGTCTCCGTCGTCTGGGGAGTGCTCTCGGGGGCGTGGTCCATCACGGCTGGGCTCCTGGCGGGCAGCCTGGGTGTCCTGAGCCTCGGGCTCAACGTCCTGGCTGACGTTGCGGGCTCGGTCGGGCTGGTGTGGCGATTCCGGACCGAGCGTTCCGACCCGGCATCCGGCCATCGCGCCGAAGCCCGCGCCTCAATCGTGGTGGCCACGGCACTTATGGTGTCAGCGCTCGTGATCACCATCGCGGCCACGCGGGCCTTGGCCGCGGGGACGGCCCCGAACAATTCGCTCTCGGCCCTGCTGGCGGCGGTCCTCGCGCTGCTCGTGCTGGCGCCGCTCGGGAGGGCCAAGCGCCGCGTCGGAGCCTCTCTCCACAGCAATGCGCTCCGGGGCGACGGGACGCTCAGTGCCATCGGCGCCTTACTGGCCGCCTTGGCCCTCGCGGGTCTCCTGGCCAACCGCTATCTCGGTTGGTGGTGGGCCGACCGGGTGGCGGCGTTGCTGGCCGCGGGTGTGGCCGCAGCCGAGGCGGCACGGGTCCTCCGTACGCGGCCGAGCGCCGTCGACTGACGCCGACCTGAGCGTCGTCGGCCCTCAATGCCGGCAGATGGTGGCCGGCGACGGGAGCGGCAAACTGGTGCTCCATGCACACACTCGAGATCGACATCGACACGTCCCGCGATCGGATCGTCGACCTGACCGCGGAACTGCAGCGCTTCTGTGCCGGCCAGGGAGACGGCCTGCTCAACGTCTTCGTACCGCACGCCACCGCCGGCCTGGCTCTGATGGAGACGGGCTCCGGATCGGAGGGCGACCTGGTCGACGCGCTCGAACGGCTGCTGCCCCGCGACGAGAGATATCGCCACGCCCACGGATCGGCGGGCCACGGAGCCGACCACCTGCTGCCCGTCCTCGTCACCCCGTCGCTCACCCTCCCCGTGGTAGGTGGCAGGGTCGCGTTCGGCACGTGGCAGTCCGTGGTGCTGGTCGATCTCAACGAGGACAACCCCCGCCGCCGCGCCCGCCTCAGCTTCATCCGTGCTTCCGACCGCTAACCAGAACTCTAACGGATTCCGTTTAGAGTTTGAACGATCACCGTGGGGGCTCGACATCGACGCCGGGACCCGAAAATCGCCGTCGCCGGGCCACTGACGGCCTACGTCGAGGGGTAGATCACACCCGCTCTTGCCGCGGCATCGTCTGGTGCCGCGGGATCGGGTAGCGGGCGAAGGGGCCGGGGCCGCCGAGGACCTCGGCCGGGGTGCACCCCTCCGCCAGCGCGTCGGCCGGTTGGTCGTGCGACGTGCTCGGCAGAGCGGGCAGGGACAGGTTCGCCCGGCCCATGCGGAGCGTCGAGGTCAGGTCGCCGCTGTGCCGCCGGCGCCAGGCCGAGATGTTGGGGGCACGCACCCCGAAGCGCTCCTCCAGGAAGCGCAGCTGCGAGGTGTGGTCGAAGACCTGGGAGGCGACGTGGCCGCCGCGGCTGAAGGGGGAGATCACCGTCATCGGCACCCGGAAGCCCAGGCCGATCGGGCCGGCCATGCCTTCCGCGTCGGAGGGCAGCGGCGACCCCGTCACGTACTCGCCCGGCGTCCCGCGCGGCGCCACCGGAGGCGGCACGTGGTCGAAGAGCCCGTCGTTCTCGTCGTACATGTGGAAGAGCACGGTCTTGGACCAGACCTTGGGATTGGACGTCAGTGTCGCCAGCAGCTGCGAGGTGAACCACTCGCCCAGCGCCGGCGGTGCCGGGGGATGCTCGTCGTAGCCGGCGGGCGGAAGGATCCAGCTCACGGCCGGCAGGGTGTCGTGCGCGACGTCGGAGACGAAGTCGGCTGGATACTGCGGCAGGAACGCCTTCTGGTACAGCGCGGACGACGGGCTCTTGTACTGGGAGAAGAAGGGGAGGATGGCGTCGCCGATCAGCAAGCCGTGCTGCTCGAAGAAGGCCGGCGCATACGCCGAGCCGGCCGGGTTGTAGACCTTCCAGCTGACGCCGGCGTCCTCGAGCACCTCGGGCATGGTGTCCCAGCTGACGCTGTAGATGGCGTCGGAGTCCTCGTTGGTGATGAGCACCGGACCGCCGGCGTGGCCCATGGGGTCGATCGTGCCCGACATGGCCATGAGGCGGTTGGGGTCCGTCGGCCCGAGCACCGAGCAGTGGTAGTTGTCGCAGATCGTGAACGCGTCGGCCACCGCGTAATAGAAGGGAAGGTCGCTCCTCTTGTAGTAGCCCATGGTCATGACGCCCTGCTCGGGGCCCTCGTAGGCGCTCGATGTGTGGGTGCTCACGAAGCGGGAGTTGTCCCCCGCGCCCCGGCTGAGGTGCTGGGCCGGCCAGGTGTGGCTGAGGTCGTGCGTGCACTGGCCCATGCCCGACGACGAGTCGAGGTGGAACGGGAGCAGCGTCCCCTTGGGGCCGCCGGGCCACACCTGCGCGAACGCACCGAGGGAGTGGGCGGGGTGGTCGTCGAAGCCGCGCACGCCGGGATACGTGCCGAAGTAGTGGTCGAAAGAGCGGTTCTCCTGCATCAAGAAGACGACGTGCTCGATCGCCCCGAGGTCGGAGCCGGCCGGCGCGGTCCGCGCCGCCGCCCGCACCATGGCCGCCCCGGCGCCTTGGCCCCGACTCGCCGCGGCCAGCACGCCGGCGCCCCCCGTCGCCAGTGCTGCGGCGAGCAGCGTGCGCCGGTCGAAGCGCGTGGGGCCGTCTCCGTTGTCCCGACGCCCGCCCCGCGGCGTCACACGCGCTCTATCAGCGAGGGGTCGTTGTTGCGGACGTTGCCGACGCGGGGACCGACGGCGTGGTGCACCACGGTGCCGGCAGGGGGCGGGCGCAGCAGCGCGCGCAGCTCTTCGGTGTCCTCGTTGGAGGGGTCGAGCCAGAGGTCGAAGGTGGCGGGGTCGAGGATCACCGGCATGCGGTCGTGGATGCCCTCCATGTCCGCGCCGCCCGGCGCGGTGATGATGGTGCAGCTGCGGATGTAGGGCGTGTCCCTCGGCGAGGCCTTGGGCCGCCAACGCTCGGCCAGCCCGGCGAAGGCCATCGGCGCGTCGTCCGCCCTGTTGAAGAAGTGCGGCTGCTTCTCGCCGGGCTTCGTCTTGTCCCACTCGTAGAAGCCGTCGGCGGGGACGATGATCCGGCGCTCCCGGAACGCCTCGCGGAAGGAGGCCTTGGTGGCCACCGTCTCGCTGCGCGCGTTGAAGAGGCGGTTGCCCGACGTGGCGTCCTTGGACCACCAGGGGATGAGGCCCCAGCGGAACGACATGAGCACGCGCTCGGGCTCGGCTCCGGCCTCCTTCCCCCCGGCTTCGTTCCCCATGGCTTCCCTTTCCCCGGCCCCGTTGCCCGCCGCCTGGCTCTCACCTCGTCGTGCCGGGTGGACCCGGATGCCGAGGACCTCATCGGTCGGCGCCACGTTCCAGCTCGGGTGGGGTTCGGGGTCGGTGCCCTCCTCCAGGGTGGCCCCGAAGTAACGGGCCATCCGGGCGGGGGGCGAGTAGAGGGCGAAGCGTCCACACATGCGGCTGCATTGTGCCCCCACGTGGGCCACTCGAGGACATCAGAACCTCTGAGCTGGTCTTTTCGCGACCGTGCGCCCACCGTGGTCCCGGGCGCCGCGCGCGGTCGCTGGGGAGGGCGTCGGGGGTCTGACGTGGTCATTTGGGTCCCCGAGCGGGCGGCACACGGCCTGACTAGGGTACGAACATATGTTCGCTTTCCAAGCAGGGGACCCACCGTCCCGTTCCCGGCAGCTCCCCGCCGGGCTGGCCGACCGGGTCCGGCCCACCACGCCCGTGGCCGGGCGGACTCTCCCGGTGCCCCCGCCACTGGCCCCCCTCTTCCCCGGCGGGTCCCTGCGCCGCGGCACGACCACCACCGTCGTGGGCCGGCCCGGCCAGGGCGCGACCACCCTGGCGCTGGCGCTCCTGTCGGCCGCGACGGCGGCCGGGAGCTGGTGCGCCGCCGTCGGTCTGCCCGACCCCGGGGTGCTGGCGGCGGCCGGGCTCGGGCTCGATCTGCGTCGCGTCGTCTTCGTGCCCCACCCCGGCAACGGATGGGCCGAGGCGGCCGGTGACCTCCTCTCCGGCGTGGATGCCGTCCTGGTACGCCCGCCCGGTCGGGCCCGCCTGACGGCGGCGCGCCACCTGACCGCGCGGGCCCGCGAGCGCCAGGCCGCGCTGGTGGTGCTGCTCGAGGGCGCCGGCGGCTGGCCCGAGGGCGGGGACCTGGAGCTCTCGGTCGGGGCGGTCGAGTGGGAGGGCGTCGGCAGGGGCCACGGTCACCTGCAGGGCCGCCGCGCCGAGGTGCGCGTCAGCGGGCGCCGCGCTGCCCGCCCGGTCACCGAGTGCTCGCTGTGGCTGCCCGCCGGTTCCGGCGCGGTGGCGGCGGCCGGGTGCGCGGATGCGGAAGGCGCGGGGACTGAAGGCGCGGGGGTCGAGGTGGAGAGGCAGGACGGGCCGGGCAGGGCCGGCCTCGGCGACGGCCCGGAGGCGGCCTGAGTGACGCGGTGAGAAGACCCTGAGCGAAGCGGTGGAGAAGACGTGGAACGTTTGGTCGTCATCTGGTGCCCGCAGCTCCTCGAGGAAGGGGCGAGGGGAGAGGAGGCGCGGCGGTTCGCCCGCGTGCTGTCGCGGGCCGGCGAGCTCTGCCCCTGGGTCCACCCCATCCGGCTCGGGGTGTGTGCGCTGCCCGCCCGCGGCCCCGCCCGCTTCTTCGGCGGCGAGGAGGCGGTCGTGTCCCGCCTGGTCGAGGCCGTGGACGAGGAGGCCAAGGTCGGCGTGGCCGACGGGCTCTTCGCCGCGGTGCTGGCGGCCCGCTCGGAGCTGATCGTCCCGGCGGGGGGCACGGCGGACTTCCTCGGTCCCTGGTCGGTGGCCACGCTGGGGCGGCCCGACCTGGCCGTCACCCTGCAGCGGCTGGGGGTCACCACCCTGGGGCAGCTCGCCGCGCTCCCCGCGGCCAGCATCTCGGACCGCTTCGGGGCGGACGCGGCCGCCTGCCACGCCGTGGCGCGGGGCGAGAGCGGGGAGCTGGTCGGGCTGCGCGACCGCGCCATAGAGCGGCGGCTGCGCGTGGCCCGCGGCGAGGACCCCGACCGGGGCGCCGACGCTCCGCCCCCACCCGCCCAACCGGGTTTCTTCGGTGGCGCGTCGGAGGCCGACGCCCGGGCCGCCCGCTCCTTCGTCCGGGTGCAGGAGCGCCTCGGGATCGAGGCCGTGCTGATGGGGCGGGTACAGGGTGGACGCGACCCGGCGGGCCAGTCGGTGCTGGTGCCCTGGGGCAGCCCCGGCGCGCACGCGGTGGCGAGGGAGGCGGTCGCGGCGAGTGGCGTTGCGGGTGGCGCGCCGTGGCCGGGGCGGGTGCCGCCGCCCGCGCCGAGCGACGTGCTCGGCGTCCCGCTCCGGGCCGAGGTGGTCGACGCGGCCGGTCGCGCCGTCGAGGTCAGCGGGCGGGGACTGCTCACCGCGGGGATCGACCGGCTGTCGGTTCACGGCGGACCGTGGCAGCCGGTCGTCGGCTGGGCCGGCCCCTGGCCGGTGACGGAGCGCTGGTGGTCGGTGCGCCGGCGCCGGGCCCGCATGCAGGTGGTCACCGCGGACGGGGTGGCGCGCCTGCTGTGCACGGAGCGGGGCCAGTGGTGGGTCGAGGCGCTCTATGACTGAGATTCTCGAATGACCGAGGACTACGCAGAACTGCACGCCCACTCGGGGTTCAGCTTCCTCGACGGCAGCAGCGATCCCGAGGAGCTGGTGGCCGAGGCTGACCGGCTCGGGCTGGCCGCGCTGGCGCTGACCGACCACCACGGCTTCTACGGCGTGGTGCGCTTCGCCGAGGCGGCGCGGGTGTGCGGGCTGCCGACGGTCTTCGGGACCGAGGTCACGCTCGCACCGGCCAGCCCGCGCACGGGTGAGGCCGACCCGACCGGGGCGCACCTCGTCGTCCTCGCCCGTGACCCCGAGGGCTACGCGCGTCTGTCGACGGTGCTGGCCGACGCGCACCTCGCGGGCGGCGAGAAGGGACGGGCCGTCTTCACGCTCGACGCGTTGTCCCGCGCCGCGGGCGGCCACTGGCTCGTGCTGAGCGGCTGCCGGAAGGGGGCGGTCCCCGCCGCGCTGATGGATGCCGGGCCGCGGGCGGCCTCCCGGGAGGTGGGGCGCCTCGTCGACGCCTTCGGCCGCGCCAACGTCGCGCTGGAGCTGTGGGACCACGGGGACCCGCTCGATACGGCGCGCAACGACGCGCTGGCGCATCTCGCCGTCGAGTGGAGCGTCGACGCCGTGGCGACGAACAACGTGCACTACGCCACGCCGGCCGGGTTCCGCCTCGCCACCACACTCGCCGCCGTTCGGGCGCGCCGGCCTCTGGCAGAGCTCGAGGGCTGGTTGCCCTCGGCCCCGGCGGCCTGCCTGCGCGGCGCCGCCGAACAGACCCGCCGCTTCGCCCGCTGGCCCGGCGCCGTCGCCCGTGCCGCGGAGCTCGGGCGTGCCTGTGCCTTCGATCTGCGCCTCGTCGCGCCGCGGCTGCCGGACTTCCCCGTGCCCGAGGGCATGGACGAGCAGGGTTACCTGCGCCAGCTGGTGACCGAGGGCGCGACGACGCGCTACGGGCCGCTCGGGAACGAGCGGGTGCCCGGTGCCTGGAAGCAGATTGAGCACGAGCTCGCGGTGATCGGCACGCTCGGCTTCGCCGGCTACTTCCTCGTGGTGTGGGACATCGCGCAGGTGTGCAAGCGGTTGAACATCTACTGCCAGGGGCGTGGCTCGGCCGCCAACTCGGCCGTCTGCTACGCGCTCGGCGTCACCAACGTCGACGCAGTCGACCTCGGGCTGCTCTTCGAGCGCTTCCTCTCGCCGGCGCGTGACGGGCCGCCCGACATCGACGTGGACATCGAGTCGGAGCGGCGCGAGGAGGTGATCCAGTACGTCTACGAGCGCTACGGCCGCCGCCACGCGGCCCAGGTGGCCAACGTCATCACGTACCGGCCGCGCTCGGCGGTGCGCGACGTGGGCAAGGCGTTCGGCTTCACGCAGGAGCAGGTGGATGTGTGGTCGTCGGGCATCGACGCCGGGCACGGGCGCGGGACGTCGTCGGCCGCCGCGGTGCACGAGGCGGTCGGCGAGGGGGTGCGGGACGGCGGCGTGCCGCCGCTGGTGGCCGAGCTGGCGGCCGAGGTGCTCGACCGGCCGCGCCACCTCGGCATCCACTCGGCCGGCATGGTGCTGTGCGACCGGCCGGTGGTCGAGGTCTGCCCGGTGGAGTGGGGGCGCATGCCCGGGCGCAGCGTGCTGCAGTGGGACAAGGACGACTGCGCCGCCATCGGGCTGGTGAAGTTCGACCTGCTCGGTCTCGGCATGCTCGAGGCGCTGCACCGCATGGTCGACCTGGTGCGCGATTTCCACGGGACCGAGGTCGACCTCGGGCAGCTGCCCCAGGAGAGCGAGGTCTACGACCTGCTGTGCCGGGCCGACACGGTCGGGGTCTTCCAGGTCGAGAGCCGGGCCCAGATGGGGACCCTGCCCCGGGTGCGGCCCCGCACCTTCTACGACATCGCCATTGAGGTCGCGCTCATCCGGCCCGGCCCCATTCAGGGCCACGCGGTGAACCCCTACATCCGGCGCCGCCGCGGCGAGGAGCCCGTCACCTACCTGCACCCGCTGCTGAAGCCGATCCTCAAGCGCACGCTCGGGGTCCCGCTCTTCCAGGAGCAGCTGATGGAGATGGCCGTCGCCATCGCGGGGTTCAGCGCGGCCGACGCCGACGAGCTGCGCCAGGCCATGGCGGCCAAGCGCTCCGCGGCGCGCATGGAGAAGATGCGGGCGCGCCTCTACGACGGGATGGCGGCGCGCGGGGTGACGGGCGCGGTGGCCGACCAGGTCTTCGAGGCGCTCGCCGCGTTCGCCAACTTCGGCTTCCCCGAGTCGCACTCGGTGTCGTTCGCGCACCTGGTGTACTCCTCGGCGTGGTTGAAGCTGCACTACCCGGCGGCGTTCACGGCCGGGTTGCTGAACTCACAGCCCATGGGCTTCTGGTCGCCCCAGTCCCTGGTGGCCGACGCCCGCCGCCACGGGGTGCGGGTGCGCCGGCCCCACGTGAACCGCTCCGAGGTGGGGGCGTCGCTCGAAGCCGGTGCGGCGGGTGCGGTGGGGGAGGCCGTGCTGCGGCTCGGGCTCGGATCGGTGCGCGGGGTGGGCGAGGCGACGGCGGAGCGCATCGTGGCGGGCCGGCCCTGGCGCGGGGGCGAGGACCTGGTGCGCCGCGCCGGCGTCACCCAGGCCCAACTCGAGACGCTGGCCGCCGCCGGGGCGCTCGACCCCGAAGCGGACGGGGAGGCCCGAGGGACGACGGCCACCCGGCGCCGGCTCCTGTGGGCGGCGGGGGCGGCGGCGCAGGGGACGCCGGATCGCCTGCCCGGGATCGTGACGGGGGCCGAGGCGCCGCCGCTGCCCGCGCCCAGCCTCTACGACTCGGTGGGCGACGACCTGTGGGCGCTGGGCCTGGCGCCCGAGCGCACGGCCATGCACCTCGCCCGCGAGCGCCTCGAGGCGATGGGGGTGACGGTCGCCGCCGCGCTGGAGGCGTGCGCCGACGGGGACCGGGCCACCGTGGCCGGCGTGGTGACCCACCGCCAGCACCCCGAGACGGCCCGCGGCGCGGTGTTCGTCAACCTCGAGGACGAGACGGGCCACGTCAACGTCGTCTTCTCGCGCGGTGCCTGGGCCCGCTGGAAGCACGTGGCCCGCCACGCGCCCGTGCTGTTGATCCGCGGGCGCGTGCGCGCGGGGCAGGGGGCGGTCAGCTTCGATGCCGAGCGCGTCGAGGCACTCGTCGTGGGGACGGCGGTGCCGGCGAGCCGCGACTTCCGTTGATCATCACAATGAGCGAGTCAGCGCGGGTCCTACGCCGTCGTCGCCACGTCCTCGTGCACGACGGCGTCGACACGGAACGCGGCGAGCATGCGCGTGATGAGTCCGCGTACCTCGCTGCGCGCCCGCTCCGGCTCGTCGGACTCGGCGATGTAGAGGCACCCCTCGCTCAGCGCACCGCTCAGGAGGAGGGCCATCGGGCGCAGGGGCTGGCGCTCCAGGACGCCGGCGTGCATGGCCTTGCGCAGCGCACCCCGGAGCGCCACCGCGCCGAAGCGGTTCTCAATCGCCCGCACGTTGTCCCAGCCGAGGACCGAGCGGGCATCTTGGAGCACGATGCGCCGCACCGACGGGTCGAGGTGGGCGTCGACCCACAGCCCGCATCCCTGCAGCAGCGCCTCCCAGGAGTCGCGCCCGAGGAAGACCACGGCCACCTGGTCGGTGACCTCGCGGTGGACCTGCTCGAACACGGACTTGAACAGGCCTTCCTTGCCGTCGAAGTGGTGGTAGAGCGCTCCCTTCGTGACGCCGGCCCGGGTCACGATCTCGTCGAGGGAGGTCTCGGCGTAGCCCTGCTCGCCGAAGAGCTCCCGGGCGGCGGCGACCAACTCGGCCCGGGTCGCGTCGCCCTGGGCCACGCGGCGGTCCTTGACATCCGTACTCTTAGTATGCATAATCTCATACCAGTCGTATGTGAGAGAAGTACTCTCAGTATGTTACCAGGATGGAGACGGTAGAGATGCCCAAGTACGTGATCGAGCGTGAGCTCCCCGGTGCCGGGAAGCTGAGCGCGGACGAGCTGCAGGCCATCAGCGCCAAGTCGAACGGGGTCATCGCCGACCTCGGTCCGGAGATCAAGTGGCTGCAGAGCTACGTCACCGACGACAAGATCTACTGCGTCTACGTGGCGCCGGACACCGACATCATCTTCGAGCACGCCCGTTGCGGTGGGTTCCCGGCCGACAGGGTGTCCCTGGTCTCCACGGTGATCGACCCCTCGACGGGGGACTGACCACCCTGCTCACGGGTGCGGGCCGCCGAGCGGGCGGCCCGCACCGCGAGTCGGCCTGAGAATAGGACGGGCGGCACCATCCCTGACAGACTGCCGGGATCCGACCGAAGGAGCCGTCGCAATGATCCGCCTCAGCGTGTTCTACCCCACCACCGAGGGCGCCACGTTCGACCACGACTACTACCGGGAGAAGCACGTGCCGCTGTGCCTCTCCACCTGGGGGCTCGCGGCAGGCCGAGATCGACAAGGGCGTCGATGGTCCGTACGTGGCCGCCGTCCACCTCAAGTTCGACTCGCCCGAGGCCCTGCAACAGGCGCTCGGCGCCGAGGGCACGGCGGACGTGCTGGCCGACGTCGCCAACTACACGTCCATCGCGCCGGTCCTGCAGACGAGCGAGATCGTCGACTCCTGAGGCCAGCGGTTACGGCGGCGGGTCCGCCGATCGCAGCGCGGTCCTAAGTGACGACGAGGCCCCGGCCGGTGATCAGCGGCAGGTCGAGCGCGGTCACGATGCCGGGCGCGGCCGCGACCACCGCCGGCACCGCGTTCACGAGCCGCATGGCCGTCGCCTTGAGGCCGGCGGTGTTGTGGTCGCCGTCGGTCCCCATGAGCTGGAGGTCGAGGGTGTAGTTGGGCTCGCCCGTGATCTGGACGCGGTAGCACCCGTGTCCGGCGGGCTGCGGCCATCCCGCGCCGAGGTCGTCGCGCAGCCTCGTGACGTGCTCGAGCACGATGACGGGCCGGTCGCCCACCATCCCGCGCACCTCGAAGTGCAGGGCGGCGGCGGTGCCGGCCTTGATGGTGCCGGCGTCGACCTCGAAGTCCTCGGGTGCCGCCTCGCGCTCGTACCACTCGGTCACGTCGGTCAGGGTCACGTCGAGGCCGGCGGCGATCTGGCGCACGACGCTGCCCCAGGCCATGGTCAGCACGCCCGGGGTGAGCAGCATGGGCACGTCGTGCAGGTCGCGGCCGAAGCCCATGATGTCGAAGAGCACCATGGGCTGGTTGTAGGTGTTGTAGTTGAGCACCTCGGAGCAGCGGACCTCCTCAATGCGCTCGCTGATACCGGTGAGCACGAGGGGCAGCGCGTCGTTGGCGAAGCCCGGGTCGACGCCGTTGACGAAGAGAGACACGCCCGCCTTGGTCGCCGCCGCGGCCAGCGGGACCGCCATCGGGTCGCCGGGCTCGGGATATTGCAGGAAGACGGGCCCCGACGACACCACGTTGGTGCCGGCGGCCAGGAAGCGCTCCAGGTCGGCCAGGGCCTCGCCGAGGCGGTCGTCCGCCATGGCGGTGTGCACGATGCAGTCCGGCCGGAGGGCCAGGAGCGCGTCGACGTCGCTGGTGGCGGCGACGCCGAGCGTCTTGGTGAGGCCGGCCAGCTCACCGGCGTCGTGGCCCACCTTGTCCGGGTTGGAGACGTAGACCCCCACCAGCCGGAGGTCGGGGTGGGCATCGATCCCGGCCAGCGTGTGGCGCCCCACGTTGCCGGTGGCCCACTGCACGACGCGGTACGGCATGGCTGCTCCTTGGGTCGCGGACGGCTTAGAGATCGGGGAGGGGGAACTCGAGGTTGGGCGACTGCAGCCCCCCGTCCACCTCGATGATCTTGCCCGTCACGTAGGCGCCGGCGGGCGAGGCCAGGTAGAGGATGGCCGACGCGATGTCCTCGACCTGCCCGAGACGCCGGAGCGGCGTCGCGTCCTCCATGGCCGTGCGCAGCTCGTCGCTCGACATGACGATGTCGAGAGCCGAGGTCGCGGTCGATCCCACGCCGATGGCGTTGACCGTGATGCGCGGTGCGAGGTCGCGCGAGGCCAGCCGGGTGTACTGCTCGAGCGCGCCCTTCACCGTCCCGTAGCCGAGGTAACCCCGGCCCGCCACGTGGCCCATCACCGAGGAGATGCTGACGATGGCGCCCCCGGGGTGGTCGCCCTCGAGCATGCGCGGCACCGCCGCCCGCACCAGCGCGTGGCCGGCCGAGACGTTGAAGCGGAAGGCCTCCTCCAAGAAGCGCGGTGAGGTGTCGAGCAGGGGCCGGGGCATGGTGCCGCCCATGTTGTTCACGACGATGTCGAGACGGCCGAACTCCTTGACGGCGGTCTCGGCCAGCGAGGCCATGAGGTCGAAGTCGGTCAGGTCGCCGGGCACCACCACGGCGCGGCGGCCCGCCGTCTCGACCTGGGCGGCGACGGCGCGCAGCTGGTCCTCCGTGCGGGCGGCGAGGACGACGTCGGCGCCCGCCTCCGCGAGCGCCACCGCCGCGCCGGCGCCGATGCCCCGGCCGCTGGCGGTGACGACGGCGACCTTGTCGGTGACGAGGAATCGGTCGAGGATCATCCGGCGAATGTAGCCGGGGGTGGATCCCCTTGGCCGATGCGCTCGATCAGGCCGCTCTCGGTGCCGATGATCGGGAACGGCTTGGGCATCACCGCCGCCTTGACGTCGTCGGGCAGGCTGAGGTCGCCGCCCGTGTGCCCGACGCTGAAGACGCGTTCGGGCCGGGCGCGGCCGACCATCGAGCGGCCCCAGCGCCACATGGTGCTCAGCCGGTTGCCGAAACCGTTGAGGAACCCGATGTGGACGAAGAACCAGACCACCCACCCGGGGAACCCACTGAGGCGGAGCCCCCGGACGCTGACAATGGCCTTGAAGCGCCCGATTGCTGCCGCACTGCCCAGGTCGCGGTACTTGAAGGGCACGCCGGCGCGGCCCCTGAGTCGCCGCCTGATCGTGTTGGCCGCATGCAGGCCGCCCTGCATCGCGACCTCGCAGACGCCGGGCAGGTTGTCGAGGGACGCCATGTCGCCTAGGGCGAACACCTCGGGATGGCCGGGCAGGGTCAGGTCCGGGAGCACGGCGATGCGCCCCGCGCGGTCGGTTTGCGCACCGCACCCTTCGGCCAGCATGCCGGCGAGCGGTGACGCCTGGACGCCCGCGGCCCAGATTGTCGTGCCGCACTCGATGCGCCCCTTGGCCCCTTCGGCCTCCTCGGTGTCGACGCCGAGCGGGTCGACACCGACGACGCGGCAGCCCATGTGGAGCTCGACGCCCATCTTCGTCAGCTCGGCCGCGGCCCGTTCGGAGAGGCGGTCGCCGAAATTGGCCAAGGGCTCCTTCCCGCCGTCGAGCACGATGACCCGGACGTCGGATGGGTCGATGCGCCGGAAGTCGTGGGTGAGGCTCCGGGCGGCGAGCTCACGGATCTGTCCGGCGAGCTCGACTCCGGTCGGACCGCCACCGACGATGGCGAAGGTCATGAAGAACCGCTGCTGGGCCGGCTCGGTCAGCGTCTCGGCGATCTCGAGGGCGCCGTAGACCCGGCGCCGCAGCTCCATCGCGTCGTCGATCGTCTTCATCCCGGGCGCGATCAGGGCGAACTCGTCGTGACCGAAGTAGGACTGGCCGGCGCCGGCCGCCACGATCAGGCTGTCGTAGGGATAGTCACTCGCCTCGCCAGGGATGGACGTGGTGTGCACCACCCTGCGCTCGAGATCGAACCCTGTGACGCTGGCGAGGACGACGCGCACGTTCCGGCGACGACGGAACATATGGCGCAGGACGGGCGAGATCTCCCCTGGGGAGAGGATGCCGGTGGCCACCTGGTAGAGCAGGGGCTGGAAGAGGTGGTGGTTCCGCCGGTCGATGAGAGTGACGTCGACGTCGGCACGGGCGAGCGCACGGGTGGCGGGGAGGCCGCCGAAGCCACCGCCGACGACGACGACGCGGTGCCGGGGCGTCGTGGTCACGGTGCTCGTCGCGTCAGGCGGACGCGGCGCTCCGCTCGGCTTCAATCAGGCGGCCGACGGCGTCGATCAGGGCCAGGTGAGTGAATGCCTGGGGGAAGTTGCCCAGGTGCTCTCCCGTTGCAGCGTCGATCTCCTCGGCGTAGAGCTGCAGCGGCCCGGCGAAGGCCAGCAGCTTCTGGCACAACGCCCGGGCGCGTTCCTGCTCACCGATCATCGCGAGCGCGGTCACCAGCCAGAACGAGCAGATGGTGAATGTACCCTCCTTGCCCTCGAACCCCGTGTCGGTGGTGTCCACCTTGTAGCGCAGCACGAGCCCGTCCTCGGTGAGCTCGTCGGCGATGGCGAGCACGGTGGCACGCACCCGTTCGTCGTCGGGCGGAAGGAAGTCCAGGATCGGGATCAGCAGGAGCGACGCATCGAGCTCCTCGTTCCCGTAGGCCTGGCGGAAACGACCCCGTTCGTCCACGCCCTTGTCGAGGATGTCGGCCTTCAGATCGTCCGCGGCCTTGCGCCACTGTTCGGCGCGGTCGCTGTCGTGGCGGGCCCGGGCCATGTCGGCGCCCCGGTCCATTGCCACCCAGCACAAGACCTTGGAGGCGGTGAAGTGCTCGGGGTCGCCCCGGATCTCCCAGATGCCCTGGTCGGGATCGCCCGCATGTGCGATGGCCGCCTCGACGAACTTGGCCAGGCCTTCCCACATCGGCTTGACGATCTGCGCCGCTCCCTGGCGCAGGTGGATGTCGACGGCGTCGAGCAGCATGCCCCAGACGTCGTTTTGGTGCTGGTCCCAGGCGCCGTTGCCCACCCGAACCGGCTTAGAGTTCCGCCAGCCCGACAGGTGGTCGAGGGTGGTCTCGGTCAGGTCCGTGCGGCCGTCGATGCCGTACATGATCTGCAGGGACCAGTCCGTGCCCTGCCCCGCCAGCGCCTCGATGACGAAGGCGAAGTACTCCAGCGCCTCCCAGTCGAATCCGAGCCGGTAGAGCGAGCGCAACATGAACGAGGAGTCGCGGATCCAGGTGTAGCGGTAGTCCCAGTTGCGCGCCCCGCCCGGTGTCTCGGGGAGCGACGTGGTGGCCGCCGCCATGACGGCACCAGTCGGCGCGTAACTCAGGCCCTTAAGTGTCAGGGCGCTGCGCTCCAAATGGCTGCGCCAGGGGTGGTCGGGGAAGGTGCCGTTGGACAGCCAGTCCCGCCAGTAGGAGACCGTGGAGGCGAGCTGAGCCTGCGCCGCGTCGAGGTCGGCGGGCGGATGGCCGCCCCAGGACAGGGAGGCGAAGGTCGTCTCCCCCTTTTCCAGGGTCGAGCGGCCGTAGCAGCGCGCCCCGACGGCGCCGAGACGGAGGGTGGACGACACGGTGACCACGGGGTCGCCGACAGGTGGCTTGACCGTCATGGTCTCGTAGCCATCCCCTTCGTAGTCCCATATCCCGGTCTGCAACCCGTACTCGAAGACGGGCACGACGTTGGCCACGACCTCGACGTGCCCCTCGATGCAGGTGGCCAGCCGCAGCAGGGTCCCCGTGGCGGCGGCGTCGCCGGGCGACCGGCGGTAGTCGGGTCGTCGCGTCGCGTCGGTCACCGGCTCAATGACGAGAAGGTCCTCCACCAGCAGCCAGCCGGTCGGGGTGTGCCAAGTCGTCTCGAGCACCATGGTCCCGGGGATGTAGCGCCGGTGATGGGGCACCTGGGTGCCCATTGGCCCGAACCTGAAGTTGCCGGCCGTGCGGTCGAGGAGGGCGCCGAACACGCTGGGCGAGTCCGGCCGCGGGAGGCACAACCACTCCACCGCGCCGTTCGGGGCCACGAGACAGTTGTTCACGCAGTCCGAGAGGAAGCCATAGTCGGCGATCGGAGGGAAGCTCTCGTCCTGGGGCGCGGCGGCGTCGTCGGTCACGGCTCCGATGCTAGGAAACGCCGGGCCCCTGTCATAGGGCCATTCGACCCTCGGCGCGCCGCGCCAGGTGAATTCGTGATGACCGAGGCGACGAGAAGGTGAACGGCGGACCCGCCCGCGGCAGTGACCGCAGTCTCCATCTCGGCCCCGGCCCCGGCTCCTACAGCTAGCGTACGAACCAGCGAGAGACCGCGTCGTCGGCGCATCAATGGAGGTTCGACATGTCTGAGGAGCTGGCCGGCAAGGTCGCCATCGTGACCGGAGGCAATTCCGGCATCGGCAAGGCCGTGGTGCTGGAACTGGCCCGGCAGGGGGCCCGCGTCGTCATCGACTACGTCGCCGACGAGAAGGCCACCGAGGACCTGGAGCGCCAGATCGCCGGCCTGGGCGAGATGTCCGTGGGCGTCGAGGCCGACGTCTCCAAGCTCGAGGACCTGCAGCGAATGATCGACACCGCGGTGTCCACATACGGCCGGCTGGACGTGATGGTGAACAACGCAGGGATCGAGACGCGCACCTCGGTGCTCGACACGACCGAGGCGCAGTTCGAGAAGGTGATGGCGGTGAACCTGAAGAGCGCGTTCTTCGGGACCCAGCTGGCCGCCAAGCAGATGATCGCCCAGGGCGGAGGCGGACGCATCATCAACATGACCTCGGTGCACGAGGACTGGCCGATGCCCGGCAACACCGCCTACTGCCTCTCCAAGGGCGGCATGCGCATGCTGACCAGAACGGCGGGCGTGGAGCTGGCGCCGCACAACATCTGCGTCGTCGGCGTCGGTCCCGGTGCGGTGAACACGCCGATCAACGTCCAGACGGTCAACGACCCGGCTGCCCTGGCCAAGTTGGACGGCGCCATCCCGATCGGGCGCCTGGCCGAGCCCGAGGAGATCGCCACCGTCGTCGCGTTCTTGGCCTCCGACGGGGCGAGCTACATCACCGCCACGACGATCTTCGCCGACGGCGGCATCATGCAGAGCAGCCCCGGCCTCTAAGGCCGACGGCGGTCAGCCCTGGGCCGGGCGCTCCGCCGCTCGGCCGCGTCGGGGGTCTCGGCAGCGGGCGGGGGCGTGACGCTCCCGTCCCCCGACACCCTGGGCACCGAGAGGCGCTTCTTGAAGATGTGGTAGCCCCAGGCCTGGTACACGAGGACGATCGGGAAGAAGATCACCGCCACTACCGTCATGACCTTGAGCGTGTAGGACGGGCTGGCCGTGTTGCCGATGGTGAGGTTGTAGGCGGCGTTCGTGCTCGAGATCATGACCCGCGGATAGAGCTCGCTGAAGAGGGACCACACCGTCCCGGCCATGCCGACCGCGGCTGCGGTGAAGGCCCAGCCCTCTGCCTTGGCCTGCGCGCACCATGCGGCGGCGATGACGGCCGCCAGCCCGAGCGCCTCCATCGGCTTGGGCACGAAGCCGGTGCTGAGCCCGACGTGGATCCACGTCATGAACCCGAACGTCACCACCACGGCCAGCGCACCGATCGCGGCGGAGGCCTTCTGCGCCCTGTCGTGGATCTCGCCGGTCGTCTTGAGGGTCAGGTAGGTGGCGCCCATGAAGAGCGAGAGCACCAACAACGTGAGCCCCGACCACAGGCCGAATGGCGTGAGCAGGTCGAAGAAATTGCCGGTGAACTCGTGGGAGCTGTCGATGGGCAGGCCGTGGAGCAGGTCGCCCAGCCCGACGCCGAGAAGGAGCGGGATCAGCGCGCTGCCGATGGTCAGCGACCAGCGCCAGGCGCCCTGCCAGCGGGGGTCATCGAACTTGCGCTGGTACTCGAAGGCGAGCCCGCGCCCCATGAGGGCGACCAGCAGCACCACGAGCGCCAGATAGAGGGCCGAGAACATGGTGGCGTACCAGCCGGGGAAGGCGGCGAAGATCACAGCCCCCGCCACGATCAGCCACACCTCGTTGCCGTCCCACACCGGCCCGATCGTGTTCACGATCACGCGGCGTTCCAGGTCGTTGCGCCCGATGAACGAGTGCAGCATGCCGACCCCGAAGTCGAAGCCCTCGAGCACGAAGAACCCCGCCCAGAAGATGGCGACGACGATGAACCACAGGTCACCGAGGTTGTATCCTCCCATGTCGACCTCCTAGTAGACGAGGGCCGGCTCGTCGTCGGACGAGGCAGCCTCCGTGTCGAGCGATGTGGCGGAGGCGGGCCCCTCGGGGTCGGTTCCACCTTCGGACGTGATCTTGGCCAGCGGGTCGTCGCCGATGGAGCGGCGGCCGAAGCGGATCATCAGCCAGCAGTCCGCCACACCGAGGACGGCGAAGAGGAGATAGAAGACGACCAGCGAGATCCAGATGTCGGTGGCCGACACGGAGGCGGACACGCCCGCCTTGGTAAGCATGAGCCCCTGGACGATCCAGGGTTGCCGCCCGTTCTCGGTCAGCATCCAGCCGGCGGTGTTGATGAGGAAGGGCAGGATCACCACCCACGGGGCTATTCGCAGGAACCACTTGGCGTGCTCGAGCTTCCGGCGATAGAGCAGCCATGCCCCCCACAGCGCGAAGGCGGCCAGGACGGTGGCGAGATAGGCCATCACGCGCATCGACCAGTACTGGATGAAGACGTTGGGGACGTAATTGCCCGGCCCGTACTTCGCTTGGTACTGCGCGTTGATCTGATTGAGCCCCTGGACCGGGCCGTCGACGTGGTTGGTGGCGAGGATCGACAGCAGGTCGGGGATCTCCCAGATCTGCGTCGGCGTCTCGTCGTTGTTCCCCCCGCCGATCTGGGCCACCGAGAACGAGCAGTGGCCCGGACAGCTGTTCCACAACGCCTCCGCCGCCGCGATCTTCATCGGCTGGTAGGTCTCTTCGACCACACCGAGCTCGCTCCCGACGAAGAGGGTCAGGAGCCCGGCCGGAAGCAGCACCACGAGCGAGATGACCGCGGTGCGACGGAAGGAGTCGACCTGGCGGCCTCGGCGCAGGTGCCAGGCGGAGACGCCGAGCATCACCACGCTGCCGGTGACCAACGAGGCCAGGAGCACGTGCGCGTAGCTCCACAAGAAGACCGGGTTGGTGAAGAGGGCCCAGATGTTGTTGAGCTCGGGCTGATGGGTGCTGTTGTTCGTGGTGAAGCCGACCGGGTGTTGCATCCACGAGTTGGCCGCCATGATGAAGGCGGCCGAGATCATGGTGCCCGCCGCGACCAGCCAGATGCTGGCGAGGTGCGCCTTCTTGGAGAGGCGGTTCCAGCCGAAGATCCAGACGCCGAGGAAGGTGGACTCCAAGAAGAAGGCCACCAGGCCCTCCATCGCGAGCGGGCCCCCGAAGACGTTGCCCACGAGGCGCGAGTAGGCGGACCAGTTCATGCCGAACTCGAACTCCTGGATCAGTCCCGTGACCACGCCGATCGCCACGTTGATCAGCAGCAGCGACCCGAAGAAGCGGGCCAGCCGGCGATAGGTCTCGTCGCCGTTGCGGTACCAGGCCGTCTGCAGCAGGGCCACGAGGAAGGCGAGCCCGATCGTCAGCGGGACGAAGAGGAAGTGGTAGATGCTCGTGCTGGCGAACTGCCAGCGGGCAAGGTCGAGGCTCACGGGGTGTCGCTCCCTTCGTTGCGGACGGCGGCTCGGTCGTGGTTCGTTGCTTCGTCGAGGACGGCTGCGGGCTCACAAGGAGCGGCGGCCTTCGGGGAGATTGGCTGCCGAGCGGGTGGGTCGTGGAGCAACTCGTCCCACCACAGGGCGGCGTAGCGCCCGCCGGCGGAGAGGAGCTCGGCGTGGGTGCCCCGTTCGACCACCCGGCCACCGTCGAGGACGATGACCTCGTCCACCTGCTCCAGGCCGGCCAGGCGGTGGGTGATGAACAGCGTGGAGCGCCCCTCGGTCAGGGCCAGGAGATCGGCGGTCAAGGCGTCGGCGGCGGCGGGGTCGAGATGCTCCCCCGGCTCGTCGAGGACGAGGATGGAGAAGTCGGCCAGGAGCGCCCGGGCCACGGCGATGCGCTGGCGCTGGCCGCCCGAGAGGCGCGCTCCCGCCCGCCCGACCTCGGTGCGCAGTCCGTCGGGCAGGCCGGCGAGCCATTCGCCGAGGCCGACCCGGCCGAGCACGGCGACGAGCTCGTCGTCGTCGGCGCTGCGCCGGCCCACCCGCAGGTTCTCCGCCAGCGTCGTGGCGAAGAGGTGCGGGCTCTGTTCGACCAGCCCGACCACCGCCCGCACGTCGTCGCCGGCGAGGCTCTCGAGCGGCACGCCGTCGAGGGTGGCCTCCCCGCCCTCGATCGGCAGGAAGCGCACCACGACGTCGGCCAGGGTCGACTTGCCGGCGCCGCTCGGACCGACGAGCGCCACCCTGCGCCCTGGCGCGAGGTCTAGGTCGATGCCGCGCAGGACCGGGAGGTCCGACCCCGGGTAGCCGGCCCATACCGAGCGCAGCGCTAGGGAGTGGTCTCGGGGTCCGCCGCGAAGGCGGATCGGGGCGGCCGGGTCCGCCACCGGCACGGGTGCGTCGGTGGCGGCGAACACCCGGCCCGCCGCGGTCCGGGAGCGCTGCAACGCCTGGGTCGCAGCCGGCAACGGGGCGACCAGCTCGAAGGCAGCCAGCGGGACGAGTGCGAGCACGGCCAGGAGGGCGGGGTCGAGGTGGCCGGCGTGGGTGGCGTGCACGCCGAGGGTTAGGGCGCCCCAGCTGGCCAGGCCGGCCAGGGCGGTGGTGAGCCCGAGCCCGATGCCGGTCGTGCCCGCCCCCTTGCGCGCCGTGGCTCGCAGGCGCCGGTCCGCCTCGGCGATCCGGGTGACCTGCTCCTCGGTTCCACCCATGACGGTGAGCTCGGGTGCACCCTCGATCAGGTCGACGACCGCCGTCGCCAGTTCGCCGCGGACCGCGGACTCCTTGGACTCCTCCCGCGTCGCCAGTC
Source organism: uncultured Acidimicrobiaceae bacterium (assembly GCA_963837125.1). Classification (GTDB taxonomy): domain Bacteria; phylum Actinomycetota; class Acidimicrobiia; order Acidimicrobiales; family RAAP-2; genus Bog-473. The sequence goes on along the minus strand of CAWILW010000006.1, from coordinate 278,243 downwards.
GCCCGGTGAGCCACGGCACAACCGTGGCCGAGACCAGGAGAGCGACCAGGAGCACGGCGCCGGCCGCGGGCAGGAGCGCCCACATCACGACGACGGTCGCCGCGCCAACGACACAGGCCACTGCGAAGGGCTGGATGACGCGGAGGACGACGTCCTGTAGGGAATCCACGTCGTCGACCACGCGCGCCACCAGGTCGCCGCGGCGGAAGACCGGGAGGCCGGCCGGGGCGATCGCCTCCAGCCGCGTGTACACGCGCACGCGCAGATCGGCCAGGACGCGGCAGCGCGGCATCGTGCCCGCCCAGGCGCTCGAAGTAGCGGAAGAAGCCGCGGGACAGCCCGAAGAACTGCACGCCCACGATGGCCAGGGTCAGCGACGCCTCCGACGGGTGCACGGCCGCCCGCGAGATGAGCCAGGCCGAGGTGCCCATGAGGGCGATGGACGCCGCGATGGCGGCCGCGCCGAGGGCGGAGGCCTGGGCCAGCCGCCCGGCGGCCACGCGGGCGATGCCGAGAGTGCGCCCGGTGGGCGCCGGCCCTTCGGGCGCGCCTACTGGGGCGGCCGCCGGTGCCGCGGTGGCGCTCACACCGCCACCGCCGGCGCGGGCAGCTGCACCACCCGGTCGGCCAGCGCCGCCAGCGCCGGGCGATGCGCCACGATGAGCGCGGTGCGCCCCTCGGTGAGCCGGCGCACGGCGTCGAGCACGTCGGCTTCGGTCACAGAATCGAGGCCCGCAGTCGGTTCGTCGAGCAACAGGAGGAGGGTGTCGCGAACGAAGGCTCGCGCCAGGGCCAGCCGCTGGCGTTCGCCGGCGGAGAGACCGGCACCGCCGTCGCCGAGCACGGTGTCGGCGCCGCGGGGCAGCCGGCGCACGACGTCGGTCAACCCGGCGGCGTCCAGGGCCGCCGCCACCGCGTCGTCGGTGGCGCCCGGCCGGCCAAGGCGGACGTTGTCGGCCACCGAGCGCCCGAAGAGGTGGGGCCGCTGGGGCACCCAGCCGATGCGGCTCCGCCAGTGGTCGAGGTCGATGTCGCGCTGGTCCACTCCGCCGAGCAGGACATGTCCCGAACCGGGGCGGCACAACCCGAGGACGACGTTGAGCAGCGTTGACTTGCCGCAGCCGCTCGGGCCGACGAGGGCGACGGTCTCGCCGGGCTCGACGACCAGGTCGGCACCGAGCAGGGCGGGGATGCGCCGGCCCGGGTAGGCGACCTCGAGGTCGGCGATCCGGATGCTGGTGTCGGCCGCCTTGGCCGCGCCGCGCCGCGGCGCCTCAACCGGCGCCTCCAGGAGCTCGAAGGCCTCCTCGGCCGCCTTCAGCCCGTCGGCGCTGGCGTGGAAGTTGGCACCGAGCGCCCGTAGCGGCAGGTAGGCCTCCGGGGCGAGGACCAGCACGAAGAGCGCGGCGTGGAACGACATGTGCCCGCCCAAAAGCCGCAGCCCGACGGCCACGGCGACGAGGGCGACCGAGACCGTGGCCAGGAGCTCCAAGATGAGCGACGAGAGAAAGGTCAGCTTGAGCGTGGCCAGCGTGGTGGTCCGGTAGCGCTCGGTCACGTCCGCGATGGCGCGGGCCTGGGCCTTGGCCCGTCCGAAGACCTTCAAGGTAGGCAGCCCCGCCACCACGTCGAGGAAGTGCCCGGCCAGTTTCTGCAGCGAGCGCATGCGCGCCGCCGTGCGGTCCCGGGTGGTCAGGCCGATCAGGGCCATGAACACGGGGATGAGCGGCACCGTCACCGCGATGAGGACGGCCGAGAGGACGTCGGCGCCGGCGACGACCGCGATGATGGTCACCGGGACGATCACGGCGAGGAACAGCTGGGGCAGGTAGCGAGAGAAGTAGCCGTCGAGCGCGTCGATGCCGGTCGTGGCCAGCACGGTCAGCCGGCCCTGCTCGCGTTGCTCCAACCCGGCCGGCCCCAGTGCGGCCACGTGCTCGGCCACCGCGCAGCGCAGTTCCGACTTGGCCGAGGCGGAGGCGCGGTGGGCCGCCCGCTCGGTGACGAAGGCGAGGAGCGCGCGGCCGACGATGACCGCGAGCAGCGCAAGCAGCGGCGTACGCAGGGACGCGACCGAGCCGTGGTGGAAGTAGGCCTCGTTCACCACGGTGGCGATCAACCAGGCCTGGACCACCACGAGCAGGGCGGTGGCGCCGCCCACGGCGACGGACAACGTGACGAAGCGACGGGTGGAGCGGGCGTAGTGGAGCAGTCGCGGATCGAGGGGGCCGCCCGTGCGCCGGGCCCGCGGGGTGAGTCGATCAGGCCCGGTCGGGGTCGCCCCTGTCTCCACCGATGCCATCCTCCCGTCGGTTGCTCCAGGGACGCGACGCCACCTGCGTGGGGCGGTCGTTCCCGCAGACCCAAGTGTGCAGGTAGAACCGGGAGCGGTCCAGGGACCAAGGTCACATGAACTCCCGCGGCACGCTGCGGGCGCCCCACCCGGCGGGCACGTTGACGGCGCCGGCCGATGGCACCAGGGTGGCGCCATGGTCAGCGCGCGCTCCGACACCCACGGCGCGCTGCAGCGGCCTGCCTTCGCCCGAGGCACGGCCACGTGAGCGGCGTCACCGTCATCGACCACCCGGCCTGGCCCACCGGGTCGCCCAGCTGCGCCACCGCGACACGAACGGCGACACATTCCGCCAGCTCGTCGCCGAGGTGTCGGGGCTCCTGGCCTACGAGGCGCTGCGTGACCTCGGCACCGTGGATGTCACCGTCGACACGCCGGTCGCTGACGGCGCGGCTCGGCGCGCCGCGTGGCGGAGGTCGTCCTGTTGGTGCCGATCCTGCGCGCCGGCCTGGGCATGGTGCAGGCCATCCAGGAGATCGTGCCCCTCACCGAGGTGGCCCACGTCGGGTTGCGCCGGGACGACGCGACGTTGCACTCGGACGTGTACCTGAACCGGCTGCCGAAGGACCTGCGCGGCCGGCGCGTCATCGTGTGCGACCCGATGCTGGCGACGGGCGGCTCTCTCGGGCAGGTGTGCGACCTCGTCGCCGGGCGCGGGGCGGCGGAGGTCGTCGCCGTGTGCATCATCGCCTCGGAGCCCGGCCTGGCCACCTTCCGGGCCGACCATCCGCGGGTCGCCGTCTACTACGCCGCCATCGAGACCGGGCTGGACGACGCCGGGTTCATCGTGCCCGGGCTGGGCGACGCCGGCGACCGGCTCTTCGGGCCGCCCGACTGACGTCCCTCCCGGCCGGGGCCCCCTCGGGTCACTCGACCGGCTTGGCCCCGACGGCCGGTGGCCGACGTGGCGCACCACTCGCCGCAGAACACGACGACACGGCAGCCGTAGTGAGCAGTGGACATATGCTCGGGGGGTCCCATGTCCACGACCGCCGACCGGACGTACACGACCACGGTCGGAACCCAGACCGTGGAGCTCCCGCTCGTCGCGCTCTCCGACGAGCTGACGATCGCGCTCTTGATCTGCGTCGACATGGGCGTCGCCTTCGCCGAGACGGCGGGGCGCGAGTTGGCAGAGCTGATGCGCCCGGCGCAGCCGGACATCGTCGTCTCGGTGGCCACGATGGGGATCCCGCTCGCCATCGAGGCCAGCCGGGCCCTCGGGCTGGACGACTACGTGATCCTGCACAAGACGCCCAAGATCCACCTGGGGGAGGACTGGGCCGAGCCGGTGTACTCCATCACGACGGACAAGCCGCAGCGCCTGCGCATGGATCCGGCCCGCGTCTCCGCGGTCAAGGGCCGGCGGGTGGCCGTGGTCGACGACGTCATCTCGACCGGCGCCTCGCTCTCGTCCGCGCTGCGACTTGTGCGCCGCATAAATGCCGAGCCGGTTGTCATCGGGACCCTGATGACCGAGGGTGGCGGGTGGAAGGGCGCGCTGGGCGAGGATGCCGCGCTGGTCCGCACCCTCGGCGCCATGCCGCTGTTCCACCCCGACGGCGCCGGCGGACTCGTCGAGGACTGGGGCTGACCCGGCCAAGTCGGCTGACCGGTTGACCGTCTGACGTGCTCTGAGGCGCCGCCGCCTCAGGCGAGCTGGAGCCCCTCCTCCCGGAGCAGCGAGTCCTGTGCGTCGGCTTCCTTGCGCACGTCGCGCCAGGCCAGGGCGAGATAGACGAGCCCGGCGACGGCCATGCCCATGAAGATGCTGAAGTCGCCGCCTAAGCCGAAGGAGTCGCGAGTGTGCGCCGTCACCTCGTTGAGCCACTCAGGCACGCGGAAGTAGAACGCCGGGTCGACGTAGAGCGCCGAGATCGCTGCGAACATCCCGACGAGCTGGGCCACCCACGCCGGCCAGTGGATGCCGCCGCGCCGCCAGTACAGCGAGTCCCGTCCCGTCTTCTGCAGCTCGCTCGGCACGTAGCGGTAGCGGCGCAAGACCCAGTCCACCAAGAAGATGGCCGACCAGGGTGCGATCCAGATGATGACGATGTCGACGAAGTCCGAGAGGTACTGGGTGAACGACGCGTCGAAGATGGCGTACATCGTCACCCCGAGGGCGATGACGCAGTCGATGAGCACGGCCTGGTAGCGCTTCACCGGCACGCCGATCGCCTGCAGCGTCACGCCCGACGAGTACATGTCGAGGCTGTTGATGCCAAAGAGCTGCACGATGGCGAAGATCAAGAAGACCACCACGAGCCAGGAGGGGATGGCGCTGGTGTGGGCGAAGGGCAGCAGGCCGCCCGAGCCGGTGCCGATCTTGAGGACGAAGGTCCCCACCACCGCGCCGAGCGTCATGATGAGGATCTCGGGCACGGCCGTGCCGAGGAACACCCAGCCGACGATCCCCTTCTTGGAGGTGTTCGTCGGGCAGTAGCGGCTGTAGTCGTTGCCGTTCTCAGTCCAGCCGAGCCCGCTCAAGGCGATGGTGAAGGCCAGCGCCTCCATGAAGGCCTGCCAGTCACCGCTCACCTTGACCACGTGCAGGTTGGCGTGGGGCACGGCGAACCCGAGCATGACGGCGAAGAGGATTACGAAGGGGATGACCAGCCAACGCAGGGTCTTGACGATGGCGGCGTGCCCGAGCACCGGCAGGATGCCCTGGACCAGCACCGCCGCGATGACGAGGACGACCTTGGCGGGGTCCCCGGGCAGGTAGCCCGCCTTGATCATCAGGACGAGGCCGGCGCCGACGATGAGGATCAGTCCCTCGACCTCGAAGCCGATCTGGGTGATCCAGTTGAAGAACGAGATCGGCCGCCCCCCGTTCGGCCCGAAAGGGGCCCGGTTGATGGCGAAGACGGTGGTGCCGGCGTTCGGCCCCTGCAGGGAGCACAGCCCGAGCAGGAAGTACGACAGGTTGCCCAGCACGATGACGATGACGACCTGGGCGAAGGTGAGCCCGAACGTCATGAGGATCGCCCCGTATATGAAGTACTCGATCTGGACGCTCACCCCGGCCCACATGCCGCCGACGTCGCGCGGCCTGGCCCAGCGTTCGCTCTCGGGGATGAAGTCGATGCCGTGTTGCTCGATGTGGAGGGCCGATGTCGCTTCGGGGTCGTGAATGACCGCGACATCCTCTGCGAAGTTCTCGGTGACCGTCACCGCGTGTACCTCCGTGCTCTCGGACTGTCCGTTCGGCGCACGTCCCGGGCGAGTGACCGAAGGTGTGTGTCGGCGCCCACCTTTGTGGGAGCGGCGGCCGCGGTCAAGTGGTTCAGGCCCACCGGCTGGCGTCCGCTCGTCCCCCCGCCCGCCTGGGTGGAGACCACGGACGTGCCCTGAGCCCCACCGTGTGGATCAGGCCTCGAGCTCGCCCCGCATGAACGCGACGGCCTTGTCCTGCATGTCGCGGGCCTGGTGCTCAATGAAGCGCTCCACGACGGGGCCGGCGCCGAAGATCTTGACCCGGGCCTCGAGGGAGAAGACCTCGGTGACGCTGTCGCCGTCGTGGGCCAGCGCAATGCTGCCGTCAATGTGCGTCTTGTCCGCCATGGTGCCCGGCGTCATGGTGAACGTCGTGGTCGACGAGCCCGGGTCGTAGGTGCTGACCTCGGTGGTCACGACCTCCTCGCCGAAGATCTTGCGCACAGGTCCGGGCATGGCGGGCCGCTGGCCGTAGCGGAGCGTCCGCACGAGCCCGCTCGAGAGGTCGCCTTCCTGCGACACCACCTCGGCGGTGGTGGAGCCGAGGCCCTCGAGGTGCAGCCGGACGACGAAGTCGGGATCGTAGTAGAGGGCCCAGAACGCCTCGGGCGTGCAGTCCCAGTCGTAGGAGAGGGACAGCTTCATGGCGTGAGGTCGAAGAGCATGTGGTGACCGAGCTCGCCCATGAGGTCGATCGTGATGTGCATCGCCGTCACCCTCCAGCGCACCTCGGTCCGCTCGTAGGCATGACGGTAGCGCCCGGCGATGACCGGCTGCAGGGCCAGCGCGCCGGGGACGGCTTGGAGCACGGTGAAGTACGAGCGGCTCGACGCCGACGTGCCGTCGTCGGCCACGTCGACCATTACGTTCGTCATGACGTGCTTGGTACGCGGGGTGCCGTCCTCATAACGGCGGGTGGTGCGGGTGTAGAGCGCTTCGATGGCATCGCGGCCCGAGACCGCGTCGCCGTACCCCTCGAAGGTCAGGGTGGCGTCGGCGAACAGCTCGCCCACCCCGGCGAAGTCGCCGGCGTCAATCCGCTCGGCGTAGGTGTAGATCAGCTTGGTGATCGCCTCGGCCGGGGACTCGGTCACGGCGTGATTGTGGCACCGATCACTGGCCGAGGAGGCGTCCCATCACGCCGGCCACCCGGCTGGGGCGCCCGCGGCGGGCCTCGGTGCGATCGGCCAGGCGCATGGTCCACAGGCCAGCGTTGACGCCGAGCCAGCGCAGCGGCTCGGGCTCCCAGCGCGGCGAGCGGTGGCCGACCCAGGGCAGCGCGGTCAACGCGCTGTCTGTTCCCGTGATGAGGTCGGCCAGCGTGCGCCCCGCCAGGTTGGTGGTGGCCACGCCGTCACCCACGTACCCGCCCGCCCAGGCGACGCCCGTAGCCCGGTCGAAGCCGACCGAGGAGTGCCAGTCGCGTGGGATGCCGAGGGGGCCGCCCCAGGCGTGGGTGAAGCGCGCCTCGGCCAGCGCGGGGAAGAGCTCGGTCAGGGTGCGGCGCAGCAGCGCGTGCACGGCCGGCTCGGCGTCGTAACCGGGGCGCACCGAGGACCCGAAGTGGTACGGCGCACCACGGCCGCCGAAGGCGATGCGGCCGTCGGCGGTGCGCTGCCCGTAAATGATCATGTGCCGGTGGTCGGCGAAGGTGGCCCGGCCCGCCAGCCCCGCCGACGACCAGAAGGCGTCGCCGAGCGGCTCGGTCGCCACCATGAGCGAGTACACCGGGACGATGTCGCGGTGGGAGCCCGGCAGCGTCGGCGTCCAGGCCTCCGTTGCCCGCACCACCACCGCGGCGTCAATGCGCCCGCCCCGGGTGAGAACGGACGGGCCCGAGCCCGGTGCCCCCGGCCGGATGTCGAGGACCTCGGTGTGCTCATAGAGGCGCACCCCGCGCCGCTCGACCGCGTCGGCCAGCCCCCGGGCGAGGAGCGCGGGCTGCAGCGCGGCGCAGTGCGGGGTGAAGGTCGCGCCGATGGCCCCTGCCGCGCCGATGATCTCGCGCGTCTCGTCGGGCCCGAGCCAGCGGACGTCGTCCTCCCCGAACCCGAGCGCCCGGGCCTCGTCCACCTCGGCCAGCGCCCGCACCCGCTGCGCCTCGCTGCGCACGAGGTCCACCGACCCCCCCTTGGCGAAGTGGCAGTCGATCCCCTCGGCGGCCGCCGCAGCCCCGACGACGTCGACGGTCTCCTGCATCGCCCGCCGCATGGCGTGCATCGCCTCGTGCCCGTGCCTCCGGGCCAGCGCGGCGTCCGACGTGGCGAACAGCGCCGAGCACCAGCCGCCGTTGCGCCCAGACGCGCCGAAGCCCGCCACCTCGCGCTCGACCACGGCGACGCGCAGAGTCGGGTCGGTCAGCGCGAGCGAATGGGCCGTCCAGAGGCCGGTGAACCCGGCCCCGACGATGCAGACGTCGACCTGCAGGTCCTCGCTGAGGGCGGGGCGGGGCGGCAGCGGGGCACCGATGGCCTCCCACCACAGGGAGAGCCGCTGGTACCCCGAGGCGTGCCCCGGCGCTACATCCGGCGCCACGCCTCGGAGAGGACCTCGCGCAGCGTGGACGCCATGAAGTCGATCTCCTCCTGCCCGCAGATGAGCGGCGGGGAGAGCTGGACGACTGGATCCCCGCGGTCGTCGGCCCGGCAGATCAGCCCGGCCTCGAAGAGCGCACCGGAGAGGAAGCCGCGCAGCAGGCGCTCGGACTCCGCGTCGTCGAAGGAGAGCCGCGTCTCCTTGTCCTTCACGAGCTCAATCCCGTAGAAGAAGCCAGCGCCGCGCACGTCGCCGACGATGGGCAGGTCGTAGAGGCCCTCGAGCGCACCACGGAAGGCCGCCTCGGTCGCCTGCACGTGTTGCAGGATGTGCTCGCCCTCGAAGACGTCGAGGTTGGCCATGGCGACGGCACAGCTCACGGGGTGCCCGGCGAAGGTGAACCCGTGCAGGAACGACGCGCCGGGTCCGAGGAAGGGCTCCATGAGGTGGTCCGAGGCGATCATGGCGCCGAGGGGCGCGTAGCCCGAGGTGAGCCCCTTGGCCACCGTGATGATGTCGGGCTGGTACTCGTAGCGCAGCGCGCCGAACCAGTGGCCGAGGCGCCCGAAGGCGCAGATGACCTCGTCGGAGACCAGCAGCACCCCGTGGCGGTCGCAGATCTCGCGCACGCGCTGGAAGTACCCCGGCGGCGGTGGGAAGCACCCGCCCGCGTTCTGCACCGGTTCGAGGAAGACCGCCGCCACGCTCTCGGGCCCCTCCTGGAGGATGGCCCGCTCAATCTCGTCGGCCGCCCAGCGGCCGAACGCGACCTCGTCGTCGTGGAACAGGTCGGCGCCTGCTGACGGCGTCCCTTCTCCGTCCTGTGGCCGCAGGTCGCCGGGGTGGTGGTGCAACGCCGGCATGTCGAGGCCGGCGTCCATGCCCATCCGAGCCCGGTAGAAGTTCGTGTTCGGCACCTTGATCGCGCCGGGCACCAGTGGCTCGAAGGGGATGCGCAGGTCGGGGATGCCCGTGATGGAGAGCGCGCCCATGGACGTGCCGTGGTACGCGATGTAGCGGCTGATGACCTTGGTGCGTGACGGCTGCCCCATGAGGCGGAAGTACTGGCGGGCCAGCTTCCAAGCGGACTCGACCGCCTCGGAGCCGCCGGTCGTGAAGAAGACGCGGTTGAGGTCGCCGGGGGCGTAGCTCGCGATCCGCTCGGCCAGCTCAATGGCGCGGGGGTGCGCGTACGTCCACAGGGGGAAGTAGGCGAGCGTCCCGGCTTGCTTGGCGCCCGCCTCGGCCAGCTCGGTGCGGCCGTGGCCGATCTGGGACGTGAACAGCCCCGCCAGCCCGTCGAGATAGCGCTTGCCGTGCTGGTCCCAGACGTAGGCGCCCTCGCCGCGCACGATCACGGGCACCTCGTGATCCTGGTACGAGCCCATCCGGCTGAAGTGCATCCACAGATGGCGCGCCGCCTGGTCGCTCAGGTTGGAATTCTCCGGACTGGTGGTGCTCATCGTTCCTCCACTCGAGGGGGCGGGGCCGCTCACCGCGTGCCCCATGTATAGGTCTGCTTGGCCAGCTTGAGGTACAAGAAGGTCTCGGTGGCGCGCACGCCGGGGATGGAGCGCACGGAGTCGTTGAGCACGTGCAGCAGGCGCTCGTCGTCCTCGCACACGATCTCGGCGAGGATGTCGAAGGAGCCGGCGCACATGACGACGTAGTCCACCTCGGGCATGGACGAGAGCTTCTCCGCCACGCGCCGCACGTCCCCTTCCACCGACACCCCGATCATGGCCTGGCGGGTGAAGCCGAGCTGGAGCGGATCGGTCACCGCCACGATCTGCATGATCCCCGACTCGCGCAGGCGCTGGACCCGACGGCGCACGGCCGCCTCGGAGAGGCCGACCGCCTCGGCAATTGCCCCGTAGGGCTGCCGGCCGTCGCGTTGCAGTGCCTCGATGATGGCCCGGTTGGGACCGTCGAGGAGCGCGCCGGCGGGCTGCACGGCATCCATCGGCGCCGCCATCTCCGCCGGCACGCCTGGATCCGGCACCTCATACCTCGCTTCCCTGGATCGAGGGGCTGCCGCCCCTGATGTGCAGAATTGTGTCATCTTAACCGCCTCAGTCAAGCAGAATTCGTCACATTCGGGTCCTGATATTGCGGAAACGCTTGTTGGCGGCGGGATCATCTGTGATCCTGTAGCAAGCGGCCACGCCGGAGAGGAGCGCCATGCGCACGTTGCAGAACTTCATCGGAGGCACCTACAGCGACGCCGAGGACGGTCCGACAATGACCCTCATCGACCCGAGCACCGGCGAGGCCTTCGCCGAGGCCCCGGTCTCGGGGCCGGCCGACGTCGACCGGGCGCTGCGGGTGGCGGCCGAGGCCTTCACGTCCTGGCGCCGCACGACGCCGTCGGAGCGCAGCCTGGCGCTGATCCGCATCGCCGACGCACTCGAGTCCAGGGCCGAGGACCTGGTGCGCGCAGAGTGCGAGAACACCGGGAAGCCGTTCCAGCTGACCATGGACGAGGAGATCCCGCCGATGGTCGACCAGATCCGCTTCTTCGCCGGCGCGGCGCGCCATCTCGAGGGCCTGGCCGCGGCCGAGTACATGGCGGGGCACACCTCCTTCATCCGGCGCGAGCCCCTCGGCGTGTGCGGTGCGGTGACGCCGTGGAACTACCCGATGATGATGGCGGTGTGGAAGTTCGCCCCCGCGCTGGCGGCGGGCAACACCATGGTGCTCAAGCCGTCCGACACGACACCGGTGACGGCGTTGCTCATGGCCGAGATCATGGCCGAGCACCTGCCGCCGGGCGTTTTCAACGTCGTGTGCGGCGATCGAGACACCGGCCGGGCCCTTGTCGTGCACGACACGCCCGCCATGGTGTCGGTTACCGGATCGGTGCGGGCCGGCATGGAGGTCGCGGCCGCCGCCGCGCCCACCCTCAAGCGGGTCCACCTGGAGCTGGGAGGCAAGGCCCCCGTCATCGTGTTCGACGACGCGGACGCGGCCGCGGCGGCGGAGGGCATCGCCGGCGCGGGGTACTTCAACGCGGGGCAGGACTGCACGGCGGCGACGAGGGTCCTGGCGGGCCCGCGGGTGCACGAGGCCCTGCTGGCGGCGCTGGTCGATCAGGCCGAGGGGACGACGGTCGGAGGTACCGACAACGCGGGGGCCGACTACGGGCCCCTCAACAACGCGACGCAGCTGGAGCGCGTGCGCGGCTTCCTGGAGCGCACCCCCGCCCACGCATCGGTGGTGACCGGCGGCGCGCAGGTGGGCGAGCGCGGCTACTGCTTCGCGCCGACGGTCGTGGCCGGCCTGCGGCAGGACGACGAGATGGTGCAGTCCGAGGTGTTCGGGCCGGTGATCACGGTGCAGGAGTTCAGCGACGAGGCGGAGGCGCTGCAGTGGGCCAACGGCGTGGAGTACGGGCTGGCCTCGTCGGTGTGGACCCGCGACCACGGCCGGGCCATGCGCATGGCGCGCGATCTCGATTTCGGCTGCGTGTGGATCAACACGCACATCCCGCTCGTGGCCGAGATGCCCCACGGCGGGTTCAAGCGCTCCGGGTACGGCAAGGACCTGTCGGCCTACGGGTTCGAGGACTACACGCGCATCAAGCACGTGATGAGCAACATCGAGGAGTAGACCAATGATCGTCGGCATCCCGAGCGAAGTGAAGACGGACGAGTGGCGCGTGGCCATCACGCCGGCGGGGGTGCGGGAGCTCACCTCGGCCGGCCACACCGTCCTCGTCGAGAAGGGCGCCGGGAGCGGCTCCTCCATGCCCGACGACGACTTCGTCCGCACCGGGGCCAAGATCCTCGACGACCCCGACGAGCTGTGGGCGGGGTCGGACCTGGTGTGCAAGGTCAAGGAGCCCGTGCCCGAGGAGTTCCACCGGCTGGCCCTGCGCAGCGACCAGACCCTCTTCACCTACCTGCACCTGGCCGCCTCCCGCGACTGCACCGACGCGCTCGTCAGCGCCGGCAACGTGGCCATCGCGTACGAGACCGTGCGCCTGCCGGACAATTCGCTGCCGCTGCTCGCGCCCATGAGCGAGGTGGCCGGTCGCATGGCCCCGCTGATGGGTGCGCACCACCTCATGCGCCCTGGCGGCGGGCGGGGCGTGCTCGTGTGCGGCGTGCCCGGGGTGCGCTGCGCCCGCGTCGTCATCCTCGGGGCCGGGGTGGCGGGCTTCGCGGCGGCGACCATGGCCGTGGGCATGCACTCGGAGGTGTTCATCCTGGACCGCAACCTCGACCGGCTGCGCGAGGTGGACCACCACTTCCGAGGCGCCCTCGAGACGATCGCATCCTCGCAGCACGCAATTGAAGAGGTCTGCCTGGAGGCCGACATCGTGATCGGCGCCGTGCTGGTGGTCGGCGCCCGGGCGCCCCGCCTGGTCTCCGACGAGCTGGTCGAGCAGATGCGGCCGGGCTCGGTCCTCGTCGACATCTCGGTCGACCAGGGGGGCTGTTTCGAGTCGACCCACCCGACGACGCACTCGAACCCGACCTACGAGGTGCACGGGTCGCTCTTCTACTGCGTGGCCAACATGCCCGGCGCCGTCCCGCACACCTCGACCCACGCGCTGGCCAACGCCACGCTGCCCTACACCCTGGAGCTGGCCAACCGCGGGTGGCGCGATGCGGTCCGGGCCGACCACGCGCTGGGCGAAGGGGTCAACGTGGCCGAGGGCCTGGTCGTCTACCGGCCGGTGGCCGACGCCCACGGCCTGCCCTACACGGCGCTGGACGAGCTCGTCGATTAGAGATCAGCCCGGCTGCGAGCCCACGACCGAGACGAACGACACCATCTCGCCGGGGTAGCCGCCCAGGTTGTGCACCATGGCCAGGCCCCGGTCCGTCGTGGCGATCTGCCGCTCTGGCGGGGCCTCGTGGCGCAGCTGGAGCCAGCACTCGAAGAACATACGCAGGCCCGAGGCGCCGACGGGATGGCCGAAGCTCTTGAGGCCCCCGTCGGGGTTGACCGGCAGGTCGCCGTCGAGGTCGAAGGCGCCGGCGAGCACCTCCTTCCAGGCGGTGCCCCGCGGCGCGAAGCCGAGGTCCTCCATGAGCACGAGCTCGGTAGGGGTGAAGCAGTCGTGGACCTCGGCCATGGCGAGCTGGCGGCGCGGGTCGGTGATGCCCGCCTGGGCGTAGGCGTCGGCCGCCGCCGCCTCGCACTCGGGGAAGTGCGTGTAGTCGTAGCCGGGGTCGATGAGCCCGGACCCGCTGCCGGCAGCGAAGGACAGCGCCTTGATGTAGACGGGCCTGTCGGTGTAGCGCAGCGCGTCCTCGGCCCGCACCACGATGGCGGCGGCCGCGCCGTCGGCCACGCCGGCACAGTCGTAGACCCCGAGGCCGCCGGCGAGGCGGGGGGCTCCCAGCGCGGCCTCCTTGGTGATCTCGCGCCGGAACTGCGCCCGCGGGTTGCGGGCACCGTTGTGGTGGTTCTTCACCGCGATGGAGGCCAGGACGTCGCCCATCGTCTGCTCGTCCACCCCGTACTTCTGGGCGTAGGCGGGCGCCACCATGGAGAACATGGCCGCCGCGGTGAGCGTCCGCGCCGTGCCGTCGCTGGGCGGGTTCATCGCGTTGAGCCCCTGGAACCCGCTGTCCTTGACCTTCTCCGCCCCGACGGCCATCGCCACGTCGTAGGCGCCCGACGCCACCGCGTAGACGGCGCCCCGCAGCGCCTCCGAGCCCGTGGTGCAGTAGTTCTCGACCCGCGTCACCGGCTTGTTCTGCAGCTGCAGCGGCCGGGCGAGCGTGATGCCGCTCATCCCGCTCTGCGCCGTGCCGAACCAGAACGCGTCGACGTCGTCCTTGGGGATGCCGGCGGAGGAGAAGGCCTCGGTGCTGGCGTCGACGATCAGGTCGTCGAGACCCTTGTCCCACAGCTCGGCGAACCGGGTGCAGCCCATGCCGACGATGGCCACCTTGTCACGGACGCCGTGCGAGCCCATCAGGCTCCTCCTCCCTCGCGCACCGGGCGCGCCTTCCAGAAGTAGTCGTGGATCCCGTCCGCGCTGAACAGACGGCGGAAGGTCATCTCCACCCGACTGCCCGTGCGGATCTCCTCGGGGTCGGCGTCGGTCAGTTCGACGGGGTAGCGCCCGCCGCCGTCGAAGTCGACGATGGCGAACACGATGGGCGGGCTGGGCGAGTAGGCGAGGCGGTCGATGGTGGAGGTCACCACCGTGCCGGCGGCGTCGGCCATGGCCACGGGCTCCATTTCGTCGACGGCCCCGCCCTCCATGGAGACGCGAGAGGGCGGCAGGTGCACTGCACCGGAGGTGCGGTCCTTCGAGCCGACGAAGCCGAACTTCCATTCCTCGTTGCGATGTGCCGCCGTGCTCGACACCCGGGCCGGCTCCGGCCGCCGCGGGGGCTCGGGCTGCAGCTGCCCGCGCCACGAGAGGAACTTGGCGTAGGTGATCGGGGCGCCGTTTCTCACCTGGTCCATGACGGTCCGTGCCGGGCGCCAGCCGGCCAGGGCCTCGGTCGTACGCAGGACCACGGCGTCGGCGCCATCGGCGAGGTGCAGCACGACCAGCACGGTCCCCGGGGCGGCCGCGCCCGCCGCCATCGACTCGAGGGTGGCGGCGAGGACGAGGAGCGGATGCGCCGTACCGCTCTGACCCACGCTCGACGTCAGGTCGTCGACCAGCACACCCTCGCCGAGCGCCAGCTTCTTGGCCAGTCCCGACACGGCGCGCCCGTGCATGCCCGTCACCACCAGCTGCCCGATCTCGCCGGCCTGCAGCCCCGCGGCGCCCAGGGCACGCCCGATGGCCTCTTGGCCCAGCTCGAGGTAGCGGTTCTCGCCGAAGCGCTCCTCCCACAACTTGGAGACCCGGTCACCCGGGGAGCGCCAGCGGTCCGTGAACTCGTCCGTTGCGCTGGCCGCGGCCACCAGCTCGGCCAGCACCTCCGGGCCGTCGCCGACCAGCACCGCCGCGCCGGCGTCGCCGCCGGCAGCCTCGTCGCCGCTGGTCGGCAAACCGTCGCGCGCGTCCGCCGCGACGACCAGGGTGGTCCCGCCGCCCCGGAGGGCGACCAGCAGGGCGCCCATGCCCGAGCGCAGCGCGCCGCCGAAGTCGTAGGCGCCCACGTCGCTCGGCAGCCGCAGCGCGGCGGCCAGCGCCGTCGCGTTCGTCTTGTCGAGGTAGGCGGGCTGCGACGTGGCGAACCAGAGGGTGTCGGGCGCAGTGCCCGGGGCGGCGCGCCGGGCCAGGCGGGCGGCCTCGACGCCGAGCGTCGTGGTGTCCTCGTCGTGCGACGCGACGGCACGGGCCCCCTTGCCGCCGCCACTGCCCATGAACGCCGCGATGTCCGCCCGGGCGAGCCGCCGGTAGGGCACGTAACCCGCCGCACTCAAGATCCCTCGCACGGCCGACGAGCCTAACGGCTGCCCGAGGATCCACCTGACGGGTCGTCAGGTCGTCGCCACCTGGTGCGGACCGGGCAGACTGTCCCCCATGGCGGACCTCCCGCTTCCCGAGCCGCCGCGACTGCCCGCCAGGGGAGGCCGCGTTGACGACCTCGCGCTACGCGTGGCCGACGCCGACCGCGACCGCACGGTGACCGCGCTGCGGGAAAATGTCGTCGACGGCCGGTTGACGCTCGACGAATTCTCGGAGCGGGTCGGCCTCGCACTCGAGGCCAGGACCCGGGGCGAGCTCGAGGCCGTGATGGCGGACCTCCCCAGACCGGCGGTCGAGGAACCCGGCCTCCCGGCCCGCACGGCGCGGCGGTGGCACGTCGCGCTCATGAGCGGGCACAGCACGAAGGGGCGCTGGCGGATCAGCGGGCGGACGAAGACCAACGTGGTGGCCATCATGGGCGGCTGTGACATCGACCTGCGGCGGGCAGAGATCGACGGGCCCGTGGTCGTGATCTCGGCGGTGGCCTTCTGGGGCGGTGTGAAGATCATCGTGCCCGAGGGGTTCGACGTGGAGCTGCAGGGCTTCTCGTTCATGGG
The DNA here is from genome assembly GCA_963837125.1 of uncultured Acidimicrobiaceae bacterium. GTDB lineage: Bacteria > Actinomycetota > Acidimicrobiia > Acidimicrobiales > RAAP-2 > Bog-473. The sequence continues at coordinate 262,189 of CAWILW010000006.1, read as the reverse complement.
CGGGCGCAGCATGCGCTTGCGCGACGTGCCGCGCGTGCCCGGCTCGCCGCGCATCATCATCCGCGCCTTCGCGTGCATGGGAGGCATCGAGGTGCGCAGCCGACCCAACCGCTCGGCCCGGCAGATCACTTCGGTCGGAACGGACGACGTGCTCCCGGCAGCGGCGCCCGGCGAGCTGGCCTCTGTCGACGCCGACCTGGCCACCGACGGCACCGTCACCATCTTGTTCTGCGACATGGTCGACTACGCCGGCATGACCGAGCGGCTCGGGGACCGGGCCTCGCACCGGGTCCTCCAGGAGCACCATCGAATCGTCCGCGACGCGCTGGCGCACCATGGCGGCCGCGAGGTCAAGGTGCAGGGGGACGGCTTCATGGTCGCGTTCGGTGGCGTGGCCCGCGCCTTGCGCTGCGCCGTGGGGATCCAGCAGGCCTTCGCGGCCTACGTCCCGACGGACGGTGGCCAACCGATCGCCGTGCACATCGGCGTCCACACGGGCGACGCGCTGGCTGAGGGCGACGACTTCATCGGGCACACCGTGATCGTCGCCAGCCGCCTGGCCGACGCCGCCGCCCCAGGCGAGATCCTCGTGTCGTCGCTGTCGGAGCAGCTCGTCCAGGGATCGGACGAGTTCGCGTTCGGCGGCCACCGGGAGACGCGGCTCAAGGGAATGGCGCGGGCCCAGCTCGCCGCGACGCTCTCCTGGGCCTAGTCGTGGACGCCGAGCTGTGGGAGAAGGTCGGGCTCTACGACCCCCTCAGTCCCGCGTCCGCCGAGCGCCTGGCGCTCCTGGAGTACCTGACCGAGCGCGGCGCCACCCTCGAGCAGATGGTCGAGGCACACAGCACGGGGACGCTGCCCGGGCTGGCAGGCAACCTCGTCACGCAGGGCAAGACCGAGATGGCCACGGTGGCCGACATCGCCGAGCACAGCGGAATCGAGGTGCCTCGGGTCCTGCGCGCCCTTCTGGCGGCCGGCATCCCGGCCCAACGCGACACCGAGCTCCCGGCCGAGCTGGTCGGCCTGATGGCGGCGTTCGAGCAGGGCGCCGCAGTCCTCGGGGACGAGGCGACGCTCGCCTTCACCCGCGTCCTGGGAGCCTCCGCCATGAACATCGCCGAGGCCGCGATCGCACTGTTCTTCGCAGAGTTGGGACCGGGGACGGTCCGCGAGGGACCCGACGAGCTCGCCCGGGCCCGCCTCTCGGAGGCGGCGACGACCGCGTTCACCGCGGTGCCCGATGTCCTGGCGCGCATGGTCTTGGACGCCTTCGAGCGGGCGCAGCGCCGGGCCGAGCAGGCCCGGAGCTGGCTGGCACCGTTCGGGCCCACTGAGGGCGATGGCGGCGGCCCCACCGAGGTGGTCGCGCTCGGATTCGTCGACCTCGTCGGCTCGACGGCGTGGGCCGAGAGCGTGAACCTCCGCGAGCAGAATCTCGCCCTGACCCGCTTCGAGTCGGCGGCGTGGTCCAGCGCCGTCCTGAACGGAGGCCGCGTGGTCAAGACGATCGGCGACGAGGTGTTCTTCGCCGCGCCGACCGCGGACGCCGGATGCCGGATCGGCACCGAGGTCTGCCGGGCGGTGGCGGACGACCCCCTGTTGCCGCCCGCCCGCGGTGCAGTGGGCATCGGTCCGGCCGTTCCGCGGGAGGGCGATTACTTCGGGCCGCTCGTAAACCTGCTCTCCCGCCTGGTCAAGGTGGGTTCGCCGGGCCAAATTGTGGTCACGGAGGCGGTGGCGGCCGACCTATCGCTCGACGCATGGTCGCTCGACCCCCTCGAGCCGGCCGACCTGCGCGGCATCGAGGGCCCGGTGTGCGCATTCGTCGTGGAGCCCCGCGGGACATTGGACTGAACGTCCGGCCGGATCGGATCTCGGGCGGCGAGCGGGTTGAAAGTTCCGACACGCTCTCGGCCTGGTCGAGGAGGTGTTAACACCCCGGTTATGAGCGGTGACGTGCGGCGCTACTGTAGTCACTCTTGTCCACCTCCAAGTCCACCGTTGTCGGCGTTCGACTCGACCAAGAGCGACGAGCGTGGCTCGAGGCCGAAGCGGCGCGGCAGGGCGTGACCGTTCGGGTGCTCGTCGAGCGCATGATCGATCAGGGCCGCGCCGGCGAGGAAACAGAGACCCCCGAGACGGCCGTTAACGGGGACACGGAGTCGGCGCCGAGTTCGGTCTCCGGCAATGGCTCGTACGAGGCGGTCACAGAACCGGAGCCGGCAGAGCGAGACCCGCGGCGGCGCGACCAGCCGTGGGCGGGCGTTGTGCCCATAACCGACCTGCCCGGGGAGGTCATCCGGGCCGGGATCTCTCTCACGGCGACCGTCATCAGGTCCAGTGGCCATTTCGCCGTCTCGACCTTGGGGACCTGGTCGGCATCGATCCCGGGGTGCCTTCGCTCGGGGTCGCACCGGGTACGACACCGGCGACGGCCCGGGAGATAGGACGGGGCGTGCCCTATGATGCATCCCTAATCTGACGCACCGTCAGATCCGGTGCGCCGGGCGACGTGGAGGCAGCATGGAGTTCGAATTCTCGCCGGAGCAGCTGGCCTTCGTGAAGGAGGTCGAGAGCTTCCTCGATGCCAACGACGACCCAGATGTTTTCGACCTGACCAGAGAGAACATGGCCCAGATCGTCGACACGCCCAAGCGCCGGGCCTTCATGGCCTCCCTGGGCGAGCGGGGCTGGCTGGGCATGACCTGGCCCAAGGAGTACGGCGGCTCAGAGGGCGAGGGCGTCTACGAGTACCTCCTCAACGAGCGGCTGGCCGGCCGAGGAGGCCCCCAGATCGGCAAGGGCGTCGGCATCGTCGGCAAGACGATAATCCGCCACGGCAACGAGCGGCTGAAGGCGGAGTTCCTCCCCAAGATCCTGCGCAACGAGGTCGAGTTCGCCGTCGGCTACTCCGAACCCAACGCCGGGTCCGACGCGGCCTCCATGCAGCTCAAGGCGACCAAGGTCGACGGGGGCTGGGTGCTCAACGGGCAGAAGACCTGGACGACCTCCGCTCACTTCGCCGAGTGGTACTGGGTTGGCGGGCGCACCGACCCTGAGTCCAAACACGCCGGTATCACCCTCTTCCTCGTCCCCATTGACCAGCCCAACATCACGGTCAACGCGATCTGGACCATGGGAGACGAGCGCACCAACGAGGTGTTCCTCAACGACGTCTTTGTGCCCGACGACTACGTGGTAGGCGAGGTGGGCCGCGGGTTCCAGTACATCTCGGAGGCGCTCGACCTCGAGCGCTTCACGATGTTCACCTTCTCGCCCATCGCCCAGCGCTTCGAGCTGCTCGTCGAGTACGTGCGGACCACGGTGCGCGACGGCGTTCTGCTGAAGGACGACCCGGTGATCCGCCAGCGGCTGGCCCAGCTGGCCACCCAACTCGAGGTGGCCCGCGTCATGGGGCTCAAGTTCGTCTTCGAGTCCTCCAAGGGCGGCGCGGCGCCGACGGCCGAGGCGTCGGAGTACAAGCTGTTCGCGACCGAGCTCTCCCGGCGCCTGGCCAACGCCTCCATGGACATCGCCGGCCCGGGCAGCCAGCTGCGGGTCAAGACAGAGGAGGCGCCCATGGCCGGGCGCTCTGAGTCGACCTACCGCTACACCGTCATCGACACCATCGGGGGTGGGGCCTCGGAGATCCAGAAGAACATCATCGCCCGGCGCAAGCTGGGGCTGCCGAAGAACTTCTGAGGTGGCGGACGCCGTCGCATCGAGCGGCCCCCTCGAGGGGGTCACCGTCCTCGACCTCTCGACGGTCGGGCCGGCGGCGCGCTGCACGCGCCTGCTGGCCGACTACGGCGCACGGGTGGTGAAGGTGGGGCCAGTCCCCATGGCGGACGCGACACCGATTCAGCCCCAGTTCTTCGCGTATTCCGGGCATCGCGGCATGCGCCGCGTGCTGCTCGACCTGAAGGACACCGACGGCAAGGAGGCCTTCCTGGCATTGGCGGCGGCGGCGGACGTCGTGGTGGAGAGCTTCCGTCCCGGCGTGGTCGACCGCCTCGGCATCGGCTACGACGCCGTATCGGCGCGCAACTCGGGCATCATCTACTGCGCCACCACTGGCTACGGCCAGGACGGGCCACACGCGCAGTGGGCGGGGCACGACATCGACTACCTCGCGGTCGGCGGGTACCTGGCCATGAGCACGCCGGGGGCCGACGGCGTGCCGCCGTTGCCGGGCGCCACGGTGGCCGACGCCGCCGCCGGGGGCATGCAGGCGGCGCTGGCCATCACCGCCGCCCTGGCCGGGCGGGCCGGGTCGGGCCGGGGGGCCTACCTCGATGTGTCGGTGGCCGAGGGTGTGCTGTGGCTGATGTCGCTGCCCGTCGACGAGCATCTCGCCCTGGGGACCGACCCGCGACCGGGCCACGACGTGCTGTCGGGCCGCTACGCCTGCTACGCCACCTACGCGACAGGCGACGGCAAGTGGGTGGCCGTCGGGGCGATCGAGGGGAAGTTCTTCGCCAACCTCTGCCGTGTGCTGGGGTGTCCCGAGCTGGCCGACTCGCAGCTCGACGACGACGCGCAGCCGGCCATTCGGGCCGCCTTCGCCGCCACCTTCGCCACCCGCAGCCGCGACGAGTGGGTCGAGGCGCTGGCGGGTGCCGACACCTGCGTCGCCCCGGTGCTCGAGGTCTCCGAAGTGGCCGGGGACCCCCAGTTCGCCGCCCGCGGCGCGGTGACGGTGGCGACCCACCCAACCGAGGGCGAGCTGCGCCAGCTGGCGCCGCTGCTGGCGGGCATGCCCATGCCGGACGGTTTGGTGGCGTTGCCCGACATGGCGCAGACCGACACGGAGCACCTCTTGAAGGAGGCCGGCGTCGACGGGGAGACCGTGGCCCGCTGGGTGTCCAAGAGGGTGGTGGCATGACGGCGGACGACGTGCTGGCCGGAGCGCTCGACCTGGTCGGGAAGGAGCAGTACCGCGAGGTGGCGGAGTTCCCCGTCGAGCGAGGCTACGTCTGGACGTCGTGCGCGTCGGTCGAGAACGGCAACCCGCTCTACTGGGACGACGCGGTGGCCGAGGCCCTGACCGGGGGTCCGATCGCACCCCCGTCCATGGTGTCGGTCTGGTTCCGGCCGCACCACTGGGCGCCGGGGCGCACCGAGGAGGCGCTGCCGCTGCAGGTGCACTTCGACCTGAAGGAGCGCTTCGGCCTCCCCGAGGCGGTGATGACCGACAACACGATTGAGTTCCATACGCCCGTGCGCATGGGCGACGTCCTGCGGACGCACCAGGTGCTGCGCTCGGTGAGCGGGGAGAAGACGACGAAGCTCGGCACCGGGCGGTTCTGGGTCATCGACGTCGTGTACTCCAACCAGGACGGCGAGCTGGTGGCCGTGGAGTCCTACACCGGGTTCGGTTACCGGCGGGAGGGGGCTCCGTGATCGGCACCACCGCTCCGCAGCTCCTGTTGGACGACGTCCACGCCGGGGACGCTCTGCCAACGCTTAATCATGAGGTCACCGCCACCACGGTGGTCCTGGGGGCCCTGGCCAGCCGCGACTGGCGCCCGATGCACCACGACAAGGACTTTGCCGTGCATCGCAACGGCACCCAGGACATCTTTTTGAACACGCCGAACCAGGCGGCTTGGTTCGAGCGTTACCTCACCGACTGGACCGGACCCCACGGCCGGCTGGGCCGCGTCACGTTCCGCATGTTGGGCTCGGTGTTCCCGGGCGACACCATGACGCTGGCCGGGGTCGTGGAGTCGACGGAGGTCGACGAGGTGGGCTGCGGCTTCGCGAACGTAGCCGTGACCCTCTCCGTCGACGGCGGCGCCAAGACGACCTGCGCCGCCCGCATCGCCCTGCCGCGCAGCGCCGAGGACAACCCGTGGACGCGCCGTGGTGACCAGTGGCGTCCCTCGCCAGTGCAGACATGACCCCCGCGCCCATCCGAATCCGATCACGAAGGTGGTTCTGAGTGCTGGACCTTGATTTTGACCAGGAGCAGGAGCTGCTGCGCCAGACCGTGCGCGACGTGCTCGGGCGCCATTGCCCGCTCGACGTCGTCCGACTGATGGAGGACGACCCGGCCGGTTACCCGCCCCCGCTGTGGACCCAGATGGGCGAGCTCGACCTCGTCGGCCTGCTGCTCCCCGAGGAGTACGGCGGTTCGGGGATGTCGCTCATTGAGGGGGTCGCGCTCTACGAGGAGCTGGGCCGTGCCCTGGCTCCGACGCCGCACTTCGTGAGCGCGGTCATGAGCGGCGGCGTGCTGGCGACCGCGGGCAGCGAGGCCCAGAAGGACCGGTGGCTGCGGCCGGTGGCCTCGGGCGAGGCCGTGCTGACCCCGGCCTGGCTGGAGCCCGAGAACGGGTTCTCGCCCCGCGGGGTCGAGGTACGGGCGGCGGCGGAGGACTCCGGGTTCAAGATCTCCGGAGTGAAGCGCCACGTCGCCTTTGCGTCGGCGGCGGACCGGCTGGTCGTGCTCGCCCGCACGGGCGACGCGGCCGACGCGGTCGACCTGTTCCTCGTCGACCCGACTGCCCCGGGCGTGACCTTGCGCCAGCAGTTCAGCATCGCGTCCGACACCCAGTACGAGGTCACGCTGGCGGACGTGACGGTGAGCGAGGACGACCGCATCGGCGCGGCAGGGAGCGGGTGGGCGACGTGGCAGGACGTGCTGGAGCCGGCGTTGGTGCTGCTCGGCGCGCAGGCAGTCGGCGGCGCGCGGTACGCGCTCGAGATCACGACGCAGTACGCCAAGGACCGCCATCAATTCGACAAACCGCTCGGCGCGTTCCAGGCGCTGGCCCACTACCTGGCCGACGCCGTCACCAACCTCGACGGGGCGGAGCAACTAGTGCACGAGGCCGCGTGGGCCGGTGCCAGCGGCCGGTCGCTCACGTCGCTCGCCCCGATGGCCAAGCTGTTCGCGTGCGCCACCTTCCGCGACATCACCGCCATGGCCCAGCAGATCTTCGGCGGCATCGGGTTCACGCTCGACTTCGATATCCAGCTCTACTTCCGGCGGGCGAAGCAGCAGCAGCTCATGTGGGCCAACGATCGCGCGCTCGAGGACGCCGTGGCGGTCTCCCTGCTCGACTGAGGAGCTCGCGTCGGAGTCCCAAAAAGGGGCTCCGACCTGGTCTTTCAGGTGACCATCGGGTAGGGTGCAGCACCAATGGTCGACACGCTGAGCATCGAGGAAACCCGCCGACTCGCCCTCGGCGCGCAGGGCCTGCGCGGGGCACGCACGACCTCCGGCGGGGTGACGGGCATGCTTCGTCGTCTGGGCGCAGTGCAGCTCGACACGATTTCGGTGCTGGCGCGCTCCCACGAGCTGGTGGCCTACGCGCGCCAGGGGCCGATCGGCCGCGCCCGCGTCGAGCGGGCCTATTGGGGGGCGAAGAGCTTCACCTTCGAGTACTGGTCGCATGCGGCGTGCGTTGTGCCTCTTGAGGATTGGCCCGCCTATGCCGTCACGCGGCGGGCCTGGGGGGCGAAGGGTAAGCGCTGGCATGTGCTGGAAGAGCACGACAAGAGCTGCCAGCAGGTGCTCGCCCGACTGCGCACCGACGGTCCCCTCACCGCGAACCAGCTGGGCGGGGCCAAGAAGGGCGGACCGTGGTGGGACTGGTCCGAGACCAAGATCGCGGCCGAATGGCTGCTCGACATCGGCATGCTCGTCTGCCGCGAGCGCCGCGGCTTCGCGCGCGTCTACGACCTGGCCGAGCGGGCCGTCCCTAACGAGTTACTGACGCAGGAGTTGACGGACGAGGAGTGCGCGCGCCGCCTGGTCACTGCGGCCGGACGGTCCCTCGGCGTGGCGACCGAGGCCGACCTGGCCGCCTACCACGGGGTGCCCCGCCCGCTCGTCCGCAAGGTCCTGCCCTCCGCCGGCCTGGTCGAGGTGACTGTGGAGGGCTGGACCCAGCGCGCCCACGCGGATCCGGCCGCGCTCGATGCGCTGGGGACCCGGGCCCGGGGCCGGAGCGTCCTGCTCTCGCCCTTCGACTCCCTCCTCTGGTACCGCGAGCGGGTGGAGCGCCTGTTCGGCCTGCGCCACCGGCTCGAGGCCTACACGCCCAAGGAGAAGCGGGTCTACGGCTACTTCGCCATGCCCGTGCTCGCCGGAACGAAGATCGCCGGGCTGGTCGATCCGGGACGGCAGGGTGACGTGCTCGTCGCCAAGCTCGTCACGCTCCTGCGTCCGGCGGCGGTGGGTGACGTGGCGCGGGCACTCGTGGAGGCGGCGTCCTGGGTCGATTGCACAGCGGTCGACATCGCGCGCGTGGAACCGGCGTCGGCGCGGCCCGCGCTGGAGAGCCACGTGGCGGACCTGCTGAGTGCGCGCTGACCCTTGTGCACGCGACGGAGTGAACGCTCGAGGACGCGAGCGCGATCGTCAGCGCCCTCCCTGCCCCGATCCACCTCGGGGACCGGGGCAGCTACTTCGGCCGGGAAGTCTCGTTGAGCGCCACTGCCGCCCGGATGAGGGCTTTGAATGCCTTTTCATCGACCTTCTCGCCCTCGTAGATGTCGATGGCACGGCGGACTTTGCCTTCGAGGCTGGAAGTGAACAGTCGCGAAGGATCCTCGAGGGAGGCGCCCTTGGCGAACGTCAGCTTGACATGGTCCTTGTAGATCTCTCCCGTGCAGATCATGCCGCCGTGCGACCAGACCGGAACGCCGTCCGGATTCGCCTTCTTCACCCACTTGCGCTCCTCCACGACGTCCGGATCAACCTGGGTGATCCACGTACGGAGCCGTGAGAGCGTTGCCTCCCGCCAATCGTCAGTCATGGGATCGTGTACCGGTCGGCTGCGAACAGTACGAAGTGGTCCGTGCGTTGCGTTTCTGCATATGGGTGAACAGTATGTCGTGCGCCGCAGTCTCACGCGGCTCGGTGGACATGGCATCTTGTCGGGCCGCCCCGTCAGCTCGCGCGCCGCTGACCTTCAGCGGGGCCGCATCGCCGACACGGACTTCGTCCCCATCACGACGAAGAAGTCCCGGGTCCAGCCCGCGACGTACTGGCTGGCTGGCCGGTTCTGCCCCGGGATCCGGCTCACGAGTGGCGCTCCCAAGGCGGCGGCCGCGTCGAGCTGCACCCATTCGGGGTTGATGTCGAGCTGCATGGCGTTGACCGCGCCGGCGTCGAGCAGCGCAGCGGAGAGGTCCCCCGGGGTGACGGACCAGCCGCCGGCATAGATGATGTCGCCCAGCGCGTCCTCGCCGGCGGCGCTGCGGGGGACGACCTTGGAGCTGGTCAGGGTCGCACCCCAGGCGGCCGGGTCGTTCACCGCCGGGTTGGGCACCCCGTTCGCAATCAGCGGGGCGAGGTTCTGCCGCACGCTCGCGACCTGCTCACCTGGCACCGGAAGCCCGCTGCCCCACACGCCGACGTGCGCTGTGCCGTTGACGTCGATCACGAAGCTGGCCTTGCCGTCGCTGAGCGGGGCCACGACCTGCCCCTCCAACTCGACGCCGCCCGGACCGTCTCTGATCTTGAAGCCACCCTCGAATGCCGCCAGGAGGAATGGCGTCTCGTCCGACGCGATGGCAGGACCCCGGTCCGCTGGGATGGTGGCGAGATTGACGGGAGGATCGGTGCTCCCGATGTGAAGGTCGAAGACGACGCGGCCGGCATCGAAGCGGACCAGCGTGACGACGTGTCCGGACGGGACGGTGACCGTCTGCTGCTCGACCGCCACGCCGGCGCCGTCCGTGCTCAGCACGGTCCAGGGCGGGGCTCCGTAGGGCACCGTCGACGAGGTGGTGGTGACCGGCGGTGCGCTGGTGGTCGTCGACGGTGCGCTCGTCGTCGGGGCCGGGCGGCTGCTCGCGGGCGTTGCCCGAGGGGTGGGCGCCGGTGATCCGCAGGCCGCCAGGACGATCATGCCGCCCGCGCCGATGCAGAGGGCTTGCTGCCGCCACGAAAGCCGGCGCGGCGAGGAGGACCTTCGGGGCACCGGGTCAGCGTAGGGGTGAGCTCCCGAGGATTTTGGTCGCGGCCCTCTCCTTCAATGGGCCCACGCGATGCCCAGCTCGGTGCCGCGGCTGATGTCGGAGGCTTGGATTCGACCGGGCCGGCCCGCCCGCGGTCTACGCGGCGGGAGCTGCGGGCGCGGTCGGAGCGCCGGGCTCCATCATCGTCGGCGTGCGGCCCGACGGGAAGATCGCAGGCCCGAGCGACGAGTGTATGGCCACGGCAAACGCGGAGACCACCATGACGAACACGAAGTCGAGCAGCTCGGCGAGGATGCCGCTCCGGCTCGCTCCCGCGCCGCCGAAGACCCCCGGAGCAATGAGCTCGAAGAGCAGGTAGATGGCGAACCCCAGGGCGACGAGCATCTGGAGGAAGTAGACGAAGCAGACCACCCCGCCGTAGGACTTCATGACGCGCGCATTGGGCCCGGTGCCGTCCTCCCCCCGCGCCGCCTCAATCCCCTTACGCACGTGGAGCAGCCAGGTCCCGCCCGCCAGGACCACCAAGAGGCTCCCGATGACCACCTCGCGCGCCACCACGTTGGTGAGCGGGTCGAAGTGCGGTGCGATGAGCGCGATCAGCGAGGTCGCGATCAGGACCAGGCCGGCGTAGGTGAGCTGCAGCGTCACGAAGCTCATGCCGAAGAGGTAGACGCTCCTCGGGCGCAGCCCGCGCGGATCGGGCTCGGCCCGGTTGGAGACGATGACGATCAGCGGGACCAGGAGGACGATGGAGAAGAGCGCGATCGCCACCGCGGCTACGACGAACGCCACCCCGGACACGGTGACCAGCTGACTCGGAATCACGGAACCCTCCCCACGTACACCTGCACGGCTGCGACAACCGTACGCCGTGGGGTGCGGCGAGATCGCGGATCGTGCGAACGTCAGCGCTCGGCGTGCCTGGCGGCGACCTTCTCGAATGTCTTCGTGTCGCCTCCATACGGTCCCGTCTGTGCGGGCGTCGAGCTGCGCCGCCGACAGGTCCGAGGGGAGCATGGCCATCCCGCCGGCGAAGTGGTCGTCGATGTCGTGGACGTGGTCCCGCGTCCAGTGGCCGTGTCGTCGACGCCCGTGTCGCGAGGTTGGTGGACGGTGACCCATACGGCGGGAGACCGAGCGCTGTTGGACCTTCGCGGCCAGCTCGGGCGCGAGCAGTGCGCGTCACCACGTACCTTTTGGCGGCACGGCGGGCGACGAACCCCGTCTGGATCCTGCGGCCGGATCCTCTCCTCAGGCCGGATCGGCGTGATCTCCGTCACGACGGCGGGTCCCCGAAAGATCGAGCTCGAACGGATACCTGCGGCGCACGGGCCGGTCGTTCCCCGTGTCGGGTGCTGCGTGTGCGGGTTGGGCTTGACTTTGACACGCCGATCCGGTCGAATGGGGCCGACTGCAATGGCGGTTGGCGACTGTAAAGGCGGTTGGCTATGGGGAATTCGGACGGAGAGGGTCTGGTGGGGGTGCCGTGGTATCGGCGCGGGCTTGCGATGCTTCTGCCGATCCTGCTCCTCGCGGTGGTTGCGAACGGAGCGCTCTCCACCATTGGTTCAGGTTCAGCTGTCGCGACTGGTGCGTACACGCTCCAAGCCAACGTGTCCTATGGTCCCGACCCGTCCCAGGACATGGACATCTACTTGCCGGCCGGAGTCACCCATCCCACGCCGGCCGTGATACTGGTGCACGGCGGCAGCTTCAATGCGGGGGACAAGTCCCAGCAGGACGCGATGGCCGGAGCCCTTGCGACGGTCGGATGGGCTGCCATAGCGATCAACTATCGCTTGCTGGGCTACCCGTTCGAACCCCAGGACGTCCTTTCCGCCCTCGCATGGATCCGCGCCGACGCGGCGGCGTTGAACATCGATCCGAACAGGCTCGCCGTGCAGGGCAGCTCCTCGGGAGGGACCCTCGTCCTCGAGGCGATCCTGGACGCGAGCGATTTGGGCGGGAGCGCCGCCGGCGTGCAGGCCATCAGTTCGTGGTCAGGGCCTACGGACCTGCCCGGCTTAGTGACCATACCGGGCCTGTCTTCGGGCATCGTCGACCCCATCTCGGGCTACATGGGCTGCACGTTCGCCCAGTGTTCGTCGACCTACTCTGCTGCATCAGCGGTGAATCACGTTTCCAGCGCCGATCCCGCCGTTTTCCTGCCCAACGGAAGCCAGGAGATCATCCCGCTGAGCCAGCCCTACGAATTGGCGTCCGATCTCACCCAGGTCGGCGTCAATTCCCAGGTCTTCGTCATCGGCGGCAGCTTGCACGGCCAGCTCTACGAGCCCGAGGCGATGCAACCCATGGTGAATTTCTTCATGCCCTATCTCGGGCCCACCACCGGGCTGGTGCCGCCTATCGGCAATCCGCCAACCGTTGTGTCAGTCAGCCCCTCCATTTACCAGGGCGAGTACCAAGCACAGCTTGTTCTGACAGGCACATTGTTTGACCCGGGAGCATCGATTGAGACGGATGCACCCGGTGTGACAGTGGGCAACGTCTATGTGCCCATCCGCAAGCAGATTCAGTTCGGGCTCACCGTCAGTCCGGTCACGCCTGCGGGCACGTACAACGTGGTGGAGGCGAACCCCGACGGTACGGGAGCCCAATGCCTGGGTTGCCTGGTGGTCACCTCAGCTCCCGTTCCGACGATTTCGGCGGTGACTCCCGCGTTGGTCGGCCTTGGGAACACGTACACGTTCACCATCACCGGTACCGGGTTCACATCCAGCTCATCCGTGTCGGTGTCGGCTGTCGGCGGCACGGTGTTGTCGTCCCAGGACAGGAACAACACCACAGCGTCTGCCACAGTCAGCCTGCCCGCGACAGCGGCCATCGGTGCAGCATCGGTCACCGTGAGCACGCCGGGAGGCTCTGCTACATGCCTGGGCTGCATTACGGTCGATCCGCCCCCGCTGCCCACGTCCGTCACCGCGCTATCGGGGGGGACGACGACGCTCGTTACCGTCACCGGCTCCGGGTTCGCCCCCGGGCTGACCGTAGCCACCAACGTGCCCGGGGCGGCGGTGGGGGCGCCGACGAACGTGAGCGCCACGTCATTCCAGGTCCCAATCACCGTGCCGCAGACCACACCCACGGGTAACTCGTATACGTTGCGGATCCATAATCCGGACGGTGGGCAGGGGTACTACACGCACACCCGCGTCATCTGAATCGCCGGACCCGATCTCTAACGTCAGGAGTCGCGGCGCTGATCCGAGCGCAGCGGACCGCTCTGGCAAGCCTCCTATACCTTTGTCCCCGTGGGCCTGACCGACGCCGCCGCCCTCCTGGGTTCGATCCTGCTACTGGTCCTGGCGGTTGCCACGGTCGGGGGATCCGTCGCCCGCTCTTGGTGGGCCACCATCCTGCTCGGATCGGCGGTCCCGTGGTTGCTTACGTGTACCGCAGCCGCCGCTCTCCTTGCCCTTTCCGGCGATGACCTTCCACTTGCGTTGGTGGAGCTTGCATGTGTGGTCGGGGTAACCGCGCTCCGCAGCCGGCACCGTGCACGGCCTCCCCCGATGCCCGCAGGCGGGGCCACGATCCGACTCGTCACTGCGAACTTGTGGGACCAAAGCGACGACGTAGGCCCCATTGGCCGCGAGATCCGCGCGGCAGACCCCCATCTGGTTCTCGTACAGGAGCTGACCCCCAGCCACCTCAGTCGGCTCGAGGCCCTGTGCATCTTTGAGGGCTTCCAGTGGGCCCTTGTAGCGGCTCGAGTCGGGCCACACGGGATGGGCCTGTGGTCAAAGTGCGAGCTCGTTGACGCTTCGTGGTGGGACCTGGAAGGCATTCCGCAGGTCCGGGCGTCTCTGCGGGTTCCCGGCTCCAGAACCGTCACCTTCTTGGGAATACACAACGTGACCCCGGTCCGGGGCTCGATGGCGCGCTCGGCGCGCCTCCCTGCGTCGCCTGCGTGCCGAAGCTGCCGCGGCACCCAGGCCGATGATCATGGCCGGCGACTTCAACGCCACATCGGACCATGGACCGTTCCGCGCCGTTCTGGACGCGGGACTTCGCGATGCGGCTTCCCGTTCGTGGAGAGGATGGCGGCAGACCTGGCCCAACGGGAAGAGGTTCCTTCCGCCCGTGGTACGGATCGACCACGTCCTAGCGTCCGCAGATCTCGAGGTGTCCGGCTACCGAGTGGGCAGGGGCACTGGGAGCGATCACCGGCCTCTCGTCGTCGAGATCACGGTCCCCGCGAGACCGTCCTCTGAGGGTTCGGCAACCCTGGGTTCAGCCCGCAGTCTTGAAGACGCCGGCGACCTCGCCCATTCCGGAGGCGCGCCCTGCGACCTCGACCCATGCATGGGCCGTGCACCCGTCCTCCAAGATCCCGAGCCGGAGCACCGGGCGGCGCCGGCGCACCGCGACGCCGAGAAGTAACGCTTTTCGCGGGCAGAGGTCCGGGTACGGCCATCGGGCCAACCCCCAGAGCGCGGCTATGGCGGCCCGCTGCGGCCGAGATATCCGGCCACCCGGACGCAATGCCAGCACTCGTCCAGCCGCATCCAACCCGCAGCGCAGTGCCGATCGTACCGAGCCGACTCGAGGGGTCGACTTGACCACGCCGGCCGGTTCCCCTGCTTCTGGTTCGGACAGTCTCCTCAGAGTCCGACAGGACCGACCGGGGCCGTGTTCACGATCGACTTCTGGCCCTCCAGGTCGGTGGCCGTGACCGCCGCGGACATTTGATGTCCTACGTCTCCGAGCGTGAGCGTGTAGACCGGGGAGACGGCATTGGGGATTGCCACACAATTCACGCCGTTTCCGTCACACCGCTCCCACTGGTATGACAGCGTGAAGGAGTCCGGAGAGCTCCACTTGCCGGTGTTGACGGCCAGCTTCTGGCCAACACCAGGGGAACCCGAGATCGCTGGGAGCACCGTGTCGCCAGGCGGCGAGGGATTTGCCACGGGTCCTGCCGGAGCGGACGCGACCGTGGTGGACTGGCCCTCCAGGTCGGTTGCGCTCACCCTTACGACGACCGTGTTGCCGACGTGCGTCGAATGCAGGTTGAAGACCGGCGATGTTGCACCCTTGATGTTGGCGCAACCCGCCCCCTTGGCATCACAAATCTGCCACTGATAGGCAAGCGCGATCTTGTCAGTCGAGCTCCACTTCCCGGTTGTGGCCTTGAGCTGCTGACCATCCTGAGGTGTGCCTGTCACGAGGGGAGCGGCCAGGCTCTGCGGAGGCGGCGGGTTACCAATCGGCCCGACTGGCTTTGCCGTAACCGTGGTTGTACGACCGGTATGGTCGGTCGCGGTGACGACCACGGTGATCACGTGCCCAACGTCCGCGGAGCGGAGGTAGAAGGTGGGGTGTGTGGCCCCGTCGATCACCTGACACTTGGCGCCCTGCGCGTCGCACCGGTGCCAGAGGTAGGTGAACTTCAGCCGACTGAGACTCGTCCATCCCCCGCGCACGGCCGTGAGCAGCTGGCCGGCGTGCGTCTTGCCCGCGATGGTCGGAGGCTTCACATTGATGGTTACCGACTGAAGCTCGTACAGGCTGGACGTCGCCGTCTGCCTGACTAGCCGCCAATTTCGCGAGTGGAGGATCTGTTCGTCCACGGAGCGGTACTCCCGCTCGGTGAGGAGGCTGTACTCGACCATGTTCGTCTCCGGTTGTCGGGCAGTGAGTACGAAGAAATGGTGCCGACGCAGAGCCAAACTGGAGCGGGGAATGAAATGGAGCAGGAATTCCTGATAGCTCACGCCCGGGTTGAAGTGTTGTTTGTTGTTGGTCAATGTGGTCACCGCCGGGTAGAACCGCTCAATGACCTGGTCATAGCGGGATGTGACCCTGAGGGGCGTGTAGCCGTTGCCGAAGACGAAGAGGACCGAGCCCTTTGGCGCAGTCGTCTCGAACGTCGCGACTGCTTGGACGTCCCCGGGACGTTCGACGTTGATGTAGTCGAGACCCATGTTGACGAACACGAACGCACCCGAGAGGATCGACAAGGTGGCGATCCACACCCACTTCCGATCCGACAGATATCCCAAATCCCAGGACGCCGCGAGGATAGCGAGCCACGGCAGGGCGAACAGCAGCACTCGGAACGATCCCTCGTTCCCGTAGCTGTTGGCGAGGAGGAGCCCGGCCCCGCTCGCCGCGCACAGAGCGAGCGCGAAGTTGGTCCGGGTACGGTTTCGGTAGAGGGCGAGAAGTGCGATGACACCGATAACGATGGCGTCGCCCGCCAGAGTCAACGAGTTGGCGATGATCAACGTGCTCCGGTGCAGACCAGGAGTGGAGAGCCCGCGGGTGAGCACGTTTCCGGTGACGTCGCCCAGCTGACCCAACGAGAAGTACTGCCTGATCGCCGAGAGGTGTAGCAACGTCCACACCACCGCGGGCGCCGCCGCGGCCACGGGCAAGATCGGGGAGCGGGCCAAGCCGAAGACGGCAAGGATCACGAGCGGGGCCATGATCATGTACGGCGTGAGTTGGTGGGTCACGGCGACCGCAGTCGTGAGGACGAGCACGGCGATCCACTCCGACGCGGCGAGGCCCCGTGGCTGCTCGTGCGGACGGAAGGCGACGGCGAAGACGGCGATCCCGAGCACAAATGCGGCCGACTGAGGCGAGAAGTAATCCTGGCCGATCGTCGAACCCACCACAAGCACCACCGCTGCGAGCCAGGCATGCCGCCGGTCACCCAGCACGCGAAATGCAAGCTGGACGAACGTCAGCACCATGACGACGTCCACCGCCAGCGGCCACCATCGGGCCAAGGACATCGGGTCGGTGGCGCTCACGCGGCTAAACCAAGCCATCGCCGAGAACACACCTGGCCACGCCTGGTAGATGTCGGATCCGGCACTCACCGATCCGTGAGCGAGCATGTACGAGGTGACGCCGACGTGCTTGGCCGTCCAGGAGTACCGCGGGAGGCTGTAGGCCACCGCGGGTGTGGCCGCAAACGCGACGACCAGCGCCACCACGGAGACACCGGGCTCGGCACCTCGGACGAACAGACCGACCAGCACGGCGGCAACGATCATGGCGAGGCCGAGGTACCACGCCGGGGAGACGACGGCGAGGAGGCCGCCCGGACCGGGGTCGAGGGGAGCAAGCGCCGCTGCGCTGGCGAGGCACAGGGCAAGTCCAACGAGCGCGAGCGCATAGCTCACCCACCGCGGCGTCTCCACTCGGCGCACGGAACCAAGGACCGCCTGTCCAAGGCGCATGGGCTCGGCCCCGCCGTCCGGAGTCGTGTCGTGGGAACGATGGTGCCAACGTCCGAAGACCCCGCGGACGGTCGCCACGTGCACCGCGGCGGCCAAAGCCACCATGACACCGAAGACCCATGGAGCGGCCGCCCACCATCGCAACTCCACCAGGGCGAAACTGACGAGCGTCACAATGGCGAGACCCATGGGCGGACCGAGGGCGAGCGCCGGCCATTGCGTCTTGTTCAGCACGGTTACCCACGCTCCGCCGATGCCAAGGATGGCGAACAGCACGAAGCCGACCGCGCGAAGCGGGGCGTTGTGCCCGACCCACCCACCGAGGCCCACCAGCAGGAGGAGCAAGGAGACAACGGCGACCGGGAGTCGGGTTGGATCAGCTTCACCCTCCAGAATCCGTCCGGGGCGTGGCTGATCCAGGTCAGCGGGACTATCGATTACCAAGTTCATGGACCGATCACCAGATTGTTGGGCACCGCCCCGGACCTCCGTGTCGCCCGCGATTCGCACTCTGGGCCTCACAAGGATCGCCAACAGGGCCAGGAATCGGCGAGGCTAACACGACGGGATCGCCATTATGTGTCGGCGAGGGCCGGGCCGTCGGGCCGTCGAGCCCGGACGATCTGACGGAACGCATCGAGGCGCAGGAGCCTCCGAGCCCGGCGGAGCACCGCGGCGTAGGCGAGCATCGAGACGATGCAGTAGCAGACAAAGGCCAATACCCCGTCCCCGAGGGCTGAGCGGATGACGATGCCGACCGCCCCGAAGCACACCACGCTCCCGACGGCGACCACAGTGAAAGCCATCCCGAACGGGGCCATCCCGAACAAGCGCCAGAGGAGCACCGATTGCGCGGCGCTGGCAACGGCCGCGCTGGTCGTCCATGCGACCGCCGCTCCGAGCGCTCCATGGCTCGGGATCAACACGATGTTCAGAGGAATGTTGATCCCTACCGCAAGTGCCGTCGTGGCCAGGCTCACCCACGTCTTCCCGGACATCATGAGAACGGCGCTCGAAGGACCGCTGACCGTCCCGAACAGGACACCCAATGCCAGCACAGCGAGGGCTTGGGACCCGGCCACGTAACCGGCGCCGAACAGTGCCATGAAGAAGGGTGCGAACGCCATCAATGCAAGCGCAGGTGGCCAGGAGATCGACATCGACCACCAGGTGGACACCCGGTAGAGATCTCTGGCGTCGGTGGTCGCACCCGACTGCATCAGGTCACTGATGCGGACGGGGATGGCGATCAACACGGCTTGCAGCCCGATGATGGCGATCGCTGTCCATCGGGTGGCGATCGTGTAGATGGCGGCCTGCCGAGGGTGGCTCAAGGAGCCCACCATGACGACGTCCACGCCCCACAGGAACACCAAGAGGACGCCTTCGAGAAAGCGGGGGCCGGCGAAGGCCCAGAACTCCCGCGCGATTTGCAGAGACGACCTCGCCTCACCCCGCTGCTCGTCGGCGGCGAGCAGCGGGGTGCGCGCCATGCAGCGCACGATGAGGACGATGGCAGCCCCCGCGCCCACGACGACGGGGACGCCCCAGGCCACCGCGACCCACACGGCGGTGAGGCCGAACGCGGCGACGACACCGAACAAGACTGGCCGCAGGGCCGGCACCACTACGTACTGGATGGTGACCGAGGGCATCACGCCCCACGAACGGCTTCCTGCGAGGAGCGCCATCATCACCGCCCCCAGCGGGATCAGTGGAGCCAGCAGGCGCAGCTGCGCAACCGTCTGGTGCTGCAGCCCCGCGTCGTGGACGAGCAGCCCGGCGAAGGTGGGGGCGAAGGCGATCAGTACGGCGGCGAGCAGCCCGCCGACCACCGCGGCGGGCACGGTCGCCACCAGAATGGCCGGACGGACGTCTCCCCGGCTACTGCGAATGTAGTGGGGGAGCACCCGCATCAAGCCGATGTCGGCGCCACAGGTGGCGACGACTGTGGCGGTCGTGACGATGGCAATCGCCTCGAAGAGCCCTCCGGCCTGACCCGGCGGCAGGGTATGGCTGACGAGGGCGAGGAAGACAGAGACCAGGATCGCGCTGAGCACCTGGGCGACGAGGCTGAACGATCCGCCTCGTGCCAGGCTTGCCGCTTCGTCCCCGGGGTGCGTACCCGAGGCGGCGGGGGCGCCTTCGTGACGCCGGCTGCTGGGCGGGGGCGCCATGTCGGCCTCAGCCCTTCGCGACCGAGCCCGGGGTGGGCACTTCGCCCAACGAGGCACGGCCAGGTCGGAGCGGGTAGCCGTACCGTCGCAGGAGTGGAGCCGTCATCGCCGTGACGGCGATCCGCTGGCTCCGCGGCATGGACGTGCGCCATGCGTCGTCACCGCTGATCTGAGTGGGGCCCGAGACGAAGCGGGAGGGGTTGCCGGAAACGGTGTGAGAGCGGACAAACGCCACCTCGTCAGTGGTCGATCTCAGCGCCGAGGCCGTCGTCGGCTCGTCGATGCGCTCGGCGAGCTGCGCGAGCTGTTCTCCGGGTGCGCGGACAAGATCCTCATACCGGAGCAGCTGGTAGCTCCTCGGACGCCTCCGGTCGAGCCCGAAGAGCAGGTTGTACGCGTCCCACTCCGCGGAAGATCGCACCACGTTGTAACGCTGCATCTCTTGTCGGCTCCAATGGATCTCAGTTCTGACCTTGGGCCGCGTCCACGAATACGCACTGCCGCGGCTGTCGCGCACCAAGTGCACGACGTGGAGTTCGACGCCGGGAACATCGGCCAGCATCCGGGCGAATTGTGGCAGCTTCGAGGAGTCGACAACGAGAGACGACTCGGAGACACGGGCCACCGCCCGGTAGAGCGCCGTGAGCACTTCGGCATATTCCCCGAGGGCCTTTCTATATCCAGAGCTACGCAACCACGGATTCCAGAGCTGCAGGTAGCCCGGGAACTCGTGGACCCGCCGCTGGAGCGTGCGATAGTGCGATGCCATGACCCCAGTGCTGGGAACGCCGAACGCCTCGCGTGACACCTCGGACCAGAACGCGCAATGGGTGAACGGCTCCCCGCACCCGCAGAGCTGGTCATCGCCGTACCCGCGGGACCAGATGTTCACGAGCTCGCCGACGGCGACGACTCCGGGAGCCTCGCCCAACGCCCGAAGTAAGAGCGTACTACCGCTTCGGCTGTAACCCCCGATGTAGAGGACCTTCACGCGATCGGCGGCTCCGGACCCGGCGGGTCCTCCCAGATTCCTGGGCAATCGCCTCAAGGCGAACCATCTCCTCGAGTCAAGTGGACGATCGCGTGCTCTGACCGTCGGACCGCGTATCCGGCTCCGGTCACGGCCAGCGCGACGGCACACATTCCGGCCTCTCGCATGCTTTGGCGGTCGCCGCGAGGGACGCCGCGGACCGCACCCCTCACGATGGCCGGCGCGAGGATCCGTCGGACGTACGCGCTGTCGTGGCCCATGACCGACCGTCCGAACCTGCGGCGGATATCCGCTTTCGAGACCCCTTCGGCCCAGCTCCGGCTCACCAGGTAGCTCCACGTCGTACGCGACGCCGGCGCAAAATGGTGCACGACCGCTGCCGGGACGTAGACCAAGCAATCAGGGCCGAACTGTTGTCGAAGGTGGGAGAAGAGCGCGAGCTCTTCGTTGGAGCTCGACTTCTTGCCTCCCCTGGGTCCGAATTCGTGGGGAAACCCGCCCACTTCGGCCATGGCCAGGCGCCGGGCAGCCATGCTGGCGCCGAGCGGTCGGGTGATCGTGACCGGATCCTCGGGGTGCCCGAGGTAGGTGGAGCCCACGACCCACAGGAGCTCGGCCGGCAATTGGACCGCACCAGGTTCCCATTCAGGGAGGATGCGCCCGCCCGCCCCGACGATGTCCGGTGAGCCGAAGGCACCGGTGAGCTTCTCCAGCCAGTCCGGTTCGGCCCAGGCGTCGTCGTCGATGAAGGCGACGATGTCACTCGAGAGTCGGGACAACGCGGTGGTCCGTGCGTCAGATGCGCCACTCCCGTCGTTCGCCATCACGATCACATCGGTGCCCGACAACTTGGCGGCAAGGTCGGACTGCAGCTCTCGGTTGTTGTCGACCACGACGTACATCTCGTCAGGACGAACCGTCCCCGACAGGACCGACTCGACGCATCTCAGCGTGAGGGTGAGGCGTTCGGTGGTATGGGCGCACACCACCACGGCCTTCTTCATCACCATGACGTCCGTCGTGCTCCTCCTTGTCGCGTCGGCTTGGCACCAATGAAGGCGCCCAGCCGAGATCCGTCACAGCCAAGGTCAAAGGCCGCCAGGCTGAGTAACCCAGGCTGAGTAACATAGTGCCGTGGAGGCGTCCCAACCTAACTCCGCGCGGACCCGCTGGCGCCACGACAACATCTGCCGGTGAGAGACACCACGGGGCCGCTCGCCGGATTGGGACCAGCAATGCGAGCCTGTATCACCGCGGGCCTGCCGGGCACCCGGGCGGTAGCGGGTCTCAAGGCGTCCGACTTCGCCGCTGAGGCAGGAGTCATCCTACGAGAGGGTCTGTCCTCTGTGGCGCTTCAGCTCCTTGACGCTGAGGAGCAGCACGAAGCCCGAGAGATCGTCGCGCTCTTCCGTGAGGCGGCGATCGAGGCCGAAAAGCGCTCATTGGCAGCCGACTTCGCCACACAGCCACTCCTGGCGAGATTGGATCAGCTGGCCATTCCCTGGGTTGTGATCAAGGGCCCCGCCGTTGCTCGCTTCCACCCACCAGGCTGGCCCCGCCCCTACAACGATCTCGACATCCTGCTCTCCGCGGACCACTTCGGCGCCGCGGTGGCGGCCGCGCAAGGTCTGGGGTTCGCCTATCCCGAGGACGCGAGGCCGCCGCGGGAGTGGGTGGACCGCTACTGCCGGGAGGGCGTCAACCTGCATGGGCAAGCCAACCTCGACGTCCACCATCACCTCCCCCCCTGGGTGTTCGGACGTCGCATCCTCCCCCAGGGCGTGATCGACACGGCCGACGAAGTCTGCCTGGCAGGGATGTCGGTGCGGCTCGCTTCTCGCGACCACTGCGTCGCAGTGGCGGCACTGCACGTGCTCAACGACCTCTGGAAGGGTCGACTTGCCCTGTCATCCTGGCGGGACCTCGTCCTCCTCCTGCACACCACACCGCCTGCTCGGGCGGCCTCCACGTTCGACCAAGCCGGCCTCGGCTGGCTGCTCGGGATGGTGACCGCCGCGCTCGAGCGGGGAGTGCCTGAGGCTGGCATCGAGGGGACCGGGCCTTCGCGACCTCCCCGCTCTGTGGCACGTCGACTCAAGATCCTCGGGTGGGATGGGACCTCGTTCCTGTCGCGGCACCGCAGCGCGTGGCTTGGCCGGCTTCCCATCGCGAACGCCCTGGCGTACGTGGGAGCCACCGCCGTGCCCGAGCACGACTACATCGAGTGCCGCCATGGCTCCTATCGCCAATACTGGCGTCGCGCCTGGCAGGAAACGCTCTTCACCGCCGGTGGGGCCGACTTCCGACTCACTGGGGGAGGCGCGCGGAGACCGGGCAGCAGTGCACCTCCCCGTCAGCCATCACGCTGATCTCGTGCCCACGACGGGACGGGGGGCGGTCGCCGGTCCAGGCGGCGCGCGTCCCGTCGGGAACCGAGATAGGCGAAGGGTCCCCGTAGAACGCCCCGCCGGTGCAGCCGCAGGACCTCGGTCGGGAACTCCTCCCCAAGACCGGCGAGCCGGGGTCCGGTGGGATCCGTCATCACCCGCCACGCCTGCGGCGCCAGCCGGACGAGATCGCCCACCACCGACCACCTGTCGAGCACCAGGCTCGTGTAGAAGGCGGTCAGTCCGACTCCGTACCCGTACATCTGTCGCGAGAAGGCAGCCGGGTCACGGCGGTGGAAGTGGCGGGTGACCGCTGTCGGCTGATAGCGGATCGACTCGCCGCCGAGCAGGACCTCGGTGAACGCGCGCGTGTCTTCCGACCCCATCGCCCTGGTCCCGGCCCCCAGGGCGGGGTCGAACCGCCCGAGATGTTCGTACGTCGTGCGGCGGATGGCGAAATTTCCTCCGGTGCCGAAGCCAGGAAGCGGAAGAAGTGGACTCTGCGCACACGTCGCGTCAGAGGAGAACACGTCGGCATCGAATCCGCGGCCCTTGTTGTGGCCTCCGTAGAGCTCGAACCACATCTGGGACTGCGTTTCGAGCTCGGCCGGCACCATGACCCCCGACACGGCCCCTGCCTCAGGGGTGAGGTGGAAGCCCCTGACCAGCTCGCTGACCCAGTGCTCGTCTGCCACCTCGTCGTCGTCGATCCAGGCGACGATCTCGGTCTCGGTCTCCGCCATTGCCCGATTCCTGGCGTGGGAGAGCCCCGTCTTCGATTCGTAGACGTAGTCGACGGGGTGGGGCCCCGAGGAGGCGATCGTTGCGTGCCGCGAGGCGTCCGACGACGACCCGTTGTCCACGACCAGCACCGAGAGCCGCGGATACGACTGCCCCTGCAGGCTGTCGAGGCACTGAGCGAGGCCCTCGGGTCGGTCCCTCGTGCAGATGACCGCCGTGACGGCAGGCCCCTCCCGCTCCACATCGTCGCGCTCGGCGAGGAAGCCAGGGCGCCGCGGGGGCACAAAGCCCTCGAAGGGGATCTGCCCGGGCCACTTCAGCCCGGCCTCTTCCATGCGAGCACGCACCCGGGCCACCATCGATTCTGGGAAGGCCCCGCGGAGAGCGGACGGCTCGAGTCCCTTCCCCTCGAAGGCAACGCGGAGCACGCCGATCGGCTCGGTGAAGACGCGGACGAGCACCCACGCGCCTCCGTAGGTGCACCCACCGCCGTCCGCTGAAGAGACGAAGGGCAGACCGTCCTGCACGTCGAGGTCGAACACCCGGAGGGGCATCCACCCGTCCCCGACATCGACGGCCGACGCCCGGTGGTGCCCGTCCGCAGGGGTTGGACCGGTCTCGTCGATCACGCCGGACACGCGGCCAATGTAATTGACCGCCGGGATGCTCGACGACTCGGCCGGGAGCTACGTGCCGCTGAGCAGGGCCAGATGTGCCTTGTAGGCAGCTCCCATCGGGAAGTATGTGTTGGGTACACCACTCCATGTGGAGACCAGCTTGAGGTTGGACGTCGACGGATTGGTGTCTGTACCCGCCAGCTGCCAGGCCCATGCCAAATAGGAAATACCGTTCTGGTCGGCCCATTGCATGTACTGGTTGACGTAGTTGGCGGTGGAGTCCGCTTCTCCGAACTCACCGGTCACCACGGGAACACTGGCGGCCACCGGCAGGACGCTGGCGGCCCACTGAGATGGCGTGGTGGCGGCCGTCCAGTTGTACGTGTGGAAGCTCGCAACGAGCTGGTGGTCGGGGTCCGTCGGGGCATTGGCCAGCCACATGCATGTCCCGCCGTTGCCGCCTGAGTCAACCGTCCCACAGGGGTCCCCCGCCCAGGTGAGCCCACCCACCATGATCGGTTGGGTGGCTCCGGTCTGACGCACCGAGTTCACCAGCGCCTGCATCCCGACACCGTTGTAGGAGACGGAGTTCTTACTGCCCGCGGGTGTGAAGGTCACCGTGCAGCCATTCAGCCAACACCCCCACTGACTCGTTGTGGGATGCGTTCCCCCAAGGGCGGGCTCGTTGAAGACGTCGAACATCACGGAAGGGGAGGAGGCGAATGCCGAAGCCACCTGAGTCCAGAAGGTCAGTGAGTGGTGGTCCGGCATTGGCCATTCCTGGTTTGCGACGTGGGTGTTGGGAGCGGACCAATGGAGGTCAAGGATGGCGACGAGGCCCGCTTGGTTGATCCCGGCCACCCAGCTCTCTATGGCGCTCTGGTAATTCACCCCCGAATAGGCGGACGGCGAGCCGTTGATGCCGAGCCAACAATCCTCGTTCAGTGGTACCCGGACGGCGTTGGTGTGCCAACCGGCGATCGCAGTCGCCTCTAACGCACTAATGGGCCCCCCGGAGAATCCCTTGTTCATGATGCACGCGTCCTCGGTCCCCGTGTCGTCCACACCGAGCAGACGCAGCGGAAGGCCCGTCGTGGCGTTCACCAGGTGATTGCCAACCACCTCTGGGACCGGGGCGGAGGCGCTGACCAAGAGAGCCGGCGTTCTCGTCGCCTGGTGAGCCGAGGCCAGGGTCGCGGAGATCGACGCCCCGAGGAGTATGACTGTGGCTGTCAGCAGGCCGGCGATCACGAAAGCGCCGGGGCGGACGGCGCGACCCACCTGGGCAACCCCGATGCGATGGCTGGTAGTCACGCTCGAACCCCACTCTCGATAGGACGATCAGCATTGTTTGGGACTTCGTTGAGCAGTCGGCGGGGACTGCGACAGCCTTGAGCGGAGCGGAGCTCGGCCATATGCCGTCACACCTCCTTTCCCAGGTCACATGTACTTTGTCAACGAGAGGAATTGTTCGTCCGTTGCGACAGTCCTGAAGGGAACGTTCCCCGCCGCCTCCCTTGTGTCCCCATCCCGTTTCCATGGTGGGTTGGCGGGGTACTCTCAGTACTGGTGATGCAGACTAACGGGGGAGCTAGAGCGTCGTTGCGGCTTTTGCGCGTGCCTATGAGCGCCGCCCGGGTGTTGCGCAACAAATTCGTGGTTGTCCTTGATCGCTCGGACCATACGTTGCAGCCTGACCACGTCAGTGAGGCGCTTGCGTCGACACAAATGACGAGCGGTGCACTGTCTCGAGGACCGGTCGGTGCCTCAGGCAGGGTGTCCTCACTGGGTCGCGCCGACGTCGCCGAGCGCGTGCTGCCGGTCTGGGTCCCGGACCCTGATCTGGATGCAAGGTGCGGCGCCGACTGGCGCAGACCCAATGCCTCCTGGCGCTGCATCCGCGAAGCGGGCCACACTGGCAGGCACCATATGCGGCTCCGCGACGGCGGCTGAACGTCACCTCCCCGGTACTTCGAGCCTCGGCCTCCGGGCCAAATTGCATCGAGGGACGGGTCCCCCAACGTTCGTACGGGGAGAACGCCTTCATCGCCCCGTTCCCCAGCGGTCGAGTCCCTGATCATCCAACCGGAGGGAAAACCTCTGGGTGACAATTCGTGACGCTGCCGCCAGAACTTCGGTCTGGCGACTCGACAAACGACCTCGCGAGCGATAGATTTCTCGCGGCGGAGAGGGACTCTGTTGGTGGCGTGATTGGCGAGGCGCACATCATGGGTGACTATGAGGGGACTACGGCGAGCGCGGTGTCGGGCGAATTGTGTCGGGCGAAGCCGAGCTTTCACGGGTTGCGAGTCAGTGTCGTGCTGCCCACCCTCAACGAAGCGGACAACATTCCCCAGGTGTTCCGCGAGCTGCCACGCGGCCTTCATGAGGTGATTCTCGTCGACGGCAACTCCATCGATGACACCGTCGCCGTAGCGCGGGAACTCCGACCAGATATCCGGATCGTGGCCCAGCGCAAGCGGGGCAAAGGCGACGCGTTGGCCTGTGGGCTGGCGGCGGCCCAGTCGGGGGACGTGATCGTCCTCCTCGACGCCGACGGCTCCACCGATCCGGCTGAGATCTCCCGTTTCGTCGACGCCATCGCGGCAGGTGCCGACTTCGTCACCGGTTCCCGCTACCTGTCCGGCGGTGGAAGCGACGATCTCACCCGGTACCGGAGTTTCGGCTGCCGGGTTCTGAGCATTATGACGAACCTGCTCTACGGCACGAAGTACACGGATATCAACTACGGCTACAACGTTCTCAGAACCACATGCCTTCAGTGGTTGCAGGTGGATTGCCCGGGTTTCGAGGTCGAGTCGCTCATGAACATCCGCGCCGCCAAGCTCGGCTTCAAAATTGCCGAGGTGCCCTGTTACGAGCGGGCACGCTTCAACGGCTCTTCGAATCTCCGCCCCATTCGGGACGGTCTGCGTGTGCTCCGTGTCATCCTCCGAGAGCGCTTCAAGCACACGGAGCCAGCAGCGCATGTCTACGTCGCTGACCCGACGCCGGCAGCCGAGCTGGCTTGATCGCTGCGTCAACCCATCAGACTGGAGAGATAATTCCAAGCATGACGAGTGTCCCTGATTTCGATGTGGTGATCATTGGCGGAGGCCCTGGTGGAGCAGGTATGGCGTCATACTTGGCCAAAGCCGGGGTTTCGTGTCTGGTGCTCGAGCGCGAGCTCTTCCCTCGTCCGCACGTCGGAGAATCGCTCGTGCCCTCATCGACTCGGGTCTTCACAGAGCTGGGCTTCCTCGACCAGATGGAGGCGGCCAAGTTCCCGCGCAAGTACGGTGCAGCCTGGACGAGCGCGCACGACAAGGTGTTCGACATGCCAGTCCACTCGCATGGCTGGGAGGGCGTGGAGGGTGCGCAGGGCATGACTCCGGAGAAGTACGTCGATGTGACCTTCGCCGAGCGCAAGCAGCCCGGAGTCGACATGAAGTACACCTACCACGTCGATCGCGGCGTTTTCGACCTCCTTCTGCTCCAGCATGCCAATAGCCTTGGAGCCACGGTCTACGAGGGCGTGAACGTGAAGAGCGCGGATGTCGATGACGACGGCGTGACCGTCCGGTTCGACCTCGGTCGTCGCGAGTCAAAGGTCACTGCACAGATCGTCGTAGACGCCTCGGGGCGCCGCACCCTGCTGGGCAGCCAGTTCGGTTGGAAGATCAAAGATCCCGTGTTCGACCAGTTCGCGCTCCACACCTGGTTCGACGGCTACGACCGCAGCGCCGTCGGTGGTGATCCCAACAAGACGGAATTCATCTACATACACTTCCTGCCACTCACCAATACATGGGTATGGCAGATCCCCATCACCTCCGACACGACCAGCATCGGGGTGGTGACCCAGAAGAAGAACTTTGCCCGCCGGAAGACCGAGCACGAGAATTTCTTCTGGGACTGCGTCGGCTCGCGTCCGGAGTTCGCCGATGCACTACGAAATGCGCAACGCACCCGACCGTTCAAGACGGAGGGTGACTACAGCTATGCGATGAATCGAATCGTCGACGACCGGGTCGTCCTCATCGGCGATGCCGCACGCTTCGTGGACCCGATCTTCTCCACAGGGGTGAGCATTGCCCTCAACAGCTCTCGTTTTGCGAGCAGGGACGTCCTCGGTGCCCTGGAGAAGGGAGATTTCAGTGCGGGCGCATTCTCGACGTACGAGACCACGATCAGCCGCGGAACACACAACTGGCATGAGTTCATATCGCTCTATTACCGCTTGAATGTGCTCTTCACCGCATTCATCAACGATCCCCGCTACCGGCTCGATGTGCTCAAGCTCCTGCAGGGCGACGTATACGACGAGGATGCGCCGCCCGTGCTCACTAAGATGCGCAACATCGTCACTGCGGTCGAGAAGAATCCCGAACACGTCCTCCACAACTACCTCGGGGATCTGACGGCGAACGCGTTCGCGCCAGCCTTCTAGACTGCGAGCCGCGGCATGTCTCTCGCCGACCCCAACGGTTCCTGATCCGACGCAGATCCGCGATGCCAGCTCCATCATCCGAAAGAGTGCTCCGTCACGACGGTGTGCTCATCAGAGATCGAGTGTCTTTTCTCGGACCGTCCCCGTCACGCTTCACGGCGGTGACGAGTCCGGAGAAAGCTACGTCCGTCGGGGTCGTCGTCTGTTCGCCGCTATGGGCCGAGCAGATGAAGAACTACCGGCGCGAGGTCCTGCTCGGTCGTGCGCTTGCCGTCCAAGGGTTCGTGTGCGCGCGCTTTCACTACCGGGGCGTGGGGAACAGCGGCGGGAACCCTTCGGCCCTCGACGTTCCATCCATGACGGACGACGCGTTAATCGTGGCAGAGCACATCAGATCCGAGTTCGGTGTGACCAACTTGGTCTTCGTCGGCACTCGGCTGGCCGGAGCAGCCGCGGCCGCGGCTGCTGCCGAGACGCCCGCCAACGGGCTCGTCCTGTGGGACCCCGTATTGGATCCGCGGCGGTATTTCAAGGATGTGTTTCGTAGTCGACTGCTTGCAGAGCTCCGATCCGGCGGTGGCGGCACCACCAGCCAGCTTCTCGACGAGTTGCTCTCCACGGGATCGGTTGAAGTGCTCGGGTTCTCCATCGGCCGCCGGATCTACGACAGCGCCCTCGCATCGCCGTTAGCCGAGACGGTCGCCCGCAGCAGTGGGCCAGTCCTCGCCGTCGAATTCAACCGGCGGAACGAATCGCCTGGTGACATCGCCGGGGTAGGGTCGCAACTGCGGCTCGACCGCGGTGAAGTGGAGAACCAGGGCTTTCGTCACAACGAGGCGTGGTGGTTCGCGGACAACGTCTCCCGGTTCGACCACACCGGTCGGGAATCGGCGCCCCTCATCCAGATGACATCTCAGTGGACGGCGAATCTCTTTGCTTCCGCAGCGGTCGCATCGTGAGCACGAGATCGGTTCCGACCACGGGCACCCAACACCGAGGGGTCACGGAGGAGCCGGTGTTTCTCAGCGCAGGCGAAGAACACCTGTTCGGGCTGGCGACCACGCCGGAGGGTGCGTCACATCATCGGGCGGTGACGATGTTCCCGGGCGCCGGGCAGGTGACCTCCACGCACCGCAACGGTATGTTCGTGCGTCTGGCGCGCGCGCTGGCCGACCTCGGCTGGCCGAGCCTACGGGTGGACTACCGGGGGTGCGGGGAGAGCTCGGGTTCCGTCGCAGTCTTCAGCCTGGACGCACCGCACACGGACGCGGTGGAGGCTGCGCTGCAATGGCAGGCTTTGCGGGGCTGCGAGGAGCACGTGCTCGTAGGCACTTGCTTCGGGGCGCGGACGCTTCTGGGAGTCGTCTCCGAGGTGGAGTCGTTGCTCGGCGTGGCCTTGGTATCGCCGCCTGTCCAGGACTTTCCGATGGGAAACGGCAGCGGGGGTGGGGACCGCCGCCGCCCATCGCTGCGACGACTCGTCCTTCGTGCATTCGATCTCGCCTGGGCGGCGCGACGGCGCGAGCAACGCCGGCTGTATTGGCACTTCGTCGTGCACGCCATAAACGTGCGGGTGTTCGCTCTGGTGAGGGCGGTACGCACCCGTTCCCGACCGCAGTTAGACATTGTCAGTGCGTCAATGCTGTTCGCGCTGCAATCCCTGGCCAGGCGGAAGATTCCGGTCCTGCTCATGTACGGGGAGCCCGACAAGGAGTGCCACGATTTCCGCCGGGCCCTCGACGGTCGGCTAGGGCGACTGTTGGACTCGGCACCGTCCATCGATCTCCGCATCTTCGACGGCCCGGTCCACGGCTTCGAGCGGATCAGCTCGCAGGACGCCGTCGTTGAGATCGTCTCGCAATGGGTTTCGGACCTCGTCTCACCCCAAGTGGATACCGCTCGGCAACCAATCGGGCCTGTGTCGACGGTGGGAGCGGAGGATCGTGCCTGATTTCTCATGGACAGAGGAACAGGAAAGCTTCCGCGAGTCGGTCGTGAGATTCGCCCAACGCGAGCTCAACGACCGTGTGATCGAGCGCGATGCACGCTCTGAGTTCTCCCGAGAGGCCTGGGTAAAGTGTGCCGATTTCGGACTTCTCGGACTGCCCATCGCCGACGAATACGGGGGAAGCGGGGCCGATTCTCAGACCATTGAGCTCGCCATGGAGGCACTCGGGTACGGATGTGAGGACAACGGACTTCTCTTCTCCCTGAACGCTCACATGTGGTCCTGCGAGATCCCCATCATGCGCTTCGGCACCGAGGACCAAAAGACCCGCTATCTCCCCGGCCTCTGCGACGGCTCGCGCATCGGCGTGCAGGGCATGACGGAGCCAGAGTCAGGATCGGATGCTTTTAGCCTCCGCACGTCGGCGGAGGCCGACGGAGACGTTTACGTCCTAAACGGATCGAAGACCTTCATCACCAATGCGCCCGTCGCCGATGTGTTCGTCGTATTCGCTTCGACAGATCCCTCAAAGGGATTCGCCGGCATCAGCGCGTTCATCGTGCCGCGTGACACGCCCGGGTTGGTGGTCGGCGAACCGCTCCAGAAGATGGGCCTGCGGACCTCGCCCATGAGTGAGTTGTTCTTCGACGGTTGCCGGGTTGCGGCCGAGCAGCTCCTTGGCCGGCCTGGTGCGGGAATGGCGATCTTCAATCATTCCATGGACTGGGAGAGGAGCTTCATCCTGGCGACGGCTGTCGGAGCCATGCAGCGTCAGCTTGAGACTTGCATCGAGTACGCTCGCCGGCGCAAGCAGTTCGGACAGCCGATCGGGCGCTTCCAGTCGGTGTCCAACAAGATCGTCGACATGAAGCTGCGTCTCGAGACGGCCAGGCTCTTGATGCAGCACCTCGCCTGGGCCAGAGGGGTGGGCCAGCCCACTGCGCTCGAATCCGCGATGGCGAAGTTGTGGGTGAGCGAGGCCTACCTCGCTTCCAGCCTCGACAGCGTGCAGATCCACGGTGGCTCCGGGTACATGACCGAAACCGGTCTCGAACGGCAGGTGCGCGATGCGGTTGCCAGCCGCATCTATTCCGGAACCTCCGAGGTCCAACGTTCGATCATCGCCAGGAACCTCGGACTGTGACGAAGGACCTGTTGCACCGGCGGCTGGCAGTCGTCGCGGAGAGCCATCAGGAGTCTGTCGCCGTGGTCGATGGTGAGCGGAGGCTTACCTACGCTCAACTCGACGCTCGTGCCAACCAGATCGCGCACGTTCTGCACGATGCCGGGGTGGGTCCCGGTAGCAGGGTGGGGCTCTACCTTGACAAGTCCGTGGAAGCTGTCGCTGTCATCCACGGAGTGTTGAAAGCGGGTGCCGCGTACGTCCCGCTCGATCCACAGTCCCCGCCCGCCCGTCTTGCTCTGATCCTCAACGACTGCCGGGTCGCATGCCTGGTGAGCAGCTCGAGCAAGGCATCCCAGTGGATCGAGCTCGTCGCAGCCGTGGCTCCTCCGCAGGCGCTGCTTCTCGTGGACGGCGACCCGTCCGACCCCCTCACTTCGGCAGACCTCCCGCCGCTCTTCATGAAGGATGCCGTTGATGCTGCGCCGACCACGACTCCATCGAGTCGCGTCCGAGCTGACGACCTCGCCTACATCCTTTACACCTCCGGTTCGACAGGAAGTCCAAAGGGGGTGATGCTGAGCCATCGCAATGCTCTGGCCTTCGTGGACTGGGGCCGAGGCACCTTCGACGTGGGTCCCGAGGATCGGTTGTCCAGCCATGCGCCTTTCCATTTCGACCTCTCCGTCTTCGATCTCTTCGCGGCGTCCACCTCCGGAGCCGCGGTGGTCTTGGTCCCACCCGCGACATCGGTGCTCCCGGTCCAGGTGCGCAGGTTCATCGAGAGCTCTGAGATCACGGTCTGGTATTCGGTTCCTTCGGTCCTGAGCATGCTGGCGATCCGCGGCGGGCTCAACCCGGGCGATCTTCCCAGCCTCCGGCTCGTTCTCTTTGCGGGCGAGGTGTTTCCCACGAAGTACTTGCGCAACCTGATGGCAGTACTTCCTGGTGCCCGCTTCGCCAACCTGTACGGACCGACAGAAACGAACGTCTGTACGTGGTACGACGTACCCGCGCTGGATCCAGACCGGGACGACCCCATCCCGATCGGCCGGCCGATCCACGGCGTGGACGCATTCGGTGTCGATCACGAGGGTCTCCGGGTTGAAGTGGGTTGCACCGGCGAGTTATATGTCAACGGTCCCACGGTGTCGAAGGGCTACTGGAACGACCCCGAGCGCACGGCCCGCAGCTTCGTGGCGGACCCGCGACCCGGTGCGAGCGGGCTCTGCTATCGGACGGGTGATCTGGTCGAGCCGCTGTCCGACGGCAACCTTCGCTTTATCGGTCGTATCGACGCGCAGGTCAAGAGTCGGGGATACCGGATCGAGCTAGGGGAGATCGAGGCTGCTCTGGTCTCCCACGTCGACGTCGTTGAGTGCGCCGTTGTCGCCGTTCCTGACGAGCTGGTCACCAACCGGCTCAGGGCATTCGTCGTCACTAGGAGAACGCTGTCGTCGACGGATCTTTCACGTTACTGCGGGGAGCGAATCCCGCGCTACATGGTCCCCGATTCGATCAGCGTCGTCGACGACTTGCCTCGGACATCCACCGGAAAAATCGACCGTCGGTCGCTTCTCGCCGTTGCCCGCACCGACTAGAGTGACCACCATTCCCACTACTGAAGACAAGTTGCGGCGTGCCATCGCCTCGGACATCAATCCGGCGGTTTCGGAGCAGGAACTCGGGGACGAGGTCCAGCTCTTCGAGACTCATGTCATCGACTCGCTCGGCATCTTTGCCCTGGTGTCGTTCATCGAGCAGGAGTTCCACGTCGAGATCGACGACGAGGAGCTCGTCCCTGAGAATTTTGGTTCGATCAGTGCCATGGCCCGGTTCGTCGACGAGAAGGTGCGATCCGCCTGAGCGGGCTTCGGTCGAATCGGTGGATCACGGCCTGTTTGTCGCTCGCACTTGCGATGGCGTCGCTTGTCGCCTTCGGCGGCGTCGGAGTCCAGGTCGCCCAGGCTGCCGACATGGTTTCGGTCCAGGCAAATGTGTCATATGGGCCGAGCCCCCTTCAGGTGCTCGATGCCTTCGTGCCGACCCATACGACGGGCCGAACGCCTGCCGTCGTCTTCGTGCACGGTGGAAGCTGGGACGCGGGGGACAAGAGCAATACCGACGAGTACGCGAGAGCCGTCGCCGAGGTGGGTTGGGCAGGGTTCTCGATCAACTACCGCCTCGGCGGCTTCCCGGTTGAGGTCGGCGACGTGTTGTCGGCGGTGGACTGGCTGCGGGCCCACTCAGCAAAATACCACGTAGACCCCAACAACTTGGCGCTCCTGGGCACCTCGTCTGGAGGAAACCTGGTGGCCCTGGCGGCGTCTGACGCGGCGGCATTCGGGGGGAGCAGTGCCGGCATCCGGGCAGTGGTGACATGGTCAGGTCCCATGGACCTGGCCGCGCTGGTAACCGGAAACGAGCCGCCGCAAATCGTTGACCTCGTGGCTCACTACCTCGGGTGTGGCGAGACCGAGTGCCCGGCTCGTTATGCGCAGGCTTCACCGATCACGAGCGCCGGTGCGCGAAGCCCCCCGATGCTCCTCGTCAACAGCACCGACGAGGTCATTCCGCTCTCACAGGCCTACTCCATGGCTGCCAAATTGCATTCTGCGGGGGTCTCGGCTCCCGTGGATGCGATCCCAGGGAGGCTCCACGCTGCGGCCTACGCACACGTGGCGTTCCCGGCCAGTGTGAACTACCTGAGCGGGTATCTCGGGCCCATTAGCGGCACCCTGCCCCCGGTCACTGCCAACTCTGAGGGCCTCGGTCAGGGCAACAGAACGACGCAAAACCCGGGGGCGACCTCCGCCACTCCGACCAAGTCTGTCCCCCACTGGCTTCCCGTCCTCTTGGTTGTGCTCGGAGGAGCCCTCGTGGTCTCAGCCGTCGGGCGGGCAGTATCGCGCAGGCGCCGCCGAAACTGAGCCGACCAGCGTTCTCGGGTCGATCAAGGGGATCAGCGGCGTTCAGCCGGACATTCTTTGCACTGACAGCTGTCGGGGTACTCTAGCCATGTCAGCGTCGGTCAATCTCCACAACCGACGGGCACAACGGACGATAAAACAACGGAGCCGCACTGGCGAGGCAGCGCGCCTGATGGCATACTCGCGCCGGCGACTATGAGGGCGGTGACGGTGAGCGGACTTACTCCTGCAGTGATGACCAGGGCTGTGTTGCACCGCTCGGCGAGGGCCATCGTCGTGGCGTTGGCGGCTCTGGTCACCATGATCGGCTGCTGGGTGGCACCGTCGACCGCCATGGCGCTGCCAAGCCCCGCAGCGCCCGCGTACGCCTGGCCGGAAATGCACCAAAACCCCCAACTGACCGGCTACAGCCCCGATCCGGGGATCTCCTCCACCAACGCGGCGTCGCTCGGCGTCTCCTGGATGACCTACACAGGCGCGACGGTGCTGTCGTCTCCGGTGGTCGCATGGAACGCCGAGACGTCAAAGACCCTCGTCTACGTGGGGAACGAGTCCGGGTACCTCACGGCCTACGACCAGGCCACCGGCGCGCCCGCGTGGTCGCAGCGTTTCTCCGTCCCCATCCGCTCGACGCCGTTGGTAGAGGGCGGCTCGGTCTGGATCTCACCCACGGCCTCCTACCGGATGTACAAGCTCGACGCCGGCACGGGCGCCGTGCAGTGCTCCGCCCCCCTGCCGTACAACGCCGAGGCCAGCCCCACCATCGCCACACCCCCGGGTGGAAAGCCGACCGTCTACACGGGTGTGCTCGACTCGGCGACGGCCAACGGGCCGCTCATCGCCATCGACGAGGCAACCTGTGCCATCGACTTCTCGGTGACCCCCGAGCCGGTCGTCGCGACCGGCGGAGTCTGGGACAGCATCAGCTACGGCGTCAGCGCCACCGGCGAGGGTCTCGTCCTCTTCGGCACCTCTGACATGGACCAGTCCGCGTATGCCATCGACGCGGTGACGGGGGCAACCGTGTGGCGGTTCACCGGCCAGGGGACCGGCGACGACGACTTCGGCGCCGGCATCACGATCTCCGCCCCCGGCGTCAACGGCTTCCCGGACGGCGTGGCCTACGCCATGAACAAGGACGGCTACCTCAATGCGCTCGATCTGACCACCGGCGCGCTCTATTGGACCGATCGGCTGGCGAATACCCTCGCCACTCCGGCGCTGGACGGAAGCCAACTCGTGGTGGGAAGCGGGAGCAACGTCCTCGCCCTGAACGCCGTGACGGGAGCGGTGGAGTGGACCGCTCCGGCCGGTCCCGGCACGGACGCCAGCCCGGCCATCGTCGGTCCGAGCGGCTCAGAGGTCGTCGCCTTCGGCGACCTGGGCGGGACCGTCCGGGTGCTGTCACTCGCCACAGGGGCAAGCCTGGCCACCTACCAGACCGGCAACTACATCACGTCGGGCATCGCGGACGTGGGTGGGAACCTCGTGGAAGCGTCAGCGGACGGCTTCCTCTATGACTTCGCGCCCGGTGGCGGAACCGCTTCGCCTCCCTCGACGGCGGTGACCTCGCCGGCCAACGCCGCCACGTTGGCCAACCCCAAGGGGAACCTCACGGTCTCCGGCACGGCTGGAACATCGGGCGGGCCTGCTGTCGGCGGCGTCACGGTCGCCGTGCAGTCGGGCGGCACCGCGGGCACGTGGTGGGACGGCGCCACGGGCACGTGGGTCGCGGCCCCCTATCCCAATCCGGCCACACTGAGCAACCCCGGGACCTCCACCACCAGCTGGAGGTTGGTCCTGCCCGTTCCCGCCTCTGGCGGCGCCTTCGAGGTGTTTGCCAGTGCGGTCGGTACCGGCGGGGTGGCAGACCGTTCGGCCTTCAATTCGCCGCCTAGCGCGGCGCGGGTCAGCTTCACGGTCTCCGCCGGATCCGGGCCGACGATCTCCCTGGGTGGCCAGTACTACGTGGCGCCCGCAACCGCCGTCTCGGCCTCCGGAGCGGGCTTTACCCCGGGAGAGACCGTGAGCCTCTCGCTCAACGGCTCAACTCTCGCAACGGCCGTCGCCGGGAGTACCGGGACCTTCGGCCCCACTTCGCTGAAGATCCCGGTGGGAACGTCGTTGAGCTCCTTCGGGCCGGCCAACCTCACGGCCACCGGTCAGTCGTCAGGGCTGAATGCGGTGCTCGCTGTCTATCTGTCGAACGCCTGGACGGAGGCCGGTCAGGCTCCCCTCCACCAGAGTTACGAGGCAAACGACAATGTCCTCGCCGATCAGGTCAACGTCTCATCAGGATCCATCCTCAACCAGGCCTGGCTCTACTCGTCTGGCGCTCCCGTCAGCAGCTCCCCGGTCATCTATCACGCCACCGCCTTCTTCAGCGACACCTCCGGAGGAGTCTCTGCCGTCAACATCGCTACCGGCATGACCCGTTGGCACGTCGTCGTGGCAGGAGGCTCGTCCATCGACGCCAGCCCGGCCATCGCGGCGGTCGGCGCGGGTGTGGTCATGGTCGGCACGGCATCGGGCTCCGTCGTCGCCTTGAACGCGCTCAACGGGTCCACGCTGTGGTCGACTTCGATCGGCACCAGCGCCATCGAGTCCTCCCCCAGTGTCGCCGTCGCCGGAACCGCCCCGGTCGTATTCGTGGGCAACGACGCCGGCGTCGTCTCGGCATTGAAGGAGAGCACTGGCGCAGTGATGTGGCAGACGACTCTCGGTGGTGCCGTGCAGTCGTCTCCTGCAGTCGACACACCGAACAATCTCCTCGTGGTGGGGGACGGCAGCGGTCACGTGACGGCCCTCAACGCCGGCACCGGGGCGACCAAGTGGAGCTTCACCACCGGCGGGCCCGTGGTGGCCAGCGCACTCCTCTACCAGGGCGGCGTCTACATCGGATCGGAGTCGGGAAGCTTCTACGACATCAAGGAGCTGACCGGGGTGCAGACGTGGGTCACACCCACGGCGGGAGCCATCACTGCGTCGGCGGCCCTTCTGTCGAGCGGGATCTACACCGGGGACAGCAAGGGCAACATCTACAGCTTCTCGCCCACTAGTGGCGCCTCCACCGTCATCGGCACCGTCCCGAACGCCGTCGTCGGAGTCAGCACCACTGTCGCGTTCGTGATGGTCGAGTCAGCCGGGGGCAACATCTGGGCGGAGAAGCAGGGCGACAGCCTCGCCGGGTGGAAGACCACCCTGGGCGGTACGGGTGCGGCTGCGCCCGTGGTCGTCAACGGGACCTTCTACGCCACGGCCAGCAACGGGCTGCACTGCTTCACCCTTCCCGGTGTTCCGCCGGTCTGACCCGCCACCCAGAGCCTGAGGATCCCAGGCCGACAAGGTGCCGTCATGCTCATGCACGCAGTGGCAGCACCCTCGACCGTTGCACGCACGTCAGCAGCTCGACCTAACTTCGAGTTCAAGTTGCCACCCGGCAAGGACGTCACCCTTCCGCGATGGTGGGGACGGCGTGCGTTCGGGCAGGCGTCAGGGATTCTCGCCCGTCAACGGTGAGATCGAAGGGAGGGTGCCGCGGTAAGGGCCTAGGTACGTCTCCAGCCAATTCATGCTCGGTGCGAAGGCTGTCTGGGCGTATTGGGTGGCGTGCAGGCTCCCGGCGAGGATGTCGACTGGCGCCGTCACGCCTGCGCTCTGCAGGGCGTTGGACATGGAGTCCGGCTGGGAGACGGGAATGACCTCGCTGGCGCTGTTGACCAGGAAGAACGGCGGGGAGCCCGGACTCGCGAACGTCTGCGGTGAGCCGTCTGCATACTCGCTGGGGCAGGCCGAATATGTGCACCCGAGGTACCTGGCGACCATGGCGTCGATGTTCGACGGTTCCTCCTGGACCAGGGTCGAGAGATCCATGGGCCCGGACCAGCTGACCACGGCCCGCACACCACTCGAGATTCCGTCCAATCCGCGTGCGTCGGTCACCGCCAGGCTGGCCAGGTTGGCACCGGCCGATGTGCCGAGCACCGCGATGCGGTTGGGGTCCACGTTGAACGCTGCTGCATTCTTGGTGATGTCGACGATCGCCGCCAGAACGTCCTCGACCTCGTTGGGGAACCCGTCAAGGCGATAGTCGATCGAGAAGCCCGCCCAACCCACCTGGGCGATGGCCTGGGCCAACGGGTCGAGATCGCTCTTGCTCCCACCGTCCCAACTGCCTCCGTGGACGAAGATCACCGCCGGCGTCGGACTCGAGACCCCAGAGGGGACGAAGCTGTCGAACACCTGGAGCCCGCTCGCCGCACCGTATGCGATGTCGTGCCCTTCGTTCACCGTGTAGACCTGCCCGAGAGAAGAGCTCGACCCGGCTCCGTCAGTGGAACCCGATCCGGAAGTGTTGGCGGCGGGCGACGAGCCCGTCACCTGGGTTGTGGTCGGCACTCCCGCCGAGCCAAGCCCGTGCAGTGTCGGCGTGGTCGTCGACGCTCCAGCGGAGCGCAGCATGTGTTGCGGCGGGGTCGTCGTCACCGCGCCGCGCCGCGCCGTCTTCCCCCCGTGAGCAGCGGCTGGCACCCGTGTGTGGCCCGAGCCGGCGCTGCCGCAGCCTGCGAGCAGGATCACGAATACGAGCAGTCCTGGAGTCAGTCGTTTCATCGCGCTCCCTGCGGCCGTGAAGGACGAAGAATGTCGAGACAGAGATTTCGGGGCAGACGGTAACACCCGCGAACCACCCGGCGGCGTCGGCCTCCCACCGTGTGTGACTCCCTTGGAGCGCCCGCAAGTACCCGACATGACGCGACTCCCAACCCCCTCGGTCCATGACCCGACGCACGGGCAGCGCTGAGCCATCGCCCATCGGGCAGGGATCGCCCGACCCCGGCTCACGAAGGTGCGCGCCCGCCTGAGGCCGGGTTGTTCACCCGTTGTTCGCGCCGGCGAAGTTCGAGCAGCGGCCGGCAACGAGCCTCGGCCGGAGCGGGTCTCTTCGGTAGGCTGCGACCCCTATGGCGGGATCGTGAGCAGGAGAAGGCCGTGACGACTCTCGGAATCGTGTTCTCAGCACGATCCGTACACCCAGACGCTTCTCGGGCTGAGCATCCTCTTCGCCTGTGCCTACTTCGCGGGATGATCCCAATCCCTTCCTTGGGGTTGCACGTAACTCTTTGAGTGGTGAATGCGGATGCAACCCAGAGTCCCCTTTCCATTCTGCGAGCCTTTGTGGGACTGCGCAGCCGAGGCGAGAACACGTTGGTCGGTCGCGCTCCGGAGGTGTTCATCGAGGCGCAATCCATGCCCGAACGCGCTCGGTGCGGCTTTGAGTGGCGGCGTCGGGGCTCCATGAAGGCACGGGGATTCCGAGGACCTCGCAACTGGCGATGCACGAAACCCAGCGGTCACCGGGGACGCCATCGCCTGCGACGGATCACCTCGGAGCGTTGATCTCGGACTGCTGAAACCGCCGCCTCTCCGAATGGATGGAGGCAAGCACGTGGTCGGGCTCAGGGTCTGACCATGCGTGTATCCGGCGCGGTCAGGTCGAACCCTCGAAGAAGCGCAAGATGTCTCCACCAGGGCCTTGGGCGCCCGATCCAGGATCAAGACCTCCGGTGCACGTCCAGGGCACTCCGGGATCGAATTGGGTCGGTTCGGTCAACGACGATCCTCGAACCAGCACCCCTGGCACCAGCGCCCAAGCGATGAGGCCGATGTGGTGGCGATGAAGGTAGTCGAGGAAGTCGGGGACGAGCTGAGGAGCATCGAGAGCGCATTGGGGCTTTCGCTCGTTGTACTCCCCCCACTCTCCGACGAGAATGGGAATCCGTGACGAGAGATCGCCCCAGTTGGTGTCCCATGACTGCGGCGTTTGCAGGCCAGGGAGCAGGTAGGGATGCACCGAGTACACGACTCCCGATCCCTTGAGCAGCTCAGACTCCACGCCGCTCAGTGTCTCCGCTTGCCGGAGCCCCTCGGCGATCACGAGGTTGTGCGGCGCGATGGCGCGAATCGTGTCGACGAGGGTTTGCATGCCGACGAATCCGGATCCACCGTGCTTCCAGATCTTCCAGCTTGGCTGATCAGGCTCGTTGAAGAGGTCGAACCAGACTTGCTGGGTGTTTCGGTACGTTCTGGCGATGGCACGCCAGAACGACACGGTACTTGCGTTGGGTCCGGGTATATAGCCGACCGATTGATACTGCGCTGAGAGGATGACGTTCAGTCGTAACCTCAGTGCCGTTCTGACCTCGCGTTTCATCGCGGCAACGTAACCGGGGGGATTCGCAAGAAAGATCGGTGGCGCAATCTGGATACGAACGACGTTTCCGTGCCAGAAGGAGGCAATCGCGGCGATCCGCGCCAGGTCGGATGAGACGTTGGCCTCCCAGTTGGGTCTGGACAAACCGAACGTCGTGATCCCGTTCGGCGTGAACGGGACTCCGGCTTTACGGATGGATTTTCCCTCGACCGTGTACGCCGGCCTCTGGTTGATCGAGGTCCTTAGCCCTGACACCGTCGTCGTGGGTCCAGCGGGCGATCCCAAACCAAAACACACCAGAACGACAGCGATGGTCAAGGCCATGATCGCAACTCGGGCGACGGGGACTTGTCGAACCATCGGGCCCAAGTTAGCCAGAGCCGAGGTTGAGGTGGTGGCGTCGACCGCGTCAGCCCGGGACGTGTCGCGCCGCGAGCTGCTCGAACGCCCTGACACTCCCCGCATAGGGCCCCGTCTGAGCCGGGTGGTGAAGGACGAACTGGTCGAAGCCCAACTCCACATAGGGGCCGGCGAGGTCGTCGAACTGGTCGGCCGAGTCGATGACGGGCTCGGTCGGCGTCCACAGCAGCACCTTTCCGAGGCCCGACACCTCTCGGCCGGCGATCGCGCAGGCTGCCTCGATCGCCACGATCTGTCGCCGCGCGGCCTCGAGCACGGTCTCGGGAGTGCGGGCCACGTGCCCCGTGGGTCCGATGGTCACCCAGTTCCGACCGTGGGTGGCGGCAAGCCGCAGTCCTGCCATCCCGCCGGCAGCGATGGTGAGGGGGAGTGGTCGCTGCACCGTTCCGGGGGTGGAGGGCGCCTCGTCCGCCGTGTAGTGCGCGGTCCGCAGGGAGGTGCGCGTCTCGGGCGCACCGTCGACGATCGGTTTGAGCACCTGGAGGAATTCCTCGAAGCGCGACAACCGCTCCGCCGGCGGCCACGGGTCCTGTCCGAGCGCGGTCGCGTCGAAGCCCTCGCTCCCGGGCCCCAACCCGAGGTCGAAGCGACCGCCGCTCAGGTCGTCGAGGGTGATCGCCTCCCGGGCCAGGGTCACCGGGTGCCGGAAGTTCGGCGTCGCCACGAGCGTGCCCAGCCGGATGCGCCCGGTCACCTGGGCCGCCGCCGCCAGCACCGGCACGGCGGCGTGCCACGGGCCATCGGGCATGCCGCCCCAACGGACGTGGTCGTACGTCCACGCCGTGCAGAATCCCGAGCGATCGGCCCACTCCCATTGGCGGCGGGCCTCGTCCCAGCGGTCCGAGGGGAGGATGACGAGGCCGACGCGCACGAGGCCGAACCTACATGGGCCGGGTACCGTG
The DNA here is from genome assembly GCA_963837125.1 of uncultured Acidimicrobiaceae bacterium. Classification (GTDB taxonomy): domain Bacteria; phylum Actinomycetota; class Acidimicrobiia; order Acidimicrobiales; family RAAP-2; genus Bog-473. Next base: position 220,142 of record CAWILW010000006.1, on the reverse strand, counting down.
TCGCCGGTGGCCAACGAAGCCGAGACCCGCAGGTGGAACGACGAAGGGTGGGCCGCCGCCTGGCCCAAGCGGGAGCGGCTGACCGAGGCGGTGTCGTCCTACCTCCTGCGGACCGTCGATGCCCGGCCGGGCCAGCGGGTGTGCGACATCGGGTGCGGTGGCGGCGCGCTGACCATTGCCCTGGCCGGCATCGTCGGCGCGGACGGCGAGGCCGTCGGGATCGACATCTCGGCGCCCCTGTTGGCTCTGGCCCGGTCCCGGGCCGACGAGACGGGCACGTCCAACGCCCAGTTCGTCAAGATGGACGTGCAGGTCGGGTTTCTCGGGCTGCCGCCGTTCGACCTCGCTGTGAGCCAGTTCGGCGTCATGTTCTTCGACGAGCCCATGGTTGCCTTCGGTTCCATCCGTGACGCGCTGGTCCCCGGCGGCCGCCTCGTCTTCGCGTGCTGGCAAGCGGTGGAGCGCAACCGCTGGCACGTCGGCACCGCGCTGCGCCCGCTGCTGCGACCCCCGCCCGTCCCGGCACCGGGGAAGAGCCCGGTCGGGCCCTTCGTCTTCGGCGACGACGAGTACGTCGGCGAGCTGCTGGAGTCGGCCGGGTTCTCCCCCGTCGCGAGCACGCCCCACGAGACGACGGTCCGTGCTCCGGCCAGCGCGGTGGTCGATCGTTCCCTCCTCCAGTTCATGGGGATCCCGCCCGAGCGGGAGGACGAGGCGCTGGCCATCGTGGAGCGCCACCTCGAGCAGTTCGCGGTGGGCCCGGACGAGTACGACTTCCCGCTGGCGTTCTGGGTGTTCGAGGCGGTCAACCCGTAGCGACCGCGGCCCGTGTGCTAACCCGTCCCCATGGCCGGGTACAGCGGAACGCCACTGGCGAAGAAGCTCGGGATCGTCGAGGGCGCGAGGCTGGCGGTCATCGGGGCCCCGCCCGACGTGATCGCCGGCCTGCCGGCGGGCGTCTCGGTCAAGCGCCAGGCGCGCGGGACAGCCGACGTGGTGGTGGCCTTCTTCACGCAGCGGCGCGACTTCGAGCGACGCATCGGAGCCCTGGCCCCGATGATCTTCCCGGCCGGTGGCCTCTGGGTCGCCTGGCCCAAGCGGTCCTCGGGCGTCGAGACGACCATGCACGAGGGCGTGGTGCGGGAGGTGGCGCTCCCGCTGGGGCTCGTCGACAACAAGGTGTGCGCCATCGACGAGACGTGGTCGGGGCTGCGCGTCGTGTGGCGGCGCGAGCGCCGGTCGTGACGGGATGCGCCGGGGTGCCTTAGAAGAAGGTGATGCGGCTCAGGGGCCAGATGCGCATGTCGACCTTGCCGACGATCGTCGACTCGGGCACCGGGCCCCAGTAGCGGCTGTCACACGAGCCCAACCGGTTGTCGCCCATCACGTAGACGTCCCCGTTGGGGACCCGGTAGGGGTGGTGCAGGGAGTACGGCGCGCCCGACGGCCCCGGGGTGGTCTGCGTCCTGACCGCAGGTGGCAGCCACGGCTCGGGGAGAACGCGTCCGTCAATGGAGACGCGCCCGGCCGACAGCGAGACGGTGTCCCCGGGCAGGCCGATGACACGCTTGACGAGGTCCGCCACGGGGGGCCCGGCGCAGTTCTCCGTGTGGGGTGTGGAGAACACGACGATGTTGCTCCGGTCGACGCCGTGCAGGTGGTAGCTCAGCTTGTCGACCAGGATCCGGTCCCCGATCTGTAGGGTCGGCGTCATGGAGCCCGACGGGATGGAGTAGGTGGCCAACACGAAGGTGCGGACGAGGACGGCGATCACGACCGCGGCGGCGATCACCCCGACCAGCTCAATCAGCCAGCGGTTGGACTTCTCCTTCTTGCGAGCGTGGCGAGCCGAAACTGCCGCCGGCGCCGCCCCGTTCTGATCCTCCGCCTCGGGCTCCTCCCCCTCTGCCACCGAGTCTGCCGGCTCGTCGTCGGCGCCCATAACGGAGGCCAGTATGGCCCCGCTGGCGCCGCGCGTCGGGTCGCCGCGCCCGTGTCAGGCCCACGGGCCAGTATGGGTCCATGGTCGACGCGGTCATCTTCGACTTCTACGGGACGCTGGCCCGGTGGGCCGACACCCGGGCCTCCAGCTACGCGACCGTGTTCGCGCGCTTCGGCTACACGCTGGAGCCGGCCGTCCTCGACGACTACTTCTTCCGCTACGACGGCGTGGCGCACGCCGAGCACTCGGTCAGCGAGGAGGCCTACGAGGCCTGGGTCCGCTCACGGCTCTGCGACCTCACGGCGGCCTGCGGGGTCGACGACGCGGACGTCGAGGGCGTGATCGGGTCCCTGCGCGCCTCGGATCAGGGCCGCATGATCGCCTATCCCGAAGCGGCGGCGACGCTGGCGGCCCTGCGCGACGCCGGCCTGACCGTCGGCGTCTGCTCCAACTGGGGCTGGGAGCTCAATGCGTACCTGGACCAGGTCGGCCTCCTCCACCTCGTCGACGCCGCGATCACCTCGGCGCGGGCCGGGGCGCGCAAGCCCCATCCCGACATCTACGCCCGGTCGACGGAGTCGCTCGGCGCCGACCCCCGACGCGTCGTCTTCGTCGGCGACTCGTGGGAGCCCGACGTCCGGGGCCCCCGGCGCATGGGCATGACCGCCGTCCACGTGTGGCGCGAGGAGGAGCGAACCGGGCAGCGCGCGCCGCCGCTGCAGCCCGGCGACCACCGGGTCTCCGAGCTCTCGGGCGTCCTGGCGATCCTCGGCGTCAGCTAGGAGTGCCGACGGGAGGCCGGCCGTTCTCGGAGAGCCCGGCGGCCAGCGCGGCCCGGTCGCCGTCGCCGAGGCGTTCGAAGCGGATGCCCGTCGTGCCGAGCGGTCGCCACCAGACCGGGTCGTCGCAGTCCCACGCCTCGGCGCGCAGGCCCACCTTGGTCACCTTGCCCGTCGCCGTCTGGGGCAGCGAGGGCGAGACCCGGACGTAGCGGGGGACCCATTTCGGCCCCAGGTCGGGCTGTGCCGCCAGCCAGTCGGCGAACGTGGCGGGGTCGAAGGGGCGGCCCGGCACCGTCTCGAGCGCCATCATGACCTGGTCCCCGGCGCCCGACGCGGTGTCGGGGACGGGGTACACCGCGACCACCGAGAGATCCGGGTGGCGCGACAGCACCGCCTCGACCGGGCCGGCGGCGAAGTTCTCGGAGTCGACGCGCAGCCAGTCCCCGGTGCGCCCGGCGAAGTAGAAGAACCCGTCGCGGTCGACGTAGCCCAGGTCACCGGTCCAGTACCAACCCCGCCGCAGCCGCTCCTGCTCGGCGTCCTCCCGTTGGTAGTAGCCCTCGAACTTGCCGCGCCCGCTGCGGTTGACCAGCTCGCCGATGGCCGCACCGGCGTTGAGGAGCCTCCCCTCGGCGTCGAACTCGGCCGGTGGGCACTCCTCGCCCGTCTCGGGGCTGATGACGGCCAGGTCGATGCCGTCGACCGGTCGGCCGAGCGCGCCCTTGGGCATCCCGAGCACGGGGTTGATGGAGGCGCCGCCCTCGCTCTGGCCGTAACCCTCAATGAGGTAGCACCCGAAGCGCTTCCGGAAGCGGTCCCGGTCGCGCACCGACGCCTCGGTGCCGAACGCGCTCCGCAGCGTGTTGTCGGCGTCGTCGGGCCGCTCCGGCGTGGCGAGGATGTAGGCGATCGCCTTGCCCACGTAGCTGAACTTGGTCGCGCCGAACCGGCGGACGTCATCGAGGAAGGCGGACGCACTGAAGCGGGGGCGCACCGCGATGGTTGCCCCGACCATGACCGTCGGCCCCCACAGCGCCATCAGGGCGTTCCCGTGGAAGAGGGGCATCGGGCAGTAGCAGACGTCGTCGGCGGCGTAGCCGTAGCCGGGAGCGGCCACCTCGGCGATGCCGGCCAGCCGGCCCTGGGTGCACCGGACGGCCTTGGGCACGCCGGTCGTCCCCGAGGTGAAGATGAGCAGGTAGAGCGCGTCCTCGTCCACAAGTCCGGCGCCCTCGACGAGGGCCGTGGCGGCCGCGCTGCCGGCGAACTCGTCCAGGAGCGACCGGTAGCGCTCGGTCCCGGTGACGAGGATCCGATCCTCGCCCATGCCGAGGGAGAGACCGTCGAGCAGCGCCGCGCCGTCGGCATCGGTCACGATGAGCGCGCAGTCGGTGGCCCGGATGTCCGCCGCCAGGGCGTCACCCCGCCGGGTGGGATTGATCCCGACGATCGCGGCGCCGGCCAGTGCGGTGCCGTTGAGCCAGAAGAGGTACTCGGGCCCGTTGGGAAGGAGCACGCCGACGTGGGGCTTGGCGTCGCCGAGCAGCGACCGGGCCAGCGCCCCTCGGGTCGCGCCCTCGGCGACGGCCTCGCGCCAGGTCCAGGTGCCCGTGGCGTCCATGACGCCGGTGCGGTCGTCCCCGGCGCGCGCCGCCAGCATGGCCGCCACCGTGGTCATGGCAAGGCCCCTTCGAGGGCCCAGCCCGGCGCCCGGCGCACGAGGCTGCGGTCGATGGCGTCGACCGTCGCTGCGCCGCACAGGGCCATGGCCCGCCGCAGCTCCGACTCGTACCAGCGCAGGAGCGCCGTCACCCCGTCCGCGCCGCCGGTAGCGAGCGCCCACAGGGACGGGCGGCCCACGAGGACCGCACGCGCCCCCAGCGCGAGGGCCTTCACCACGTCGGGGGCGCGGCGCACACCGCCGTCGACGTAGACCTCGGCCCGCCCCGCCACCGCGTCGACGATCTCGGCCAGGATGTCGGCCGTCGCGGGGGCGTCGGCGAGCTGGCGCGCGCCGTGGTTGGAGACGACGACGGCCGCCGCCCCGGCGTCGACGCACCGCAGCGCGTCGTCGGCCCGCTGCACCCCCTTCGCCACGACGGGGAGCGGGCTGAGGCCGGCCAGCCAGCCGATGTCGTCGGGCGTCAGCGCGGGTTCGAACTCCTTGCTCACCACGGCGATGAACCCGCCCTCGCGTGCGCTCTCGGTGCTCCCGCCGGCCAGGTTGGGCAGGGCGAGGTCGTCGGGGAGGTGCACGCCCGTCCGCCACTCGCGCAGGCGGAGCCCCGATACCGGGGCGTCGACGGTCAGGACCAGCGCGCCGTAGCCATGCGCCGCCGCACGCGCCACCAGCTCCTTCGTCCGCGCCCGCTCGCGCAAGATGTAGACCTGCATCCAGCGCGCCGCGCCCGGCGCGGCGGCCGCCACGTCCTCGAGCGACGAGGTGGCGAGGGAGGACAGGATCATCAGCGCACCCGCCCGGTCCGACCCCCGGGCGGTGGCCGCCTCGCCATCGGGATGGGCCAGCCCCTGTATCGCCGTCGGTGCGATGGCGACCGGCGAGGTGACGGGCGTCCCGAGCAGGGTGGTGGCGGTGGAGATCGCGTCCAGGCCCCCCAGCCCGGCGAGGACGTGGGGATGGAGCTGCCAGTGGCTCCAGGCGGCGACGTTGCCGCTGAGCAGGCGCTCGTCGTCGGCCCCGCCCGAGTAGTAGGCGTAGGCCATCTCCCCGATGGCGTGGCGGGCGTCGCGCTCGAGGTCGTCGAGGGAGAGGTCCGACACCAGGGGGGCCGGGGCCGCCAGCGGGAGGTCGGGGTTGTGCCTCCCGGAGCTGGTGCTGGCAGGATGAGCGGGCACGGCCGCATGGTAGGCGGCGGCCGTGGCCAGAACCCACAACGACGCCAGAATCACGACGAAAGAGGTGCAGTGCGTTTCTCGTTTGCGGAGTCGATGACCGACCCGGCCTTCTACCTCCCCCTCGCCCGGGCGGCCGAGGAGGCCGGCTACGACTCCATGGTCGTCCCCGACAGCATCTGCTACCCCGAGGTGTCCGACACCACGTACCCGTTCAACCCCGACGGGACCCGGGAGTTCCTGGAGGACAAGCCCTTCCTCGAGCCGTTCTCGCTCATCCCCGCCATGGGGGCGGTCACCGAGCGCATCCGCTTCGTCACGTTCGTGATCAAGCTCCCGATCCGCCAGCCGGTCCTCATCACCAAGCAGGTCAGCTCTACCGCGGTGCTGACCGGCAACCGCCTGCTGCTCGGCGTGGGCACCAGCCCGTGGCCCGAGGACTACGAGATCTGCGGCGTGCCCTGGCCGAAGCGGGGCACGCGCATGGACGAGGAGATCGCCATCATGCGCGGCCTCATGGCCGGCGGGTTCTTCGAGTTCCACGGCGAGGTGTTCGACATCCCGTCCATAAAGATGTGCCCGACGCCGAGCCGTCCCGTGCCGATCCTGATCGGCGGCCATCACGAGGCCGCCCTCCAGAGGGCCGCCCGCGACGGAGACGGGTGGCTGCACGGCGGGGGAGACCCGGCCGACCTCCCCGGGCTCCTCACTCGCCTGGCCGAGTTACGCCGCGAGCACGGCACCGACACGAAGCCGTTCGAGACACACGTGATCTCTTTGGACGCCTACACGCCGGACGGCGTGCACCGCCTGGAGGAGCTCGGCGTCACCGACGTGATCGTCGGTTTCCGCTGGCCCTACGGCACCGAGCAGGACACCGAGGACCTGCAGACGAAGGTCGACAACCTGCGCCGGTTCGCCGACGACGTCATCGCCAAGGTCCGCTGAGCAAAAATCCGATGAGAAGGAGGGACTGCACATGACCGACGCACCGCTCGACGCCCGCGAGCTCGGCATCCGCTCCCGCGCCGCCGTCACCGCCGGAGACCGTGAGGGCTGGCTGGCTCTCTTCGCCGACGACGCGATCGTCGCGGACCCCATCGGTCCCTCCGCCTTCGATCCCGAGGGCAAGGGTCACCACGGGCGCGACGCGATCGCCGCCTTCTACGACACCGTCATCGCGTCGAGCGAGGCGATCGCCTTCGAGATCACCGAGTCCTACCTGTGCGGGGACGAGGTGGCCGACGTCGGCATCATCCGCACGACGCTGGCCGGCGGCACGCACCAGGCCATCGTCCGCGGCGTGTACACCTACCGCAGCAACGGTGCCGGCAAGCTGGCCTCGCTCCGGGCCTTCTGGGAGTTCGACGCGCTGGAGCTGGTCGAGCTGGAGAGTTGAGGCCGCACATGCGCGTCATGGTTCGCGACGGGCTCTTCGACGACGGCGACCCCCCGGTGTTGCTCGGGTCGCGCTGCAGCGCCTGCGGGTCGGTCCACTTCCCCCGCGCCGACGCCTGCACCTACTGCGCCACCGAGGACCCCGAGCCGGTCGACCTCTCCTCCCGCGGCACCCTGTGGGCCTGGACCGCCGTCACCGCCCCACCACCGGGATATCAGGGCGACGTTCCCTTCGGGATCGGCGTCGTCGAGCTGCCCGAGGGCGTGCGCGTCATCACCCGGCTGACCGAGAGCGACCCCGGGTCACTGCGGGCGGGCCAGGCGATGGAGCTGCGCGTCGTGCCGCTCCATCGCAACGCCGACGAGAACGACGTCGTGACGTACGCCTTCGCCCCGGCGGGGACGGCGTCTTCGTGACCACCGTCGCCGTCACCGGCGTGGGCATGCACCCCTTCGGGCGGTTCGAGGGAGTGTCGACCACCGACATGGGCGTCGCGGCCGTCCGCGCCGCGCTGCGCGAGGCGGGCATCGGCAAGGGCGGGTTCCAGGCCGCGTTCTGCGGCACGGCCTACGGCGGCGTGGCGACCGGCCACAAGGTGCTCAGCCGTCTGGGCATGACCGGCATGCCGATCGTGGACGTCGAGGCCGGCTGTGCCAGCGGCGGCGCGGCCATCATGCTGGCGGCCGCGGCCATCCGGGCGGGTCAGTACGACACCGCCCTCGTCTTCGGGACGGAGAAGATGCCGAAGGGGATCATCCGCTCCTCGTTCTTCGAGCCGTGGCAGGAGGAGGCCGGTCTGGCCGCCACGCCCGCCTTCTTCGGGCTGCGGGCGCAGCGGCTGTGCCTGACCTCGGGGGTCACCAAGGACCACCTGGCCCGGGTGGTGGTGAAGAACCGCCGTCACGGCGTCGCCAACCCCGACGCCATGTACCAAAAGGAGACGACGGTGGACGCCGTCCTCGGCTCACGCGTCGTGTGCGAGCCGCTGCACCTCTTCATGCTCTGCTCGCCCAACGAGGGCGCCGCCGCGCTCGGTGCTGCGCCGGGCCGACCTGGCCGCTCCTTCTGCCGCCACCGCGCCGTCGACGCCGGTCACCCTCGCCGCGGCGGTGCTCCGCTCCCATATCCCGGGCGCTGTCCTGAGCGAGTCGACCCCGCTGGCGGGACGGGCCGCGGACGACGTGCCGGCCCCGACGACGCTGGCGGCCACGGCGGCCTACGAGGAGGCCGGGCTGGGGCCCTCCGACCTCGACGTCGTCGAGTGCCAGGACACCGACGCCGCCCGGGAGCTCCTCTCCTGCGAGGAGCTCGGCCTCTGCGAGCCCGGGGGGTCGGCGGCGCTGCTCGACTCCGGCGCCACCCATCTGGGCGGCCGGCTCCCGGTGAACCCGAGCGGGGGGCTGCTCTCGAAGGGGGAGCCCCTGGGTGCCTCCGCCCTCGGCCAGGTGGTCGAGCTGGTGCGCCAGCTGCGCGGCGAGTGCGGGCCGCGCCAGGTCGAGGGGGCCCGGACGGCCCTCTCCCACACGGTCGGCCGCGGCGCCAACGCCGGCGTCGTCATCTTGACCCGCTAACGCGCATTTGCGTAGGAGATCCACACCCGAAGGCCCCAGCCGAGAATCCGCAACTTTTGGTTGCACTTCCCTCCACCACGTGCAACAATGAGTTGCACGTTACCGAACAAGGAGGTTGGAGCAATGCCGGACATCAGGAACAGGGTCGGGGTGAACGCCCCCATCGAGGAGGTGTACGAGGCCATCGCCACCCGGGAGGGTGTGTCGCAGTGGTGGACGACCACCGTGGAGGGCGACGCCCACGTCGGGGGAGAGCTCGCCTTCTTCTTCGGCGGGCCCGACCGCGCCGCCACCATGGAGGTCGTCGAGTCGACCCCGCCGAGCCGCGTGCTGTGGCGCTGCGTCCAGGGCCCCGACGAGTGGGTGGGCACCACCGTCTCGTTCGACCTGCGCGCCAACGGCGACGAGACCGTGGTGCTCTTCGCCCACGCCGGGTGGCGGGAGCCCGTCGAGTTCATGTACCACTGCAGCACCGCCTGGGCCTCTTTCCTGTTGAGCCTGAAGCACGGGCTCGAAGGCGGCAAGGCGACGCCCTACCCGCGCAACGAGCTCGTCAGCAGCTGGGGGTGAGCGCCATGACCGACCAGACGATCGAACGCGAGGTCCTCATCGAGGCGCCCGCCGATGTGGTGTGGCGCACGATCACCGAGCCCGACCAGATCGCCCGCTGGTTCGCCGACAAGGTGGAGCTCGACCTGCGACCGGGAGGGGCCGGCAGCCTCGTCTTCGAGGAAAAGGCGACCACCCAGCCGATGACGGCGCCGTTGGTCGTGGTCGCCGTCGAGCCGCCGCGGCGATTCACATTCCGCTGGGCCCACCCCGACGGCGAGGCACCCGTGGCCGGGAACTCGGTCCTGGTCGAGTTCACGCTCACCGAGGAGGCGAGCGACCGCACCCGGCTGCGGGTCACCGAGACGGGCCTCGACGCCATCGGTTGGCCCGACGAGGACAAGGCCCGCTACGTCGCGGAGCACCGCAACGGCTGGGCCGAGAAGATCGGCTGGCTCCAGGGCCTGTTCGCCACTGAGACGTGATGCACGATCCTCCTGACGACGCGCTGTGGTCGGCCATTGCCGACCCCTCGCGTCGCCGGGTGCTCGACCTGCTCGTCGAGGGCGGCGAGACGACGGCCAGCTCCCTGGCCGAGCGGGTGCCGTTCACCCGCCAGGCCGTCATCAAGCATCTGGCCGTGCTGGAGCAGACCGGCCTCGTCACCCGCCAGCGCGAGGGTCGCGAGGTCCGATTCCGCGTGGTCCCCGGCCGCCTCGACGAAGCGGCCCACGCGATGACGCAGCAGGCGCATCAGTGGGACCGACGTCTGCAGGTCATCAAGCGCCTGGCCGAGGCCGCGTACAACGAAGGTGACGAACGTGCATGACCGCGTCCCGGGCGCTGCCTGCGCTCCCCGTTAGCCGAGGTCGAGCCCGGCGAGCGTGGCCGGCAGGTCGGCCAGCGTCGTGACCACGGCGTCGGGTCGTTCGTGGGCGTCGGGGTAGTCCCCGCCGCCGTCGCGGTCGATCCACACCGCGGCCCAGCCGGCACGCTTGGCGCCCACGACGTCGTTGAGGGGATGGTCGCCCACGAGCACGCAGGCGGCGGGCGCCACCCCCAGCTGTCGTTCGACGACCTCGAAGATCCCCTTGTCCGGCTTGGCGACCAAGTGGTCCTGCGCGAACACCACGGACTCGAAGTAGTCGGCCAGCCCGACCTTCTCGGGGAGCCGGCTTCCGTTGGACAGGAGGCCCAGCCGGTAGCGCGCCCGCAGCGCGTCCAGACAGGGCACCGTGTCGTCGAAGAGGGCGGGATCACGGTCGCGGTGGTGGAAGTAGGAGCGGGCCAGCTCGGCGGCCAGCGCCGCGTCGTCCGCCTCGACCCCGGAGCCCCGTCGGCGAGGCGCAGGCGTTGGAGCGTGCGGGCGAACCCGAGCACCCGGAGTCGGGCCAGGTTGAACTCCACCCCCTCCATGTCCGCGCCGACGACACTCCGGTCGCGCTCGAGGTCCTCCCAGCGCAGCGCCTCGGTGAACGCCCCCGGCCTGGCCGACTGCAACTCGCGCACAACGGCGACAAGCGCGTCGCGCATGACGCGCTGGAAGTCCCACAGCGTCTGGTCCCCGTCGAAGAGGACGGCCTCGATCACCGGCCTCAATCGACGAGGACGACCTTGCCGAGCTTGCCGCCCTTCGCGAAGCGCTCGTAGGCGGCCTCAGCCTCGGACAGGGGGAAGGAGTCGGCCACCGGCACCCGGACCCGTCCCGCCTCCAGCAGCGGCAGCACGTGCGCCGCCACCGCGGCCGCCACGTCCGCCTTCTCGCGCCGGCTGCGCGCCCGCAGCGTCGCCCCGCCGATGCGGGCACGCGTGCCCATCAGCTGATACAGGTTGAGCTCCATCTGGGCCCCCGCGCCGACCCCGATCACGACGACTCGGGCTTCGCGGGCGACGTGCGGCAGCACGCCGTTCAAGCTCGGCGCACCGACCAGCTCCAGGACGACGTCATAGGGGCCGTGCGCACCCTCGTCCCCGGGCTCAATGACGTATGAGGCCCCGAGCTCCCGCACCGCGTCGTGTCGCGCGGCGTTCCGCACCGACGCCGTCACAATCGCTCCCGCCGCGGCGGCCATCTGCACGCCCGCTGTCCCGACCCCGCCCGCGGCGCCGCTGACCAGCACCCGTTCGCCCATCCGGAGCCCGGCCCGGGTGAAGAGCGCGTCGTAGGCGGTCCAGAAGGCCTCGGGGAACCCGCCCGCTTCCGGCCAGGGCAGGGAGTCGGGGACGGCCATCGCATGCATCTCGTCGACGATGGCCATGGTCGCCTGCGCCCCGCCACCGACCACCGCCATGACGCGGTCGCCGGGCATGAACAACGTCACCTGCCGCCCCACCGCCGCGACCTCGCCGGCGAACTCCATGCCGGGGATGTCCTGGGGCCAGCCGGCGGGTGCCGGATAGGCGCCCGCCCGCTGCATGAGGTCGGCGGCGTTGATGCCGGCGGCCCGCACCGTGACGAGCAGCTCGGTGTCGCCGGCGACGGGGTCGTCCCGTTCCTCCCAGTCCAGACGGCCATCCCGGATCACCACCGCGCGCATGGCGGCCACCCTATGCGGGCCCGAGCGGGCGACCGCCCGGGGCCGGTAGGGTCCGCACATGGCTCTCTACGACATCCCCATCCACTCCCTCCAGGGCGACGACGCGTCGCTGGGCGACTTCAAGGGCAAGGCCTTGCTCGTGGTCAACGTGGCCTCCAAGTGCGGGCTCACCCCCCAGTACGAGGGGCTCGAGCGCCTGCAGAAGACCTACGGCGACCGCGGCTTCTCGGTGATCGGCTTCCCGTGCAACCAGTTCATGGGCCAGGAGCCGGGCACCTCGGAGGAGATCGCGCAGTTCTGCTCGGCCACCTACGGCGTGACCTTCCCGCTGATGGAGAAGATCGAGGTGAACGGCGAGGGCCGGCACCCGATTTACGCCGAGCTGACGGAGAAGCCGGACGCGGAGGGCAATGCCGGCGACATCACGTGGAACTTCGAGAAGTTCCTCATCTCGCCCTCCGGTGCGGTCGTGGCGCGCTACCGGCCCCAGGTGGAGCCCGAAGACGCTGCGATCGTCGCCGACATCGAGGCGCAGCTGCCCGCTTGACGGCCCACCACCCCGCTCCGGCGGGATTCGCTGCGTCCATCTTCGACATGGACGGGCTCCTCATCGACTCGGAGATCCTCTGGCACGAGGCCGAGATCGAGATCCTCGGTGGCCTCGGCGTCCCGCTGGCCGTCGAGGGCTGCCGGAGCACCAAGGGCATGTTCGTCGACGAGGTGACCGAGCACTGGTACCGGCTCTACCCCTGGCCGGGTCCGACGCCGGCCGAGGTGGCGGTGACGGTCGTCGACCGGGTGATCGAGCTGATCCTGTCGAAGGGCGAGCTCAAGCCCGGGGCCGAGCACGCCATTGAGCTGTGCGACCGGCGCGGCCTTGCCCTCGCGGTGGCGTCCTCGTCGCAGTATCGACTGATCGACGCGGCGCTGTCCCACTTCGGTCTCCGGGACCGGTTCGCGCTCGTCCACTCGGCCGAGGACGAGCAGTACGGCAAGCCGCACCCCGCCGTCTTCCTCACGGCTGCGACCAAGCTGGGTGCCGTGCCCCGGCGCTGCCTCGTGTGGGAGGACGCGCCGGCGGGCGTGCTGGCGGCGAAGGCCGCGTCCATGGCGTGCATCGCCGTGCCCGAGCCGGCCGAGGCGGATCATCCGGCCTTCGGTCTGGCCGACCTCGTGGTGGGCTCGCTGCTCCAAGTCTCGGGCGCGTCCCTCGACGAACTGGCGCGCCACCGACTCCCCTGAGTGGCGGGCCCGGACATCCACAGGCCGGGGTGACGGCGCTCAGTCGGATGCGCCGTTCGTCCCGGTCAGGGTCTTGACGAAGCGGATGTGCCAGGTCGGCAGGGGCCGGCCGTCGTCATCGACTCCGACGCGCTCCCACCCGGTCGCCTCGTAGAGGGCCACTGCCTCGGGCTGGCGATCGCCCGTGGCGAGGCGCAGCGTCCGGAGGCCGCGGTCGAGCGCCAGCGACTCCAGTCCGTCCATGAGGGCGCGGCCGACGCCGCGGCAGCGCCAGACCGGGTCGACCCACAGGCGCCTGACCTCACCGGTCCCCTCGGCCACGGCGCGCACGCCCACTCCTCCGACGGGCCGCGCGGCGCCGTCGGAGCGGGCCACGAGGAAGGCCCCGGCGGGCGGATCGAACATGGCGGCGCTGAGGCCGAGCTCGCCGGCGTCGAGCCCGCCGTAGCGGCTGACGAGCTCCGCCTCGGCCTGCGCCACGACCCACTGCGGCCCCTCGTCGCCGTAGGGTTCGGGCCGCACGGCGACGCCGGGCCACGGGCGGGAAGCCTCGGCGTGCATACCCTCTATCCTCTCCGAGATGCAGGGGCGCCCGATCCCCCGCGTTGATCGTCCCTCGCCCGTGTTCCCGCCCGTTCCTCCCGACATCGACTTCGTGGCCCTCGAGCAGGCGGAGCTGGCTCGCTGGGCCGACCACCGCGTGTTCGAGCGCTCCATTGAGCAGCGCCGGGACGCCCCGCCGTGGATCTTCTACGAGGGGCCCCCGACGGCCAACGGGATGCCGGGCCTGCACCACGTCTGGGCCCGCGTCTACAAGGACCTCTTCTGCCGCTTCCGCACCATGGCCGGCGCCCTGGTGGCGCGGCGCGCCGGGTGGGACACCCACGGGCTGCCGGTCGAGGTGGAGGTCGAGAAGAAGCTCGGCATCACCGGTAAGCAGCAGATTGAGGAGCAGGTCGGCATCGCCGAGTTCACCCGCCTCTGCCGGGAGTCGGTCTACTCCTACGTCGACGAGTTCGCCCGCCTCACCACCCGCATCGGCTACTGGGTCGACATGGACCAGGCCTACTGGACCCTCAGCCCCGACTACATCGAGTCGGTCTGGTGGCACCTCCAGCAACTCTTCGACCAGGGCCTGCTCTACGAGGACCTCAAGGTCGTCCCGTACTGCCCGCGCTGTGGTACCGCGCTGTCCAGCCACGAGCTCGGGCAGCCCGACGTCTACCGCGACGAGGAGGACGAGTCGGCCTACGTCCGCCTCCGCCTGGTCGACCCGGACCCGGCGGCGGTCGGTGCCGCACAGTGGCTTGCCGTCTGGACGACCACGCCGTGGACCCTGCTGTCGAACACCGGCGTCGCGGTGAACCCCGAGCTGACCTACGCCGTCGTGGACGGGACGGTCGTGGCCGACGAGCTGGTGGCCGCCGTCTTCGGCGAGGGTGCCGCCGTGTCGTCGCGCCTGCCGGGCGCCGCGCTCGTCGGGCTGCACTACGAGCGCCCCTTCGCCGACCTCGACCCGGGCCCGGGCGCCGACGGGTGGCGGGTCGTCCCCGCGTCCTACGTCACGACGGAGGAGGGCACCGGGCTGGTCCACCTGGCGCCGGCCTTCGGGGAGGTCGACCGCCAGATCGGGCGCGACAACGGGCTGCCGTCCCTCAACCCGGTCGGCCCGGACGGTCGCTTCACGGCGGACATCGGGTGGCTGGAGGGCCGCGACGTGCGGGAGGCCAACGGCACCATCAACGACCGCCTGGAGGTGGCCGGCCTGCTGCTCCGCCGCCAGCCCTACGTGCACTCGTACCCGCACTGCTGGCGCTGCAGCACCCCGCTCATCTACTGGGGCAAGCCGAGCTGGTACATCGCCACCTCCACCCGCAAGGACGACCTGCTGGCGGCCAACGCCACGGTGGACTGGCACCCGGCGTACATCCGGGACGGGCGCTTCGGCGAGTGGCTGGCCAACAACGTCGACTGGGCGCTCTCGCGCGACCGCTACTGGGGCACCCCGCTCCCGATCTGGCGCTGCGGGCGCGGCCACCTGCGCTGCGTGGGGTCGCTGGCCGAGCTGAGCGACCTGACCGGCCGCGACGTGACCGGCCTCGACCCGCACCGCCCGACGATCGACGAGGTGAGCTTCACCTGCTCGACGTGCGCCGCCGAGGGGAGCGACGACGAGCTCTCGGTGTCGCGCCGGGTGGAGCCGGTGATCGACGCCTGGTTCGACTCGGGGTCGATGCCGGCCGCCCAGATCGGCTATCCGCACACGCCGGGCTCGGCGGAGGACTTCGCCTTCCCGGCCGACTTCATCTCGGAGGCCATCGACCAGACCCGCGGCTGGTTCTACTCCCTGCTGGCCATCAACACCCTGGTGTTCGGCGAGAGCCCGTACCGCCACGTCGTCTGCCTCGGACACCTCGTCGACCCCGACGGCCGTAAAATGTCCAAGTCGCTGGGCAACATCATCGATCCCTGGAGCATTCTCGACACCCGGGGCGCCGACGCCATGCGCTGGTGGATGTTCAGCCAGGGCTCGCCGTGGACGCCGACGCGGGCGACGCTCGGCGCCAT
The DNA here is from genome assembly GCA_963837125.1 of uncultured Acidimicrobiaceae bacterium. Taxonomy (GTDB): domain Bacteria; phylum Actinomycetota; class Acidimicrobiia; order Acidimicrobiales; family RAAP-2; genus Bog-473. The sequence goes on along the minus strand of CAWILW010000006.1, from coordinate 204,699 downwards.
CGACTCCGCCATGCGAGACACGCTGCTCACGCTGTGGAACACGTTCAGCTTCTTCTCGACCTACGCCTCGCTGAACGGATTCGACCCTGCCGACGCCGCCATCCCCGCCCCCGCCGACCGCGGCCCGCTCGACCGTTGGATCCTCTCCCGCCTGGCCAGCACGACAGTCGAGATGACCGAGGGGCTCCGCGGCTACGAGCCCTACCCGGTCGCAACCGCCCTCGGCGCATTGGTCGACGACCTCTCCAACTGGTACGTCCGCCGCAGCCGCCGGCGCTTCTGGCGCACCGACCCCGACGCGCCGCCCGGCGACACCCTGGCCGCGCAGGCGACCCTGCACGAGGTGCTGACGACGGTGTCGCTGCTGCTCGCCCCGTTGTGCCCGTTCGTCGCGGACACTATGTGGCGCCACCTGACCGGCGCGGCGGAGAGCGAGTCGGTGCACCTGGCCGACTGGCCCACCCCCGGGTCCGGCCTGGTCGACCGCGATCTCGAGGCGCAGATGGGGCTGGCGCGCCGGCTGACGTCGCTCGGCCGCGCCGCCCGCAGTGAGGCGTCGGTCAAGGTCCGCCAGCCACTGGCGCGAGCGCTCGTCTTCCTCCCCTCCGACGCGCCGGAGATCCTGCGCGACATCGTCGCCGACGAGCTGAACGTCGACGAGATCGACACCGCGGACGAGCTGAGCGATGTGATCCAGTTCGAGCTCGTGCCGAACTTCAGCACGCTGGGACCGCGCTTGAAGGACCGGGCCAGGGACCTCAAGCCCGCGCTGGCCAAGCTGGACGGCGCCGCTGCAGCCGCCGCGCTCGAGGAGGGCCGCTCCGTCACGGTCGACCTCGGGGGGGAGCCGGTCGAGCTCTCCCCCGACGACGTGGCGCTGCGCGTGCGGGGCCAGCAGGGCTTCGCCGTGTCACGCGAGGGGGGAGAGGTGGTGGCCCTCGACCTGACCCTCGACGGGGGGCTGCGCAAGCGGGGCCTGGCCCGCGAGGTCGTGCGCCAGGTCCAGGACCTGCGCAAGACGAGCGGCCTCGAGGTGTCGGACCGCATCCGGCTGCACCTCGTGGGGCTGGACGCCATCGCCGAGCACATCGACTTCATCGCCCGCGAGGTGCTGGCCACCGAAATCGTCACCGAGCCGGGCGAGGGAGACGGGACGCTCCTCGAGCTCGACGACGAGCTGCTCACGCAGCCGGCGCGCGCCTGGATCTCAAAGGTGGAGGGCGCCGCGTAGCACGCGGCACGCCCCGGCCGTCAGCAGCCGGCGTCGAGCACCTTGTTCAGTGCGGACTCGAGCGCCGCCCGGTCGCTGCCGTCCAGGTGGGCCATGAGGTGGCGCTCGATCCCGTCCATGTGCGCCGCGACGGCGCGATCGAGCACGGCGCGCCCCTCGGGCGTGAGGACGACGTGGATGCTGCGGCGGTCGTTCGGGCAGTTCTCACGCGCCACCAGCCCCGCCCCGACCATGCGGTCGACGAGGCGGGTGATGCCACCGGTGGTGAGCGCGACGTCGGTGCTGAGCCGGCTCATCGTGAGGCGACCTTCGGGTGCCGCGCCGACGTGGATGAGGACGTCGAAGAAGACGAGGGGAATCCCGACGGACCGCTCCAGCTCGCGGCCCAGGGTGTCGGTGAGCCGGCGGTGCACGCGGACGAGGAGGCCCATCAGGCGGATCGGCTCCTCCTCCATTTGGCCGAGGACGCCGCAGGTGCCCTCGGCGGCCGGGGCCACCGCCCGCTCCTCCTCGCCTCCCCTGTCTGTCTTGGTTGCCGTTCCCATCGCGCTCAGTCTCTCCTGAAATCCACCCGCAGCCCTAGTTTCGCTGTTTTGAGTCTATCTGATTGACAAGTATCTGTATAGTCAGATATAGTATCAGCAGTAGTTACCGGATCAACCAAGGAGCCAGAAAATGACCACCACGAGCAGCACCACCGCAATCCTGCCCAAGACGGGCACCTACGCCGTGGACCCCGCCCACACCGAGGTGGGCTTCGTCGCCCGCCACCTGATCGGCACCAAGGTACGGGGCCGCTTCACCGAGGCGTCGGGCACCTTCACCGTGGCCGAGAACCCCGAGGACTCCACCCTCGAGGCCACAGTCAACGCGGCCAGCATCCACACCAACCAGTCGATGCGCGACGACCACCTGCGCACCAACGACTTTCTCGACGTGGCCAACTTCCCCACGCTGACCCTGAAGAGCACGGGCCTGCGCCGGGTGCGCGAGAACCTGTGGATCCTGACCGGTGACCTGACCATCAGGGGCGTCACGAAGTCGGTCGACTTCGACCTCGAGTTCCTGGGCGAGGGCCAGTCCATGCAGGAGGGCAAGACCGTCGTGGCCTTCTCCGCCAGCGCGGACATCGACCGGCGCGACTTCGGCGTCAGCTTCAACCACTCGCTCCTCGACGGGAGCGTCGTGGTCGGCAACAAGGTCACCGTCGAGATCGAGGTCGAGGCCAGCCTGGCCGAGTAACGGCTTCGGGGGCGGCGCCCCCGGCAGGCCGTGGGTACGCTCTGGCGCCATGCCCACACCGCCTGCCGGGGGCCTGCGCGCCGTGCGGCCCGCAGAGCTCCGGCTCATCGCAACGACGTCGGCTGAGGACACCTTCGTCCTGGCCGTCGACCTCGGGACGGGCGGTCCCAAGGTGGCGGTGCTCACCGCCACCGGCCGCATCGTGGCCCATGCATTCGAGGCGGTGGGGATCGAGCTGACCGAGGACGGGGGCGCCGAGCAGTCGCCCGACGCCTGGTGGAGTGCCATCGTCTCCTCCGCCCGGCGGGCGCTCGCGGAGGCCGGCGTGGCGCCCGAGCGCGTCGTCGGCGTCGGGTGCACGTCGCAGTGGTCGGGCACGGTGCCGGTAGACGACGAGGGCCAGGCCATCGGGCCGGCCATCACCTGGATGGACTCGCGGGGTGCCCACGCGGTGCGCGAGACGGTGCGGGGAGCGCTCAACGTGCAGGGCTATTCCGCGTCCAAACTGGCACGCTGGGTGCGGCGCACGGGCGGGATCCCCAGCCTGTCGGGGAAGGACCCGGTGGGCCACATCCACTTCCTGCGTGCGCAGCGCCCCGACGTCTACGCCGCGACGGCGGTGTTCCTCGAGCCGGTCGACTACCTGGGCCTGCGCCTCACGGGGCTCGCTCGGGCGTCGCACGACTCCATCACGCTGCACTGGGTCACCGACAACCGGGACATCGGCGCTATCGCCTACGACGACGGACTCGTCGGGTTGGCCGGCCTGGAACGGTCCCTGTTGCCCGACCTCGTCCCGACCGGCAGCGTGCTGGGGGGGCTGCGCCCCGGCGCGGCCACCGAGCTCGGCCTCCTGGCCGGCACCCCCGTCGTCGCCGGCACCGGCGACCTCCACTCGGCCGCGGTGGGCTCTGGTGCGGTGGCCGACTTCGACGCCCACCTCTACATCGGCACCTCGAGCTGGATCAGCTGCCACGTCCCTTTCAAGAAGACCGACGCGCTGACCAACATCGCGTCCATCCCCTCGGGGATCCCGGGGCGCTACCTCGTGGCCGACGAGCACGAGACGGGCGGCGCCTGCCTGACCTGGCTGCGCGACAACCTGCTGTTCCCCGCCGACGCCCTCTCGGGTGGCGGCGCACCCGGTGGCTTCTTCGGGACGCTCAACGGCATGGCGGCGTCGGTGCCGGCCGGGGCCCACGGCGTCCTCTTCACCCCCTGGCTGAACGGGGAGCGCTCTCCCGTCGACGACCACACCATCCGGGCCGGCTTCCACAACATCTCTTTGTCGTCGACGCGCTCGGACATGGTCCGGGCCGTCTTCGACGGGGTGGCGCTGAACTCGGCCTGGCTGCTCGGCGCCGTCGAGAAATACTGCAAGCGCAGCCTCGGACCCCTGGCCTTCGTCGGCGGGGGCGCCAACTCGGACCTGTGGTCCCAGATCCATGCCGACGCCACCGGCCGGACCATCCGCCAGATCGCCGACCCGGTGCTGGCCAACGTGCGTGGCGCCGGGCTGCTCACGCTCCTCGCCCTCGACCACATCACCCTGGCCGACATCCCCGGCACCGTGCAGGTGAAGGCCACCTACGAGCCTGACCCCGCGGCGGCCGAGGTCTACGCCGCACTGCTCAGGGAATTCGTGAACCTCTACGAGAAGACGAAGGCCATCCACAAGCGCCTCAACGGCCGGCGGCTGCATGAGGCCGCGCCCCCTGCCCGCTGAAGAGCCACACCGCAGGTCTGCGGCCGGTGATTACAGCTCTGTCTGCACCGCCGCCGAGATCTCGTCGGCCAGCACAGCTGCCCGCGCCGCCGCCGCCGCCGCCCCGGAGTCGTCGCCCTCGGCCGCCAGGGCCTGGGCGTCCTTCCACCACGTGTAGGTGCTCCGTTCCCGCACGCCGAGGCGCTCGTGCACGAGGGCCCGGGCGACGTCGGACCGTTTCGCCCGGAGGGCCGCTTCGAGGAGCGTGCGCTCGACGGCATCGCGTTGGGCGTGGCTGCCCCCGAACTCGTGCAGCCGGGTCCGGACGGGCCAGAGCTCGTCGAGGACCCGCCCGTAGTCGCCGTCCCCGAAGGCCACGATGCCTCGGCAAACGGGAAGCCCCACCCTGCTGGTCATGACCCAGCGCGTCGTCTGAGAGTCACCCGTCTCGACGACGGCTTCGAGGTCCGCGACGAGCTCGTGGCCGCGCCCGAGGTCCCCCGCGCCGACGAAGGCCATCGCGGCGTGCACGTCGTTGAAGGGGTAGTAGCCGGGCGCCAGCTGGCGGGCCCAGGCCTGCGCCAACGACGGCCAGCGGTCGCTGACCGCCTCGCCCTCGAGGTGGAGGCGCCAGAGCAGGGACGACGCGTCGACCAGCTCGAGCGCCACGTCCTTGGAGCCTGAGTGGTGCAGCACGCGGTCGTAGACCGCCAGCGCGCCCGCCACGTCGCCCCCCTGGAGCAGGTAGAGCGCGTAGTGCCACCAGTTGTGGACGTGCAAGAAGTTGCCGCCGGCCCAGTCCGCCTCCCTCTCCCGCAGGAACCGCACGCCCTGGGCGATACGACCCTGCATCTCACAGGTGTGGACCATGGCGTGAATGCCCCACACGTCGTCGGGATTGGCCTCCACTGCGCCCTCGGCCGCGTCTTCGGCCAGTCCGTAGAGGTTGCACTCCTCGAGGCCGAAGGCGTACATGCCCTGGACGAACCCGAAATTGGGGTCGTCGGGCGTCCACGCCCACCTCGCCCGGCCGATCCGGTCCCGGAGGCTGACCGCGTCACCCGTGAAGAAGTCGATCTGGTGGCCGACGAACAGGGCGAGCAGGTCGCGCGGCCAGCGCAGCGAGACGTCCTCCAGGATCGCGCCCGCCGACGCCATGTCGCCGGCCACCCACTGCGCCGCGGCCGCCAGATGGGCCTGCTCCCGGAGCGTCAGCACACCGGGGTCGCCCGCAATGCCCGCCAGGGCGTCGCGGGCGTCGGCGACGCTGGAAGCCTCGGTCGACATCAGCGACAGGTACGCCCCGAAGGCGCCGGCCATTGCGCACCCGGGGTCGGCGGCGAGCGCGGAGGACTGTGCCTCGACCACCTCGATCTGGAAGCGAACGAGATGGTGCAGCGCCCGGTCGTAGTGGACCGTCGCCTCGGCGGAGCCGGTGAGCGTGAGGCCCTGGTGGTCTGTTCCCATCGCCAACTCGCTTTCGGCGCGGCGACCGCGGCTCGCCCCCGGCCCGAGAGCGCAGCGTACCGACTTGGACCGGGGACAAGGCGAGAGCGAACTCTAACGATTTGTGTTTAGGGTTCGCACAACATCCCCCGTCGCTCTCAGAGCAACCCCCGGGCGATCAGAGGCCCGCCAGCGCCCAGGACTTACGTGTGGCCGAGCAACGAACGCAGGCGCCCCCTGCGCACCGTCCCCTTCGTGATCACCAGCGCGATGGAGGTGGTCACGTACCCGGCCAGCAGCGTGCGCAGGTGGACGTCGGTGTAGGGCGCCACGTCGACGTGCAGGTCCTCGGGCGTGGTGCCCTGCGTGAAGTCGACATCGATGGCGTGCCCGGCGCCGCGCAGCCGGTCGGCCAGCGCCTCGATGTCGCGCCGGCGGTAGAACACCGTGCCCCCCGCCTCCACGGTGTCGTCCTCGGAGGACACGAGGAACTCGGTCGTGTGCACCGCCACCCCGCCGGGCTCCAGGCAGTCCATCTGGGCCAGCACGAAGTCCGCCCCGGCGGCCAGCGTGCCCAGGTGCTCCAAGGCGCACGACGACCAGGTGAAGTCGAAGCCACGCAGGTCGGGCGGGATGGCCTGCATGTCGACGTCGCGGTAGCGGACCCGCCGGGCGAAGTCGGCGTCGGGGCAGAGCCCGGACGCGTTCAGGTTCTCCAGCCCGCCGGCCCACTCCACCTCCGACGCGGTCCAGCCCGACGCCAGAGCGTCGGCGTGCGACTGGTCGGTCGCCACGACGTCGGATCCTTCAGCGGCGAACAGCGCCACCAGCGGCTCCTGGCCGACGCCGAAGCCGAGGCCGCTTCGCCCGGGTGCCAGCATGCCCCGCTCGCGCAGCGCCTCGGCGATGAAGAGCCACTCCCACATCTTGCGGTGGAGCATGACGTCGCGCCGGTCCTCGCCCGACGCTCCCCACAGGGGCCGCAGCCGATCGGCCCAGGCCCGCAGCGCCGGGGACCGCAGCGACTCGGCCGAGCACAGTTGCGAGCGCAGCATGACCGGGCGACCTTACCGGGGGCCGGGGGCCGGGGACCGGGGGCCGGGGGCCGGGTCCGCCGGCGCCGTCCTCTACATCCGCTCGAAGTTCCGGGCCAGCTCCCAGTCCGTCACGTGGCGGTTGCTGGCCGCCCACTCCTGCTCGGCCGTGTTGAGCAGGTGATGGTGGGCCTCGGGCCCGAAGGCTTCGAGCGCCACGGCCGAGTCGCGCAGCTCGCCGATGGCCTCCACCAGCGTGGTGGGGATGCGGGGCACATCGGGCGCCTCGTAGGCGTTGCGCGTGTAGGGCTCGCCGAGCTCGAGCTCGTGGTCGATGCCGTAGAGCCCGGCGGCGATGCAGGCCGCCACCACGATGTAGGGGTTCACGTCGGCGCCCGGGACGCGCGACTCCACGCGCCGCCCCGCGCCGTGGCCGACGACCCGGAAGCCGCAGGTCCGGTTGTCCTCACCCCAGACGGCGGCGGTGGGCGCCCAGCTGCCGGGCACGTAGCGGCGGTAGGAGTTCACCGTCGGCGCCGCGCACCAGGCGAGCTCGCGCGCCGCGTGCAGCTGACCCGCCAGGAAGCGGCGACCGAGCACGGACAGCGCACCCGGGTCCGACGCGTCCGCCATCAGCGGGTCGCCGCTCTCGGCGTCCCACAGGCTGGTGTGCACGTGGCAGGACGAGCCCACGTCCTCCATCGTCCACTTGGCCATGAAGGTCGCCGCCCGCCCCTCTTGGGCGGCGATCTCCTTGATGCCGTTCTTGAACACCAGGTGGTGGTCGGTGTTCACCAGCGCCTCGTCATAGGTGACGTTCACCTCGTGCTGCCCCCGTCCCGCCTCGCCCTTGGAGAACTCGACCGGGATGCCGGCGCCGCGCATCTCGTTGCGGATGCGGCGCAGGACGTACTCCTCGCGCGTCGTCTGCAGCAGCTGGTAGTCCTCAATGGTGGACGTGTGGGGCGTCAACCCCTTCCAGCCCTTGGCGTCGGCCTCCTCGTAGGAGTCCTTGAAGAGGAAGAACTCGAGCTCCGTCGCGCTGCAGACGCGCAACCCACGCTCCGCCGCCCGCGCCAGCTGGTGGCGCAGGATCTGGCGCGGCGACACCTCGACGGGCGACCCGTCGGTGTTGGTGAGGTCGCAGATCACCAGGGCCGTCCCCGGCAGCCAGGGGATGTGCCGTGCCGTGGTGTAGTCGGGGCGGCAGACCACATCGCCGTAGCCGGTGTCCCAGTTCGTGAAGCGGTACCCCGGCAAGGGCGTCATGTCGACGTCGACCGCCAGCAGGTAGTCGCAGACCTCAATCCCGTGGTCCGCCACGTGCGATGCGAAGAAGTCCGCCGTCACCCGCTTCCCGACCGGCCGCCCGTGCATGTCCGGGAAGGCCACCACGACGGTGTCGATGGACCCATCGGAGATCCCGGCATCAATCAGCTCTCGACCTGGCATGTGCCATGTTGACCGCACCGCGGGCAAGCGTCCAGCCCGTAGGTACGCTGGACTGGTGATTCACCCCTTCTCACGCCTGGGAGCCGGCGGGTGACCCCCCTCATCGGCGTCACCACCTACGTGGCGGACGCCCGCTGGGCGTCGTGGGAGCGCCGCGCCGCCGTGCTCCCCGCGTCCTACTACGAGCTCGTGGCCGCGTCCGGGGGCCGCCCCCTCCTCCTGCCCCCGCCGGGCAGCGCCCCGGACGGGCCCGGGGCCGGCGCCGAAGAGGTGGTCGCCGTGCTCGACGGCCTCGTGCTCACCGGCGGGGGAGACGTCGACCCGCTCGCCTACGGCGAGCAGCCCGTGCCCGAGGTCGCCGGCGTCGACCCGACCCGGGACGCCGGCGAGCGCGCCCTCCTCGCCGCCGCGCTCGGGGCCGACCTCCCCGTGCTCGCCGTCTGCCGCGGCTGCCAGGTCCTCAACGTGGAGCTGGGTGGCACGCTGCACCAGCACCTGCCCGACGTCGTGGGGCACCTCGCCCACCGCAGCGAGCCCTACGTGTTCGGCGACGTCGAGGTCGAGACCGTGCCGGGCTCCATCGCGGCCCGCTGTCTTCGGGGCGTCGCCCACCGTGCTGTGCTCGCACCACCAGGCCATCCGCGCCCTCGGTCGCGGGCTCGTGGCCACCGCGTCCACGCCCGACGGCGTCGTCGAGGCGGTCGAGCTCCCGTCGGCCCGCTTCGTCCTCGGCGTGCAGTGGCACCCCGAGGAGGGCATGGACCAGCGGCCCTTCGCGGCGCTGGTCGACGCGGCCGCGGCCTACGCCGCGGCGCGGTCCGTGCGCGCCAGCGCGTGACCCCCGAGGGGCGCGGCCTCGTGGCCGTGGTCACCGGGGCGAGCCGCGGCCTGGGCGTGGGCCTGGCCGACGAGTTCGCCGCGTCGGGACTGCACCTCGGGCTGTGCGCCCGCCACCGCCCCGAGCCCCCGCCTCGCGCGCAGCCCGGAGCGTCCCCGGTCCTCGCGGCAGTCGACGTCACCGACCACGCCGCCCTGGCCCGCTTCGCGCGCGACGTGGTGGCCGCCTTCGGCCGCATCGATCTGTGGGTGAACAACGCGGGGCTGCTCGGGCCAATCGGCCCTCTCGTCGGCGTCCATGCGGTCGAGCTGGCACACGTCGTGGACGTCAACGTGACCGGTACCCTCCACGGGACGTCGGTGTTCGCGGAACACGTGCGCTCCCGTTCCGGCGACGGCGTGTTGGTCAACATCTCGTCGGGCGCCGCGGTCCGGCCCTACGCGGGGTGGGCCGCCTACTGCGCGTCGAAGGCGGCGGTGGACCAGCTGACCCGGGTGGTGGCGCTGGAGGAGGCGCCCCACGGCCTGCGCGCCGTCGCGCTGGCGCCGGGGCTGGTGGACACCGGCATGCAGGCCGCCATCCGCGCCAGCGACGAGGCCTCGTTCCCCGAAGTGGACCGCTTCCGCCTCGCCGCCGCGGAGCACCGGTTCAACTCCCCGTCCTGGGTGGCCGGACACATCCTCGACCTCGCCTTCGGGCCCGGGCAGCCCGACGACGTCATCGTCCGCGTCCCCGATCAGCCCGTCTCCGGCCCCGCCCGATAAGGTCTGCCCCCATGCCCAAGAGCGATGCCAGGAAGGTCGTCAAGCCGGTGGCCGCGGCCGCGGTGACGCTGGGGACCATCGCCAGCATCTGGTGGTTCGCCCTGAAGCCGCGCCGCAAGGCGAGGCAGGGCGGGATCACGACCGAGAAGAAGTAGTCCCCAGCCCCTCGACCAGCGCGGGCAGGCAGGCGCTGATCGACCCCTGCACGACGGCGTCGGCCAGGGCGTCCATCTCGGTCGGGCCCCCGTTCACGATGATCACCACGGCGCCGTGGCGCACGGCCGTGGGCACCAGCCCGGCAGCGGGGAAGACGGCGAGGGTCGAGCCCACCGCCAGCAGCAGGTCGCACGACGCCGCGGCTTCCTCCGCCCGCATGAGGTCCTCGGGCACCAGGCTCTGCCCGAAGCTGATGGTCGCCGACTTGAGGATCCCGCCGCAGGCGTCGCCGCCCGGTCCGGCCACCGTGCACGCCGGGTCGTCCTCGCCGGCGCGCACCCGTTCGTGCACCGGCTCCGCCGGCTGGCGGTCGCCGCAGCGCAGGCACACCACGTCGAGGGCGCTCCCGTGAATTTCCACGATGCGCGCCGGGTCGGTGCCGGCCTTCTGGTGCAGCCCGTCGATGTTCTGGGTCACGAGCACGTCCAGCCGGCCGCCGCGCTCCAGGTCCACCAGCGCGTGGTGCCCCGGGTTGGGCTCCGACGCCCACATCGGGGAGCTGAGCCGGTTCTGCCACGAGCGCCGGCGGAGGTCGGGGTCCGCCACGAAGGCCTGGAGCGTGGCCGCCTTCTCTGCCGCCGGGTTCTTGGTCCACACGCCCTGGGGCCCGCGGAAGTCGGGGATGCCCGAGTCGGTCGAGATGCCGGCGCCGGTCAGCACGACGACGCGCCGGCGCCCGCTCCAGCAGGGCGCGGGCGCGTGCCACCTCGCCGGTCGGCCGATCGGTCGGCCGATCGGCCGGATGGTCCTCGGCACCGTCCATGCGGTGCCATGGTGGCACGGGGCACGGGCGTACGCTGCCTCCGTGTCAGGCTGGTCGGTGCCCGGGGACGCCGCCACGGTGGAGCTGCTCCATGCGGCCGACGCCGAGGACCGCCAGCGCCGCGCCGCCGGGGCGATGCTCGCCCGGGGATGCGCGACGGGCGACCGGGTCGCGTTCGCGCTGGGGTCGTCGGCCGACCTGCTCTGTGCCGTGCTCGGCGCGGCGCGGGTCGGCCTCATCCCGGTCCTGCTCAACGCGACGCTGACGCCGGCCGAGCGCGACCTCCTGGCCGAGGACGCGTGGCCCGCCCTGCGCGTGTTCGGCGTGGCCGAGCTGACGGCACTGTCCGACGGCACGCCGGCGGAGCTGGCCCCGTACCCGCTCACCCGGCCGATGCACTACACGTCGGGCACGACCGGCCGGCCCAAGGGCGTGACGACGGGCATCTGGGACGAGCGCACGGCCCGCGCCGTCTTCGACGACGAGGCGGCGGTCTGGCACTTCGACCGTGACGACCTGCACCTGGTGTGCTCGCCGATGTACCACACCGTCTCCATCCGCTTCGCGACGGGCACGCTGCTCTCGGGCGGGTCGCTGGCCATCCTCAGCCGCTTCGATGCGGCGACCGCGCTGAGTGCGCTGCGGCGCCACCGCCCGACCACCGCCTTCCTCGTGCCGACCCATCTGCAGCGCATCCTGCAGAGCCCCGAGCTCGGGCCCGACGAGGTGTTCGACTCGCTGCGCCTCCTCGCCCACGCCGGCGCGCCCTGCCCCGAGTCGGTGAAGCGGGCCACGATGGCGCGGGTCCGCCCCGGTGTCGTGTGGGAGTTCTACGGCTCGACCGAGGGCCAGTTCACGGTGTGCCCGCCCGAGGACTGGCTGGAGCGGCCGGGCACGGTCGGGCGGGCGCGGCCCGGCCGACGGCTCTTCATCGAACCCGTGGCGAACGCCGACGGCCGGGACGCCGACGGCCGGGACGCAGACGGCCCGGACGCAGCAGACGACCCCTCGGGCAGCGGGACGATCTGGTGCGACATGCCCGACTTCGCGCGCTTCCGCTACTGGGGCAACGACGAGGCGACGCGCCAGGCCTGGCGGGGGCCGGCGTGCACCATCGGCGACCTGGGCCGACTCAGTGCGGACGGCTACCTCTACCTGACGGGCCGGCGTCACGACCTCATCATCAGCGGCGGCGTGAACGTGTACCCGGCGGAGGTCGAGAACGTGCTCGCCGCCGTGGACGGGGTGCGTGAGGTCGCCGTCTTCGGCCTGCCCGACGAGCAGTGGGGCCAGCGGGTGTGCGTGGCCTACGTGGCAGAGGGGCACACCCGGATCGCCGCAGCCGCCGCCGAGGGCGCCCTGCGGGCCGCCGCCTCGGACCGCCTCGCCCCGTACAAGCGGCCCAAGACCTACATCGCCGCCCGCGACCTGCCCCACACCGCCACCGGCAAGCTGATCCGCCGCTCCGTGCCCGAGCACCTGGGCCTGGCCGGAGGCACCGCGGCCGGCGGAAGCGGAGCCGCAGGCGGGTAAAACTGATGGCATGCCCTTCGCCACCACCAACCCAACCACCGGGAAGATCGAGAAGGAGTTCCCCGCCCAGACCCCCGGGGAGGTGGAGGCGCTCCTCCAGCGCGCGGTCGCCGCCTACGCCGACTACAAGACGACGACCTACGCCGAGCGATCCCGCCACCTGATCACCGCCGCCGAGCTGCTCGAGGGCGAGGTGCCCGACATCGCGCGCATCCTCACGACCGAAATGGGCAAGACGTTCGCTGCGGCCAAGGGCGAGGTCTCCAAGTGCGCGGTCGGGCTGCGCTGGTTCGCCGACAACGGAGAGCGGCTGCTGGCCGACGAGCACATCACCACGTCGGCCGCACAGTCCTACGTGCACTACCAGCCGATCGGGCCCGTGCTGGCGGTCATGCCGTGGAACTTCCCCCTGTGGCAGGTGATCCGCTTTGCTGCGCCGGCGTTGATGGTCGGCAACGTCGGACTGCTCAAGCACGCGTCCAACGTGCCCCAGACGGCATTGGCCATCGAGGACCTCTTCCGCAGGGCCGGCCTTCCCGAGGGCGTGTTCACCAACCTCTTCGTCGAGTCCAAGGACATCGCGGCGCTCATCGAGGACCCGCGCATCGCGGCGGTGACGCTGACGGGCAGCGAACGGGCGGGCATGTCGGTCGGGTCGGCGGCCGGGCACGCGCTGAAGAAGAGCGTGCTCGAGCTCGGCGGCTCCGACCCCTTCGTCGTGTTGCCGTCGGCCGACCTCGTCGCCTGTGTGCGCACCGCCGTGGCCGCCCGCGTGCAGAACAACGGGCAGTCGTGCATCGCCGCCAAGCGCTTCATCGTGGTGGGCGACGTCCACGACGAGTTTCTGGCGCGCTTCACCGACGCGATGGACGCGCTGGTGGTGGGCGATCCCTTCGACCCGGCCACCGACGTCGGGCCCATCGTGACCGAGGCACAGCGCGACGAGCTGGTCGGCCAGGTCGAGAGGGCGCGCCGCGAGGGCGCCACGGTCCACGCCGGCGCCAAGGTCCCCGACGGCGACGGCTGGTGGTTGGCGCCGACGGTGCTCTCGGGGATCACCATGGACATGGCGATCGCCCAGGAGGAGACGTTCGGGCCGGTGGCCATGGTCTTGCAGGTGCCCGACCTCGATGCGGCGATAGAGGCCGCCAACGCCACCACCTTCGGGCTCGGCTCCAGCGTGTGGACCGACGACGACGACGAGATGGCGCGCTGCATCGACGGGATCGAGGCCGGAGCGGTGTTCGTCAACGCCATGGTGGCCTCCACTCCCGAGATGCCCTTCGGCGGCATCAAGCGGTCGGGCTACGGTCGCGAGCTCTCCGAGCTCGGCCTCAAGGAGTTCGCCAACGCCAAGACCGTGTGGATCGCCTGACCTCCGGTGGGACCGCCTGACTCCGTCGAGGCGGCCGTGACGACGTACCTCGACAATGCCGCCACGACGCGGCTGCGGCCCGAGGTGCGTTCCGCCATGGCCGACGTCCACGCCTCACCGCTGGGGAACCCCACGGGCAGCCATCCTCCGGCCCAGCGGGCCCGGCGCCTGCTCGAAGAGGCGCGCGACGAGGTGGCCGCCTTCCTCGGCCGCGATCCCGGCGAGGTCGTCTTCACCTCCGGGGGCACCGAGTCGGCCAACCTCGCCGTGCTCGGCGTGGCCGAGGCCGCTCTGCGCGAGAGGGGGCGTGCCGTCGTGGTGCACTCGGCCGTCGAGCACCCCGCCGTGCTCGAGTCGGCGCGCGCTGCCGCCCGCGCCGGCGCCGACGTGCGCGAGCTGCCGGTGGACGGGCGCGGTGTCGTGGACCTCGAGGCGTTGGCGAGCGTGCTCTCCCCGGACGTGACCCTGGTGGCGGTCATGACCGCCAACAACGAGACCGGGGTGATCGAGCCCGTCGCGGACGTGGTCGAGGCTGTGCGCCGCGGCGCGCCGGGCGCCTCGGTGTTCACCGACGCCGTCCAGGCAGCGCCCTTCCTCGACCTGGCCGTGGTCACCGCGGGCGCCGACCTGGTCTCGCTCAGCGCGCACAAGGTCGGAGGACCCGTGGGCACAGGGGCGCTGGCCGTGAGCTCCCGGGTGGCGCTGGCGGCCCGCCAACACGGGGGCGGCCAGGAGCGGGAGCGGCGCAGCGGGACCCAGGACGTGGCCGGCGCCGTCGGGCTGTCGACCGCGTTGCGGCTGGCAGAGGTGGAGCGCGACGCGGCGGCGGCCCGGGTGGCGGCGCTGCGGGACCGGCTCTGCGCCGGGCTCGTGGCATCGGTGGCCGGCGCGTGCCGCACGGTGCCGGCCGGGGTCACTGTCCTGCCGGGCCACCTGCACCTGTGCCTGCCCGGGGTCGAGCGGGAGGAGCTGCTGGTGGCGCTCGGCGGCGAAGGGGTCTGCGTCTCGGGCGGGTCCTCCTGTGCCAGCGGCGCCCTCGAGCCCAGCCACGTGCTCGCCGCCATGGGCGTGGAACCGGGGCTGGCGGCTGGTGCGGTCCGTTTCTCGCTGGGGTATGGCACCTCCGATGCCGACGTGGACCGCGCGCTCCGTGTCGTCCCCGCCGCCGTGGCCGCGTTGCGCCGCCGGGCCTGAGCACCGTTGCGCCCGGTGGTCCCGGCGCCCCGGCGCCGTGAGGCCCCGGAGCCGGTGGCACACTGGACCCATGCGGGTGCTGGTGGCCATGTCGGGAGGCGTCGACTCGTCGGTCGCGGCCGCGCTGCTGGTGGAGCAGGGCCACGATGTGGTCGGGGCGACCCTCAAGCTCTGGGGCGGTGCCTCGGACTCGGGCTGCTGCTCGGTGGCCGACGTCGACGACGCCCGCCGGGTGGCACAGCAGTTGGGCATCATCCATCACGTGTTCAACATGACCGAGGACTTCGACCGCCATGTCGTCGCGCCCTACGTCGGGGAGCACGCCCGGGGGCGGACGCCGAACCCGTGCATCGAGTGCAACCGCGCCATGAAGTTCGACCGTCTGCTGGGGCGGTCCGACCGCCTGGGCTTCGACCGCCTGGCCACGGGCCACCACGCCCGGGTCTCGGGTGGCAGCATGCCGCGGCTGCGGCGCGGCGCCGACCCGGACAAGGACCAGTCCTATGTCCTGTCGATGCTGGGCCGGGACGCCCTCGCCCGCGTGCTGTTCCCGGTGGGGGAGATGACCAAGCAGGAGGTGCGGGACCAGGCGCGGCGCCTCGGCCTGCGCACCGCCGAGAAGCCCGACAGCCAGGACGTGTGCTTCATCGGGAGCGCCGAGGGCCGCCAGGGCTTCCTGTCTCAGCGCCTGGAGCTGCACCCGGCCGACGTCGTGGACGCGGACGGGGGGCCAGCCGGCTCGGTCGCGGCCGTCGAGCTCGTCACCGTCGGCCAGCGGCGCGGCATGGGACACGGGAGCGACGGCGCGCGGCGCTACGTCACCCACGTCGACGTGGCGTCCCGCCGGGTCACCGTCGGCAGCGCGGCCGACGCATTGCGCCCCTCGGTCGTGCTCGCCGGCCCGACGCTCACCTGGGTCGACGGCCCGCTCCGGCCGGGTGCACGCGCTGTGGCGCAGGTCAGCGCCCACGGGCGCCCGGTGCCCTGCACGCTGGGTCATGGCGTCGCCGACGGGTCCGACGGGGACGGGTCCGACGGGGACGGGTCCGACGGGGACGGGTCGAACGGGGACATCGAGGTCCGCTTCGACTCGCCGCAGCGGCCGGTCGCGCCTGGCCAGACGGTGGCCCTCTACGACGCGCTCGACCCCGACACCGTGGTCGGCGCGGGCATCGCGGCCTGACGGTGGCAAAGTCCGGGACCCGGGGCGACGTGCCGCCCGTGGTGGCGGCGCGCGTCGACGAGCTGCGCGCGCTCATCGCGCTCAACAACGAGCTGTACCACACGCTCGACGCACCCGAGATCCCCGACAGCGAGTTCGACCTCCTCGTGCGCGAGCTGCGCCAGCTGGAGGAGGAGCACCCCTCGCTCGCCTCGGCCGACTCGCCCACCAACACGGTGGGGGCTCCGCCCTCAGGCCTCTTCCAGGAGGTCCGCCACCGGGTACCCATGATGAGCCTCGACAACGCGTTCGACGAGGACGAGGTGCGCGCCTGGTCCGAGCGGCTGCGACGACAGGCGCCCGATCTCGACCTGGAGTCGGTCGCGTTCTCCAGCGAGCCGAAGGTCGACGGCGTCGCCATGTCGCTGACGTACGAGCGGGGAGTGTTCGCGCAGGCGGCCACGCGCGGCGACGGGGTGGTGGGCGAGGACGTGACGGCGAACGTCGCCACGGTCAAGGACGTCCCCAAGGAGCTGGCCAAGGCCGGCGGCCCCTATCCCGACGTGCTCGAGATACGGGGCGAGATCTACATGCCGCTGGCCGAGTTCGAGGCCATGAACAAGCGCCAGGCCGACGCGGGCGAGCGCCTGTTCGTCAACCCGCGCAACTCCGCCGCCGGCGCGCTGCGCCAGAAGAATCCCGGCGTCACCGCCACCCGGCCCCTGCACTTCTGGGCCTACTCGGTCGGGATCGTCGAGGGGGCCTCGGCCAAAGCGGCCTGGCCGGCGGCCACGCAGACCGAGACGCTGGCCCAGCTGGCCCGGGCCGGCCTGCCCGTCAGCCCGGAGGCCCGCCAGGTCAAGGGCATCCCCGAGGTCCTCGAGCGTTGCCGCGAGCTGGCCGAGGCGCGCCACGACCTGGCCTACGAGATCGACGGTGTGGTGACCAAGGTCGACGACCTGGCGCTGCACGCCGTCCTGGGGGCGACGTCGAGGGCACCCCGGTGGGCCATCGCCTTCAAGTTCCCCCCCGAGGAGCGCACGACCAGGCTCATCGCGATCCGCGTCTCCATCGGGCGCACCGGCCGGGCGACGCCGTTCGCCCAGCTCGAGCCCGTCTTCGTGGGCGGCTCGACGGTCGGCGTGGCGACGCTGCACAACGAGGACCAGGTGGCGGCGAAGGACGTCCGTCCGGGGGACCTCGTCGTCGTGCGCAAGGCGGGGGATGTGATCCCCGAGGTGGTCGGTCCGGTGCGCGACGGGCCCGGTGTGCCGAAGCGCCGGAAGTCGAAGTGGACGTTCCCCACCACCTGCCCGTCGTGCGGTGAGCCCCTGACGCGGCTGCCGGGCGAGAGCGACACCTTCTGCACCAACATCGACTGTCCCGCCCAGCGCGTCCAGCGCATCGCGCACTACGCGTCGCGCTCGGCGATGGACATCGAGGGGTTGGGCGAGGAACGCGTGGTCCAGCTGGTGGCCGCGGGACTGGTGAACGACCCGGCCGACCTCTACCTCCTCGACACCGCGCAACTGGTGGCGCTGGAGCGCTTCGCCACCATCTCGGCCAACAACCTCGTGGCCGCCATCGCGGCATCGAGGGCACAACCGCTGAACCGCCTCCTGGTCGCGCTCGGCATCCGGCACCTCGGGCCGACGGGCGCCCGGGCCATCGCCCGCGCCTTCGGGTCGCTCGACGCGATCCTCGCCGCGTCCGAGAGTGAGCTGGCCGCCGTGGACGGCGTCGGCGGCGTGATCGCTGCCAGCGTGGCCGAATTCCTGGGCCTGCCGACGAACGCAGCCGTGGTCGGGCGGCTGCGGGACGCCGGGGTCAACCTGGGGGAGCCGGGTGCCGCCGGGACGGCGGGCGGCCGCGGGGCGGCGGCGGCCACTCCCGACCAGACGCTGGCCGGCAAGGCGGTGGTGGTCACCGGCGCGGTCCCGGGCTACACGCGCGAGGGGGCCGAGGAGGCGATCATGGCGCGGGGCGGGACCTCGCCGGGGAGCGTCTCGAAGAAGACCTTCGCTCTGGTGGTGGGCGAGGCGCCCGGCGCAAGCAAGCTCAAGAAGGCCGAGGACCTCGGCACCCCGGTGCTGGACGCGGCGTCCTTCGACGCGCTGTTGGAGACGGGTGGGCTCCCTGCATGAGCATGCCCGATGCAGGTGGGGGGGGTGTCCACCGAACATGGGGCTGCGGTCGGTAGCCTGAGTGCGCCCCGATGCCCCTGATTTCTGACTCCATCGGCCGGGTCCTAGGGAAGCGGTACCGGCTGCTCTCCGCACTGGGCACCGGCGCATCCGCTCACGTCTTCCTGGCTGAGGACGTGTCGCTCCAGCGCCACGTCGCCGTCAAGGTCCTCCAGCCCGGCCTGGCCACCGACGAGGCCTTCCTCAAGCGCTTCCGCGCCGAGGCGCGCTCGGTCGCCTCGCTCAACCACCCCCACGTCCTGCGCGTCTTCGACTGGGGTGAGGACACGGACGGGCCCTATCTGGTCCTCGAGTATCTCGGCGGGGGCTCGCTGCGCGACCTCCTCGACCGGGGGCTGCTGCTCTCGCACTCGCAGGCGGCCCAGCTCGGGACCGAGGTGGCCCAGGGGCTCGCCTACGCCCACGTACGGGGACTGGTCCATCGCGACATCAAGCCGGCCAACCTCCTCTTCGACGAGGAGGGCCGCGTGCGGGTGGCCGACTTCGGCGTCGCCCGGGCCCTGGCGGAGGCCGCCTGGACCGAGCCGGCGGGGGCGATGGTGGGCACGGCGCGCTACATCTCGCCCGAGGCGGCCGAGGGCAAGCCGGTCGACGGCCGGGCCGACGTCTACTCGCTGGCGCTGGTGCTCTACGAGGCGGTGACCGGCACCGTGCCCTTCGTCACCGACACCACCATGGGGACGCTGGCCGCCCGGATCGGCCAGCCGCTGCCGCACGACGCGGCGCTGGGGCCGCTCGACGACGTCCTGGCCCGCGCCGCGGCGCCCGACGTCGCGGCGCGCCTCGACGCGGCCGGCCTGGCCGCCCGCCTGGGCGCGCTGGCCGCCGCGCTGCCGACGCCCGCCGCGCTGCCCCTGGTGATCCCGCAGCTCGATCCGGCACCGATCGCCGGGTTCCGGGCACCGGGCGTGAACGAGCTGACCGAGACCGGGGTGATCGCGGCCGCCGCCGCGTCCGGCACCATGGTCTCGTCCGCCGCGGCGCAGGCGCCGGGCGCGCCGGTGGGAACCAAGGCGGGCCCCGGGGAGCTCTTCGACGCCGAGCCTCACGGTGGGGGCGCCGGGGCCGGCGGCGGCCAGGGGCCGGGGCCGAAACCGGTGGCCTCGGCGTCGGCCGTGGCGGCCCGGCGCAGGCGCCGGCGCACGTGGTGGATCGCGGCGGCCATCGTCGCCGTGCTCGTCCTGGTGGCGGGCGGCCTCGTGGCCGCCTACGAGGCGAAGCTGTTCACCCCGTCGCATCCCACGCCCACCGTCGTGAACCTGCCCCTGGCCCAGGCCCGGACGGCGGTGGAGAAGGTCCACATGACCCTGAAGGAGGCGGCGCCCGTCACGTCGATCACGGTGGCGGCGGGCGACGTCGTCGTGCAGACCCCAAAGCCGGGTGTCTCGCAGAAGGAGGGCTCGACGGTCACCGTCGTGGTCTCGTCAGGGAAGCCCGACGTGACCGTGCCGTCGCTGGCCAACATGACCTGCGCGCAGGCCTCGGCGGCGCTGCAGTCGGCGCACTTCCAGTCGGTCTGCGCGCCCGGCACCTACGACAACAACGTGCCGACCGGGGTGCTCGTGCTGTGGTCGATCGGATCCACCCAGAACCCGACCAAGGCGCCCTACGGGAGCACCATCACGCTCGTCCCATCGCTGGGCCACCAGCCGGCGACGGTCCCCAACATCCCGAACACCTACTCGTTCGACCAGGCCCAGGCCGCCCTGCAGGCCGTGGGGCTGACGGCCACCCGGGCCAACGACTCGTCGAGCACGGTGCCCGCCGGCGACGTGATCTCGACCAATCCGGCCAGCGGGGCGCCCGCGCCCTTCGGCTCGGCGGTGACGGTCACCGTGTCGACCGGGCCGCCCACGACCACGGTGCCCAACGTGATCCAGGACACCGTGGCGCAGGCCACCACCGCGCTGCAGCAGGACGGGCTCAGCGTCTCGGGCGTCTCGGGCGACCCCTCCCACAAGGTGACCGGCACCCAGCCCTCCGTCGGGTCGACGGTGCCCACCGGCTCGTCCGTCCAGCTCTTCACCCACTGACGCCCGCCGTGGCGCTCCCGTTCGACCCCTCCTGTGACCTCTGCGAGGCGGCGCGCCTCTCGGAGTGGCACCACGAGGACGATGTGTGCTGGGTGGCCGACTGCGAGGTGTGCGGGGTCCCGATGGTGGTGTGGAAGCACCACGGACCGACGCCCCCCGACGGCGACCTCGACCACATGCTGTCCCAGCTGACCCGGGTGGCCGACGCCCGCTTCGGCGCCGGCGAGTGGTCGGTCGACCGCGTCATGCGCCAGATCCCCAACCACTTCCACGCCCACGGGCGCGACCCGAACTGGTGGTTCCGCCGCTTCAAGTAGCGCGCCGCGGGGAGGGCGGACCCAGGCTGACGCAAATTCGGCAACGGTAGGGTCTCCCAGGTGGCAACGCCCGCGCCCGAGCACTCGGACACGCTGCTCGACCCCAAGTTCGACCCCGGTGGCGGGGCGATGGGGCCACTCGGCGACGGCTCGGTCGAGGCGAACTGGTTCACCCTGCTGCACCGGCGGGTCTCCGCCCGGGCCGAGCGCAGCCCGCGCTACCAGTGGTGGGCGCTCGTCGCGCTCCTGGCCGGGCTGCTCTCGCTCAATATCACCTTCACCGTCTTCGTGGTCGCGCTGCCGACCGTCAAGGAGGACTTCCACACCAACTTCTCGGTGCTGGCCTGGGCGTCGACCGGCCCGCTGCTGGCCTTCGGCGTCGCCGCGCCGTTCTTCGGCAAGGCGGGGGACCTCTTCGGGCACCGCCGGCTCTACCAGTTCGGCCTGCTCGGGGCCATGGTCAGCGCCATCCTCACCGCGTTGGCGCCGAACGTCGGCATCTTGCTGTTCGCCCGGGCGCTGGACGGCGTGCAGGGTGCCGCCACCGGCACGGCGTCCATGGCGATCATTCTCGAGCTGTTCGACCGCCAGGACCGGGTCAAGGCACTCGGGTGGTGGTCGCTGGTCGGCGCCGGCGGGCCGGTCCTCGGCGTCACGCTCGGTTCACCGGTGATCCAGTTCTTCGGGTGGCGCACGCTGTTCTGGGGCCAGCTGGTGCTGCTCGTCATCGCCTCCGCAGTGGTCGCGGTGCTGCTGCCCACCCGGCGGAAGGTGCGGGCGCCACGCGCCGGGTCGGCCGGGGAGCCGGCGTCCGACGGGGGACGGGCGCGGTCGCGGGTGTGGGAAGGCATGGACTGGGTGGGCACGTGGAGCCTGGCCGGCACCGTCACGGCAGCGATGCTGGTCCTCAGCGTCGGTCCCATCGTCGGCTGGTCGTCGCCCGCCGTCATCGTCACAGGTGTGGTGTCCGTCTCGCTGGCCGTCGTGTTCGTCTGGCGGGAGACCACCTTCGCCACCCCGCTCGTGCCGACGAAGTACTGGCGCCGGCGCAACTTCATGTTCCCCATGGGGGCCAAGGGATTCTCCAGCTTCGCCTACTTCGGCGCCTTCTTCCTCTTCCCGCTGCTGATGGAGCAGGTCTACGGGTACAGCGTCTCGCAGGTGGGGTTCATCTCGGTGGCCCGGCCGCTGGTGTTCGCCATCAGCGCGCCCATCGCCGGCTACATGGCGGTGCGCACCGGGGAGCGCACCGCAGCGCTCTTCGGCACCGGATCGCTGTTCGTCTCCATGGTGCTCTTCGCCATCCTCGGCCCCTCAACGGGGCTGCTGGTGATCCTGGTCGCCCTCGCGCTCTCGGGCCTCGGCATGGGCGTCTCCATGCCGGCCACCTCGGCCACCATGTCCAACGAGCTGGCCGAGTCCGAGTACGGGGTCATGAGCGCCGCCCAGCTGCTGGCCACCCAGGTGGGGGAGGTGGCGGGGATCCAGCTGGTCCTGACGATCCAGGAGTCGATCGCGCGCAACTCGGGGCTGGGCAACGTGTCGCACAGCACCGCGCTGCTGCACAGCTTCAGCGTGCCGTTCTGGGTGTGCGCCGCGATGGCGGCGCTGTCCGTCGTCTGCGCGCTGTTCATCGTGCCGCTGCCGCGGCACAAGAGGGCGCAGGAGCTGGTGGCCGACGCCGGTTGAACGCGCTGGGCGCTGGGCGCCCGCGCTGCGCTACTCGGTGATGTCGCGCAGGCGCGTGGCCAGCTCCGCCGCGTTGGGGTCGCTCGCCGCCGGCGCCGCCTGCAGTGCCATCAGCTTGGCCATGTCGCCCTCGACCCGCACCTTGCCGGCCATGAAGGCCTGCATGCCGGCCTGGGGGTTGCCTTCCACGAGGATCGCCTTGGCCGTGTCGTAGTCGACCGTCACCTTGAGGTCCTGGAGCTCGAGGTGACCCACATCGAGCACGAGCTCGCCGCTCGAGGTGTCCATGTGGGCGTGGATGTCGTCGGCTGAGAAGGGGGCGCCCGTCACGACGAGGTTCATGCGGACGACGTGCCCGATGGGAGGGGTCTTGCCCTCGTACTCGGCGCGGATCTTGCGGGCCTCGTCCAGCCATTCGTCGCTGAGGAACGGGTACGACGGCATTGGGGCGCTCCTTCGTCTTCGGTCTCGGTCGCGGTGGAGGGACCTCGGTCGCCCCGCCCGGAGCCATGTGGCCGCCGGAACCCTAGTCGCGTCGCCGGTAGGCTGCCGGTCCGTGACCGCCCCCATCATCCCCGGTGCCGAGCCCTATTCCGCCTCCGGCGACGCCCGCGGCGCGCTGGTCCTCCACGGCTTCACGGGCAACCCCCAGTCGATGCGCGGCCTGGCCCTGGCGCTCGCCGACGCGGGGTTCACGGTCGAGATGCCCCTGCTGCCCGGGCACGGGACGGACATCGCCGACATGCTCCCCACGACCTGGACCGACTGGTCCGAGGCGGCCGAAGCGACCTACGCCGGCTTGGCGTCGCGCTGCGACTCCGTCGTGGTCGTGGGTCTGTCGATGGGGGGGACCCTCAGCGTGTGGCTGGCCGAGCGGCATCCCGAGATCGCGGCGCTGGCGGTGGTCAACCCGCTCGTCTCGCCCCCCGACGCCGACTCCGTCGGCTTCATTCAGGCGATGATCGACAACGGCGACGAGGTGGCGCCCGGCATCGGGTCCGACATCGCGATGGAGGGCGCGGTGGAGTCGGCCTACCCGGGCCTCCCGCTGCGCGCCGCACTCTCGCTGTTCGCCGCCGCGGCCGAGGTCGAGGCGAGCCTGGAGTCGGTCACCTGCCCGGTGCTCGTGTTCACGAGCGTGCAAGACCACGTCGTCGACCCGGCGTCGAGCGACGCCCTGGCGGCCCGGGTCAAGGGACCCGTCGAGCGGGTGAGCCTGGAGCGCAGCTTCCACGTGGCCACGCTGGACCACGACAAGGACGAGATCGAGTCGCGCACGGTGGCCTTCGCCGCCGGCGTGCTGTCGTCGTCCCGACCGTGAGCGCCCCGGGGGACCGGGAACCGGGTCGCGTGACCCTCAGCCGGGAGGACGTCATGCACGTGGCGCGCCTCGCCCGGCTGGACCTGCGCGACGACGAGGTCGAGCTCTTCACGGCCCAGCTGCGCACCGTGCTCGACCACGCGGCCGACGTGGCCGCGCTGGACCTGTCCCACCTGGAGCCGTCGTCGCACCCGATCGCGCTCCAGAACGTGTTACGGACCGACGAGCCCCGGCCGAGCCTCGACCGCGAGGAGGTGCTCGCCGTCGCACCGGCCGTGGAAGACCACCGCTTCCGCGTCCCGCGGATAGGGGGCGAGGCGCCGTGACCGCGCGCTCGGTGGCGGCCGACGTCCGCTCCGGGCGGCGCTCGGCCCGGGAGGTGACGGAGGAGGCCCTGGCTGCGGTGGCGGCGGGCGACGGCGAGCTCAACGCATTCCTCGTCGTCCTCGGCGACGAGGCCCGGGCGCAGGCCGACGCGGTCGACGCCGCCGTGGCGGGCGGGAAGGACCCCGGCCCGCTGGCCGGCGTGCCCGTCGCCCTGAAGGACAACCTGTGCACGCGGGGGATCCCGACCACCTGCGCCTCGAGGATCCTGGAGGGCTGGCGGCCGCCCTATGACGCCACGGTCGTCGGCATGTTGCGGGCGGCGGGGGCCATCGCGCTCGGCAAGACCAACATGGACGAGTTCGCCATGGGGAGCTCGACGGAGAACTCGGCCTTCGGGCCGACCCGCAACCCGCGCCACACCGGGAAGGTCCCGGGTGGCAGCAGCGGCGGCTCGGCGGCGGCGGTGGCGGCCGGCTTCGCCCCGCTCGGGTTGGGCTCGGACACCGGGGGCTCCATCCGCCAGCCCGCCGCGCTGTGCGGCGTCGTCGGGATGAAGCCCACCTACGGCCGCGTCTCGCGCTACGGGTTGGTGGCCTTCGCCAGCTCGCTCGACCAGATCGGCCCGTTCGCCACCTCGGTGGAGGACGCCGCGCTGCTCTTCGACGTCATCGCGGGGCCCGACCCGCTCGACAGCACCTCGCTGCCCTCGGCCCCCGAGCCGACGCTGCCCTCGGTGCACGACGGGGTGGAGGGCATCCGGGTCGGGCTCTGCCGCGACCTCGTGGACGGCTGCGCGGCGGACGTGGCCGCCCGGGTGCGGGAGGCTGCCGACGCGCTGGCCGACGCCGGTGCCAAGGTGGAGGAGATCTCGGTGCCCGAGTTCACCTACGGGCTGTCGGCCTACTACCTCATTGCGCCGGCGGAGGCCTCGTCGAACCTGGCCCGCTACGACGGCGTGCGCTACGGGTTGCGCGTCGAGGGCGAGGACGTGGCCGCCATGAACACGGCGACCCGCACCGCCGGCTTCGGTGCCGAGGTCAAGCGCCGGGTCATGCTGGGGACCTACGCGCTGTCCGCCGGCTACTACGACGCCTACTACGCGCAGGCGCAGCGGGTCCGGACGCTCGTCATGCAGGCGTTCGACCGCGCCTACGAGTCGGTGGACGTGCTGCTCGGCGCCACGGCGCCGACGACGGCGTTCGACCTGGGGGCGAAGACGAGCGACCCGATGGCCATGTACATGAACGACGTCTGCACCATCCCGTCCAACCTGTCGGGACATCCCGCCGTCTCGGTCCCCTTCGGTCTGGGCGACGACGGGTTGCCGGTGGGTGTGCAGGTCCTGGCACCGGCACTGGGCGAGGCCCTGCTGTTCCGGGTGGCCCAGGTGGTCGAGGCCGGGGCGCCGCCGGCGGCCGGATCGTGAGCGCCGCCCGTCTTCTGTGGGCCCGGGGCCTCTGCGCCGGGAGGGTTTCTGCAAACTCTAAGCATCTTCATTTAGAGTTCTGGGAACCTTCATCGCCCCGAGGCAGCCACCAAGGCCGCCACCACAACAGCCGCCCACGCCCCGAGCCCCGCAACCTCGGATGCCACCGATGAGCGACTGGGAGATGGTGATCGGGCTCGAGGTCCACTGCGAGCTGCAGACGGCGACGAAGCTGTTCTGCGGGTGCCGCAACGCATTCGGCGATGACCCGAACGTGAACATCTGCCCGGTCTGCCTGGGGCTGCCCGGTGCGCTGCCGGTGCTCAACGAACAGGCCGTCGAGCTGGCCATGCGGATCGGGCAGGCGCTGCACTGCGAGATCCGCCCCTCGGTCTTCGCCCGCAAGAACTACTTCTATCCGGATCAGGCCAAGGACTACCAGATCAGCCAGTACGACCTGCCGCTCAACAGCGGCGGCTGGCTCGAGCTCCCCGACGGGTTCCGCGTCGGGGTGACGCGGGCCCACATGGAGGAGGACACGGGCAAGCTGACCCACGTCGGGGCGAGCGGCCGCATCAACGCCGCCCAACACGCGCTGGTCGACTACAACCGCTCGGGGGTGCCGCTGGTCGAGATCGTGAGCGAGCCCGACATCCGCACGGTGGAGCACGCCCGCGCCTACGCCTCCGAGCTGCGCGGCATCCTCGTGGCGACGGGCGCGTCGGACGGGCGCATGGAGGAAGGCTCCATGCGGGTCGACGCCAACGTGTCGGTCCGCCCGGGGGGAACGGCGCGTTCGGCACCCGCTGCGAGATCAAGAACCTCAACTCGCTGCGCTCGCTCGGGCGGGCCATTGAGTACGAGGCTGCCCGCCAGATCGCCGTGCTCGAGTCCGGGGGGACCGTGGTGCAGGAGACGCGGCACTGGGACGAGTCGGCCGGCCGCACGGAGTCGATGCGCTCGAAGGAGGAGGCCAACGACTACCGCTACTTCCCCGAGCCCGACCTCGTCCCGCTCGCCCCGGACCCGGCCTGGCGGGAGCGGGTGCGCGCCGGCCTGGGGCCGATGCCGGCCGACCGCCGTGCGCACCTGGCCGACGCGCTCGGCGGGTCGCCGAGCGACGCCGCGGTGGATCAGATCAGGGCGGTGGTCGACCTGGGTCTGGACGGCCTGGTCGGCGCGGCCGTCGAGGCAGGGGCGCCGGCGCCGCTGGCCCTCGCCCGTGCCGCCAACGAGGTGGCGGCACAGAGCGAGGCAGGGCTGCAGCTCGACGCCGCCGCCTTCGCTCGCCTGCTCGCCATGGAGTCCGGCGGCCAGCTCTCGGCCACCCAGTCCAAGGCGGTGCTCGGCGCCCTGCTCGAACGCGGCGGCGGCGACCCGGCGGAAGTGGCGAAGGAGATGGGCTTCGAGGCCCTCGGATCGGACGCGTTGGCTGCGGTCGTCGACGAGGTGATCGCGGCGCACCCCGACGAGTGGGCCCGCTACGCCGGGGGCGAGGACAAGGTGATGGGGATGCTCACCGGTGCGGTCATGAAGGCGTCCGCCGGCAAGGCGAACGGCAAGGAGGTGGCGGCGGAGCTCCGGCGCCGTCGCGCGCTAGTCCAGCGACCCCGACATGTAGCGGTCGAGGGTGGGGCCGGCCCAGCGGCCGATCTGGGCGGGAGTGGCCGTCGAGACCGGCGGCACCCGCAGGATGTAGCGGGTGAAGGCGAGCCCCATCAGCTGGGACGAGACGAGCGCATGGCGCCGGTTGGTGACGCTCGCCGTCTCGTCCTCGTGGACCGGGTTCTCGCTCCAGATCCGGTCGGCGACGAACTCGCGGATGGCGTCGGCCACGGCGGACGAGTTGGCCATGGCGGACGACGCAGGCGGCGAAGGAGGAGCCGGTGCCCTCGGCGCGGTCCCACATGGAGAGGAACCCGGTAACGATCGCCGCTCCCGGTGCGTCGGGGTGCGCTGCGGCCGTACGCGCCTTGCACGGCGCGGGGGTCGAAGGGCAGGGACATGGCAGCGACGAAGAGGTCGGCCTTGCCGTCGAAGTAGTGGTGGACCAGCGCGGGGTCGACGCGCGCCTCGTGGGCCACGGCGCGCAGGCTCGCACCGTCGTAGCCCTTGGCCGCGAAGACACGCTTGGCCGCCTCGACGATCTCGCCCCTCGTGTCCGCCGCGCCGGGCCGGCGGCCCACCGCGCTCACCGGGGTGGCACCGTGAAGTGGCGGGTCAGCGGGGATTCACCCGCGAGGGGTTCTGTGTTAGAACTCATCAGTGATGAATCATAGGAGGACGCGGCGGTGAGCACGAGGGCGGAGACGCGGGAGCGCAGGGAGGCCGGGTCGCCCCGGCCCTGCGGTGGCCGCAACGGTGGGTCCGGGGTGACGCAGGAGACGGCCCTCGGCCGCCTGGCGGGCCGGTGCTACGACCGCCGCCGCACCGTGCTGGTGCTGTGGATCCTCGCCCTGATCGGGATCACCGTCGTGGCGCAGGTGGTGGGCACCCACTTCCAGAACAAGTTCACCGCCGGGAGCACGGAGTCCCAGCAGGCCGCCGACCTGCTCAGCGCCCGCTTTCCCGCCAAGGCGGGGGACACCGCGGACGTCGTCTTCCACACCACGACCCCCATCGCAGCCAACGAGGCGGCGATCAACCAGGTCGTGGCCTCGCTGCGGCCGCTGCCGCACGTCGCCGGCGTGGTCAGCCCGTTCTCGGCCGCCGGTGCGCACCAGATCTCCCAGCACGGCAACATCGCCTACGCCCAGGTGCAGTTCGACGCCATCACCTCGGACCTGCAGCCCGGCTCCATCAACGCCGTGATCAACACCGCCAAGGCGGCGGAGCGGCCCGGGTTCGTGGTCGAGCTCGGCGGCTACCCGATCTCGTCGGTGGCCAAGGTCTCGCCCGGGGCGAGCGAAGGCATCGGCATCACGGCCGCGATCATCATCATGCTGCTCGCCTTCGGTTCGGTGGTCGCCATGGGCCTGCCGATCATCACCGCGCTGTTCGGCCTCGGCATCGGGGTGGCGCTGCTCGAGCTGGTCACCCATTTCCTCGTCGTGCCCGTCTTCTCGCCCGAGATGGCGGCCATGATCGGCATCGGCGTGGGCATCGACTACGCCCTCTTCATCGTGACCCGCTACCGGCAGGGCATCTTCGAGGGCCGCGACCCGCGCGGCGCCGTCGTGATGTCGCTCATGACGTCGGGCCGGTCGGTCCTCTTCGCCGGCGGGACCGTCGTGATCTCGCTGTTCGGGCTCTTCCTCATCGGCCAGCCCTACATGATCGGCCTGGCCACGGCCTGCATCGCCGCGGTGCTGATGGTGCTGATCGCCGCGCTCACCCTGCTGCCCGCCCTGCTCGGCTTCTCCGGCAACGCCATCGACAAGATCCACCTGCCCGGCCTGCTCCAGAGCGGTGGCCCGCCCCCACCCAACGGCTTCTGGCACCGCTGGAGCCGGTTCATTCAGCGTCGCGCCTGGGTCACCGGGACCCTGGCCGTGCTCGTCCTCGTGCTCCTGGCCCTCCCCCTCTTCTCCATGCGCCTGGCCTTCACCGACGCCGGCAACGACCCCACCTCACAGACCACCCGGCAGGCCTACGACCTCCTGGCCCAGGGCTTCGGCCCCGGGTTCAACGGACCACTGGTGGTGGCGGTCGACATGCACGGGCCCTGCGGACCGCGCCACGGTGGACCAGCTCGGCCGCGCGCTGCAGGCCCGGCGTGCCCGACGTGGCCTTCGTCGCGCCGCCCCAGTTCAACGCGTCGGACACCGGCGCCGTCATCGTCGTCGTCCCCAAGACGTCCCCGCAGTCGGCCGAGACCGAGACCCTCGTGCAGACGCTGCGCAACGACGTGATTCCGCCTGCGGTGCGCGGGACCGGCGTGCGCGCGCTGGTCGGCGGGCAGACCGCCGGGGGCATCGACGCCGCCAACTTCCTCGGGAGCCGGCTCTTCCTCGTCATCGGGGCGGTGTTGCTCCTGTCGTTCATCCTCCTCACGATGGTCTTCCGCTCCGTCGTCCTGCCCTTGAAGGCCGTGATCATGAACCTGCTCAGCGTCGGCGCCGCCTACGGCGTCATGGTCGCCGTCTTCGAGTGGGGCTGGCTGGGCAGCGTCATCGGGATCGGCGAGAAGGGTCCCATCGACCCGTGGATCCCGGTGACGATGTTCACCATCCTCTTCGGGTTGTCCATGGACTACGAGGTGTTCCTGCTCTCGCGCATCCGCGAGGAATGGCTGCGCACCGGCGACAACTCGACGGCGGTGGCCGACGGCCTGGCCATCACCGGCCGCGTCATCACCGCCGCCGCCGCCATCATGTTCTGCGTCTTCGCGTCGTTCGTCATCAACGACCCGCTCCACATCCTCAAGGTCTTCGGACTCGGCCTGGCGGTGGCCGTGCTGATCGACGTGACGCTGGTGCGCATGGTCCTCGTCCCCTCCATCATGGAGCTCCTCGGACCGGTGAACTGGTGGATGCCCCGCTGGATGCAGCGCACCATCCCGACCATCGGCGTGGAGGTCACGCCCACGGCGCCGGTGCCCACGCCCGCCTGAACGGCCGGGCCGGCGGTGGCGCGCGGGCAGGGATTGCGAGGCGCCGCCATCGGAGCGGGGGTGTCGATCCGGGCCACGGGTCGCTTCGCCTTGGGGTCGGGGCCATCCTGACCACTAGTTTGGATTTCGTGCCCAACGAATCGGAAGCGGTCGCCACGTTCGTGTCCCTCAACCCGGGGCGCGACGTACAGAAGGTCGGCACGGCCGCCTTCCTCGGTGAGGACGTCGAGAAGATCCACGACCCGGTGTGGGCGGTGATCGGCAACCTCGGCGACAGCCAGTGCTACCTGGGCGTCCCGCAGAAGGTGGAGGCCGTGCAGGCCGCCCTGCACCGCCGCATCGCCGCGGACGACCTGGCGGTCCGGTTGATCCCGCCGGCGTTCACCCTGGGCGTCTCGGACGGCCAGCTCAACGGCACGCCGCAGATGCGCTTCTCCCTGGTCGGGCGCGAGCTCGTCCACGACGTCGCCGACGTGCACCTGGCGGCCAACAGCGTCGCCGGGCTGGTCGCCGTCGTGGCGTGCGACAAGCCCCCGGTCGGGACCGTCGCCGCCGTGCTCGAGAACAACACGCCCGCGGTCATCCTCTCCGACGGCCCGATCAGGCCCGGGATCGATCCCGAGACGGGCGCGCGGATCGACCTGGTGTCGGCCTTCCAGGTCGCCGACCAGGACGACGAGGTCCGGGCCCGCTATGCCCTGCACGCCTGCCCCGGCCAGGGCAGCTGCGGGGGCATGTTCACCTACAACACGATGCAAACCTTCATCGCCGTGCTCGGCCTCGAGCCGCTGCACATGGTGTCCCCGCCGTCGGACGATCCGCGCCGCCTGACCGAGTTCCCCGATCAGGCGATCGACTGCCTGCTCGCCATGACGAGCCGGGGCATCGGGCCGCGCGACATCGTCACGCCCGCGTCGCTGCGCAACGCCCTGACGGTCGCCGCCGCCATGGGCGGGTCGACCAACGTGCTGCTGCACAGCGTCGAGATCGCCCGCGCCGCCGGCCTCGACCTCTGGGACGAGGTCATGAGCCAGGAGGACTTCAACCAGCTGGCGCGGCGATTGCCGGTGCTGGTCAACATGCGACCGTTCGGTGACTACTCCATGGTGGACGTGGACGCCAAGGGCGGCCTGCAGGTCATCGTCAACGAGCTCCTCGACGCCGGCTTCCTCGACGGCGCCGCGCTCGACCTGCACCGGCGAGACCCTGGCCGAACAGCTCCGACGGCTGGCGCCGCCGCCTCCCGATCAGGACGTGATCTACCCGGTCGAGAAGCCCTTCAAGGAGACCGGCGGCCTCCGCCTGCTCCGCGGCAACCTCGCGCCCGAGGGCGGGGCGATCCTCAAGGTCGCCGGCGTCGAGGGCGGGGTGCAGGATGGCGTCTTCACCGGCCGCGCCCGCGTGTTCAACGGCGAACGCTCCCTCATCGACGCCCTCGACGGGCGGCCCGACAGCTTTCAGGACAACGACATGGTGGTGATCCGCTACGAGGGTCCCCGGGGCGCACCGGGCATGCCCGAGCTCCTCGATCCCACCTCGCGTATCACGGCCCTCTGCCGCCAGCGCCACATCACCATCGCCCTGATGACGGACGCCCGCTTCTCCGGCGGATCGGTCGGCCTGGTCATCGGCCACGTGGCGCCCGAGGCGCTCCTCGGCGGGCCGATCGCGCTCGTCGAGGACGGCGACACCATCGTGGTCGACCTCAACACCGACCGACTCGACTGCGTGCAGCTCGAGCGACCCCGACGAGCTCGAGCGACGAGCCGCGGCGTGGCGGGCGGCGGTCGAGGGCAACGGCGGCGTCCATCCGGACGTCGCGCCGGTGACGGATCGGGTGCTGGCGCGGATGCGGGCGACGGCGCTCCCGGCCCTCCTCGGCGGGGGCATGGCGACGTCCGCGCGGCGAGCTGAGCGGCCGGCCCCTGCCCGAGGCTCGGCAGGGGGTCCGGCGGACGGGGCGGGAGCCCGCCGGGAGTGACCGGGTTGTCCGGGGCCGGCGGCATGGCACAATGTTGGCCTCATGCAGGCACGCAGCACCCGACCCGAGATTCTGGTACTCGTAACGTAGGCGCACGCCCACATCGCACCGCGCGCCGCTCGACCTCCCACAACCGGGGGGTCGTTTCAATTCCAGGACCGATTCGAGATGACAACGCACAGGCAGCACCACCAGCGGAACAGGGGAACCACATGCAGATGACAGGGGCCCAGGCCCTCATCAAGAGCCTCGAGATGCAGGGCGTCGACGTGATGTTCGGCCTGCCCGGCGGCGCCATCCTGCCCGTCTACGACCCCATCATCGACTCTTCCATCCGTCACATCCTGGTCCGCCACGAGCAGGGTGCCGGGCACATGGCCGAGGGCTACGCCATGGTCACCGGCAAGCCCGGCGTGGCCATGGTGACGAGCGGCCCCGGCGCCACCAACATCGTCACGCCCCTGGCGAACGCCTACATGGACTCGACCCCGCTGGTCGTGGTGTCGGGCCAGGTGGCGACCGGCTCCATCGGCACCGACGCCTTCCAGGAGTGCGACATCACGGGCGTCACCATGGGGATCACGAAGCACAACTGGCTCATCAAGGACGTCCAGGACATCCCGCGCGTGGTCGCCGCCGCGTTCCACGTCGCCACCACCGGGCGGCCGGGCCCGGTGCTCATCGACCTCCCCAAGGACATCTCCAACGCCCCCATGGAGTGGTACTGGCCGTCCTCGGTCGAAGAGCTCGACCTGCCGGGCTACCACCCCGTCACCTTCGGCGACCCGGTGCTGGTGGGCCAGGCGGCCGAGCTGATCGCCGCCGCGCGACCGGCCCGTGCTCTATGTCGGCGGCGGGGTCCTCAAGGCGCGGGCCGCCGAGGCGCTGCGGGCGCTGGCCGAGCGCACCGGCATCCCGGTGGTGACGACGCTGATGGCCCGGGGGGCCTTCCCCGACTCGCACCACCAGGCGCTCGGCATGCCCGGGATGCACGGCCACTACACCGCGGTCACGGCCATGCAGCGCAGCGACCTCCTCGTCAGCCTCGGGGCGCGCTTCGATGACCGGGTGACGGGCAAGATCAGCGCCTTCGCGCCCGACGCCAAGATCATCCACGTCGACATCGACCCGGCCGAGCTGGGCAAGGTCCGAGTGCCCGACGTCGGCATCGCCGGTGACTGCCGGCGGGTGATCGAGGAGCTCCTGCTCGCCATGGACGCCCACGGCGACCAGCCGGTGGTCCAGGACCTCGCACCGTGGTGGGGCCAGATCAACGAGTGGCGGGAGCGCTTCCCCCTCCACTACGCCGAAAGCAACGGGGGCGCCATCAAGCCCCAGAACGTCGTGGAGCAGCTGCGCGACGCGGCGCCCGTCGACACCGTGGTCGTGGCCGGGGTCGGGCAGCACCAGATGTGGGCGTCGCAGTACTGGAACTTCGAGTACCCCTACACGTGGGTGAACTCCGGCGGCGCCGGCACCATGGGCTTCGCCGTCCCGGCCGCCATCGGGGCCAAGGTCGGACGTCCGGACCGCACCGTGTGGGCCATCGACGGCGACGGCTGCTTCCAGATGACGGCGCAGGAGCTCGTCACGGCGAGCGCCGAGCAGATCCCGGTGAAGATCGCCATCCTCAACAACGCCTACCTGGGCATGGTCCGCCAGTGGCAGGAGATGTTCTACGGGGAGCGCTACTCGGAGGTCTATCTCTCGCCCGACCTGCCCGACTACGTGATGTGGGCCGAGGCCATGGGCTGCGTGGGGATCCGCGCCGAGTCGCCCGAGGACGTCGGGCCCGCCATTGAGAAGGCCAATTCGATCGACGACCGCCCCGTGGTGGTCGACTTCCGCACCGACGCCTTCGAGAAGGTCTTCCCCATGGTGGCCGCCGGCTCGTCCAACGACGACATCGTGGTGCACCCCGACCTGCTGGCGCCCCGATGACGCCGGCCCAGCTGAGCGCGCTGGCCGGCGCCAAGGCGGCGTCGACGCCGCGCCACCACATCCTCTCGGTGCTGGTGGAGAACAAGGCGGGGGTCCTGGCCCGTGTCGCCGGGCTCTTCAGCCGCCGCGGCTTCAACATCTACTCGTTGGCCGTGGCCCCGACCGACGAGGACGAGCACCTGAGCCGCATCACCATCGTGGTGGACGTGGAGTCGGCCCCGTTGGAGCAGGTGATCATGCAGCTCGACAAGCTCGTCAACGTGGTGTCGATCGGCGAGCTCTCGCCGGCGGAGGCCGTGGAGCGTGAGCTCGTGCTGGTGACCGTGGCGGTGGGCCCGACCGAGCGGTCGCAGGTCATTCAGCTGGTGGGTGTGTTCGGGGGTGAGGTCGTCAGCGTCGGCGCGGACCGCCTGACCGTCATGTTGGCGGGGCGGCCGGAGAAGATCGACGATTTCGAGGGCCTGCTGGAGCAGTACACCGTGGTCGAGCTCCAACGGACGGGACGGGTCGCACTGCCTAAGCTGGACCGCCACTGAACCGCGGACGGGCGCGCCACCGGACGCCTGGACGCATTGGGAAGAGCCGAACGGACTGAGAAGAACCGAACACATTGAGAGCAGACGAGAAGAGAGAGGCAAGAACGCCATGGCAACCCTGTACTACGAATCCGACGCCGATCCCAGCCTGATCGCGGGCCGCAAGGTTGCCATCCTGGGCTACGGCTCCCAGGGCCATGCGCACGCACTCAACCTCATGGAGTCGGGCGTGGACGTCCGGGTCGCCCTGCGCGAGGGGAGCGCGAGCCGGCGCAAGGCCGAAGAGGCCGGGCTGCGCGTGATGCCGCTGGGCGACGCCGCCGCCGAGGCCGACGTCATCATGATCCTCCTTCCCGACACCGAACAGAAGGCCGCCTACGACGAGTTCGTGGCGCCGCACCTGACGGAGGGGGACATGCTGATGTTCGCCCACGGCTTCAACATTCGCTTCGGGCAGATCGTGCCGCCGGCCGGCGTCGACGTCACCATGGTCGCGCCCAAGGGCCCCGGCCACCTGGTGCGCCGGACCTACACCGAGGGCGGTGGGGTGCCCTCGCTCGTCGCCGTGCACCAGGACGCCACCGGCAAGGCGCGCGACCTTGCCCTCTCCTATGCCCACGCCATCGGCGCCACCAGGGCCGGCGTGCTCGACACCACCTTCGACGAGGAGACCGAGACCGACCTCTTCGGCGAGCAGGTCGTGCTGTGCGGCGGCCTGACCGCACTGGTCACCGCCGGGTTCGAGACCCTGGTCAACGCCGGCTACCAGCCCGAGTCGGCCTACTTCGAATGCCTGCACGAGCTCAAGCTCATCGTCGACCTCATGTACGAGCAGGGCATCGCCGGCATGCGCTACTCCATCTCCGACACGGCGGAGTACGGCGACCTCACCCGCGGCCCCCGGGTCATCAACGAGGCCGTGCGGGCCGAGATGCAGACCATCCTCGACGACATCCGCAGCGGGGCCTTCGCGCAGGAGTGGATCGAGGAGAACAAGGCGGGCCGCCCGCGCTTCGAGGAGCTGCGCGCCCAGGGCAAGGCCCACCAGATTGAGGCGGTCGGGCAGGAGCTGCGCGACATGATGCCCTTCATCTCGGCCGGCAAGACCCGGGTGCAGGACGCCTCCGGCGGCTGACCAGAAGGTGGACTGAGCAGGCGGCTGACCAGGGATTTCTGTCGCCGTCGCGGCAGACCGGTTGACATGACATCATAGTGATGTCAGAGTGACATCATGAAGATGTCACTGGTGGTGGACGGGCTGCGCTCGGACGTGGTCGCCGTGGGCGACCTGGGCGACGAGGTCGTGGCCGAGGCCGCCGAGCGCATCGCTGCCGTACTGGAGCGGTCCGTCCCGTCCCGTGTCCTCGAGCTGCTCTCGGACGCGGCGGCCGAGCTCTCCGCCGACCTGCCCGAGGGCAGGGTGGAGATCCGCGTCGCCGGCGACGACGTCGCGCTGGCCTACGTGGGGGACGAGCACGGGCCGGGCCCCGAGCCCGATGCCGAGCTGTCGGCCCGCATCACCCTGCGCCTGGGCGAGGGGCTGAAGGCGCGGGTGGAGGAGGGCGCGTCGGGCGAGGGGGTCTCGGTGAACACGTTCATCGTGCGCACGCTGGAGCGCGCCCTGTCGACGTTGAAGAGCCGGAGCGGCCGCACGGGCAACCGCCTGCGTGGCTACGGCACGACCTGAGAGAAAGAGGAGAACAGAATGGAGAAGACCTTCGAGACACCCGGGACGGTGCGGCTCTACGTCCGCAACGAGGTCGGGCTGGTAGAGATCACCGCCACGGCGACGGAGACGACAGCGGTCTCGCTTCGAGCCGAGACGCCCGGCGCGGACGAGCTGGTCGAGCGGGCCGTCGTCGAGTGCCGCCCGAGCGGGGGCGGTCACGTCGTCGGCGTGAAGATCCCCAAGCTGCACGGCATGCGCTTCATCCGTCGCAATGCCGTCACGGTGCGGGTCGAGCTGCCCGTCGGCAGCGACGTCAACGTGATGACGGCCTCGGCCGACGTCGAGATCACGGGCCCCATCGGCCAGGCGGACCTGGTGTCTTCGAGCGGGAACATCTCCACCGACGACATCGGGTCCGACGTGACCGCCAAGACGGCCAGCGGGCACATCACGCTGGGCAACGTCGGCGGTGGCCTCCGGGTCCACACCGCGTCGGGCGACCTGCGCTGCTCGGGCGTGGCCGGGAGCGCCGTCTTCGCGACCGCGTCGGGCGACCTGGAGGTCGGCGCGGCGTGGGAGCGGGTGGAGGTCAAGGCGACGTCGGGGAACGTCCGGCTGGGCGAACTGTCGCACGGCGCACGGATCGTCAACGTCTCCGGCGACGTGCGGGTCCTCGCCATCGTCGCCGGGGTGCTGCACGTGCGCTCCGTGTCGGGGAACGTCGCGGTCGGGGTGTCGCGCGGCGTCGAGCTCGCGGTCGACGTCGAGACGATGTCGGGCTCCGTCCACTCGGAGATCCCCCTCGACGATGCCCCGCGGTCGGGGCGCCGGGACGCCCGGGTCGAGCTGAGCGTCCGCAGCGTCTCGGGCGACGTGGAGATCGCCCGGGCGCTCGAACAGGTCGCCTGAGGCGAGAGAGGGTCGCGCGACTCGAAGACGATCGGGAGGCGCTGGTTGCGGTCGTGTGGCGAGGAAGGACCCCGCCTCTTTCTTCGCTTCAAGCTGGGTGCGCGCGGTGCCTGACGTCAGACGCTGCACCGTTCCACGTCGACGCTTCCGGTCGTTCGCACCCGCCACGACGGTCCGTGCCCGCTTCTCGGGTTTGAAGTCGTCGGTACGCCCGGGCGACATCACCGCTACATTCGGCACTGATCGACCGCTACATTCGGCACTGATCGAAGGAGGGTGTGGCGATGAAGCAGACCCGCCTCAACGAACCAGCTGAGTACGCCGAGCGGCGCGAGGAGCTCCGCCTGGCCGAGGTAGAGCTGATGCACCACCGTGAGAAGGTGGCGTCGCTCCGGCGCCAGCTGCCGCCCGGTGCCCTGGTCCAGGACTACGAGTTCCTGGAGGGCCCGCGTGACCTGGTGGACGGGAACGAACCGGTGCGCAGGGTGCGGCTGAGCGAGCTCTTCACGGACCCGAGGCGGGCCCTCGTCGTCCAGCACGTCATGTACGGGAAGCTCCAGACGACGCCGTGCCCGATGTGCACCATGTGGATCGACGGCCTGAACGGCGTCGTCCGCCACATCGAGCAGAACGCCGACTTCGTGGTGGCCGCTGCGGCCGACCCCCCGACGTTGCGCGCCCATGCCCGCCGGCGGGGGTGGGACCAGGTCCGCCTCCTGAGCTGTGGTGACAGCACGTTCCAGTACGACCTGGCCGCTGAGGACGAGGCCGGCGCCCAGGACTCGACCGTCTCCGTCTTCACCCTCGACCCTGACGGCTCGCCGCGCCACTTCTACACCTGCCACCCCCACATGGCCGAGGACATACCCGAGCGGGGCATCGACCTGCTCTCCCCGGTCTGGAACCTGCTCGACCTCACGCCGCACGGGCGCGGTGACTGGTACGCGGGCCTGGATTACTGACTTACATGACCCGCCGGCGCCGGGCGTCGCACCCGGAATAGCGCGTGCCGGGCGCGGCCCCGCAGCGCCGGCCGCCGGGAATACTGTCGCCCGTGCGGCGTCGATGGTCCAGGATCGTGCCCGCGCTGACCATCGTTGGGACGATCCTCGTCCTCAGCGGCGCGCCGGGGACCGGGACAGCCTCGACGGCCCCGACCGTGTCGGCCCTGCCCACGCTGCAGTCGCCGATTGTCGCCGGCTCCGGCCCCGGAGGCGCCTCGGCCACGGCACCGGGCCCCATCTCCGCCCCCGGGGGCCCCTACCTCTACGACCGCCAGGGGCGCATCGTCTTCTTCCACGGCGTCAACGCCGTCTACAAGCACCCCCCGTATGTGCTCTTCCCCGCCCGGGGCAAACCGTGGGACTTCTCCGCCGCCGACGCCTCCCTCATGGCGAGGCTCGGCTTCAACGTGGTGCGCCTGGGGATGACCTGGAGCGGCCTGGAGCCCGGCACCGCCCGGGCCAACGACCCCGCCATCTGCGGCGCCGGCAGCCCGACCGATCCCCACCAGTTCAACCAGGCCGTCTTGAACCGCTACGTGGCGCGGCTCCGGACCACCGTGAACCTCCTCGGCCGCTTCCACATCCACACGATCCTGGACATGCATCAGGACGTGTTCAACCAGATGTTCGACGGCGAGGGAGCCCCGGCGTGGGCCGTGTGCACCGACGGACTGCCGAGTGTGGACCCTCCTGGTCGATGGTCTGCCTCCTACGGCAGCAAGGCCGCCGGCATCGCCTTCAACCACTTCTGGACCAACGACGTCCGGGGTGACCTGCAGGGCGAGTACGACCGCGTCTGGGGCGATGTCGCGCGCTCCTTCCGGGGGAACTCGTGGGTCCTCGGCTACGACCTGTTCAACGAGCCCTTCTCCACCTCGCTCGTCCGCTTCGGGGACGAGCACTTCGACGCGCAGCTCGAGTGCTTCTACACGGGCACGGCCCACATCGGCACCCCGTTGCACGGTGCGCCCGCCCTGCGGTGCCCGTCGGCCGACCCCGCCAACGGCGTGATCCCGGCCATCCTGGCCGCCGACCCCTCCCACCTGATCTTCGACGAGCCCGACAACTACGCCAGCCGCGGGCTCCCGACCTATCTGGGGCCCATGAACCTGCGCAACCTCGTCTTCAACGTCCACATCTACTGCCGGGCCCGCAGCCCGGTGACGGGCAATCCGACCAATATCTCGACCTGCGCCCATCAGGACGCGCGCTCGCTGGGGAGGCGAGTCGAGGACCGCTCCGAAATGGCCTCCGGTGCCCAGCCCGGCGGCCCGGCGTGGTTCGTCAGCGAGTTCGGGGCCACGAGCAGTCCGGGACTCCTCGCCGGCATCACGTCGAATCTGGACGGACAGGAGGTTGGGTGGACCTACTGGGACTGGAAGTACTACGCCGACCCGACCGGGAGCGGCGCCGAGTCACTCCTGATGGCCGACGGTCGCCTGCGCTCGACGGCGCGCGTGCTCAGTCGCGCCTATCCGCAGGCGGTCGCGGGCGTCCCCATCTCGTTCCACTTCTCGCCGTCGACCGGTGTGTTCCACCTGGCCTACGTGCCCGACCACCGCATCCACGCGCCGACCCTCATCTTCGTGCCGACCGAGATCCACTACCCCCACGGCTACTGCGTGCGCACCACCGGCGCAGAGGAGACGTCGGCGCCGGGCAGCGACCTGCTCCAGGTGAAGAACACCAGGTCCGGGCACCGGGTGACCGTGACCGTCACGCCCGGGCACTGCACGGACCGCTAGCGCCCCGGGTCCAGTTTGGCGGTGGGGGCGCCCCCGGGCCGGTGGGCGGCTCCGGAGCGGGACATAGGGTGACGGGCATGTGCCGGAACATCACCACCCTGCGCGGGCTCGAGCCCGTGGCCACCCACGAGGAGATCGAGGCGGCCGCCCGCCAGTACGTCCGCAAGGTCAGCGGCGTGCAGTCGACGTCACCGCAGACCGAGGAAGCCTTCGAGCATGCGGTGACGCTGATCGCCGAAGCGACCATGAACCTGTTGGAGGCGCTCCCGCCCCGTCGGCAACCCCCGCCGACCCTGCCCCCGCTGCGCCGGATTGCCAAGGCGGCCGCGAGCTGAATATCCCTTGACAGTTATATAATGTAGGGAGAATACTAGCTGGGTGACCGCCACATTCGAGGTCCTGGCCGAAGAGAGCCGCCGCCGCATCCTCGACCTCCTGCTGGTGGAGGATCGGCCCGTCGGCGACCTGGTGCTGCACCTCTCCCTGAGCCAGCCGGCCGTCTCCAAGCACCTCAAGGTCCTGCGCAGTGCCGACCTGGTCGAGTCGCGCGTGGACGCGCAGCGTCGGATCTACCGGCTCCGGCCCGAGCCGCTCCGCGACGTCGACGAGTGGCTGGCGCCGTACCGACGGCGCTGGGACAGCCACCTCAACGCCCTGGAGCGCCACCTCGAGATCATGGAGGGCAGCGAGGGGGGGTCGTGGGCGTGAGCGGCCGGAGCGAGGGAGCGGACCTCGGCGAGCTCGGCAGCCTGGAACGCGCCGGTGACCTGTCGATCGTGCGCTTCCGGCGTCGCCTGGCGCACCCCCAGGAGAGGGTGTGGCGCGCCATCACCGAAGACGAGCACCTGGCCGGCTGGTTCCCGACCACCATTGAGGGGACACGAGCCGGCGGCTCGCCGCTCCGGTTCTCGTTCCGGGAGTCGGAGGGGGAGCCCTTCGACGGCGAGATGCTGGCCTTCGACCCGCCGTCGCTCATGGAGCTGCGCTGGGCCGACGACACCCTGCGCTTCGAGCTCGAGTCCGACGGGCCCGGCTGCATCCTCCGGCTGACCGTGACGTTCCCCGAGGCCGGCAAGGCGGCGCGCGACGCCGCCGGGTGGCACGTATGCCTCGACCGCCTCGGGTACCAGTGCGCCGGCGCCGAGCCTCCCTGGAGCCCGCCGGAACGCTGGCGCGTCGTCCACCGGGGCTACGTCGAGCGACTCGGTCCCGAGGCGTCGGCCATCGGCCCGCCCGCGGAGTGGGAGCGTGCCCACGGCGCGGACCCCGCCGGAGCTCAGTGAGCTGAGACGCTGAGGGGCAGCTCCAGCAGCCCGGGCCGTGGTGACCTGGGAGCGAAAGCAGTGCGTTGTAATTGCACCCCGATGTCCCATGGGGTGTGATCTCCTGGTCGATCGGGTCGCGAAGCCCGGCGGCGCCCGCCTCCAGACTGGATGTCCCCATGAGCATGCAAGGCAAGGTCGTCGTCGTCACCGGGTCCAACATCGGGATCGGGCTGGAGACGGCCGTCGGCGTGGCGGCGTTGGAGGCCACCACGGTGCTGGCCTGCCGGAACCATGCCAAGGCCGCGGCCGCCGCCCGCGAGGTCACCCAGAGGACCTGGAACGACGACGTGCACGTGGTGCCACTCGACCTCGCCGACTTGGACTCGGTCAAACAGGCGGCCACCGAGGTGCTCTCACGATGGGACCGCCTCGACGTGCTCGTCAACAATGCCGGGGGGACGTGGTCCCAGCGCCAGCTGACCACGCAGGGGATCGAGTACACCTTCGGCGTCAACCACCTCGGGCCCTTCTACCTCACCAATCTCCTGCTGGGGCGCCTGCAGGCCAGCGCACCGTCGCGGATCGTCAACGTCACCTCGGTCGGCCACCACGCGGCATGGCGCGGCATGCGCTTCGAGGACCTCCAGAGCGAGCACCACTACGAGGCGATGGAGGCGTACTGCCGTTCCAAGCTGGCCAACGTCCTCTTCACTCGCCAGCTGGC
Organism: uncultured Acidimicrobiaceae bacterium; assembly: GCA_963837125.1. Lineage (GTDB taxonomy): Bacteria > Actinomycetota > Acidimicrobiia > Acidimicrobiales > RAAP-2 > Bog-473. The sequence continues at coordinate 163,101 of CAWILW010000006.1, read as the reverse complement.
AAGGCGGCTCGGTGACAGCGGCGTGACCGCCAACGCGGTGCATCCCGGCCCGGTCCGCAGCGGGTTCGGCATGGACGGGGACCTCACCGGATTCATGGGCTTCGGGATGCGCCTCGTGCGGCCCTTCGAGATCAGCCCACGGCGCGGCGCCAAGACGTCCCTCCACGTGGCCACGTCGCCGGACCTCGCCACCGAGACCGGCAAGTACTGGGTCCGCTCCAAGCCCGGGCACATGAGCCGCCAGGCCCGCGACGACGACGCCGCGGCTCGCCTGTGGGTCGAGAGCGAGGAGCTGCTGGCGTCGGCCGGTTTCGCGCTCGGCTGAGTTCCAACAGCGCGACCCCCTGATCCCCTCGCGCCAGGTGAGGGTCACCCTGGACGCTTACCGGGCGTCATCGGCGCGAGGGCAAGCCTTGTCTGACAGCATGGCCGTGATGGCCGAATTCGAGATCACGGATGTCCATGACGACGCGGCGGTAGCGGAGCTAAGAGAGCGATTGGTGGCCTTCAATATTGCGACGACTGGGTACGACCAGTACCGATCGATGAGCTGTTTTCGCCGAAACGATGAGGGTGAACTCGACGCTGGAATCGACGGCTTCAGTTGGGGTGGCTATGCAATGGTCGAGTGGCTTTGGGTGACGGCTTCATTTCGAGGGAGGGGTTATGGAAGCAGGCTCATGGGGGTCTTTGAGGCAGAGGCGCAGAAACGAGGTTGTCGGGCAATCCGCCTGAACACGCACACCTTTCAAGCTCCCGACTTCTACCGACGCCTTGGCTACGAAGAGATCGGGTATGCCGAGGACACGCCACTCGGTTACGGCGAACACTTCTTTGTGAAGCGTCTGCCCTGACTTGCGCGGTGCGGCCCCTACGTCGGCTCGGTCCCGGTCTTTGCACCCTCAGTGCTGCCGAGTCAGCGCCTCGGATGCGGGGGAAGCACGATGAGCCGGATGGGTGAGTCCCGTGTCCCCCTCGAAGTCGTGAATGCAGTCGCCCCGATCCGGATCTGCGACAACGGGGGATGGACCGACACCTGGTTCGCCGGCCACGGCAAGGTCTTCAACATCGCCGTGTCCCCCTATGTCGAGGTGCAGGTCAGAGTCCATCCGATCGGTGCACTCCCCAATCGGGTCGTGCTCACCGCCGAGAACTACCGCGAGCGCTATGCATTCGAACCGGGTCTTCTTCCCGACCGCCACCCTCTGCTGGAGGCCACGATCGACAGTCTCGGTCTGCCCGATGACGTCTCGGTCGAGATCAATATCTACTCGGGGGCTCCGGCCGGCTGCTCGACCGGCACCTCGGCCAGTGTCACGGTCGCGTTGATCGGCGCCCTCGACGCGCTGACGCCGGGCAGATTGTCTCCTGATGAGATCGCGTTCGCCGCACATCGGATCGAGGTCGACCGGCTCGGAATTCAGTCAGGTATCCAGGATCAACTCTGCGCCGCATACGGCGGCGTCAACTTCATCGAGATAACGGCCTATCCACAGGCGTCGGTCTCGCAGATGGCGGTTCCCGATGACTTGTGGTGGGAACTCGAGCGTCAACTGGTGCTGGTGTTCCTCGGACGCCCCCACGTGTCCTCAGAGGTCCACGACCAGGTCATCGCAACGCTGACCGACGACGCTGCGGCCTTGTCGCACCTCGAAGGGCTACGCCATACCGCCGAACAAGCCAGGGACGCCGTGCAGGCGGCCGATCTCCCGGGCCTGGGACGGGCAATGACGGCCAACACCGAAATGCAGGGTCGCCTCCATCCGGACCTGGTCGGCAAGGAGGCGCAGACGGCCATCGACGTCGCAGCGGCCAACGGCGCAGCTGGGTGGAAGGTCAACGGGGCCGGGGGCGAGGGAGGGAGCGTCACACTGCTCTGTGGCCCCGACATGAACGTCAAGCACCAGCTGCTCCGAGACCTCAGAGCAGCGGATCCGTTGTTTCAGATCGTCCCGACTCGGCTCAGTCGCCACGGGCTGCGCGTCTGGAGGACCTGACCAGGACGGTGCACTCTGCGACCCAGGCCTCAGGGAAGAAAGGGAATGAGCGTTCTGAGGAACCACTCCGTGATGATCATGAGGGGGGTCTGTCCGGTGTCGATCCGATATGTACGCGTCAGCACGTGGCCACGCACGATCTCGTCCATGTTCCGTGGCCGGGACACGATGAGTGCACTCGGCTCCACCATGTCCTCGCGGGTCACGGCGACCTCCGCCTCTTCGAGCACCCGACCGATCGGGTCGTTGCTGGTCTCGAGTCTCTCGAGGAGCCTCGCCGGCAGGCGGCTCACGACGATCACACTTTCCGCGTAGACGTAGGGGTTGCCAGAAACCGAGCCCTGCAGAGTGGCAGCACGATGGAGCAACGGACCGCCCTCTTCAACGCCCAAACCGTTCGAATGAGGGGCGCCGATCCTCTCGTGAAGAAGACCCCTGGCCTCAATGGGTTCCCCAACTAGGTGCTCCAAGAAGCTCGTCACGGTGCCGCCCGTGCTGCTCAGCGCCACCGTGAGTCCCGATGCTGCGGCCATCGACATCATTGAATCGCAACTTTCGGTTCCTGTCTGATTTCGCCGGTCCGAGGGGCACCTGACCCAGTTCGACGACACGCCGTACGATCGAGAGAGCAATCCCCCGAAATGGAGACCCAATGGACACCCGGCAGGATCTGATCGCTGACCCGTCCAACGCCGGCCAGGTCGGCGCCTGGGACGGCAAAGAAGGCGCGTTCTGGTCTGCCCAAGCCCGACGCTTCGACGAAACCCTTGCGAACCTCCACGGCCCGTTCCTCACCGCAGCAGCCGTTCACGAAGGCGACCGTGTGCTCGACGTCGGTTGTGGCAACGGACAGGCAACTCGCGACGTCGCACGCATCGCGACGAACGGGTCCGCGCTCGGCGTCGATTTGTCATCGCAGATGCTCGCGCTCGCGCGAGAGATCGCCATCAAGGAGGGGCTCGACAACGTCGAATTCCGCCATGGCGACGCGCAGATCTACCCCTTCGAAGACGCCGCGTTCGACGTCGTCATCTCCCGCATGGGCTCGATGTTCTTCGGTGATCCGATCGCGGCATTCACCAACCTCCATCGCGCGTTGGACGCAGAAGGTCGACTCACGCTCCTCACCTGGCAAGGCGTCGCCGACAACGAGTGGCTCACCGAGTTCCGCGCCGCCATGGCCGTCGGCCGAGACCTCCCGGCGCCTCCCGCCGACGCCCCCAGCCCCTTCGCGCTGTCCGACCCCGATCGCGTGCGAGCCATCCTGGAAGCGGCGGGCTTCGTGGAGATCGCCTTCCAAAGCCTGCACGAACCGATGAGCTTCGGACCCGACCCCGACGACGCTTTCGACTTCGTCAGCGGTCTGATCGACTGGATGAGCGAGGGCCTCGACCAAGTGGGCCAGGACACGGCCGCCGCATCTCTACGCGCCACGATCGCCGAACACGCCGGCGACGACGGAGTCACCTACCAATCCGCCACCTGGATCATCCAGGCGCACAAGCCCTGACGGCGCGGCGCCGACAACATTGCATCGCGCGAAAATCTCCACGAATTCGTAACGTGTGTCATAGGCGAGTCTTAGAGGAGGCCTTTAGGCTTTCGGTGTAGCGAAGCGGCTGGCGCCTCTCCCCCCTTTTCCCCCGGGGGCGCCGGTCGGTTCGCACACCTACGGCGCGCCGGAGACAGCCCCTTCAGCCCACGCTGAGAGCAGTCACGAGCTGTCGAGAAGCGAGTTGATCCTCGAATTGAGCTCGGCTTGATCCATGACGTGGACGTACACCTCTTGCGGATGGTCCGCGCCGGAGCCCCAGGACAACCCACCCTGGGAGTTGATGACCGCAGCGCCACCCTGACCCAGCTCTGAGAAGATGCCCGGTCCTCCTCCGACCGCGTACAGCATCGTGGGCCCGTCCCAGTCACCGTCTCCCGGCGGCCCGCAGTTGAAGAGCTTCTGGTAGACGATGCGCATCGGGTTCTTCGGGTGCACCGACGAACAGAGCCCGCTGCCGACCTTTGTGTTGATGCCCGTGAACCCGTCGACCCAGGCGATCGCTGTCGGCCAGCCCTGGCTACCCACGACCCATTTGGTGGCGGCGATGTCAAGGCGTTCGTTGGTGAACGGGGGACCCCCCGTCGGGAAGAGCCCGTCTTCGATCACGAGCCGTTTGACCTTCGCGGCCACGAGCGCTCGTCCCGGCAGGGAACTGCCTTGACCCGGGCCGGAACGCAGCAGGCCGGCCAAGTTGGTGTCGCCACCGATCGCGACGACCGTCACGCTGTGATCCGGCTGGGCCGCCAACACGCGACGGTAGAGTCGGACTGCGGGCTGCGCTTGCGAGCTGTTCCGAATGGCGTGGGGGAGCTGTTCCGCCAGCACGTCACTGTAACCGTGTGGGGCCGTATTGGCGGAGCTGTCGGCCACGGCCCCGACCGGAATCCCGCCGTGACGATAGGCCGTATCGATGGCATCGAGCGCGGCGGCAGCCACCGGGTTTCGAATATCCGACATGACCGCGAGAATCTGGACCTGGCCCCGTTGCTGAAGGACATTGGCCATCCCGACCGCCGTCGCGTCATCCCACCAGAGGGAGAGGTCGGTGTCGATGATGATGCGCTGCACACTGCGGCGCGCCGTGTCGGCTGACGCCGACGTGGTTGATGTGAACCCCGGAAGGCTTGCGACGACGAGCCCCATGAGGAGCACCACTGCGAAGCTCTGGGGCGCCCATCGTCCCCCGCCTCGCCGGGTCCGCCTCACTGCGCCACACCGGGCTTCGGGACGACCTTGATCATCTGCAGAGCCGGATTCTCAGCGCCCCACAAGTCCCGGAACTCCTGGAGTGGGCGGAAGCCGTACGCGAGATAGAAGGCTCGCGTCTTGTCGTACCCGTCGTCGGGCTTGCTCGGAGCGAGCGTCTTCACCTGCAGGAACTCCACGCCGTCCGCGGCCAACATGCCTTCGGCATGCCCGAGCAACGCCCGGCCGATACCCCGGCGATGAAGCTCCGGCAGCACGGCCATCACGTAGACCTCGGCGGCGTACCGGCTGTGTCTCACGAGCGTGAGAAGCCCTACGTGCTCGTCTCCGATCGAAGCAATGACGGTGGGCGACCGATCGGCGGCGCCGACGTAGTCCTCGACTGAGGCTGGGATGCCGAACCATGTCGGCAGGGCCGCCAAGATCCTGCGGCAGGTCGTCCCGGCTCCAACCGGCTGATCGTGTACCCGAAGTTCCCCATCAGAGGTCACCCATCCAGCATGGCCCGGTCGTGCACTCGGGTGCCCCGCGACGCCAATGGGGTCGGCGGCACACCCCGCTTGACACAATGTAACGGTGATGCGAGATGCCTGGGAGGCCAACGCGAGGGACTGGATCGCGTGGTCCCGGGCGCCAGGTCACGACAGCTATTGGCGCTTTCACCGCGATGCGTTCCTCCCACTGGTGCCGCCCCCTGGCCGGCTGACCCTCGATATCGGCTGTGGCGAGGGACGGGTCGGCCGTGACCTGGCTCGACTCGGTCATCGGGTCATCGGGATCGACGGTTCCCCGACGATGGCGGGCGCGGCGGCGAATCACGCTGACGCAGGCGGCCCGGTGCTCTTGGGCGATGCAGCGGCCCTTCCCTTTCCTGACGCGGTCGCCGACTGCGTCGTCGCCTTCATGAGCCTGCAAGACGTCGATGAGATGGAGGCTGCCGTCCTCGAGTGTGCCCGTGTCCTCCGCGCGGGCAGCCGGCTGGTCCTTGCCATCACTCACCCGCTCAACACCGCCGGCGGCTTTGGCCCTGGTTCCGATGATGCCTCACGTCCGTTCGTCATCGAGGGTTCCTGGTTCGATCGCCGGGGCCTGGCCGACACGTGCGAACGCGACGGGTTCACCATGACCTTTCACACCGAGCACCGTCCCTTGGCGGACTACACGGACGCCCTGGCGGACGCCGGTTTCCTCATTGAGCGGATGCGAGAAGTCGCCGAACCGGATCCGGCGGACAAGTGGCACCGGATCCCGCTCTTCTTGCACATACGGGCCGTCCGCGTCTGACGTCGAGGCACCCCCCACTCGCCGGGTGTACCCTCCTTATTGCTCATTTCGAGCACCAGCGTCCCCGCTTACGGTGACAAATCGAGAGTCCCGATGGGTCCCAATGCCACGTGGCCGGCTTGCCCGCCTTGCCATCGCACACTGCCTCGGCCAGGACGATGACCGAGGCCGGCGACACGGGAATGGAGCTTCTCATCGAGGCGGCCGATGAGCTCGACATGGCCGCCGGTGCCTGTGAGAGCTCGGAGGATGCGGCGCGCCTCTTTGCCCTGGCGGGCCGGATCCGCAGCTACCTGACGATGAGCCGTCCCACCACGACTCTCGGAATGCCCCGGATCGTCTCCGACGTTGCCCGGCTCACAGACGAAGACGTGATCCATCGAACCGAGGAGTTCAACAAGTCCCACGTGCGCATCCTGACGGACTGATCTTTCACGGGTCGGCAGTTCCGCTCGCGGCGCCCGGGGTTCGCCGCAACTTTGCGTCGTCAGGCGTCCCTGGTCCTCATCCGCCAGGCTCCGATGGCGGTCCAGAACACGATCCAGCCCACGATCACCAACGACGCCGCCAAGGTGGACTCGGGGATCAGCGGGTTTCCTCCAGGCCCGCCGCCACCCCCGTCACCACCGCTGAACGGCGTCGGGAGGCCCCCAGGCTCGATGTGGGCCATGGCCACGCCGACGATCCCCCGCTGGACGTTGAGCAGGTGCGAGATGATGTGGCGGCTGAAGAGCGGCGTCAGGATCAGCTCCAGCACGATGAGGAGGATCACCGGCACCGTCCGTTGACCCATCAGCGAGGCCAGCCCGAGCCCGACGATGAACCCGATGGTCGCCTCCAGTGCGATCCACAATCCGACGTCGACCATCAGCGTGGTGGACGGGACCGTGAAGTGCGTGCGGTAGTCGGCATAGTCCCCGTTGGCGACCGCGACCGCGAACGCCCGAATCTGGGCTGGCGATTCGTTGCCGGGCACGGTGATCGTCCCCCCGCCCTTGGTCTGGATCACCGTCCCCGCCGGGGGACCGACGAAGGTCTGACCGTTGTTGCACGGGACGTTCGGCGGCGGGCCGCTCAGCCCTGGGCCACCATCGAAGTTGAAATTGCAGATGACCTCGTCGGCGTGGGCGGCCGCCCAGTTGTCCAACGCGGGGCGCGAGAGCCCCTGTGGGACGTTGACCCCGTCGTAGTTGAGCTGCGTCGGGGCGGCGAACACGCACACCGCGCAGACGATGGTGTAGCCGACCGCGACCATGGCGATGACGATGGCCAGCCCGGCCGGGATGCGAGCGAAGTACAAGGCCAGCCGGGAACGGCCCGTGATCACCAGATGGCGGAACATCCCTTCGGTGAGGTCGACCGACCCGGCCGTGCAGCCGACGACCGCCGCCACGACGAACCCGAAGACGTACATGAAGCCGGCCACCAGTGTGGTGAAGATGTCGTAGCCGCCGGCGGGCCCGTAGGACTTGGGGGCAACGGCGTGGGAGATGAGGCGCACGCCGAGGAAGATGACCGGGATGCCGATGTTCACCGCGATCAGAGCGATCATCAGCCCGCGGCGCTTGCGCAGCTCCATGAAGCGCGTGGTGACCATGCCCCAGGTCGGGATCCACGAGCCTCGGTGATCGCTCCGCGTCTCCGCCGGGATCGGAGTGGGAGCCGGACCCGGAGCCGGTGTGACGTCGGAGATGGTCGTCATTGGGGATCCCCCAGTCGGGTCGTGACCTCGAGGAACCACGACTCGAGGGAGGCCTGGATGTGCTGGAGTCGGTACACCGAGATCCCTCCCTCGACGAGCAGGCGGTTGACTTCGGCGATGGCGTCGCGCTCGGTGCCCTCGGGCAGTGAGATGGCGAGCCCGTCCGGCCCGATCTGCATGTGTGCGCCGAACGCAGTGCCCCCGAGCAGGCCGCCGGCCCGATCGGGCTCGGAGCACTCGACCTGGACCTCGAAGGACGAGCCGGCCAGCAGTTGCGAGATCGGGCCCTGCCGGATGACCTTGCCATGGTCCACGATGGCTACCGCGTCGCAGGTGCGCTCCACCTCGTCGAGCAGGTGCGAGGAGAGCACGACCGTGCGCCCCTCGGCGACGAGGGACACGATCATGTCGCGCATGTCGAGCATGCCCCCCGGGTCGAGGCCGTTCATGGGCTCGTCGAGGATGAGGAGCTGGGGGTCCCCGAGCAGACACGCGGCGACGCCGAGACGTTGGCGCATGCCCATGGAGTACTTCGACACCTTGTCGTCTGCCCGGTGCAGGATGCCCACGCGCTCGAGCGCCCCCTCAATGCGTCCCTTCGCCGCCGGCTCACGCGCCGCGGCGAGGATGCGCAGGTTCTGGCGACCGGTCAGGTGGCCGTGGAAGCGGGGCTCGTCCACGATGGCCCCGACCCGAGCCAGCGCCCGGTCACGGTGGCGAGGGACCTCGTAGCCGAGCAGGGACATCGTTCCGGCGTCCGCGTGCGTGAGCCCCAGCAGCACCCGGATCAGCGTGGTCTTGCCCGCGCCGTTGGGGCCGAGGTAACCGAAGGCGGAACCTCGGGGGACGAGGAGCTCCACGTTGTCGACGGCGACGTTGTCCCCGAACCGCTTGGTCAGCCCGTGGGTCTCGACGGCCCACTGGCCCTCGCCCCCGGTGATGGGTGGCGAGTTGGCCAGTGTTGCAGTGCTCACGCTCTGACCTCCACTTTCTCGCGCCGTGGCCCACCTGGTCTGCGCTATACCCGGTAGACTACAGAGGGCATCGCCGTTGCAGCCAGGGTGCTTTCACCCGTCTTCGCACTGGGGCTGGCACCAGTCTTTCGGTCCGGCCGCCTCAGTTTGCGAGCGCGCCCACCACATGGGAGATGCACCCGCACAGCGACGCGACGTCGTCCGGCTCGATCGCGGGGAACATGGCGATCCGGAGTTGGTTGCGCCCGAGCTTGCGATACGGCTCGGTGTCGACGATCCCGTTGGCCCGCAGCACCGCGGCCACGGCGGCGGCGTCGACCGCATCGACGAAGTCGATCGTGCCCACGACATGGCTGCGGTCGGCGGGGTTCTCGACGAAGGGCCGGGCGAAGCCGGACTGCTCGGCCCAGGTGTAGAGGATCTCGGCCGAGCGGTCGCAGCGCGACGCCGTCCACTCCAGGCCGCCGTTGCTGTTCATCCAGTCGATCTGCTCGGCCAGCAGGAAGATGGTGGCCAGCGCCGGCGTGTTGTAGGTCTGGTCCAGCCGCGAATTGTCGACCGCGGTCTTGAGGTCCATGGAGGTGGGGATCCACCGGCCCGAGGCGGCGATGCGCTCCACCCGCTCCAGCGCGGCGGGCGACATCAGGGCGATCCAGAGGCCACCGTCGCTGGCGAAGCACTTCTGCGGGGCCAGGTAGTAGGCGTCGAACTGGGCCGGGTCGACCCGCAGCCCGCCGGCACCCGAGGTGCCGTCCACGGCCACGAGGCCCCCGCCGTCCGCGGGCGCCGCCGCTCCCTCGGGGCGCCGGATCGTCATGGAGACCCCGGTCGAGGTCTCGTTGTGCGTCAGCGCGTACAGGTCGACCGAGCCGTCGGCCACCGGGGTGGGGTGGGTGCCGACCGGGGACTCGATCACCTGGGGGTCCTTGAGGTGCGGCGCCGCCTTGGCGCAGGAGGCGAACTTCGAGGAGAACTCGCCGAAGCTGAGGTGCTGGCTCTGCTCCCCAATGAGCCCGAACGTCGCCGCGTCCCAGAAGCATGTCGTCCCCCCGTTGCCGAGGGCGACCTCGTAGCCGTCGGGCAGCGAGAAGAGCTGGCGCATCCCGGCGCGGACCCGGCCGACCTGTGCCTTGACCGTCTTCTGGCGGTGGCTGGTGCCGAGATACGTCCCGGCCACCTTCGCCAGGGCCTCCATCTGCGCCGGGCGGACCTTGGACGGCCCGGATCCGAAACGGCCGTCGGAGGGGAGCAACGCGGGCGGGATTTTGATGTGGGGAGCATCTGGCACGTATGAGATCATGGCATCCGTGACGGCCACCCCTTCTCCGACTGCGCTCCGACGGATCTCCCGCCGTGCCGCCGCCGTCGCGCCCTCCGCCACCCTGGCCGTGGACGCCAAGGCCAAGGCGCTGCAGGCGGCCGGGGAGCACGTGATCGGCTTCGGCGCCGGGGAGCCGGACTTCCCGACGCCGGCCCACATCGTCGAGGCCGCCGTCGTGGCCTGCCGCAACCCGGCCAACCACCACTACACCCCGACGGGCGGGATCCCCGCGCTGCGCGAGGCCATCGCCGCCAAGACATTGCGCGACTCGGGCCTGGCCGTGGCCGCGTCCCAGGTGCTGGTCACCAACGGCGGCAAACAGGCCGTGGCCAACGCGTTCTCGGTGTTGTGCGACCCCGGCGACGAGGTCATCGTGCTCGCCCCGTACTGGACGACGTACCCCGAGGCGATCGCGCTGGCCGGCGGCACGCCCGTGGTCGTCTCCTCCGACGAGACGACCGGCTTCCGCTCGTCGGTGGAGGACCTCGAGGCGGCCTGGACGCCCAACACCAAGGCGCTGCTCTTCGTCTCCCCGTCCAACCCGACGGGGGCCGTGTACCCGCGGGACGAGATCGAGGCGATCGGCCGCTGGGCGCTGGCCAAGGGGATCTGGGTCCTCACGGACGAGATCTACGAGCACCTGGTCTACGGGGGCGCGCAGCACCACTCCCTGCCGGTGCTGGTGCCCGAGCTGGCCGACCGGTGCCTGGTCGCCAACGGGGTGGCCAAGACCTACGCGATGACCGGGTGGAGGGTCGGGTGGCTGATCGGTCCCGCCGACGCCGTCGCGGCAGCAACCAACATCCAGAGCCACGAGACCTCCAACGTCTCCAACGTGGCGCAGCGGGCCGCCCTGGCCGCCGTGTCCGGCGGCCTCGAGGACGTCGCCATGATGCGGGCCGCCTTCGACCAGCGCCGCCAGACCATCGTGACCATGCTCAACGAGATCGACGGGGTCGTCTGCGTCGAGCCTCAGGGCGCGTTCTACGCCTACCCCTCGGTCAAGGGCCTGCTCGGGCGGTCCCTCCGGGGACAGCGCCCGGCGAGCAGCGCGGAGCTGGCCGAGATCTGCATCAACGAGGCCAAGGTGGCGGTCGTCCCCGGGGAGGCGTTCGGCGCGCCCGGCTATTTCAGGATGTCCTACGCCCTGGGCGACGACGACCTCGTCGAGGGCGTCTCCCGGTTGGCCACCCTCTTCGCCGAGGCGCAAGACTGACCCAAGACTGGCCTATATCGAGCGGGGAAGTTCGGGCGGGGAGTGAGGAGACCACCGCGGTGGCACGGGTACTGGTAACGGAGAAGATCGCGCAGAGCGGGCTGGACCTGCTGGCGGACGCCGGTCATGAGGTCGACGTGGCCGAGGGGCTGACCCCCGAGCAGTTGCTCGGGGCGATCCCGGGCGCCCACGCCCTGATCATCCGCTCGGCCACCCAGGTCACCGCGGACGTGCTGGCCGCCGGGACAGCGCTCCAGGTCGTCGGGCGGGCCGGGGTCGGCCTCGACAACGTCGACGTGGCCGCCGCCACCGAGCGCGGGGTCATGGTGGTCAACGCCCCGACGTCGAACATCCTCTCCGTCGCCGAGCAGGCCATGGCGCTCCTGCTGGCCCAGGCCCGCAACATCCCCCAGGCCCATTCGGCGCTCGTGGCCGGCCGCTGGGAGCGCTCCAAGTGGGAGGGCGTCGAGCTGCACGGCAAGGTGCTCGGCGTCGTGGGGCTGGGCCGGGCCGGCTCGCTCGTGGCCCAGCGCGCCCACGCCTTCGGCATGGAGCTCATCGGCTACGACCCCTTCGTGTCCCAGGAGCGGGCCAGGGCGATGGGGGTGCGCCTGGTCAGCATCGAGGAGCTGGTGGCCCAGGCGGACTTCGTCTCCATCCACACCCCGAAGACGCCCGAGACCATCGGCCTGTTCGGGCGCGATCTGCTGGCCAAGGCCAAGCCGGGCATCCGCATCGTCAACACGGCCCGGGGCGGCATCGTGGACGAGGAGGCGCTGGCGGAGTCCATCCGCGACGGCATCGTGGCGGGGGCCGGCCTCGACGTGTTCGCCACCGAGCCCTGCACCGAGTCGCCGCTGTTCGAGCTGCCCGGCGTCGTCGTGTCGCCGCATTTGGGCGCGTCGACCGAGGAGGCGCAGGACAAGGCCGGCGTCACGATCGCCGAGCAGGTCCTCCTGGCGCTGGCCGGCGACTTCGTGCCCTACGCGGTCAACGTGGCGGCGCGGGACGTCACCGACACCGTGCGCACGTTCATGGGCCTGGCCGAGCAGCTGGGCCGCTTCTTCGTCGGGCTCCACGACGGCCTGCCCGATTCCATCGACATGGAGTACCAGGGCGAGCTGGCGGGGGAGGACACGGGCATCCTCACGCTCTCGGTCCTCAAGGGGATCTTCGGCGGGTCGACCGAGGAGCCGGTTTCCTACGTCAACGCGCCGCAGCTGGCGGCCCAGCGCGGCCTGCAGGTGCGCGAGTCGTCCACTTCCACCTCGCACGACTACAAGTCGCTGATCACCCTGCGCTCGGGCTCGCACTCGGTTGCCGGCACGCTGATCACCGTGGGCCTGCGCACGGAGCCCCGCATCGTGATCGTCGACGAGCACGTCGTCGAGGTGCCGCCGTCGACCCACATGCTCGTCGTGCGCAACGACGACCGCCCCGGCGTGATCGGCATCGTGGGCACCGCGCTCGGTGCGGCGGGGGTCTCCATCTCGTCCATGGCCGTGGGGCCGCTCCCCGAGTCGTCGACCGCCATGATGGTGATCTCGACGACGACACCGGCACCGGACGTGGTCATCGCGCAGCTGCGCGGCGACGAGGGGATCCTCGACATCCACCGCGTCACGCTCTGAGGGCGGCCCGCAGGGGCCGTCAGCGTCCGGGCACGGCCGGTTCGCTCAGGACGGCGTCTTGCGCGGGACGGCAGGCCACGTGTCGAGGCTGCCGATGACGGGCTCGCTCCCGTGGAGCGCACGCTGCGGGGCGCGGTCGAGCAGGACGGCGCGCACCACCGCGACGACGGCGATCACCAGGGCGACCCGGACCAATGTCGAGAGGAGGCGGCGCATCCGACCACGGTAGCGTGACCAGGCATGGCCACCCTCCAGAGCATCGCCCCGATCTTCCCCGCGGCGGACATGGACGCCATGCGGGCGCACTACGAGGCCCTGGGTTTCGACGTGCGCGTCCACGAGGGCGGCTACGGCTCCGCCTCCCGAGACGGCATCCGGCTCCACTTCAGGCACGAGCCGGACCTGGCGGCCACGACGGGGCGGGGAGCCGCCTACATCGGCGTGGACGACGCCGACGCGCTCCACGCGGAGTGGGCGGCGGCGGGCGTGGGAGAGACGAGCGAGCTGTTCGATCCCGGCTTCGGGGTCTGGGAAGCAGCGCACACCGACGGTGACGGCAACCTGCTGCGATTCGGCTCTCCGCTGCGACGCCCTTGACGGTGGCCCCGCCGAATGGGACAATTACCCTTGAAATGAGCAAGACCTCGACTTCCGAGCTGCTGCTTACCTGACGGCGAACGCCACATCGCGTTCGCTCGCAACCTCCTGTGCCGAATGGCCAGGGGGTTTTTTGTTGGGCCGGTGCAGCTTCGGGCCGAGTGGAATCGAACCGATGCACACAGATGGAAGGGATGAACGACATGGTTGAGGGACAGAAAGGGAGAGGTGGCGACGTGGAGCGGGGTCGCCTGGCCCTGCCCTGCGATCCGTCGCCCATGCCCTTCGACAAGTACCGGTCGCACGTGCCGCTCGTGCTCGGCGACCGCACGTGGCCGGACCGTCAGTTCACCGCGGCGCCGTGCTGGGCCAGCGTCGACCTGCGGGACGGGAACCAGGCCCTGATCGACCCGATGGACTCCGAGCGCAAGCTGGCGCTGTTCCAGACGCTGGTCGACGTCGGCTTCAAGGAGATCGAGGTGGGCTTCCCGTCCGCGTCACAGACGGACTACGACTTCCAGCGCCTCATCATCGACGAGGGCCTGATCCCCGACGACGTGGAGATCCAGGTGCTGGTCCAGTGCCGCCAGGAGCTCATTGAGCGCACCTTCGAGTCACTGGCCGGCGCGTCGCGCGCCGTCGTGCACTTCTACAACTCGGTGTCCGAGCTGCAGCGGCGCGTGGTGTTCGGGCTGGATCGGGCCGGCATCATCGACATCGCGGTCAAGGCGGCCGAGCTCTGCAAGAAGTACGAGCCCCAGGTCGCCGGGACCGACATCCGCTACGAGTACTCGCCGGAGAGTTTCACCGGGACCGAGCCGGACTTCGCGGTCGAGATCTGCGAGGCCGTGATGGAGGTCCTGGAGCCGACGCCGGAGCGGCCGATGATCCTCAACCTGCCGGCCACGGTCGAGATGTACAGCCCCAACGTGTACGCCGACGTCATCGAGTGGTTCGGGCGCACCATCTCGAACCGCGAGTCCATCGTGCTCAGCCTGCACCCGCACAACGACCGCGGCACCGCGGTCGCCGCCGCCGAGCTGGCCGTGCTGGCAGGAGCGGACCGCGTCGAGGGCACCCTGTTCGGGAACGGCGAGCGCACGGGCAACGTCGACATCGTGACCCTGGCCATGAACCTGTTCTCGCAGGGCATCGACCCGGCGCTGGACTTCGGGGACATCGAGAAGGTGCGGCGCGTGGCCGAGTACGCCACCCGCCTGCCGGTCCACCCGCGCCACCCCTACGCGGGTGACCTCGTCTACACAGCCTTCTCGGGCTCGCACCAGGACGCCATCAAGAAGGGGATGGCGGCCATCGGCGACGACTACGACGAGTGGGAGGTGCCCTACCTGCCCATCGACCCCAAGCACACCGGCCGCACCTACGAGGCGATCATCCAGGTCAACAGCCAGTCGGGCAAGGGCGGCGTGGCCTACCTGATGGACACCGACCACGGGCTGGACCTGCCGCGCCGGCTCCAGATCGAGTTCTCCAAGCGCGTGCAGGCCATCACCGAGGCGAGCGGCACGGTGATCGGCTCGGGCCAGATGCGGGACGTCTTCGAGGAGATCTACCTGCCCGAGGACGCCGGCCTGCGCCTGATGACCAGCGAGGTCACGACCGGGCGCGGCCACACGAGCGTCACCGCGCAACTGCTCGTCGACGGCGAGCACCGCACCGTCACCGGAGAGGGCAACGGGCCGATCGACGCGCTGGTCGCCGCCCTCAAGTCCGACCTCGGTATTGTGCTGGAGGTGAAGGACTACTCCGAGCACGCGCTCACCGAGGGGTCCGGCGCGTCGGCGGTGGCGTACGTGGAGTGCGCGGGGGCCGACGGGTCGACCTGGTGGGGCGTGGGCCGGGACTCCTCCATCCTCGACGCCTCGCTCAGCGCGGTCGTCTCCGCGGCGAACCGGGCCCGCACGGGGTGATCCGCCCCGCGGCCGAGGCTGACGTGCCCGAGCTGGTGGCCATGATCCGGGAGCTGGCCGAGTTCGAGAACCTCTCGGACCAGGTGGTCATCACCGAGGACGACCTCGCCCGCACGCTCTTCGGACCCGACGCGATGGCGCAGGACTCGGTGATCGAGGACGGCAACGGGGGTCTGGCAGCGCACGCGCTGTGGTACCGGACGTTCTCGACCTTCCTGGGCAAGACCGGGATCTGGCTCGAGGACCTCTACGTCCGCCCCGAACACCGCCGCAACGGCTACGGCCGCGACCTGCTGACCTTCCTGCGTCAACAGACCCAGGGACGACTGGAGTGGGATGTCCTGGAGTGGAACGCCCCCGCCATGGACTTCTACCAGCGCCTCGGCGCCCGGCCCATGGCCGGCTGGACCCGCTACCGCTGGTTCGAGGGGTAGGGCCGGGTCGTCCCCGCCGGGCTCGCCGAGGCTGGGCGACCCGGAGGAGCCCGGAGGCGCGGCCGTTCTTTTGAACTGTAAACGAGACTACTTACAGTTCTGAAAGCGCCGCCGGCCTCCGTGGGACCCGCGACGGAAACCAGAAAGACCCTTGACGTCGTGCGTATCGTAAGTTAGAACTTACGGTAAGTGGTTACTTACACTCATGCCCTGGGCGCCCTCGGCGACCCGACCCGGAGAGCCATCTTCGAGCAACTCGGCGAGCGGCCCGCCGCCGTCGTCGACCTCGCTGCCCTCCTCCCCGTGAGCCGGCCGGCAGTGTCCCAGCACCTGAAGGTCCTGAAGGACGCCGGCCTCGTGCGGGACGTGAAGAGGGGCACGCGCCGGGTCTACAGCCTCGACCCCGACGGGATCGCCGGGCTGCGTGACTACCTCGATCGCTTCTGGAACACAGCACTGCACTCGTTTAAAGCCCGAATTGAGCAGCAGGAGGAGAACCCATGACCGACACGACCGCCGTCAGCACGTCCATCGTCGTGGAGGCCCCGCTCGACACGGCCTTCGCCGTGTTCACCGAGGACATCGGGAGCTGGTGGCCGCCCGAACACCACATCTTGCAGGCGCCACTCGCCGCCATGGTCTTCGATCCGGAGGTGGGAGGGAACGTGTACGACGTCGGAACCGACGGGAGCGAGTGCCGCTGGGCGCGCGTGCTCGCCTACGAGCCGCCGCAGAGAGTGGTGTTCAGCTGGGACATCAGCCTCGAGTGGCAGGTCGAGACCGACCCCGACAGGACGAGCGAGGTCGAGGTGCGCTTCATACCCGAGGGTGAGAGCCGCACCCGGGTCGAGCTCGAGCACCGCCACATCCACCGCCATGGCGACGGCTGGGAGGCCATGCGCGACGCCGTCGGCTCGCCCGAGGGTTGGGGCGCGGGACTCCGGCGCTTCGCCAGCCAGGCGGCGCACACATCGGTCGCCGAAGTCTGACGTCCCTCAGCGCTATCCGTACCCGCCGCTCGGGATGTAGGGGCTCGGGGGGCCGTCCATGCCGCGCACCATCACCGGCCCGAAGGGCTGGAGCTCAATGCCGGCGTCGGCGATCACCGCGATGGCCCACTGCTGCGCCGACGTCAGCCAGTTGATCTCGATCGTCTCGCCCGGCGGCGCCTCGGCGAGCATCGCGCGCAGCACCAGCGAGGCGGACTCCTCGTCACGGGCCCCGAGCGTCACGATGCGCTCGTCCCTGGCTATGGCGTAGCCCCTCTCCGCGTGGAGAAGCAACCGGCTGCCCGGCTGGGAGAGCATCGAGACGATGTCGATCGCGCGAGCCGACCCGCGCACCGCGCGGTCGATGGCTGTGACCACGGCCAGCTCGCGGTCGCCCACCTGTGGCGGCTCGACGCGGCGCACCTCCGCCGGACGTTCCACCGCGCCGGGGCGCATCACCCCCCAGGCCGCCACGACGGGGTGAAGGGCGAACCCGAAGCTCGAATAGAGCGCCATCGCCTTGGGGTCGCGTGAGCACTGGATGGTCCCGGGACTGTGGGGGTCGCCGTGCGAGAGGGCCAGGCGGAGCAGCTCGCGTCCCACGCCATGGCCCTGCCGTCCGGGCACCGTGCCCAGTTGCGAGAGCATCCAGTAGTCCTCGCGGACGAAGGACTGCGACATCCCGATCACGCTGCCGCCGTCCTCGGCCACCCAGGATCCGGCCGGATCCGTCCCGAGGAAGTGACGCGTCCGCTCCTGGCGCCGCCGCTCGTCCTGCAGGGTGTTGCCCGTCACCGGGAGGTGATGCCGGGCCTGCATGGCCAGCAACCCCGACTCGAAGGCGGCGACCGCGCCGGGCACGTCGGCCTCGACCATGGGGCGGAACGTCACCATGGCCGTCAGGCCGAGGGCAGGAAGGCGGGGCGCCGTCGCTCGTACGCTGCGATGTCGTCCGCGTAGCGCAGCGAGAGACCGATGTCGTCCCACCCGTTCAGCAGGCGTTCGCGGGTGAACTCGTCGAGCGGAAACGTGCCGGCCAGGCCCGGCCGCCGGCGCCTCGATCGTCCCCCGCGCCACGTCAATGGTGATCTCGAGCGTGGGGTCCTTCTCCACGGCGTCGAGCAGCGCGCGGTCGAGCTCCTCGGAGACCTGGACCGGCAACAGCCCCTGCTTGGTGCAGTTGTTGCGGAAGATGTCGGCGAAGCGCGAGGAGACGACGGCCTGGAACCCGTAGTCCATCAGGGCCCACACCGCGTGCTCGCGGGAGGAGCCGGTGCCGAAGTTGTGCCCGGCCACGAGGATGGTCGCCCCGACGAACTCGGGGCTGTTGAGCACGAAGTCGCGGTCGTCGCGCCACTCGGAGAAGAGCCCGGCGCCGAATCCGGTCCGCTCCACGCGCTTGAGCCAGTCCGAGGGGATGATCTGATCGGTGTCGACGTCCGTGCGGTCGAGCGGCACGGCACGTCCGGTGACGACAATGACGGGCTCCATCAGTCCAGGTCCTCCGGGGTGGCGAACGTGCCGGCCACGGCGGTGGCTGCGGCGACCCTGGGAGACACCAGGTGGGTGCGACCGCCGCGGCCCTGGCGTCCCTCGAAGTTGCGGTTGGAGGTCGATGCGCAGCGCTCGCCCACCGCGAGCTTGTCCGGGTTCATGGCCAGGCACATGGAGCAGCCGGGCTCGCGCCACTCGAAGCCGGCGGCCGTGAACACCTTGTCCAGGCCCTCCGCCTCCGCCTGCGCCTTGACCCGGTGCGAGCCGGGCACAGCCAGCGCACGCAGCCCCTTGTGCACGGTCCGCCCCTCCAGCACGGCGGCGGCGGCGCGGAAGTCCTCGATGCGCGAGTTCGTGCAGCTGCCGAGGAAGACCGTGTCGACCTTGATCTCGCGCATCGGCGTCCCGGCCTGCAGTCCCATGTACGCGAGCGCCCGCTCGGCGGCCTCGCGGTCCCCGGCGTCCGCCATGGCTGCGGGGTCGGGCACCGTACCGGCGAGGGGTGCCACCTGCGCCGGGTTCGTGCCCCACGTGACTTGGGGCGTGATGTCGGCCGCGTCGAGCACGACCTCCTTGTCGAAGGTTGCCCCCTCCTCGGTCGGGAGCGTGCGCCAGTAGGCGACGGCCTCGTCCCAGGCGTCGCCGGTGGGGGCGTGGTCGCGGCCGCGCACGTACTCGTACGTGGTCTCGTCGGGCGCCACCAGGCCCGCCCGTGCGCCTCCTTCGATCGACATGTTGCACAGCGTCATCCGCCCCTCCATGGTGAGGCCCCGGATGGCCGAGCCCCGGTACTCGATCACGTGGCCCATGCCGCCACCGGTGCCGATGGTGCCGATGACCGCGAGCGCGATGTCCTTGGCGGTGACGCCAGGGGCCAGCTCGCCCTCGACCGTGACCGCCATCGTCTCCGGCCGCACCTGGGGCAGCGTCTGGGTGGCGAGCACGTGCTCCACCTCGCTGGTGCCGATGCCGAAGGCGATGGCGCCGAAGGCGCCGTGGGTGGAGGTGTGGCTGTCGCCGCACACGATCGTCATCCCCGGCTGCGTCCATCCCTGCTCCGGCCCGATGATGTGGACGATGCCCTGGTTGGCGTCGCCCATCGGGTAGCAGGTGATGCCGAACTCGGCTGCGTTGTCGGTGAGGACCTTGAGCTGCTGGGCGGAGACCGGGTCGGCCACGGGCTGGTCGATGTCGGTGGTAGGGACGTTGTGGTCCGCCGTGGCCACCGTGAGGTCGGGACGGTGCACCGTGCGCCCGGCCAGCCGCAGCCCGTCGAAGGCCTGTGGCGATGTGACCTCGTGCACGAGGTGGAGGTCGATGAAGAGCAGGTCGGGCTCGCCCTCCGTCGCGTGGACGACGTGGGCGTCCCAGATCTTCTCGCTGAGCGTTCGCGGCGCCATCAACGGTGGACGGCCACGATGTGGACCTTGAGCATGCCGCCGGGCGCCTGGTAGTCCACGGTGTCCCCGGCATTGCGGCCCACCAGCACCTGGCCGAGCGGCGAGCTGGGCGAGACCACCGGCAGGTCACCCTGGCGCTCCTCGATGGAGCCCACGAAGAACTCCTGGGTGTCGTCCTCGTCGTCGCCCTCGTAACGGAGCTCCACCGTGCTCCCGAGAGAGATGGACCCGTCTTCCGACCCGGCCTCGCTGACGATCTCGACGCGCTTGAGCATCGCTTGCAACTGGCGGATGCGCGACTCCATCTTCCCTTGGGCGTCCTTGGCCGCGTGGTAGTCGCCGTTCTCACTCAGGTCGCCCAGGGCCCGGGCCGCCTCGATGTGCTGCGCGATCTCCACCCGGCCCCGGGTGGTCAGGTCCTCGAGCTCGGCCACAAGCCGGTCGTGCGTGGCCTGGGTCAGTTTGGTCGTCTCGGTCTGGTTGGCTGAAGCGTTCGTCACGGCGTGTCCTTCGGGAGCGGATGTGCGGGCGGTGCGGTGCACTGCGCCGGCTCGGACAAGGCTAATCGGCCCGGGATGGGTGCTTGGCCGGCCCTGCACCCTGTGTTGACGGAGCCGTCCGGCTGCGAGAGACTGGAGTGGTCATGCACCGCTCCGAGCACCTCGTAGGCATTATTCACTAGGCGCGCACCACCCCAGCGCGCCTTCGAACCGTCCACCGAGTGGGCGGTTTTTCAATTCCGGGGCGGGTTCAAGCGCCGCGTGCACGGGGTCGACAGAAGAAAGGAACAATGAGGACAGTGAGCACCGGCAGCGCCAGGCATCGGGTGGCCGTGATCGGCGGGGACGGCATCGGGCCGGAGGTCTGCGCGGAGGCGCTCAAGGTGGTGGCGGCGGCCGGGGTCGACCTGGACACCACCGCATTCGACCTCGGCGCCGCCCGCTACCTGCGCGACGGCACCGTCCTGCCCGACGAGACCCTGGCCGAGCTTCGAGGCTTCGACGCCATCCTCCTCGGCGCCGTTGGCCCGCCCGTCGGCGACACGGCGGTCCCTCCCGGGACCCTCGAGCGCGGCATGCTGCTGCGGCTCCGCTTCAGTCTCGACCTCTACGTCAACCTGCGCCCCTTCGCGGGGATCCCGGGGTCGGTCGCCGCCGGCGCCGACTTCATGGTGGTCCGGGAGAACACCGAGGGCACCTACGCCGGCGAGGGCGGATTCCTGCGCAAGGGGACGCCCTACGAAGTCGCCACCCAGGGCTCGGTCAACACCCGTCACGGCGTGGAGCGCTGCGCGCGCTTCGCCTTCGAGCTGGCGGAGCGCCGACCGGACCGCCATCTGACCCTCGTCCACAAGACGAACGTGCTGACCTTCGCCGGTGACCTATGGCACCGCACGGTCAGCGAGGTGTCTGCCGACTTCCCCGATATCGAGTGGGACTACAACCATGTGGACGCCGCCTGCATCTACCTGGTGGAGGACCCGAAGCGCTACGACGTCATCGTCACCGACAACCTGTTCGGCGACATCCTCACCGACCTGGCCGGCGCCGTCAGCGGCGGCATCGGCTTCGCCGCCTCGGCCAACCTCAACCCCGCCCGGACCGGTCCGTCGCTCTTCGAGCCCGTGCACGGCGCCGCGCACGACATCGCGGGCCAGGGGATCGCCAACCCGCTGGCCGCCATCCACTCGGCCGCCCTCATGCTCGAGCACCTCGGCGAGAGCGACGCCGCCGACCGCATCGTGAAGGCGGTTGCCGACCAGACCGACGCCATGTCGAACCCTGATCTGCCCACCTCCAACGAGCAGCTGTCCACGACCGCCGTGGGCGACGCCATCGCAGAAAGGCTGTAGCCGCCATGCCCATCACCCCGACCGAGAAGATCTGGATGGACGGCGAGCTCGTCGACTGGGCCGACGCCACGGTACACGTGCTCACCCACACCATGCACTACGGCTCTGGCGTCTTCGAGGGCATCCGCGCCTACCCGACGAGCCGGGGTGTCGCGGTGTTCCGGCTGGGCGACCACATCCGCCGCCTGTTCGCCTCGGCCAAGATCTTCATGATCGACGTCCCCTTCACGGTGGAAGAGATCATGGAGGCCACCCGCCTCGTCGTGCGCGTCAACGGGATGCACGACGGCTGCTACCTGCGACCGCTGGTCTACCTCGGCTACGGCGAAATGGGCCTCAACCCCCTGCCGTGCCCGGTGAACGTCTCCGTGGCGGCCTGGCCCTGGGGGACCTACCTGGGCGACGAGGGCATTGCCAACGGCGTCTCGTGCAAGATCAGCTCGTGGCAGCGCCACGACCCCAACGCAGTGCCGACGGCGGCCAAGGGAACCGGCATGTACGTCAACTCCTCGCTGGCCAAGGTCGAGGCGATCAAGGCCGGCTACGACGAGGCCATCCTGCTCGCCCCCAACGGCCGGGTCAGCGAGTGCACGGGCGAGAACATCTTCATTGTGCGCGACGGCGTCATCATCACGCCGCCCACATCCGACGCCGGGGCGCTCGAGGGCATCACGCAGGACTCCGTCGAGACCATCGCGCGCGATCTCGGCTACGAGGTGCGCCACGAGCACATCATCCGCACCGACCTCTACCTGGCCGACGAGGCGTTCCTCACGGGCACCGCGGCCGAGGTGGTGCCGATCCGCGCCGTCGACGATCGGCCCGTCGGGCCGGGGCACCCCGGCCGGATCACCAAGGAGGTCCAGCAGGCATACTTCGCCACCGTGCGGGGCGAGGTCGACCAGTACAAGGAATGGCTGGACCATGTCGACTGACGCAACCGGGTCGACCACGACAGGCGGCGGCGACGCCCACACGCACGGGGGCGCCCGCCACACCCACGCGCACGGCCACAGTGCGCACGCGCACGACTTTGCGGTGCCCGAGCTGCCCGAGGCGGTCGACATCTTCGACACCATCTTGCGCGACGGCAGCCAGCAGGAGGGCCTCTCGCTCACCGTCGACGACAAGCTCCGGGTCGCCGAGCAGCTGGACCACCTCGGGGTCACCTTCATTGAAGGCGGCTGGCCCGGCGCGAACCCCAAGGACGTCGAGTTCTTCGAACGGGCCAAGAAGGAGCTCACACTCGGCACGGCGACGCTCGTCGCCTTCGGCTCCACCCGCCGCGCCGGCGTCAAGCCCGAGGAAGACGCCGTCCTGGCCAACTTGCGTGACGCCGGGGCGCCCGTCGCCTGCATCGTGGCCAAGTCCTGGGACCGCCACGTGGCCGAGGCGCTGCGCACGTCTCTCGACGAGGCGGTCGCCATGGTGGCCGACTCCGTGCGCTACCTGCGCGAGCACGACCTGCGCGTCTTCCTCGATGCGGAGCACTTCTTCGACGGCTACCGCGGCAATCCCGACTTCGCCCTTTCCGTCCTGGCCGCCGCGGAGGAGGCGGGTGCCGAGGCGCTCGTCCTGTGCGACACCAATGGCGGCTCGCTGCCCGACGACGTCGGCCAGGCCGTGGCCGACGTGCGGGCCCGCACCAGCGCGCAGCTGGGCATCCACTGCCACAACGACGCCGGCTGTGCCGTCGCCAACTCGCTGGTGGCCGTGCAGGCCGGGGTGACCCAGGTGCAGGGGTGCATCAACGGCTACGGCGAACGGGCGGGCAACACCGACCTGTCGGCCGCCATCCCGAACCTGTCGCTCAAGCTGCACATCCGCACCATCCCGGCCGATCGGCTGGAGCGGCTGACGCCTGTGGCGCACCACATCGCCGAGCTGGTCAACATCGCGCCCAACCCGCAGCAGCCCTACGTCGGCAACTCCGTGTTCGCCCACAAGGGCGGCCTGCACGCCAGTGCGGTGGCGCGCAGCGCTGACCTCTACGAGCACGTCGTGCCCGACCGGGTCGGCAACGGCACCCGCGTCGTCGTCTCGGAGATGGCCGGCCGCTCGACGCTGGCCATGAAGGCGGCCGAGCTCGGCCTGGAGCTCGACGGCGAGGTGATCGGCCGGGTACTCGATGAGCTCAAGCGCCTGGAGCACGAGGGGTACCACTTCGAGGTGGCCGACGGCTCCCTCGAGCTCCTGCTGCGCCGGGCGACCGGCTGGGTCTCCGACTACTTCACGGTGGAGTCGTTCCGGGTCATCACCGACCACGGGGATCGGGGCGACGGCGACGGCGACGGCGCCGGAGCGGCCCCGGCCACGCCGGCGATCGGCGGCGTGACGACCGAGGCCACCGTCAAGGTCCATGTCGGCGCCGAGCGGATCGTCGCGGTCGCCGAGGGCAACGGGCCGGTCAACGCGCTCGACGGGGCCCTGCGCGCCGCCATCGGGTCGAAGTTCCCGGCGCTCGACCACATCCATCTGACCGACTACCGCGTCCGGGTCCTCGATACGGGCCGGGGCACCGGCGCGGTCACCCGGGTCCTGGTGGACACCACGGACGGTCAGCGCACCTGGACCACGATCGGGGTGTCCGAGAACATTATTGAGGCGAGCTGGCAGGCCCTCTACGATTCGATCGTCTTCGGGCTGCTCCACGCGACCTAACGGGGAGCCGAGCCCGCATCACGAAGGGCAGCACAAAGGGAGCAGTCGATGACCGTGGGGAGCCGCATCGCAGCCAAGCTGGTCAAGCTTCCCCCGCCCCAGACCACCGACGTCTCGGTCGAGCGCGACCTGGCCGCCAAGATGCCCGACGGCGCCGTCCTCCTGGCCGACCGCTGGTTCCCGACGCAGGGTTCGGGTGGCCTGCCGACCGTGTTGATCCGCACGCCGTACGGGCGGCGCACGATGGGCCCCCTCGGCCGGCTGTACGCCGAACGCGGCTACCAGACCGTGATCCAGAGCTGTCGTGGGACGTTCGGCTCCGAGGGTGACTTCGAGCCCGTGCGCCACGAGCAGGCCGACGGCCACGCCACCCTGGAGTGGGTGGCCGCGCAGCCGTGGTTCGACGGCCGCCTCGTCATGTGGGGCGCGAGCTATCTGGGCATGACGCAGTGGGCGATCGCGGAGGACGTGCCCGACTTCGTCAAGGCGCTCGGCCTCCAGGTCACCGCGTCGAACTTCCGCGATTCCATCGTGTACCCGGGCAATTCCTTCGCGCTCGAGACGTCGCTGGCCTGGATCCACCAGATCGCGCACCAGGAGCTGGGTTGGAAGGCGGTCCTGCGCGCCCAGCTGCGGAGCGACAGACTCGTGCGCGCCGCGGCCGACGTGTTGCCCCTCGACCGGTGCGACAGCGCGGTCGGCCAGCCGTCCGTGGCCTACCAGGACTGGCTCCAGCACAGCGCCCCCGGTGACCCGTGGTGGGACCCGGTCGACTTCGGGCGCCGGCTTGATCGGGTGCCGCCGGCGAGCCTGATCGGCGGCTGGTACGACCCGTTCCTGCGGGCCCAGTTGGGCGACTACGAGGCCCTGCGCCGGGCCGGTCGCACGGCCCGCCTGACCATCGGCCCGTGGACGCACTCCAGCCCGGGCTTGTTCGCCGAGTCGGTGCGCGACGGGCCGCGGTGGTTCGAGCAGCAGCTCGGGGAGCGCAGGGGCAGGGTGCCGAAGGCGCCCGTGCGAATCTTCGTCATGGGGTCGCGCACCTGGGAGGAATTCTCGCTGTGGCCACCGGCGGGGGAGGATCAGCAGTGGTACCTCGGGCGGTGGGGGACCCTGGGCACGACGCCCCCATCGGCAAGCGGCCGCGACACCTTCCACTACAACCCCCACAACCCGACGCCCGCCGTCGGGGGCCCGGCGCTCAACATCCGGTCCGCGGGCCGGAAGGACCAACGCCGGCGTGAACACCGCCACGACGTGCTGACCTACACCAGCCCGGTGCTGACCGAGGACCTCACCGTCATCGGGCCGCTGACCGCGACGCTGTACCTGCGCTCGTCGCTCGAGCACACGGACTTCTTCGTGCGTCTCTGCGACGTGACGGAGAAGGGCAGGTCGTTCAATCTGAGCGACGGCATCGTCAGGCTCATCCCGGGCTCGGTGGACAAGGAGGAGGACGGCGTCTTCAAGCTCGAGGTGGCGATGTGGCCGACCGCGAACACCTTCCTCGCCGGCCACCGCATCCGGCTGCAGGTGTCGAGCGGCGCGCACCCGTTGTTCTGCCGCAACACCGGCACCGGCGAACCGCTCGCGACTGGTGCCACCCTGCGCTCGGCCGATCAGGAGGTCTTCCACGACGCGGCCCGGCCCTCGTCGATCTCGCTGCACGTCGTTCGGCTCCTCGCGGGCGCGCCGCTCGGAGAGGGCGCCGGAATGGGTTCTCCGGACACACTCGGCTAGCGTCGGGCGCATGACGCAGCCCACGTTCGTGCCCATCGCCGAGGCCGATCAGGTTCGTCCGGCCCGGCACCTCCACGTGCCCGGGCCGTGGACGACGTCGCGCCCGGCCGAGGTCACGGTACCGCTGGGTCTCCGGGGCCGGGGTGTGGGGACGCCGGGACCCGACTCGGGCTTCGCCCTGCGCTTGGCCCGGCGCGTCGAGCACGAGCTCAAACTGGGAGAGGGCGAGTCGGAGCACGACGTCCTGCTCGGTGTGGCACTCATCGCGGCCAAGCGGGCCGCCCTCTTCGGCCGGGCCCCGTCGGTCTACGACGTGCGGTTTGCCCTGCACCTGTGGGGCTTCCTCGACGACGGACCGCCCCAGCTCACCGAGCGCCGGCGCGTCGCCTTCTCGGGGATCTCCCACAACTACGCCGCGCAGCGGCTCCTCGCCGACTCCGTCCCGGACGAGACCCTCCGTCTCGGCCCGCAGGAGGTGAGCCCGGAGCACACCCGCGCCGCAGAGGGAGCGCAGGTCCCGGGCGGTGAAACGGCAGCGTAGGCGCCGCGCTTCCCTGTCGTGGACGCCAGCGGGGCCATTGAACGCCTCGAGATAGAAGCGGGCGGGTTCACTTTCAGCGCCCGCGCCTCGGGCCCGCACGACGGCCGGCGACTGCTGCTGCTGCACGGGTTTCCGCAGACCTCATGGACGTGGCGCGACCAGCTGTCGGCCCTCGGGCGCGCGGGGTATCGCGCCATCGCGCCCGACCAACGCGGCTACAGCGGCGGGGCCCGGCCGACGGAAGTGCGCGCCTACGCCACCGAGCACCTGGTGGGCGACGTGCTCGCGCTGGCCGACTCCATGGAGATGGAGAACTTCGACCTGGTGGGACACGACTGGGGCGGCATGGTGGCCTGGATCGCGGCGTCGCGGTATCCCGCCCGGATCCGCTCCCTCAGCGTCGTGTCGACTCCGCACCCGCTGGCGCTGCGGCGCGCGCTGACCGGTGGCGACACCGCGCAGGCGGCCACCGGCGAGGCCACGGCCTCCCTGTGCGAGCCCGAGGTCCCCGAGCGGCTCCTGCTCGGTGCCGACGGGTCGGGCAGCGGGTTGGCCACGCTGCTGGCCGAGAGCGGGCTCGACGACGAGGACGCGCGGACCTACGTGTCCGCGCTGACCGAGCCCGGCGCGCTGACGGCCGCGCTGAACTGGTACCGGGCCATGGACCCCACCGCGCTCGACGAGCTGCAGCCGATTGCGGTCCCGACGCTCTACGTCTGGTCCACTGGCGACGAGGCGTTCGGGCGGAGTGCAGCCGAAGGGACCGCCGAGCACGTGCACGGTCCCTACACTTTCGAGGTCCTGAAGGACGTGTCGCACTGGGTGCCCGAGATGGCACCGGTGGAGCTCTCCGACCTGCTGCTGCGCCACCTGTCCCTCTGCTGATGCGCTGGGATTGAGTAGAGCAAATGGCTGTGATGGTGCACTCTCACCATCAGGGCCAACGGTTCACGATCTACCAGGCTTCCGGTTCGCGCCTGACTCAGGTCTCGGGCAGGCACCATGGGGGGCAGGCCCTTGACGAAGATCTTGCACCGCTCCAGGAGTTCAGAGATCACTACGGGATCGAGCAGAGACCGCGAAGAAGCGTCCCGTGGGGCGTGTGCCGGTCTTCTATTGATTGTCGAAGAAGCTCACGATGTCCTTACCAATTTGTCGAAGACCGGGGTCGAGCGGCTTCGGACCGACCTGCACGAACATGTGGCCCATGTTCTTCACCAAGACCAGTTGGGGGTGGTCACCAGCGGCTTTGAGATCCCGATAGAGCTCAATCGATTGCGACTTCAGGACTTTCGTGTCGTTGACACCCTGGATGAGAAGGATCGGCGGCGAGTTCGGGGCAACGAAATGCGTCGGGCTGGCAAGAACCAGATCCCGATGATCATTCTTGCCAAAGACTTGCTCGATGCCCGAGGAAGAGAACCCTGATGCCGTCTCAGTGAGGTTCGCTGGCCCGAAGATGTCTGCCACCGCAAGAAGGTTGCTCGGTTCCGTCGGATGCGGTCCGACATCGTATGCCGAATGCGGACCGGTGAGAGCCGCGAGCGCAACAAGCTGCCCTCCGACACTGGTGCCGAATGCGAACATCTTGTTTCCGTTCAGGCCATAGCTCGGTGCCTTGGCTCGCAGATACCTGATTGCGCACTTGACATCCTCGAGCTGCGTGGGAAACCGAGATCCGGGTGCGAGCCGGTAGTTCACGCTGGCGACCGCATAGCCAGCCGATGCCAATGCGTCGAGGAGTACCGGGTTGATGTCCGACTTGTCGCCCGAAGTCATACCTCCCCCGTGGACGTACATTGCGATTGGGAGAGGATGAGTAACGGCGGCCCGAGGAATGTAGAGATCCAGCCCTTGCGAGTTGCAGTAGGTCAGGTTCCGATCGGCGGTGCCAAGCGCGAATGGCACATTCGGTGGTGCGGTGCTGCACCCTGCCATCAACCCGACCAGGAGCAGCCCGACAAGAAGGGGCGTTCGCCGGATCACTCCTATCAGTCTCGGGTCGGCTGCTCAGTGTCGCTAGGGCCCTTGGTCAGTTGTGCGGCGTCACCACCGTGACGGGGTGTAGATATCCGGGGTGATCGCTGGCCCGGGGTCGCCCGCTCAATAGCCGCTCGGACTGTCCCAGTACGCCCAATCCGGATGGTGGGACCGGTCATCGTGCCGAGGTGGGTGTCTGACCTTGCCTTGCGTAAGTCATAGAACGGGGACCGGTGGATGCAGGCAGGCGGTGTAGGTGGCCGCCAACTGCCAAGATGCCGATCGTGCGCATCCTGCTCACCGATGGTTCGGGGCTGACGGCCCGCCAGGTTGCCACCGAGCTGTCGTTGGCAGGGCATCGGGTCGAGGTTCTGACACCTGATCCGCTCGCACTGACGCGGTTCACCCGCCACGTGGCAAGACTGCACAAGGTGCCTCCATACGGGGAGGACCCTTTTGCTTGGCTCAACGCTGCGCTCCAGGTCTACCAAAGCAGTGGGTTCGACGTGCTCTTCCCAACCCAAGAGCAGGTAGCGGTGTTGGCAGCCGTGCGGCCGTCCGTTGTCACCGCGGTGCCCACTTTCGAAGCCCTGTCTCGAGTGCAGGACAAGATTTCCTCCTATGCCACGCTCGCCTTGCTCGGCCTTCCTCAACCCCGATCGGTGTCGGTGCACGAGCGCGCTGACCTGGAGGACTGGAGCGTCTTTCCGGCCTTCTCCAAGCCGCCCATCGGCACGGCCACCAGCGGCATTCGACAGATTCGCGCACGCGACGAGCTCTCGTGGGAGGGGGAACCGTTTCTCTTGCAGGAGCGCGTCGAGGGGCCCCTCGCGATGGCTCAGTCGGTGTTCGACCGTGGTGGGCTCGTTGCCAGTGCGGCCAACCTGCGAGTGCGGGAAGGGGCCGGTGGCGGGGCGAGCCACAAGCGCAGCGTCGATCTACCACTCGTGCGAGAACACCTTGCCCGGCTTGGGGCCCACCTGAGGTGGCACGGCGCGCTGTCAGCTGATGTCATTCTGAGCGCGGATGGCCCCCTCTTCATCGATATCAACCCTCGCCTCGTCGAGCCCGCCAACGCCCGACGCGCCGGTGTGGACCTCGTCGACGCTCTGCTCAATGTGGCGCTCGACCGCACACCCGTTCCACAGCCAGTCGGTCGGGCCGGTGTGGCCACCCATCAGGTTCTCCTTGCAGTGCTCGGCGCCGCCCAGTCACGCCGGGCGCGACGTGGAGTGCTTCGAGAGCTGTTCGAGGCTGCGGGCCACCGGGCGAGCTACGAGGGGAGCGTCGAAGAGCTCACGCCGATACGCCATGACCGACGCTCTGCCCTTCCGGTGACCGCGGCGGCCTTGGCAACCCTGGCCTGGCCACGGTCGTGGCGCTTCTTCTCCTCCGGCGCCGTCGCGAACTACGCGCTCAGCCCTGGTGGCTGGAAGACCATCGTATCCAGCCAACCTGCGCCGCCCTAAGGGCTCGAACGGCGTCTTCGTGCCGATATGGGGAGTCCAGCGCCGGTCTTGCCGATTGAATTTCAGAGCTCGATCAGTCTCGCCGTGGTCGTCGCTCCATCCAGGCGGTGTGGTCAAGGATGTGTAGCCACACGTAGGCGGTCTACCGTTGCATCCCGACGTGAGGAGGGCGATGGATCAGATCCCGGCGATTGAGGTCAACGACGTTCGCTTCGACGAATCCGTTGACGTGGTCGTGGTGGGCCTGGGCGCCGCGGGCGCGTCAGCGGTTGTGGCGGCGCGCCAGACAGGAGCGGACGTGCTGGCCGTCGAACGTGGCGCCGGACCCGGTGGGACGTCGGCCAACTCGGGCGGCCTCATCTACCTGGGAGGCGGAACGGCGCTGCAGAACGCCTGTGGCTTCCAGGACTCGCCGGAGAACATGGCGGCGTTCCTCCGGGCCGCCCTTGGTCCCGGCGTTGACGACGATCGTGTGGACGTGTACTGCGACGGTTCGCCAGACCACTTCAACTGGTTGATCTCGATCGGCGTGCCTTTCCGGGCGGCGTTCTGCGACGAGCCGAATCGAGAATCGTCCGATGACGCGGGACTGCTCTTCAGCGGCGGTGAGGACGCCTACCCGTTTGACGAGACTTCGGTCCCCGTACCGCGCGGTCACAAGCCGCAGTGCATCGACTCCGCCGGCGGCTTCCTCATGAAATGCCTCGCCGCCGCCGTGTCGACCAGCGGAGCCCGCATTGTTGCCGACGCCCGCGCCGAAACATTGATCGTCGACGGTGAGGGCGTCGTGGGCGTGCGGGTGCAGACCGACGACGGACTTCGCGCCATCCGGGCCCGTGGCGGGGTGATCCTGGCCACGGGCGGGTTCATCCACAACGATGCGATGGTCGCGGAACATTGTCCACTGGCCCACATACCCGACGCCGCCTGGCGGATCGGCACCCCGGCCGACGACGGCCGCGGTATCCGCATGGGCGTGGGCGCGGGGGCGGCGGCGACGAGGCTCGACACCTTCGAGTGTGCGTTACCCCTCGGGCCGCCCCACCGCCTCGCGCGGGGAATCCTCGTCAACCGCCACGGCGAGCGGTTCATCAACGAGGATGCCTACACCGGCCGCATCGGCCTTCACGCCCTCCGGGATCACGGCGGTCTGGTTCACATGATCACCGATGACGTGATCCATGAGCCCAACCTCATCGGACTACGCGTCGGCTACGCGGCGGCCACCCCTGAGGACCTGGCCGCCGACATCGACGTCCCGCCCGACAACCTGGCGCGCACGGTGCGCGAGTACAACGAGGCCGCGGCCCGCGGCGATGACCCCGCATTCCACAAGCGAGCGCCCTACCTGCAGCCCATCGGGTTGCCCCCGGCGAGCGGCATTGGCGCGATCGACCTGCGCGTTGACCACGGCGCCATTTACGCCACCTTCACGCTCGGCGGTCTCATCACCGACCCCGATGGTGCTGCGCTCGACAGCGAGGGGCAGCGCATCTCGGGTCTCTACGCCGTCGGCCGGACCTCTGCCAGCCTGGCGGCGCAGCATTACGTCAGCGGCATCAGCCTCGGCGACGGTTCGTTTTTCGGCCGACGTGCGGGCCGCCTCGCGGGAGCGCACGCCCGGGTGGAGCGCTCCTTCCATCACTAGGCGGGACACTTCGGCACGACGGAAGCAGGGCTGATCCACGGCGCGGGTCGTCCTGGCGCTGCTTTCCGCCGCTGACGGACCGGACGATGCCCCTGACGAGGGATGACGGTTGTCGGGTGCGCTCTGCGAGAATGGACCGGTGAGCGCATCGAGCTTCGCCCTGACCGACGTCCAACGGGAGTTTCGAGACACCCTCCGTACGTTCTGCGAGGAGAAGGTGGCGCCGCACGCGGCCGAGGTCGACCGCAACGCCGAGTTCCCCTGGAAGTCGTTCGAGGCCTGCCGGGAGATGGAGCTGCCCGCCCTCGGCATCCCCGAGGCCTACGGCGGCGCCGGTGCGGACACCGTCACCCAGGCCATCGCCGTCGAGGAGCTGTCGCGGGTCTGCGCTTCGACGTCGCTGACGATCCTGATCTCCAAGCTCGGGATGCTGCCGGTCATGAACTGGGGCAGCGAGGAACTCAAGAGGGAGTACATGCCCAAGGTGGCGGCCGGCGAGATCCAGGCCAGCTACTGCCTCTCCGAGGCGGATGCCGGGAGCGACGTGGCGGCCATGCGTACCCGGGCCGTGCGCGACGGCGAGGACTACGTCCTCACCGGCTCGAAGTACTGGATCACCAATGCGGGGATCTCCGACGTCTACATCGTCTTCGCCAAGACGGACCCCGGTGCGGGCGGGCGGGGCATCTCCTGCTTCCTGGTCGAGAAGGAGTGGGGGATCCGGATCGCCAAGCTCGAGGACAAGCTGGGTCTGCGGGGGAGCCCGACCGGTGAGGTCGTCCTCGACGAGGTGCGCGTCCCCGCGTCGCACCGCATCGGCGAGGAGGGCCAGGGCTTCACGATCGCCATGCACACGTTGGACCGCAGCCGGCCCACCATCGGCGCGCAGGCGGTCGGCATCGCCCAGGGCGCCATCGACTACGCGGCCGCCTACATGAAGCAGCGGCGCGCCTTCGGCGGACCGATTGCCGACCTGCAGGGGCTGCGCTTCATGCTGGCCGACATGGCCATGCGCAACGAGGCCGCCCGCGCCCTCGTCTACCGCGCCTGCTCCATGGTCGACGGCGACCCGAGTGGCGAGCTGACCAAGTTCGGCGCCATGGCCAAGGCCTTCGCATCGGATGCCTCCATGTCGATCACGATCGACGCCGTGCAGCTCCTCGGCGGCTACGGCTACACGAAGGACTTCCCCGTCGAGCGGTTCCTCCGTGACGCCAAGGTGACCCAGATTTACGAGGGCACCAACCAGGTGCAGCGGGTGGTCATCGCCCGCGAGCTGCTCAAGAACGCCTAACCGTCGGGCCCCGTCCGGGTCCAGCGGGCCGTGTGGGCGCCTTTGGCGGGCGGTGCTCTTGACGGGTTGGCCGATTTTGGCCCGGCGGAATGGCGTTGGCGCCCGGCGACCAAGCCCGGGCAGACTTCCGGGGCCGGCCCGGACGGGCCGGTGATAAAGTTAGAACAGGTTCTAGAATCAAGCCCAACGCGGGCAGCCGGCCGTGGGCCGGGCGTGGCAGCAGGAGGAGTGACCGTCATGGCGCAGCCGGTAATCATCGAGGCGGTGCGCACCCCCATCGGGAAGCGCAACGGGTGGCTCTCCGGGCTGCGGGCCCCCGACCTCCTGGGCGCGGTCCAGGTCGAGGTCGTCAAGCGGGCGGGCATCGACCCGGCGTCGATCGAGCAGGTCGTCGGCGGGTGCGTGACGCAGGCCGGCGAGCAGGGGTTCAACGTGACGCGGACCGCCTGGCTCCTGAGCGGCCTGCCCTACGAGGTCGCGGCCACCACGATCGACTGCCAGTGCGGGTCGTCACAGCAGGCGAATCACATGGCGGCCAACCTGATCGCCGCCGGCGCGGTCGACGCGTCCATCGGCTGCGGCGTGGAGACGATGAGCCGTATCCCGCTCGGCGCCAACGCGTCGGCGCCGGGTGTCGGCCGGGCCATGCCCTCCGATCTCCCCTACGACATGCCCGACCAGTTCACCGCGGCGGAGCGGATCGCCACGAAGCACGGCATCAGCCGCACCGACGTGGACTGGCTCGGCCTCGAGTCGCAGAAGAAGGCCGCCGTTGCCATGGCCGAGGACCGCTTCGCCCGTGAGATCGTGCCGATCGAGGCGCCGATCGTCGGCGAGGAGGGACCCCGGGGCGAGCACACGGGCGACAAGATCGTGGTGTCGAAGGATCAGGGTCCCCGCGACACGACCGCCGAGGGCCTGGCCAAGCTCAAGCCCGTGCTGCCCGACGGCATGCACACGGCGGGGAACTCGTCGCAGATCTCCGACGGCGCGGCCGCCGTGCTGTGGATGTCCGAGGATCGTGCGAAGGCCGAGGGCCTCAAGCCCCGTGGCCGCGTGGTGGCCCAGGTGCTGGTGGGCTCCGACCCCTACTACCACCTCGACGGCCCGATCGCCGCGACGACCAAGGTGCTGGCCAAGGCCGGCATGACCATGAAGGACATCGACCTCTTCGAGGTCAACGAGGCCTTCGCCTCCGTCGTGTTCAGCTGGGGCAAGGTGCACGAGGTCGACTGGGACAAGGTGAACGTGAACGGCGGCGCCATCGCGCTGGGCCACCCGGTTGGGGCGACCGGGAGCCGGCTGATCACGACGATCCTGCACGAGCTCGAGCGCAGCGACAAGACCTACGGGCTGGTGTCGATGTGCTGTGGCGGTGCGCTGGCGACGGGCACCATCATCGAGCGGCTGTAGTCCGCACCGACTCGCACTCCCAATTCGGATTCCATTTTCGGCGCCTACCTCGGGAGGGGACCGTGACTTCGACTGAGCACCTGACGTTCGAGCGCGACGGCGCGACGGCGATCGTGACGATGAACCGGCCCGAGGCGAAGAACGCCCTCAGCCTGCCCATGCTGGTCGGCATGAAGGACGCCTGGGAGGAGATCGACGGCAACGACGACATCCGCTGCGCCATCCTCACCGGTGCGGGCGGCACGTTCTGCGCCGGCATGGACCTCAAGGCCATGGGCGGCAGCGACGCCGAGAAGTACCAGCACCGCATGGCCGAAGACCCCGACCTGCACTGGAAGGCGCTGCTGCGCCACTACGACCTGCGCAAGCCCCTGATCGCCGCCGTCGAGGGCTGGGCCGTGGCGGGGGGGACCGAGATCCTGCAGGCCACCGACATCCGCGTGGCGGGGCAGGGCGCCGTCTTCGGCGTCTTCGAGGCCAAGCGCGGCCTCTTCCCGCTCGGCGGCTCGACGGTGCGGTTGCGGCGTCAGATCCCCTACACGCTCGCCATGGAGCTGCTCCTGACGGCGCGCGAGGTGCCGGCGGAGGAGGCGCTGCGCATCGGGCTCATCGGCCACGTCGTCCCCGACGGCACGGCGCTGGACAAGGCGCTGGAGATCGCGGCGGTGATCGGGGCGAACGGGCCGCTGGCGGTGGAGGCGATCAAGCGCAGCGTGCGCGAGACCGAGGGGATGTCCGAGGTGGACGGCCTGGCCCGCGAGCTCGAGATCGGCTGGCCCGTCTTCTCCAGCAACGACGCCGCCGAGGGGCAGAAGGCCTTCGCCGAGAAGCGGCCGCCCAACTACACCCGCACGTGAGCGAGCCTGGGGGCGAGGGCTTCGGTCCGGGCCCGGGCGGCGGTTACCCGGGTGTCGACGGCGTCGCCACCTCGGCGGCGCCGGACCTCCCCATCAACCGGGTCGCATCGGCGCTGCGCCGCATCGGCGCGGTGACCATCGGCCAGCCGGTGGAGGACGAGGACCTCGCTGTGGCGGCCGCCGAGTTGGCCGGGGTGGCGGACCGGCTCGAGGACGCCACCGCTCGCTCGAAGCGGCGACGCAATACGCCCGGGCCCAACGGCTTCCCCGGCGTCCATCCCCAGGACCACTTTCCGACCAGCCCCATGATCGGCTTCGCCAACCCCATCTCGCCGCCCGTTGAGGTGTGGGCGGTGCACGGCGAGGACGGCCAGCGTGAGCTCCGGGGGCGCGTGACCTTCGACTACCCCTACGAGGGACCTCCCACGTGCGTGCACGGGGGCGTGATCGCCGAGCTCTTCGACGAGCTGCTCGGGCTCTCCAACATCCTGGCCGGGCTGGGCGCGATGACCGGGACGCTCACGATCCGCTACCGGCGCCCGACGCCGTTGCTGGCGCCGCTCGACGTGACGGCACGCCACACCAGGAGCGAGGGCCGCAAGGTCTTCGCCTGGGGCGGTCTGTACCACGATGGCGAGCTCACCGCAGAGGCCGAGGGCATCTTCATCCTGGTGGAGCCGCGGCGGATGCTCGACATCGTGACCGGCAACGCCCACGGCGCCCACAGTGCCGAGGGACCGCTGGTCGACGCGGACTGGCAGCGCATGATGGCCAAGGCGCAGGCGCAGGCGCAGGCGGAGGCGGAGGCGGAGGCGGAGGCGGACCCGACCGGCCCGACGGCGGACGTGCCACCCTCCTAGCGGGCCGCTGCGGGTCTATTGACCGACACTGACCTGCACCTGGAAGGACCGCTGCGCAGGTGGGCACTGCAAGGCCTCCCCGCACAATTGTCTGGTCGCCGAGACGCTTGCCCTCCCGGGGGCGCGCGCCGTTACGTGGCGCTGGGCGGCGGAATCGACCTTCTTCGCCGGTAGTACCAGAACCCAAGTCCGGCCGCCAGGAGAACGGCGCCTACAGCGATGACGATGGCCCAAGGTAGCGAGCTTCCTCCCTGGTGATGGGTGGGCGAACCCGCTGACGCGATGTGCGCCGTCGTAGTCGTATGAGCAGTGGTAGTGGCGGTGGTTGAGGGCGCCGTCGTCCGTGCTGGTGAGGTAGGCACGGTGCCGGTCACCGGCGGCGCCGTAGAGCGGGGCGGGGCGGTCACATTGGGCCCGCCGGGCGCGGGCGTCGTGGTGGGACCGGCGGTGGGTGATCCACTGGCAGCTGGGGCGCTGGGGGACGCGAAGAACAGCGCCGTGACTGAGATCCCGCTGTCAGGCTGGCTGGCGACCACCCGCTGGTTGCCTGCCGGCGTCGCCGGCACTTCGAACTGGCCGTGGAAGCTCCCGTCGGCGGCTACCGCGATGTTGCTGGCGACTTCTTGGCCGGCGAAGGTGACAGTGACCGGCTGGCAGGTGGCTCCACCACAGAAGTTGCTGCCCGTGAAGGAGACCGTGCTGAAGGGGCCACCCTGACTGGGCTGTAACGCGAATCCGGGCGCAGCCGCGTAAACCGCGGGCGAGGTGCCAACAATGATGGCCATCGCCGATGCGGCCGCCCAAACGATCATCGCTGAACGTCTCATGCAGTAGTAGACGCTGACTCCTTGCCGTTGGTTCGGGTTTCGGCGAAGAGGGTGAAGTCCGCTCTCCACTCACTCCACGGTGACTACGGCACCATTCTACGGGAGCCGCTGCCCCGGCCCGACGAATCTTCGCCGTGCTAACGGACACTCTGCGGGGTGGAGGGTTCGATGTGGCGAGGTGCCTGCCACTTGCGCTCTCTAGTGGTGAACGGTCACATTGCGAATCGAGAGGTTGTTTGCGGTATTCGGATCGGGCGTCGCCGACGAGACGGTGGCGCTGGACGTAATCGTGCCCTTGTTGCCGATGATGAAGAAGTTCACCTGGAAGGACACCGACCCGCCGCTCGGGATGGTGACCAGCAGGGGCACCGTCGTGTAAGAACAGGTGAGGGTGAGCCCGATCGGCTTTGGACAACCGGGCAGATTGTTCGACACGTAGTAGCCGTTCTTCGCGGTCGGCAGGTTCTGCACGATCACAACGTTCCGTGCGTCCGACGGGCCAGAGTTGGTAACCGTGATGTCGTAGTGGATGGTGCTCGAAGGCTTGTACGCCGTGGCATCGGACGTGAGCACGATCGCGAGGTCCGCGCTGGTATTCACGGTCGTCGTCGCTGTTCCCATGGCCGGCGCACTGCCGGTGCCTGTCACGGTCGCCGTGTTGACCAGCGATCCCTGCGCCGAAGACTTCACATTCGTGTAGATGTACACGACCTCCGATTTGTTCGGATCGAGGTTGGGAAGTGTGCAGGTGACAGTGTTGGTGCCGCTCACGAAACCACATGTCCCCACACCACCCGTCGAGAGGAAGGTTTCACCGGAAGGTAGCGGGTCGGTGAGAGTGATGGACGTGGACGTCGACGGCCCCGAGTTGCTCACCGTTATTTGGTAGCTGAGCGGCGTACCGGCCATGACCGAGCTCGCCGCCACTTTGACGACGGAGAGACCCGATACCACGTTCACCGTCGTGCTGGCCGACGCCAGGTTGTTCGACAGGTTCGGGTCGAACGTCGGGCTCGTGACGCTGGCGTTGTTCTGCAGGATCCCGGTCGTCTGCGGGTTCACGGTGGCGACGATCGTCATGGTCGTAGACGTTGCCAAGGCAGGAAGAGTCCCGAGCTGGCAAACAGTCGGCTGCACCGGATTGCCCGCGACACCGGTGGTACACGTGGCACCCGGCATGGACACCGAGGTTATGGTGACCCCGGCCGGGACGGTGTCGGTGATCTCGACGTTGCTCGCGTCCGAGAAGCCCCCGTTGGCGGCCGTCAGCGTCCACGTGATCAGGTTCCCCGCGTCGACCGTGGGCGGCCCGATCTTCGTCAACGACAGGTCGGCCAAGGCAGTGGCCGTGAGGTTCACGGTCGCGGTGTTGTTGCCCGGGTTCGGATCGGGTGTATCACTGCTCACCGTCACCGTGTTGTCGATGTTCTGGCCGCTCGAAGACGTCGAATCGCCGGTGACCGTATAGGTAAACGTGAATTGACCGGTCTGGGTGGTCGAGGCGTTCGCAAGGTTGCCGATGTTGCAAATCAGTTCCTGGTCTTCTGGGCTCACCACCGTCACGAAGCAACCGGCCGGGATGTTGCTGATCGTGAACGGGCCATTGGAGAGCGTCGTGTCGTTGACCAGGACATTGCGCGCATAGGAGGGCCCGGCGTTGTCGATGAACACCGTGCAATTGATGGGTTGACCCTCGTAGATCGTGGTGTCGGGTTTGCAGATCTTGTTGACCGAAACATCAGCGGAGTCGACCACGGTCGTGGTGGCAGTGGCGGTGTTGTTGGCCGGATTGGAATCGATGGTGCCGGGAGCGGACACGGTGGCGGTGTTCGTGATCGTCGTGGCGCCCCCAGTGCCCAGAACGGTGTCGGAGCGCACCAGCACCGTGATGGTGAACGAGAAGCTGGCTCCAGGGGCGAGGCTCGGCACCGCGCAGTTGAGCGTCCCCGTCGGCCCCTCGGTGCACCCATCGCTGCTCGTCAGGAAGGTCACCTGGGACGGCAGGGTGTCGATAACGCCGATGGCGTTGGCGGTAGAGGTTGATGTGCTGCTGTTGGTCACGGTGACGGTGTAGGTGAGCTGGTTCCCGGCGATGACCGGGTTGGGGCTCGACGTCTTGGTGATCGACAGGTCGGCTACTGGGAGGCTGATCTTCCACATTCCCCGACCGCCAGAGGCGAAGTAGATCGTATCGGTGCGCTGGTCGAAGAAGAATCCCGCGATGCGCGGCAGGTTTTCGGCTCCCGTCACCGAGAACCAGTCGGCGCCGCCGTCCGTCGAGGCGAAGACTCCGGAGTTGTTGGCGCCCGCCATGATGGTGTTCGAGTTCCCGTCGAAACCGAAGGCAGCGATTTGGGAGCCGCCCTGGGCAAAGGGGAACTGCCCGCCCCGCTGGGCGAGCGCGGTGAGGTTGGTGTCCGGCACCCACGTGGCGCCGCCGTTGGTGCTCTTCATGACCGAATTGTTGGAGCCCGCGTCGTTCGCGTAGAGGAGGAGCGGGTTGGAAGGATGGACGCCAAAGGACGTGGGATTGGACAGGTTGGAAGTCACGTCCGTCCACACGGCGCTGGTGGTCATGGGGCCCGCGAGCCGGTAGAGCTTGGTAGCCGAACCTACCGTCAGCATGACGTAGAAGACGGGATTGGTCGGTGTGCCCGAGGCCTGGGGGATGCCGACCGGCGATCCCGGTGCGGCGGGTCCCATAGCGGTCCAACTTCCGCCCCCATTGGTTGTCACATACATCTGCCAAGTGGGTTGGGGTGCCGGCGGAGGTGCCGGCGCGATGTTTGGCGTGATGAAGGCGTAGCTGTTGTAGCCGAACTGCGTGGCCGAGTAGTTGTCGCTCGGGTTGTTGCCCGGTGGCAGCGGTGGGGCGGATGACCAGACCGTGCTCGAGCTGTTGTCCTCGTTCGAGAGGTTGATGTGGTTGGTCGGAGGTGGGGAGTAGGCGGCGTTACGCCACAGAACCTGCGATGGCGGGCTGTTGGTCGTCTGGTCGTGGTCGGCCAGAAGGCTGTAGATGTCGTAGTCGAAGCGGTTCCAGGTCACCCCGCCGTCGGTAGACGGGAACATGCCGTTGTCCTGGGTGCCGAAGTACACGTCGGTGTGCGGTGGCGACGTGTAGACCGTGCCGGCGATGTTGAGGGCATCCAGGGCGTTGAGGTCGGTGTTCATCATGTTCCAGCTGGGCGGATTGGTGGAGCAGTCGGACGGCTGGTACACACCGCCGTCACCTGACTCAAAGGCTGGGCACCCATTGGGGATGGTCGGGTCGAACACGACCTCGGTTGGGTCGGTGCCGTTGTGCGGGTTGTTGCCGTCGTAGTAGGGCCACGGCCCTGTGGCGCAGGTGGTCGGGCCGTAGGTACAGGTCTGGATGGTCACCCGGGTGTTGTCGCCGAAGTACACCTCGAACTGGGTCGTCGGGTTGGTCGGGTCCTGATGGGTCACCACGAAGGGGAAGCGGCCATTTCGGTCACCGTTTGGGCACGCGTTGAGGTTTGTCCAGGTCGGTGTCGCCGCATTGGCGTTAGTAGACATTTGCAGGAGGCTCGAGCAGGCCGGCGCGACGGTAGCGGACTGGAAGGAGGAAATGAACACGGTGTTCGGGTCGTTCGGTGCGAGCGCGATATGGCAGGGCGGTACGGCGCCCGGCACGGTTGACGTCCCGGACAGCGCCGTGCTGTCGCCGAGAACGGCAGACCAGGTTGTCCCGCCGTCGATGGATCGCGTGTAGCCACCATCGCCGCAGGCGCTGGCCTGGATCTGCCCGCTTACCACCGCCGTCTTGACGTCCCAGTACCGGGCGGCGTTCGTCCCGCCGGCGAAATGGTGGGTCCAGGTCTGGCCAGAATTCGTGCTCACCGAAATGCCACAGTCAGTGCCGACGAAGATGCTGAGCTGACCCGGAGTGGTGCCGGCAATGTCGAGCCAATGGGCGCCCGGAGTCGAGCCGTTACCGCAGGCGTTGTCGTCGTTGGCCGTGGCAGGACGGGACCAGGTGGTGCCGCCGTCGGTGCTGATCCATATGCCGCCGCGGCTCGGCGACGCCCCGTCGTTGTCACCGGTTGCCACGACCAGATTCGGGTCGGCGGCGGCGAACTTCACGTCGTACATCCTGGTCAGGGGGAGGGCGTCGACGTGCGACCAGTGCTGTGCTCCGTCGGTGCTTCGCCACAACCCGCCGAACTCGGACGCGGCCAGCACAATCTGGGTGTTGACCGGGTTGATGGCCAATCCCTCGATCCGGCCGCCGTATTTAAGGTTGCTCGATGGGGTCACCACGTTGGGGTTGACCTCGGTGGCCATGGGCGGGTTCGCCGCGGCCGCCTGCTGGGTCACGGGCGACGCGACCATCGTCACCGTAAGGGTCGCGGTCGCCAGCGTCACCGAGGCGCAGATGACCACAAGGCGAGACGAGGCTCGTGCTGCTACGCGCCCCCCTCTCAGGAGCGTCTTGGACACGACCGCCTTTGTCAGTGCGGCCGCCCCAACCGCCAAGCCGCCTAGAGCCGACAAACTCCGAGAACGCGCCCGTGCACGACGAGCACCGCGCCGACTTGACATTTCAGACCCCTTTTCCCCGCCCGATTACCATCCCTGAGATCGAGACACGATGGGCGCCCCTAGATCATTTGTACCTCAGGCTTTCGTGAGATAACAGCCGCACTGCAACACCGCACTAGACCGCGACACGGCACTGAAACTTGCAACTCGGGATTAACACAGCTTGCCAATAGAGTCAAGGTCCGAGGTTGGGGAAATCCGTCACTGTTTGAAGCGTGTTCGCACCGTCGTCACGCTTCACATGCGCCTGACGGGCGGAGCACCTCCGTCGAGATCGGTGTTACGAAGAGCTGCACCGCGAACGTTGCGTTTTGAAGGGGGGACGCAGGCCGTGACTCATCGGTCACGACGGGTGACCGGCGGTTGACAGTGCTGCGGTCATCTCACGCGTCACTCATCGAACTGAGTGGCAAGTAAGTGCCGGTACATATCGGTTGAGATTGGACCACGTACGTGTTACAACACGATCGAAGGCAAAAAAACGACCGGCCGGGGCGGGAGGTGCTGATCCCTTCTTGCGCTTTTAGCGGGGAAATCCAGACCGATGGCCTATCCGAGGGACCATCCATTGGAAAGGACCGATGCCATGGCAGCGAGTCGCCCGACCTCCCTCGCCGGATCACGGGTTCGACGTGCGTCCGTCCTTGCCGGCGTGCTCGTCGTTCTGTGCTCATTGCTCGTGGTGCTCCCCGCCCGGAAGGCTTTCGCGAGTGGACCGACTCTGAGTCTGTCCACCTCGACGATTTCCTCTGGGGGAACGGTCACGGTCTCTGGCTCGGGTTTCACTCCTTCGGCCACCATGGTGGTGTGGCTCGACAAGAACAACAACAACGTATTGGATGTGGCTGCTTCTGAGCCGACCGCTGTGGGCTCCGATCCGACCATTATGACGTTTACGACCGACTCGAGCGGCGCGTTCGGCAACCTGACTTTGACCCCAAGCGCCATCGCAGCCGGGACGTACCCCGTAAGTGCTGGCTACTGCAACACGGCAGCGAATCCGTCCTGCGACCAAACGGCTGGAGTTGCCTCAGCGCAGCTGACCATTTCCTTCTCCGTGGTGCCGTCCCAGTTCGGGAGCGGGGAGTTCCCCGCCGTGTCGGGTGGTGGGCTCACTCCCGGCGAAAGCGTCACCGTGTGGTTTGACAAGGATAATGACAACGACTCCTCGCCGAGCTCGGGCGATCCGTCGCAGAACGTGACCGTTGGTTCGGATGGAACGTTCTCGACGACGGCGCTCGGTGTCTTCGCGTCGCCCGGTGACTACTCCATCCGGGCGGTCCCCTCCGGCGGAGGCTCAACCACATCGGCCCCCGTCCACATCGACTCCTGCTGGTTCCAGGAGTGCATCATCAACAAGCAGGACACAATCTGCCTGTTGGGCAACTCCCCGAGCGACTTGACGATCCTCGGCGTCACCTTCGCGGATTGCAAGGTGGTTGAAGAGGACTACTCCGATCCGAGTAGCCCAAATTATCAGTCGGGCAACGTCCCGCCCGGAGGTTACGACCTCACCAACGACGGGGCCCGGTTCCCCGGCGCCGGTGCTCTCGCCGCCATGTCGAATCTGGAGGTTCCCTTCCGTGGCTGTGCTGCGATGATCGCCGCAATCGCTACAGCAGAAGGTGATGGCGAACACCCAGCCGACTCTGGCCTCGATCTCACCAAGCCGTTCAACGACCTGACTGACCTTACGTGCGGTGACCCATTCCCCCCCATTCCTTCAACGCCCCTGACCCCGTACGCAATCGCGTCGGCGCTCGTTGGTAACCCAGTGCCTGATGCTGGCGTTCTTGAACTCTTGGAACCCGTGGCTGACCTAGCTGACGCGGTGATTCCCTATGTGGGGGAGACAGCGATAGCCGATGCGGCAGTGGCGGGCGATCTCGCCTGCGGAATTGTCGACTACAAGTGCGACGGCTCGGAAATTACCGGAAACTTATTGGGGACACCGGCCGTGACAAGCCGTCCGAACGCAGACGGAACAAACGGACCAGCCCTTCAGCAAGACGCAATTCCGCTTCCATTCATATCGCCATTCCAAAACCCGAACCCATGCCGGCCTTCCCTGACGAGCCCCGTTGGCTCCACCACTTGTTGGGGGTCACTGATCGGCTGGGGTCTGCCGGTCTGTCACGATCTGGTTCAGCCGCCGATCAACTCACCGAACGGAAACGGCTCTTGTGAGCAGCCCGACCAAGGCACCACCGACATCTACTCAAAGCTCCCCGTGCCCGGTAGCGCTG
The DNA here is from genome assembly GCA_963837125.1 of uncultured Acidimicrobiaceae bacterium. GTDB lineage: Bacteria > Actinomycetota > Acidimicrobiia > Acidimicrobiales > RAAP-2 > Bog-473. The sequence continues at coordinate 119,416 of CAWILW010000006.1, read as the reverse complement.
GGCCGAACAACGTGGACGCGCAGAACAAGTGCGCCATTGGCCGCGTGCAGGGTCTCAGCATCGGGTACGACGGCGACGTGGCGTTCGATGTGAACGACAGCCCGAATCCGAATGTCCCCGGGCCGAACATCAAGGATCTCGTCAACTACCACAACTTCCAGCCCGGTCCGGGGGGGACCGACGCACCCGACGGCATCGACGTCGAAAGTCCACTGTCGGACAGGTCGACCTTCATGACCCAGTTCAGTCAGTTGCGTCCAGGCATGGAAGTCAACGTCTGCGGTCAATGGGCGGCCGACATGCACATGCGCTGGAACGAACTCCACCCGATGACCTCGTTGACCATCCTTCCCGATTTCTCTCTGTCGAGCTCCAGTTCCGGTGTGACAATCCAGGCGGGAGAACCCGCCTCGACCGTCATCGACACCCAGCTCAAGTCCGGCCCGTCATCTCCGATCTCGCTCAGCGTTATTTCCGGGCTTCCGGGCGGTGCGTCGGCAACCTTCAGCTCGCCAACGGTGACGCCGACCGAAGGAACTGACGCCCTGAGCACCCTCTCGGTCTCCAACCTGCCGGTCGGCGATTACCCGCTGACCGTCCAGGGATCTGCTCAGGGGGTGACGGAGACAACGGTGGTGAGTGTTCATGTCTATGACTACGGCATCACGCTATTGAACTCCGACGAGACCGTCTTGAGGGGTGGCACGGCCCAATATTCGCTGTCCTTAACCCTCGTCCCGGGATCTTCGACCATAGGAGTCCCCTCGATCCCGCTGACCGTACAGGGATTGCCGCCAGATGCTTTGGCGAACTTCTCCCCAAGTTCTGTAACGCCAACCTTCGCCGGCAGCTCAGCAATGCTCACGGTGCAAAGCGCTGGACCGCCTGGGGGCAGTCTCGGCGACTCCGCTGTGACCATAACTGGTACCGATCCCGGTGGAACCATGCGTACCGCGTCGGCAGGTCTTCATCTCTACGACTTCGGCGTAACGGTCAGCCCCTCGAGTCTTCAGGTGTTGACGACCGGCTCCAATACCTACTCAATCAACGTCTCTCCGTCGACTGGGTCCTCTGCGACGGGCCTACCCGCAATAGCTCTCAACGTCGGCGGTCTTCCCGCTAACGCCACTGGCAACTTCAGTACGGCTAGTGGCTCACCAAGCGGCTTCACATCAACATTGACGATCACGACATCGCATGCGGCGAGCAGTCCGGGGATAACGCTGACTATTTCTGGTGTGGACGCGCGTTTCCCAGAGGGTGGAAGTCGAAGCACGCAAGCGACGCTCGTGGTTCTCACTCCCGCGCAAGCGATAACGCTTATCATCGGCAAGGTTCTTTCATTTGAATCAGTCGGAGTACTCAATGGCGGACAAACCAACTCGTTAACTGGGAAGCTGAATCACGCGATTAGCAGCTTGGTGATCAAACCCCCGGCACTAGCGACGGGCTGCAATCAGTTGAACTCTTTTGTTAATGCAGTCAATGGTTTCGTTCAGGGCCACATTCTGACTCAAGCTCAGTCGGCACTGCTTCTCGGTGGACCACTAGGCATCTATGCCATCGAGATGGCGATTCCATGTTGATGATGGAGTGCCACATATGCGACTGCTTTCCGGACAACCTCACGGGTGATGGTGGTGGCTCATGAATGTGCGCGCAAGGCCGCGCCCGGTTCAGATCCTTCGACTGACCGTCGAGGTTCCCCACCATCACGCCCCAGCCAGCTCGCCTCCGGACGATTGCCCTGGCCTGGGGAAATGGACAAGTGGTCGCGGCCTCAGACCGCCCGCTGCACGCCCTCCCAGTACGGGTCGCGCAGTTTGCGCTTGTAGAGCTTCCCGTTGGGGTCGCGGGGCATCTCGTCGGTGAAGTCGATGGTCTTCGGGGTCTTGAACTTGGCTAGCTTGTCCGCGCAGTAGGCCATGATCTCCGCCGCCAGCTCGTCGCTCGCCGCCACGCCCTCGGCCGGTTCGATCACCGCCTTGACCTCCTCGCCCCAGTCCTCGTTGGGGATCCCGAAGACGGCGGCGTCACCCACCTTCGGGTGGGTGAGCAGGACACCCTCGATCTCGGCCGGGTAGATGTTGGCGCCGCCCGAGATGATCATGTCGATCTTGCGGTCACGCAGGAACAGGTAGCCGTCCTCGTCGATCAGCCCCACATCGCCGACGGTGAAGAAGGCGCCGATGCGGTTCTTCTGCGTCTTCTCCTTGTCGCCGTGGTACTCGAAGTCGGCCGACTGCATGGCCATGTACACCGTGCCGATCACGTTGGGCTCGCTGATCCGGTTGCCGTCGTCGTCGAAGATCGCGATCTCGCTGATGGGCCAGGGCCGCCCCACCGTGCCGGGCTTCTGCAGCCACTCCTCGGCGCTGACCAGCGTGCCGCCGCCTTCGCTCGCCGCGTAGTACTCGTCGACCGCATTGCCCCACCACGCGATCATCTTCTGCTTCACGTCGATAGGGCAGGGGGCGGCGGCGTGGATCATGTGACGCAGCGAGGACACGTCGTACTTCGATCGCACGTCCTCGGGCAGCGCGAGGAGGCGGTGGAACTGGGTCGGCACCATGTGCGAGGTCGTGACCCGGCGCTCCTCGATGAGACGGAGCATCTCCTCGGGCTGCCACTTGTCCATGAGCACGATGGTGTGGCCGAGGTGGAGCGATGCGCTCCCGAAGCGAAGCACCGCCGTGTGGTACAGCGGCGAGCCGATGATGTGGACGTTGTCGTCCTGGGGCTGGATCCCGAAGAGGAACAGGAGCCCCGAGAGCCCGAGGGCGGCCTGCTCGGGGGTGACGCCGAGCAGCTTGCGGTAGATCCCCTTGGGATTGCCCGTGGTCCCCGAGGTGTAGTTCATGACGTCGCCGACGGTGCGGTCCTCGGGGGACGTGGTTGGCTGGCTGTCGCGCACGGCCGCGTAGGAAGCGAAGCCGGGCAGGTCGCCGACGGCGAGGCGGCCCGCCGGAGTGAGCCCGACCTCGTCCGCGGCGGCGACCGCCACCGCGCCGAAGCGCTCGTGGGCGATGAACGCGGTGGCCCCGGAGTCCTTCAAGATGTAGGCCACCTCCGGCGCCACCAGGTGGTGGTTGATGGGGACGAGGTACCAGCCGGCCTGGAGGGCGGCCAGGTACACCTCGAGCATCTCGGCGCAGTTGGGCAGCAGAGTGGCCACAACCGAGCCCGGCTCGAACCCCTGGGCCCGCAGGGCGTGCACGAGCTGGTTGGCATGGCCCAGGAGCAGGCCGGCCTTCACCTCGTCGCCCTCGGGCGTCACCAGGGCCAGGTAGTCGGGGTCGTCCTGGGCCAGGGCCCAGAAGCCGAGGTCACCCATCAGCAGTCTCCTTGCACGTTCGCGGGTAGGCGCAAATGGCAGCCCCCGCCACCCGCAGGCTAGAACGTGTTCTACCTTACGGCAATTTTGGGCGCCGGGCCGGACGGCCGGCACCGAGAGATCAGGAGAGTCGACGATGGCAGGGTTCCTCGAAGGCAAGGTCGTCGCGGTCACCGGCGGTGGGGGCGGCATCGGCCGCGCCGTGGCGCTGGCGGCCGCGGCCGAGGGGGCCCGGGTGCTCGTGGCCGACTTCGGGGTGGGCATGGCCGGCGAGGACCCGAGCAGCGAGGTGGCCGACGCAGTCGTGGCCGAGATCACCAAGGCTGGCGGCGAGGCGATCGCCGTGGCCGACGACATCTCGAAGATGGAGTCGGGCGAGCGGCTCATCGCGACCGCGGTGGAGAAGTGGGGGAGCATCGACGGCGTGGTGGCGGTGGCCGGGATCCTGCGTGAGCGAATGTTGTTCAACATGTCCGAGGACGAGTGGGACGCCGTGATCGCCACCCACCTGAAGGGGCATTTCACGGTGTTCCGGGCGGCGGCGGCGGTCATGCGCAAGCAGGAGGGCGGCGGAGCGCTCATCGGTTTCACGTCCGGCGCCTTCGCCGGCAGCGTCGCGCAGGCCAACTACTCGGCCGCCAAGGGCGGCATCGTGTCGCTGGTGCGCTCGGCCGCCGTCGGCCTGCACCGTTACGGCGTCACCGCCAACGCCATTGCGCCGGTGGCCCGCACCCGGATGTCGGCCAACGTGCCGTCGGAGCTGGCCGAGATGGGCGACCCCGAGGACGTGGCGCCGATGGTCGTCTACCTGCTCAGCGACAAGGCGAAGCACGTCACCGGCCAGGTGTACACGGTCGTCGGCTCGAAGATCGCCGTGTGGAACCAGCCGGCCGAGGTGCGGGCGATGTGGGCCGAGGGACGCTGGACGCCCGAGCAGATCGCGGCGCGGCTGGACGGCAACGTCGGCCAGGAGCGGATGGGGATGATCGACCGGCTGGAGCAGATGCGCCAGGCGGCGGCCTCAGGCGAGAAGCCGAACGCCTAGGAAGGGACATCGGGCCGGGTGCCCCGGGTGCCCCGGGTGGCCCGGCGCGACTTATGTGACCCGGTTCAGGCGGGGCCGGCGCGTTATCGCGGCGCAGACCTCGAGCGAGTTGCCCTCGTGGTGCGCGGCGAGCACCGCAGCCAAACCGGGCTGCTCGTCCTCGAAGACGCGGCCCATGTGCTCGCCCCACGCGACGGCGGAGCGGGCGATCTGGCGGTCGGGATGCTCCCAGGGAGGGATGCACACCTCAATCTGGTACAGGGGCTCGAAGGTCACGATGTGGGTGGGAGCGCTATCGTGGGCGGCCAACCACTCCTGCTTCTCCTCCTCCGTCCAGATCCTGTCGTTCACGATCGGAGTCCACGGCTGGACTGTGGCCATCACACCCACCCCCTCCCCGCCACATCGGCAATATTCGGCGAAGGCTTGAGATCGTTCAGCACCGATGCCCAACAACGTTGCATCAGTGGTTGGGGGCATGCCCGCCCCTGGCGCCGGGGCCGGATCCACCGCTGCGGAACCGCTGCTCAATGGCCTCGCAGCGTGGCGCAAGGAGTGGACACCTGGCGCCGTTCCCCTCATGAGGGGCGGGTCGGAACGTCGATCGGAGGGGTCGAAATGAGCACAAGGATCGAGGAAAGGCCAGCGCACGGCATTGACCACGTGAGTCCCTCCCCGAGATGCGACCGTGGCGCGACGTGGGCTGGATCTTCAAGGACGGCGGGGCACTGGCCATTGATCGTCGGGGCGACAACACGAGGGCACGCGCCGCCCGGATCTCCCACCGGCGCGACGAGTAGCCGGGCCGGCAGCCGGCCGGGTGATCAGGCGGGCTGCTCGACGCCTTCCTTGTGCTCCGTTGTTCCGGGCGCCTGGTGCGTCCGTAGCCAGTCCACCCAGCGGGACCTCGTGCGGACGAGGATCACGAGTCCCCCGACAACGAGCAGGATGCCGGCGAGCTGGACCAGGTCCGACCCGACCCGACCGTCCTCGCCGAGCCACAGGTGTTCGTCGAGGGAACGCTCAATGCCCCAGAGGACCATGCCCGTGCCGAGCACGATCCCTGCGGGATAGCCCGTTCGGCGCGTGCCGTCGGGCCAACGGTCGAGCCGGCGCTCGATCGCGATGAGGATCAGGTAGACGGCGAAGTCCTCCATTGCCTGGAACACGGGAACGGGCAGCCGGCGGCCGGGCTGGCCGGCGTAGTACATCCCGAACCACTGGTGTGTCGGGTGCCCACCTCCGGCGACCATCAGCTGGGGGCCTAGCAGCCGGCCCATCGCCCAGCACGCCATGAGGACGGGGGCGGCGAGGTCGAGGGCGCGGCCGAGAGGGAGCTCGGGACAGCGGCGACGGGTGAGGATGATCCCGACGGGAACCGCGACGAGCAGGCCGCCGAAGGACGAGAGGCCTCCGTGCCAGACCGCGAGGATGTCGCCGGGGTGCTGGGAGTAGGTCCCCAGGTTCGACAGCACGTGCATGGCCCGGGCGCCCACGATCGCAGCCAGGATGATCCAGAGGAAGGCAGGGACGAACCAGTCGGTCGGGTAGCCGTTGCGCCGGAGGCGTCGTTCGAAGTAGGTGAACCCGAACCAGAACGTGAGCGCGAGGCCGATGCCGTAGGTGTGGACCTGGAGCGGCCCGATGTGGAAGTCGACGGGGATCGGTTTCATCGCACTGCTGGCGCCAGGTTACGACCCTGGTGCGCCGGGATGGACTCGCTGTCGGTCAGGAGGGGCAGCGCCGCCGGTCCGGAGCGGCCTAGGGCCGGCCGGCGCCCACGAAGCCCGAACCCAGCCGGAGGCCGGTGACCCAAACCGATGCGCCGGTGTAGGGCGCCTCGATCATGGAGCCGCCGCCAACGTACATGGCGACGTGGTCGGAGCCTCCGGGGCCGTAGAAGAGGAGGTCGCCGGGCTGCAGGTCGCTGACGGGCACCGGGGTCGAGTCGGCCATCTGGGCGCCCGAGTAGTGCGGCAGGCCCACTCCGACCTGGCCCCACGACCAGGCGGTGAGCCCCGAGCAGTCGAAGCCCGGGCTGGCGGAGCCCTTGGGGGACTCGCCCCCCCAGACGTAGGGGACGCCGACCTGGCTCTCCGCCGCCTGGACTGCCCCAGCGCCGCCGGGGGCGGTCGGCGGGGGTGCGGCCTGGCTGAGCCCGGCCAGGCTGGTGGAGTTCTCGGATGATGTGGTGCTCCCCGATGATGCGGACCTGGCGGAGGCGGCTGCTGCGGCGGCGGCGGCTGCGGCGGCTGCGGCGGCGGCCTGCTGGCGATCGGCGGCGGCCTTTGCTGCGGCGGCGGCCTCCGCCTGCTGCTGCTGCTGGACCAACTGGGCGATCTGACCCTGCTCCTGTGCGAGTGCGCCCTGCTGTTGCTGCACGGCCCGGGCGTTCTGTGCCACGGCGTTCTGCTCGGCAGTGACGGCGGACTGCGCCTGGGTCTGCTCACCCTGCAGCTGGGCCACCTGCACGTTCAGCGAGTTCTCCGCCGTGTGCAGGTTGTCGACGGCGAGAGAGATGTCGCCTTCGGCGATCTTGTTGTACTCGGTGGTCGCGCCCAGAGTTCTCTCGTTGCCGCTGAAGATCGGGTTCTGCGCAGCGGCCGTGCCGTCGGAGATGTAGTTGGCAATGGCCGCCTTGGACAGGGTGGCCTTGTCGTGGGCGACCTGTTGCTGGTCGGACGCGATGCTGGCCTTGGTCGTCGCGATGTTCGAGTTGATCTGGGAGAGGTGGTAGCGGGCTGCGTCGTATTGCTGGCTCAGTGCGGACATCTCGTTCTGCGCCTGGGTCAGTTGCGCTTCGATGGCGGCGGCCTTCGCCTTGGCGTCGGAGATGGCGTCAGCGCCGGCCGGGCGCGCCAAACCAAGCACAGTGCTCGACAACACTGTGACGACGGTCAACGCGGGGATACCGACCCGCTGGAGCACATATGCACTCCTTGAAGACCGCGGCGTGGAGTGGTTATGAAGCCGCTCTACGTCAGTCACGATGGGCGCCATTCTTATAGGAATCCGTTCGGCGATTCAAACACCCTCAGTCCGGAACCCCTGTGTGCGGTCGTACTACTAGTACGAAGAGCCAGGTGGACCAGATCAACGAAAGAAATCCGAAGTTCTTTCGAACTGATCAGGAGGAACGAAATGGGGCGTGACGAACTACGGTCAAGAGATGGGTGAAATAATCGAATTCGCGAGCAATGGATCGACGGCGGGAGGCTATCTGGCCACGCCCGCAAGCGGGAGCGGGCCCGGGGTGATCGTGATCCAGGAGTGGTGGGGGTTGGTCGACCACATCTTGGACGTGTGCGACCGCTTCGCGGCCGCTGGCTTCGTCGCCCTGGCCCCCGACCTCTACCACGGGCAGAAGGTGCCGCCGGGTGAGCCGGACGAGGCGGGCAAGGCGATGATGGCGATGAAGATGGACCAGGCAGCGCGCGACATGAGCGGTGCCGTCGACGAGGTCCTGCGGCGGTGCTCGGGCGATCGTGTCGGCGTGATCGGGTTCTGTATGGGCGGAGGGCTCGCGCTCGTTCTGGCGACGCAGCGACCCGATGCAGTGGCCGCCGTGGTCCCCTGTTACGGCATCATCCCGTGGCCCGACGCGCAGCCGGACTATGCGGCCATGTCGGCCGACGTGCTCGGGCACTATGCGGCGAACGACGACTACTTCACACCCGAGGCTGCGAACGCGCTGGCCGAGCAGTTGCGCGGGCTGGGCAAGGCGGTGGAGATCGTGATCTATCCGGACACGGAGCACGCCTTCTTCAACGACACGCGAACCGAGGTCTACAACGCCGCTGCCGCCGGCGCGTTGTGGGACAGGACGCTGGAGTTCTTCTCGGCGCGGCTCGGCTGAGCGGGGAGGACCGTCCCGTCCCGTTTGTTACCATCGAGTCGTGTCCGAACGCTCACGTGATCTGCCACGGCGCTCCTGCCTGTCCACCCCTGGCTCCAACGAGAAGTTCCTGGCCAAGGCTCCGACGGTCCCCGCCGACATGACCTTCTTGGACCTCGAGGACGCCGTGGCGCCTCTCGAGAAGGAGAGCGCCCGGCCCAAGGTGGTCGACGCCATCAAGAACCTGCCCTGGGACGATCGCGTCCTGTGCGTGCGCGTGAACGCCTGGGACACAGAGTGGACCTACGGCGACGTGATCGAGGTGGTGGGCAACGCCGGCGAGCGCCTGGACGAGATCATGCTGCCCAAGGTGCAGTCTGCGGCGGAGATCGTCGCCCTCGACCTCCTGTTGACCCAGGTAGAGAAGAAGTCGGGCCTGCGCGTCGGGCACATCGGGATCGAGGCGCAGATCGAGACGGCGCGCGGCCTGATCAACGTCGACGAGATCTGCGCCGCCTCGCCCCGCCTCGAGACGATCATCTTCGGACCGGCGGACTTCGCGGCCAGCATCGAGATGCCGGTGCTGACCGGTGGCGTCGAGATCCCCGAATATCCGGGGGACCACTTCAACTACGTGTTCAGCCGAATCCTCATGGCCGGGCGGGCCAATGGTTTGCAAGTGATCGACGGCCCGTTCCTCAAGGTGCGCGAACTCGACGCGCTGCGCGAGTACTCCATGCGCACGCGCATGCTCGGCTACGACGGGAAATGGGCCCTCACTCCCGATCAGGCCGTCGTGCTGAACGAGGTGTACTCCCCGACCCAGGAGCAGTTCGACCGGGCCTTCGACATCCTCGACGCCTACCAGAAGGCTACCGAGGACGATCGCAAGGGTGCGGTGATGTTCGGTGACGAGATGATCGACGAGGCCAGCCGGAAGATTGCCATCAAGTTCGTGAGCCGGGGCCAGCGCGCCGGCCTCACCCGTAGCCCGGGCTGAGCACGCGCCGGACCTCCCCAGTTCAGTCGATCGGCCGGTCAGCCGATCAGCCGGCGGGCGATGACCTTGAGTGCGAGGGTCTCGTCGGCCCCCTCGAAGATCGAGAGCACCCGCGCGTCGACGAAGTAGCGGCTCACCGGGAACTCCTCCGCGTAGCCCATGCCACCGTGGATCTGCATTGCCTCACGCGTCACCCACTCCGCGGCGCGGCACACATACGCCTTGAGCATTGAGGCCTCCAGGGCTCCTTCGCCCTTCGCCATCAGCCGAGCCACGTGGTACGAGCTCTGGCGCGTCGCCTGGATGATGACGGCCATGCGACCGAGCTTGGCCTGCGTCAACTGGTACTCGCCGATGGGCGACCCGAAGACGGTGCGCTCGGAGGCGTAGGCCACCGCCGCCTCGTAGGCGGCCTGCATCACGCCGAGGGCGCGTGCCGCCGTCTGGAGCCGGCCGTTCTCGAAACCCTGCATCTGCAGGTAGAACCCCTTGCCCAGGCCCTCGGTGCCGCCGACGAGGTTCGCCTCGGGCACGAACCAGTTCTCGAAGGCCAACTCGTAGGAATGCATGCCGCGGTACCCGAGCGTGTCGATGGGCCGCCCCTCGAGGCGTCCCGGTGCCAGGTCGCTCGGTCGCCCCGTCGTGTCCTGCGTGAAGACGAAGCCGTGCCCGTCGCCGCGCGGCTTTTCGACGACGAACATGGAGAGCCCGCGGTGCGCGAGCGAGCGGTCGGGGTCGGTTCGCGCCAACAGCATCAGCACGTCAGCGCGAGCGGCAAAGGTGCACCAGGTCTTGACGCCGTTGACCACCCACCCCCCGGGCACGGGCGCCGCAGCCGTCACGATGCCGGCGACGTCGGACCCGAAGTCGGGCTCGGTCACCGCGACGGCGGCGAGGATCTCGGCGGAGGCGAGTTTGGGGAGCCAGTACTTCTTCTGCCCCTCGGTGCCCCCGTAGACCAGGGCGCGGGTCAGGATCTCGGGCCGGGTGATCAGCGAACCGCCGACGCCGAGCGAGCCCCAGCTGAGTTCCTCGGTGGCCACGACCATGCCCAAGTAGTCGCTCTCCCCGCCCGAAGCGAAGCCGCCGTACTCCTCGGGCACCGAGAGCCCGAACCCTCCCAATTCGGCCAGGCCCTCTATCACCTCTTCGGGGATGTCGCCGTTCTCGCGGTGTACGTGCTCCGCGTGGGGCCGAACCTTGTCCTCTGCGAAGCGGTGGAAGGTCTCACGGACCAGCTCGAAGTCCTCGCCGAGGTGCCGGGGGCCTTCGGTCGTGGCGAGGCCGGCCAGCACCGCGGGATCGCGCTGCGTCTCCAAGAACGCGGCGGCCGGCGTGGCCCAGCCCGCTGCTTCCCCCCACAGCGCCTCGCGCCCGGCCACCCGTCCCGCCAGCTCGGCAACGACGTCCGCCACGAATGCAGCCGCGATCCGCCCTTCGAGGTCGCCGCACTCTCCGTATTCGAGCGCAGCCCGTGCCGACGACAGTCCGGCGGCAGCGTGCGCAACGTCGTAGGCCACGACCTGGTTGGCGTCGATCCCACCGCGGTCGCGGACGGAGGCGCAGGCCGCGTCGACGAGGCGCTGGGCCACGTCGACCGCCTCGGCGGCGCCGGCGAGCACGGGTCCAGAAGGCGTCGTCACGGGCCGCGACCCTAATGGCTCGCCGACGGCCTCCGTCAGCCCGTCGACGTTCAGGTTCGTCGTCCGACGACCGTCACGAGCGGCGGCAGAACCACCGGGTCCTCACCGGGGTCGACGCCGGTGAGCGACTCGAGGTAACGAGCAACCGGACCGGGTCCGACACCGGCCGGCGCCTCCGCCCAGGCGTCGACGACCTCGAGTCCGGCGTCGCGCACCAGCGCCGGGAGGAGCGCGCCGACGTCCGGGTGGCGGGCGTCGGGCATGGAGAGCGGAGATCCGGCGATCCGACCGGCTGTCGTGATGGGCTCCTGGGCGACCACCCAGCCGCCGGGGCGGACCGCGCCGGCCATCTTGCGCACGACGACGATCGGCTCGAGCACGTGGAGGAGGAGGAAGCGGCAGAACGCCAGGTCGACGTCTTCGGGCAGCGAGAGGTCCTCGCCGGCCTGAGTGAGCGCGATCACCTGTGCGTGCGCAGCCGCGGCGCGCGCCACCTCGTCGCGGGCGAGCGGATCGCTGTCGACGGCGTACACGCGCCCGTCCCGTCCGACCATCTCGGCCAACGCCACCGACACGTCGCCACCCCCTGCTCCGACGTCGGCACAGCGCCAACCGGACCCGAGCCCCAGTCGCTCCAGCGCCGTGGCCAGCGGGCGCCGGTAGACGTCGTCGCGCAGCCCGGTCAGCTCACTCACCAAGAAGCCTCGTGTGCACCGGCACCATGGCCTGGCACTCTACGGGTCCCGGGGGGTCCGGGCCCCGCCTCGGAGGCCCGATAACCTCCCCCTTCGTGAAAGTGACGATGCTGCTCTGCGACGCGGCCCAGGTTTCCGACGGCAAGCTCTACATTCTCGGCGGCGGTTGGAGCATGACGGGTCCCGATCCCGTGCCCTCCGCTGTCGCCCTGAAGATCGACGTGGACTGGCACGAGGCCGAGATGTCGCACCATTGGGAGCTCTTCTTGGAGGACGCGGACGGCCGACCGGTGATGATGGAGACCGCCGAGGGGACCCAGCCCGTCGAGGTGCGCGGCGAGTTCACGGTGAGCCAGCCACAGGGGATCCCCGAAGGCTCACCCATTGACGTCGCGCTCGCGGTCAACCTGGGCCCGATTCCGTTGGCCCCCGGCACCCGATTCGCCTGGCGGTTGACCATTGACGGCGAGGCGCTCCCCGGAGCATCGCTGGGCTTCACGACCCGCCCCCGCCCAGCGGAGGAAGAATGACGGTCTACGACCGTCCCTTCGGCCGCTATCTCGAGGACTTCGTACCCGGTGACATCTATCGGCACTGGCCGGGCAAGACGGTCACGGAGTACGACGACCACCTCTTCTGCATGATCACGATGAACCATCACCCGCTGCACACGAACGCGTGGTTCGCGGAGAACGAGACGGTCCACGGCAAGAACGTCGTGGTGGGCAATCTCGTCTACTCATTGGTGCTCGGCATGAGCGTTCCCGATGTGAGCGGCTCGTGCATCGCCAACCTCGAGGTCGAAACGCTGCTGCACCGGGCACCAACCTTCCATGGGGACACCATCTACGCGGAGACGCGCGTGCTCGATGCCACGCCGTCGAAGTCGAAAGACGACCGGGGAATCGTGACGGTCGAGACCAAGGGGTTCAACCAGCGCGGCGAGGAGGTCTGCTACTTCCGAAGGAAGCTCATGGTCTGGAAGACCGCGAACGCGCCGGCGCGACGGCGACCCTACGGCGACGACGTCTGGGACTGACGTTCGGCCGCTCCCCGCCGACCGGGTCCGGCGCTTCCGGCGTCGACTGCTCGAGTGGGGGGAACGGAGCCGCCGGGATCTGCCCTGGCGACGCACTCGCGATCCCTGGTGGATCCTCGTGTCCGAGGTGATGCTGCAACAGACCCAGGCGGACCGCGTCGTAGCGCACTACGAGCGTTTCGTGGCGGCGTTCGCGGCGCCGGCGGATTGCGCCCGTGCTGGTGCCGCCGAGGTGGTGCGAATGTGGTCGGGCCTCGGCTACAACCGGCGCGCCCTGAACCTGCACGGGGCCGCCCGCACCATCGTCGCCGATCACGCCGGAGCCGTCCCGCGTCAGGACGACGCATTGCGCGCGCTTCCCGGCGTCGGGCCCTACACCGCTCGCGCCGTGCGGTCGTTCGCCTTCGGAGAGGACGTGGCGGCCGTCGACACCAACGCGGTGCGGGTCCTGACCCGCTGCGTTTCGGGATCGGCACTCACGCTGCGCGCTGCGACCGACGTGGGCGACCGCCTCGTCCCCGCCGGGCTGTCGTGGGAGTTCAACCAGGCCATGTTCGACCTCGGCGCGACCGTGTGCACCGCGGCGCGCCCCGAGTGCGCCCGCTGCCCGATGCGCCGACAGTGTGCATGGCGCCGTGCCGGCCCGGGCTGCCCGGACCCCTGGCGATCAAGCCCGAGCGCACGCGCCCAGAGCAGGTTCGCCGGCTCCGACCGCCAGGGGAGGGGCCGGCTGCTCGACCAGCTCCGTCGCGGAGGCGTGGAGACGATCGAGTTGGCCGGCGCCTGTGGGTGGCCCGAGGACGCGGCGCGGGCCGACCGCATCGCATCGGCGCTGGTGGCCGAAGGATTCGCGCGGTGGTCTGCCGGGGCCCACCCCGTCCTCCGGCTCCGCTGACGGCTGTGCCTCGCCGGCCCGGCAGCGGCGCGGCTGGCGTCGCCCGTGGTCACGGGGCGGTCAGGAATTCAATGATGCGTGCGTTGACGACCTCGGGCCGTTCCAGGTGGAGGAAGTGCCCCGCATCGTCGACGATCTCCAACTCGGAACCCGCGGCCATGAAGTCGAGGGGGGACCCGATGGAGGAGAGCAACATGCAGCCGTCGTCGCGGCCGTGCAGGTAGAGCGTCGGCTTCGGGGTCGGGAGCAACGAGGCGGTCTGCTCGTCGGCGAGCTCGGCCACCTGCAGCGACGGGTCGTAAAGGGCGCGGTAAGTGCCGATGGCGGCGACGATGCGCTCGGGATCGCCAATGGACTCCTTCACGCGGGCGACGTCCCAGGTGCCGTCGTAGCCCGGGGACCAGTCGCTCCATAGGTGGTCGATGAAGGCGAAGTCGTCGAGCGGCAACGCCACCTCGGCCAGCGGCGACAGTAAGAAGAACATGTACCAGCTCTTCTGCAGTTGACCGTAGGTGAACAGCGACATGCCGATGGATGCCGTCGGGGGGACCGCCGCGGTGACCGCGCGCCGCCACCGGTCGGGCTGATGGGCCACCGCCCCGTAGGTTGCCAGTGCTCCCCAGTCGTGGCCGACGATCACGGCGTCCTCCCCGCCGCCCAGGGCATCGTGGAGCGCCGTCGCGTCCTTCACCAGCGCCCCCAGTTGGTAGCGCCCGTCGGGAGGAATCTGGGTCGGGGCGTATCCACGCAGGAACGGCGCCACCGCTCTGAAGCCTGCCGCCGCCAGGTCGCGCAGCAGGTGGCGCCAGGTGTGGGCCGTATCGGGGAACCCGTGGATGCACAGGGCGAGCGGCCCGTCCTCGGGTCCGTCTGTGAAATAGGCGAAGTCCAGCCCGTTCGAAGTGATTGTCCGTTGTTCCATGCGCGCAGAACGTACCCCCCGTCCGCGAGTATCGTTGCGTGAGTGAACGTCACGTTCTACGGCGTGCGGGGGTCGTGCCCGTGCTCGGGGGATCGCTATCGGCGGTACGGGGGGAACACCTCCTGCCTCGTCATCGACATCGAGGGTGATGAGCCTCTCATCGTCGATCTGGGCACAGGTCTTCGTGCGCTCGGCGACGTCCTCCAGCGGGAGGTGCGGGCCGTCGGCACCCCGATGCACGCCACGGCGCTCCTCACCCACCTCCATTTCGACCACATCCTGGGGATCCCCTTTTTCGGCCCGCTGCACGACCCTGGTGCGCGGCTCACGGTGTACGGGCCCGCCCAGCCCAAGGGAAGCCTGAAGGACGCGCTGCACGCGGCCGTGCAGCCTCCGGTGTTCCCGATCCACATGGAGCAGTTCCGCGGCGAGCTGATCACCGTCGACGTCGGGGCTGAGGACTTCTCCATCGGCTCCGCCAAGGTCATGGCGCGGCCGATCCCGCACAGCGGGGTGACGCTGGGTTTCCGAATTGAGGCCGAGGGGCGCTCAGTCGCCTACATGTCCGACCATCAGGCGCCGCTGGACCGCCGTGCCATCCCCGAGGCCGTGCTCGAGCTGTGCCAGGACGTGGACCTGCTCATCCACGACGGCCAGTACACCGACGACGAGTTCTCGACCAAGGCCGACTGGGGGCACTCGACGGCCGCCTACGCGGTGCACGTGGCGGCCGAGGCCGGCGTCCGCCGGCTCCTGCTCTCGCACCACGATCCGTCGCACACGGACCGGGAGCTCGACCGCATCCTCAACCAGGCGCGCCGGCTCCCGGAGGCAAAGCACGTCGAGGATGTGTCCTCGGCGCACGAATCGCAGTCGATCGACCTCGGCAAGGCATAACGGGCGCGTGTCGGGCCTCGACCGGGCCCGGTTTCGCGAGGTGCTCGGCCACTTCGCCACCGGCATCACGATCGTGACCGCCCTCGAGGACGGGGCGCCCGTCGGGTTCTCGTGCCAGAGCTTCTCTGCGCTGTCCCTCGACCCCCCAATGGTGATCCTGGCCCCGGCCAAGAGCTCGACGAGCTGGCCCCGGATCGCCAAGGCGGGTGCGTTCTGCGTGAACATCCTCGGGGAGCACCAAGAGGCCCTCTGCCGTGCCTTCGCCGTCTCGGGGGGAGACAAGTTCGACGGAGTCAGCTGGTCACCGGGGATCACCGGATCCCCGGTGATCGACGGCTCCCTGGCCGTGGTCGAGTGCCGGCTGGGCGACATCTTCGACGGCGGTGATCACGAGTTGGTCACGGGCCACGTGGTGGCCACCGAGATCGGGGAGGGCAGCCCCCTGCTGTTCTACCGGTCGGGGTTCGGCCGTTTCGCCCCCTGACGCACCAACCGCGCTACCCTCCGCCCGATGCCAGAACTGATCCCGTCCCCCGTGATCGACGGGGTGCTGCTGGTGCGCCCCGACGTGCACGGTGACGAGCGGGGGCGCTTCGTCGAGACCTACCGGCGCAGCTGGTTCCCGAACGGCCGCGAGATGGTGCAGGGCAACCGCTCCGAGAAGCAGGCTGGTGCATTGGTCGGGTTGCACTTCCACCTCCACCAGGCCGACTACTGGTATGCCCTCCGGGGGCGGGCCCGCGTCGTCCTCCACGACCTCCGGCAGGGGTCGAGGACGGACGAGGCCACCGAGGTCATTGAGCTCGACGGCGCCGTCGACCAGGGCATCTACATCCCCCCCGGGGTCGCCCACGGGTTCGCGGCCCTGAGCGACCTCCTGCTCACGTACCTGGTGGACAACTACTACGACGATTCCGACGAGCACGGGCTCGCCTGGGACGACCCCGCGGTGGGCGCGGACTGGGGCATCAGCCACCCGATCCTCTCCCTGCGGGACCAGGGGAACCCGCGGCGGAGCGACATCCCCGACGAGATCAGGCCGCGCCTGGCGCGCTGACGCGGGCGGGTGACCGGGCCCTTCGACCACCCTCGCATTCGCCATCCGCTCGGGTCTGCGGCGCCCTGTCGGAGGCGCGGTTCTCAGCACCCGGTGAATCCTGTTGAATATGTAGCGGTGCTGATAGGTGAGCTAGTCGGTGTCGCGGTCGTCCTGGGCGTGCTCGCGGCCGTGCTCCTGCGTCGCCGCTCCTACGACGACGTGCACTCGGTGGAGCACTACCACCGCTCCCTGCACACGCTCGAGGAGATGCGGGCGCACTCGCCGGCCGGGGTCGAGAACGGCAACGGGGAGGTGGCCCACCCCGCCAGCGCGCTCCACGTCTCGGAGTCGTCGACGGTACGTCTCACGGAGTCTGACCGGCCCGTGGTGCCCCCGGTCCCACCGCCTCCGGTGCCAAACCCGGCGAAGCCCGTGACCTTCGACGACGCCGGTTCCGAGGCCGGTTCCGAAGCCGGTTCGGAGGCTGGCTCCGAGGCGGGCACCGGGCCGGCAGCCGTGACCGGCTTCGAGGACCGGGTCGTGCACATCATCAACCACCGACCGCGGCGTCTCGGCGGCCCGGCGGCGGCGGTCGCGGCGGTCGCGGTTCTCGTCGTCATCTTGGTCGTCACCGGATTCCATTCGAATGCGCCGACCCATGGCGGCAGACCGGGCACCGCCACCACCACCGGGACCCATCCGCGTCCCGCCGGACGCCGCTCCACCACTACGACCGCGGCAAGCACGCCGCCCGCGGTCTCAGCACCCACCGCGACGACTGCGTCCGGGGCCACCTATGTGGTGGCCGACGCCAGCTACTCGCTCTCGCTCGCGGCCACGACGGGTGAGTGTTGGATTGACGCGACCAACACCGCGACGGGGTCGGTGCTCTTCACCGGGACACTCTTGTCGGGCCAGTCGCACACCATCACCGCGAGCGGTCCGGTGACCGTCATCGCGGGCGCGCCCGCCGCCCTCTCGGCCACGGTCAACGGCTCGGCTGTGACTCTGCCGCTCGGCTACCAGGCGCCGTTCACGCTGCGGTTCGAGGCGGCGCAGTCGTCCTGAAGCCGGCGGTGGGGAAACGCCGGGACTGCTCTCTCCAGACATAAGCGGAATCGTTTAGAGTTCAAAAAAGTAGTCGCCGCCCGGCCATCCCCGGCCGTTCCCCCGGGCCGTCCGCCGGGCCGCGGCGGCCATCCCCCGGGCCGTCCGGCAGGGCCGTTCGGCCATACCCGCCGTCACTCCGGCGACGCCCGGCCCGAGCCCGTCTACCCGGCCACCAGCCGCATCGAGTCCAGGAGGAAGGCGTGGACCTGGGCCTCCTCCTTCCAGGCGTCGTAGCGCCCGGACGGCCCGCCGTGGCCGGCACCCAGCTCGGTCCGGAGGAGCACCGTCGTCGTGGGCGAGGCGGTGCGCAGCTTGGCCACCCATTTCGCCGGCTCCCAGTACGAGACGCGGGGGTCGTTGAGCCCGGCGGTGACGAAGAGGTCGGGATAGGTGCGGGGGCTCCCGTCTGCGTTCTGGCCGGTGACGTTGTCGTAGGGGGAGTACTCCAGCATGCGACGGTAGGCGGCCTCGTCGGCCAGGGGGTTGCCCCACTCCTCCCACTCGCCGACCGTCAGCGGGAGCTCGTCGTCGAGCATGGTGGTCACGCAGTCGACGAACGGCACCTCGGCGACGAGGGCGCGGAAGAGCTCGGGAGCCTGGTTGGCCACGGCGCCGATGAGCAGGCCGCCGGCCGACCCACCCCGGCCGGCCAGGGCGCCCGGCCGGGCGATCCCGGCCTCCAGGAGATGGCGCGCCGCGGCAATGAAGTCGGAGAACGTGTTGGACTTGTGCTCCATTCGTCCCTCCTCGTACCAGGCGCGCCCCATCTCCCCGCCGCCACGGACGTGCGCGATGGCGAAGACGACGCCACGGTCGAGGAGTGAGAGGCGGTGGTGCGAGAAGGTAGGGTCGATCGAGATCTCGTATGCGCCGTATCCGTAGAGCACACACGGGGCCGGCAGTTCGAGGTCCAGGCGGTGGACGACCGAGAGCGGTATGCGGGTGCCGTCGGGTGCGACGGCCCACTCGCGGTAGGTCCTGTAACGCGCCGGGTCGAAGTCACCCAGGACCGGCTCCTGTTTGAGCAGCGTCTCGACGCGGTCGGCCAGGTCCACCTGCAGCACGCTCGAGGGCGTCACCATTGACGTGCGGCCGATGCGCAACACCGGAGCGTCCGGCTCGGCATTGGGTCCCAACCACGTCGACGAGGGGCTGTCGATGGAGGGCACGACCCAGCTGTCGCCGAGGAGGCCGGTGCCGAACGGATCGTCGCCGCCCGCCAGCGGCAGGACGCGCACCCGGGTCTCGGCCTCGGCGCGCTCGCTGAGCACCAAGGCGGAGGCGAAGGCGTCGACGTCCTCGACGCGGACGCCGGGGCGGTGCGGCACGACCTCCCGCCAGCCGGCCGCGTTCCCCAGCCCGGCGTCGGGCGTGGCGAGGACTCGGAAGTCCCGCGCGCCGTCGTTGCTCAGGGCGACGAACCAGCCGGTGCCGCCGGACGCGGGCGTGAGGTGGTCCACCGCGTACTCGACGCCCTCGCGGCGCGGGATGACCACCCGTGGCTCGGCGAGCGGGTCGTCAGAGGCGATGGCGAGCCACTCGGTGGTGTTGGTGCTGTGCAGGCCGACGAGCACGAAGGCGGTGTCACGAGTGGAGCCGGTCCCGAGGGAGAAGCGCCGGTCCGCCTCCTCGAAGACCAGCACGTCGCCGGCGGGGTCGGTGCCCAGCTGGTGGCGCCAGAGCTGGTGGGGCCGCTGCGCCTCGTCGAGGCGGACGTAGAAGACGAAGTCCGCCGCGGCGGACCAGGCGAGGCCGTAGCCCGTCTCGGGAACCGACTCGGGGGCGACGGTTTGCGACGTCTCGGCTTCGAGGGGCTTGAAGCGCAGCTCGTACTTCTCGTCGCCCGCACGGTCGGTCCCGTAGGCGAGCCAGCGGTGGTCGTGGCTCACCGCGGCACTGCCGACGGCGAAGTACTCCGAGCCCTCGGCCAGGACGTTCTCGTCGAGGAGGATCTGCTCCTCCCCCCCCGGCTCGCCGGCCGGGGGGAGCTCCTCTCGGCCACGGGAGGGCCGCCGGCAGTGGATCCCGTAGCTCTTCCCCTCCTCGGTGCGCGAGTAGTACCACCACGGCCCCCGCCGGGCCGGCACCGACATGTCGGTCTCCTTGATGCGAGCCTTCATCTCCTCGAAGAGGGCGCTGCGCAGGTCGGCCAGGGGTGCCATCTCCTGCTCCGTGTAGGCGTTCTCGGCCTGCAGGTAGGCCAGCACCTCGGCGTCGTCGCGGTCACGCAGCCAGTACCAGGGGTCCTCGCGGTCGTCGCCGTGGGCCGAGACGACGTGGGGCCGCTGGGCGGCGCGGGGCGGGGTGCTCATGGACGCAGAGCCTGCCACGGCTGGCCACACGGCGGTGGAGCCGCGGGGCGTTCCGGCTGGCCCGGGTAGTTGTTACTATCTACATAGGGGAAATTCCCTCCCCCGAACCACAGGAGCGACATGGCGACAACGGATCTCGACCTCGGTCGCTACCAGCTCGGGTGGAGCGACGCCGAGGACTACGTCTTCAAGCCCAAGAAGGGGCTGAACGAGTCAATCGTGCGCGAGATGTCGGAGATGAAGGGCGAGCCCGACTGGATGCGGGCGTTCCGCCTGCGGGCCCTCAAGAACTTCGAGCGCAAGCCCATGGCGCCCTGGTTCGCCGAGCGCATGCCGAAGCTCGACTTCGACGACATCTTCTATTACATCAAGCCCACCGGCGGTCAGGTGGACAAGTGGGAGGACCTCCCCGACGCCATCAAGAACACGTACGAGAAGTTGGGCATCCCCGAGGCCGAGCGCAAGTACCTCTCCGGGGTGACCGCGCAGTACGAGTCCGAGGTCGTCTTCCACCGCAACCGCGAGGACCTGGAGGCCCAGGGCGTCTTCTTCTGCGACATGGACACTGCGGTGCGCGACTACCCCGACCTCGTGCGCAAGTGGTTCGGCAAGATCATCCCGCCCAACGACAACAAGTTCGCCGCCTTGAACTCGGCCGTGTGGTCGGGCGGGTCGTTCATCTACGTCCCGCCGGGCGTGAAGGTCGACATGCCGCTGCAGGCTTACTTCCGGATCAACGCCGAGAACATGGGCCAGTTCGAGCGCACGCTCATCATCGCCGACGAGGGGTCGCAGGTGCACTACATCGAGGGCTGCTCCGCCCCGGTGTACTCCACCGACTCGCTGCACTCGGCGGTGGTGGAGCTGGTCGCCCTGCCGGGATCGCGCATCACCTACACGACGATCCAGAACTGGTCGACCAACGTGTACAACCTGGTGACCAAGCGGGCGCGCGCCGAGGCCGAGGCGCACGTCGAGTGGATCGACGGCAACATCGGGTCGCGCCTGACGATGAAGTACCCCTCGGTGTACCTCATGGGGCCCAAGGCGAGCGGCGAGGTCCTCTCGGTGGCCTACGCCGGGGCGGGCCAGCACCAGGACGCCGGCGCCAAGATGTTCCACATCGCACCGGAGACGACGTCGACCATCGTGTCCAAGTCGATCTCCAAGGACGGTGGCATCACCACCTACCGCGGCAAGGTGCACGTCGACCCGGAGGCCTACGGCGCCAAGTCGTTCGTGCGTTGCGACGCCCTGCTGCTCGACGACGAGTCGACTTCCGAGACCAAGCCCTACATGGAGGTCGGCGAGCGCAGCGCCCGCATCGGCCACGAGGCGACCGTCTCGAAGGTCGGCGACGACCAGCTCTTCTACCTGATGAGCCGCGGCCTCTCGGAGAGCCAGGCCATGGGCATGATCGTCAACGGCTTCATTGAGCCGGTGACCCGTACGCTGCCCATGGAGTACGCCGTGGAGTGGAGCCGCCTCATTGAGCTGCAGATGGAAGGCTCAGTCGGCTGACGTACAGCCCCGCCGGCATCGTGGCACCATAGGACCGTGCCGATGCGCGAGGAATGCACCCATTTCCAGAGCCGGACCTACGCATCGGGGGAGGCCGCCCGCTTCTGCGTCCTCGACCTGGCGCCCGAGGCCCCGTGGCGCTGCCCGGACAACTGCCCCTCGTACCACCGCCGCATGGCCGACGTCGGCTGGGTGCACGGGAGCCTGGTGGAGCCCGCCATCGAGGAGGAGCCCGGGGTGGGCGGAACGGACGTGGCCGAGTTGCTCGACTCGGCCGAGGACATCGTCAACGAGGTCGCCCCCGACGTGCTCGAGGAGGTGCGGGCCGATGACGCCCGCCGGGGGCGCTCCGCCGGGCGCTGGTGGCGCCGGAAGCGCTAGGCGCGGACCGCCGGGCCGGCGCGCCCTAACGCCCGGTGAACTTCGGCGGTCGCTTCTCCATGAAGGCCGTGACCGCTTCGACGAGGTCGTCGGAGGCCAGCATCCCGGCGTTCCAGGTCGCCACGTAGTCGAGCCCCTCGGCCACGGTCCGCCCCTCGTTCGCGGCCAACACGGCCTTGGTTCCCTGCACGGCCAGCGGCGAGTTGGCCGCGATCTCCGATGCCAGGGCGCGGGCCGCCTTGAGCACGCCCTCGGCGTCCTCCGCCACGTCGTTCACGAGGCCGATCTCCTTGGCCCGCTCTGCGTTGATGTCCTTGGCCGTGAAGGCCAGCTCGGCCAGGTGGCCGGCGCTGATGATCGCCGGCAGGCGCTGCAGGCTGCCGAGGTCGGCGACGATCGCCATCTTGGCCTCCCGCACCGAGAAGACGGCATCGGCGGAGGCGAGGCGGATGTCGCAGGCGGCGATGAGGTCCACCCCGCCGCCGATGCAGTACCCGTGGACGGCGGCGACGACCGGCTTGGGGCAGCGCGCCACCGCGCTGATGGAGTCCTGCAGCCGGAGCAGCTCGGCACGCGCACCGCGCGCCCGCGCCGCGGTGGACGGGGGCGTCGCACCGGCGGAGTCGTCGAACCCGCCAGAGAGCGTGCCGCCCATCGCCTTGAGGTCGAGCCCGACCGAGAAGTGCGGGCCCTTGGCCGCGAAGACGACGACCCGCACGGTGGTGTCCGCGCTGACGGCGGCCATGGCCCGGGGCAGGTCCCGCCACAGGTCCGTGCCCATGGCGTTGCGTGCCTCGGGGCGGTCCAGCCACACCGTGGCCACCGACTCCTCCTGCTCAATGCTGAGCACGGGCGACTCGAACGTTGCAATCGTTTCCATGGCATCCAAGTTAGCCACCCCGACCGTCAGGCCCGGTGGGGACCGCAGTGGCTGCCACTAAGGTGCATGGGCTGCAATCGCACCCCGTCGACCGCACCTGAGAGAGGCTTGACCCTGCACACCTTCAGCGCCGAGGCGTCCGCGGAACTGCCAGGACCGGAGTGGCTCCGCCAACGGCGGGCTGCCGGTTACGACGCCTTCGTGGCGACCCCCCTGCCCACCGACAATGAGGAGGTCTGGCGTTACGCGCCGATCGGCGAGCTGGCGCTCGGGGACTTCGCGCCGGCGCCCGCCGCCGGGCCGGACGGCGCCGGGTCCGCGCTGGGGGAGCAGCTGCTGGCGGACGTCACAGCCGCCCTCGGGTCGGCGCTGGCCGGGAGCGTCCTCGTGCACGGCGGGCGTGCCCGCACCTTCACCGTGGCCCCGGGGGCCGCCTCGGGCGGGCTCTCCTTCGGGACTGCGGGCGAGGTGGAGGGGTCACGCTCCATGTTGGGCTCGGTCCAGCAGGGCGGGGATGCGCTGGTCCGCCTGAACGACGCCTTCGCGCCCGACCCCGTGTTCGTCGACGTGCCGGCGGGCGTCACCGTCGACGGACCGGTGCTCGTCGTCCACTGGTGCGAGCCGGGTACGGCCGCCTTCCCGCGCCTGTCGGTGCGCGCCGGAGAGGGGGCCGCTCTGAAGGTCGTCGAGGTCTTTGCCGGAGCCGAGGGGACGGCTCGCGCGCTGGTCGTCCCGGTCACCGAGCTCTCCGCGTCGAGCGGTGCGTCGCTCTCGTACGTGTCACTGCAGATCCTCGGCGGCGCGGCGTGGTCGATCGCGCGCCTGGCGGCGCGGGGCGCCGGCCGGTCGGCGCTGCGCACCTTCACCGTCGGCCTCGGCGCCTCCTACGACCGGGTGCGGGCGGATGTCTCGGTGGACGGCCGGGAGGCCCGCAGCGAGATCCTGTCGGCCTATCTCGGGTCGGGGACCCAGGTGCACGACATCCGGACGCTGCAGGACCACGTCGCCCCGCGCACGGACAGCGAGTTGCTGTGCCAGGGCGCGGTGGCCGAGCGCTCGCGCTCGGTCTACAGCGGCCTCATCCGGGTCCATCGCGGGGCGGTGCGCAGCGACGCGCGCCAGACCAACCACAACCTCGTCCTCGACGAGGGCGCGCACGCCGACTCGGTGCCCAACCTCGACATCCTGGAGAACGACGTGAAGTGCTCCCACGCCTCGACGGTCGGTCCGGTCGACGAGGACCAGCGCTACTACATCGAGTCGCGGGGAGTGGCGCCCGAGGTGGCCGAGGGCCTCATCGTGCGCGGCTTCTTCGACGCCATCATCGACCGGGGTCCCATCCCCGAGGTGACCTCGCTCCTGCAGCGCGAGGTGCACGGACGTCTCGACATCGCACTCGGGGGCCGGGCGGTGCCGGCCGGTGTCTGAGACCGTGGTGCTGTGCAAGACCGACGAGCTGGCGCCCGGCGAGGCGCGGCGCTTCGACGTGGCCGGCCGTCGCATCGCATTGGTGCGGATCGCCGACGAGTTCCACGCCATCGCCGACGAGTGCAGCCACGAGGACTACTCGCTGGCCGAGGGCGAGGTGTGGGCCGAGGAGTGCCAGATCGAGTGCCCGCGCCACGGCAGCACCTTCGACCTGATCACGGGCGAACCCTGCTCGCTGCCGGCCACCCAGCCCGTCGCGGTCTACGAGGTCGAGGTCGAGGGCGACACCGTCTCGGTGGTGCTGCCGTGAGCGGCGGGCACGTCTTCGAAGTCCGGGGCCTGCACGCCTCCGCGGGCGGGCGCGAGGTGCTGCACGGCGTCGACTTCACGGTGCGCAGTGGCGAGGTGCACGTGATCATGGGCCCCAACGGGTCCGGCAAGAGCACGCTGGCCCACGCGCTCATGGGCCGGCCCGGCACCGAGGTCACTGCGGGCTCCATCACGATGGACGGGCGGGAGCTGACCGGGCTCCCGGCGTGGCAACGCGCCCGTGCCGGCCTCTTCCTCGCGCTGCAGCACCCGGTGGAGGTGCCCGGCGTGGGCCTGCACTCCCTGTTGGCCGCGGCGGGCGGGGACGCCACGGGCCCGGGCGCATCGTCGGCGGACGGGCTCAGCGGGCGCATGGCCGACGAGGCGAAAGCGGTCGGCCTCGACCCGAGGCTCCTGCGCCGGCCGCTCAACGTCGACCTCTCGGGTGGCGAGAAGAAACGCACCGAGATGGTGCAGCTCGGCGTGCTCCGGCCGGCGATCTGCGTCCTCGACGAAATCGACTCGGGACTCGACGTCGATGCGCTCGGCGAGGTGGCGCGGCGGCTGCAGCTCGCCACGACGGAGTGGGACGTGGGCATCCTCGCCATCACGCACTTCAATCGCTTCCTTGTCCAGCTCGAAGCCGATTTGGTGCACGTCATGGTGGACGGCCGCATCGTGGCGACGGGCGACGCCGACCTGGCCCTGCAGCTCGAGCGGACCGGATACACCGGCTACCAGGATCCTCGCTGAGCGAACGGCCGTTGCGCGCCGCCGCCGCCGCACGGTTGTTGCCGCCAAATTAACGATGGCGCTTGCTACCGTTCTTCGTCATGGCGAACGGTCGTCCTACGGGCGGCGCGTCGGACCGCTCCTCCCGCAGAACCCGCGGCAAGGCCGCGAACCAGGAGGGTCTGAGCGCGCTCGGCCGCCAGATGCGCAGCCCGGGGGACCAGGCCGGTGTGGCCAACGAGTCCGGCCTGCGGGCGCTCGGCGCCCGCATCGACGCGGCGGGGCCCGGCCGGCGCCGGACGCGGCGCAGCGGGAAGCCGAAGTGGAGTCCCGGCAAGAAGGTGGCCGCCGCGCTCCTGAGCGTGCTGCTGATCGGGGTGGCCGTCGTCGGAGGCGGCTACGGCTACCTGTGGTACCGCTACAACCAGATCAACAAGATCCACATCAGCGCCGAGGTCGCCGCCAACGGGGGGCCGTTCACGATCCTGGTCATCGGCTCGGACTCCCGCGTCGGCGAGTCGGCGGCGGGGGCCAAGGCCTTCGGCTCGTCCTCGCTGGTCACGGGGCAGCGCAGCGACGTCGTGCAGCTGTGGCGGGTCACCCCGTCCACCAAGCAGATCCAGATCGTCTCCATCCCCCGCGACACCGTGGTCTCCATGCTGCCGCCGGACAACGAGCAGTACGGCACCTACAACCGCATCAACTCCTCCTACAACTCGGGAGCGGACCAGCTGGTGAAGACCATCACGGCCAACTTCGGCATCCCGATCAACCACGTGGTCCAGGTCGACTTCTCGGGTTTCCAGAACGCGGTGAACGCGTTGGGCGGCATCTACCTCAACTTCCCCTACCCGGCCAAGGACTCCTACTCCGGGCTCAACATCACCGCGCCCGGCTGCCAGCTGCTGAACGGGGCTCAGGCGCTGGCGGTGGCGAGAGCCCGACACTACGAGTACTACACCAACGGCTACTGGCATACCGACCCGACGAGCGACTTCGGGCGCATCCAGCGCCAGGACGTGTTCATCAAGGCCCTGATGACCTCGGCCAAGTCGAAGGTGAACCCGCTGACGGTCAACGCGTTCATCGGCTCGGTCCACGAGGGCGTCCAGATCGACGACGGCTTCGGCTTCAACGAGCTGATCGGGCTCGCCCTCACCTACCACTCGTTCGACCCGACCAACCTGGGGGGTCAGACGCTGCCCGTCGTGCCGGCCAACGGGTTCGGCAGCCTGGGCGACGTCTTGGTGGTGGACCAGCCGGCGGCCCAGCAGCTGCTGGTCAACGTGTTCGGCTCCAGCCTCGTCACACCCACCAACCCCCCACCCGACGCGTCGGGCAACCCCAACCCGCCGCCGACCGTGACCCCGACGACCCTCGCCGCGGCCAGCCCGGGCACGCCGACGACCGCAGCGGGGGCGGCGACCACCACGCAGACGACCGCCCCACCACCGTCGTACAACCCGACGAACTGCACCCCGGCGTAGGCCGCCCCGCCTTCCTCCCGCCGGAGGGAGCCCCTAGGACACCTAGGATGCCTCGGCGGCGACCTCGTCGAGGCCCTGGGCGAGGGCGTTCCAGCTGAGGGTCGCGCACTTGATGCGCACCGGGAACTTCACCACGCCCTGCAGGGCCGCAAGCTCACCGAGCTTGTCGAGGTCGATCTCCTCGGGTTCGGTGTGGCCGTCGGCCTCGTGCTCCAGGGAGGCCTCGTGGATCGACATCATCCCCTTGAACGTGCTGATCAGCTGGCGCACCTGGGCCAGCGGCTTGCCCTTGACGGCGGCCGACATGAGCGAGGCGGAGGACTGGCTGATGGAGCAGCCGGAGCCGGCGATCTTGAGGTCGGCCAGGGTGCCGTCCTCGACGACCATGGAGACGACGACCTCGTCGCCGCACAGGGGGTTGAAGCCCTCCACGCGGTGGGCGGGCGGCGAGTCCAGCTCGCCCCGGTTCCGCGGCGAGCGGTAGTGGTCCAGGATGATCTCGCGGTACAGCTCTTCGAGGTCGGCCATCAGCCGAACAACCTACCGGCTTCCAGCAATCCCTCGATCAGCACCTCGATGTCGTCCTCGTCGCTGAACAGGGACAACGAGGCGCGGGCGGTGGCCTGGACGCCGAGCTTGCGCATCAGCGGCTTGGCGCAGTGGTGGCCCGGCCGCACGCACACGCCGAACTGGTCGAGCACCTGGGCCAGGTCGTGCGCGTGGACGTCGCGGTAGGCGAGCGAGAGCACGCCGCCGCGGTCGGGGCCGGCCGGCGGCCCGAACACCCGCACGTCGGCCCCCAGCTTCTCGTCCAGACGGGCCAGCGCGTGGTTGGTCAGCGCCAGCTCGTGGGCGCGGATGCGGTCCATGCCGATGTCGCCCAGGTACGCGATGGCGGCGGTCAGGCCGACCGCCTCGGCGATGGGCGGGGTGCCCGCCTCGAAGCGGGCCGGTGGTGGCGCGGGGCGGAAGGAGTCCAGCTTGACGTCGAGGATCATCCCGCCGCCGCCCAAGAAGGGCGCCATGCCGTCGAGCAGCTCGGCGCGTCCCCACAGGACCCCGATGCCGGTCGGGCCCATGGTCTTGTGCGCCGAGTAGGCGAGGAAGTCGACCCCGAGCGCGCCGACGTCGACCGGCGCGTGCGGGACGATCTGCGCGCCGTCGGCGACCACGATGGCCCCGGCGCGGTGGGCCACCTCGGCCACGTGGGACACGGGGTTGATGGTGCCGAGGACGTTGGACATGGACGAGATCCCGACGAGCTTGACCCCGTCGACCAGCGCGTCGAGGTCGTCGAGCACCAGGCGCCCGTCGCCGTCGATGGGGATGTAGCGGATGTCGAGGCCGCCGATCTCCTCGGAGAGGATCATCCACGGCACGATGTTGGCGTGGTGCTCCATCTCGGTCAGGAGGATGGCGTCACCCGCCGCCAGGTTGCCCCGGCCCCAGCTGTGCGCCACCAGGTTGAGCGACTCGGTCGTGTTCTTGGTGAACACCACCTCGCGGGCCGGGTCCGGCGCGCCGATGAAGCGTCCCGCCGCCACCCGGGCCCGTTCGTAGAGGGCGGTGGCCTCCTCGGCTGTCGCGTAGACGCCGCGGTGTACGTTGGCGTGCGAGGTCTCGTAGTAGTGCGTCATGGCGTCAATGACGGCTCGGGGCTGCAGGGCGGAGGCGGCGGCATCGAGATACACGATCGGCCTGCCGTTCACCGTGCGCGCCAGCAGGGGGAAGTCCTTGCGCAGCGCCTCGACGTTGAGCGGCGCCGCCGGCGCGCCGGTGGGGGAGGGGGCGGCCGTCATCGCCACGCCTCGTAACCCTCGGCCTCGACCCGGGCCGCCAGCTCGGGGCCGCCGCTGGCGGCGATGCGCCCGTCGACGAGGAGGTGGACGACGTCGGGGACGAGCTCTTCGAGCAGGCGCTGGTAGTGCGTGATGGCCAGCACGCCGAGCTCGGGGCGCGCGTCGCGCACGGCCCGCACGCCGCGGCTGACGACGCGCAGCGCGTCGATGTCGAGACCGGAGTCGGTCTCGTCGAGCACGGCGACGAGCGGCTGGAGCAGGGCCATCTGCAGGATCTCGTTGCGCTTCTTCTCGCCCCCGGAGAAGCCCTGGTTGAGATGGCGGCTGGCGAACGAGGTGTCCATGCCCAGGCGCTCCATCCACTCGGTCATGAGCACCCGTACCTCGAGGACCGACACCTCGTCGTCCGTGCGCGCCGCCATGGCCTGGCGCAGGAACTGGGTCACCGACACGCCCTCGATCGACTCGGGGTACTGGAAGGCGAGGAAGATGCCCGCCTTGGCCCGCACGTCGGTGGGCCAGGCCGTCACGTCCTCGCCGTTGAGGAGGATGGAGCCGGCGGTCACCGTGTAGGCGGGATGGCCGAGCAGCGCGCCCGCCAGTGTCGACTTGCCGGCGCCGTTGGGCCCCATCAGGGCGTGGATCTCGCCGGCGCCCACGGTCAGGTCGACACCGCGCAGGATGGCGCCGTCCTCGGCGGACACGTGGAGGTCGCGCACCTCGAGCAGCGGGGGCGTCGTCGGCATCAGCTAAAAGCCTACCTTTTTAGTCAGGTATTCCGGCACGGCCCGCCGCCCCGTCCCGCCGGACCCCGGCGCGGCGGCCCTCACCAGCCCCGGTCCACCCATTCGGCCAGGTGAGGGGCCTCGTTCCCCACGGTGGTCGAGTTGCCGTGCCCGGGCAGGACGAGCGTGTCCGGCGTGAAGGCGGCGAAGATACGGCGGTCGATGGACTGAATGATCGTGTCGAAGTCGGCGTTCTCGAAGGAGGTGTTGCCCGGCCCCCCGGGGAAGAGGGTGTCGCCGGTGAACAGGAGGTTCGTGCCCTCGACGGCGAAGCAGATGGAACCCGGGGTGTGGCCCGGAGTGGCCAGCGTCTTGATCCGCAGGTCGCCCACGGAGAGCTGCTCGTCGTCCTCCAAGATGAGGTCGTAACTGGGCAGCATCCCCGCGTCGGCGCTGGTCACGGCCACCGAGATGCCGGCCTCGCGCACAGCGGGCACGGCCTGGATGTGGTCCCAGTGCCCGTGCGTCTCGACCACCTGGGTGACGCCGAGCCGCTGGCAGATCTCCAGCAGAGCCTCGTGCTCGTTGGCGGCGTCAATGAGCATGGCGTCGCCGGTCCGGCGGCAACGCAGCACGTAGACGTTGTTGTCCATGGGGCCCACCACGATCTGGTGGACCTCGGCGGCGGCGTCGCTCCAGATTTGCTCCAGCTGTCCCATGGCCCCAGCGTGGCACAGACGGGTGGTCCGTTCGGCACGGAGCCGGGTCGTCCGTTCGGCACGGCTCCGGGGGCTTCTGGTCCCTGGGGCCCCCTGTCTGGTAGACACCGCATGTATCCAAGGGACAGACCGCCGGCGGGGCTGCCGGGGGGAGAGGCAGAGGAGCCCAGCGATGAATTTCGCCTTCAGTGACGAGCAGGAGGAGCTGCGCGCGGCGGTGCGACGGTTCCTGGCCGAGAAGTCGCCCGAGAGCGAGGTCCGCCGCCTGATGGACACCACCGAGGGCTACGACCCTGCAGTGTGGAGCCAGATGGCCGACCAGCTGGGCCTGCAGTCGCTCACCATCCCCGAGGAGTTCGGCGGATCGGGCTTCACCTACGTCGAGCTGCTCGTCGTGCTGGAGGAGATGGGCGCCGCCCTCCTCTGTGCGCCGTTCTTCTCCTCCGTCGCGCTGGGCGCCAACGCGCTGCTCACCTCGGGCGACGACGACGCGAAGAAGAACTACCTGCCCGGTATCGCGTCCGGCGAGACGATCGCCACCCTCGCCATCACCGAGGACAACGGGAAGTGGGACTTCAGCGGCATCGAGTGTGCGGCCACCGCCAAGGGCGACGGCTGGGAGTTGAACGGCCACAAGATGTTCGTCATCGACGGCCACGTGGCCAACTTGATCATCGTGGCGGCGCGCACGGGCAAGGGCGTGTCGCTCTTCGCCGTGCAGGACGACGCGGCGGGGCTGACTCGCACGCCGCTGCCGACGATGGACCAAACGCGCAAGCAGGCCCGCCTCGAATTCTCCTCGACACCGGCCACGCTCATCGGCACGGACGGCGGCGCCGAGCCCGGCCTGTCCAAGACGCTCGACCTCGCCGCCGTGGCGCTGGCGGCCGAACAGGTGGGCGGCGCGCAGCGCGTGCTGGACGCGTCGGTCGAGTACGCCAAGACGCGCATCCAGTTCGGCCGGCCCATCGGCAGCTTCCAGGCGATCAAGCACAAGTGCGCCGACATGCTCTTGGAGGTGGAGTCGGCCAAGTCCGCCGCCTACTACGCGGCCTGGGCCGCAGCCGAGGACTCCGACGAGCTCCCCGTGGTGGCCAGCCTGGCCAAGTCCTACTGCTCGGAGGCCTACTTCCACGCCGCCGCCGAGAACATCCAGATCCACGGGGGCATCGGCTTCACCTGGGAGCACCCCGCCCACCTGTACTTCAAGCGGGCCAAGTCCTCCGAGCTCCTCCTGGGCGATCCCTCGTACCACCGCGAGCTGCTGGCACAGCGCATCGGGATCTGAGATGCCGGGGCCATTCAGGCTCCGGCCCGGCCCGTCGGGCGAGCTCTCGTCCTACACCAGTTCCACCGGCCCGGGCGCACCCGTCCGGGGCCACGTCCTGCTCTGCCACGACCTGCCCCGCCCCAAGGGCTCGGCCGCCGACGTGGCGCTCACCTACCCCGCGCTGGCCGACCGGCTGACGCGGGAGTCAGGGTGGCGCGTCGTCACCGCGGCACTGCGCGGCGCCGGAGAGTCGGCGGGTGACTTCTCCGCGCTGGGCTGGCTGGACGACCTCGCGTTCCTCGCTGAGACGGAGATCCCCGAATCCTCGCCCCGCCTGGTCGTCGGCTTCGGCTTCGGCGGGGTGCTCGCCCTCCACCTGGCTGCCGGTGACGAACGGGTGGCGGGGGTCGCCTGCCTCGGCACGCCGGCCGACGTGGGGCCGCTCGCCCTGGGGGCCGGCGAACTGCTGGCCCGCTGCCAGGCGAACGGGCTGATCACGACACCGGGATACCCGGCCTCGCCCGACGCCTGGGCCAAGGAGCTCTCGGTCCTCCACCCGGCCGAGGACGCCGCGCTGCTCAAGGGCCGGCCGCTCCTCATGGTCCACGGGTCCGACGACCACGACGTCGTGGTCGCCGACGCCCGCGCCCTGGCCGACGCGGCCACCGGGCCCTCCGAGCTGCACGTGGTCCTCGGGGCCGGGCACTGGCTGCGGGCCGATCCCCGGGTGATCGCCATCCTGGTCGGCTGGCTCGAGCGACGCCACTAGGTGCCGCGTCCGTCCCGCCGCCCCAAGAGGGCACTCAATCCCGAGGCCGCACGTGCCGACTCCATGGCCATGGCCGACTGGGACGCGCTGCCCTTCACCGTGGTGGTCACCCTGGCCGGCGGGGGGACGGCTCCGCTGGGCCAGGGCCTGCCGGCGTCTCCTGGGCCGTCCGAGCCCCCGACCGAGTCCGAGGTCAGTTCGACGGGGACCTACTCGACGCTCGATCTGGCACTGCTCGATCGATCGCCTCTCGCAGAGCCCGGGCCGCGGTCCTCGCGTCGGGCGCTCGGGTCAGGTAGCGCACAACCACGAAGTGGCGCACACCCGCCGCCGCCAGCGCGGGGATCCTCTGCGGCGTCACACCGCCGGTCACGAAGACGGGGACGCTGGACCGTGCGCTGGCCAGAGTGACGTAGTCCACGCCCGTCCCTTCCCGGCCCGGCTTGGTCGGCGTCGCCTCGACCGGCCCGGCCGACAGGTAACTCACGTCCTCGCCCACCGCCACGGCCAGATCCGACTCGGAATGCGTGGAGAGGCCGACGATGGCGTCGGGCCCCAGGATGCGCCGGGCCAGAGAGACCGGGGCATCGTCCTGGCCGACGTGAACACCGTCGGCGCCCACCTCGAGCGCGAGGTCGGGCCGGTCGTTGAGCACGAAGGGCACGCCGTGCTCCCGGCACACCGCCGCCGCGAGGCGCGCCCGCTGCAGGAGGGGCCGGGCCTCCAGGTCCTTGTCGCGCAGCTGGACGACGTCGACCCCCCCGGCGATGCAGGCCGAGAGGAACTCGGCCAGGTCGGGGCGGTCCGGCGTACAGAGGTACAGGCGGCGGCCCGCGAGGTCTCCGGCGGTCACGCCTCGGCGTGCGCCCGGGCCTTCATGGCCTTCTTGGTGGCCCGGACCTTTTCCAGGCTCTTGGGGTCGCGGATGTCGGCCACAGAGAGGAAGGTCCCCTCGCCGCCGTAGGGGGCGGAGGCCTCGCGCCACCCCTCGGGGCGCACGCCCAGCTGCTTGCCGAGCAGGGCGGCGAAGATCCTCGACTTCTGGTCCCCGAACCCGGGCAGGGCGCGGAGGCGGCCCACCAGCTCCTCCCCGCTGCCGACACCCTTCCAGAGGGCGTCCGCCTTCCCGCCGTAGTCCTCGGCGAGGACGCGGCAGACCTCCTGCACCCGGCCGGCCATGGCCCCGGGGTAGCGGTGGAGGGCGGGGCGCTCCTTGAAGGCGGCGGCGAGGTCGTCGGGGTCCATGGCGGCGATGGCGGCTGCGTCGAGAGGGCCGCCCAGGCGCCGGGTCAGCTCGGCGGGCGAGGAGAAGGCCTTCTCGATGGTCACCTGCTGGTCCAGCACCATCCCGATGACGAGCGCCAGCGGGTCGCTGCTCACGACGGCGTCCGCCTCGGCGTCTCCCGAGAGATGCAGTTCGACACGTGCCATGGGGGAAATCTTGGCACGGCGGCAGATGGCTCCGGACGTGCCCCGCCACCTCGGCGCGGGCAGACTCTCGCCATGCACATCCCCGCCAAGGTGGACTACGGCATCCGGGCCCTGCTCGCGCTGGCCGCCGCCGGGACGCCTCAGACCGCGGAGTCCCTGGCCGGGCAGCAGGGCCTGCCGCCCCGCTTCCTCGGCGCCATCCTGGCTGACCTGCGCCGGGCCGGCATCGTCGCCAGCCAGCGCGGCGCCGAGGGTGGCTACCGGCTGGCCCGCGAGCCGGGCGTCATCACCATCGCCGACGTGATCCGCGCCCTGGACGGCCCGCTGGCCGAGGTGCGGGGGTTCCGGCCGGAGGCCACCAGCTACGATGGCGCGGCCGAGAACCTCCAGCAGGTCTGGGTGGCGGTGCGGGCCAGCCTGCGCTCGGTGCTGGAGAAGGTGACCCTGACCGACGTCATCTCGGGGACGCTCCCCGCGGACGTGCAGAAGTTGGTGACCGACCCCGATGCCTGGATCGCCCACTGAGTGCGAGGCCGCAGGATCCGTCGCCGTCTCGGCGCCGGACTACCTGTGGTTCGTCGACCTGGCCCTCCGCGAGATGGCCCGCATCGTCGGCGAGCTCGGCGACGAGCTGGCCAACCGGCGTCCCCCCTTCCGCGGCGGCAACTCCCCGTTCGTGATCCTGACCCACTGCCTGGGCGTCATGGAGTACTGGGGCGGCGCCACGGTCGCCCAGCGGCCGGTCCAGCGCGACCGCGCCGCCGAGTTCAGCGCGAGCGGGGAGGTGGCCGACCTGCTGCGGCGGGCCGAGCACGCCCGCCGGCGGCTGCGCGAGGACATCGTCGGTCTCGACCCGAGCGCCGACCCGGTGAGCGTGCGGCGCGACCCCGACGACCCCGTGCCCTACACCGAGTCCAAGGGAGCGGTGCTCCTCCACATCCTGGAGGAGCTCTTCCAGCATCTCGGCCAGATGGAGATCACACGCGACGCGCTTCTCGCGGGGCACCTGCGGTGACGGCTGAGCCCGGGGCTGACCCGCCCCCGATCGCCTGCAGCCTTGACGCGGGGGCTCTGACGGAGCGGCTCGGCGAGTGGCGCGATCTGGTGGCGTCGTCGGTCGTGATGCTCCAGTCTGAGGCCACTGCGGTGCACATGGTGCTCGACGACTCGGAATCAGCGCTCCTCGCCGCGGCCGCCCTCGGTCAGCGCGAGAAGCAGTGTTGCGCCTTCTTCGACGTCGCCATCGACATCGGGACGGAGCGCCGCACCCTGTCGCTCAGCGTCCCCGCCGGGGCCGAGGAGGCGATGGCCACGTTCGTGGCGCTGCTCACGGGTTGACGTGGGTCAGATCGTGAACGGGGCGCCGCGCGACGCGTCGATGCCGAGGTCCGCGATCGCCGCCGCCACGGAGGCAGAGGCGATGCGCCCGCCCAGCGCCAGTTGCTGCAGCACGGCGACGACGAGGTGGGCGGCATCGACCTCGAAGTAGGTGCGCAGCGCAGAGCGGGCGTCGGAGCGGCCGAACCCGTCGGTCCCGAGCGACGTGTAGGGGCGGTCCACGAAACGGGCCACCTGGTCGGGGACGCTGCGCATGTAGTCGGTGATGGCGACCACGGGGTCGGGGCCCGAGCCGAGCGCCTCGCTGATCATCGCCCGGTGCGGCTCGGCATCGGGGTGCAGCCGGTTCCAGCGCTCCACCTCGAGTGCGTCGGCGCGCAGGCGGGTCCACGACGTCACGGCCCAGGCGTCGGCACCGACGCCGTAGCGCTCGGCGAGGATCCGCTGCGCCTCCAGGGCGACGCTCCACATCGGCCCGGAGAAGCACAGGGTCGCGCCCAGCTCGCCCGGCACCGCGGGCGCCGCCGCATAGCGGTAGGCGCCGTCGATGATCCCCCGGCGAACGGCCACACCCTCCTCGCCCTCGGGGAGCGGCGGCATCGGGTATGTCTCGTTGTAGAGCGTGAGGTACCAGAAACGGTCCTTGGGATCGGGCCCCAGCATCTCGGTGACGGCCGCCTCCACGATGGTGGCCACCTCGTAGGCGAACGAGGCGTCGTAGACCATTGCCGCCGGGTTGGTGGAGGCCAGGAGGGGTGACTGCCCATCGTCGTGCTGCAACCCCTCGCCCATGAGCGTGGTGCGACCGGCCGTGCAGCCGGCCAGGATGCCCCGGCCCCGGATGTCCCCGAGCGACCACGCGAGGTCGCCCACCCGCTGGAAGCCGAACATGGAGTAGAAGAGGTAGACGGGCACCATCGGCTGGCCCCAGGTCGCGTAGGCGGTGGACAGCGCGATGAACGTGGCCAGCGCCCCCGCCTCGGTGATCCCCTCCTGGAGGACCTGGCCCGACGCGCTCTCGGCGTAGTTCAGCGGCAGGTCGGCGTCGACCGGGATGTAGTTCTGACCGTCGGGCGCGTAGATCTTCGCCTCCGCGATCAACGCCTCCAGGCCGAACGTCCTGGCTTCGTCGGACACGATCGGGGCGACGAGCGAACCCATCGTCGGGTCGCGCACGAGGTTGCGCAGGAGCCGGGTGAAGACCATGGTCGTGGAGACCGACTGCTTGCCCGAGCCGGCCGCGAACTCCTCGAAGACCTTGGCGTCGGGCCGCTGGGGCGGGGCGGGTCGCACGGTGCGCACCGGGACCGGCCCGTCGAGCACGCGCCCCCGGGCTCGGAGGTACTCCATGGCGTCGGAGCCCTCGGCGGGGCGTATGTAGGGCGGCCCTCCCTCGAGTGCGTCGTCGGGGATGTCGTCGGTCAGGTAGAGGCGGTCCCGCAGGGCTCGCAGCTGGGCCTTGGACATCTTCTTGATCTGGTGCGTCGCGTTGCGCGCCTCGATCTCGGGTCCGAGCGTCCAGCCCTTGATCGTCTTGGCCAGGATGACCGTCGGCGCCCCGCGCTGTTCGGTGGCCCGCTTGTAGGCAGCGTAGAGCTTGCGGTAGTCGTGGCCGCC
Source organism: uncultured Acidimicrobiaceae bacterium (assembly GCA_963837125.1). GTDB lineage: Bacteria > Actinomycetota > Acidimicrobiia > Acidimicrobiales > RAAP-2 > Bog-473. The sequence goes on along the minus strand of CAWILW010000006.1, from coordinate 83,244 downwards.
GCGTGGCAGCGAGACCAGGTCGTCGTCGCTGAGGTCCTCGACCATCTTGCGCAGCCGGGGGTCGGGACCGAAGAAGTGCTCCCGGATGTAGGCGCCCGACTCAATGGCCAGCTTCTGGTACTCGCCGTCGACCGTCGTGTTCATGCGGTCCAGGAGGACGCCGTCAATGTCGCGGGCCAGCAGCGGGTCCCACCGTGATCCCCAGATCACCTTGATCACGTTCCAGCCCGCCCCGCGGAACACCGCCTCGAGCTCCTGGATGATCTTCCCGTTGCCCCGCACCGGCCCGTCGAGGCGCTGGAGGTTGCAGTTGACGACGAAGATCAGGTTGTCGAGATGCTCGCGCCCCGCCACGCCGAGCGCGCCGATGGACTCGGGCTCGTCCATCTCCCCGTCGCCCACGAAGCACCAGACCCGGCTGGCGCTGGTGTCGACGAGGCGGCGCACGTTCAGGTACCGGTTGACGTGGGCCTGGTAGATCGCAGTGATCGGGCCCAGTCCCATCGACACCGTGGGGAACTCCCAGAAGTCGGGCAGCAAGCGGGGATGGGGGTAGCTGGGGAGCCCGTCGCCGCCGACCTCGTGGCGGAAGTTGTCGAGCTCCGCCTCGCTGAGGCGCCCTTCGACGTAGCCACGGGCGTAAATGCCCGGCGCCGCGTGACCCTGGAAGAAGACCTGGTCGCCGAAGCCCCCGTCGGCCTTGCCCCGGAAGAAGTGGTTGAAGCCGACCTCGTAGAGCGCGGCCGAACTGGCGTAAGTGGAGAGGTGCCCCCCGATGCCCTCGGTGCGCGTGTTGGCACGCGTCACCATGGCAGCCGCATTCCAGCGGATGTAGGCCCGGATGCGGCGCTCCTGGTACTCGTCGCCCGGGAACCAGGGTTCGGCGTCAGCCGGGATCGTGTTGACGTAGGGCGTCGAGACCGTGGCGGGGAACTCGACCTGCTTGGTGCGCGCCCGCTCCAGGAGCTTCATGAGCAGGTAGCGCGCCCTCGCCCGGCCACGGGCGTCGACGATGGCGTCGAACGAGTCGAGCCACTCCTCCGTCTCGCCCGGGTCCGTGTCGGGAACCTGGTGGCTGATCCCGTCGAACAACATTTCTCCACGGTACCGGGATCGAGGGGAACACCACGACCACCGGTCGCGGGTGTTACACATTGGCCATGCCTGCCGACGCCGCCCCGGTCATCGTGTACACGGACGGCGCCTGCCGGGGAAACCCAGGACCGGGTGGATGGGCGTGGGCCGTGCCCGGCGGGCACTACGCCAGCGGTGCGGAGGCCCATACGACCAACCAGCGCATGGAGATCAGGGCCGCGCTCGAGGCACTGCGGGCGCTCGGCCTCGAAGCCCCCGCAGCCATTGAGGTGGTCAGCGACTCCACCTACGTGGTCAAGTGCTTCACCGACGGCTGGTGGCGCGGATGGCTGCGGCGTGACTGGAAGAACTCGCAGAACAAGCCGGTGGCCAACCGCGACCTCTGGGAGCCGCTCATTGAGCTCGCGCTCTCCTCTGACACCGACGTCAGCTTCCGCTGGGTCAAGGGCCACTCGGGCGACCGGTGGAACGACCGGGTGGACGAGCTCGCCACACTCGCCGCCGATTCGGGCACTGGCTCCAGCGGGTAGGGACGGCCCCACCCCGGGCTCGGCGCGGTGGGTGAACGGTAGGCTGCAGGGGCAGTACGCGCAGCGCGGGAAGGCTCCGGCCGGTGCGATCGTGACGTTCCGGCGCACACCGAAGCGCGCCGGGAAGCCTCCGCAGAGCCCGGCACGAGAAGGCGCACACGAGAAGAGGACGGGTGATGGCCACCGAGGAAGAGTTCGACATCGTCGTGATCGGCGGAGGGCCGGGTGGCTACGCCACCGCGCTCTACGGTGCCGCGGCCGGGCTCTCCGTCGCCATCGTCGAGCGGGACAAGGTGGGCGGGACCTGCCTGCACCGCGGCTGCATCCCCGCCAAGGAGTTCCTGGAGACCGCGGCGGTGCGCCGGACCATCGGGAGCTCCAAGGAATTCGGCATAGACGTCAACGACGTCTCGGTCGACTTCGCGGTGAGCCAGGACCGCAAGAACGGGGTGGTCGACAAGCTGTACAAGGGCCTGTCCGGCCTGCTCAAGGGGCGCAAGGTCACCACCCTGTCCGGCACGGGCACCCTCAAGGCGGAACACCGCGTCGAGGTCGTCGACGGAGAGGACACCGGAAAGGTCGTCGCGGGCCGCAACGTCGTGCTGGCGGCCGGATCGGTGCCGCACGTGCTCCCGGGCTTCGACGTCGACGGGCGCCTGATCATGACGTCCGACGAGTTCCTCGACCTCAAGGAGCTCCCGGCCTCCGTCGTCGTCATTGGCGGCGGCGTCGTGGGGTGCGAGTTCGCCTCCCTGCTGGCTGACCTCGGTTCCAAGGTGACGATCCTGGAGGCGCTCGACTCCATCCTCCCGGGCTGTGACGACGACATCATCCGCCTGCTCGTCCGCTCCTTCAAGAAGCGGGGCATCGACATCATCACCGGGGTCAAGGTCGAGGGGCACACACCGTCGAACGAAGGCACAACGACGACGGTCAAGGCGGGGGAGCAGACATTCGACGTGGAAGCAGTTGTCGTGTCTGTGGGTCGACGGCCCCGCACAGAGGGGTTGGTCGCGGACGGGCTGGGCGTCGAGATGGACGGGGGCGGCTTCGTCGTGACCGACGAGTACCAGCGCACGGGCGTCGACGGCGTGTGGGCGGTCGGTGACATCGTGGCCGGCACGCCCCAACTGGCCCACGTCGGGTTCGCCGAGGCGATCGTGGCCGTGAAGGGCATGCTGGGCGAGCCCGTCGTGCCCGTCGACAACGCCAAGGTGCCCTGGGCCATCTACTGCCATCCTGAGGTCGCCTTCTGCGGCATGACCGAGGCTCAGGCCAAGGCGGCGGGGATCGAGGTGGTGACCAAGAAGGACCCGTTCGGGGGCAACTCTCGGGCGCAGATCATCGGGGACACCGAGGGGATCGTCAAGATCATCGCCGAGCGCCGGCCCGACGGATCGGCCGGGCGGATCCTGGGCGTGCACATGGCGGGCCCATGGGTGACCGAGCAACTCGGCGCCGGGTACCTCGCCGTCAACTGGGAGGCCTTCCCGGACGAGGTGGCCCAGTTCGTCCAACCGCATCCGTCGCTCTCCGAGACCTTTGGCGAGACGATGCTGGCGCTCACCGGAAGGGGTCTGCACCTTGCCTGATGTCACGATGCCGCAGCTGGGGGAGACGGTGACCGAGGGCACCATCACCCGCTGGATGAAGGCGGTGGGGGAGGCCGTCGAGCGCGACGAGCCGCTGTTCGAGGTCTCGACCGACAAGGTCGACTCCGAGGTGCCCTCACCGGCCGCGGGCGTATTGACCGAGATCCTCGTCCCGGAGGGCGAGACCGTCGAGGTGGGCGTGCGGCTCGCAGTGATCGGCGACGGAGCCGGATCGGCCGCCCCGGGCGGCGCGGCCGCGTCGACCGCCGCCGAACCGGCCGTCCCTCCAGCCCCACCCGCGCAGCCGGCGGCCGCTCCACCACCTCCTCCACCACCGCCACCACCGCCTCCGGCGCCGGCGCCGGCTGCGGCCCCGACAGATTCGCCCGCGCACGCTGGAGTCGCAGAGTCGAACGGCGCCGAGGCGCTCGTTCTGTCGCCGATGGTGCGCAAGCTCCTGGCCGAGAACGGGATCAGCGAGTCGGAGGTGACGGGGACCGGGTCCGGCGGGCGGATCACCCGGGACGACGCGCTGCGGGTGGTCGATGCCCGCCGCGCGTCCGCGCAGGCTCCCGCGACCCAATCCGGGCCCGCACCAGTCGCACCGGCAGCGCCTGCCCCACCCGCTCCGGCCCCACCCGCTCCGCCCGTGCCCAGTGTCCCTGCTGCGCCTCCCGTCTCCATGGCGTCCTTCCGCCGCGCCGGGGACCAGGTCGTGCCGTTCTCGAACATGCGGCGTCGCACCGCCGAGCACATGGTGCGGTCCAAGGCGACCTCGCCCCACGCGTTCATCGCGAACGAGGTCGACTTCGAGAGCGTCGAGCGCGTCCGCACCGCCTGGGGCGATCGCTTCAAGGCGGAGGAGGGGTTCTCGCTGACCTACCTGCCGTTCGTGGCCCGGGCGGCCGTGGAGGCGCTGCGCGACTTTCCTCTGCTAAACGCCTCGGTGGTCGACGACGCGCTGGTGGTCCACTCCGAGGTGAACCTCGGCATCGCAGTGGATCTGTCGCACGAGGGCCTGATCGTGCCGGTCATCCATCGGGCCGAGGAAGTCACCCTGCGTGGCATCGCGCGGCGAATCCGGGATTTGGCCGAGCGGGCGCGCAGCCGGCAGCTGAACGCAGACGACATCGCCGGCGGGACCTTCTCCATCACCAACGACGGGCCGTTCGGCACCTACTTCACCGTCCCGATCATCAACCAGCCGCAGGTGGCGATCCTGGCCACCGACGGCATCGCCCGACGGCCCGTCGTGGTGACCCAACCCGATGGCTCCGAGTCCATCGCCATCCATTCGACCGGCATCCTCGGCGTCAGCTGGGACCACCGCGCCGTTGACGGCGCCTACATCTCTCTCTTCCTGGCGAGGGTCTCGGAGCTCCTGAGCACCCGCGACTGGGCCGCAGAGCTGTAGCTGGTCCGGTGCTGCGCATCCGGTCGCTCGGGACTGTCCCCTATCACGAGGCCGACGCGCTGCAGCATGCGTTGGCGACCGAGGCAGACGACGACTACCTCCTCCTCCTGGAGCACCCCCACACGTACACGCTCGGCGCCCACGCGGACGAGCGCCACGTGCTGGCCGACCCGGCACTCGTCGGTGCAGTGCTGGAGCGCACCGACCGCGGCGGGGACGTCACCTATCACGGCCCCGGCCAGCTGGTCGCCTACCCGATCGTCACCGTGCCCGACGACCCCACCTCCGGACCCGCACACGTGCACCGCATGGAGCAGGTGGTCGTCGACACGCTGACCGATCTTGGGCTACCCGGGGCGAGCACCGCGGAGCGGTACCCCGGCGTCTGGATCGAGGTCGACGGTCCCAACCCCCGAAAGATCGCGGCCGTGGGGGTGCGGACGGTGCGCGTCGGCCCCGGCCGTCGCCGCACGATCCACGGCGTCGCGCTGAACGTCACCTCCGACCTCGCCATGTTCGAGCACATCGTGCCGTGCGGCATCACCGACCGTGGGGTGACCTCTCTAGAGGCCGAAGGGATCGACGTGGCGATGGACGCCGTCGTCGATGCCTTCTTGGCGCGTGCCGCCGCCGTGTTCGGGGATGGGCGGGTCGAGCACTCCAGCATCACGACGGGGACAGCCGGAGCCTCCGCCTCGCCGGACGCCGGCGAGCGTCACCTGCTACGCCGGCTGCGGCAGGCGGGGGTCGTGCCCGAGGAAGGACTCGACATTGGCCAGCGGAAGCCGTCCTGGGTCCGTGTCCCCGTGCGCATCGGCACGGGCTACCGCCGGCTCGGGGCCACCGTCCGCGACCTCGGTCTGGTCACGGTGTGCGAAGAGGCGGGCTGCCCGAACATCTACGAGTGCTGGGCGGACGGGACGGCGACGTTCATGATCAATGGCGAGCGCTGCACGCGCGCCTGCGGCTTCTGCCAGGTGGACACGCGGCACCCTCTGCCGCTCTCGCCGGATGAGCCCGACCGGGTGGCGCGGGCGGTGGAACGGATGGGCCTTGGGCATGCGGTGGTGACGTGCGTCGCGCGCGACGATCTCGACGACGGAGGCGCGGGGGCGATGGCCGACACGATCCGGGCCATCAGGTCGCGCGCTCCCGGAACGACGGTCGAGGTGCTCATTTCCGACTGCAAGGGTGACGCGGCGTCGCTCGATGCCATCTTCGAGGCGCGTCCGGACGTGTTGAACCACAACATCGAGACCGTGGCCCGCCTACAGCGGGCGGTCCGACCCTCGGCCGGCTACGCCCGGAGCCTTGCGGTCCTGGCCCGGGCCGCGCAGGCCGGACTCGTCACCAAGTCGGGCCTCATGGTCGGTTTGGGCGAGCGTGAGGACGAGGTCGTCGCCACCATGGCCGATCTGCGCGGCGTCGGCGTCTCAATCGTCACCATCGGACAGTACCTGCGGCCGAGCCGGGACCACCTGCCGGTCTCACGCTATTGGACCCCCGAAGAATTCGACGACCTTCGTCGCGGCGGGGGCCGAGCTCGGTGTCGCCCATGTCGAAGCCTCGCCGCTCACCCGGTCGAGCTACCACGCACGGGAGGCGGCGGCGGCTGCCATTTCGTGACCGCGCCGCGATCTCCGATGAGGCTCACTCCGTGAGGCTTTGCAGCTCAATCACAGCTACATCGGCACCGAACACCTCCTCCTCGGTCTCGTACGCGAGCGGGAAGGTGTCGCCGCAACCGTCCTCGTCAGCCTGGGAGCCGATCTCCCTCGAGTGCGCCAAGAAGTGATGGCGCTCATGGGCGGACAAGAGCCACAGGCTGGCGGACGAGTGAGGGACCTATCCGTCACGACGACGCCCCCGGAGCCGTGCTGCCCGCGATGTCGTCGGAGTGTCAGCGAGGCGGCTCGATTGCGAACCATCGTGGTGTCCCCGGACGGTGGCGCCATGGGTCCCACGTCGATGGATGTCGTGTACTGCCGAATATGCGGTACCACGCTGCACATGTCCAAAACCGACCCACCCAACTAGGCGGGTCAGGGCGCTGTCCCCGTTCACGAACTGGTGACGGGACAGCGGATTAGGGCGTCAGAGTTCCGAGTCGAATCGAGGTGCCGGGGGTTTCGCCCATTGGACCGTGATGCCGTCGCGACGCATCATTGTCATGAACCCGCTGATGGAAAAAAAGATCGCGATAGCGGTGAGCCCATACGTCACCAGCGACCGCTCAAGGACGAATGAACGCAGTGACGATGAGACGAGCAACCAAAATACGAGCCCCGCGTTGAGCATCATGACCGTCGCCCAGAGGACTGAGATCCGGATGAAGAATCGTCGAACGAGCGGTCTCTTCATGATTGCGGGATCCATGGGGCAAAAGTCGTGCGCAAAGCGCTGGGTGAAGGGCCGGCCGACGATGGCGGAGACGAGCAGGGCGACAGAGATTGCGACGGTACCGGCCGTCGGTTGCGCAAAGTAGACGAATGCACTCCCCGTGACGAAGGCAACCACCGTCCTCAAGGTGATGAGGATCGTGCCGAACAGCAACAGCATCGATACTCGTTCACCCTTGAGCAGGCGCCGGCCCAGTGCTAAGTACGACCAGGTGAGCGCCGCGATCAATGCACCTCTGAATCCGGTGAGAACGAGGAGCAGATAGAACACGACGAGAGGACCAACGACGCCCTCGAGCACGACGGGAAGTGCGTGGCGGAGAGCTTTGCGTGGCGCAGGCAACAGAAGCAGTGAGCCTTCTCGTCCGTCACTGTGGGACGTCGGGTGGAGGCGGAGCAAGTGCCATGGCTCGGCGGTCCCGCCCTTCGATCTGGTTGCCACGGCACGACCACTCTTCCGCCGTGAGCGGCGGCGCTTTCACCCGAATTGAGGTTTTCTCATGCTACACCGAACCCGGTGAACCATCCTTTTCACCCCGTTGGTGCTGATGCGCCTCCATTTCCGTCGCCGAGGGTTTGAACTCCGCCTGTCGGCAAAGTCATGCGAAGGCCTGCCGCGGCATGATGAGGCATGGAGATTCGGAGAGCCCTCCCGGGTGAGGCGAGATCTCTCGCTGAGCTGTGGCTCAAATCGCGGGCGGCTTCAATTCCATCGATTCCGCCAACTATCCACACAGACGACGAGGTACACGAATGGTTTGAGGAGATAGTCCTCCAAACCAGTGAGGTCTGGGTCGCTGAAAGCACTAACCGGACCGTCGGCCTGATGGTGCTCGACAAGGAGTGGATCGATCAGCTCTACGTCGATCCAGCGTCGACGCGAATGGGGATTGGAACGGCCTTGCTCGAACATGCGAAACGTGAGCGTCCGAGCGAGCTCAAACTTTGGACCTTTCAGAGCAATGTCGAAGCTCGACGATTCTATGAGAACCACGGTTTCGTCGCCGTAGCCACCACGTCTGGTGACAACGAGGAGCGAGAGCCCGATGTTTGCTACGAGTGGCGACCGCCTTGACCTCATGTCGAGCTCGGCAGGGTGGAAGCCACGCCGTGCGATCCGAAGCGTGGTCGCCGTGGTCGCCGTATGCGATGCTCGGGCGGTGACCAAAGGCAGGCTCGAGGCCTTCACCGACGCCGTCATCGCCATCGTGATGACGATCATGGTTCTCGACCTGCGCTCACCTGCCGGGCACGGCTTCGGCGATCTGAAGCCGTTGTTACCCAAACTCCTTGTCTACGCGCTGAGCTTCACCTTCTTGGCCATCTATTGGAACAATCACCACCATCTGATGCATGTCGTGGAGCGCATCGACAGCAGGGTTCTCTGGGCAAACATGGGCCTACTTTTCTCGCTGTCGCTGACCCCGGCGGCAACGTCGTGGTTGGGTGAGCACCCGAGGGACGTTGCACCAGTGGTCGTCTACGGGCTGGTCCTGCTGCTTTCTGCCGTTGCGTACTTCTTGCTCACCCGGGCTTTACTGGCGTTGCACCCGCGGGAATCTGCGCTGGCCGTCGCCATCGGGAGCGACCGAAAGGGTCGACTCTCCGCCATCGCCTACCTGGTCGCCGTCGGCCTTGCGTTCTTCGAGCCGTTGGCAGCGATCGCGATCTATGTCGCGGTTGCAGTCGTGTGGCTGGTACCCGACCGGCGCATCACGAGGGTCATAGAGCAATTCCCGAGGGAAGAACCCTGAGGCCCCTCGTCGGCCCGAGATCCCGGGATCGAATCGTCGTTTCCCCGTGAGCCGTTCGATCGGCGAATTCGGTCGAGGACATCGCTCTTGCGCTGGGTTGGGCTGACCAGATCGGCAGGACAGAGACAGGTCAGTACTTCTCGACGAGATGTGCTCGCCCTGCCGGCAGCTCGTATGGATCCGGCCAGAAGTCTGTGATCCGCACGATCTTGCCGTCGGCTCGAAGATCGAAGAAGCACAGCCCGGGCTGGATGGTTCCGTCGGCGTTCGTGAACTCAATCCAGCTGGATGCGTGCCGACCTTCGCCGATTATCCGGATGACCGCGAGTCGCCAGTCACCCGGAAACCCTTCGACATTGAACCGCACGTAGTTGGCACGACCGCGCACCCGTTCGCGGGTCTGGGGTCCTTCGTACACCACATCTTCGGCCAAGAGGTCACCAAAGACACCCCATTCTCTGTCATTGGCCGCCGCCCAATATGCGCTCACCACCTCGTTGGCATCTCTCATCGATGGAACGTTAGATCCCCGCTGTACCGCCCTCCGCGACCACCTTCACTCGTTCGAGGGTGCGCATCATGTCGCGCTGGTTGCGCCGCTCCCGTAAAAACCCGCCCAGTGGGTGCCAGATCTTTGTGAAGAGGTTGTCGCCTAGATCGAACGACTCAGTCACGTCGGTTCCTCCGCCGTCCGTCTCTCGAAACTCGTATCGCCAGGTGTTCACAGGCCGGTTCCGCATCATGACCGCGAACTCAAACACCTCGCCGGGCAGACACTCGGTGATCTTGCACGTGGTCCAGTAGAGGATGGGCCAGTTCTCGTTGCGCTTCACGTGGCCCCTGTACCAAGCCCCGACGGCTGGGCCGGTTGCGCCGTCGATCCACTCGGCCTCGACCACTTCGGGGCTGTACTCGCCCATCCTCGTGATGTCGCTGACGAATCCCCAGACCGTGTCCGGCGGTGCGTTGATGTGGAGTGTGACTGCGGCGCGCATGGCAGCAGACTTTAGGGCGCGGCTGGGACCGGGATCCAAGTGCGGAGCTTCGTCAGCGTCCGGTCCAACGAGGCGGCCGGTGCTCGGCGGCCGCTCGCAGCCCTTCCGCAGCATCGTTCGTGGCGCCGGCGACCTGCCGCATGGTCTCGCCGTAGCGAATGGCCTCCAGTGGCGGCATGTGCCGCGTCCGCATCGCCATCTCCTTCATGGTTCGTTGAGCCAAAGGCGCTCCCTCGAGAAGGCGTCCGGCCAGCGCATTGGCCTCGTCGAGCAGATCGTCGTGAGGGACCACCTTCCACGCGAGCCCCATTGCGAGCGCCTGATGGGCATTGATGCGCTCGCCCGTGAGCAACAACTCCATCGCATCGGCCCAGTTGAGACGCTGCGGCAACCGTATCGAAGCCACGATGGCTGGGACTCCGAGGGTCACCTCCGGCAGGCCGAACTCGGCTCGCTCGCTCGCCACGACGAAATCGCACCAGCTGGCCAGGGTGAGTCCGTAGCCCAGGCAGTACCCGTTCACGGCGGCAATGACGGGCTTGAAGATCTCCCAGCCGCTCTCAAAAGAATTCAAGGTCGGCTTTTCCCAGAATGAGCCTGGGAATTCTCCGGCGGATCCAGCTCCATCCCTTAGGTCCGCGCCCACGCAGAATGCCCGTCCGGAACCTGTGACGATCGCCACCCATGCGTCCTCGTCGTCACGGAACCTCGAGAACGCGTCATTGAGGTCGCGCCGCATCTGGCCGTTGATCGCGTTCAGAGCGTCAGGTCGGTTATAGGTGATCGTGGCTACGTGGCCATCGAGTTGGAACGTGGCTGCATCACCCACAGGCCAACAGTCTGCCTGGTCGGAACACACTCTGCGTCGTTTCGAGATCCAGCGTCAGTTCCCGGTGGATCCGGTCGGCTGTGGCCATCCCACCGGAGTGTGCCGACGATTGACCAGCGAGGCGCCGGTCCGGATCATCTGAGCACCCTCTTGATTCCTTGCTGCCCACAATCGGGAGTCCGCGCTGCGTCGAGGTGAGACAAGCCGTGTCTTCTGGGAAGCACATCCATAAGGACCGATGGACGGGCTGGACGCTTGAATCCGCGACATCAGCCGCCACCCGATTCACCGAGCCCTTCACGATCTCCAATCGCCCTCACTGAACCTTCCCGATCTGTCCGTCCAGGAGTCCTGACAGCATGGTTTTCGTGCAGCGACCAAGTCACGACTTCGATGCCATCTATGCGTCTGAGAAACCGCCCGCATGGGACATCGGGCGGCCCCAGCCAGCCTTCGACCGCTTGGCCAATTCCGGGGACCTGGTCGGAAGAGTGCTCGATCCGGGATGCGGCACCGGTGAGCATGCACTTCTGGCGGCTTCATTCGGCCACGAAGTAGTGGGCGTCGACCTCTGTGCAAGGGCCATCGAGTTGGCGAAGGCAAAGGCAACCGAGCGGGGTATCAAGATCCGATTCTTGGTGAGCGACGCCCTTCGTCTGATTGATCTGGGCGAGCGGTTCGACACAGTGCTCGACTGCGGACTCTTCCATGTGCTCGATGACGACGAGCGCGTGCTCTACGTCGACAGCCTGGCTGCGGTGGTTCCCCGGAGTGGTCGCTATCACGTGCTCTGTTTCAGCGAGCGCCAGCCGGGTGACTGGGGACCGCGCCGGGTGACTGAAGGCGAGATTCGAGCGGCCTTCTCGGAGCGTTGGGAAGTTGAGTACATCAACCCCACCGTGATCGACCTCACCTGGGATCCGGCCGGTGCCCTCGCTTGGCAGGTGGCGGCGATACGAACGTAGAGGCTGAGCGGCAGCCCGACTCGCTGGGTACAGAGATGCGCCCTCTCCCGGCGGTCGGGGGCACCCTGCCGCGACGTTGCGCTGCGCGTCGGCCCTTGGAGCGATGGCCAGCGTGACGCGATGAAATGTTTGTGACACAAAGCGAGTCCTCGTCGCGAACTCGTTGACTTCCCAACAGAGAGCGCTCATGCTGACAATGAAGAGTCTGTCTGGTCGAGGCGCACTGGCGCAGCATGCGAATGGGAACTTGCCTCGCTCGGCGGCGTAAGGAACGCGGTGCTGAACGCCGCGTCCCTCGAAGAGGTATGCGTTGCCAGGACGCCCGAACGTGTGTCCATTTTTCGCGTGTGACGTGCTCCTCAAGGAGGGAACTCATGTCCATTCGAGCCCGACTGGGGCGCAGCTTGCGAGTTGATTCCCGGCCAGTGGTGTACGGGCAGCTGAAAGCGCGGGCAGACGCGACAACGCCAGCTATCGGAGTCGTGAATTCTTTGAGAGTCAATAAGAGGAGAAAAGGGAATTAACGAGAGTTGAGGAGAATTGTCGTTATGAACGTACGTTCGAAATTGGAAACTCGCTGGCGCAGGATAGTCGCGCTTTCCGGGATCGTCGCCCTCGCCGCGGGAGTCCTCGCGACCGGCCCGGCCTTCGAGGGAAGCGCCAGCGCTAGCCTCAGTCCGGCCACTGCGTCCTTCGACCTGTTGCCGGGGACGGGGACGACCGAGACCGGCAAGCAGGTGACGATTCCGACCTTCCCGCCGAGCGCCGACGTCGAGATCGCGATCGACACGACCGGGAGCATGACGACCGGTCTCGCCGACGCGGTAAGCGAGGCAAACGCGATCGTGACCGGCGTGCAGGCGTCGGTGCCGAACACCGACTTCGCCGTCGCGGCGTTCAAGGACTACTGCACGACCTCAGACGGCACCCCAACCGGCACCGAAAACACGGACGTCGGCTGTTCGAATCCTGGCGGCTCGTTCCCCGGTGACTTCCCCGAGTACCAGGTCGTGCAGCCGATGACCCCGAGCAGTTCCAACGTTTCGACAGCGCTCGGTACGCTGACGGCGGACGGCGGCGGGGACAGCCCGGAGGCGTACAACCTTGTATTCCACAACAGCTACGCCGATGCGACGATCGGATGGAGGACCGGCACGCGGAAGTTCGTGGTCGTGATCGGCGACGCTCAGCCACACGGCAACGTTGCATCCGACGGTTTCCCGGCTTGCTCCAACGTGGCCGCGGATCCCAACGGGCTCGACACGGCCACGGAACTGGCGGCCATGAAAGCCAACGAGCGTACGCTTTTGATGATCAACGAGACCGATCCCGCAAACACGACGAGCCTCGCCTGCTACCAGGACCTCGCGGCGGCCGCTTTCTCAGGCGGCCAGGCGGTCGACTCGGGCGGAAGCGGGCTGGCGTCGGCGATCGTCACCTTGATCAACGAAGCATTCGCGACCGTCAATAACGTTCATCTCGAGGTCGATTCGGCGAGCCCGCCGCCCGCTGACGCCTCTTGGATCACCCTTCCTCCGGCGCTCGGCCCGGTCGCGGCACCAGGGACGTACACGTTCGATCCCATCGGCATCAACGTGCCGCCAGCAACGCCGGGCGGGATCTACACATTCGACCTCGTCGCATTGGCCGACGGTGTCGACGTTGGCCACCAGACGATTACGGTGAATGTCCCCTTGATAACCGCCTCCGGCACGCCTATCACGGCGACTGAGGGCCAGCAGTTCAGCGGGACGGTGGCGACGTTCACGGAACCGGAAACCTCGGCGCCGGCGAACCGGTACACGGCTCAGATCGACTGGGGCGATGGGAGCCTACCCAGCTTCGGCACGGTAGCCGGCAGCGGCGGCTCGTACACCGTCAGCGGTAGCCATACCTACGCGGAGGAAGGGTCGTACACCGCGACGGTGACGATCACCGACACCGAGCTCGCAGGCAACGGCGCCACGACCACCTCGGCAGCGACCGTCGGAGACGCTCCGATCTCGGCTAGCTGCGGGACGGCGGCGGTCTCTCTGCAGTCGTTCAACGGCACGGTCGCGAACCTCAGCGACACCAACCTAGGAGGCGCCGCCGCCGACTTCATCCCCTTGGGCAGCGGAGGAAACGGTGGGTCCACGACTATTGACTGGGGTGACGGTTCTGCGACGACGGCTGGCACGGTCAGTGGCAGCGGCGGCTCGTATAGCATCGCCGGTAGCCATACCTACAGCTCGACCGGCTACTACAACGTCACTACCACGGTCGTCGACGACGGCGGAATGACATCTGTCACCTCGCCGTGTCAGGTGCTCGTCTATGCGTTCGCCCCCGGCGGTGGTGGATTCGTGATCGGGAACGGCAACAGCGCGATTGGCACCCACGTCGACTTCTGGGGAGCCCAATGGTGGATGGACAACTCACTAAGCGGTGGTCCCGCACCGGCATCCTTCAAGGGTTACGCGGCCCATCCGACCACGCCTGCCTGCAACGTCCCCTGGGCGACCGACCCAGGGAACAGCACCCCGCCTCCGTCGGGCCCGCTTCCCCGCTACATGGGTGTGATCGTGACCTCGCACTCGACGAAGGCAGGCTCGACCATCAGCGGTAACACCGTCCAGATCGTGGTGGTGAAGACCAATCGGAGCTACGAGCCCAACCCAGGACACCCGGGAACAGGTACGGTCGTCGCACAGGTGTGTTAGTGCCTTAGCGATGAACCTGTTTCTTAGCGAAAGAGGGCGCCTCCGGGCGCCCTCTTTCATTCCTGACGCCCGCTCCTCGCCCCCACGAGTCCGGTGGCGACAGCTGGCTGCTTGGTCTTATGGCGCGCGAACCGCCCGCGGTGCTGCTCGCGGGACGGCGCTGACCCTCCAGGTTGCCAATGCTGGGGGTTTGGCACACCCCCCTATAGGACCACCCTGAGATGGAGGCGGATAGAGCTACCGAAAGGGTTGAAGTTGTCCTCAACTGGGGGTGCTGTTGGGAACGCCGATTACGAAGGTCAAGACCAAGACGACGGTCCAGGCGACGATTCCCCTAACGACTGACTAACCCTCGATGGACGATCGCCCCCGATCCAAGACGGGGGTCGTTCGCAAGGGTAAGAGGGTGCCCCACTCACAGCCGATATGGGGCAGGGTCCACGGGTTACCGCTCTGTCGGCTTCGGCCCATCCCGACCGCTCCGTGAAGCCTCCTCCCACGCTGCCGCGGCTCCCTCCAACTGGCGACGTAGTGCTCTCGCGCCTTCGGGTCGTCGGCATCAATCTCCCCAGCGTCAATCGCGGCGAGACGCCGACGAGGCGCAGCGGCCGCATCAGTGACGTCCTTGGGCGAAGGATGGCGGGCAGAGGCTGTCTTTGGCGATGGGTGACCTTGACTCTTCGCTGGCTCTCCAGCTCCTCGATCCGATCCATCCGCAGCGCCGACTCGCAGGTCGGGCAAGGAACGACCCTGTTCCTCGACCAGATGACCCTCAGATCCCTGCAGATTGTCGACCTGCTGACCCCGAACATCTCGGCGAGCTGTATCTGGCTCCCCCAAGAGGTGATCGACCAACCGCTAGCCGACAACTCCTCCCAGATCGCGATGATCTTCCGGCGGCGAATGGCTGCCTTGGCCTGTCGGCGAGAGTTATAGCGGCGACGCCCGCGGTCGCTGGTGGACTCCCAGCTTCCATTGTTGCGCGCTATGGGCGACGGACCCTGTTGCATCAGACGCATGTTGCCCGATCTAGCGCGAGGTGTAGCGGACTATGTCCCAGAGGGCTCATGAGTCAATACGAACTCCTCCACAACGGAGCGGGCGATCAGCCTCTTGCGGCCCATCTTGAACGAGCGCAGCCCTCCCTTGGTAATGAGGTTTCAGACATGATTCGGGCTGCGATGGAGAAGCCACGCAACCTCGTTGACGGTGAGAGCCAATCGCCCCGGATCGGGTTCAGTTGCTACCGCGACGATGCACCCTTTCTACTCCGCGTCCTCCTAGTTGAAGGAGTCGCGACCGTGGTCACCCCTGACCTCCAACTTCCACGCGTTCAATGCAGTCGGTGCCGATTGGTGGCGCTGCTCGCATGAGGTCGAGGGTACGACCCCGTTAGGTGTGTTGACTACGGGTTCCGACTTGTTTGCTCACTTTTCTCATACCAGTTGTTCATCCAGCAAGGTGTGCAAACAGATTGCGAAAGTGTCCCATTCGCCCCCAAGAGTGCCCCCAAGAGTTGCGCAAGCACAGGGCGGGCGGCGAGCCAAACGGACATTCCCCCAGTTCAGAACCGGTGGGCCGTAGAGGACTTGAACCTCTGACCCCTTCCGTGTCGAGGAAGTGCGCTACCAGACTGCGCTAACGGCCCGTCGCGCAAGAGGATAGCGGTCTCTCGGATCTGAGCTCGACATGTCCCGGTTCGCACCTGTCGTGGCTTCACGTATCGCCTGGTATCCGACGTGGTCGCGGATTGATAACCCGGAGCGCTGTGCCGCAGAGCTTGTCGCGGCCATTCGGGCCAATGGGATCTCGCTGTCGGAGGTCAAATGCTCCAGAACGACCCGTGAGTATCCTCCGGGGATGGTCAAGCTCGTTTTCTGCCTCCACAGACCCGCAGACGTCGACGAGGCTGAGTTCCATCGCTACTGGCGAGACGTGCACGGTCCGTTGGTGGCCTCCTTCGCACCGGTGCTCGGGATCCGCAAATACGTACAGGTGCACGCAACGTCAGGGCCCATCGGTGCTGCGATTGCGTCAGACCGGGGTGCACCCGAGCAGTTCGACGGCGTCGCCGAGTTGTGGTTCGACAGCGCCGAGTCGCTCCTGGCGGCCGCCCTCAGCCCTCAAGGTTCAGTCGCGGCTGAGCGGCTCCGGTCCGATGAGGAGAAGTTCATCGACCATTCCCGGTCGCCGATCTTTCTGACCGAGGAACACCAAGTTCTCTGAGCCACGACGCGGCGGGGCTCAGAGAACTTGTGATGGCGCGGTTGGCCCGCGTGATCTGAAGATTTACGCCGTCACTTCGCGCCCGCCGTAGGCGGCCAGTCCGTAGATCACGAAGATGCCCACGAAGACGTACATGAGCGACCACACCGGGTAGAAGGGCATCCACCAGATCGCGCTGATGGAGAGTACTGCCCCGGCGAAGATCCCGATCCACCGGCTTATCTGCGAACGCGCCATGACACCGAATGCGCAGAGTATGAGCACGATCGCCACGACGAGGTACACCCAGCCATAGGTCTTCAGGCTGTGGCCGAAGATTGCGTCTTCGAAATTCTGAGGGAGCACGCCGTGATAGCGGAATGCCCAGATGGCGTCGAAGACCCGCATGATGCCTGCGACGCCGAGCACGATGGCTGCGAAGATGAGCCAGCCGTCACCTTTGTCATCCATGGTTTCACCTCTCCCCCCGATAGCTCGGGAATCTGATCGCCTCCGTGATGCGATCTAGCGCTCCACCCTCAACGCTATTGCGGATGTCAATCCGCCTGGTGGATACGGAAGTCCCTCGAACGTCCGCTGGATTCGTCCTCGAGCTGCCGCGGCGGCTCAGTCGGTTACCCAACGCCCTCGGAGGTCCTCGAGCCATTTCGGCAGCTCGATCGGTGGGTCGGGGAGCGCTTCGGCACCCCGGAGCTCGAGCAGACGCTCGAAGGACTCCGGATCGTCCCCCCAGCCCCGGGGGTCCCCCATCATCACCTCGAAGAGCACCGCCCCATCGGGTCCGGCCTCGAAGGGACCGAAGGCGGCTCCTTGAGGCAGCTCGATGTGGGTGCCGACCGGGCAGTGACGGTCGCCGCAGGTGATCTCGCCCTCGAGCACCATCACGACGTGCGGGCTCAGGTGGCCGTGCCGCCGCTGGATGACGCCGGGATCCCACCGTGCGTACAAGGACAGGTAGAGCGGGTCGGCGGAGAAGGCCAACCATTTCTCCCAGACAGAGGCGACGCTGCCGTCGGCCAGCCGCACGGCGCGGACCTGTTGCCACGGGACGTCGAGGTCGCCGAGGTGACGAAAGACCGGCTGAAGACCGGGCATCTTGGGCCCGGTCTCGTCACCCACGGCCTGAGCCGCGATCCTGTCCCGGGGTGCTGGCCGCTCCGACATGCTGTCCATGGGTCCATGGTGTCACCGATCGGCCACGCAGCCCTGGCGCATCTGAGCGTCAGTCATTCACCCGTGGCCGGACGCGGAGACCCTCGCAACCGAACGCAGTGCGCGGCAGCGAGGGTCCCCGCGGGATCATCAGCTCAGTTGGTTGAGGTCGAGGGTGGCGCGGCACCCCCCGGAGCCGGGCTTCCGGCCGCACCCGCACCGAATCCGGAGATGGTCGCCGTGGCCGTAAAGCTCGTGTCCAGCTCGACCGTGACGTACGAGCCATCGACCTTCTTCAAGTGGACCTCATAGGGCGAGGTTCCCGAAGAGTTCGTCTCGGCCCTGATGACGGTTGCGCCAGGCACAGCGGCGGCCGCGGCCGCCGCTGCCTTCTGCAGATCGCTCCCGGTCAGGAGCGTCTCGTTCGGGCCGTGCGTCATGGTCGCCGGGTCGCCAGCGGCGCCCGCAGGCGGGACGCTCGCAGGACTGGACGACGGCGCGGTGGTGGCCGACGTTCCCGACGTGGAAGCAGACGAGCTGGTGGCGGCCGATGCGAGGCCGGCGGCACCAAGGCTTGCACCCGCCACCATTGCTCCGGTGGCGAGTGTGCGGCGCAACCTCTTCGGGTTGGCGGACATGGTGTGTGCTCCCTGTGTGTGTGTTCCGAGAACCTCTCGGAGCGTCACCACCGTGACCGGTCGAACTGCCACCCACCTCCGTCCCACCCCGCAGGCTCCTGTGAATCATCCCGGCGTCCGGGAGCGCCCGCGACCGAACCGTCGTCGTGGCCGGCATGCGGCTGCCACCCGATGCGGCCTGGTAGCAACTGATTATGAGATTTGTCCGCCCATCGGACTCGTCGGCCATGGAGCGCCTCGTCGAGGTGCTCCAGGGGGACGAGCCCACGTATGCCCACATCGGGGCGACGCTGGCCGGCGTGCGACCAGAGGGCTTCCACCACGACGGTTACGAGACCCTTCTTGGTCACGGGTCTGAGACCTTCGAGAGAGCCGTCCACGGTCTCAAGACCTGGGAAGCCCACCGCCTGCCCGGTGTCCGAGTCTTCCCCGGAGCCCAAGAGATCAAGACGGGCGCAACCATTGTCGTGACGCTCGGGACTCCATTGCTGGCATTGGCGGCCCCGTGCCGGATCGTGACCGTCATGGACGGGCAGGTTCGCTGGGGCTTCGCATACGGGACGTTGCCCGGACATCCCGAGCAGGGAGAAGAGGCATTTGTCGTCTCGATCTCACCCGACGAGGCGGTGCGCTTCGAGATCATTGCCTTTTCCCGGGCGGCCGATCCCCTAGTCAGGCTGTCGGGGCCGATCGGTCGCGGTGTCCAGATGGGCGGCACGAACGGTTACCTTCGTGCGCTTCGTCGATATGTCGATCAGACGGCGCCGTCGCGCGGCTAAGCCCACGTCGCCGGGTTCGTGTTCGGCCCTGCACGGGCCCGGGCCCCACGCTCACTGGACGTCCGGAGCCGCGTCGTGTCGAGGTTCCGCTCGAGGGCCCGGGTCGCTGCGCGCATTGCGCCGGCGTAACAGCGCGGGCGTTGCGACAGCAGCGGCGATCACCGCGACGACCAGCGCGGCCAGACCGACGGAGCCGGCGTTGAGGCCTGTCCCGGCGCCGGCCGAAGATGTTCCGGCGGTCCCGCCGGGCGCCGCCACCATGGCCGCATGCTGGGCGTGCGCCACCCGTTCGGCTTCGGCGGGCGTGATCGGCCGCACGTTGGCGGACGCGGCCGAGAAGAAGGCCAGCAGGTCGACGTAGACGCCGGCGCGCAAGGTGATGGCCTGGCCGACCCCGTCCAGCGTCGTGGAGGCAAAGTACGTCGTCCGCCGCGCGCCGGGGATGGTCCGCAGGGGGCCGGAGCTCACGATCTCGCCCATGTCGAGCGAGTGGTTCGCGGCTTGCAGGAAGACCTGCGCCCCCACCACCGACGGGAAGCGCACCAGGAGGTCTTGCACCTCGTTGAGCCCGCTGGGGTCCGTCCACACGCGCTCGTAGGTGCTGATGGTCTTGGCCAGGGTGGCCAGCGCGCCCGACGCCGCAGCCGGGTCCGGCGAGTCGGAAGCGAATCGCGAGGAGTCGAGCGGTCCCTCCGAGGTGACCGCGTACCCGGGCCCGAGGTCGGGGACGACGACCGAGGAGAGTGGGGGAGGGGGCGGCGACGCCCCCGGGGCGGATCCGGGCAAGCCGAGCATGGCGCAGACTCACCGCGCACAGGACGGCGCCGCCGGCGCGCCCGGCCCGGCCAGCCGGCCCTCACGCGACGAAGTACTTGGCCTCTGGGTGGTGGCAGATAATGGCGTCGGTGGTCTGCTCGGGGTTGAGCTGGAACCCCTCGCTGACGGTGACACCGATGCGATCCCCTCCCAGCAGCTCCACGACCTTGGCGTTGTCAGTGAGATCAGGGCAGGCAGGGTAGCCCCACGAGTAGCGCCCGCCGCGGTATTGCTGGCGGAAGAGGCCGGTCAGCGTGGGTCCGTCCTCGTCGTCGAAGCCGAGCTCCTGGCGGATGCGGCGGTGCCAGTACTCGGCCGTCGCCTCCGCCATCTCGACGCTGAGGCCGTGCAGGAAGAGGTAGTCCTGGTAGTGGTTCTCGGCGAAGAGGCGGGCCGTCTCCTCTGACGCCCGGGCACCAATGGTGCAGAGCATGAAGCTGGCGAAGTCTTCCTCGCCCGAACCGGCCGGGCGGAAGAAGTCGGCGATGCACAGCCAAGGCTCCTTGCGCTGGCGTGGGAAGGTGAAGCGCATCCACTCCGAGGAGCGCGACTCGTCCTTCCAGATCACGAGGTCGTTCCCCTCGGCATTGGCGGCGAAGTGGCCGTAGGCGACGGACGGCACGAGCAGGTCGGCCTCCTTCGCCTTGCCGAGCTGCTCACGCAGCGTGGCCCTCACCCGGTCCTTGAACTCGGTGTCGTTCTCGCCGTTCTCCGGCCTAAAGCCCCACTGGTTGCGGAACAGCGCCGTCAGGTTCAGGTATTCGGCGATCTCGTCGATCGGGATGCCTACCGCGACCCGGGTGCCCACGAAGGGCGGGGTGAACAGGCGATTGTCCGCCGCCACGTCCGCCCGCGCGGGCTGCCCCTCGACCGGCGTGGTGTCCTGGTCGTCGAGCCGGCTGCGCCGGGGAACGTTCTTCGCGGAGATCTCTCGCCCGAAGGTGGGGTCCTCCTCGCCGCTTCGCCTCAACTCGACCAGGCGGTCCATGGTGCGCAGGCCCTCGAAGGCGTCGCGCCCGTAGAAGAGCCGACCGTCGTAGACCTCGCGCAGGTCCCGCTCGACGTAGGTGCGCGTCAGGGCCGCCCCGCCCAGCAGGACAGGGATCTCAGACAGGGAGCGGTCGTTGAGCTCGACCAGGTTCTCGCGCATGATCAGGGTCGACTTGACGAGCAGGCCGCTCATGCCGATGGCGTCGGCCTTGTGCTCCTGGGCGGCCGAGATCAATTCGTTGATCCCGACCTTGATCCCGAGGTTGACGACCTCGTAGCCGTTGTTGGTGAGGATGATGTCGACCAGGTTCTTGCCGATGTCGTGGACGTCGCCCTTGACCGTGGCCAGCACGACGGTGCCCTTGCCGCCCTGGTCCGCCTTCTCCATGTGGGGCTCCAGGAAGGCCACCGCCGCCTTCATGGTCTCGGCCGACTGCAGGACGAAGGGCAGCTGCATCTCGCCCGAGGCGAAGCGCTCGCCGACGACCTTCATGCCCTCCAGCAGGATGTCGTTGACGATGGCGAGGGCCCCGAGGCCCGATTCGAGCGCCTCGGTCAGGTCGACATCGAGCCCGTTGCGGTTGCCGTCGATGATGCGCTGCGCCAGCCTCCGGTCGACTGGCCAGTCCAGGTGCTCGTCGGCGGCCCCGGCGTTCACCTTGACGCCGTCGAAGAGCGCCAGCAGCTCCTGCAGCGGGTCGTAGTCGTCCGTGCGGCGGTTGTAGACGAGGTCGAGGCAGATGTCCTTCGCCCGGTCCTCAATGCGAGACAGCGGGAGGATCTTGGAGGCGTGGACGATGGCCGAATCGAGACCCGCCTCCACGCACTCGTGCAGGAACACGGAGTTGAGCACCTGCCGGGCGGCCGGGTTCAGGCCGAAGGAGACGTTGGAGAGCCCGAGGATGGTCGAGACGCCGGGGAGCTCCGCCTTGATGGCGCGGATGCCCTCAATGGTCTCGATCCCGTCGAAGCGGCTCTCCTCCATGCCCGTCGACAGCGGCAGCGCGAGCGGGTCGAAGAGGAGGTCTTCGGGTGCCAGGCCGTAGCGCTCGACGGCGATGTCGCGGATGTTGCGGGCGGCCCGGAGCTTCCAGTCCGCTGTGCGGGCCTGGCCCTCTTCGTCAATACAGGTGCAGACGACCGCTGCCCCGAACTCGCGGGCGAGGCGGAGGAAGGTGTCGAGGCGGGTGCCGGGCTCGTGGCCCTCCTCCAGGTTGACCGAATTGAGGATGGGCCGGCCACCGATCCATTCCAGCGCCGCCCGCACGACGGGCCCCTCGGTGGAGTCGACCATCAACGGGACGCTGGACTGTGTGCACAGACGGCTCGCCACCTCGGTCATGTCCGCCACGCCGTCCGCACCGGTGTAGTCGACGCAGACGTCAATGAGGTGCGAGCCCTCCTTGACCTGGTCCCGGGCCATGGCGACGCAGGTGTCCCAGTCGGCCTCGAGCATGGCCTCGCGGAATGCCTTGGAGCCGTTGGCGTTCGTGCGCTCGCCCACGACCAGGAACGAGGTCTCCTGGCGGAACGGGACGGACGTGTAGATGGATGCGGCCGCGGGTTCGTGCACGGGCGCCCGCCGCGCCGGCGTAGCGCCGGCACAACGCTCGACGACCGCGGCCAGGTGGGCCGGGGTCGTCCCGCAACAGCCGCCCACGGCGGAGACGCCGAACTCGGTGACGAAGCGGTGCAGGTGCTCGGCGAGGTCGTCCGGCGTGAGGTCGTAGTGCATGTTGCCGTCGACGACCGACGGCAGGCCCGCATTGGGGACGCAGGCGATGGGGACGCGGCTGGCCCCCGACAGGTGCCGCAGCGCCTCGCTCATCTCGACCGGTCCGGTGGCGCAGTTGAGTCCGACGACGTCGACCTGCATGGCGTCGAGGACGGTGAGGGCGGCACCGATCTCGGTGCCGGGCAGCATGCGGCCGGTGAGCTCAATGGTCACTTGGGCCTGCAGTGGCACCTGCCGCCCGAGTGCGACCATGGCGCGCCGCGCCCCGTTGATGGCGGCCTTCACAGAGAGCATGTCGAACTGCGTCTCGATCAGCAGGAGGTCGACGCCGCCCTCCAGGAGCCCGAGGGCCTGCTCCTCGTACGCGTCACGGAACTCGGCGTAGGAGATGTGGCCGAGGGTGGGGAATTTCGTACCCGGGCCCATGGAACCGGCCACGAAGCGAGGGCGCACTGGGGTGGAGAACTCGTCGGCCACCGAGCGGGCCAGCTCGGCGGCGCGCCTCGTCAGATCGCGCGCGTGGTCGGCCAGCCCGTACTCGGCGAGGACGACCGACGTCGAGCCGAACGTGTCGGTCTCGACGACGTCACAGCCCACCTCGTAGAAGCTCCGGTGCACCTGGGCCACCAGATCGGGCCGTGTCTCCACCAGCCATTCGTTGCACCCTTCGAGCTCGGGCCCGCCGAAGTCGTCGGGGCCGAGGCCGAGCAGCTGCAGATTCGTCCCCATGGCGCCGTCGAAGATGACGACGCGGTCCCGCAGGGCCTGCAGGTACGCGGACGCGGACGGATCGAGCCGCCCGAGCAGTTCGGGAGAGGGGACCACCATCCATACAGGATACCGGCGCCTCCGGAGGGCTCCGGAACGCGCCGGTTAGCATCCCGCCTGGTGGCACCCAGGATCTACACGAAGAAGGGGGACGACGGGACCACGGGCCTGCTCTTCGGTGGTCGGGTGGGCAAGAACTCGTGGCGGATTGAGCTCAACGGTGCGGTCGACGAGGCGCAGGCGGCCATCGGGCTGGCCCGCGCCGAGACGGCGCCAGGGTCCGAGGGTCACGACCGGCTGACGTCGCTGGCCCGCGATCTGTACGTGCTGATGGCGGAGGTGGCCACCGCGCCCGAGAACCGCCACAAACTCACGGCGGGGTCGACCCTGGTGACCGCCGAAATGGTGGCCGCGCTGGAGGCGGGCATCGACGACCTGTTGGCCCGCTTCGACATGCCGAGCGACTTCACGGTCCCCGGGGAGAACCGCGTGGCCGCCGCGCTGGACCTGGCGCGGACGATCGTGCGCCGCGCCGAGCGCATCGCCGTCGGCGAGGCACTCGAGGGCTCGCTCGTGGTCCCGTACCTCAACCGCTTGTCCGACCTCTTGTGGGCGATGGCGCGCTGGCAGGAGGGGCCGGAGCACCGGCTCTCGAAGGCCCGAAAGGGCTGACGAAGCGGGAATTCTCCGATGACGATGTCGTGGTGTGCGAGAATCCGTCGGTGCATTGCCCTTCCATCGGTCGGGCTCCATCGCACTGGTGGCAGCAAGAGGCACGCTCCGCGCGCGTCCATGGTCTGACGGGATGAGCACGGTCGTCGACGACACAGAGCTCGCGGTGCCTGCTTCGACACAGGCTCGGATCGGTCGCCACCCGCGCTCGAGGACCTTCCCGGATTGGGTCGCTCGGTGCGGTGTCATCGGGGTGTTCTCGTTGTGCACGGCCTTCGTGTCGGTCGTCTACTGGCCCGGGCAGATGGACCCCGACACGACCGACGAGTTGACGCAGGCCGCGACGGGCCACTTCACGGACTGGCACACTCCGATTCTCTCTGCGTTATGGAGGATCCCGTACCTGATGGGCATCACCAGCCCCGGCTGGGTGCTGGCTATGGGCGTCTTCGCCCTTCTCGTCGGCTTCTACCTTGTCCTGCGGGTGCGCTTCCGCCGTGCCGCTTCAACGGCGATCGCCATCCTGTGCTGCGCGTGGCCTCCGGTGCTGTCGTGGGGGGTCCACGTCGGCAGGGACGCGTGGTACGCAGAGCTCACCCTGTGTGCTTTCGGCTTCGCTGCT
This sequence comes from uncultured Acidimicrobiaceae bacterium, assembly GCA_963837125.1. Classification (GTDB taxonomy): domain Bacteria; phylum Actinomycetota; class Acidimicrobiia; order Acidimicrobiales; family RAAP-2; genus Bog-473. The sequence continues at coordinate 58,571 of CAWILW010000006.1, read as the reverse complement.
CGCATGGTCAGGATGGGAGCGAATCAGCGAGGCTTCAATGTTGCCGCCTGCATGACCTTCGCTTTCCTCGCCGCGGCGGCTTGGCAGCTGGGAGTCGTCGCGCTCAGTGCGCTCTTCGTGTTCCTCGCCCTCCATCTCCTGCCCGTAGAAGTCCGACGCCGCACCCTGGTTGCGTACGGCACGGGCATCGTTGCCTGCGTCGCGCTCTTCGGGCTACAGCTGGGCCTCGAGAGGGCGATCAACACGACGCCGATGCATCCCGAGCAGGCGACCTATATGTACGACCTCGCACAGATGTCACGGATGCAGGACAAGGTCCTCTTCCCCGCAGAGACGCTGCTGCACCCCCACACCGCGCTGGCGAATTTGAAGAAGGTCCAACTAGGTGAGGACGACGGGTACGCCGGCGGGACGTCCGTCGTGGAATTCCCAATCAACGGGGAACGAGTCACGGCGCTTCGCAACTCGTGGCTGAGCACTGTCCTGCATCATCCCTGGGACTACCTGACGGAGCGGACCGATCTTGCCCTGGCCCAACTCTCCATCACCCATCCCACGTTGTGGACGTACCAGTGGCCACCGGACGGACCGAAGTTCCTCCCGGTGTCGACGTCGCTCCGGAGCGAAGGGATCACGTACCTGAGCGCCTTCGTCGTCGGCGGCAACCTGTACGGTGACCCGCTCTACACCGTCTGGGCGTACCTCGTCGTGGTCGTGGCTGCAGTGCCCCTTCTCATGAGGCGGCGTCGAGCGGGGGACTCGGCCATCGGGGCCCTGGCCATCTCGACCCTGATCCTGGAGGGCGCGATCTTCTTCACGGCCCCCACACTCATCTACCGCTACGCATATCCGATTGTCGTGGTCGGAACGGTCCTCGTTCCCGTCATGGTCCCGACGATCCGAATCAACGTCCGGCGCACCGTCACTACGGGGGGATGAGGGCTCACGCCCGAGCCGTCCTTTCCGGCGCCTCCCAGTGCCCCCAATGGATCCGTTCGGAGGCCCGGGGTGGCGGGCGGTCGAGCGACGGCGAGCGGTGGTCGAGCCCGTCCGGCCGGCCCAGGACGACGGCACAGAACAGGCGCCATCCACCCGGGACGTCGAGGGCCCGGGCGAGTTCGGGTTCACCCCGGAAGGTGCCCAGCACGCAGGCCCCGAGCCCGGCATCGACCGCTCCGAGGAGCAGGGTCATCACCCCGAACGCAGCATCCCCGTACCAATAGGGCACCGGCCATGCGTCTGGGCCAGAACCGAGGCCCGAGGACGCCTTGTCGGGCTCGCCGTATCTGGCCACGTAGCTGTCCGGGGAGGTGTACGCCAGGAGTACGACCGGTGCCCGCCGGAGGCCCTCGGCCCAGTCCGGGTTCCGGGCGCGCCAGTCATCGTCCGTGGTGGTCGACCAATACATCGCCGTGTCGTTGGGTCCGACGAGTGCGACCCAAGCGGTGCCCCCTGTGTTGCCGGCGGTTGGGCAGCGTAGAGCGGCCTTCAGCAGGCGTTCGACGACGTCGAGCCCGACCGGCTCAGCGGAAAAGCTCCTTACCATGGCGCGTCGCCTGATCGTCTCGTACAACTCCATTGCCGGAGAGTCTTCCATCGAGGCGGCGTGGGACGGGGCTGCTCTCTGCCCCTGAGCCCGGGGTCGGCGACACTAGGGTTCCCCCCGATGCACGGGGACCCGGCGCCTGAGTCGCGCCATCGCCGGTTGGCGAGTCGAAGGTCCGACCGGGTGCTTGCGATCGTCGGCGTGGTCCTGGGTGTCGGGCTGGTGATCGACCAGGTACGCGAGGTCGTGAGTTACGGGAGGCTGCATACCGACCAGGACCAGACCCTGATCTGGTACGGCGGGCGCGAGCTGCTCCACGGCAACCTGCTGGAGCCGAACTTCTTCGGCGAGAAGTACAACACCATCTTCGAAGGGCTCCCCGGGGCACTCCTGCATCAGACGGGCCTCTCTCTAGGCACGGCCATCCCGATCGGGACCGCGCTGCTGGCCACCGCGGCCTGGGTCGCCCTCGCGACAGGGGCCTTCCTGCGCGGTCGGCGGGTGGTTGCGGTGCTGGCCTTGGCGGTGCCTCTGGTGCTGCGCCTCCAGTATCTTCTCCTCTTCGATGCCCCCCGGGGGGTCCTGGCCGGCGACCTGGCTGCGGCGATCGCCATCGCGATAGCCATAGCGTCAACCCGGTACCAGGTCAGGCTCTTCTCGTTGCTGGCATTGGGAGGCCTGGCCATCCTCTGGGACTACGCCGCAGCGCTCGCAGTCGTCCCCGCCGTGATCTACTTCGTGGCCGCCGACTGGCGCGTCATCATCGAACGGTGGCGCCAGTCCGCGCTCGCCGTGGCGGCAGGGGCGGTGCTTCCCCTGGCATGGTTCGTCTACGACCAGACCTTCTACACGTCACACCCCTATGACCTGACGACCGCCGGCGTGGGGGTGCAGCCCCACTGGGACATCTTCGTGCAGAGCGTGCACCACCTCGAGCTGTTCGTCTCTTTCTTCGGCCCGGCCCTGGCTCCCGTCGCCGACGTGGCAGTCATTGTGATCGGCGCCGGACTGGTCGCCGTGACCGTCGTCGCCCTCTACCATCGCTCGCTGCCGCTCCTTTTGGCCGTGGTCGGTCTGGTCGTGCTCGTCTGCCTCGCCCTCTCCGTGGAGCGGGCCACGGAGTACCAGGTCGACCTCTATCTCTCGGGTTCCCGCCTCCTGCTCCCGCTCCCGATCGGGCTGTGGTTCCTGGCGTTCGCCTCCGGCGACACCATGGCGGCGGGCACTCCTGCTCAGGCAGCCTGGCGGGCACGGGTCGGGCTGGCCGTCGGCGCGTTCGCGGTCGTGAGCCTGCTGGTGACCCAGGTGGGCTTCTCGGGGATCGCCAGCCGCGCTCTGAGTCCTGACCTGAAGCCACCGACTTTCGTCCAGGTAGTCGACCCGGCGGGACTCAGCCGACTGTGCACCACGATCGCAGGGGTCTACCAGGCCACGGACGCTCAGCTCCTCGCCGACAACGACCTGAACCAGTCCTACGGCTGTGCCGCGCAGGACGGCCTGGCCACTCTCGTTCCGCTGCAGGATCGGCGGGGTTGGGTCATTCAGGACAGCCTGCACATCCCGGTGCGCCGCATGCTGGTGGCAGTTCCGAGCTGCGCGTCGGTCCCCGCGGCGGTAGGGCGCTGCACTCCCGAGGCTGGGGGCGTGGTCCTCCTGCGCACGCCCTCCGTTGTGCCGGCCCGCACGCTGGACCGCATCCCAGGGCTCAAGGTGACAGTCCCCGGCCCACCAACGAACTTCTAGAACGCGCCCAGGTGGAGCTTGCGCTTTGCGCCCGGCGGACCACAGGGAATGTTGACCCCGCTGGTAGTGTTTAAAGCGGTGAAGGCGGCCTGACGGAGGTCAGGCGCGACCCGGAGGTTGACGTGCCCACACCCCGAGACCTGCTGAAAGAGGCCAAGGCGTCCATCCGCGAGGTGGAGCAGTCCGACGCGCAAGCCCTGCTGGAGGGTGGCGGCGTGACGTTCCTGGACGTCCGGGAGCCCGACGAGTACGAGCAGGGCGCCATCCCCAACGCGATCCACCTTCCCCGGGGGCATCTCGAGTTCCAGGTGGAGGGGAAGGTCCCGGACAAGTCGGGTCCCATCGTCGTCTACTGCGCCGGGGGCACTCGCTCGGCCTTCGCCGCCAAGACGATGGGCGACCTCGGCTACACGGACGTGCAGAACCTCATCGGCGGCTTCAACCGCTGGAAGGACGACGGCCGGCCTTGGGCCGCACCCCAGACGCTCACGCCGGCGCAGCGCAACCGCTACCAGCGCCACCTGCTGCTGCCGGAAGTGGGCGAGGTGGGCCAGCTCAAGTTGCTCGGCTCGAAGGTGCTACTCCTCGGCGCCGGGGGTCTCGGCTCTCCGGCTGCCCTCTACCTGGCGGCAGCGGGCGTGGGCACCCTCGGGATCATCGACATGGATGTCGTCGACGAGTCCAATCTGCAGCGCCAGATCCTCCACAACATGGACCGGGTGGGTGATCGCAAGGTCGATTCGGCCAAGAAGACTCTCACCGTTCTCAACCCCGACGTGAACGTCGTCACGTACGACGTGCGCCTCGGCGCCGACAACATCCTCGACATCATCGACGGGTACGACGCCATCGTCGACGGGACCGACAACTTCCCGACCCGGTACCTCGTGAACGACGCCTCACTCCTCAAGCGCATCCCGGTGATCCACGGTTCCATCTTCCGCTTCGAGGGCCAGGCCACCGTGTTCGACCCCTACAACGGGCCGTGCTACCGCTGCCTCATCCCCGAGCCCCCACCGGCGGAGCTCGCGCCGTCGTGCTCCGAGGCGGGCGTGCTCGGCGTGCTGCCGGGCATCATCGGGTCGATCCAGGCCGTCGAGACCATCAAGGTCCTGCTCGGCCTCGGCGACCCACTCATCGGGCGGCTGCTCTCCTACGACGCGCTGGAAGAGTCATTCCGCACCTTCAAGGTCCGCCGGGACCCGGCCTGCCCCGCCTGCGGGCCCGACGCGGGGCAGATCATCATCGCCGAGTACGACGACCTCTGCATGCCTCATTCGCACTGACCGCCGCTGGTCAGTGGGCTGTGTTGTCGGCCCAGTCGAAGCGCTCCACCCTCCAGGCCAGCTGTCTGGTGTCGTCGGGCATCTCGAACGTGCGCGCCGGTCGGAAAGAGCGCTCCGCCCGGATGACGACGAGGGTAGGTGGAGCCGACGGGAGTGCGCGCCCCCGGGGTTCGAACGGGATCGTCACCTCGAACGGCCCCGGCTCCAGATTGAGCTCGACGACGGCGGCGCCGCGCATGTGGACCCGCAAGCGCTGGTGCGCGAGCTCCCAGGGGACCTCACCCTTCAAGACGGCGGCGGAGCCCCGCGGCGCGCGCAAGACGAACTCGGCTCGGCGCTCCACCCAGCCGTCGTCGTGCACCCGGTGGGCGCGGCGGAACACCGCCCGTTTCACCCACTCGCATGACCTCACGACCCAGGAGGCGACGGCGGCACGGATGGGGGCCGTGGTCGTCCTCGCCTGAACGCCGGCGAGGTTGAGCTGGACGAGATCGGCGAGGAAGTAGGGCGTCGAAGGAGGAAAGCGACGGACGCCGTGCTGCCGCAAGATGCGCCTCAGCTCCTTGTAGCGGGGGATGCCGCCAGACTGCGAGAGCGTCTCGGGGTACACACGCACGGCCGCCACCTGTGCCGGCAGGTGCGCGTACGGATAGCGGCTGCACAGCCTGAGGAACAGGTCGTAGTCGAAGTGCCAGTGCCAGCTCTCGTCGATGTAGCCCACCGATGCGAGGGCGTCGGCCCGGTAGAAGATGGCGGCGCCGAGCACCATGTGCCCGTAGAGGTGCATCAGATCCCAGAGGTTCGGCTCTCCCAGGCGGATCTCCCGAACAGCGTTCCCCTCGATGTCCATCAGGTAACCGTCGCCGTAGACCAGACCGACTTCTGGCAGCGTCGTGAAGCGCTCGACCATCGCGGTCACCGCACCGGGAAGCAGCACGTCGTCGGAGTTGAGCCAGGCGACGATCTCCCCGCGGACACGGAGGAAGCCGCGGTTGAGCGCGTTCGCCTGTCCGGTGTCCTTCTCGCAGATCCATTCGAGACGCCCCTCGTACTCGCGGATCACCTCGAGGGCGCCGTCGGTCGACCCTCCGTCGAGGACCAGGTACTCAATCCGGGGATACTCCTGGGCCAGCACGCTCTCGATCGTGGCCCGGATGAATGACGCCTGGTTGAGGGAGGGGGTGATGATGCTGACCAAAGGACCCGGCGACGCTGTTCCGGCGTTCCCCATCACGTCGGGCGAGGAAGGCATCGCGCCGGATTGTAGGCGGCGACCCATGCATTCCGGCAGTCGTCACGGACGCGATGACGAACTAGAAAGGGGTCATGACAACGACGTCCGCCTCCCAGACCTTCCATGTGAACGGGGTCGATCTCGTCTGGCACGATCTCGGCAGCGGCCATGGAGGTGCACCCCCACTCGTGCTCGTGCACGGGTTCACCGGTTCCTCGCACGACTTCGCACTGCAGGTGGGTGCCCTGGCGGCCGACCGGCGGGTGGTCACCCTCGATCAGCGTGGCCATGGCCACTCCACCAAGACAGGCGTACCCGACGGCTACACCATCGATCAGCTGGTGGCCGACTTCATCGGCTTCGTCGAGGCGGCGCTGGGCGGCGGCCCGGTGGACCTTCTCGGGCACTCCATGGGCGGGAGGGTCGCCCTCGGCGCCGTCCTGAGCCGGCCTGACCTGGTCAGCTCGCTGGTCCTGATGGACACGAGCGCCTGGTCCTTCATGCCGCCCGACGCGAAGATCCGGGAGATGGTCCGCACGTACATCACGGCCTTCGACCCGGCGCAGGGAATGCCCGCCACGCTGAGCCTCGGGGGCCCCGAGGACGCGCTCATTGCGGAGGCTGTCCCCCCGGAGTGGCAGCAGGAGAAGGATTCGATCTTCGTGGGAATGGACGCCTACGCCGTCAAGGCCCTCGGGATGGCGCTGATGACCGAGGTCGACGGGGGCGAGACCTCCCTGCGCGCCGACCTGCCGTCGATCACGTGCCCCACCACGGTCATCGTCGGCGAGCACGACCACCCGCTGGTCGACCAGGCGCCCGAGCTGGCGGCCGAGGTGGCCCGGGGCCGGCTCACCGTCATTGCGGGCGCGTACCACTCGCCCCAGCTGACGCACCCCGACGCCTGGCGGGCTGCGCTCGAGGCGCACCTGGCGTGGGCGGACCAGGCGGGGGGAGGGATCCGGTGACGGACGGTGCACCGCCCTTGGCGACCGACCGCATCGCACTGGCCGGCAGCGATGTGTCCATCCCACCGCTCGGGGTAGGGACCTGGGCCTGGGGGGACAAGGGCACGTGGGGGATGGGGGGGTACGACCAGTCGCTCACCGAGTCGAGCATCCGGGACGCCTGGGAGGCCAGCATCGCAGCGGGCGTCGTGCTCTTCGACACGGCGGAGGTCTACGGGAGCGGCGAGAGCGAGCGCATCATCGGCCATCTCCTCGCGGCGGACACGGGTGCGCGGGGCCGCATCGTCATCGCGTCGAAGTTCATGCCGAGCCCGTGGAAGCTGAACGTCCGCTCGGCCCTCCTCGCCTCGGCGCGGCACTCGGTCGAACGCCTCGGGACCGATGCCATCGACCTGTACCAGATCCACGGCCCCGTTTCACTCCGCTCGCACGATGCACTCGCCGAGGCACTGGCGGCCGCCCACTCCGAGGGCCTGGTGAAGGCGGTCGGTGTCTCGAACTACTCGGCCAAGGAGACTCGTGCCATGGACGCCGCATTGCGGCGCCACGGTTTGCGGCTCGCGAGCAACCAGGTGGAGTTCTCCCTCCTGCGCACCATGCCGTTGCGCGTGGGCCTGCTCGACTGCTGCCGTGAGCTCGGCGTCGTCCCGCTGGCCTACTCACCCCTCGGGCAGGGCCGCCTGACCGGGAAGTACTCGGCCTCCAACCCACCGCCCGGCAAGCGCACGTTCTCGGCCCATCCCATGACAGAGGTGGACGCGGTGGTGGACGAGCTGCGCCACGTCGGCGAGTCCCACGACGGGCGCACGCCGAGCCAGGTCGCCCTGGCCTGGCTGATCGCCAAGGGCGCCGTCCCCATCCCGGGGGCCAAGAACCAGGCTCAGGCCGAGCAGAACGCCGGTGCGTTGGGTTGGCGCATGACCGACGACGAGCTGGGACGACTCGACGCAGCCGCGCTCTACGGGAAGAGGGGCATCGCCCAGCGCGTCTGGCAGCACGGGTAGTTCCGGCGGTACCGTCGTGAGGTGATCGCCGCGCTGTTCGACGCGGGACTCCCGCCCCTGCGAGGATCGCAGCTCCTCGCCACGCAGTTCGACTTCGTGCCGGTGGCGATGATCCTCGCCGCCCTCGCCCTCTACCTGTGGGGCGTGCAGCGGAACAACGCCCTGCACCACCGCCACCCGTGGCCGGCTGGCAAGACCGCCGCCTTCGTGGGCGCACTGTTCACCACCGCGCTGGGCGTCTGCAGCTTCGTCGGGGTGTACGACAGCGAGTTGTTCTGGGACCACATGGTCCAGCACCTGCTCTTCATCATGGTGGCCGCCCCGCTGTTCGCCATCTCCTCGCCCGTTGCGCTGCTCTGGCGCTCCACGTCGGGAACGTCGCATCTCGTCGTCACCGAGGTGTTGCGCTCGCGCGTGGCCAAGTTCCTGGTGCATCCCGCCGTGGCCTTCGTGCTGTACGCGGTGGTGATCCCGATCAGCCACCTGACGACCTGGTACAACTACACGCTCACCGAGCAGAGCGTGCACAACGCCGAGCACCTCGTGTTCCTCCTCGTGGGCTACCTGTTCTGGCGCCAGATCTTCGGCAACGACCCGAACTGCTATCGCCTCTACCCCCCACTGCAGTTCTTCTACCTGTTCCTCGCCATCCCGATCGACACTTTCACGGGGCTCTCCCTGGCCGGCGCGACCAAGGAGATGTTCCCCGCCTACCTGGCCACGCACCGCGCCTGGGGCCCCTCCTACGTGGTCGACCTGCACATCGGAGGCTCCATCATGTGGGTGGTCGGCGACACCCTGATGCTGTGGCCCATGATCCCCGTCGCGCTGCGCTGGATGCACATGGAGGAGCGCAAGGCGGTACGGATCGACCGCGAGCTCGACGCGCAGGCGGCTGCGGCAGCCGGCACTGGGCCGACCGGTCAGCCGCCCAAGTCCATCAACTCCACCCGCACGCCGTCGGGGTCGGTGCAGTAGACGAACTCGAGGGGCGTCCCCCCGAAATCGAGGCTGGTCCGGCTGGACTCGACCACGGCTCCACCCAGCTCCACGATGCGGGCCGTAGTGGCGGCGACGTCGCGCACCCGGAAGGACAGGTGGGTCAGGCCGAGCCGGTTCACCGCCCGGCGCTCTCGCTCGCCGAAGGGCGCGGGCTCGCTGAAGGCGAGGAGCTCTATGGCCGTCGGGCCCCGCCGGATGAACTGCGAGGTCACGGCGACGTCGGGTAGTTCCATGAGCCGGGCGAATTCGGACCCGATGGCGTGCGACTCGGCCTTCTCGAAGTCGAGGGCGCCACAGTAGAAGGCGAGGGACCGCTCCAGGTTGCTCACGCAGATGCCGAAGTGGGAAAAGGCGGGTCCGGGGGCGTCGTCCACAGGCCGTAGTCTGCCCCGTCGCGCTCCGGCCGGGCCCCGTTTTCCCTTCCCTCCTCGATCCTCCGTAGCCTGGGTTGCGTGACACAGGACCAGCAAGGCTCTCAGGACAGCCCGGAGCACAGCACCGACTCGGGCATCGTCATCCAACCCGTGTACGGCCCCGGTGACCTCGGGGGCTGGGACGCCGACACCCAGCTCGGGGAGCCAGGGTCGTTCCCCTACACCCGGGGCGTCCATCCGCAGATGTACCGCTCGAAGCTCTGGACGATGCGCCAGTACGCCGGCTTCGGCTCGGCCGAGTCCACCAACCAGCGCTTCAAGTTCCTCCTCGACGCGGGCCAGACCGGGCTCTCGTGTGCCTTCGACCTTCCGACCCAGATGGGCTACGACTCGGACCATCCGCGAGCCGAGGGCGAGGTCGGCAAGGTGGGCGTAGCCGTCGACTCTCTGGCGGACATGCGGCTGCTCATGGCCGACCTCCCAATGGACAAGGTCACGACCTCCATGACGATCAATGCGACCGGAGCCATCCTCTTGTTGCTCTATCAGCTGGTGGCCGAAGAGCAGGGTGTTCCGGGGGAGAAGATCCGCGGCACCATCCAGAACGACATCCTCAAGGAGTACATCGCGCGGGGGACCTACATCTACCCGCCGCGGCCCTCCATGCGCCTCATCGTCGACACGTTCGCCTATTGCGCGGAGAACCTCCCCAACTGGAACACCATCTCAATCTCGGGTTACCACATCCGCGAGGCGGGTTCGACCGCGGTGCAGGAGATCGCCTTCACGCTGGCCAACGGCATCGCGTACGTGGAAGCGGCCATCGCTGCGGGCCAGGACGTGGACGCATTCGCGCCTCGGCTGTCCTTCTTCTGGAACGCGCACAACAACCTGTTCGAAGAGGTGGCCAAGTACCGGGCGGCGCGGCGGATGTGGGCCCGCATCATGACGGAGCGCTTCGGCGCCAAGGACGATCGCTCCAAGATGCTGCGCTTCCACACACAGACCGGCGGGTCGACGCTCACCGCCCAGCAGCCAGAGAACAACATCGTCCGGGTAACTGTCCAGAGTCTGGCGGCAGCGCTGGGAGGCACGCAGAGCTTGCACACCAACGGCTTCGACGAGGCACTCGGGTTGCCTACGACCAGGGCTGCCAAGATCGCCTTGCGGACCCAGCAGATCGTCGGTTTCGAGTCCGGGGTGGCGGACACGGTCGACCCGCTGGCGGGCTCGTACTTCGTGGAGTCGCTGACCGACGAGGTGGAGGCGGCGGCCAACGACTACTTGGACCGGATAGAGCAACTGGGTGGCGCCGTGGCCGCCATTGAAGCCCGGTTCATGCAGGAGGAGATCGAAGCGGCCGCCTACAGCTTCGCCAAGGCGGTCGACGACGGTGAGAAGGTCGTGGTGGGGGTCAACCGGTTCACCGACGCCGATGGAGAGAGCGCCGAGGTGTTCCCGATCGACGTGGAGCTCCAGCAGCTCCAGATCGGTCGCACCCGGTCAGTCCGGGCGGCGCGGAGTCAGGCCGCGGTGGACCGGGCCCTGGCGGCCGTCGCCGAGACGGCCAGGGGCGAGGGCAACCTGCTCGTCCCGATGAAGGCTGCGCTCAAGGAGATGGCCACGCTGGGCGAGGTCGCCGACGTCCTACGCAGCGAGTTCGGCGTCTACCAACCGGGGGGCTGAGGCCGTCTGTTGATCAAGTCTTCGAATCCGTGCCCTTCTGGTGCTTTGGTGCCCTCTCTCCCTCCGCGTAACCTTGCCGACACATGATCGACCAAAGAGACGACCTTTGGCAGTCCCGTCCCGACGGTCTTCGCTCCCGTGATCTTGGACCCGGTTGTGTCTCGATCTGCGTCATCATCCCGGCTTTCAACGAGGAAGAGGCGGTCGGTCAGGTGGTCGGTTCGGTCATGGACGCGCTGCCGACTGCCCATGTGCTCGTCGTCAACGACGGGTCATGCGATGCGACGGCGGAGCGGGCGGTGCGTGCGGGAGCAACGGTTCTGTCGTTGCCGGTCAACCTCGGCATCGGAGGCGCCGTCCAGGCCGGTTATCGCTACGCACTCAAATATGGATTCCACGTCGCCATTCAGATCGACGGCGATGGACAACACGACCCGCGAGAGGCCGAACACATTCTCGCTCCCATCCTGGAGGGAGAGGCCGACATGGTCGTGGGATCACGTTGGCTGACAAGAGGCAATTACGTCGCCACGCGATCACGCAGATTCGGCATGCACATACTCGCATGGCTCGTCTCGCGGGCCGCAGGTACCACGGTAACGGACAGCACGTCCGGGTTCAGGGCCGTAGGTAGATCCGGGGTGGAGCTCTTCGCCCGCGAGTACCCCACGGACTTTCCCGAAGTCGAGACGCTTGTGTTGGCAACGAGACACGGCCTTCGCCTCCGGGAAGTCGGTGTGAGGATGGAACAGCGAAAGACCGGACATTCATCCATCTCGGGATTGAGATCATCTACGTACTACATGATCCGGGTGATCATGGTCCTGCTGCTCGACAGCCTTTTAGGAAAAAGGAGCAAGTTGTGAGGGCATTCATACTGGCAATGGCCATCAGCCTGGGATTCCTGATCCTCTCCATAACGGCCATCCGGAAGAGAAGACTCCGCGATCAGGCAGCGGTCCTGTGGCTCGCCGTGAGCGTTGCCATGGTCCTGTTCAGTCTGGCGCTCCCATTCTCCCTGCTGGACCGAGTGTCACATGCGGTGGGCATTGCCTACGGGTCCGACCTCCTACTGCTCCTGGCCGTGATCTTCCTGGTCGTCCTCGTGTTCAATCTCTCCGTGAGCCTCGCGGCGTTGAAGCAGACCCAGACGGCGCTCGTGCAGGAGATCGCCCTCATGCGGGTGGCCGCGCCCGGTGAGCCGGGTGGAGCCCCTGTTGGCGCAGGCGAAGAGCTGGGCCTCGATCGACTGGTTCCTGACGAACAAAGACCATCCCCTGGCACGGCCTGAGGACGCTGATGGGCTCCTGCGCGGACATGCGTTCGACATCACAAGCCGTCGCGAAGCGGGGAGTTGCCCGCGGCCGGATCCGCCGAGGACACGGGGGCTCGGCCACCCGAAGGGATCGCAGCCAACGGTAGCGGCTCCACCTCGCTGCGCGGACCGTTCGTTCGGGGAGAAGTCTCGTCCGTCTGAGAGCGACTGACGGCGAATGCCACGGCGCCGACCAAAAGTGCCGTTGCGACCAGCGACCAAATCGCCATGAGATTGTTGCCGAGTGGCGGCCCCCACGTCCCGTGCGCAGGATCGATGGGACCGGGTAGGCCACTCGCATAGCGGCGCTGCGACGTCCAGAACGCGGCGAAGTCGGCGATCCCGATACAGATGCAAAAGATGACCGAGATCCGAACACGGAAGCGGGCGATCGCTCCGACAGCGTCAATCAATGCCGCCGACAGAATCGGAATGCCCACGGCCATCGGCAATATGTACCGGCCTTGCCAGACCAATCCGAAACGATGGACCTCATGGTCGGCGATGACTACGGGCACGAACACCACGATCGCTACAAGGCCAAGAAGTGCGATCGCGCCCCGCGGAGCCGAGGTACTCAGGGCGAGCAGCACAATGAAACCGATCGCTGCGTACCAGGTCAAGAACGTGACGAAGGGTGCAGGGGTATCGAGGAATCCGAAGACACCGATCATCTGCTGGAGCCACGAGCCGGACTGTCCAAATACGTTGAAGAAAGTGTCGAGTGCAGTTTCATGGGCCGGCAGCAGGGTGCCGCTCTGCGCAAGACCGTTCGAATGCGCTGCGACGATGAAGGCAACCGCGGCGATGCCACAGGCGGTGATGATTCCAAGGGAGATTTTCAGCGGGCGCATGCGCATCAGATCCCTTGCTCGTCCGCGCCCGGCCAGGAATCCCAAAATGACCAGGATCAACACCCCCCACAGTGGAGAAAGCCCGCGCGTGAGGACGAGTGCCCCGGTTGAGACCGTGAAGATCACAACCAGCCCACGGGGCGGAGCACCTTCCCCCTCGAGGACGATGACGAGACCGGAGATCCAGACGCAGACCGCTTCGCAGACCTCCGGTCCGTTTGGGTTCACCACACCGCCGAGGTACACGACCATCGGCGTCAAGGCCAGCAGCACGCCCACCAGAAGAAAGGACCGCTTCGACCACGTCGTGACGCAGACGGCTGCCAACGCGATGAACAACGCGCACATGACCCCATTGACAAGCCGCATGAGATAGAGGCCGGTGGTCGACACCGTGACCAGTGAAGGAAGCCCGACCACCGCGTAGTACAGCGGGGGGTAGCGGCCCGCGGCGGTGTTCGCCACAACCGGCATGGTGTTCGTGCTGAGTGGCCGGGCACACGAAGCCGGCACTCCTGTGTGGTAAATGAAACAGGGGCGGTGGAGTACGCCTTCCGCCATGAGTGCGGGGACGGTCACCGATGTGAACGATGATCCGGGATTGGGTGAACCGATGAACTCGCCCCTCACCACTGCCGCGGCGTGGACGATATGGTCGCCCTCGTCGGGACCAGAGAACAACGGTGTCGCCAGGCTCCACGCCGCCATGTTGAGGAAGACCAGTGCAAACGCAACCGCGAAGACCTTGTGCGGTCGAGAGAGCACCGACCTCGCGGCCGCCATCCGTCTTTCTCGGCGCGGTAACGGGTCTGGATGATCGTGAGTGACATGAGAATTCACAGTGGGAAAGGGTTCCGATCAACCGCGCCCGTCGCCGTGTCACGGTTGCCCGGATTGGAATTGACCCGACTTTGTTCCCGTCGCGTGGCCGTCAGGAAGGTTCCGTAGGCCCCGAGTTCGGGGCGCACTTCCCACATGACGTCGAATCCGCGCTTGTGCAGCTCTTCCTCCAGGAACGGTCGGGAGAAGCCCAACTCGAGCCATCCGTGTGTCGCCGTCATGAATGCCGCCGAGCCGTCGAGACGAACACCCCAGGGTGCATGGTAGTTGTCGTAGATGGCGTCAGCGGCGAAGATAATCCGACCTCCGATCGCCAATTGCGCGGTGCATCGATCGAGAAGCGTGAACGGTTTCTCACAGTGATGGAACGACTCAAAGAAGATGAAGACGTCGACCGGACTCTGTGGCTCGAAGTCCAAGAAACTGGTCTCGACCACATCGAGATCGACATTGAGCAGTGACGCCCGCCGACGAAGGAGAGCGACCGACGCTGGGTTGAGATCGACGGCGGAGACTCGGAAACCTGTGGCGGCGAGATCGAGAGAGAGGTGTCCCCAGCCGGCACCGAATTCGACGATTCGAGCCGGCGGCCTGGCGCCGACGCGGCCAATGGTGGCGGCAACTGCTCCCAGGTAACGGGCCACTTCCTCGTGGTCCGACGTGCAAAATGGGTAGGGTCGGGCCAGATAGTCCGCATCGTCGAGCTCAAATGTCTCGTCCTCGTTGGCTTGATAGTGGCTTCGTCCAGAAAGTGCACGCCACGTCTCCATCACCAACGCTGCGTACTCTGGACCACAGGGATCCTGGACTCCGTCGGTGAGGTTTTGGACTTCGACAACGAAGGCGGCATGCATCTCCAGCGATAATGCACCGGCCTCGAAGCGCCGACGGAATTCGGCCATCGAGAGGACCTCGGGACCGTTGACAGTTCCGAGGTCCGGCGCGGCATGCGTGAAAGCTTGGACCTGTAGGTCGTCGGGCAAGGTGTCGACGACCGTCGGATGACCAGATGTGCCCAAGGGCGTCTGGTGAGTTCGTCGACGGGGCCATCGGCCGGCGATCCGGACACGATTGAAAGGCATTCTTCTCCTTGGTTTCTTCAGCGACATCCCTGCGTCCCTACTGACAAGACGATTGCACAGATGCACCTTCGTGCCTCTACTGGGAGCCGAGCGAGGGTCGCCCGGCTGTCCGATCTGAACGGTCCTCAGGCCGTGACGACCCCCTCGAAATGCGAAATACGAGTGCGTGCACCCGGGGCAAGCGACGTGTCCCCGCGGAAGGTCGGCCCTGTGCCGGGGTGGTGCGACTTCTGGTCCCCGCGAGGCGGCTAGCGGGGAGTGCCACGTCCTTTCGTAGCGTATGGACCGCGGTCCAACCCTCATTGCAATGCGTGCACCCCTGCGTGTACGGGTCGTGAAGATGCTGTCCTGCCGGTTAGTCGGCGACCCGGGAATGGGTTCCATCCCGGTGTCCTCGTTCCAGTCGTCCCCGGAGGTCACCATGACCATCGGGAATGCCGGGTCGACCGAGGGGATCGCCGCGCACCTGAAGAGGCCCTGCGACGCCGCCCGAACCTGGTGTGCACGACGGGAGCCTGAGACAGAACGCTGGGGCGCTCGCCTACGCGGTCACGACCGTCTCGAAGTGCTCCACCACGGGGAAGGGGTCGTAGAAGTGGTGCAGCGCGGCGCGCCATTCCTGGTAGGCCGGCGAGCCCCGGAAGCCCTCGGTGTGATCCTCGAGTTGCTCCCACTCGACCAGGAGCAGAAAGCAGCTCGGGCGCTCCAGACAGCGCTCGACGCGCAGCCACCGGAAGCCGGGGCTGGCGGCGATGATCGCTTTCGCCCGCTCCATGGCCCGGACGAACTCGTCCTCCCGGCCCGGCACGACGTCGAGCAGTGCGTGCTCGGTCGTCATGCCCCGAGGAGCCGCTCGCGCAGCTGGGCGTCGGTGGCGGCATCAATGGCCGTCCAGGCCAACGCGATGGCGCCGTCACGCACCGCGGCGTCGGCGGATGGGGTGATGCAGGCGGCGGCGAACTCGAGCTGGTGGTTGACAGCGCCGTTGGCCTCAATGCCGATGAGCGGATGGATGGTTGGCACGGCCAGGGAGACGTTGGCCATGTCGGTCGAGAGCGTCGGGGGCGGCGTTCCGGCGTCGTCGGCTTCGAAGCGGCGGCCGAGGGCCTCGGCGTTCGCCCGGTAGGCGCGCAGCAGCGGCCCGTCCGCCTCCATGTGCGAGTACACCGGTGCGAGATCCTCGTAGTCGAGGGAGCACCCGGTCGCGAGCGCCCCCGCCTCGAAGCAGGCCTCGATCCTGGGCCGCAGTGCGGCGAGCCCTTCGATGGTCAGCGAGCGGACCATGTAGCGCGCCGTGACCGTGGCGGGGATGATGTTGGCCGCTCGGGAGCTGTCGGTGACCACGCCGTGGACCTGGTCGCCTGGTGGCAGTTGTTGGCGCAGCAGGCCGATGGCCACCTGGGCCACGGTCAGTGCGTCCTGGGCGTTGACCCCTTTCCAGGGTGCCGCGGATGCGTGGGCTTCCCGTCCCGAGAAGCGGACGTCGAAGTGGGCCACGGCGAGGCAGGTCCCCGTCAGCCACTCTCTTGACCAGGGGTGGACCATCATGGCGGCGTGGACGCCCTCGAAGGCGCCGCGCTCGAGCATCAGGACCTTGCCGCCCCCGCCTTCCTCGGCGGGGGTGCCCAGGACCCGCACTGTCAGCCCGATGTCGTCCGCCACCGCAGAAAGGGCGAGCCCGGCGCCGACCGCCGTCGCCGCGATGATGTTGTGCCCGCAGGCGTGGCCCACGCCGGGGAGCGCGTCGTACTCGGCGCAGACGGCCACGACGAGCTCGCCGCCACCGGAGCGGGACTCGAGCGCCGTCGGCAGGTCGTACACCCCTTCGTCAACCTGCAGCCCGCCGGCCCGCATCGTCTCGGCTACCGCCCGTGCCGATGCGGTCTCGCCGAAGCACAGCTCGGGCGTCGAATGCACGGAGTGGCTGAGCGAGACGAGCTCGGCGAGGTGGTCGTCGACGACGGCGGCCGCGGCCTCCTTCGCCGATGCGGCGGCAGCCTGTGCGGTGCTCACCTACTCGATGACCGCCACGATCTCGCCCGCCCCGACGGAATCGCCCGCGCTCACGCGGAGCTCCTTGATCACGCCGTCCTTCTCCGCGGCGACTGCGTTCTCCATCTTCATGGCCTCGAGGAGGCAGATCGCCTGTCCCACTTCGAC
This sequence comes from uncultured Acidimicrobiaceae bacterium, assembly GCA_963837125.1. GTDB lineage: Bacteria > Actinomycetota > Acidimicrobiia > Acidimicrobiales > RAAP-2 > Bog-473. Next base: position 41,477 of record CAWILW010000006.1, on the reverse strand, counting down.
CACGTCACCGACAGCGACCAGGACCTTGACGATGGTGCCCTGCATCGGGACGGTCACCTGTCCCGAGCCCGAGCCGGTCACGGCCGAAGCGGCCGCGCGCTTCGGCCGGCCCGCCCCCCGGCCGGGGGCGGCCTCCGTGCCCAGGTCGGGCACCCACAGGCGCACCGAGAAGCGCCGGCCGTCGACTTCTGCGGTCACGTCGCGTTGGACCATCGGCACCTCGTCCTCTGCCGGGGGAGCGGGGACGCCTGCGGATTCCCCGACCAGTGCGGAGAGGTCCAGGGTGTCCTCCACCCACTTCGTCGAGTGCGTCGCCGCCGCGAAGTCGGGGTGGCTCAAGATGGCCACATGGGCGGGCAGGGTCGTGGCCACGCCGACCACCTTGGTCTCGGAGATCGCCCGCAGCATGCGCCGCCGCGCTGCCTCGCGGTCAGGCGCCCAGACGATCAGCTTGGCGATCAGGTTGTCGTAGTACTGCGAGACGGTATCGCCCGCTTCGTAGCCCGCATCGAGCCGCACGCCCGGGCCCGCCGGCTGGTGGAAGGCGGAGATGGTGCCCGGCGACGGGGAGAACCGCCCGCCGCTGGGGTCCTCGGCATTGATCCGCACCTCGATGGCGTGGCCGTGCCGGCGGACGTCGTCTTGGGCGAAGTCGAGCGGCTCACCCGACGCGATGCGGATTTGCCAGGCGACGAGGTCCAGGCCGCTGACGAGCTCGGTGACCGGGTGCTCGACCTGCAGCCGTGTGTTCATCTCCAGGAAGTAGAACTCGCCGTCCTGGTAGAGGAACTCGACCGTGCCGGCGTTGTAGTAGCCACAGGCCTGCGAGACCTTGACCGCCGCCACGCCCATGGCCTGGCGCACGTGGTCGGGGAAGTCGGGGGCGGGGCTCTCCTCGAGCAGCTTCTGGTGGCGCCGCTGGGCCGAGCAGTCGCGCTCGCCGAGCCACAACGTGGTGCCGTGCTGGTCGGCCAACACCTGCATCTCGACGTGCCGGGGCCACGCCAGGTATCGCTCCAGGTAGACCTCGGGGCGGCCGAAGTAGGCCTGGGCCTCGCGGGCGGCCGACTCCATGGCCTCCGCCGCGTCCTCCGCCGCGGCAACGACCTTCATGCCGCGCCCGCCGCCGCCGTATGCCGCCTTGATGGCGACGGGCCAGCCATGGAGGTCGCCGAACGCCACCACCTCGTCGGGTGAGGTGAGGGGCTCGGATTGGCCGGGCACGCCGGCAACTCCGACCTTCTCGGCGGCCAGCCGGGCGCTGATCTTGTCGCCCATCACCTCAATGGCCTCGGGCGGAGGGCCGATGAAGGTGACGCCGCGGTCGGTTATGGCGCGGGCGAAGTCCGTGTTCTCGGAGAAAAAGCCGTAGCCGGGGTGCACCGCGTCGGCGCCGCTCTGCTCAATGGCATGCAGGATCGCCTCGGTGTTGAGGTAGCTCTCGGCAGCGGACTCGCCGCCGAGGGCGTAGGCCTCGTCAGCCATGCGTACGTGCATGGCGTCGCGGTCGAGGTTGGAGTAGACGGCCACCGTGGCGATGCCGAGCTCGCGGCAGGTCCGGATCACCCGGACGGCGATTTCACCGCGGTTTGCTATGAGGACCTTCTGGAGCACGCTGGGCCTTCCTCGTGAAGCGAGCCTTCACAATTGCACGCGCCGTATGGTGTCTGCCATGTCCGGGGTGGATTGGGAGGTCCTCTGGCTGGACGAGGTCGACTCGACCAACACGTATGTCCGGGCCCGGGCGCGCCAGGGGGCCGCCGAGGGCCTGGTGGTGGTGGCCGACCACCAGACTGCCGGCCGTGGCCGCCTGGACCGCCGGTGGGAGTCGCCCCCGGGTGCCAACCTGCTGGCATCGGTCCTGCTCCGGCCTGGGGGTGATGGCACCGACGTGCACCTGTGCACCGGGGCGCTGGCGCTGGCGGCGGCCGATGCCTGCCGGGAGGTCGCAGGCGTCGAGCCGGCGCTGAAGTGGCCCAACGACCTCCTCGTGGGGGACCTCAAGCTGGCGGGCGTCCTTGCGGAGGCGGAGTTCTCCGGGCCCGCCCTCTCCGCTGTGGTGGTCGGGATCGGGATCAACGTTGGCTGGCCCGGTCCCGAGGGGGTCGGGGGAACCTGCCTCGACGACGTCGCTTTGACGGGTCAACCGGTCGACCGCGCCCTCCTCCTCCGACACCTGCTCCGCTCGCTCGCGGACCGGCGGGGGCTGCTCGGAGACGCCGCTGGGCGGCGCCTCCTCGCCGACGAGGTCCGCCGGCGCTGCGCCACGCTGGGACAGACCGTGTGCGTCACTCTTGCCAGCGAGGAGGTTACCGGGCAGGCCACTGCCATCGACGACGGCCGGCCAGCTGGTGGTCGAAACGGCCTCGGGTCCCCGCCTGGTCAGTGCGGGCGACGTGGTGCACGTGCGTCCGGGCTGAGGCGGGGAGGGGGTCTGGGCCTGGGCTAATATTTCCCGCACTATGCGCCTTCTCGTGACGGGAGGTGCCGGTTTCATCGGGTCGAATTTCGCCCGCTACTGGGTCGAGCAGCACCCCGAGGACCATGTCGTCGTCTACGACGTGCTCACCTACGCCGGCAACCGACCCAGCCTGTTCGACATAGAGGACCGGATCGTCTTCGTCGAGGGTGACATCTGCGACCCGGTCGCGGCCGAGAAGGCACTGCGGGGCGAGGGGATCGACACGGTGGTCCACTTCGCCGCCGAGTCGCACAACTCGCTGGCCGTCCTCAACCCCGGCCTCTTCTTCCGGACCAACGTGATCGGGACGCAGACCATGCTCGAGGCGGCCCGCCAGGCCGGTGTGGCTCGGTTCCACCATGTCTCGACCTGCGAGGTCTACGGGGACCTGCCGCTCGACGCCGACGAAGTCTTCACCGAGGAATCCCCCTACCGGCCGCGCACCCCCTACAACGCGTCCAAGGCGGGGGCCGATCACGCCGTGCGCGCCTACGCCGAGACCTATGGTCTCCCGATCACGATCACCAATTGCGCCAACAACTACGGGCCGTACCAGTTCCCGGAGAAGCTGATCCCGCATTTCTGCGCGCTGGCGCTCGACGACCAGCCGCTCACCCTCTACGCCAGCACCGAGAACCGCCGGGAATGGCTGCACGTGCTCGATCACTGCGCCGCCATCGACGCCGTGCTCGTCCGTGGCAGGGTGGGCGAGACGTACCACGTCGGGAGCGGCGTGGAGGCCTCCATCATGGAAGTCGCCGACCGGATCCTCGCCGTACTGGGCAAGCCGGACTCGCTGAAGTCGATCGTGCCCGACCGCCCGGGCCACGACCGCCGCTACGTCCTCGATTGCTCCAAGCTGCGGCGCGAGCTCGGCTGGGCGCCGTCGGTCGACTGGGAGCAGGGGCTCGCCGACACGGTGGACTGGTACGCCACGCACCGCGAATGGTGGGAGCCGTTGCGGGCCCGGGCCCCGGTGGCCGAGGGGGCCTGGGGAACCGGGGTCGGCTGAGCGGTGCGGGTCCTCATCACAGGGGCTGACGGGCAGCTGGGGCGGGACCTTTCTGACGCCCTGGCGGGACGGGTGCCGACCGGTGGGCGCCGTTGCGCACTCCTCGGGCCGGAGGGCCCCCGTGAGGGGCTCAACCACGAGGTGCTGGCAACCGACATCGACTCCATGCGCGTCGACGACCGTGATGCCGTCATGGCGACGGTCAGCGCGTTCCGGCCTGAGCTCGTCCTTCACGCGGGTGCGCTGACTGCGGTCGACTTGTGCGAGACGGAGGCCGACACCGCTTTCGCGGTGAACGCGGCCGGCACGCGCCATGTCGCCGAGGCGGCCGCACTCGTGGGGGCGCACCTGCTCTACGTGTCCACCGACTACGTCTTCGACGGCACCGCGAACCGTCCGTACCGGGAGTGGGACGAGCCGTGCCCCACCTCTGTCTACGGGGCGTCCAAGCTGGCGGGCGAGCGGGAGTGCCGTCCCGGCTCGACCATCGTGCGCACGAGCTGGCTGTGCGGTGCCCACGGCGCCAACATGGTGGCGACTGCGCTCCGCCTGGCCGGCGGGGAGGATGCGCTCCGGTTCGTCGACGACCAGCACGGTTCGCCGACCTTCTGCGCCGATCTGGCGCCGGCCATCGTCACCCTGGGCCTCGACCGGCGACCCGGCACCTTCCACGTGACCAACGGCGGATCGACCACGTGGTGCGGGTTCGTACGGGCCGTCCTCGCCGAGGTGGGCGCGGATCCGGAGCGGGTGACTCCGATACGCACCGCGGAGCTCGACCCGCCGCGGCCCGCGCCGCGACCCGCGTACTCGGTGCTCGACAACATGGCGCTGCGACTGAGCGGACTCCCCCCGCTGCCCGATTGGGAGGACGGCCTGACCAGGCTTGTCGGGGTCCTCCGATCGCAGGCCGTCGCATGACGACGCGCACCAACGCCCGCACCGCTCCGCAGTCCGTGGCCGTCATCGGTGCGGGCTACGTGGGTCTGCCGACGGCGGCGACGCTGGCCCATTTCGGGCACACCGTCGTCCTGGCCGAGAGCGATGTGGCCCGCCTGTCCGCCCTGCGCTCGGGACGCATGCCCATCGTGGAGGTTGGCCTCGACGAACTCGTGGCCGGAAGTGTGGTGGCCGGCAATCTCTCCTTCACCGACTCCGCGGTCGAGGCCGTGGCCGGGGCGCAATTCGTCTTCCTGTGCGTTCCCACCCCCCAGAGTGCCGACGGCTCGGCGGACCTGTCCTACGTGGAGGCGGCGGCCAAGGAGATCGCGGCCCACCTGGATCCGGGTGCCGTCGTGGTCAACAAGTCGACCGTTCCCGTGGGCTCGGCCCACATGGTCGAGCAGGTGATCGGGCGCCCCGACATCGGCGTCGTCTCCAACCCGGAGTTCCTCCGGGAGGGCACCGCCGTGTTCGACAGCCTCAACCCGGACCGGATCGTCGTCGGGGCGGAGGACCCGCAGGCGGCGGCCCGGGTCGGCGAGCTCTTCTCGACGACCGGCGCGCCCCTCATCATCACCGACGCCACGACGTCGGAGACGATCAAGTACGCCTCCAACGCCTTCCTGGCCACCAAGCTCAGCTTCGTCAACGCCCTGGCCGGACTGTGCGAGGAGGTCGGGGCCGACGCCCGCGACGTCCTGCTCGGCCTCGGCTACGACAAGCGGATCGGCTTCGAGTTCCTCCGCCCGGGACCCGGCTGGGGCGGCTCCTGCCTGCCCAAGGACACGCGAGCCCTGCTCCACATCGCCCGCGAGGCCGGCTACGACTTCTCGCTCCTGGCCGGCGCCATCGCGTCCAACGACGAGCAGCTCTCCCGGGTCGTGGCCAAGGTCGAGGGGGCGTGTGGCGGCTCGGTCGACGGGGTGCGGTTGGCCGCCTGGGGTCTCACCTTCAAGGCGAACACGGACGACCGCCGAGACTCGCCCAGCCTGCAGATCACGCACCGACTGACCGAGCTCGGGGCGACGGTGCAGGCATTCGACCCCACCGTCGACGCCGAGGGCGACCCGCCCGACGACTTGCGCGGCCTGCAGCTGCACGCCGACCCCTACGCGGCGGCAACGGCGGCGCGGGCGCTCGTGGTGCTCACCGAGTGGGACGAGTTCCGTTGGCTGGATTTCTCGCGCGTGCTCGCCGTCATGGACGAGCCCTCCATCGTCGACGCCCGCAACTTGCTCGACCCCGCCGCCGTGCGGCGCATGGGTTTCCGCTACTCGGGGATCGGGCGCCGGTGAGCCGGGTCGTCGTCGCCGGCGGAGCCGGCTTCTTGGGGTCGCACCTGTGCGACCGCCTAGTGGAGCGGGGTGACACCGTGATCTGCATGGACGACCTGTCCACCGGCTCCCGGGACAACGTCGCCCACCTGTTCGGCCACGAGCGATTCAGCCTCGTCGTGGCGGACGTCAGCGAGAAGGTGGAGCTGGAGTCGGGCACGAAGGTCGATGCCGTCTGCAACCTGGCCTCGCCGGCGTCGCCGCCGGCGTACCTGGCCCGGCCTCTCGACACTCTGGCCGTGGGCAGCGAGGGCACCCGCCGGCTGCTGGAGCTGGCCCGGACTCACGACGCCCGGTTCCTCATGGCGAGCACCAGCGAGATCTACGGCGACCCAGAGGTCCACCCCCAGGTCGAGTCCTACCGGGGCAACGTCGACCCCACCGGGCCGCGCAGCGTGTACGACGAGGCCAAGCGGTTCGCAGAGAGTCTGACTATGGCCATGCACCGCACTCACGGCGTCAAGGTGGGCATCGCCAGGATCTTCAACACCTATGGGCCGAGGTTGTCGCCGGGGGACGGCCGAGTGGTGTCAAACTTCATCGTGCAGGCGTTGCGGGGCGAACCCTTGACGGTCTACGGGGACGGCAGCCAGACGCGCAGCCTCTGCTTCGTCGAGGACGAGATCGCCGGCCTGCTCGCGCTGCTCGACTCGTCACTGACTGGCCCCGTCAACATCGGCAACCCCGACGAGCGGACAGTGGGCGACCTGGCTCGTTTCGTCCTTGACGTCACGGGATCGGCGTCAGACATCGTCTTCGAGGAGCTGCCGACGGACGACCCGACGCGCCGCTGCCCCGACATCACGTTGGCCCGGCGCGAGTTGGGCTGGGAGCCCAGGATCGGCCTGCGTGAGGGGATTGAGCGCACGATCGCGTACTTCGAGGACAAGCTGAAAGAAGAGGCCCATGACGGAGACTGACGTGACGGAGACACCCCCGGAGAGGACGTACCGGACTCTCACGGTGATCACGCCGGTCTTCAACGAGCGCACCACGGTGGCCGAGGTCATCCGGCGCATGCGGGCCGTCGAGTTGCCCGTGGTGCTCCAGATCATCGCAGTGGACGATGGGAGCAGTGACGGGTCTGACAAGGTGCTCGGAGCACTCGAGGATTCAACCGTGCGCGTGATCCGCCACCAGGCGAACCAGGGCAAGGGCGCGGCGATCCGCACCGGTCTGGCCGAAGCACAGGGTGACCTCATCCTGATTCAAGACGCGGATCTCGAGTACGACCCCAACGACTGGCCCCGCCTGCTCGACCCGATCCTGCGGGGGAAGGCACGAGTCGTCTACGGCAGCCGCTTCACCGGCGAACGCAAGAACATGATGCCCCTGCACTGGATGGGCAATCGCCTTCTCTCTCTGATCACCAACATGCTCTACAGCTCGACCCTCTCGGACATGGAGACCTGTTACAAGCTCTTCGACGCCCAGGTGCTCGAGGGCATGACCATCGAGTCGAACCGTTTCGACTTCGAACCGGAGATCACGGCCAAGGTGCTGCGCCGAGGCCACCGGATATACGAGGTGCCGATCTCCTATGCGGGCCGCGAGCAGGACGAGGGGAAGAAGATCACGTGGCGCGACGGCTTCAGTGCCCTGAGGGCCCTGGTCAAGTTCCGCTTCACCCGGGAGTACTGATTCCGCGGTGCCGGGCGTGACCGCGGCCATCGTGGTCGACCACGACGCTGGGCCACTGCTCGCGGACTGCGTGCGCTCGCTCCTCGACGACGGGGCGGCACCGGTGGTCGTCGTCGAGAACGGCGTCCCGGGGAGCGTCGACGCCGCACTCATCGACCTGCGCGCCGCGCGGCCTGAGCCGCCGGTCCTGGTTGTGCGTCCCGGCCGGAACGTCGGCTTCGGCGCCGGGGTCAACCGCGGCCTGGCCGCCCTGGCGGGCGGGCCCGCTTCCCCGGCGTGCGTCCTGGTCTCCAACCCCGACGTCGTCGTCCACGGCGGCGCGCTGGCCGCGCTCGGGTCCGCCCTCCAGACACATCCCGCCTGGGCCATCGTGGGACCACGGATCTTCACCGAGTCGGGCGAGGTCTACCCATCGGTGCGCAACTTCCCCTCGTTGACCGACGCCGCCGGGCACGCGCTGCTGGCCCTGTTCAACCCGGAGAACCCATTCACGCGGCGCTACAATCCCGGAACCCCCGAGGGCGACATTTTGGCGAAGACGGACTGGGTGTCGGGTTCGTGCTTCATGGCCCGCCGCGGCGCACTCGAGGAGCTGGGTGGCTTCGACGAGGCCTACTTCATGTACGCGGAAGACATGGACCTGTGCTGGCGCGCCCACGAGGCCGGATGGGGCGTGGGCTTCGCGGGGACTGCGGGGGTGACACACGTCCAGGGAGTCAGCACCGCCCGCCACCCGTATCGCATGATGGTGGCCCACCACCGCTCGGCCCTCCGTTTCACCTTCCGTACAACGAAGGGCTGGCGCCGAGCAGCTCTCCCGCTGGCCGTGGTCGTGCTGGGCTTGCGCATGGCGATGGCCACAGGCCGTCTCGCCCTCAGCCGCTAGCCAGTGGGCCGCCGGCGCGGGCTGCTGTTGGCCGCGATAGCGACCATCGCGGTCGCGGCGTTCGCGTTGAGCCTGGCCGCGGTCGTCAACGGGCCGCGGCCCGTGCCGGTGCACGTCGAACCCGAGGTGACCTTCGCGTTGCCATCGGCGTCCTCGGGGTGCGCCGGCGATGTGCTGCTGCCCGGCGGCGCCGAACGGTTGCCCCTGACCGTGAGCACCGTCGCCGGCCAGGTGGCCGAGACGGTCGAGGTCTGCTTCGGGACCCAGGGGCCGTACCCCTTCGTCCTCGACTCGGGGGCGGGGCAGTCGACCATCGACGCCGGCCTGGCCCGGAGGCTTCACCTGGCGGCGGCCGGGCCCGAAGAGCAGTTTGCCGGTGTCGGGTGCACCGGGACCGCCCGCCCGGTCTCGGTTGCCGCGTGGTCGCTCGAAGGCGTGAGCCTGGCGCCCCAGCAGCTGACGGCGGCCACGCTGCCCCAGATCGGCGGGAAGGCGGAGCCAATGGGGCTCCTCGGCGCCGACGTCCTGTCCCGCTTCGGCGCCGTGCGCATCGACTTCGCGGCCGGCGCGCTCGTGGTGCCAGGGGCCGAAGGTTCCGAGGTCTCGGCGGCGACGCCGTACACGGGCCCGATCGGCCCGCCGCCGGTGGCCCTGACCCACGGCGAGGGGACCACGGTTCCGGTCACCGTGGCGGCCACACAGAGTGAGGTCGCCCTGAGCGTGGCGGTCCGCTTCGCCGGTGGGCACCCGCGCAGCTTCGACGTCGACACCGGGTCGTCCCAGAGCGTCGTGTCCACGGCGGTCGCGGACGAGGCGTCCCTCGCCGGCACTCGTCTGGCGCAGCGCCAGTCCACGGTGTGCTCGGTGATCACCGTCCCGCTCGTGCACAGCGGCACCTGGTCGGTGCCCGGAGAACCGCTGCACCGCCAGCTCGTCGGCGAGACTGACTTCGGCACCATCGGCCAGGGCGGCCTCGACGGGCTGCTCGGCTCGGACCAGCTCAGGCGCTTCGGCTGGATCGTCCTCGACTACACCGGGGGGCGGCTGGTGCTGGGGTAGGGCGTCGGGGCAATTCAGGGCACCTTGCGCAATCCATCTCGTGGTCGGGACCCGCGCCGTATCCGTCGGGCGACAGCGCCCGGTGGACCACGACCTTGCCCGTGCGGGAGCCGGCGCTCACGCCAGCGCCGCCCCGAGGTTGTCGAGGAGCTCACCGGTGCCCTTCTCGCGGAGGGCGGGTGTGTCGCATCCGTCGAGGAAGACGCCCTGCTCGGTGAAGGTCAGCGTGGTGCCGACGGCGCTGGCGGCGAACTCGACCGTGGTGACCGAGACCGAGATCACAGTGCCGTCGACCTCCATGGTGTAGCCGTAGACGATCCGCTCCGCCTCGACGATGTCCTTGTAGCTGGCCTCGTAGGTGTACACCGGACCGTCCGGGGGGCCACCAGAGTTGGTCTCGGTGCCGCCGACCCTGAAGTCGAGTGCATACCCCGGGTTGGGCGCGGCCGGGTCGCCGAACCAGCGCGCTTTGGCGTCCCGGCTCGACCAGGCCGCGAAGACCCGCTCTGGCGGGGCGGGGTAGGTCCGGGTGATGGTGAAGGAGCCGTGTTCGGCGGTCCTGGCGGTCATCTCATTCTCCTTGGGGTGTGGGTGTTGAGGGTGGTGCGGTCTTCTGCTCGTCGGCGAGGTCTGCGGCGAGGACCTCTCCCAATCGGTCGAGCCGGCGCTCCCAGGCGGCGCGCTGCCCGGCGAACCAGTCCTCGGCGAGCTGCAGGCCAAGGGGTTCGAGCCGGCAGGTGCGGGTACGCCCCACCTTCTCGGAGCGGACCAGCCCGCAGGACTCCAGGACGGCGAGGTGCTGGACGACCGCCGACAGCGTCATCTCGAGCGGCCGGGCCAGCTCGCCCACGGTGGCCGGACCCGAGCCGAGGCGCTCGACCAGATCCCGCCGGGTGGGGTCGCCGAGGGCTCGGAAGATCCCCTCGACCGGCTGATACTTAAGCATTGACTTAACTATTCCCTTCGGGAACTCCCGCGTCAAGCCCAGAGCTGGGGGTCACCCGGGGGCCCGACAGGCCCAACATCTCGGTGACGCCGTGGTCGCGGCCCGCCGTGTAGCCGCCGTCGACCGGGAGGGCGTGACCCGTCACGAAGCTCGAGTCGTCCGAGAGCAGGAAGGCCGCCACCGCGGCGATCTCCTCGGGGCGCCCCATGCGTCGGCCGAGCTTGTGCTCCCGCAGAATGTCGGCCAGCGACGCCTCCATGCCCGGACCGAAGACCGACGCCGTCATCGGGGTGTCGATGAAGCCCGGGCAGATGGCGTTGACACGGATGCCGCGGCCGGCGTAGTCGATCGCCATGTTCTTGGTGAGGAGGACCACGCCACCTTTCGACGCGCTGTACACGCTCCCGCCTGCCGTGCCCTCGAGGCCCTCGATGCTGGCGACCGTCACCACCGACCCGCGCTGGCCGTCATCGTGGGCGGGCTGCCTCAGCATCTGCGCGATGACGTGCTTGGCCGTCAGGTACGTCCCGGTCAGGTTCACCCCGATCACCCGCGCCCATTCGTCGGCCGGCAGCATGTGCACCGGGCCGCCGCCGGCCACGCCCGCCGCGTTGACCATGCCGTGCAGCGCGCCGCCACCGAAGTCGACGGCGGCGCGCACGAGCGCCGCCACGGAGGATTCGTCCGTCACGTCGACATGGGTGAAGGCCCAGCGGCTCGACTCGTCCCTCCCCTCCGGCACGTCGTCGGGCGGCACGACGAGGTCGGCCCCCATGACGAGAGCACCCTCGTCGAGGAGGCGCGTGGCCGTGGCCCGGCCGATGCCGGACGTCGCGCCGGTGACGATGTAGGTCCGTCCGCCCAATCCACGCATGGCACCTCCACGGTCTTGGTTGCGCCCGGTCCACCCGGGCTGATAGGAGCAATGCACTGTCTAGCCCGGGCCGTCCCGGGACCGCCGTCCTCTCGGGGGGAGCCCACGCCATGAAGTTCGCGCTGTTCTACGAGATCCCCGTGCCCCGACCATGGGAGCCCGACAGCGAGCTCGTCGCCTACCGAAACACGCTTGAGCAGGCCATTGCAGGCGACCGCTTCGGCTGGCACGCCTTCTGGACCGTCGAGCACCACTTCCTGCAGGAGTACTCGCACTGCTCGAACCCCGAGGTGCTCTACGGCGCGATCGCGGCGCGCACTGAGCGCATCCGGCTCGGCTACGGCGTCCGCCTCATGCCCAAGCCCTACAACCACCCGGTGCGCACGGCCGAGTCGGTGGCCGTCCTCGACCTGCTCTCGGGCGGGCGGGTGGACCTGGGGACCGGGCGCTCGGCCACGCGGGCCGAGCTCGAGGGCTTCGGCATCGACCCAGCCGAGAGCCGGCGCATGTGGCAGGAGGCCATCGGGCACGTCGTGGGCTGCTGGACCAACGAGGAGTACGAGTTCTCCGGCGAGTTCTGGCAGATGCCGCGGCGCCGCGTCCAGCCCAAGCCGTGGCAGAAGCCACACCCGCCACTGTGGGGCGCCACCACCAGCGACGAGGGCCACGCGCAGGTGGGCGATCTCGGGCTCGGCCTGTGCTCCTTTGCCGTGGGCCTGCCGCCCTCGGAGGTCAAACGCAAGATCGACATCTACCGCGACGCGGTGACGGGCTGCACCGAGCCGATCGGCGCGTTCGTGCACAACCAGGCGGCGACGTTCACCATGGCCATCTGCGGGCCCGACCGGGACAAGGCGGTCGCCGAGGCGCGGGAGTCCTTCGAGTGGTACCCCAAGACGGGCGCCCGCCAGATCGCCACGCTGACGGACTGGATGGCCGAGCGCAAGGAGGATCTCGGCTCGTACTCGTACGCGGCCGACATGAAGAAGACCGACGACGAGGGCCTGCTCGACCTCTTGAGCCTGGAGTACCTGACCGACTCCAACGCCTGCGTGCTCGGGACGCCCGACGAGTGCCTCGAGGCCTGCCGCCAGTACGAGGCGGCTGGCGTCGACCTGCTGCTCTGCCTGGTCAACCCCTACAAGATCTCCCACGAGTCGGTCATGCAGACCATTGAGCTCATGGGGACCGAGGTGATCCCCGCCTTTGCCGAGTGAGGCCGCGACCGCGGGGTGCCGGCCCAGCGGGCAGGCTGGAGGCATGGGAGAGGCATCGCGGCGGCGATGGCCCGGGCCCGCCACGGTGCTGATCGCAGCGGCCCTTTCGGCGGCCGTCATGATCCCGGCCTCCAGCGCGTCGGCGTCGATGCGCAAGTCGACGGCGCACGGACCGGCACCCAAGCTGGTCCAGCTCGGCCACGCCACGTTCTGGGAGTGCCCCGCCAAGACGACCGAGCTGCTGGTCGCGGTCAACACCCTGACGCTGCACCCCGGTGCCACGCTGACCATCACCTTCACCGTGCGGAACCAGGCCGCGACTGCGTGCAGCTACACCGCGCCCTACGCCGGTGCCGCGACGGGGCCAACGGCGACCACACTGCAGGCCGGACCCTGTGGGTCCGTGGGCTTCGAGATCATCGGGCCGCATCACCGCAACGTCTGGCCCGGGGTGCAGGTCGTCAATTGCCCGGCCCTGGGCTTTGCTCAGCTGGCCTCGAACGGGACCGTGTCGGGCGCGGGCACGTGGAACCAGACCAAGCCCAACAGCTCGGCGCGGGTCCCGTCGGGCAACTACACGTTGGTGGTCGACAACCGGCGCTTCAGCTTCCCGTTGCACGTCGCGAGGCGCTGAGCGCCGTCGCCGCTGACCCCCTGGCCGTCGGTCTCTCCGACGTACTGTCGTCCCTCGGGACCTCCCGCGGACGCGGTATTTTCGGAACTATCTACGGAATCGTTTAGGTCCAGCCTCCGCCGCCGGGGCACAACCGGAAGCAGCGGCCCCCCATCGTGGGCTTTGACGCGGGTCACCTATCACCCCCGGCGCCGAGCGCAGGGTGCGCTCTGACTTCAGGGGACGAGCGCGATCTTCCCCACCGTGCGGCGGCCGACGAGGTCCTCGAGCGCCCGGGCCACGTCGTCGAGCGGGTACTCGGTCGGGTGGACCGGGTCGATCGTCCCTCCGGCCACCATGGCGAGCAGGTCGGACAGCAGCGCGCGCTGTTCCTCGGGGTGCTGCATGGCCCAGATGCCCCAGTCGATGCCGATGACGGTGCGGTTGCGCAGGAGCACCTGGTTGAGCGGGACGGAGGGGATGGGGCCGCTGGCGAAGCCGATGACGAGATAGCGGCCCCGGTCGCCCAGGGCGCGCAGCGACGGCTCGGCCAGTGCGCCGCCCACGGGGTCGACGACGAGGTCCACGCCGGTGCCCCCGGCCCAGGCCCGCGCCGCATCCTTCACAGGCTCCGTCGCCGGGTCGAGCGCAGCATGCGCCCCCGCGGCGCGGGCGGCGGTGCGCTTCTCCTCGGTCGAGGCCACGCCGAGCACCCGACACCCGAGGGCCCGGGCCACGACGATGGCGGCCAGCCCGACGCCACCGCCGGCGCCGAGAACGAGCACCGACTCGCCCGGCTGGGCTGCGGCCCGCTCCCGCAGGGCGAAGAGGCAGGTGCTGTAGCTCTGCGTGAACGTGGCCGCCCGCGGTGCGTCGAGCACGTCGGGCAGCACCGTCACTGCGGCCGCCGGCGCGGCCACCTTGGTGGCGAAGCCGCCGAGGCCCGCCGACACGAGCACGCGCTGGCCGAGGGCAATGTCCGTCACGCCCTCGCCGACGGCTGACACCACGCCGGCGGACTCGGTGCCCGGGATGAAGGGCACAGGGGGCTTGATCTGGTACTGCCCGCCGACGAACAACGCGTCCACGTAGTTCACTCCCGCCGCCTCGACGTCGACCACGACGTGCTGCGGCCCTGGGACCGGGTCCGGCCTCTCCTCGATCCGCAACAGCGACGGCGGGCCGAGCTCGTTGCAGACGACGGCGCGCACGGGCCGACACGCTAGCGTCGACCGGTGCACCCCTCGCCGGCCGTCCGTCCCGTGCGGCCCGACGAACTCGTCCTCCTTCCCGCCCTCGAGGCCGCGGCCGACACCATGTTCGAGCGCCTCGGCATCGGGCCGCTGCCCGGACCCGGCACGGTGGAGGAGTTCGCCGGCGCGCTCGTCGTCCTGGTGGCGGGCGAACCGCCCGTAGGCCTGTGCCGCCTCGACGGCATCGGCGGCGGCGCGCATCTGGAGCAGCTCTCGGTCCACCCTGACCAGGGCCGGCGCGGCATCGGTCGGGCGCTGCTGCGCGCCGGCTGTGCGTGGGCGGCCGGCGCCGGCTATCGCGAGCTGACGCTGGCCACGTACCGCGACGCGGTGCCGTGGAACGGACCCTTCTACGCGTCGGAGGGCTTCGTGGAGGTGGGTCCGGTCGACGACTGGCTCGTGGCCCATGGTCTCCCGCCCGAGGAGCCGGTCATGAGCCGCTTCGGTACTCGAGTGCTCATGTGCCGGCACCTGTGAGCTCCTCGTAGCGGAAGCAGCCCACCACGTGGTCGTTGACCAGCCCGGTGGCCTGCAGGTGGGCATAGCAGATGGTCGGCCCGACGAAGCCGAAACCGCGCCGGCGCAGGTCCGCGCTGAACGCCTCGGACTCGGGCGACGCGGCGGGGAGCTGGCCCATGCGGCGCCACTTGTTGACCAGCGGCCGCCCGCCCACGAAGCCCCAGACGTAGGCGTCGAAGGAGCCGAACTCCTCCTGCGCGGCCAGGAAGGCGCGGGCGTTGCGCACGGTCGCCTCGACCTTGGCCCGGTTGCGGATGATCCCGGGGTCGGCCAGGAGCTTCTCCACCCGGGCCGGCGTGAAGCGCGCCACCTTGGCGGCGTCGAAGCCGGCGAAGGCCTTGCGATAGCCCGACCGCCGCTTGAGGATCGTCGACCAGCTCAGCCCGGCCTGCGCGCCCTCCAGCACCAGGAACTCGAAGTGGGTGGGGTCGTCGTGCACCGGCACCCCCCACTCCGTGTCGTGGTAGGCCACCATCGCCGGATCGGTGCCCGCCCATTCGCAGCGCGTCGGCGCGTCGTTCGTCTTCGTGCTCATGGCGCCACGCTACGGGCGGCGCGCTGTGCCACGCTGATCCGGTAGAGGACGTGGCGCCGCAGCGGGCTGCCCTCGGGCAGGCGCGGGTGGTCGAAGTCGCCGTCGGGGTCGCGCACCATGCCGATGCGCTCCATGACCGCCTGCGAGCGGGTGTTCAGTGTCGTGGTGTAGGCGACGATCTCGTCCAGGCGCGCCTCGTCGAAGCCGAAACGCAGCGAGGCCGCTGCCGCTTCGGTGGCGTAGCCGCGCCCCCAGTGGTCCGGGTGGAGGCGCCACTCCACCTCCACGGCCGGCGCAAACGGCAGCTCCGCCCGCGCCCGGTGCAGTCCCACCATCCCGGCGAAGGGCGCCCCGCCCGCCACCTCCACTGCCCATATCCCCCAGCCGTCGCGGGCCATCTCCTCGCCGATATGGTCCACGATGGCGTCGCTCTCGGCCCGGCTCGGCGACCAGCCCAGCGACTCGACCACCGAGGGGTGAATGTTCAATGCGTGGAAGGGTGAGCGGTCCACGTCGGTGAACGGTCGCAGGACGAGGCGGGCGGTGACCATCCTCGGCCCGACCACGCCCACGTCTACCCGCCCGCGGCGCCCTTGACGGCTGTCTCGGCCGCCCACCGGTAGTCGGCCTTGCCCGAGGGCGAGCGCTGGATGGACTCCACGAACACGACCTCCTTGGGCAGCTTGTAGCGGGCGATGTGGGCCGAGGCGTGGTCGACGATGGAATCTGCATCGGCCGATGCGCCGTCGGCCAGCTGCACCACGGCGACCACCTCGGAGCCCCACCGCTCTGAGGGCCGCCCGGTCACGACGACGTCGGCCACGGCGGGATGGCCGGCGATGGCGCGCTCGACCTCCTCGACGAAGATCTTCTCCCCGCCCGAGTTGACCGTCACCGAGTCGCGGCCGAGCAGCTCGACCTCCCCGTTCGCGAGATGCCGCGCTCGGTCGCCGGGGATGGAGTACCGGACGCCGTCGATCACGGGGAAGGTGCGCGCCGTCTTGTCGGGGTCTCCGAGATACCCCAGCGGCACGTTCCCGGTCTGGGCCAGCCAGCCGTTGCCCTCGTGCCCCGGCGGGAGCACCCGCTCCAGCGACTCGTCGACGACGACGGTGCCCGGGCCCGGGAGGAAGCGCCCGACCTCCACGCCGTCGACGGAGGTGGCGTGCATCTGCGCCCCGGTCTCCGAGGAGCCGGCGGAGTCGGAGATGACGAGGTTGGGCAGTCGTTCGATCGCCATGGCGCGCACGGCCGGGGTCAACGGCGCGCCACCGTTGCCCACGGCGAAGAAGGCGGAGAGGTCGTAGTGCTTCTTGTCGAGCTGCAGCAGGAGCGGCCGCAGCACCGCGTCGCCAACGATGGTCATGGAGTTGGCCTTCTCACGTTCGACGGTGGACCACACGTCGTCGGGGTCGACGCGGCGCGTGTCGTGGGGGAAGACGAGCCTCGCTCCCTGGGCCATGAGCATGAAGGCCGCCCACTGCGCGGCGCCGTGCATCAGGGGCGGCAGGATCATCAACGTGAGCGGGAAGCTCTCGGCCAGGCGCTCCGTCAGGCCCGCGTACGAGGTCACGATCTCCCATGTGCCCACCTTCCGCCCGCCCATGGCGGCCATGAAGATGTCGTGCTGGCGCCACAGCACGCCCTTGGGCATGCCGGTCGTGCCCCCGGTGTAGAGGATGTAGAGGTCGTCGCCCGAAGGCTCGACCGGCGCGCCGTCGGGTGACGATGCGGCCAATGCCTCCTCGTACCACTCCGCCCCGGGGAGGAGGTCCTCACCCGACTCGTCGTCCACCTGGAGCAGCACGTCGGGAGGGGAGTCCAGCGTGGGCAGCACCTCGGCGAGGGTGGGGGCGAGGGAGGAGTGGAGGATCATCGCTCGCGGGCGGGCGTCGTTGAGCAGGTAGCGAAGCTCCTCGCCGACGTAGCGGTAGTTGACGTTGAACGGGGCCACCCGCGCCCGGTACGAGCCCAGCATCCCCTCCAGGTACTCGTTGCCGTTGTAGAGCGCCAGGGCGACGTGGTCCTGCCCCGACTCGTGGCCCGCCAGCTCGGAGCGCTCGCGGTGCAGGCGCAGGCCGCGGCCGTGCAGGTAGGCCGCCAGCCTCCGTGAGCGCTCGGCGATCTCCCCGTAGGTGAGGCGCCGGTCCCGCCACACGATGCACTCCCGGTCGGTCAGCGTCTCGACGAGCGTGTCGAAGGCCACCGCCAGGTTGAACTGGACTGTGGGAGGCGCGGTCGGGGGCGTGGGCACGGCACCGCACTGTACCGGCGCCTTCCGTGCCCGGCCCCGGCCCCTGTTGCGGCGAGGGGTCCGGCGTCGGCAAAGATCACAGCGTGGACGTGCGAAACCCCGCGACCGGAGAGGTCATCGCCAAGGTCGAAGGTCTGACCGCAGACGAGACCGACGCGGCCATTGCGCGGGCGGCGGCCGCCTTCGAGACCTGGAGGGCGGTCGCCCCCGGGGACCGGGCGCGCTTGTTGCGACGCTTCGCCGCTGCCGTGGACGCCCACCTCGACGAGCTGGCCGGCCTGGAGGTGGCCAACGCGGGCCACGTGATCGGGAACGCGCGCTGGGAGGCGGGGAACGTGCGCGACGTGCTGGAATACTACGCCGGAGCCCCGGAGCGCCAGAGTGGCCGCCAGATCCCGGTTCCCGGCGGTCTCGACGTCACCTTTTACGAGCCCCTCGGCGTGGTGGGCGTGATCGTTCCCTGGAACTTCCCCATGGCCATCGCGGGCTGGGGCCTGGCACCCGCGCTGGCCGCCGGCAACACCGTGGTGGTCAAGCCGGCCGAGATCACTCCCCTCAGCGCGTTGCGGATCGGCGAGCTGGCGATCGGGGCCGGGCTCCCCGAGGGCGTCCTGCAGATCCTGCCCGGGAAGGGCAGCGTCGTGGGGGAGCGTTTCGTGGCGCACCCGTCGGTGCGCAAGGTGTGCTTCACCGGCTCCACGGAGGTGGGGCGCCGCATCATGGCGGGCTGTGCCGAGCAGATCAAGCGGGTCACCCTGGAGCTCGGCGGCAAGAGCGCCAACATCGTCTTCGCCGACGCCGACCTCGAGCTGGCGGCAGCCCGAGCGCCTTCCGGAGTGTTCGACAACGCCGGCCAGGACTGCTGCGCCCGCTCGCGCATCCTCGTCGAGCGTTCCGTCTACGAGCGCTTCATGGCCCTTCTGGAGCCGGCCGTCCGCGACGTCGCGGTCGGGGACCCGATGCTCGAGGCCACCGAGATGGGCCCGCTGATCTCGGAGGGCCACCTGGCCACGGTGGCGTCGTTCGTGCCCGAGGGCGCCCCGGTGGCGGTGCGCGGCTCGTGCCCCGACGGCCCGGGGAACTGGTTCGCCCCGACGGTGCTGGCGCCGGTCGACCCGGCGGACCGGGCGGCCACCGAGGAGATCTTCGGGCCCGTGGTCGTCGTCATCCCTTTCGAGGACGAAGCCGACGCCGTCCGCTTGGCCAACGACACCCCCTACGGGCTCTCGGGCTCGCTGTGGACGCGTGACGTCGGGCGGGCGTTGCGGGTGGCGCGGGCCGTGGAGACGGGGACGCTGTCGGTCAACTCCCACTCGTCGGTGCGCTACTGGACTCCCTTCGGTGGCGTCAAGCAGTCGGGCATCGGCCGGGAGCTCGGACCCGACGCGCTCGAGGCGTTCTCCGACGTCAAGAACGTCTTCATCAGCTCGGAGTAGCGCGCGACCCGCCCGTACCGCCACACCCCGCCCAGCAAGGAGACACATGTGAGCGAGACCGCCCCCTATGCCCGTCGCCTGGTCGACCGCGTCGCCGTCGTCACCGGCGGCGCGAGCGGCATCGGCCGCGCCATGTGCGAGCGCTTCGCGGCCGAGGGGGCCGCCGTGGCCGTGGTCGACCTGGACGAGGCCGCCGGGGGAGCGGTGGCGGCTGCGGTGGACGGCATGTTCGTCCGGACCGACGTCACGTCCTCCGACGAGGTGGAAGCCCTGTATGCCGAGGTGGCCGCCCGCTACGGCGGGATCGACATCTGCTGCAACAACGCCGGCATCAGCCCGCCCGACGACGACTCCATCCTCGAGACCGGCATGGACGCCTGGGAACGCGTGCAGCGGGTGAACCTCACTTCGGTGTATCTCTGCTGCAAGCACGCGCTGCCGCACCTGCTCGCCCGCGGCAAGGGGTCGATCGTCAACACGGCCTCGTTCGTCGCCGTGATGGGGGCGGCCACGAGCCAGGTCAGCTACACGGCTTCCAAGGGCGGTGTGCTCGCCATGTCGCGCGAGCTCGGGGTGCAGTTCGCGCGGCAGGGCATCCGCGTCAACGCACTGTGCCCCGGCCCGGTCAACACCCCGCTGCTCGAGGAGCTCTTCGCGGCGGATCCCGAGCGGGCGGCCCGGCGCCTCGTGCACATCCCGATGGGCCGCTTCGGCGAGGCCTCGGAGATCGCGGCGGCGGCGGCCTTCCTGGCCTCCGACGACTCCTCTTTCATGACCGCGTCGACGTTCCTGGTCGACGGGGGGATCTCCGGGGCCTACGTGACGCCGCTCTAGGTCGTTGATCAGGGCGGACGGGTCCAGGGCCCGGCGGTTCTGCTCGGATTGCTCGCCGTCTGGCTCGGCCGCCCCCGCTTCGGCGAGCCGCCCGGCACCGATGCGGCGCCCCCCGGCCCGACAGACTGATCCGAGCCGGCGCCGCTATCATCTCCCGGCCGGTCGTGCGGGTGCCAGCACGAGACCGGCAGGCGGGCTAGGCACCTTGGCGGGCGATCGCGGATCCGCGACGCTGGCACCACAATCGGGTGAGGAGGGTTCTTGGGGTCCATCGGAATGGTGTTCCACGCGCAGCTGCGCCACCGCTGGCGCTCGTGGCTCGCCATCACGGTCCTGATCAGCCTGGTGGGCGGGGTGGTCATGGCCGCCGTTGCAGCCGGACAGCGTACGAATTCGGCCATCCCGAGGTTCGTGGCAGCCCACGGTTTCGACGCAGAGGTCTACTCCGTCCTGCCCGCACCGGGGATCGCCCGACTGCCCGAGGTGACGTCTGTCGTTGCGATCACCGGTCCCGACAACGGCCAGCCGAAGTGCGCGTGCACCCATTCGATCGACCTGTCCAACTTCGGGGTGGTCGTGCCCAAGACCGGAACGAGTGCTCCCTTCAACCTGGTGTCGGGCCGACTGCCGGATCCTTCGAACCCCCACGAGGTCGTGGCCGCGTACACGCTCCAACACGACGAGGGACTCCACATCGGGAGCATCATCAGCGTCCCCTTCTTCAGTCGGTCGCAAGCGTCGGCCGTCAACAATGCCACCGGGGCATTGCCTCCACCAGCAGGCCCGACGGTGGACTTTCGGGTGGTGGGATTCGAAGCAACGGAGTTGGACTTCCCTTCTGGTGCCACCCCCGGCTACCTCCTGTGGGCCTCCGCCGCATTCACGCGCGAGGTACTTCCACGGGTCGGGGCCAACTACCTCTACTTCGTGCGTCTCCAGCATGGCGCGGCCGATCTCCCTCGCTTCAACGCTGCTGCGAGTGCGCTGGGCTCGAACTTCATCTTCGTCCAGAACGAGGACGCCCAGGTCGCAGCGGTCGAGGCGTCCGTGCACCCCCAGGCGATCGGCTGGTGGCTGCTGGCGGCGTTGGCCGCCCTCGTCGGCCTCGCGGTCGTGGGGCAAGCATTGGGGCGTCAGAGCATCGCCGAGAGCGAGGAATACCCGACGTTGGTCGCACTCGGCCTGGAGCGCCGACAGTTGGTCATGCTGGGTAACGCGCGCAGTCTGGCGGTGGGGCTGGCTGGCGCCCTGGGCGCCGTGGCCATCGCCACCGTTCTCTCCCCGATTGCCCCGCTGGGCGAGGCGCGTGCCGCCGAGACTTCGACCGGGATCACCTTCGATGCGCTTGTCCTGACGCTCGGCGCGCTGGCGACGGTCGGCATCGTGGTCGCGCTCGGCATCTGGCCTGCTGTGCGGGCGAGTCGGACGGCACGCGCCGGCACCCCGATCATCGATGCGAAGCCCTCGAAGGTGCCCGGGTTTCTGGGATCGATGGGCGCACCGCCAAGCATGGAGATCGGCGTCCGCAACGCGCTCGAGCGGAGGAGCGGCGGCGCCAACGTGCCGGTGGGCAGTGCGCTGCTCGGTACGGTGCTGGCGGTGGTGGCGCTCTGCGGGACGGCGGTGTTCGGCGCCAGCCTCACGCACCTCACGACCACTCCGAAGCTGTACGGGGATCCCTTCCAGCTGAACATCTCGAACCCGAACGGGAGCGGGAGGCCCGACCCCACACTGTTGCGGAGCCTGGAGCACGACCGAGCCGTCACCGGCCTCACGCAGGGGATCGCGCTCCCCGCCATCACCATCGGCAAGGTCGTGGCCGGCGCCCTGGCCGGAACGGCCGTCCGGGGATCGCTGCTCTTCTCAACGGTTGCCGGCCACTCGCCCAACGCCAAGGGAGAGGTGGGTCTCGGCGGGACGACCATGCGTGCGGTGGGCGCCCGGATCGGCTCGGTCGTCGACGTCACCGTGTCGCTGCCTTCGGGGGGCAAGCGGACGGCGCCGTTCCGGGTGGTCGGTCAGCTGTCGCTCCCCGTCATCGGCAACGCCGTCGCGCTGGGTACCGGAGCTGTGTTCACGATGGCGGGCTACGAGGACGCCGCGTGCGCACCGGGTCCGGCGCGAGCATCCTGCCGACAGGAAGTGGCGCAGTCGGTCAACGGCGGGATGTTGGCCAGCTTCGTGCCTGGCCCGCGCGGACAGGCGGCCGCCAACCACTATCTCGACCGCTACCCGTCGATCACCACCCCCGCCGTCACCCCGACCTCGCTCATCAACTTCGGGGAGGCGGTCAACTTCCCGCTCATCTTCGGCGCCATGTTGGCGGTCTTCGGCGCCGCCACGCTGCTCCACTTGCTGGTCGTGAGCGTGTCCCGTCGCCGGCGAGAGGTCGGGCTCCTCAAGGTGGTGGGGTTCGTGAACCGCCAAGTCGCGTCGACCGTCGCCTGGCAGGCGAGCACGCTGGCCCTGGCCGGCATCGTGATCGGCGTCCCGGTGGGGATCGTGGTCGGTCGGGCGGTGTGGCTGGCGTTCGCCAACAACCTGGGCGCCGTGCCGGTCTCGGTCGTGCCGGTCTGGCTCATCGGTCTCCTGATCGCGGCCGTCCTGATCGGGGCCAACCTCATTGCTGTCGCGCCTGCGCTGGTGGCGACTCGGTCCAAGCCGCGCGACCTCCTGCGAACGACGTAGCCGCCGCGAGTGTCCCGCTGACGCAGATCCGTCAGCCTCCGAGGCTCGCTCGCAACGCGTCGAGCTCCCGTCGCAGCGCCGCGACTTCGGAGCCGAGGGCACGAAGGTCCGCGCGCAGGTCGCCGAGCGACGCTCCCTCGCCGCTCGCGCCCGCGACATCATTGACGCCGGGCGAAGGTGGCACCGGCGGGGTCTCCGCGCCGGTGACAGCCTCTTGAGCCGGCGTGTCGACCACCGGGCTCACCCATCGCTCCTCTTTCTGGCCGGGGCCCCGCCCGATGTTCGCGGCGAGCGGCTCGTCGCGGGAGGCGAGAAGCGCCAGTTCGTGCTCGACCTCGTCGACGTGGCCGAACTGGGCCATGCGCTCGGTCCGGATCCGCAGCTCGCCCGCCGTCTGCGCGCCTCGCAGCATGAGCACGGCCAGCACCGCGGCCTGCCGCGTGTCGAGCCCGAGCGCCTCGTCGAGGACGTGTCGGAAGCGGACGACGGAGCGGCCGTGCGACGGCAGGACGTAGCGCACCATCCGCAGGTCCTTGAGCTCGTCGAGGGCTCCCTGCACCGTGTGTTCGTCGTAGTCGACGACGGGCTCGCGGTTCGTCGTCTGGTTGCACGCGGCCACGAGGGCGTTGAGGGTGAGGGGGTACTGCTGGGGGGTGGTGAGGGCCTTCTCGACCAGCGATCCCAGCACCCGGGCGCACTCCTGCCGCAGTTGCACGGACGGAGCATACGAGTCGGGCCGGCGGCGAGGCGGGTGGCCTCCGGTGGTGCGGACGGCTCAGGACGGTCCGCTCACCTCGAGCGGCGCGGCCAGGTAGGGCCCCGCGGGCCCGAATCCGAGGTGCGCCATCGCCACGGGGCGGGGCGGTCCCGGGAGCGGCAGGGTGGAGCGGAACGGCGTGTAGAGGAGCCAGACCCCGCCGCGTTGGCGAAGACCGATTCCTCGCCCGGCCCGTCGCCCTGGGCGTTGGACGACAGCAGCGGCGTGGCGGACACGTCGTTGCAGGGTCCGAGCGGGCCCGAGCAGCGGGCCACCCCGACGGAAGAGCCGGGCTGGTTGAACCACCCTCCCGAATAGAAGAGGTAGTAGCTGCCGCGCACGAGGACCAGCTGCGGCGCCTCGACGATGTGCTGCTGCCAGGGCTGGTCGGGCCAGAAGATGACCGACGGCTGTCCCACCAGATGCAAGCCGTCGGCACTCAGGGTCTGGCTGTAGATCCGGGTATCGACACTGGTGGAACGCGCGTTCTGGTCCGACTTCCAGACCATGTAGGGCTCCCCGGAGGCGTCGACGAAGACCCGGGGGTCGATGGAGCCGCCGAGGGACTCCTGGCAGATGAAGGGGGCCGTCGAGGCGATGTAGGGGCCGGCCACGGCGGTGCTGATTGCGTCACCGATGCACATTGTGGGCGGGGTGACGCCGGCCAGCTGCGAGGTGAAGTACAGCATGTAGTGGTCGCCGAATTGCGCGACGTCGGGGGCCCACACCATTCCCGGCGTCGCCCACGCCGGCGGATCGGGGAGGGCATCGGTCGGGGCATCCCAACGGCCGACGACGGTGCCCGAGCGCACGGGCACATTCGTCGGCACCCTGTCCTGTGAGGTGAAGAGGTAGTAGCGCCCGCCGTCCTGGTACATGAACGGGTCCGGCTGGTCGGCGCCCGAGTTGATCGTGAAGCCGGGCAGGGCCGGGTCCCCGAGCGCCGGCGGTTCGTAGTACCCGGTCCGGAACCCCAGCGCGGCGTCGGCGGCGACGGCGCCGAGCGCGCCGGTCGAGAGGTAGAGGACCGGGGACAAGCCGGCCTCGGCGCTGCGGTCGCCCGGGCCGAGGACGCCGACCGCGCCGAGCGTCAGCGCCGTCAGCGCGGCGGCAACGGCGGCCACCGTCGCTGCGCTGGGGGTACCCGACGACCTCACCATGGGGAAGAGCTGGGGATGGCGACGGCGTCACCTGGGGATGACGCGCAGAAAGGTGGGGAGAACGTCTGGATTTCGCGAATCTCCATTGACCTGCCGTGACGTGAAGCGCAACCTGTCTTCAGTTCGGAGACAAGAGCCCATCGAACCTCAAGCGAACGCCGAAAGGTGGGAGCGAGGGAAGCCCGAAGGGAAGCCGCAAGGCGGAACGGAGGGAAGCCGGGAGAACGCTGCAAGGCGGGATCCCGGGCCGGGAGCGGACCCCGCAAGGGGCACGTGACCGGAGTGGGAGCGAGAATCCGAGCTGAGATGGTCCGTGGTGCGTCACGGTGGCTTCCCTGGAGTCGCCGGGACCGGCTCGGGCGGGGGTTGTCCGACACGACCCCGGCACGCTGCCAGCGGGTCATCGCTGACGTGGCCCCGAGGAGCACGGGAGGCTTCGGCCGAACGGTTACTCGGGGTTGCGTCGCGTCTGGGCACCGCTTCGCCTCTCCGTTCCCCATGTACTGATAACAACGCCGGAGCCGCCGTCCCGCGCCCCAAGACCGGAAGTTCTTCTTGGCCCCGGGGCGGCTAGTGCAGGGAGGGCCAGAGGGCGGCGGGCCGCTCCCCGGCTGCCACCTGGCGGTTCAGCTCCGCCTGGACCAGCGGGAGGTCGTCGGGATGGGTCACCCCGATGCAGCGGCCCTGGGCCGGGAGCACGTCGAACGAGTTGGTGGCGAGCGACTGGGCGACCACCTCGGGCAGGAGCACCTCGACCTCCTCGGAGGCGTCCACGGCAGCGTCCATGGCCGCCTGCAGCGTCTTGTGGAAGGTCGGGGTGAAGCCCCACAGGTTCATCGACACCCGGGCGTCGGGCGACAAGATGGCCGGCTCGTGCCCGTCGCCGGCGACGAAGGAGCCCTCCGGCGTTGCCGTCACCTGACGCCGCTCGTCCACCCCCCGCAGCGTCCCGTCGGCCCCGACGTCGCAGATGCCGCGGGTGACGGGAGCGAAGCCGATCACCGCGTCGGCCAGGCGGTAGCCCACCAGCGCGTTGGTGTCGCCGTGGGTTCGCAGGTGCTCGGCCAGGAGCGCACACCCGTCAGGGCCGTAGATGTCGTCGGCGTTGCCCACCCCGTAGGGCGCGTCCCCCACGTACTCCGAGGCGCATAGGACGGCATTGACCGTGCCCAGCGGCGCGGGCTGGGTGGCGAAACGAACGTCGACTGCGGCCGGCCATGTGTGCTCCACGTGGTAGCGGATGGCAGGGCCGGTGCTCGGGCCCAGCACCATCACGATGGTGCTGAACCCGGCCTCCACTGCGTCGGAGGCCACCAGGTCGATTACCGCCTCACCGTGGATACCGACGGGCGCCAGCGGCTTGACGCCTCCGTAGCGCTTGGCCCGCCCAGCGGCGAGGACGACCAGCGTCGGCCCCGCGCCCTCCGACCCGTCGCTCATGCGTTCCAGCGGAAGACAGCGCTTGCCCAGGTCATCCCCCCGCCGAACCCGGTCAGCAAGAGGTTGTCACCGTCGTGGACCCTTCCGGTCCCGATGGCGTCGTAGAGGGCCAGCGGGATGGACGCCGACGAGGTGTTGCCATAGCGGTCGATCACGACTGCGGTCCGTTCCTCGGGGATGCCCAGCCGCTGGCAGGCGGCCTGAATGATCCGCAGGTTGGCCTGGTGGGGCACCATCAGCGAAATGTCGTCGGGCCCCAGCCCGGCATCGGCCATCGCCCGCTCGGACGACTCGACGACGACCCGCACCGCCTTTCGGAACACCTCCTTGCCGTCCATGAACAAGGTGCCACCGTGCTCGCACTTGAGCAGGTGCTTCAACGATCCGTCGGCGTTCATGTTCCAGCTCAGCAGGCAGCCGGGGCCGTCGACGGGCTCGATGACGACGGCGCCCGCGCCGTCCCCGACGATGATGGCGATCTTGCGGTCGTCCATGTCGGTGATGCGCGACAGGGTCTCGGACCCGACGAGCAGGATGGGCCCCGACCCAACGGCGATGAGGCCGGCCGCCGTGATCAGCCCGTACACGAATCCCGAGCACGCCGCGTTGATGTCGAAGGCGCCGCCGCGGATGCCGAGTGCGTGCTGGACCGTCGGAGCCGTCCCGGGGACGATGGAATCGGGTGTCGTGGTCGCGAGGATCAGGTGGCCTATCTCCTCGGGCGTGCGCCCGGCACAGGCCAGAGCCTCCCGCGCCGCCTCAATGGCGAGGCCCGACGTCGTGCCGCCGATGTGCCGTTCCCGGATGCCGGTGCGCTCGACGATCCACTCGTCGCTCGTGTCCAGGTTGACCGCCATGTCGTCGTTGGTGACGACCTTGTCCGGTACGGCGATGCCCCAACCCGTGATCCGGATCCCCCTCACGCGGCGGATCCGGCGCGTACGGCGTGGATGCCGACGAACCCAGCGTCGCCGTAAATGATCCCTCCCGTGTTCACTGCGACCCCGATGCGGGCCCCGGAGACTTGGCGGTCGCCCGCACGGCCGCGGAATTGGGTCGCCAGCTCGACCACCTGGGCCAGGCCCGTCGCTCCGAGTGGGTGTCCGCGGCCGACCAGCCCGCCGCTGGGGTTCACGACGAGCCCGGGCGTGTCGACGCCCGTGGCACCGGCCTCGGTGGCGGGACCGGCGTCTCCCGAGGCGAAGAAGCCGAGCGACTCGAGGGCATAGAGCTCCTCGGCGGCGGTCGCGTCGTGCAACTCGATGAGATCGACGTCGTCGGGCCCGATGCCCATGACCTGCCACGCCGCCTCGGCCGCCTGGGTGAGCCGATCGTGGTAGTCGAGCTGTCCGTTCCCCGATCGTGCCACCGATCCGATGATACGAGGAGCGGCGGCCGGGGCCCGCACCGCCGGACCGCCGAGCACGACCGCGGCGGCGCCGTCTGTGAACGAGCTGCACATCAGGCGGGTCAGGACGCCGGCGACCTGGGGGGAAGCAAGGACCTCGTCGACGCTCACCCCGCGCTGGAACTGGGCGAGCGGATTGCGCGAGGCATGGTTGAACGCCTTGGCGGCCGCAGCGGCGATCTGGCGCACCGTCGCTCCCACCTCGGCCATCAGTCGCTGGGCCCAGGTGTTGTTCAGTCCCATGAGGATGCTCCCGGCCGGGTTGTCGTCCTCGTGGCGACGGTCGTGCAGGTCGTGGCGGTACTCGGCCGGCAAGCCGTCCTCAATGCCCAAGATCGTCTCGGCGCGGTCGCCGGTCCACATCTTCTCCACGCCGAACGCCAGCACCGGGCGATCCTGGACCGATGCCGCCATCGTCGCGAGGTGCAGCGCGGAGCTGCCGCCCGCGCACGAATTGTCCACGTTGATGATCGCCGCCTCGCTGAGGCCGGCCTTGCGGAGCCAGGTCTGGCCGCGCATGCACCCCTGGTCACTCAGCCTCCCCGCCATGGCGTTCCCCACGATCACGAGCCCGAGCTCGTGGGGTGACACGCCAGCGTCCCCGAGCGCCTCGTGCACCACCTGGTAGGACATCGTGTCGAGGGCGAGGTCGCGCCGGCTCATATCGGTCATGCCGGTCCCGAGGATCGCGATCTCAGACGTGCTCACGCCGGTGCTCCGGTCAGGATCCGCCGCTCGTCGCTGGCGAAGGCGGCGCGAATCTGCGCGAAGTGCTCAACCGCCGGCGATCCCGCCACCATGACGATGATGTGGCGAGCCCCGGCGTCCGCATAGCGCCGCAAGGACGCGGCACAGCTCTCGGGTGACCCCGCCACCAGGTGGCGACCGAATGCCTTTGGCGGCAACCGGTACAACTGTGAGAGCCACGCGGCGCCCTGGGAGGGGGCCTCCTCGTCGGCGCCCACGCGGGCGAACACGACGACGCCGGGTTCGACGGCGTCCGGGGATCGCCCGGCGTCGGCCGCCTCGCGCCGGAGAGCCGCGACGGCGGCCGCGTAGTCGTCCGCTGCAATGAAGAGCGGGATCCACCCGTCGCCCACGACGGCGGCGCGTCGCCGTGCTGCGTCGCTCGCCCCGCCGAACCACAGCGGGACCGGCTCGGACGAGGGCAGCTGGACGTAGTCCGAGGTGTCGCCCTCCCCTCCGGCCCATGCCTCCCGTAGCCGTGCGATGCCGTCGTCCATCAGCCGGCCCCGGCGGTGGTAGTCGACTCCGGCCCGTTCGTATTCTGCGGGGTGGATGCCGACACCGAGTCCGAGCACGAATCGGCCCCCGGAGAGCAGCTGGAGCGCCGTCGCCTGCTTCGCCACGGCGGACGGCTCACGGAGCGGCAACTGCAGCACGCACGTGCCGAGCGTCGGCCGTCTCGTCGCGACGGCCGCCACTGCCAGGGTCGTGAGCGCCTCCCCGATGGCGTGAGGCCAGTAGAGGTGGTCCACCGCCCAGAGAGAGTCGGCCCCGGTCGCCTCGGCCCGGCGGCACAGCTCGACCAGGTCGTTCGCACAGCGAGTAGTACTCTGGGTAGTACCACCCTCTGGGGGGAGTTCTCCCTGCGTGATGGCGGGGAGGACGAACCCGATCGACGGTTGGGGCGCTCCGCTTCCTACCGGGGTCACACCGACATAGTACGTCGCTGTCGCCGCTGTTTCTATTCCGAGACAGGCGGGGGGTGGACGGACCCCGAGGCTCCACCCGGCGCTCCGAGCACAGCGAGCGTGCAGCGGGCCTCGCAGATCGCCCGCCCCTCGTCGTCGGAGAGCGAGATCCGCCACACCTGGACGGTCCGGCCCACACGCAGGGGCGTGGCGTCGGCGATGAGGTGGCCGTCACGCAGGGAGCGCAGGTGGCTCGCGTTCGAGCTCTATCCCGACCACGCTGCGGTCGGGACCGGCGGCCAGCGCCCCGCCGAAGCTCGCTGCCGATTCGGCCAGGAGAGCCGAGACGCCGCCGTGGAGGATCCCGTAGGGCTGATGCACCTTCCAGTCCACCGGGAGGCGCATGACGACCCGCTCCGGACCCGCCTCGACCACCTCGACATCGAGAAGTTCGTGGATGCTCTGGCGGCCGTCGGGCAGCCACGCGGGATCGCGCCCGGGCTGAGAGGGTGGTGTGGTGGTCACCGCCGCAGGTTAACGGTACGCCGTTAACCTGACCCGGTGCCCGACGTGGTCGACCTGCGCAGCGACACGGTCACCCAGCCCACCGCGGCGATGCGCCGCGCCATGGCCGAGGCCGAGGTCGGCGACGACGATTACGGCGAGGACCCCACCGTGCGGGCCCTCGAAGAGGCCTTCGCCCAGCGGGTGGGCAAGCCGGCCGCGCTCTTCGTGGCCTCCGGGGTGATGGCCAACCAGATCGCCCTGCGCGTGCTGACCACGCCGGGGACCGCCGTTGTGGCGGGTCGGCGCCAGCACATTGTGGCCTACGAGTACGGGGCAGCTGCCATGAACGCCGGAATCCAGTTCATCGCGCTGGACGACGACGACGGCATGCTGCGGGCGGACGATGTCCGGCGGACTCGCCAAGCGTCGGAGCACCACCAACCAACGGTGTCGCTCGTGTGTGTCGAGAACACCCACATGGCCGCATCGGGCGCACCATGGTCAGCCGCCCGTCTGCGGGCGCTCGTCGCGGCGTCCGGCCCGGTCCCGATCCACTTGGACGGCGCCCGTCTCTTCAACGCCGAGGCCGCCACCGGTGTGCCCGCGGCCGAGTGGGCTGCCGCGGCCACGACGGTCATGTGCTGCCTTTCCAAGGGGTTGTGCGCTCCGGTGGGGTCGTTGCTGGCCGCAGATGCCGACGTGATCGGGGAGGCTCGGCTCGCGCGGAAGCGGCTCGGTGGGGGCATGCGCCAGGCCGGTGTCCTCGCGGCGCCAGGGATGTTGGCACTGACCGACATGGTCGAGCGACTCCCCGAGGACCACGCCCGTGCGGCCGCGCTGGCCGAGGCCGTGGCGCAACGCTGGCCCGGCTGCGGCCTCGGCCCCGCCGAGGTGAGGACCAACATCGTGACCTTCGCGCACTCCGAGCCGGACAAGCTCCTGCACCATCTGGAGGGGCACGGAGTGCTGGCCCACTCCATCGCGCCCGGGACGGTTCGCTTCGTCACGCACCACGATGTCGACGACGCGGGGATCGCCCGTGCCGTCGCCGCGCTCGGGGACGCGCCGGGGAGCGATGCTCCGTGAAGGTTCGGGTCGGCATCAGCGCCGGTGGTGAGAACCTGGGACCCGACACGATGGTGGCCCTGGCCCGGGGGATCTCCGAGACGGGCTTCGACTCCCTCTGGCTGCCAGAGGTGCTGTCGCGGCCGGGCCCCGACCCCCTCGTCGGGTTGTCCTGGGTGTCCGGTGCCTGCCCGGGCCTCAAGATCGGGACCACCATGCTCCTCCCGGGCCGCAATCTGGTGTGGCTGGCCAAGGCGGTGGGCACGCTCGACGTGTTGTCGGGGGGGCGCTTCCTGCTCACCTTCGTGCCCGGGCTGGGTCTCGGCGGGGAGCGCAGCGCGATCGGAATCCCCACCGCCGAGCGGGGGGCGCAGATGGACGACGCGCTGCCGGTCCTGCGCCGCCTCTGGGCCGGCGAGGTGGTGAGCCACGACGGGCCTTCGGGCTCCTTTCACGACGTCTCCGTCTCCCCTCGGCCCATCCAAGACCCCTTCGACGTCTGGCTCGGCGGCAACGTCCCCGCGGCGCTGGCGCGCTGCGGACGGCTGGGCGACGGGTGGATCCCCGCCTTCTGCACACCCGGCGACGCCGCCGAGGGGAAAGCGGTCATCGACCGCGTCGCCGCCGAGCACGGTCGGGCGATCAGCCCGGAGCACTTCGGGGTCAGCCTGGCCTACGCGCCGGAAGGGACCGATGTGTCCGCCCTGGCCTCGTCGCCCCTGGCGCGACGGGCGCGCGGGCGGCCGCTGGAGGAGCTCATCCCCGTCGGGCTCGCCGGCCTGCGGGCGATGCTGGAGAGGTTCTTGCTGGTCGGGTTCTCGAAATTCATCGTGCGCTCCATGGCACCGCCGGGGGAGTGGAGAGGCGAGCTGGAACGGCTGGCTGCCGCGGTGGGAGACCTCCAGACCTGACCGCGAGGCGGGGCGCTGCACCGGAACGGTCACCCCCTTGTTCCCATACGCTGCTGCGCATGCCCGAGCGACTCCTCACCCTCATGGCGGTGCACGCCCATCCGGACGACGAGGCCATCGGGACCGGAGGCATCCTCGCCCACTACGCCTCCGAAGGGGTGCGCACGGTGCTCGTCACCTGCACCAACGGCGAGCTTGGCGACGCGCCGGGCGGGCTGAAGCCCGGTGATCCCGGGCACGACGAGAGCGTCGTCGTCCCGCTGCGCCTCCGAGAGCTCCGGGCCAGCTGCGAGGTCCTCGGCGTCTCGCACCTCGAGCTGCTCGGCTACCACGACTCGGGGATGGAAGGTTGGCCGCAGAACGAAGCGCCAGGGTCCTTCTGGCGCACCCCGGTGGAGGAGCCGGCGGGGCGGCTGGCCGACCTCATGCGCACCTACGAGCCGCAGGTCGTGGTGACCTACGACGAGAACGGCTTCTACGGGCATCCCGATCACATCCAGGCCAACCGGGTCACGCATGCCGCACTCGTCGAGTCCGGCATCCCCGCCAAGCTCTACTACACCGCGGTGCCGCGCTCTGCCATCCGCGGCCTCCGCCAGGTCCTGGTCGAGGCGGGCGTGGAATGGCCGGCCGAGGTGGAGGAGAACCCCGACTTCGGCACCCCCGACGAGCTCATCACGACCACCATCGACTGCAGCGCCGTCGCGGGCCGCAAGTACGAGTCGCTGGCCGCGCACGCGAGCCAGAGCGAGAACATCTTCTTCCTCCAGATGGGCGAGGAGCTGTTCTCGACGATCATGGGATCGGAGAGCTTCGTCCGGGTCGTCGACCCGACCGGTGCACCCGTCCCCGAGGACGACCTGTTCGCCGGACGGCGCTGAGCAGGCCGGACCCGGGCCCGCGCTCCAACCGGGAGAGAGGAGCGCAGGCCCGGTCCGGATTGGTCCCTACGTCGCCCGGCTGGAGGGGGTTGAGCCGGTGCGAGCGCGGGGGACGATCCGCAGAGCCGGGTGACGGCCGCATGGGTGGGGGCAGATGTCGGTCGTCACCGCAGGCACAGGTGGGATACGGGCGACGGCGCCGACGGGATTGACCCGGGTCGGATGAATCCCCTGGGCGGGGCCGCCCGTATACCTCCTGATGAGAGAATCGGGTGTGGCCCAGGGCGAGCTGTCCGACGAGGCCCTCCTGGCCGGTATGGCCGTGGGGGAGCAGGCGGCGGCCGTCAGCTTCACCCGCCGCTACCAGCGACGGGTCTTCGGCCTCGCCTATTCCATGACCGGTGATCCCGGGGTGGCCGAGGACGTGGCCCAGGAAGCGATGATCAGGGTGTGGCGGCACGCGCCGGTCTTCGACGCCCGGCGGGGCTCGGTGGCCTCGTGGGTGCTGACCATCACCCGCAACCTCGCGATCGACGCCCTGCGACTCCGCCGCGCCGTGCCGACCGATCCTGACGACTTCGCGGCGTCGGCCATGCGCAGCAACGAGTACAACCCCGAGGACACCGTGCACCGGGGCGACGTCAGCGACACGGTTCGCCGAGCCCTCCGGGGACTGCCCGACGAGCAACGCCGGGCAGTGGTGCTGGCGGCGGTCTACGGCAGGACCGCGCTCGAGATCAGCGAGGCCGAGGGCATTCCCCTCGGCACCGCCAAGACACGCATTCGGACGGCCCTGATGCGTATGCGGGCCGTGGTCGAGCACGCAGAGGGGGTGAGCGATGAGCGATGAGCTGAGAGAGACGGACTGTGCGGAGTACGCCGACGAGCTGGCGGAGCTCGCGCTCGGCGTCCTCACCGGGCGCGACAGGGTGCGCGTCCTGTCCCACGTGGACGCCTGCCCGCGCTGCACCGAGGAGCTGGAGCAGCTGTCCCGGGTGGCCGACGCCGTGGTGCAGACGGCCCCGGCCGTCGAGCCCCCGGTCGGCTTCGAGGTGCGCCTCTTGGAGCGGATGGGTGTGGCCGACGAGCGCCGGCACCGCCGGCGCTTTCGCCCGTCGACGTGGGTGCCTGCAGGGGTGGCGGCCGCTGCGGCGGCGGTGGCACTGGGCCTCGGTCTCGGGCTGTCGTCCTCGCCGGCGCCGACCGTCAGCGCGCACGCCGGCACTCCGCATCAGGTCTCGGCCAGCCTGGTCGAGGACGGCAAGACGGTCGGGCACGTCATGACCTTCGGTGGCGACAAGCCCTGGATGTGGATGACGCTGACCGACTCGGCCGCCCGAGGGACCGTCACCTGCGTCGTCGTGACGGCAGACGGCGTACGCCATCGCGTGGGGTCGTTCCCCGCGTCGCAGGGCTACGGGACCTGGGCCGCCCCCCTGCACGTCAACCCCGCACAGGTGCGCACCGCCGAGGTGGTGTCGCCCAGCGGGACGGTGATCGCCACCGCCTCGCTGGGCTGACGCCGCTCAGTACCGGTAGGTGTCGGGCTTGTAGGGCCCTCCGACCGGCACACCGATGTAGTCGGCCTGCTCCGCGGTCAACTCGGTGAGCCTGACCCCGAGCGCATCGAGGTGCAGGCGGGCCACCTTCTCGTCCAGGTGCTTGGGCAGGACGTAGACGTCGTTGACGTACTGACCGGTCTGGGTGAAGAGCTCAATCTGCGCCATGGTCTGGTTGGTGAACGAGTTCGACATGACGAAGCTCGGGTGCCCGGTCGCGTTGCCCAGGTTCAGGAGGCGTCCTTCGGAGAGGACGATGATCGCGTGGCCGTCGGGGAAGATCCACTTGTCGACCTGCGGCTTGATGTTCACCCGCTCGATCCCGGGGGTGCTGGCCAGCCCCGCCATGTCGATCTCGTTGTCGAAGTGACCGATGTTCCCGACGATGGCCTGGTGCTTCATGCCCGCCATGTGAGCGGCCGTGATGATGTCCTTGTTGCCGGTCGTCGTGATGATGATGTCCGCCTTGGGGAGGATGTCCTCGAGCGTGGTGACCTGGAACCCCTCCATGGCGGCCTGCAGGGCGCAGATCGGGTCCACTTCCGTCACGACGACGCGGGCGCCCTGGCCGGCCAGCGACTGGGCGCACCCCTTGCCGACGTCGCCGTAGCCGCAGACGACGGCGACCTTCCCGCCGATGAGCACGTCGGTGGCGCGGTTGATCCCGTCCACGAGTGAGTGGCGGCAGCCGTACTTGTTGTCGAACTTCGACTTGGTCACCGAGTCGTTGACGTTGATGGCGGGGAAGAGGAGATCACCCCTCTTGGCCATGTCGACGAGCCGGTGCACGCCGGTCGTGGTTTCCTCCGTGACGCCGCGGATGCCGTTCGCGATGGAGGTCCAGCGCCCCGGGTCCTCCGACAGGCTGCGGGTGAGGAAGGTGAGGATCACGGCAAACTCCTCGGAGTCGGCCGTCGAGGGGTCCGGCACCGAACCGGCCTTCTCGAACTCGACGCCCTTGTGCACCAGGAGCGTCGCGTCACCGCCGTCGTCGAGGATCATGTTGGGTCCGCCCTCGCCCGGCCACAGCAGAGCCTGCTCGGTGCACCACCAGTACTCCTCGAGTGTCTCGCCCTTCCAGGCGAACACGGGCACACCCAACGGGGCGTCGACCGTGCCGTCGGGACCGACGGCCACCGCGGCGGCCGCATGGTCCTGGGTGGAGAATATGTTGCAGCTGGCCCAGCGCACGCGGGCGCCGAGCGCGGTCAGCGTCTCAATGAGCACCGCCGTCTGGACGGTCATGTGCAGCGAGCCCGTGACGCGGGCGCCGGCCAGGGGCTGGCTGGCGGCGAACTCGGACCGCATCGCCATGAGGCCGGGCATCTCGTGCTCGGCGAGCTCTATCTCCTTGCGTCCGAACGCGGCCAGGGACAGGTCGGCCACTTTGTAGGCCAGGGGTGAGGTCATCAATGCTCCTTCGGGTCTGATGCGCGCGTAAGGGCGCGCAAAATGGCGGTGGGCCGGACCGGCGGAAGCGCAACGCACGTGCTCCGACCTCTGTCGGAGGCCGCGTACCCGCTCGAATGATACGCCCTGGCGCAGGTGCGGGGCCACAATCCCCTGGCCGCCGCCTCACGGATCCATCACATCCCCTCCGTACCCTGCGAGAACAGAGGGAAGGGGTCCGCGATGCGGGACATCGTGATGCAGATGACGGGCTCGGGCGGAGTGTTCTCGGTGCCCGACGAGCACCTGCCGGGACTGGTGGTGCTGGCCGGCCCCCTGATCTGGATGGCCCTGGCGGGATCCGTGCGCTCGCCCTGCGTGGCGCGGGGTGGGCCCAGCGGGTGCAGGGCCGGCTCGAGGCCGTGCCCTTCGCCGCCAAGGTGGCGCTGCTCGGAACGCTCCTCGGCGCGCTGGTGCACGCCGCGATCGTCCCCACCCCCTGGGCGGACGCCCGCGTCACCGCCGTCCTCTTCGTCGCGGACACCGTCGGCTTCGCCATCGCGTCCCGGTGGACGTTCAGCGCGCGGCAAGATCCCCGCGCTGAACCCGCCGAGCGCGACCGCCTGATCCCGGCGCCGTTCTCGGGCGGCGCCGCGACGGCGGAAAGGCCGCCCGCCGGCCAGCCCATGCCCAGTGCGTCCATCCGGGCCGTCATGGGCCAGTATGGGGACCCCTGGGGTGCACGGCCGCACCCTCCGAGCCCCCGTAGCTCAGGGGATAGAGCATCGGTTTCCTAAACCGTGTGCGAAGGTTCGAATCCTTCCGGGGGCGCATAGAGAAAGACCAGATCAGAGGCTAGATCTGGCTCACTTCATATACAACAAGGAACCTTGTGGGAATCCCTTGGGAATCCCTGGTATTTTCCCTGCTCATGCGGGGTCATCTCGAGGACCGCGGGAAGAACGTCTGGCGAGCCAAGGTCTACGCGGGCCGCCAGGCCGACGGCCGACGTTTGTACGTCACTCGCACGATCCACGGGACCAAGCGGTTCGCGGAGGGCAAGCTGGCCGAACTCCTCATGGAGGTGGGTCGGACCGACGAAGTCACGACGGACGGCACGCTGGCGGACCTCGTCCGGCAATGGCGACCCATCGCCGAGGTCAACCTCTCACCGACGACGCTGCACGAATACGACCGTCTGCTCGAGAAGCGCATCCTGCCCAGGTTCGGCCAGACAAAGGTCAGGTCGATCAGGGCCGCTGACATCGACGCCTTCTATGCGGACCTCCACCGACGTGGCAGGGCCGACGGAGGCCCGCTCGGCGCGCAGAGCATCCACCACATCCACGCCCTCCTCCGTAGATTGTTGAACCAGGCCGTCCGCTGGGGGTGGATCGCCACGAGTCCGGTAACGCGGGCGACTCCCCCTCGGGTGCATCGGCATGAGCTGACGATTCCCAAGCCGGAGGTCGTCGCCAAGCTGATCGAGCAGGCAGAAGTGAAAGAGAGTGATCTCGCTTCCTTCCTTCGGCTGGCCGCTGTAACGGGCGCTCGCCGGGGTGAGCTGTGTGCCCTCCGTTGGACCGACCTCGATATGAAGACTGCCACCGTCAGGATCGCTCGATCCTTGGTCGGCGAGCGCAACGACGAGCTGGCCGAGAAGAGCACCAAGACCCACGCGAGCCGACGCATCTCATTGGACCGAGCCACACTTCGCAGCCTCGAGTCGCAACGCCGGCGCTATGAGGATCGGGCTCGGGCCGTGGGTAGCAAGATCCCCGCCAAGGCCCACGTCTTCTCCGACGCCCCGGATGGCAGCGTTCCCTGGCGACCGAACCGTGTCACCCATGCCTTCATCCATCTCTGCAACGAGGTTGGTATCACAGGGGTCAGGCTCCATGACCTGCGCCACTTTGCCGCCACCCGCCTGCTTGCCGCCGGCGTACCCGTCAACACGGTCGCGGGCCGCTTGGGCCACGCAAACGCCGCGACGACGCTCAACGTCTACGGGCACTTCCTCGAGTCGTCAGATGAATCGGCCGCTCAAGTGCTCGGGTCGCTACTCGACGAACCGACTCGGAGTGCAAAGAACAGAACCTCGCGACGTCATTGAATCCGGAGGCCGGTCTGAGTTGTCCAGTCCGTCTTTACAGTCCGTTGAAGGCGTCCTGAGCAGGCCCTCTTGTCTAGGGGGTTCGCAAGCGTCTACTCCGTAGGCCCGATTTGATTGCCAATCTTGGATTGCCAAGACCCCATCGTCGGACGGCTGGTCTCGCCTCGATGCTCGCGATTGTTGACTGCCACCTTCCACAAGTCTCAAGCAGGCACCTTGGGGATACCCTCCTGGTGTCCGAGATCGCCGGAAGACGAGTGTCCGGGTAGTCCATGCGAGCGACGAAACTGGCTGTTCTCCCATGCTCGGCTCGCTGAGCTCAGCGCTGGGGACGGCGAAGGCGAGAGTTCCGCCTAGCGATCGGACTCCAATCGGCGAGGCTCAGAACGACGTTCGGCGATGAAGCGGTGGATGGCCTCGTTGGCGTGGTCCTGAAACGACGGGTTGGCCAGGTCGGGGAGGAAGTCTGCTTGGTTGACCATGGGACCTATAAGCGTGTTGGCCGCGCTGGCGTAGAACACGCCGCTCGACAGGGTCGGGTCGGTGACGCCGTCGACCAGTCGCTTCGCGCCCACGTCAAGTTTGTGGGAGAGACCCAGGGTGGGCAGGATGTATTTGGCCCCGATACGCATCGGCAATGGGAGGTCACTGGCTGCTTGGGTGCCGGTGGTGTTGCCGGGGCTCACGGTGATGAAGCGGCGGTCGGTGTGTTGGCGGGCCAGGTAGGCCATCCATAGGGCGCCGATGTACTTGGCCTGCCCGAAAGCGAGGTTGAAGTCAGCTTTTTTTCCGGCGAAGTAGCTCCCGTCGATGACAGTGGCGAGCTCGTCGGCGGAGTGTGAGACGAACGTTGGCCCCTTCATCCGCAACTTCGGGACCCCCCTGACTGCTTCACTTCCGGCCAAGACCGCAACCTCGCCAAGTCGATCTTCTTTCAGGAGCCCTTCGAGGAGGACGACGTGGCCAAGGACGTTCGTCGCGAACACGATGGTGACCCCGTCAGCGGTCAAGCCCAACGTCTGCGGGCCAATGACACCAGCGTTCATGACCAGCGCGTCGACGGATCCGTTGATGGCGTCAAGGCCGGCGCGGACCGAACCCAGATCGGCGACGTCCATGAGAACGATGTCGAAGATGCGCCGGCCGGTCACGGCTTCGAGTTCGGCCTTTGCCGCTGTCGCCCGATCTCTGTTTCGGCACGCCAGGTAGATGCGGGCGATCTCGGGACGTAGCGCCAGTTGCCGGGCCACGTCCTTGCCGATCCCGGCGTTGGCGCCCGTGATCAGCACGGTTTTTCCTGGGAGTGTGCTCATTTGCATTTCCTCTCGCTTCTGTGGGCCTGGTCAGGCAGGACAGCTCTTGGCGGGTTGCGTCCACCGGTTCTCCCGGGTTGCTATAGACCCGTACCGGGTCGACGAACACGTGGGCACCGGGTGGGATCTGCAGTTATGTCGCGACCCGGCCGCCGTCGACCGCAAGAGTGACACCGTGGACGAAACTGGCGTCATCACTGGCGAGGAAGACGATGGCCGCAGCAAGTTCCTCGGGCTGAGCTACGCGACCTGCTGGTGCCAGTGCTGCGAGCTGATTCACCATCTCCTCGGGGACTGCTTCCATCATGCCGGTGCGCGTCGGACCGGGGGCAACGGCATTGACCCGAACACCACTCGGGCCGTATTCGGCGGCCCAGGTCTTCGTCATTAGTTCGAGAGCCGCTCGGCTGGCGCCATACATCGCCATGCCGGCTTGTCCAAAGCTGGCGACCATCGTGGAGATGTTGACGATCGAACCCCATCCGCGTTCGGCCATGGCTGGCGCCAATGACGCGACGAGGAAGAACGGAACCTTGACGTTCAGTGCAAAGGTCTCGTCGAACTCTGCTTCGGTGGCTGCGTTGCTTGGTCCGAGCAAGGCGACGCCAGCGTTGTTGATGAGGATGTCGACGTGCCCGTCGCCTGCCTCAGTGGCCCACTCGACCAGGTCCTGGGCCGATTCCAGACCGCTCAACGTCGTGAGCCGGAACGTTGCGCTGCCGCCGCTTTCTTCGATCTCGGCGACCACGTCTTGGGCTCGTTGTTCATCGCGCCCGACTATCAGTACGTGAGCCCCGCGGGCAGCCAAGGCGA
Source organism: uncultured Acidimicrobiaceae bacterium (assembly GCA_963837125.1). Lineage (GTDB taxonomy): Bacteria > Actinomycetota > Acidimicrobiia > Acidimicrobiales > RAAP-2 > Bog-473. The sequence goes on along the minus strand of CAWILW010000006.1, from coordinate 2,002 downwards.
TGGCCGTCGCCTTGCCGATCCCGCTCGTCGAGCCCGTCACCAGAGCCGTCTTGCCTTTTAGATCAGTCATGCGATGTGTTGTCCTCTCGCTCCAAACTGGGTGGTGTGACTCACTTTGACAGTTCGGAACTGGGTTGTCAAACTCAGAATCCTGTTAATCTGGGTGCATGGTCAACGAGACAAGCGACCGGCCGAGGCTCACCCCCAAGGGAGCACGCGTCCGGGCACGAATAGTGGAGGAGGCCGCCGCCCTCATCCATGAGCGCGGGGTGGCGAACACCACCTTGGAAGACGTCAAGGTGGCGGCGGAAGTCAGCGGCTCTCAGATGTACCACTACTTCCCCGACAAGAACGAACTCCTGCAGGCGGTCATCGACTACCAAGCCGAGACCATCGTCAATCGCCAGCGGCACGCGCTCAGCAGCGCGAACGGAGTCGAAGCCTGGCGGAACATGGTGATGACCGCAGCGAAGCGCACCAAAGCAAAGGGGGGCTGCCAACTTGGCTCGCTCGTTGGTCAACTCGCCGAGAGTGACCCCGAGGCCCGAGCGCTCATCGCGGCAGGGTTCGATCAGTGGGCCGCCGCAATCGGCGATGGACTCAGATCCCTTCATGCCGACGGGAAACTCCCGTCCGACATCGACCCGGACGACCTCGCGATCACCTTGCTCGCCACGCTCCAAGGAGGACTTCTACTCGCCCAGGTGCAACGGAGTCCCCGTCCGTTCGAGACTGCCGTCAATACCCTCCTCGCCCTTGCCATCGGCGAATGAGCCCAAGCCGGGTTCGTTCACAGCCTTGGCCGAGGTCGGCTCACGGCTCTTGGACGATGCACGTGCATCCACACGATGCGTTTGCGGAGCCGCGGGCTGACTCTTAGGGGCCCAGTAAACCGGGACGGTGGGATTGTTCGGGCAGTTCGGCACCGCAGCGACCCAGCTTGACCGTTGATCCATGAGCTGGCCGGGGAGAGCTGTGGCCGTACGTGGACGGCGACTGGACGCCCTCGGCTGGAATCTGGGCGCTTCGCCCTTATCGTGACGAAGACGACACTCTGAACGCCAACGACGGGAAGGTAGCCGAGATGGAAACCATCACTCTGAAGAATGGGGTCGAGATACCCTCCCTCGGACTCGGCGTCTTCCAGACGCCACCAGACGAAACCCGCGATGCGGTCCGTGCGGCGCTCGATTGCGGTTACCGCCACATCGACACCGCCGCCGCCTACGGAAACGAACGTCAAGTTGGCGAGGCGGTGCACAGTTCGAACGTGGAGCGATCCGAGGTCTTCTTAGAGACCAAGGTGTGGATCACCGATTTCGGCTACGACGAGACGCTGCACGCCTTCGAGAAGAGCGCCAGGAAACTGGGGGTGGAGCAGATCGACCTGCTGATCCTTCATCAGGCGCTCCCGACGGCCTTCGACCGGACGCTGGAGGCCTACCGCGCCCTGGAGACGTTGCTCGCGGAGGGCAAGGTTCGCTCGATCGGGGTCAGTAACTTCATGGTTGAGCACCTCGTGTCCCTCTTGGACAGTGCCACGGTGGTGCCGGCCGTCAACCAGATCGAATGTCATCCGTACTTCTCGCAGAGCGCGGTTGAGTCCTTTGGCTCGGAACATGGCATCGTCACCCAGGCGTGGTCACCGATCGGCGGCATCACCTTCTACCGCGACTCCAATCACACCAGCACCCTCGAAGATCCAGTCATTGGAGCGATGGCCACTGCGCACGGTAAGAGTCCCGCTCAGGTGATGTTGCGTTGGGGTCTGCAGCATGGGCGCTCTGTCATCCCCAAGTCCACCAAGCCAGCCCGCATCGCCGAGAACTTCGACGTATTCGACTTCAAGTTGTCCGTCGATGAGATGACCGAGATCGATGGCCTCGACACGGGCCGTCGTGGAGGACCTGAGCCGGACGCGATCACCCTGGAAGCCTTCGGTCGCGAGATCCCAGAGAACTGATTCCGCAGCTAGCTTCGCCATCCGGGGGCTAAATATCCC